>NZ_JAWLSG010000009.1:170674-239511 GCF_033142305.1 Rhodococcus sp. IEGM 27 | reverse complement strand
GTCGAGGAGTTGGACAAGGATGCGGAGATCGGGGCCATTCTGATCACCGGTTCGGATCGGGCCTTCGCCGCCGGCGCGGACATCAAGGAGATGCAGCCCAAGTCGTACATGGACGTCTACCTCGACGACTTCTTCTCCGCCTGGGACAAGGTGGCGGCGGCCCGCACCCCCACGATCGCCGCGGTCGCCGGGTACGCGCTCGGCGGTGGGTGCGAGTTGGCGATGCTCTGCGACATCCTGATCGCCGCCGACACCGCGAAGTTCGGGCAACCCGAGATCAAACTCGGGGTCATCCCCGGGATCGGCGGCTCGCAGCGGCTGACCCGCGCCGTCGGCAAGGCGAAGGCGATGGAACTGTGCCTGACCGGCCGGAACATGGACGCCGAGGAAGCCGAACGCGCCGGACTCGTCTCCCGGATCGTCCCCGCCGCGGACCTACTCGACGAGGCGTTGCAGACGGCGAGCACCATCGCCGAAATGTCGCTGCCGGTCGCGATGATGGCGAAAGAAGCCGTCAACCGGTCGTTCGAGACCACCCTCACCGAAGGCGTCCGATTCGAGCGTCGGGTGTTTCATTCGACGTTCGCCACCGAGGACCAGAAGGAAGGGATGGCGGCGTTCGTCGAGAAGCGTGCGCCCGTCTTCAAGCACCGCTAGTGAGGCGGCTCCGCCGCCCGTGCGTGGTCCGCGAGTGTCTAGACTCGTTAACCACTCACGGGCGCGGAGCGCCTATGTTTTGGAAAGGTGACAGCTAATGGAGAATTCCGTTCCCGTCGTGAGGGTCGAATCCGTCGACCTGGTCCGTGACGGTAGGTTCCTCCTGCGCGACGTCACACTGCAGGTCCGGCGCGGCGAACACTGGGTTCTGTTGGGCGCAAATGGTGCCGGTAAGAGCACGTTGCTCTCGCTGCTCGGAGCAACCGCACATCCCACGGCCGGCACCGTCCACGTTCTGGGTCACCGACTGGGCCGGGTCGACATGCGGGAATTGCGAGCGCACATCGGTCACGTGAATCCGCGCCACCTGGTCCGGGCGCCGCTGACCGTGCGGGACGTCGTCCTCACCGGCCTGACCAACACCCCCGAGTTCCCGCCGCGGTGGGCACCGACCGACGCGCAGGTTGTCCGCGCGGAGGAACTCGTCCACGCCCTCGGGATGGGGTCACGGTTGAATCTGCTGTGGCCGACCCTGTCCCAGGGTGAGCGTGGCCGCGCCCTGATCGCCCGCGCCCTCATGGCCGAACCCGAACTGTTGCTGCTCGACGAGCCGGCGACGGGCCTCGATCTTGCGGCGCGCGAACAGCTTCTGACTTCGCTCGACGATCTGCGCGCCCAGGACCCCGATCGTGCCAGCATTCTCGTCACGCACCACCTCGAGGAAATCCCCACCACGACCACACATGCCGTTCTCGTGCGGGAAGGCGTCATCGTCGCGCAGGGCCCGGTATCGGACGTCCTCACGACCGCCAACATCAGCGACTGCTTCGACCACTCCATCACCATCTCCAACGAGCACGGACGCTGGGTGGCGCAGACACGGGTTCCCGTAACCGTCGGCTGAGTGGGTGGAACTTCGCCGCGCCGGCCGTCGCTGACGCTACCGCGCTCGAGAGCCGATCCGCGGGACCAGCATCGGCACCCGCGATTGGTAGGTGCGATAGTCGTCGCCGAACGTATCGACCAGGTCATGCTCCTCGAAGCGCACCGCCACCAGAATGAACCCGGTGGTCCCGACAGCGAACAACAATCGGCCCCAGGACATCGTCGGCGCCACCCAGAACGCGATCACGAAACCCGCGTACAGCGGGTGCCGGATCACCCGGTACAGCATCGGCGTCCGAAAGTCACTGGGAAGAGCCGACTTACCGCTCTGATTCCGAAGTACCTGACGCAGCCCGAATAGATCGAAGTGGTCGATAGCGAACGTCGCCGCCAGCACGAGCGCCCATCCGCCGAGCGACACGGCATACAGTGCAATTCGGACCCAGGTGGTCTCGACGTTCCAGATCAGCTCGGGCAGCGGACGCCACTGCCACATCAGCAGCGCCAGCGCCGCCGTGGCGAACAATACGTATGTCGAGCGCTCCATCGGCTGCGGGACGATCCTCGTCCAGCGTCGCTTGAACCAGGGCCTGGCCATCACCGAATGCTGCATGGCGAAGACAGTCAATAGCACCAGGTCGATGACCACGGCGACCACGACGGAAGCGCCCGGACCATCGTCGATCGTGTGAGGCACGACGAGGCCCTCGACCCATCCGATCGCATACACGAACACGATCAGGAATATGGCGTAGACCACCATTCCGTAGGCGGTGATCAGGGTTCGGGCGACTCCCCGCGTGTGCGGCGCCCGCGGCTTTTCGACCATCTCGGCCATAGTGTTTCTCCGATCGCTGGATTTTTCCGACGCACCGAAGTCTCCGATTGGGCGAGGAGTGGAACAAGGAACCCTGGGGTGAAAGTCACTGCACCCCTGCGGACGTCTGAAGACGCGCGGAATCTTGGATTGCGCTCAAAGATTCTCTCTGCGTTGTTCGACAACCCATGCCGCGATCTGTGTGCGTGAGGTGAACTCCAACTTGGTCAGAATATGTTCAACGTGGCCTTGAGCGGTGCGCGGGGAGATCACCAACCGGGTGGCGATCTCTTTATTTGTCAGTCCCTCGGCGATCAGTTCGGCGACCTCCCGCTCGCGCTTCGTCAGGTGTGCGGCAGGAGCCGCGGGCTGAGATTCAGTCGGATGCTGCTTACCTAACGTGTAGGCGACTGCGGCGTCGAAACTCAAGCCGGTCCCGTCCCGATGTGCGGCCGCGTAAGCCTCTTTGCTCAGGGCGTGTCGGGTCGTTCGCTCGCACTCTTCTTGGTACTCACTCATATTGGGCAAGACGACGATTGGACTTCCCACGGAGCGGCTGAGCTTCTCTGAGGCTCCCAGCAGTACGACCGCGCGCCGCGCGTTCTGGTCTTCGGCGGCGATCCATGCCAGCGCCTGCAGGCTCAAGCTGGCGTTGAACCGGTCGTTCACCTCGAGGTCGGCTTGCAGTGCCTGTTCGAGTAGTCCGACCGCTCGTTCACGCTCCCCGCGTCGCCATACCGCGACCGCCAGCCCCCACAAGCAATACGACCGAAACACCGATTCACCCCGTGCATCGGTAATCGCCAGAACGCGCTCGTAGCATTCGATGGCGTGTTCGGTATCCCCGAGAAACTCGTCGGCCAGGCCGAGGCCGATGAGCGCTATAACCTCGACGACATCGTTACGTCCGGCGTAGGTTCGGACAGCCTTCTCGAGATAAGTACGTGCGTCGAGAGGTTGTCCACCGAACAGGGCCGAGTAGCCGAGTGCACTGTCGGTGTGTGCGCGTGCCAACGGGTCGAGTGTCGAAGAGGCAAGCGCCTGTGCCGCGTTCATCAGGGCGGCCGCCGCCTGCAGGTCGCCCTGGACGCCAGTCATCATGCTGCCGATGTAGAGCGCCTTGGCGTAATCGACGGTCGGCCCGGCCGGTGTATGGGCGAGAAGCCGGTCGAGCCACCGCCTGCCTTCGGAGAGCAGACCCCGGGAAAGCCAGAACGGGTACAGTGCGGCAACGATCCGGAGCCCGGAGGCTGGGCTTTCGGAGACACAGGATTCCAATGCGTCCCGAAGATTCGGGTGCTCGCGCACGAGTGTGGTGATCAACGCAAGCTCGCGGGAGCTGATCCATTGCGATTCCATGTCGAGCACCAGGCGTTCACACCAGTCTCGGTGTCGCTGACGCAGTTCGGCATGCTCGCCGCTCTCCTGCGCTTTTTCTCGGCCGTAATCGCGCACGGTCTCGAGCATGCGAAACCGCATCTCGGCACCGGCCGGCTCCCTCATCAGGATCGACTTGTCGACGAGGTAGGTCACCGTGTCGAGTATTTCCTGCGCGGGCAGATCTGCGTCGCAGATTTGTTCGGCGGCGTCGAGGTCGAAACTACCGGCGAAAACCGACAGCTGCGACCACAGCCGCTGCTCCGCCGGTGTGCACAGGTCGTAACTCCAGTCGATGCACATCCGTAGTGTTTGCTGTCTCGACGGCGCGTCCCGGCTGCCCTGGGTCAACAGTACGTACCGGTCGGTCAAGCGTTGCAGTATTTGTTCCGGCGTCATTGCCCGCAACCGTGCGGCGGCAAGCTCGATCGGTAACGGGAGCCCGTCCAATCGCTGGCAGATCCGAGCGATGGTGACCCTGTTCTCCTCGGTGACCTCGAATCCAGGGGCCGCGGCGGCTCCGCGTTCGGCGAACAGCGTGATCGCATCGTTGCCCGCCATCCCGCGCGGTAGGTCGTCGGGATTCGGGACGCCGAGCGGTGGCACAAGCAGCACCGCTTCCCCGCTGATGCCGAGTGGTTCGCGACTGGTGGCGAGAATCTGCAGTCGCGGGCACGTGCGAAGCAGGGTCTCGGTGAGCTTGGCGACCGCGGACACCAGCTGCTCGCAATTATCCAGAATCAGCAGCTGCTCTCGCCCGGCGAGGAATTCGACAAGCACCTCGCGTATGGGTCGCGCCGATTGGTCGCGCAATCCCAGCGCGTTCGCTACCACCCCCGCCAACAGCAACTCGTCACGCAACTCCCCGAGCTCCACAAGGGTGGTGCCGTCGGCGAAGTTCCGGCGCACCTTGCCGGCTATACGAAGTGCCAGACGGGTCTTTCCGACCCCACCGGTGCCGGTCAGGGTCAGAAGGCGCGCGTTCGACAACGCGTTCCTCGCCTCGGTCAACTCTGTCTGTCGGTCGACGAAACTGGTCAACTCCAGGGGGAGTTGACCCCCTCGCCCCGAATCGGCCGACCACGACGGTTCAGGCCACGCACCTTTCCCGGGAGGGGCATCGGTCGCGGCTCCCGACTCAGTGGTGTGCAGAGCGATCTCGTCGACCGCGAATCCATGCCGTAACTGGGCTTCGCGCAGATGTTGACTCAGCTCCGCGGCAGACGGGCGAGTCTCGGGATCACTGGCCATGGTCTGTTCGATGATTGCACTGACGTCCTCGGGAACGCCGTGCTCGCGGGGGTCCGGTACCGGCTCGGATGTGATCCGCACGAAGTGTGCCATCAGGTGCTCCCCGCTGCGGCGTTCGAACGCGGCATGGCCGGTGAGCGCCGCGAACAGGGTGGCGCCGAGCCCGTACACGTCCGCGGATGTGCTCGGCGGGCGTCCGGCTACGACTTCGGGGGCGATGAACGCCGGTGACCCGGTGACGACCCCGGTGGTCGTCTCGAACCCGCCGGTGATGTGTGCGATGCCGAAATCCGTCAATGCCGGCTCACCGTAATCGGTGAGCAGTATGTTCGCGGGCTTGATGTCGCGATGGAGGATGCCGACCTTGTGCGCGGCGTCCAAGGCACCGGCCATCTTCACCCCGAGCCGGAGCACATCGGCCAGCGGAAGCGGGCCGTGGCGCCGGATTCGGGCGTCGACAGAGCCCCGGGCACAGTAGGGCATCACAATGAAGGGGCGACCGTTGTCGGTGACGTCGGCATGGAGAATGTTGACGATGTTGGGATGACCGGTCAACCGGCCCGCCGCCCGCTGCTCTCGCATGAACCGTTCCCGGTTCTCCTCGTCGAGATCCGCAGTCAGGACCTTGACAGCCACCGAACGTTCGAGCGACGCCTGCGTGCACCGGTACACGATCCCGAACCCGCCACGACCGATCTCGACAGCATCCTCGAACCCCGCCGCCGCGAGTTCCGCCGTGACCGCACCGGACACGTCGCGTTGGGTCGCGAAAGGATCCTCGTTGTTCATCGACACATCTCTTCATGGTGCACGTCGAACTGCCCGAGAACCTCTCGAGTAGCACCTAAGGATATCGCCAGGCGGCCTCACCGCGGTCGAATCCGACACCGCAACATCAGGCCGGTCGATCGACGCGGGCGCACTCGCCTACTCCAGGGCGGCCGGCGCGCCGAGTGCACAGGGCGCGAGTCGGACGGCAAACGTCCGGGCGAAAAAAGAAGACATCCGAGGGGCTCTAGTGTCAAGCAGCGGCCAGCTGTAGCTGGGCCCAACCGCGGTCTCCTTGTCAGTCGTAGTAGGCGCCGGGGTCGAGCGGTGCTTCCACCCCCGAGACGTCGACGCCCAACTACACGCGTAACGGCCGATCGCTTGTCTGATATAGCAATTCCGGACACTCTCCATTCGGTGGATCTGTTCTGTTGGAGGGGCACGCGGGCCGTCGAAAGCGCCTCGTACGCGATGTACACCGCGACGGCAGAAAAGGTGACGCCGCTGCCGCCACCCTCCGAAATTTACATGCGAGCACGCTCGAGTGATGGGACGCGATGACGAAATGATGCGGGCTCGAACACCACGCTCATGACCGGTGGAACCGAACTGGCTGCGCAGAGCCAAGACTGGTGGGCACATGGCACTGTGACCGACCGGACCAGACCTCTTACGAACTCACCATGCTCGCCAACGTGCGCGCTACCTCCGAGATCGCCGCATGTGAAGGCACTGACCCACGTCAGCGTTCTTCGTGGCAGTCAGGTGTCGTCGACTTCACCTAGGAAGGGTGATGCCAGGGGCGGCCCCGAATCAGGAGAGTGGGGCCGTGGGTGCGGAACCCACCACGACCCATTTTGCGAGGAGTGCCGATGTCCGCCGATTTCGCCGATCGCACCGATTTCGACAATGCCAACCGCGGTCTTGTCGCCGTGCTCGAACCTGCGCAGGTCCGCGCCGGTGACGGCCGGGTGGTGTACGACGCCGAGGGCTTTGCCGCGGCGACCACCGGTGACTGTCCCGACACGGTGAACCCGAGCCTCTGGCGGCAAGCGCAGCTGACTGCGATCCACGGACTGTTCGAGGTCACCGCGGGGATCTATCAGATCCGTGGCTACGACCTGTCGAACATGACGCTCGTCGAGGGCGAGACCGGGGTGGTTGTGATCGACCCGCTGGTCTCTGCCGAGTGCGCCGCGGCCGGGCTCGCGCTGTATCGCGAGCATCGTGGCGACCGCCCGGTGACCGCTGTCATCTACACCCACTCTCACATCGACCACTTCGGTGGCGTACTCGGTGTCGTCGACGCCGACACCACCGTGCCGATCGTCGCCCCCGAGCATTTCCTCGAGCACGCGGTCTCCGAGAACGTCTACGCCGGCGGTGCGATGCTGCGGCGCGGCATGTTCCACACCGGAATCGTGCTGCCCGTCGGCGCGACCGGCACCCTGGGGGCGGGCCTCGGGCCCAGCACATCGAACGGAACCGTGGGACTGCTCGCACCCACGCTCGATATCACCCACACGGGGCAGGAGGAGACGCTCGACGGCGTCCGCATGGTGTTCCAGGTGACTCCGGGAACCGAGGCCCCGTCGGAGATGAACTTCTTCTTCCCCGCCCATCGCGCGCTCTGCCTGGCGGAGAACGCGACCCACAATCTGCACAATCTGCTGACGTTGCGGGGCGCGGAGGTACGCGACGCACGCAACTGGTCGCGGTACCTCACCGAGGCGATCGAGATGTTCGCCTACGACTCGGACGTCGCCTTCGCCTCGCACCACTGGCCGACCTGGGGTACCGACGACCTGATCGGGTACCTCACCGAACAGCGCGACCTCTATGCCTACCTCCACGATCAAACGCTGCGCCGCCTCAACCAAGGGCAGGTGGGCACCGAAATCGCTGAAGACTTTCCGATGCCGCCCGCTCTGGACGCCGCGTGGCACACCCACGGCTACTACGGCTCGGTCAGCCACAACGTGAAGGCGATCTATCAGCGCTACCTCGGTTGGTACGACGGCAACCCGGCGCACCTGTGGCAGCACCCCCCGGAGGCGGCAGGCGCCCGCTACGTCCGTGCGATCGGTGGAATCGATGCCGCCGTCGCGAAGGCCCGGGAGTTCGCTGCCGAAGGCGATCTGCGTTTCGCCGCCGAACTCGCGAGCCATGCGGTGTTCGCCGAGCCGAATCACGCCGGCGCCAAAGAGGTGCTCACCGACGTGCTGACCCGACTCGGCTACGGCTCCGAGTGCGCGACGTGGCGGAACAACTTCCTCGTCGGCGCAAGCGAGGTTGATGGCCCGCCGCATCCGGCCGAGGTCAGTGCAGCGGGCATGGCCACCGCGCTAACCATCACGCAGATCTTCGACAGCATCGCGATCCGCATCGACGGTCCGCGGGCCTGGGATGTGTCGGCGACGATCCGCTGGCACTTCACCGACGTGGACGAGACCTACCGCATGGAGTTGTCGAGCGGCGTGTTGATCCACTTCCCGACAAAGCGGTCCGATCCGGCCGACCTCGTGGTGAAGCTGACGAAGCCGCAGTTGCTCGGCCTTCTGGCCGGTTCCGGAACCGACACCGTCACGATGGACGGTGACGTGACAGCCATCACCAGGATCGTCGAACTGACCGACGCCCCCGACCCGGCCTTCACCATTGTCACCCCGTGATCGCGTCGAGTATCACCGATCGATTGCCTGAAGCGCCCGGCGAAAATCCTCGCCGGGCCGCGGCATACAGTTCGACCACCTAATTCTTCTGTGGCACTTGCTCACCAGGTGAAGGTGCAGATCGGTCGATCGCCCGCGCGCCCGGTTCGGAAGGCTTGCAGTTCGGTCGCAGTGCCGACGCGACCCAACACCGATACTCACCGACACAGCGAACAACGGGGCCAACTGTCTTGCTACATCGTCCAACTGGTGGACATACTTGACGTGATGACAAACCCCATTACGTGTGAGAGCCTCCGGAAGGGTGCGATTCCGATGCCAGCGAACCAGCCCGCCTCCTCCCCTGTGCAGCTCTACGCCGACTTCCGCCGCCAACACCCCCACACCGCGATCCCAGCTGACTACGTCACCGAAAGTGGGTTCCACCTCGGTCGTTGGCAACACCGCCAGAGGGTGGCGCGCATGCTCGGCACCCTGCCACCGCACCGCATTGCGGAACTCGATGCGATCGGGTTCGTGTGGAGCGACGACGACACCCCACTGCCGACCGTGTCCCGGATCGACGGCAAGCGGCGGCGAATGCTCACCGAAATCGCCGCGTACCGCGAAGAGCACGGGAACGCACTGGTTCCCGCGAACTACGTCACAGCGGACGGGGAGCAGGTCGGTCAGTGGCTCTATCGGGCGGTGAAGAAGTGGCGGGCCGACGCACTTCCGGACGACGAGCGCGGCCCGCTCACTGTTCTCGGGGTCTCGCCCAGTCCGCGCCCGCGGGGACCGCGTACGTCGGCCCAGCGCACCGGATCGGCAGTCCGTCACCCTGGCCGGCGGCCACCAGCGCGGATCTGAACACCAATCCGGCTGGCTGCACGCACGTTGGCCTGGCACCCCGTCAGGCGAGGGCGACCGCCGAGCGTCCGTCGATGGCCGATTGCACCAGGTTGTTCTTGGGCAGCGCCGAGTCCGACGTCAGCGCTTCGATCCACTGTGCAGTGGTCGACACGGCAGCGAAGTTCGACTGCAGCAACACCATCAATGCCGTGTGCAGGGACTGCGCGGAGATCGTGCCGGCCTCGTTGGCCAGACTGATGGCACCCGTGGCGTCGGACAGGATTTCGGTGGCGAACCCGAGCCCTTCGGCCTCCACCGCTGTGGCGAGGTCGCAATTGTTGGTCATGTATCCGACGATCGTGATGGTGTCGACGTTGTGCGCGTGTAACCATTGCGCCACATCCGTACCCGCGAACACGCTCCCGTACTGCTTGTGCACCCGCTTGGTAGCCGGCTCGATGCGCCGTTCGATCTCCGGATGCAGCGACCACCCTTCGGTTCCCTCGACGAAAACGGGGGCGCCCTGCGGCATCTGATGCTGCACAACGAGAACCGGAATCTCACGCATGGTGGCTGTCTCCACAGCGTTCACGATGTTGGCGAGTGACTCCGCACGCGGTGGGTACTGGATCTCGAGTGGTCCCTCGAAGTACTCCTGCTGGACATCGACGACGACGAGGGCGCGGCGAGGTGCGGTCATAAGTTTTCCCCTTCAGCTTCGTTGCTTGTTGACGGGGTCGCGCCATGGTGTGGACGCGACCCGTCCCAGTGTTCGGCACATCGGTTTCCTCTACGAGTGGCATGGATGCATACTTTCGATGGAATCAGGCCAACCTCGGAGGCATCATGCGTATCGCTGTCTACGCGTTCGACGACATCACGATGTTCCACCTGGCGGCACCGCTGATGGTGTTCGGCGAGGTGGGCCGCCTTGGGCTCGCACCCGACTGGCAGACGCGTTTGTGGTCGGATCGTGCAGGAACCGTTCGCACCATCGAGGGATACCCGATCGGCGAGGTGGCAGGGCCGGACACCGTCGAGTGGGCCGACATCGTCGTCATTCCTTCCTGGCCTCAGTCCCTCACACCGGTCAACGACGAGTTGAAGACTGCGATCACGTCCGCGCATGCCCGCGGCGCTGCCATTGTCGGTCTATGCCTGGGCGCTTTCGCTCTCGCCGACACCGGCCTGCTCGGGGGACGTTCCGCGGTCACGCATTGGGAGGTGATGCCGCTACTTGCTGAACGCAGCGTCGGCAGCAAGGTCGACTCCTCGGTGCTCTACATCGATCACGGTGACGTCCTTACCTCGGCGGGGACGGCCTCGGCGATCGACGCCTGCCTACATCTGGTTCGCAAACACCTCGGGTCTGCCGTCGCTACCCGGATCGCCCGTAGCCTGGTCGTCGCCCCTCACCGGGAAGGAGGGCAGGCACAGTACATCGATCGCCCGCTGGCTCGGCCGGTATCCGACACGACCATGGCCGAAGTGCAGGAATGGGCACTCAGTCATCTCGACGAGCCGCTCACCGTGGACCGACTCGCCGACCAGGCGCGGATGAGTAGACGCAGCTTCGTACGCCACTTTCAGCAATCCACCGGAACGACTCCAGCACGCTGGATACTCGAACACCGCCTGCAAGAAGCTCGGGCACTACTCGAAACGACCGACTGGGGAATCGACTCCATCGCCGCGAAATGCGGCTTCGGGAGCAACGTCACCCTTCGGCAGAGATTTGCCGCAGCATTCGCGATTTCCCCCTCCGCGTACCGACGGCAATTCGCGGACCAGCGCGGCAACATGGCCGACACGACACTCACCCGACCCGAGATATGACCTCCCGATCTTGTGCCCACCTCACCGTCACACCTGCAGGAACCGTTGCCGCCCGTGCGTGTGGAATTCCTGCTCCAGCGCGGTCTTCTCGCTCTCGGTCATTTCGTGGTACTCGGGGGCGCCGCGTCCCACCCATCGGAAGACCGGATCGTCACACCGCCAACCTTGTTCCTGCAGAGCACGTTTGAGCACCTTGTTCGATCCCGTCACGGGCAGGTCGGTGGACACGCGGATGAAGCGGGGCGCGGACTTCGTACCCAGGTCGTCCTGGCCGGCTAGGAAGGATGCGAAGTCCGCGGGGTCGAAGTCGCTGGGGTCGGACATCTCGACGGCGGCCATCACCTGGTCGCCCGACCGCGGGTCGGGAACGGCGTAGACACCGGTGGCGATCACCTTGGGATGGCGTCGCAGAATCCGTTCCACCATCAGCGCGGAGGTGTTCTCCCCGTCCACCCGGATCCAGTCACCTTTGCGTCCCGCGAAGTAGAGGAACCCCTCCTCGTCGAGGTAGCCGAGGTCACCGGTCCAGTACCAGCCGTGCCTGATGCGGTCCGCAACCGCATCCTCGTTCTTGTAGTAACCCTCGAATCTCCCTGCTCCAGCCTTGTCGACCATTTCACCGATCGCCTCGTCCGGGTTGAGGACGCGGCCGTGCTCGTCGAGCCGTGCCCGCGCTTTCTCCTCGAGGGTGTCGGGGTCGACGATGACGATGTTCTCGTGAGCGGGTCGGCCGAGCGCACCCTCGGGGGCGGCGGGGTCGAGCGTCACCGAGCCTGCGCCTTCACTGGAGCCGTACCCCTCGTACAGTTCGGCGCCGAACCGTCGGACGAACTCGGCCTTGTCTTCCGGCGAGGCCTCCGTGCCGAAACCCCTTACGAGCGTGTTGTCCGAATCGTCCGGCAACTCCGGCGTGGCCATCAGGTACGCCAGCGCCTTGCCCACGTAGGTGAAGAAGGTCGCGCCGAAAAACCGGACGTCGGGAAGGAAGCCCGAGGCCGAGAACTTGCGCGGCAGACACACGGTGGCCCCGTTGGCGAGTGCGGGCGCCCACAACGCCATCAGGGCGTTTCCGTGGAACAGCGGCATGCAGCAGTAGTCGACGTCCTCCCGTACGTGGCCGTACTTCACCGTGTTGGAGTAGGCGAGGCGCGCCAGGCGACCTTGGCTGCACCGCACGGCTTTCGACGTGCCCGTCGTGCCCGAGGTGAACAGCAACAGAAACAGCGTCGAGTCGTCGATCGCCGGATCCGCTGCGGGGTGCTCCACCCGGCAGGACGCCACCCGATCCGCGTACATCGGATCGTCCACGAGGAGGAATCGGTCTTCGGACAATCCGAGGTCGAGACCGGTGAGCTGCGACTTGCCGGCGGCATCCGTGACGATCAGCTGGCAGTCGACGTACCGGATCTCGGCCTCGAGTTCGGCCCCGCGGCGGGTGGGGTTGATGCCGACGATCGTCGCTCCCCCGAGCGCCGCGCCACCCAGCCAGAACAGGAACTCGGGGGTGTTCTCGAGCAGCACACCGATGTGGAACGGACCGCCGCGACGCAACGACGCGGCGAGTGCGGCACGCGCCGCACTCTCGTGAACCACCGCGTTCCACGTCCAATCTTGCTCGCGGGTGCGGACTCCCAGCCGTTCGTCACCCAACCGGTCGAGCAGCATCTGGGCGATCGTTGTGCGTTCCAACTCGAGCTCTCCTCTCGACGGCGTGTGCGCGGTCATGGCTTCCGGAGCACGCAATGGGTGCCACCGTAGATCGCTGTCATGCACTTGTTGCAGTGATTGCACAGGCCCGGCCTGTGGGTCTCCGCGGTGATGCGGTTGACCAGATCAGGCTCACGCAGCAATGCACGCGCGACCGCCACGAACTGGAAGCCCTCTTCCATGGCGAGGTCGATGCTCGCCTTGCCGGTGATACCACCGAGAAGCACCAGCGGCATGGTGACTGCCGCCCGGATCTGACGGGCGTCATCGAGCAGGTAGGCGTCGCGATAGGGGTACTCCCTCAGGAAATGCTTGCCGACGAGCTGGATGCCGAGCTTGGTGGGTTGCGGCATGGCGGCCGCGAATTCTCGCAGCGGCGCATCACCTTTGAACAGGTACATCGGATTCAGCAGCGAGCTGCCCGCCGTCAGTTCGAGTGCGTCGAGCGAGCCGTCCTGCTCGAGCCACTGCGCCACCTGGATGGCCTCGTCCACCCAGAAACCCCCCGCCACACCGTCGTCCATGTTCAGCTTGGCGAGGATTGCGATCCGATCGCCCACCGCGTCGCGGACAGCCCGCGCGGTGTCGCGGGCGAGCCGCGCGCGGTTCTCGAGGCTGCCGCCGTATCGGTCCTTGCGCCGATTGGTCCGGGGGCTCAGGAACGAGCTGATGAAGTAGTTGTGCCCGAAGTGCAGCTCGATCGCATCGAAGCCGGCCTCGATGGCCCGCTTCGCGGCGTCGACGTGCTGAGCGGTGATCCGCTCGATGTCGGCGACGGTTGCCGCTCGCGCCAAGGTTTGCGTCGTCAGACGGAACTGGGTGCTCGGCGCCAGCGCGGGGGCGCCGTTGTACTTGGCGCCGGCCACCGGCCCCGCATGCCCGATCTGTGCAGACACCGCCGCCCCCTCCGCATGGATGGCGTCGGTCAGCTTCCGCAGTCCCGGCATCGCGTCGTCACGCCAGGTGATCTGGCCGGGAGCCGTGCGCCCGTCGGCGGCGACGGCGCAATAAGCGACGGTGGTCATGCCGACCCCACCCGCCGCCGGCTGCCGATGAAACTCGATCAGTTCGTCGGTGACCAGACCTTTCGGCGTGAGTCCCTCGTACGTCGCGGCCTTGATGACGCGATTGCGCAGAGTGATCGGCCCGAGCTTGGCCGGCCCGAGTGGATCGACCTTCACGGTGGGCGGGTCGAGATCTATGGTCATTAGGTGTCCCTCCAGCTGCGATTCGCTGACGAACGTAACGGCGCGGAGGCACCGCGGATCGAGCCAGTCTCGGTGAGTGGTAACCACGGCCGAAGCCCCGCCATGGCGTGCCATCTTGTGTCGGTACGAGTGCCCGAGGACGAAAGGCCGGCCCCATGACTGCCCCTACAGATCCACAGCTGCACCTGGATCAGGTGATGTCCCGCCTCACCGGGCCCGGTGGCCGGTTCGAGATCGTCGAGGAGCCCGTACTGGGCACACGCATGCCGGTGATGAAGAACCGCGGACGGGCGGTGGGCGACCTGCTCGCCACCTCGTTGCAGTGGGGAGACCGGGACTACCTGGTGACCGCCGACCGCCGGCTGTCGTACACCGAGCACGCGGCGGCGGTGGCGGCACTCGCGACCGCGCTGCGCGATGAGCACGGTGTCCGCAAGGGCGACCGGGTCGCGATCCTCGCCGCCAACACTCCGGAATGGGTGATCGCCTTTTGGGCCACGCAGGTGCTAGGCGCCATCAGCGTGGGACTCAACGGCTGGTGGGTACCGCGTGAGGTCGAGTACGGGCTGACGCACAGCCGCCCCGCCGTCGTCATCGCCGACGCGAAGCGGGCCGAGACGCTCGCCGCGGCCGGAACGGAAGTCCCGGTTCTCACCATGGAAGACGATCTGCCCCGGATCTTCGACCGGTACGCGGGCGCCCCGATGCCCCACACGGACGTCGACGAGGATGATCCGGCCGCCATTCTCTACACGAGTGGCACCAGCGGCCGCCCCAAGGGCGCATTGCATTCGCAGCGCAACATCCTCGCGGTGGTCGACTACCACCGGTTCAGTGACGCGGTGGTCGCCGAGTTCACGGGGTCGCCCACCGACCCGGCCGTCCCGAGCCCGCGGCGCTACCTGTTGACGTCCCCTCTGTTCCACATCGCGAGCCTGCACAACCTGGTGGTGCCGCGGCTCGCCACCGGCGGCGCCGTGGTCATGTATCAGGGCGGATTCGACGTGGACGCCGTGCTCGCCCTGATCGAGCGGGAACGGGTCACCAACTGGGGTGCGGTCCCCACCATGGCGTCGAGGTTGGTCGAACACGACAACCTGGAGAAGTACGACTTGTCCTCGCTGACGGCGTTCTCGCTGGCGTCGGCACCGTCGTCGGTCGCCTTCAAGGAACGGCTGCGGGAGAAGGTGCCGTTCGCCCGGGACGCGCTGGTGGACAGTTACGGTCTCACCGAGTGCAGTACGGCCATCGCCGTGGCCGCCGGCCCCGAACTCGAGCAGTACCCGGGCACGCTGGGCAGGCCGATCATCACGGTCAGCATGGAGATCCGCGATCCGTACGGGAAGTGGCTCCCGGACGGAGTCGAGGGCGAAGTGTGCGTGCGCAGCCCCTTCGTGATGCTCGGCTACTGGGAGGACGAGGCCGCCACCGCCGCGGCAATCGCGCCGGGCCGGTGGTTGCGCACCGGCGACTACGGCGTTGTCGAGAACGGCCGGCTTCGGCTGACGGGACGTCGCTCCGATCTGATTCTGCGCGGCGGCGAGAACGTCTACCCCACCGAGATCGAACAGTGCCTCGACGAACATCCCGGTGTCCTCGAGTGCGCGGTGATCGGAACGCCGCATGAGGATCTGGGACAGGAGGTGTCGGCCGTGGTGGTACTTCGGCCCGGTGCCACAACCACCGAGGCGGAGCTGCGGGACTACGCGGCCGAACGTCTGTCGTACTTCAAGGTCCCGACCCGCTGGCGAATCACCACCGACCTCCTGCCGCGCAACGCGACAGGGAAAATGCTGCGCCGCGACATCGCGGTCTGATCCCCCCGAGAACGCCGAATGCCCCAGTGGTGCAGAATAACTGCACCACCGGGGCATTGGGCGGAAAAGAGATCAGCGGATGCAGCCTCGTTCTCGGACCGTAGGACTTCGGTCATGTCCTGCATCCTGCCCTCTCAGCGCGGCCTGGGGACGGTCTTGTCGATGAACAGTCCCTCGACCGACACACACACCTGCCCGTCCGCGGTCCTGATGTCGCCCACGGTGGAGATTTTCCGCCCGTCGACGCCGATCAGCTTTCCGGTCAGGGTGAGCGGTTCGAACAGTGGGGTCGGACGGTGGTACCGCGTACTCAATTGTGCTGTCATGCCGGACTTTCCGCCCCACGCGTTGGCAACACCCAGCACGTGGTCGAGCAGCAGCGCCGAGACACCACCGTGGACATGCCCGGGCGGACCCTGGTACGGGATGGTCAAGGTGACGGTGCCCTGCACCGAGCCGTCCGCCAGGCCTTCGAGGACTACGGGTGGTGCCAGCGCATTCTCCGGTCCGGTCACCGGATCGTGCCGGGTAACGCCCTCCCCGTTCCACATGTCGATCAGCCGCTCGGCCACCGCGGGTGCGTGCTCCTCGAGGTGCTCGGCGATGCTGTTCAACTCCTCGGCCACTCGCTCGAGGTTGGCGTTGGCTCGGTCGGTGCGCAGCAGGGCGTCGATCACGCGGCGCGCCGCCTCGGTGGCCCGGTCGACCGCGGCCCCGTCGGAGGGGGACGTCAACACTGTTCCCGCGGTGCTGTTCTCGAAGGTGGGATGCGTGCTGGTGTTCACGGGCGAATCTCCATCGTGGTGTGTGTGAGGACGGGCTGTCCGTTCCGTTCGGGACACGTCGCCCGCAGCGTGAGCACGTCGCCGTCCCGCCAGGCCGCGATGTCGATCGTCTCACCCGGATAGAGGGAGCCGGCGAACCGCGCCGAGTACGTGCGCACGCGGGTGGGGTCGCCGTCCAGCATCCCGTCGACGACGGCCTTACACACCACTCCGTACGAGGCGAGCCCGTGCAAGATCGGGCGGTCGAACCCCGCGGCGGACGCGAACTGGGGGTCGGCGTGCAACGGGTTCATATCGCCGCTGAGCCGGTACAGCAGCGCCTGTCCCGTTCCGGTGTGTGACGCCAGCACCTTGTCGGGTTTCCGGTCCGGCAGCGTGGCCACCGACTCGGGACCAGGGGACCCGCCGAACCCGCCCTCATCACGGGCCCAGATCTGCATCCCCGTCGTCCACAACGGGTGACCGTCGTCCGAGTCGGTGGCCGTCTGCTCGAGCACGATGACGGCAGCCTTGCCCTTGTCCCACACGTCGGCCACTCGCGAGGACACCCGGGCGGTGCCCGAGGACGGGATCGGCGCATGCACCGTCAGTGTCTGCCCGCCGTGCAGTATCTTGCGCAGATCCACATCGATGCCGGGCATGGTCAGCCCGGCACTCGGCGCCGATCCCGAAGAAATACCCTGCCCGGCCACCAGGGCGAACGTGGGCAGCACCCGCAGGTTCTTCTCGTACACCCACCGCAGTTCGGCGGGGTCCACCGCGTTGCCGCCCGCCCCGACGCCGAGGTGATAGAGCAGGACGTCGCGTTCGGTCCACGACGCCTCCCGAACTGCCGGTTCCGCGGTCAAGGCGACGTTCACATCGATACTCATGTCAGGTCACTTTCCGGGCTCGGGGTCGCGGGGCAGACCCAGGAGGCGTTCACCGATGATGTTGAGCTGGACGTTGGTGGTGCCGCCCGCGATCGACATGCATTGCGCGTTCAGGAACATCTGGGTGTCCGACGTGCGGCCCTGCTCACCGAGCAGGGCGCGTGGTCCCGCCCAGTCCATCGCCACCTCCCACACCTGCTGGATGTGTTCGACGCCGAGCAGTTTCGCGACCGAGGACTCGGCACCCGGCTGCCCACCGGCGATCGAGCGCAGGGTGGTGCGCAGCCCCATCAAGCCACCGGATTGCGCGTCGCAGAGCACCTTGCCGAGCACCGTCAGCTGCTCGTCGTCGATCCCGCCGGGCAGGTCGGCGGCCAGAGTCAACAGCGCCTCGCCGCCGGATCCGAGGGCGGAGTCGTGCGAAAGCGAGACCCGCTCATTGGCCAGTGTGGTGCGGGCCAGCTTCCAGCCGTCACCCGGTTCACCCACCAGCAACTCGTCCGGGACGAAGACGTTGTCGAGGAACACCTCGTTGAACAGCGCCTCACCGGTGATCTCCCGCAGCGGCCGGATGTCGAGTCCCTCGCTGGACTTCATGTCGATCAGAAAGTACGACAGGCCCTTGTGTTTCGGCGCATCCGGGGCCGTCCGCGCCAGGCAGATGCCCCAGTGCGCGTCGCGGGCCATCGACGTCCATACCTTCTGGCCCTGCAGCACCCAGCCACCGTCGAGCTTGGTGGCCTTGGTGTTCAGTCCGGCGAGGTCGGACCCGGCGCCCGGCTCGGAGAACAGCTGGCACCAGACGAGGTCACCGCGCAACGACGGTGGCACGAATCGCTGCACCTGATTTTCGTTGCCGTGTGCGATCAATGTGGGGACCACCCAGTTGCCGATGATCATGTCGTGCGGCTTCACCTGAGCGGCGCGGAGTTCCTCGGCGATCACGAGTTGTTCGACGGCAGCTGCGCCTCTCCCCCACGGTGCAGGGAGATGCGGTGTCGCATAGCCTTTTTCGGCCAGGTAGCGCTTGCGTTCCTGTTCGGCCAGACCGACCGCCGGAGCCAGCTCGGCACGCACCTCGGTGCGGATGCGGTCCGCCTCCGGTGGCAGTTCGATCCCGAGCACGCGCCGGCTGCCGTCGAGGGTGGCACGGGCGACCCGACGCCGCCACGACGCGGTGGACCCGAGCAGGATTCGCAACGACTGCGCCCGTCGCAGATACAGGTGAGCGTCGTGTTCCCAGGTGTAGCCGATGCCGCCGAGCACCTGGATGCAGTCCTTGGTCACCGAGAACGCCGCCTCGGGTGCGGTGGCTCCGGCTACCGCCGCGGCCAGCGACGCCTCGGCGGGATCAGTGTCCGGGCTCATGGCGCGGGCGGCGTCCCAGGCGCACACCCGGGCCTGTTCGGCGAGGGTGAGCATACGGGCCACCCGGTGCTTGACGCCCTGGAATTGGCCGATGGGTCGGCCGAACTGGTGCCGCGCCTTCGCGTAGTCCGCGGCGGTAGCGACGGCCCAGTCGGCGATGCCCGACGCCTCGGCGGCGAACAGGGTGGCCGCGAGATCGAGGACAAGCCGCGAATCGATCGACAGGACCGCGTCTTCCGAAAGGATGATGCCGTGCGCGGCGGCGACGGCGTTGCGGCGCACCACGTCGTGGCTCGGCAGGTCGGTGACGTCGAGGTGCTCGCGTGGCAGCACCACGAACACCGTCGTGTCGCCGTCCCGCGCCGCCAGCAGGAACAGATCACCCACCTGACCGCCGAGGACGTACCCCGACTCGCCGTCGAGGATTACCTCGTCGCCGTGGCGGGAGATCCGCAACGAACCCGATTGCAGGGACACGGCTCCCAACACCGAACCGTCGGCCAACCCGGACAGCCGACCGCTGTGGCCGCCTTCGTTCAGGACGGCACTCGTCACCACGGTCGGCAGAAATGGTCCAGGAGCCAGAACCCTGCCGAGCTCTTCGGCGACCACCGCGAGTTCCACCAGGCCGCACCCGGCGCCTCCCACCTCTTCCGGCAGGTGCAGCCCCAGCACGCCCAGACCGGCGAGCGCATTCCAGAACAGCGGTCGCTGTTCGGTTTTCGCTTCCGCCGCTTGCCGCAGCACGTCCGGCGTCACGGTTCGAGCGGCCCATCCCCGCACCGAGTCGCGCAGGTCCCGCTCTTCTTCGGTCAATCCCATTGTCATGTCGGCCTCGTCGAGTTCTCGGGTGTCAGATGCGTTCGATGATGGTTGCGGTAGATAGCGCCCCGCCCGCGCACATGGTGATCAGGGCGGTGGATTTGTCTGCCCGTTCCAGCTCGTGCAGTGCCGTGGTGATCAGTCGCGCACCGGTCGATCCCACTGGATGCCCGAGGGCGATCGCACCACCGTTGACGTTCACCTTGGACAGGTCTGCCTCGTGAACCTGCGCCCAGGACAGCACGACCGAGGCGAACGCCTCATTGATCTCGACGAGATCGATGTCTGCCAACGACATTCCGGCCCGTTCGAGGACCAGTGCCGTCGACTCGATCGGTCCGTCCAGGTGAAAGTAGGGGTCGGAGCCGACCATGCCCGACGCGACGATCCGGGCGCGCGGACGCAGCCCGAGTTCGCCGGCCCGTTCCTCGCTCATGAGGAGTACGGCCGCGGCGCCGTCACTGATCTGCGAGGAATTGCCTGCGGTGTGGATGTGCCCGTCGATCACCGGCTTCAGTGCTGCCAGAGCCTCGGCCGTCGTCTCTCGCAGTCCCCCGTCCCGGGTGACCACTGCTTTCTCACCCGTGCGTACGCCCTGCTTGTCCACGACGGGCGCGGTGACGGGGACGACCTCGCGGTCGAACCGTCCCTCGGCCCAGGCCTGAGCGGCGCGGCGCTGCGACTCGAGGCCGAACGCGTCCACATCGCGACGGGTGATTCCACGCCGTTCCGCGATGCGCTGCGCAGACGTGAACTGGTCGCCCATGTCGATCGACCAGTCGTCGGGATAGGGGCTTCCCGTCTCGGGGGTCAACGCCTGACCGAGGAACACCCGGCTCATCGCCTCCACACCGCATCCGATTCCCGCGGTGATCTGACCCGAGGCAATCAGGCCGGCCACCAGGTGCACGGCCTGCTGCGACGACCCGCACGCACAATCGATGGAGGTGGCGGCAGTGCCATACGGCAGACCGGCGTGCAGCCATGCCTGCCTGGTCACGTTGTTGGATTGCTCACCGGCCTGCGTGACGCAGCCACCGACGACCTGACCGATGTTTTCGGCGGGGACTCCCGCCCGCTCGAGGACGCCGCGTTGTGCCGCTCCGAGCAGTTCTGCCGGATGCAGTCCGGACAATGCGCCGCGCTGGCGACCTATCGGTGTCCGGACCGCGTCGACGATGACTGCGTTGCCCATTGTTGGCTCCTTCGCTGAGCCGCCAGGATTCACGCCAGGGCGGCATTTCTGAAACGTATTCTATTTGTTAGGACAGATCAATGCGCTGGCTCGTAGTAGCCGTGCGGAGGCGTCGAGAATGAATTGCACCCCGTTAGGCGTGGCAGTGCGCGACCCTTGTGCCGAGAACGATCAGCGGCGGGAAAGACCGACGAGCAGCAGGTCGCAGCCCTTGCGAATGTCCGATTCGGCGTCGGGAATCGAGATCCGGCCGTTGAGGCACGACTGGACCACCCCGAACCACAGCTGCACCACGAGGCGGAGCGCGGTCAGATCACCTTCGGTCGGGTCTTCGATCCCCGCCGCATCGAGCATGATCTGGCGGAAGGCTCGGTCGACCTTCCCGGCATCCGGGACGGTGGCGACATTCGCGGTGCTGGTGGACTGAATCATCGCCGTGGACAGCGCAGGCCGGCGCAGGAGGCCACGAGTGGCCCGCACCAGCACGTTGTAGACGGCGTCCTGGGGAGTGGTGTCCGACGCGACACCCTTCGAGAATCCGGCGCCCATCTGATCGATCTGGTCGACCATCACCGCGACGAACAGGTGCGTCTTCGACGGGAAGTACCGGTACAGCGTGCCGATGGCGACACCGGCGCGCTTCGCCACCTCGTGCATCTGGACCCGGGCGAGCTCCTTCTCGGACGCCAGCTCGGCGGCCGCCTCCAGCATGCGCACATGGCGCGCCCGCTGTTCCTCCGAACTCGGTTCGGCAGCGTCCCTGACCTCCGCGATTCTCGGCACCCTCGATCCCCTTCTCCCCGAGCAGCCTCGGATCCAGCCCAATTCTGGCATTCGATCGCGGCGGCGCCGAAATGCGTCCGGTGAGTGGGACCAGCGGTGCATTACGTCGCCCGAATGCGATTGCGTGGACGCCACGACTGGGCGTCAGTCAACACCCACAGGCATCACCCACCCCAACGGAGGACACGACGATGCAGGACTGGACAACGGAGTGCGACGTTCTTGTAGTCGGCTCGGGCGGCGGCGCGCTGACCGGCGCATATACGGCCGCCGCGCAGGGAATGCGCACCCTCGTCCTCGAGAAGACTCCACTCTTCGGCGGCACCTCCGCCTACTCGGGCGCCGCCGTCTGGCTTCCGGGCACAGCTGTCCAGGAACGGGCCGGCATCGGCGACTCCACCGAGCTGGCTAGCACCTATCTGCGCGCCGTGGTCGGCGACTCCGAGGTCGAACGCCAGGAGGCGTACGTCGCCACCGCCCCTGAGGTCGTCGACTTCCTCGAGCAGAACCCGCACCTCGACTTCGAGTGGCGTCCCTTCCCCGACTACTACAAGGCGCCGGGCCGCATGGACGCCGGCCGCGCGATCAATCCCCTCGATCTGCCCGGTGACGAGATCGGTGACCTTCGTGAGGTCATCCGTCCGGAGGCCGACGTCGATCGCGCCGGGCAGCCGCACCCCGAGGGAACTCTGATCGGCGGCCGCGCGCTGATCGGGCGTCTCCTGATGGCGTTGTACGGGACCGGCCATGCGGAGCTCCGCACCGAGACGGCGGCCCACACACTGATCGTCGAGGACGGTCGTGTCGTGGGTGCCGAGGCCACCGACGCGGCCGGGCAGACGATCCGCATACGTGCACGGCGCGGCGTTCTCCTCGCCGCCGGAGGGATCGAGGGCAACGCCGGTCTGCGCACCGAGAACGGCACGCCGGGGAAAGCCGAGTGGAGCATGGGACCGCGGGGGGCGAATACCGGCGATCTGCTGGCGGCGGCCGTGGAGGTCGGCGCCGACACGGCACTCCTCGACGAGGCCTGGTGGTGCCCGGGTGTCGAACTTCCAGACGGCTCAGGCGCTTTCATGGTGGGTGTGCGAGGCGGAATCCTGGTGGACGACACCGGGGAGCGGTACCTCAACGAGTCGTTGCCTTACGACCAGTTCGGCCGCGCGATGATCGAACACCGAAGTGCGAACAATTATCTGGTCTTCGATTCCAGGGAGGGCGGCCCCGTCCTGCCGGCCATCTCCATCCCGTCGATTCCGGCGCAGCAACACCTCGAGGCGGGCACCTGGGTCACCGCCGACACCATCGAGGAACTCGCAGAGAAGATCGGCGTCCCGTCCGACACGCTTCGGCGCAGCGTCGAACAGTTCAACGACTACGCGAAGCACGGTGTCGACGAGGCGTTCCACCGCGGCGAGGATCCCTACGACGCCTTCTTCTGCCCGCCCGGAACGGGTGCCGATGCACCACCGAATCCGGCGCTCGGACCGATCGCACAGGGGCCGTTCTACGCTGCCCGCATCATCCTCAGCGACCTCGGCACGAAGGGTGGCGTCCGCACCGACGCCGATGCCCGCGTGCTTCGCGCGGACGGCAGCCCGATCGACGGGCTGTACGCGGCAGGGAACACCAGCGCGTCATTGAGCGGACGCTTCTATCCCGGCCCCGGGGTCCCGTTGGGCACCGCAATGGTGTTCTCCTATCGGGCAGTGCAACACATGCGGAACTGATCAGACGAGGTTGTCCTCCACCGGAAGTCCGAACGCGCCCCTGCCGAACAGTGCGAGGGCGCGTTCGGGTTCGTTGGCCACATGCACGCTGCCCGCGTGAGCGTCGCGCCAGGCCCGTTCGATCGCGTTGCCCCGAGACAGCGAGCTGCCCCCGGCAGTCTTGAAAAGCAGGTCGATCGCGTCCAGCGCCCGCTCGGTCGCCCGCACCTGGTCGCGACGGACTCTCAACCGCAGCGCCATCGGAAGTTCCTCATCCGCGACCGCGAGCTCCCACAGCTCACGGACGTTGCGGTCCATCTGCAGGATCGCCGCATCGATCTCGGACGACGCCCGGGCCACCGACACCTGGGCGAACTGGTCCTCCACGAAGCGGCCACCCCCGAGGCTCAGACGCACGCGTTCACGCATCACCGTCAGGAACCGCTCGTAGCAGCCGGCCACCACACCCACACCGGGGGCGGTGACGGCCGTGGTGAAGATGGTGGCGAACGGCAAGCGGTAGAGCGGTCCCCGGTTCACCTTCTGCCCCGCTCCCCGTAACTGCGCGGTCTCGAAGTTGCGTTTGGTCCGGTAGTCGGGCACGAAACAGTCGTCGACGGTGATCTCGTTGCTGGCCGTCCCCCGCATACCGACCACGTCCCACACGTCGTGGATGCGGTAATCCGACCTCGGTACGAGCGCGGTGAGGAAATCGACCGGCCTACCTTCCGTTCCCACCACCATCGCCCCGAGCAGCGCCCACGACGCGTGCTCGCAACCCGAGGAGAAGTGCCAGTCACCGGACAGCCGGTAGCCGCCGTCCACAGGCGTCAGCCGCCCCACGGGGGCGTACGCGGACGACAGCAGCACCGAATTGTCGTGGCCCCACACGTCGCGCTGAGCGCGGTCGTCGAACAGCGCCAGGTGCCACGGATGCACACCCAGCACCGACGCGAGCCAACCCGTCGATCCGCAGACCCCCGAGATCGCACGCACCGTCTCGTAGAAGTGAACAGGATTGCACTCCGCACCCCCGTATCGCTTGGGCTGCAGCATTGCGAACATCCCGGCGTCCCCGAGTTCGCGGATCACCTGTTCGGACACGCGTCGCGATTCGTCCACCTTGTCGGCGCGCTCTGCGATCATGGGCAGCAATTCACGGACCGACAGCAGCACCTCGTTAACCATCTGCGGAAGGGTATTGCGCGATCGGGGCACCGTGGACGACCGTCTCGCTCAACGGGAAGCGTGCGCACACCCACCACACGTCAACCGGTCCCGTCCAGTGAGACGTCTCGGATCGGCCTCCTCCCACTGACCTAGCGTGCTGAACACCACAGGTACGAACGAGCAGGAGAGGACGGGACGCTTCGTGAGCACCCAGCAGTCCGACAGAGACGAGGTCCGCGAGATCGTTGCGGGCGCTGCACCGACCCGATTCGCCCGCGGCTGGCATTGCCTCGGTTTGTCCCAGGATTTCCGGGACGGCCAGCCGCATTCCCTCGAGGCCTTCGGCACCAAACTGGTGGTCTTTGCCGACAGCTCTGGCAAACTCGCCGTACTCGACGGCTACTGCCGGCACATGGGTGGCGACCTCAGCCAAGGCACCGTCAAGGGTGACGAGGTCGCGTGTCCGTTCCACGACTGGCGCTGGGGCAGCAACGGGCGCTGCAAGAAGATCCCGTATGCCCGCCGCGTACCGCCGCTGGCTCGTACCCGCTCGTGGCACACCCTCGATCAGGACGGAATGCTGTTCGTCTGGAACGACCCGGAGGGTAACCTGCCGCCGGCCGACGTCACGATTCCCCGAATCGAGGGGGCGCTCGACGACGACTGGACGGACTGGTTCTGGTACCGCACCACGGTGAACACGAATTGTCGTGAAGTGGTGGACAACATCGTCGACATGGCGCACTTCTTCTACGTCCATTACTCGTTCCCCACCTATTTCAAGAACGTCTTCGAAGGCCACGTCGCCAGCCAGTTCATGCGCGGCCAGGCCCGCGAGGACATGCGCCCGCACGCCTCCGGACAACCCAAGATGGTGGGAAGTCGTTCGGATGCCACCTATTTCGGCCCGTCGTTCATGGTCGACGACCTCACCTACCAGTACGAGACCCACGACGTCGACTCCGTCCTGATCAACTGCCACTATCCGGTCAGCGCAGACGAGTTCGTGCTGCAGTACGGGATCATCGTCAAGAAGTCGAAAGAACTCGAGGGTGATGCCGCCACCGAGATGGCGAAGAACTTCGGCACCTTCATCGCCAAGGGATTCGAGCAGGACATCGAGATCTGGAAGAACAAGACCCGCATCGAGAACCCGTTGCTGTGTGAGGAAGACGGCCCCGTCTACCAATTGCGCCGGTGGTACGAACAGTTCTACGTCGACGCCGCCAACGTGACACCGCAGATGACCGAACGGTTCGAGTTCGAGCTCGACACCACGCGCCCGGTGGAGTCGTGGAAGAAGGAAGTGGAAGACAATCTCGCACGAAAGGCGCTGGAATCCGATGCAGCCGCTGCAGTGCACTGAGTGCGGTGCGCGGGTGCTGGTCCAGAAGAACAGCTGGGAGCACACGTCCGTGCAGTGGGACGACCTCGCCCGCGGCCGGTGCCACCAGATCGCCGGCTCCGGCGACGGCCGTCCCGGGTCTCCCCGGAAGGGCTGCGAGGCACTGACCACATCCATCGTCCGAGCGGCGGAGCGGGGCGACATCACGGTGCGCGACCCCGACCCGGTTCCCACCCCCATCGTCGTCTCCTGAACTTCCTTCGAAAGGACTCTCAATGATCGACACCCACCAGTACGGGCCATGGGCCGTGATCGCCGGCGGGTCGGAGGGCGTCGGCGCAGGTTTCGCCGACGAACTGAGCCGCGCCGGAATCAGCCTCGTGCTCATCGCCCGCAAGCCGGAACCACTCGAGGAGACGGCCGCGAAGGTTCGCGCGAACGGTGTGGAGGTCCGCACGCTCGCGCTCGACCTCCTCTCGCCGGACGCCTTCGACCGCATCCGCATCGCCACCGACGACATCGAGGTGGGCCTGCTGATCTTCAACGCCGGGGCGAACGGTTACGGGCACGAATTCGTCAGCGGCGACCTGACCGGATTCCAGGGCGTCATCGACCTGAACATCACGTCGCAACTGCAGCTTTCGCATCACTTCGGCGCGAGAATGAAGGAACGCGGGCGGGGTGGCATCATGTTGGTGGGGTCGCTGGCCGGATATATGGGTTCCGAACACCAGAGCATCTACGCGGCATCGAAGGCCTTCGGGCGCATCTTCGCGGAAAGCCTGTGGCTCGAACTGGCACCGTTCGGCGTCCACGTACTCGAACTGGTCCTGGGCGTCACCCGCACCCCCGCGATGGTGCGGGCCGGACTGAACTTCGACCTCCCCGGCATGAACGTCGCCGAACCCGAAGATGTCGCGCGTGAAGGACTCGCACACCTAGCCGACGGACCCGTCTGGGTGGCGGGCGGCAACTACGAAGCAGCCCAGAAGCGGAGCGGATTCCCCCGCGACACACTCGTGCAAGGTGCCGCCGCGGGTATGCGGAAGCTGCTTGGTCGCGGGTGACGGCGGGCGGCCGCAACGGTCGCCGCCCGACGTCAAGACGAGGAGACCGATAGGCGTCCGCGCCATGGGTGATCGCGGTGACCTCGACTGCGCGAGCACCCGGCGTGCAATGCGGGCTCGTGACGACGTTCGCCGACCGTGCACTCGGCATCGCGGCCCGCGCGCATACCGGCGCCCCGATACGGGGGCGCTGTGTAGAGGCAGACTGATTCCTCACCGTCGGGTAAGTGAGGTTCTAACCTCGTCTAGGCGACGAACATGGAGCGGTTTTCGGCAACGTACTCGGCGAACGTCTGAGGCCGGTGGCCCAACAGCGCTTCCAATCTCCCCGTGTCAGGCGCGACTTTCGGCGCGGCTCCCGACTTCAGGGCTTCACCGAGAGTCGAGATATGCAACGCCATGTCGGCGTTGACGGCAGTGTTCCCCGACCTGCCTCGCTCGATCAATTCGTCATGCCACCGCTATCGGTCGACAGTCTCGAACGTCACCTCTTTCTCGAGCTCGGTCGTCAAAATCGCAGCGATATCCCCATGGTTCAACAACTCCGCGCCCGGTGGATAGTGAATATTTCCGCCGCCGAACAACTGTGGGTCGATAATGGCGGCCACCCCGACATCGGCAGCATCTCTAGCACCAATCCACGGGACGGATCCCTCACCGAAGTTGTTACGGATTATGCCGGCATCTCTGATGGTGTCGCCGTGCATCACTTCCACGTTCTCGTGGAAGAACCCGGCCACCCGCAGAACGATCGGATCGAGACCGCTCCACGTCAGAATCTCCTCCGCGAGCGCTTGCGCACGTCCTAGATGACTCGGACTATCCGGGCTCGCCGGGGCCATGGACATGACAACAACACGCGGTACGTCAGCACCTGCGCGGATTGCCGATGCCAGATTCGCTGCAGCGGGGACGATTCCGCTATTCACCGGATAAGCGAAATAGACGGCGTTCATACCATCGACCGGTTCAACCATTGACACCCTGGCCGATTCGGCTAGAGGCGCCCGCCTGGATCGCGTCCTAGCTGTGCGACCCAAACCGGGCCGCACTGCTAGGCGATGCACGCAAGACATTGGCCGAGGAGAAGCTCGCGCCCTTCATCAAGGAGCGCGGCGACGACTGGGAGATCCACATCGACGAGACCCTCATGAACCTCTGGGCGCACGCAGGGTCTGGTGCCGCCGCCGGAGTCGGACATGGAAAAGCTCTGGGCCAAGGAGAACCGACCCATTCCGTACGACGTCGCTGTCTCGTGACTGAGGATCCCGGGGTACGGCGTCGCTGTGCCGCGGGCCTTGTCGGTCCGGACTCCGGGCACTGATCCCGACACGGGCCGACGGTCCGGCTCCGGCCTGTGGGCGGTTCCCGAGATCGATCGTGACGGTCGCGGGCGCATTCGTGCCGGCAGAAAGCGGTCAACTCGTAGGCGTTCTCCGCGAAGGGCTGGTCCTGGACGCGGCCCGTCCCGGCCTTGCGGCGATCACGACTATTTCGGCAGTGTCGCCTTCCAAATGCGCTGGCAGACAGGAATTTCTATTTGCCCAATAGCAATTATTATGTAAACTAGTAATTTGGTTATTCGCATGGCCTGCGAATACGACCACTCGTGGCAACGCTCCTCCGCTGCCGTCTCCGAGGGTATTCACCTGCGGTCCTGGTGAATTGGGTGAGGCGGTGACATTTGTGATACGCAGCTGCAGGTGCCGGACTTCGTTGCGGCGCAGGCCCCTCCGTAGAGGGTTTTGAACGCCACCGCATCACGCCACACCGCCAAGGCACCCTTGCGGCCGGACCGCAAGATTCGCTCCGGTTCGAGGTCAGCTACCCCCGCGATCAAACACCCCAAACGATGAGCGACTCCCCGCCATGAGATCGACAGAATTTGATAAGTCCCTTATCCAGTCAACTCGCGTATCTGCATCAGATTCCTCATTCCCAGTGCCCTTGTCGTTTCCTCAGTTCTTGGAGGGGGTGAAGGAGGTTCGGCAGATCGATTCCACCACCACCCCAACATTGCCGGGCAGAGCAGGGAATTCACCGCCACGACATGTCGAAGTTCAAGGAGTTCATCGAAGGGGGTGAGGATGATCTCGCGCCGGGCCGCGCGGGGCCCGAGGAGGTGGGTTCGATCATTCGTCCTCGGTCCACGCGCGACGGGTGACGGCCCTCGGCCGAAGGGGTCAGCGGTCGAGGGTCTCGCCGCCTGTGGACTGCCGTCGAGCCGCGGTTCCCGGGGAACGGTTTCCCGGGCAGTCCGCTGTATTTCGCCGGGCATTGAATTATGGTGACCTCACGTTGGACTCCCGTGACACAACCCATCCTGTGAACTTTTCAGAACAATTGGCTCGTGAAACCACCGTCGACGGTCAAGGCACTCCCGGTGATCATCGAAGCTTGGTCCGAAGTGAGGAAAAGAGCCGCATCTGCGATATCCTCTGGGGATATCAACCGCCCCTGCTTCTGGTCGATTACCTGAGCGAAACCGCCAGAGGCGAGGCCCATGGTGGACTCCCAAACTGGGACTTCAGACTCAATGAGCGGAGTATCAACGTAGCCGGGCACCAGGGCGTTAACTCGGACTTTCTGTGCTCTGAGTTCACCTGCAGCTGTTGCGGTGAGGTTACGAACTGCAGCTTTCGACGCCCCGTAAGCCGCCGCGAGAGGTGTGCCCCCGGTCCCCGAAATGGACGAGAGGGTGAGGATCGATCCACCACCGGAATTCGCGATAGCCGCCGCGCTGTGCTTGATGGTCAGGAAGACACCGTCAAGGTTCACTGACATGGTGGATCGCCAAACATCGAGCGGCGTCTCCGCGATCGGATGCGATGCGCTGATTATCCCAGCGTTGGCGACCACGTGATGCAAAGCCCCATGCTCTTCGACAGTGCGTTCTATCAGCGCAGAAACGTCCTGCTCGCGGGTCACATCAGCCGGAATTGCGATCGCGCCGGGGATGCGGGAAACAACTGCCTCGGCGGCTCCGCGGTGTCGATCGGAGACGACAACCCGAGCGCCTTCCTTCGCGAACCGGGCGGCAATCACAGCGCCGATTCCGCCGCCCGATCCAGTGACGATCACGACCTTACCTTCGAGTGATGCAGGCATGGCCACCTTCCTTTCCATTAGACGATGTACTGAGCCAGTTCGAGTTCCGCGGGATGAGAGGACCGACAAGGCCCGGGGCACAGCGCCGCCGTACCGCGGGATCCTCTGTCACGAGGCAGCGACGTCGTACGGAATGGGTCGGTTCTCCTTGGCCCAGAGCTTCTCCATGTCCGACTCCGGCGGCGGCGGCACGAGACCCTGCGTGCGCCAGAGGTCCATGGGGGTCTCGTCGATGTGGATCTCCCAGTCGTAGCCGCGCTCCTTGATGAAGGGCGAGAGCTTCTCCTCGGCCACCGTCATCATCAGTGCGCGGACCTCTGCGGTCTCCATCTGCCGGGCGATGTGATCGAGTCGGATCCGGACGAAGTTGTTGTTCGCCTTTCCCCCGACATACATCGTCTCCTTCGGCATGTCCTTGAACAGGACGACCACGTAGAACCGTGGCAGGTTGACGTAGTCCACGTAGATCGACGTGATCGCCTCGGACAGCTGCTCCTTGTCCGCGGGGGTGAAGGCGTTCTCGGGCGCAAAGATCTCCCAGTACGGCATTGCGGGTTCCTCCTGATGATGAGTGCGGCGGGATTTGTGCCGCGATAGCGATTGCTTCTGTCGGGCGGTCCGAATGGGCTCATCAAACTGAGGTCTGATGTTGCCCGCCCGAAGGTTCTTGATGGGCCCGTAGTCGCGGACGGGTCCTATGCCAGGGCGCGCACGAAGTGGTCGCACGCAGCCTTTGACGTCGTCTCGAATGCGGCACCCGTGTAGACGTCGAAGTGGCCACAGGGCAGTACGAGCAACTGCTTGGGCTGCAGGGCCCGTTCGTAGGCCTCGAAGGCGAGTTCTGCGTATGCACTGATGTCTTGGTCAGCCACGATCATCAGTAGTGGGGTCGGTGAGATCCGGTGGATTCCGTCGCCGGGCTCGAACTCGACGATCCGCTCGAGCGAACCGAGGGTCACCTCGTTGCGCCAGGACGGAGCCCTGTCCTGCGCGGTTTTGGTGAAGAACTCCCAGGATTCGGCGCTGGACATCAGCGCGGGAGCCAGCGGATCGGCGTCGACGGCCGGCATGAGCGTGGGCTCCCCGCCGTCGTATATGTTGCGTCGTTCGCCGTCCAGCTGGGCGCGCACCGTTGGCAGGAAGTCGGGACGAACGAGCCGCGTCATCTGGCCGGACCCGCTGATGAACGGGACCTGGGCGACAACGGCTCGCACCCGACGATCGACCGCGGCCACGCTCAGCACGAGGCCGCCGCCATGGCTGGATCCCCAGATGCCGACACGGCCGGGGTCGACGTCCTCGCGGCCAGTCGCATACGTGATGGCGTGGCGAAGGTCGCGGGCCTGGGTGATCGAATCGATGTGCTGGCGCGGAGCGCCGTCGCTGGCGCCGAAGTTTCGGTGGTCGTACACCAGAACGTTCAGTCCCGCTTGGGAAAAGGACTCGGCGTAGTCGTCGAGATACATTTCCTTGACGGCGGACAGTCCATGGACCATCACCACCACTGGGCCCTTGGAAACGACTCCTTCCGCGGGATAGAACCATCCGCGCAAGGTGACATCGTCCGCTGAGAATTCAATATCCTCACGTGGCATTGGAGATCCTTCCGAAATTTGTACGCTTGTTGAAGAAGGTAGTGACGTGGGACACACCGTTGAAGGGATGCTTGCGCCTAATCCGAGTACACGTCCGCCACGTGCGGTTTGCCGTTACCTCGGCCGCGAAATCCCATCGATATCCGCTTCGGGACTGGGCCGGCCGTCGAGACGCATCCGGTTCGGCCCGGCCGGTTTCACGGCGCGACGTACGACTCGACCGTGGTGCCGTTGCGCGGTGAGCGAGTCGCACAATGTCTCGCTGCCACCGCGCGGTATCGAGTGGCGGTGCTCGAGCCGAACGCCTAGAACTGCACCCATCGCGGCGATGGGCCGGGGCAGGAGGGACCCGCGTCGAGGCTCGAGGCTCGCTGTTCTGCGAGTCCCGAGCTGCGGCGGCGTTCGCTGGGCGCGGGGTCCTGCCCGGGTAGTTACGGCCGGATGTCCGCCGCGGTCGAACCTGCGTCTCGAAGCTGGATCGCGTTCATGGCAGAGAACTGCAAGGTCCAGAGGTTTCCATGCCCCGGGTACTTCGCCGACATGATGCGGACCAGGTCCTCCGCATCGTCCGCAACCTCGTAGGCAGCGGCGAAGTCATGGATGTAGGCCCGTGTTTCGGCGATCATGGAATCGACGGCGTGGTCGTCGCCGTCGGGCCTGCGGTGGCCGGCGACGATCACCTTGGGTGCCAGCTTCTCTACCAGGTCCACGGTCTCGAGCCAGTCTTGCCATTCCTCGGGCGTCGACAGGCCGAGCATCGGGTGGATCTCGTTGTAGATGGAGTCACCGGCCACGACGACATCGATCTCCGGGATGTGCACGATCGTCGTGGGATGGATGTCGGCCTGCTTCACCTCGACGATGTTGAGAGGCGAGCCGTCGACGTAGAGCGTGTTGACGTCGATCGGGTCGGGGAGCGCATCACTGACGACGCAGGCGTCGCCGAACAGCATCGCCCACTGCTGTTGCTGCAGTTCCATGGATTCCTTCATGGCCTCGACCACGTGGGGCAGTGCAACGCACTTCGCGTCCGGGAACCGCTCCATGAGGGGACCGATGCCCAGGTAGTGATCGGCGTGGGCGTGCGTCACGTAGATCGTCGTGAGTTGCTTCCCGGTGCGCTCGATCAGGTCCCCCAGGTCCCGGACGTCATCCTCGAGGTACTGGGCGTCGATGAGCACAGCTTCGGTCGGACCGCTGATGAGGGTCGCGGTGGTGGGCGAGAACGTCCCGCGGGGAATATCAGGCCAGTCTCCCGCGGGGATCTCGGGCCAGCGACCGACGTACACGGTCGCTCGGATCGGCGGGGCGGCTGCGGCGGGCGGGCGGGTGTTGGTATCCACGAGGTACCTCCAGGTTGGGTGATTTGGTCAACGGCTTGCGGGTGGGACGTGCGGCCCGCCACCGGTAGATCAACGGTAGGAGCGCGCGATTACCGGGGGCATAGGTCGACCGTGCCCAATACCGGTACATGGCCGCCACGATTCGCTGGACGTGACGAAACCGACCGGCTCACGGCCAGCGGGTCGTCGTTCTTGGTCACGCGCCCTGCAACGGTGAGTTCGCAGCACGAGTGGCTGCGTAGCGGGCAAAGGTTTCCAGCAGGGACGGGTCGTCGATCGATCGTGCTTCGGCGACCGCGGAGACGTCGTTTCCTTGCAGGATGCGCTTGACCGGGACTTCGAGTTTCTTGCCCGTTCGGGTGTGCGGGATCGCCCTGACGACGATCACGTCGTCCGGTACGACGCGGGGCGAGACTGCCTCGCGGATCCGCCCGATGATGCGCTCGCGGAGCGCGTCATCGAGATCGGCGTGATCGGACAGTGCGACGAACAGCGGCATCCAGTACTCGCCGTTCTGCTGCTCCGCCCCGATGACGAGGGCTTCCGCTACCTCCGGGAGTTCTTCGACGACGCGATAGATGTCGGCGGTACCGAACCGGATCCCGTTACGGTTCAGCGTGGAATCAGAGCGTCCGTGGACGATCACGGTGTTTCGTTCGGTGATGGTGACCCAGTCACCATGCCGCCAGACTCCCGGGTAGCTCTCGAAATAGGTCTCGCGGTAGCGGGCCCCGTCGCCGTCGTTCCAGAATCTGGTCGGCATGGACGGCATCGGCTGGGTGACCACCAGCTCGCCCACGGCATCGCGCAGGCTTCGGCCGTCGGCGTCCCACGAGTCCAGGGCCACGCCCAGGTATGGGGCTGTGATCTCTCCGGCCCGCACCGGCAGGATCGGCACGAAGCCCGCGAATGCGCTGGCGACATCGGTGCCCCCTGTCACCGAGGCGAGCGGCACATCGCGGCCGACGTGATCGTTGACCCAGGAGTGCAGCTCGGGAGGGACCACGGAGCCGGTGGCCCCGAGGGTCCTCAGTCGACGCAGATCGTGGTCGGTGCCGGGTGACCGGCCCGCTCGGGCGCAGGCCTGGAGGTATGCCGGGCTCGTGCCCAGCACGGTGATCTTGTGCCGAGCTGCGAGCGCCCACAGCGCGTCGTCGGTCGGGTACGACGGACTTCCGTCGTAGCAGACGATCGTCGCGCCGACGAGGAGGCCGCTCACGAGGGAGTTCCAGACCATCCAGCTCGGCGAGGTGTACCAGAGGTACGTGTCGGAAGGCCCCACGTCGAGATGGAGAGCCAGGGCTTTGAGGTGCTCGAGCACGACTCCACCGTGGCCGTGAACAAACCCCTTCGGCTTCCCGGTCGTCCCCGAGGAGAACAGCACCCAGAGGGGGTGGTCGAACCGCACGTGCGCGGGGGTCATGGCCGGCCCATCCCCTGTGACTGCCTCCACCCACGGCGTGGTGCCTGCGGGAACACTCGTACCCGAGTGAAGTCGGCCGACGACGAGTACCTCACGCAGCGTCGGCATCCCGGCCTGCAGGGCTGGCAGGGCCGCGAGCCGGTCGACCTCGCGCCCGCCGAAGCGGTAACCGTCGGCCGTGACGAGGACCACCGGTTGGAGCTGTCCGAGGCGGTCGACAACCGCTTCGGGTTGATAGTCCTGTCCGCAGCACGACCAGGTCGCTCCGACGCTCGCGGTGGCGAGGAAGGCGATGACTGCCTCGGCGATGTTGGGGAGGTATCCGACCACGCTGTCGCCTTCGCCGACGCCCCGGGCGCGCAGCCAGTTCGCCAGCGCGGTCACCTGGCGGGCGAGCTCGGTCCAGGAAACCGTCCGCGGCCCGGCCCCGCCTGGTTCGGAGTCGTCGATGATCGCTGGGCGGGACGACTGGGCGTGGCTCAGCACCGTGTCCACATAGTTCAGCCGCCTGCCGGGAAACCATTCGGTAAAGGGCATCTCCCGGGTTGCCAGCACCGGGCCAACGCCGGTCATGCGCACTCCGAAGTATTCCTTCATCGACGCCCAGAATTCCTCCGGGCTGGTCACCGACCAGTCCCACAAGGACTGGTAGGAGGTGGCCTCGAATCGGCCGGTCGCCTGCAGCCAGTCGATGAAGTCACTGATCCGGGCGTCGGCGATCCGTTCTGCCGAGGGCGACCAGGCGATGTCCCCGGGTCCGATCGCACTCACCTCCACGGTCGCGTCCATTCCGAAATCCATATCTGCACCCTTCTTCACGCGTTGCTAGTCAGAACGGGCATCAGCAGCCGTGGCTTTCCCGATACTCGCTCGGCGAGACCCCGAAGCAGCGGTGGAACTCCCGGCGAAGGTGGCTGGGGTCGTAGTAGCACCACCGGTGAGCGATCGTCGCGATGGTCATGTTGGAGTTCACAAGTTCCTCGCGGACCGCGGCCATTCGCCGTGCGCGCACGACCGCGGTCATGGTGTCCCCGGTCAGGGAGAAGGCCCGGTGGATGGTTCGTGTCGAGACGTTGTGGGCGGCCGCAAGGTCCTCGATGTGGATCGGACCGCTACGAAGATTGCGCGTGATCCAGTTGTCAATCTGTGCGCGCAAAGCAGCCACGGCCGATCGACCTGTGACAGAGCCGGTCTCTGCGCGGATGATGCCGACAGTCAGTGCCACCAGCGCCCGGCGGGTCGCCTCGATCTCCGAGGGATGCATGGCTGGTAGCCGGCTCCAGACCTGGTCAAGGGTCGTAAACAGGACGCCAACCAGCGGCCGGTCCTGCTCGAGCACGAGGCAGCCGGGAATGTTCGCGTCGCAACCAGCTGCCAGCAGCGCGGCCCGCGGCAGGGTCAGCGTGCGTTTCCTGACCCGCTCCGGCACCGCGAAGCCGTCACCGTCGTAACCGCCGGTGGCCACGACCACTGTCCCGTTCACCAGCGCGGCATCCGTGCCCGCGAAGGAAAGTCGCTCGTCGCCCCAGTCACCTGCCACGACCACGACGACATCGCGCTCAGCGTCACGATCTTTACCCAGCGACAGCACGCTGTGCAGGGGCGGGCAGTCCCAGTCCGCGAGCTGGAGGTCGCCGACGTCTCGCGAACGCAAGCGAGTGGCATTGCCCCACCTCTTGCGGTGTTGCACCGTCATGGGCCCCGAGACATCGCGGACCGCAGTCTCCCAGCGGGCCCCAGGCCCGGCCGCCTCGACGTCGAGGACTTCGATTTCGGTGGCTGCGGTCGCGGTCATCGGGGCCTCTCAAAGCAGTGGACTAGGTTTGATGTGCCTGTACAGCGTGCCTGTGGACCACCACGGGGGGCATTGTGTGAATCACGTATTCCATTACCTATTCGCGCTGCGGCCCGACCGCTCCCGGTCGGACGTGAGCGTTAGTCTGGTCGGACCATGGCTTCACTGTCGGCGAACCAGCCGGACAACCTGCCCGCGGATCTGACGAGTTTCTTAGGCCGTCGATCCGAGACCCAGACTGTCCGAAAGCTTCTCTCCGCCGACCGGCTCGTCACGTTGACCGGGGTAGGCGGGGTCGGCAAAACCCGCCTCGCACTGCGGGTTGCCCGTGATGTCCGCCGCGCCTTCCCGGATGGGGTTTGCCTGGTCGAACTGGCGTCCCTGAAGGACCCAGACCTGCTGCCGCACACGCTGATAGATGCACTCGGGATTCGCGAGCAGTCAGCCCCTGCCCCGTTGGTCCTCACCGACTACTTGCGCCCCCGGCACACCTTGTTGGTCCTCGACAACTGCGAGCACATACTCGAGGCAGCCGCGGACCTGGTGGACCGGCTGCTCCGGGCGGCGCCGAAACTGCGGATCCTCGCCACGAGCCGACAAGCGCTGATGATCGCCGGTGAGCATGTGTACCCGGTTCCGACGCTCCCGGTGCCCGACGTCGATGTCCGTCTCGCTCCCGGCTCGGCGACGCAGTTCGCGGCTGTCGACCTGTTCGCCGCCCGGGCTGCTGCGGTCGTTCCCGGGTTCGAGATCATCCCCGACAATGAACAGGCGGTCATCCGGCTCTGTCAGCGGCTGGAGGGGATCCCGTTGGCGATCGAACTGGCAGCGGTACGGTTGCGCGTGCTCACGGTGGAGGAGCTCGCGCATCGGCTGGATAGTCGGTTCGAGCTGCTTCGCGAGGGCAGTCGTAACTTGCCGGAGCGGCATCAGACTCTTCAGGCACTGATCGACTGGAGCTACGAGCTGTGTACTCCGGCGGAGCAGACGCTGTGGGCGCGCGCATCAGTGTTCGCTGGTGGGTTCGGTCTCGACGCGCTCGAGGCTGTCTGCGCGGACGAGTTGCTTGCCGAGGAGGTCATTCTCGACACGGTGGCCGGGCTGACTGACAAGTCGATCTTGATCCGAGGCGAGCACGGCGGGCGTGTCAGGTTCCGCATGTTGGAGACTATCCGGGAGTACGGCCAGGCCCGACTACGAGAGTCCGGCTCCGAAGCGAAGGTGCAGCGCAGGCACAGAGATTGGTACTGGCGGCTGATCGAGAAGGCTGCCGCGCAGTGGTTCGGTCCGGGTCAGGAGGCCTGGGCAGCCCTGCTCCGTATGGAGCATCCGAACGTGCGCTCGGCGCTCGAATTCTGCCTCGCGCGGCCAGACGAGGTGCGCGTCGGACTGCGGATGGCGGGCCTGCCCTGGTTCCTCTGGACTGCGCTCGGCTTCATGACCGAAGGCCGACTGTGGCTGGACCGGGCGTTGGCAATCGATCAAGAACCGAGTCTCGAGCGGGTTTGGGCGCTGGGCACCGCCGCTGACATCGCCGTCTTCCAGGGCGATGAGGCTGCTGCTACTGCACTGATCGACGCCGTCCACGATCTGGCGGGCCGACTGGGCGACCCACAGGGCCTGGCTTACGCAACCCATATGCTCGGCCTACGCGAACTGGGCACCGACCCGAGCGCTGCGATTCCACTGTTGGTTGAAGCGCTCGAGCGATATGGGCGCGCCGACGTACCCGCCGACTACCCCAACAGTGTGCGGCCTGCACTGACCATTGCCTACTTGCTGTCGGGCGAGCTGGACAGAGCCGCCGACGTGGTCGAGGAGGCATGCGAACAGTGCAAGCAGGCCGGCGAGCGTTGGCTGTTGTCCTACGCCATGTGGGCGAAGGGGTTCTTGAGGCTCCTCCAGGGCGAGCTCGAGCAGGCCGAAGCCGATCTGTGCGAGGCGCTCCAACTCAAGCGGTTCACCCAGGACAGTCTGGGCCTGGCGTTCATCCTGGACGTTCTCGCCTGGACCGCCGCGGCGAGCGGCGACTGCGAGCGGGCCGCCGTGCTCCTCGGCGCATCGGACCAGGCCTGGCAGACCATTGGCGTCCCACTGCTCGGAGCGAAACACCTGCTCGCGCGGCGCGAACAGTTCGAGAACATGGCTCGGCAGGCGATGGGCAACCCCGGCTTCGACACCGCGTTTGCGCGTGGAGGCCAGCTCACCGTTGAGGACATGCTGACCTTCGCGCTCCGAGAGCACCGAGTCTCCCCCGTCGAGCCCCGACAGGCCGACAGCTTGTTGACACCTCGAGAGCGCGAGGTCGCGGAGCTGGTGGCGCAGGGAATGTCGAGCAAGGACGTGGCGGCCAAGCTGGTCATCTCCCGACGCACCGTCGACGTACACGTGGAGCACATCTTCGAAAAACTTGGGTTCAACTCCCGCACTCAGATCGCGACCTGGGTGGCACAACGGCGCGCGCCGGAATCGCCAAATCGGTGATAGCTGGGCGGCGACTGTCGCCGACACGGTGACCTCGCGATCTCGGAGCCGCGAGATCTAGGCGGACGCCGCGGCGGGGCTGTTCTCCGGCGCAGGTCTCGCCAACTTCGGTGACAGCTGTTCTCGAATCCTGCAGTCCAGCAACACGTATCAAGAAGGCTTGTCGAGGGATTGCCGGTCGCCGCACCCGACCATGCGAAGGGCGAGTTCGACGTGGCGAGCCGCGATAATGCTTGGGTCGGAGTAGGCGTGGGAGGGGAACCACCTGCTGGCGAACTTTCCTTGAATGGCTGCATATTCGTGGGAAAGCGGCCGGTGAATGTCAGCAGGCGGACATCGACCTCTGGCTGAGCACTGGTCCGACAACCCGCAGCCTCGCGCGGACGTTCGTCCGTTGGTGTATCAGCAAAAAGCACATACCCTCGGTGAATTTTCCTTACCGTATTGCACGCACAACGCCGATGCTCAGCAACGATCAGAGAATAACCCATCTCCGACAACTCCTCGAATCGTCAGACATTGATCTTTGCATCGGTGTCGCTGCCGTCTTCCTTCTGCTCTACGCTCAGCCGGTTACCCGGATATATTCGATCCGAATGGACGAGGTGTCAATATCCGTCGACGGTCTCGAAATCAGATTCGGTAAGGATTGGGTACCTGTCAACGAACCGTTTGCAGAGCTGATCCGCGAATATTCCTCCAATAGACCGAACGTGAACACTGCATCGAATTCACATTCCAATTGGTTGTTTCCCGGATACGCGCCCGGAAAGCATATGCATGCACAATCCGTAATGAGGGGACTGCGGAAAATCGGAATCAATCTCCAAGGGGCCCGCAACAGCGCTTTACGTGAGCTCGTCCTCGAGATTCCGCCTGCCGTCGTGGCCGACATGTTCAGCTACCACGCCGCCACAGCCGAGAGGCACGCCCAGGCTGCTGGTGCCACCTGGTCGACGTACCCAGCGATGCGCGACGACGGGTAAGAACTCGAGACCAGGCAATACGAGACCTCACCGGTAGTCAGTTGGTTACTCGCCTGGCCCCGCGGTAATACTCCTCTGACCCGCGGTCACTCCAACGTCACGAATTTCCGGGCGCCTGTAGAGACGTCTGAGCGTCCGTACCACAGTGTGTCAGGGCATGGTTCGCCGTGATTCCACTACCCATGCAGCGATCTGGGCACGCGAGGTGAAGCCCAACTTGGCAAGAAGGTGTTCGATGTGCCCCTGTGCGGTACGCACAGATATCGTCAAGCGGGACGCTATCTCTCTATTGGTCAACCCCTCGGCAACCAGCTCGGCGACCTCACGCTCCCGCTTAGTCGGTCCGACCTGTCCAGTGATCGGTGTGTATGACGCCGGACTTTGCTCACCGAGTGCGTAGGCGACCGCGGACTCCACTCCCAGCTTGTTCCCTTTTCTCTGAGCTGCGGCAAATACCTTTTCGCTCAGCGCCCTCCGTGTATCTCGTTCACATCTCTCGCGGTACTGGACCAACCCAGATACGAACATCGGGGAACTCCCCATGGCATTGCTCAGGTTTTCTGCAGCTGAGGTCAACACCACGGCTCGTTCGAAAGCACCTTCCTCGGCCGCGATCCACGCGAGTGCCTGTAGGCACATGCTGATGACGAGCCGCTCATTGACTTTCCGAGCAGCGCGGAGCGCCTGTTGGAGTAGGTCGTTCGCCCGTTCGGTATTGGCGTGTCGCCACAACACCACGGCCAGGGCCCACAGCAAATACGACCGATGCACTGCTTCACCGCGCTCTTCGGTGACCGTAAGTGCACTCTCGTAACATTCGATGGCGCGCTCCGTGTGATCGAGCAACTCGTACGCGAACCCGAGACCTTGCAACAAGAGGATGTGGAGGGCAAGTGCACTCGGCACGGCGGCGTAGGTTGGTCGTGCGGCTTCGAAATGGACTTGTGCATAGTCGATGTCGCCGCCGTACAAGGCCCGGTAACCGTCGGCAAGGTCGATGTGCGCCTGCAGCAGAGGATCGGCCGATCGATCGGCGAGCGTCCGTCCAGCGTGGATGAGGATAGTCGATGCCTGCAGGTCGCCCTGCACTCCCGCCATCACGCTGGCCCAGAGTATTGCCTTGGCGCGGTCAACGCCTACGGTGCTGGGCGACAGCGCCAATAGTCGGTCGATCCAGCGCCGTCCTTCGGTCAACAATCCGCGCGATAACCAGAGAGGAAACAGTGCTGCGGCCATGCCAAGCCCGGACTCGGGGTCTTCGGAGAGACAATATTCGTGTGCCTGTCGTAAATTCGGCAGTTCGGCGACCAATCGGGTCAGCCACTCGAGTTGCCGCGGACCGACCCAGTCAGCCTCGGCGTCCGAGGACAGCTGCACGTACCAGTTTCTGTATCGGATACGTAGCTCGGAGTAGTCGGCGCCGGCACGGACCTTCTCCCGGCCGTAGTCGCGCACCGTCTCGAGCATCCGGAACCGGGCGATCGGAGCCGACTGCTCTCGAATGAGAATCGACTTGTCGACGAGAAGGGTGACGGTGTCCAGGAAATCGTCAACGGTCGGGTTCTGCCCGAAGATCTGCTCGGCCGCATCGAGTTCGAAGCTACCTGCGAACATGGACAGGCGAGCCCACATCAGTTGTTCCAGGGGTGTGCACAGGTCATAGCTCCAGTCGATGCACATCCGCAGGGTCTGTTGCCGTGACGGAGCGTCTCTGCGTCCGCGAGTCAGGAACCGGTAGCGGTCGGTGAGTCGCTGCAGAATCTCCTCTGGGGAGATCGCCCGAAGTCGCGCCGCGGCCAGCTCGATCGCCAACGGCAGGCCGTCGAGGCGCTGGCATATCCGGGCGATGGTCACCTTGTTGTCACCGGTGACCTCGAAGCCGGGCATGACCGCGGCGCCGCGCTCGGCGAAAAGCGCCAACGCGTCGTTGCCGGGCAGCCGTCTCGGCAGATGATCGGCGTCGGGTACCGCAAGCGGGGCGATCGGTAGCGCTATTTCGCCGCTGATACCGATCGGCTCGCGGCTGGTCAGCAGCATCCGCAGGCCCGGGCTGGTGCGGAGCAGCGCTTCGGAGAGTTTCGCGACCGCGTCGACCACCTGCTCGCAATTGTCCAGAACGAGGAGCACTTCGCGCGGGGCAAGGAATTCCGTGAGGACCTCGAGAAGTGGCCTCGCAGCTCGGTCTCGGAGACCCAACGCATCCGCCACCGTGTTGACGACAAGCGAGTCGTCGCGCAGCTCGCCCAGCTCGATCAGGAACACACCATCAGCGAAACGCGATTGCGTTCGATCTGCGACTCGCAGCGCCAGTCGGGTCTTGCCCACCCCGCCCATCCCGGTCAAGGTCACCATGCGGGCCGTCGACAGCAAGCTAGCGACCTTCGCCGTCTCCTCCCGACGGTCGATGAAGCTGGTCAACTCCAGCGGCAGCGCCCCGGTGCGGCCTGGATGCGGGGCTCGTGGCGCATCGTCGTGGGATGGTTGCGTTGGTGGCGTGTGACTGGAGGCGCTGTTGTCGGTTTCGTCGTGAAAGGTGCGGCCGGCCATGTCGTCGACCGGAAAGCCGTGCTCGTGTTGCAGGTGCCGCAGCTGCTGGCCCAGTTCCCCAACGGATGGGCGACCGGCAGGATCATTTGCCATCGCGGCCTCGATCACGGTGCTGACATCGTCGGCGATGCCGTGCTCTCTCGGGTCCGGCGTCGGCGCGGTGGTGATCCGGACGAACTGGGCGACCAGTTGTTCACCACTCCGGCGCTCGAACGCGGCGTGCCCGGTAACGGCGGCGAACACGGTCGCGCCCAGACCGTACACATCGGCCGCCGGACTCGCGGCACCGCCAGCGATGACCTCGGGAGCCGTGAAGGCCGGCGATCCCGTCACAACTCCGGCGGTGGTTTCGAATGCGCCCGAAATGTGCGCGATCCCGAAGTCGGTCAACGCGGGCTCACCGTAATCGGTGAGCAAGATATTGGCCGGCTTGACGTCGCGATGGAGGATCCCGAGGCCGTGCGCGGCTTCGAGGGCACCGGCGATCTTGACGCCCACGCGCAGCACGTCCTCCAACGTCAGCGGACCCCGCCTTCGGATCCGGGCGTCGAGGGAGTCATGGGTGTAGAAGGGCATGACGATATATGGCCGGTCGTGCTCGGTTACTCCGACCTGGAGGACGTTGACGACGTTGGGATGGCCGGTCAAGCGGCCCGCGGCCCGCTGCTCACGCAGAAATCGCGCACGGCTGTCCTCGTCGAGGTCCCCGGTCAGCACCTTCACCGCCACGGTGCGATCGAGCGCAGTCTGCCGACAGCGGTACACGACCCCGAAACCCCCGCGGCCGATCTCCGCGGCGTCGGCGAACCCAGCCGCCGCCAAGTCCGCGACGACCGACCCGGCCACATCCGGACGGGTAGCGAAGGGATCAAACTCCATCATGAAGTCCCTCGGATTGCCGAACCGTGTCGATTGTTTGCCCACTCGAAGTTACTCGTCCCAACTTCGACCCGCGCAGAGTTAGCCGACTCCGCACCTCGATGCTGTGAGGACTGAAAGGCCGACAGGACGTTGAAGCTGCGGGTTGATCCCCGGCTTTCGTCGATAAGGATCGCCAAGACCAGCAGGTCAAAAGAACGATCCAGGGCGGAGCGCGGCGCAGCTCGACGCGCGGGGACACCGGGGTGGCCTGGTAACCGCCGGAGGAGGGTACATCGACACGCCACCCCGTCCCGCCATACTGACCCGCAGCTGCGGTCGATCAGTTCGTGTGGCGCGGAAGGGTGTGCGGTTGATCAGTCGGCCTGCGTGTGGCGCCGCGCCTGGCGACGGGCGTGCCGGTCTCACGATTGACAGCCTGCAAACTCACCACCCCTTAGGATCTGTGAAGAGTCAGCGTCTACGTAACTCTCATACTTCCTGCCACTGATGTGGCAGAGGTTGGAGAAGTACGTACTTCACGGCTACCCGTAACAACATGCGATGCTGGTGCGGGTTTGACCGTGTCCCACACCGACGCTCGAGGTGCGGAACAAACTTTTTCTGATTCACCCCCACCGGTGGTGTCGCGGTGGGAACACTGCGGCGGACCCGGCGATGACGTGGCCGACTCGGGGTGGGACTGGTCTTGTCGCGGCGCTGCCGGACCGGCGCATGTTCGGCGATCCGAATTTCCGGGTTCCGGCCACGCCTGTGGACTGCTGCGCGGCGCCCCAGTAGTGCACGTTTAGCGAGGTTCACCCCTGCTACGTGATCACGATTGCCGCCGACCTTGCACCGTGGGCACCACGCCTGGTGGTAACCGCCCGGCCGGGAGAGTGTGTCGTTGCAGCCCGGGCACAGCGCCGACGTGCCGCGGGCCGGGACGGACACCACCGTCACACCGACCCCTGCGGCGGTGTGTGCGAGAGCGTCGACGGCTTTGCGGCGTGCGGACTGCGCGGCCCGGTTGTCGTTCACCCGGCCATGTCCCCGGGTTTCGAGGGTGCTGAGATCTTCCACCCCGATCACCGTCGCGCCGGCCGCGGCGGCGTAGTCGGTCACTTCCCGGCCGAAGTGAAAGGTGAGTTCCCGGTTGATCTTGCCCCGTTTGACACCGACCGCGGCGCGGTGGGCGTCGAGGACCGCGATCTTGTTTTCCAGGTCGGCGCGCACCTCGGGTGGTGCGGTCGCAGCGAGCCGGATCAAGCGTGCGGCCTTGCGGTGCAGGCGTTGACCTTCCGCTTGCAAGCGGGCCAGCTTGATACCCAGGCCCCGGTCGTCGTAGGTGAAGCCCCGGTAGTCCGAGACCAACCCGTCCGGGCGTTCGGTGACGATCGCGGCGGCACCGAGCGTGGCCGGTGACCAATCCACTCCCACCGCGGTTGTTGCCGCGTTCAGATCAGCAGTGGGTATCTGTTCTGTGGCAGCGCAGCGCAGCAGCACACCTCGGTGGTCGAGGACCAGGGTCGGCAGATGCCAATCCGTGATTGCTCTGCTGTGCAGGTGCGGTGGGATCGCGGCGATCAACCGGACCCGCCGCCACTGCGCCCGCCCAGTCGGGGCCTCATGCGTGGGAAGTTTCAGCGTCAACACCATCACACCGTCTGCGACGGTGATCTGCGAGAGTTGTCGATCGGCGGCGGAAAGCCTGGCCATCATCGATGTCTGCGGCGGTTCCTGTACGTCGGTGATGCGTAGGCGTTCATGGCTCGCACTTCCGGCGCGGCGGGCGCGCGCTGCGAGTTGCCGTGCCACGCCGCGTGCGAAGCCGGGCGGCACATACTCGCCGGCCGTGGTGGGCGGCGTCAGTCGGCCGGTGACGGGGTCGAACCTGGCCGACAGGGCACTGATGGCGGTATCCCGGTACGCCAAGGTGCGCAGCGTGCCGACCGCCTGGGAGGTGACCACCCGGGTCACCCGCGAGGGCACGTACACACCGGTGGGGTAGGACGGGTTCCACCCCAACCGCGCCGCAGCGACATGCCCCTGCACCGGGAGCTTCCGGCCTTGACCGTCGCGGCCGGCGGCGAGGGCATCGAAGGTGGCCGGTTGCCACAACCGGAACACCAACTCCGATTGCGCGGCGCCGATCAACTCGAGCATCCACCGGACACGACGATCGATGGTATCGAGCCCGATCGGGGCGCCGGTAGCGTCGTCGACCGCCGCGTAAAGGCGGGTGGTGTACGAGAACTGGCGCGGCACGGTACATCCGGCCTCGGCAACGGTCATGCCGCCTCACCGAGTACCAGAGTCAGCGATCCGCGCAGGACTTCGTTCTTCGGACAGCAGCAATGTCCTGTTCCGTCGCAACGTCCAGCGTACGCCCACCGGTGGTCGTGGGGGTTCCCTCCGACCACCCGCAACTCCGACAGTTCCCCCGCACACAGATCTTCCGTCGCAGCTCCCTTGACGAGGTCTTTCGACGCGCGGAACACGACGTCGTCGACGGTAAGCATCTCGTCGTCGGGCGACCGCAGCTTCCCGGCGTCGAGCAGCTGATACATCCGGTCGGTGCGGAGCTTTTCCGCCTGTGTGTCTGTGCGGGGCTGAGCTTCCTTCGCTGCGGCGCGGCGCGCGGTGCGGGCCGCTTTCTCGGCGAGCAGTTCGGCGAACCAGTCCCGCGCTGGTTCGGTGCCACCGACCCCATCCTCGGCGGTCGTGATGTCGAGCGGTGTGGCAATGTCGCTGGCACGCATCGCAGCACCGATGTAGTGCACGCGAATTCCCAGCCAGCCCACGACCCGCACCTGACACAGCACGCGATCGGCGCGGACCACTACTTTTCGCTGCCGCTTCTGCGTGTCCACCGTCTTCATCGGATTACCCCCGCAAACCGTGCTGCCGCATCGGCCGAGAAGACGGCGTCGATTCAGCCTCGACCGCAACTGACAGAACCGGCCCGAAAACGACGCCAGCAACGCCATGAAGTCATCGATCAACTCTTCCCCCACCGATGTGTCGCCATGCTCCCGCAGGACCTCGACCGTAACCCCGACCACCGACAAATACCTTTCGATCCAGGCGACACCGAACCTGACCAACCGATCCCGCCACACCACCCGCACCACGGTGAAGTGACCCTTGGCAGCGTCGTCGAGCATCCGGTCCAACCCGGCCCGCGTTTCCCACACACCCGAACCGCGATCCTTCTACACCCGATACACGACCCCGCAGGCGCTCTCGCGCAACACCTTCTCCCGATTAGCGAGCGAGGACTCCTACCCAGTCGAGCCGGACACCCGGCAGTACAACGCTTCCACCCGGTCGACCGGAACCTTGTCAGGGGCAGATCGGCCGAGATAGGCGTCGAGGTCAGCGCGATCGAAGACTCTTGACCGGAACCCTGTACCCCGTGAGGGCACCCGGCCTTCCGATGCAGCCTTGCGAACTCCCACGACTGACACTTCAGCTACACCGCGGCCTCACCCATTCACATGAAACGGAGAGTAGCAGTCAGGATTAGGAGGTATCAGAGACTACGTCAACTGTTGAGAGACTACGGCGGGCGGCTCAACTTGCCTGCGAAGAATTTTGCCGGTCGGTCCCTTTGGGAGGCTGGGGACAAACCAAATTTGCCGGGGGTACTTGTACGCGGCGAGCCTGGCGCGAACAAACTCGATTATCTCAGATGGCTCGGCGTGCGCTCCGCGTTTGAGTGATACGGCAGCTCCGATTTGCTCCCCGAGATGCGTGTGTTTGATACCTACAACAGCTGCCTCGGCAACAGCTGGATGCTCGTACAGAACCTCTTCCACTTCGCGTGGGTACACGTTGTAACCACCTCGAATGATGATGTCCTTTTTTCTATCAACGATGCTGTAGTAGCCATCGCTATCTCGTGTGGCGATGTCTCCTGTGCGGAACCAGCCGTCGCTTATGGCCTCCGCGGTGGCAGCCGGACGAGCCCAGTATCCCTTCATCACGTTCTCACCGCGGATTTGGATTTCTCCGGCCTCATCACATTCGACAATTTCGTTGTCGTCGTCGTCGACTAGGCGCAGCGTGCATCCGCGCACGGGAATCCCGATCGTGCCAGCTTTGCGTGGGTATCCGGGCTGGTTGAAGCAAGCAATGGGTGCGGTTTCAGAAAGTCCGTACCCCTCGTATATTTCGCATTCGAATCTTCGTTCGAACGCTTTGAGAACCTCGACGGGCATCGGTGCTCCCCCTACGATGCAGCAGCGGAGATGGGATAGCTTGACGGAGTCGGCGTCGGGAGAGTTGAGCATCGCGGAGTACATGGTGGGGACCCCTTCGAGGACTGTAACCTCATCTCGAATCAGGACACGCAGGGCTGATTCCGCATCGAACTTGGGGATCAGAGTCAGGAGGGCTCCTGACTTCACCGCGGCATTCAGTCCACAGGTCAGGCCGAACACGTGGAACAGTGGCAGGCACCCCAAGATGACGTCATTGGGCCCGGTTTGGATCAGAGTCTCGGCAGTCGTCGAAGCATTGGTCGACATATTCTCGTGAGTGAGTTCCGCCCCCTTAGGACTTCCCGTCGTCCCCGAGGTATAGAGAAGAACTGCGGTGTCGTCGCGGCTACGCTCCACAGGTTCATCGATCGGGTTCCCGGTCAGATCAGCGTCACTCGGACCACGGTCGTCGACCAAGAGCGCGGGAATCTTCTTTGCTAGTGCGGCTTTCGCAACCAGATCCCCGCGAGATCGCGAGCCATAGATGAGAGCCATCCCAGAGTCTTCCAAGTAATATGTGATCTCCCGGTCCTTGAGCATGGGGTTGATCGGAACTGCGACGGCGCCCGCCATCAGAACCCCGTAGAAGACGATCGGAAACGCAGGGACGTTCGGCAGTACGATGCCGACCCGATCGCCGGATCGAATACCTCGCGAATGCAGGTCGCCCGCCACTGCCGCAGCGGCACGGTGGAACTCTGCGTAATTCAAGGTGGTTTCATCAAGCCGGATCGCGGGTCGATCGCCTAGTTGCCGAGCAGTCTCGACGAGATTGTTTGCGAGATTTGATGACATCGAACGACTTCTCCTGGATTGGCGTGGCGTCAGGAGGCTACGGATGCGCCAGCGCTTCGGGACGTGAGGGACCGTCGCGCAAGTGAGCGAACCGACCTGAATTTTCGAGTTACGAGATACCCCGCGAGCGGGTTTCGCCGGCGTGCCGATGAACATTGCCCGTCGCAGTTCACGTACGTACAATATAAACGATGTGTCGAGTATGATCAACGTGCAGTCGAGATACTTAGCCAGATGCTTGCCTACGCAATGGGGAGGAGGGTCGACTTGGCGCTGTGCCGTCGATGGGTGACGCTCGCGCGGGCCATGAGCCCTGCACGCAAGGCTCATGGGCTGACGTGGGTCGAATCGCGTAATGGGTGCCGCGTCACCAATTTCGCATCAGTCGTCGACTTGCTACATGAACATTAAGTCAGATCGGCATGCCAACTTGGTCAAGACGGGCCTGGGAATTCGCCCCCGATTGTTTTACCGAACTGCCGTGCAATCCGAGAGGGCCGTCTCGGGCGATGCTGCGATGCATATCGTGTACGGACGTCGTGCCCCCGGCTACATTTGCAGGTTGATCTAGCCTACTCTGTAGCCATGGCGACTTCGTTCTCAAACGGTCTCAACGCATCCGAACCTCGGACTGGCAGGCGCAATCTCAAGGGCGACATGCGCGAGCAAGCAATCCTCGAGGGTGCTTATGAGATTCTGCGCACCGAGCCGTTACGAAACGTGTCGATCGACGACCTTGCCAAGAGGGCCGGGTTGTCGCGTTCATCCTTCTATTTCTATTTCGAATCTAAATGGCAGGTTCTTTCGGCGCTTCTATCGAGTGTGACTGCCGATGTGTTCACTGCATCATCAATGATCTTCGAGCGACCTCCTGGAATTTCTCCGGAGGCTGCCATTGAGCATGCAGTGTCGGAGGTCATGGTCGTGTGGGAGCGGCATGGACACGTACTCCGCGAGGTCGGTGATGCAGCGGCGGCCGAACCCACTTTGCAGGCCCAGTGGGACAAAATACTCGGTCGCTTCATCGATGCCGCGGCCGCTGCGATCGAGCGCGACAGAGCTACGGGTGTGGCTATTGATGGACCACCGGCTCGTTCACTGGCGGCAGCGCTAATGTGGATGGGCGAACGAAACCTGGGACTTATGAGCATGCGAAGCGAGAATGCAATCCGCACCGAAGACATGGTTGAGACGGTCACCACAGTGTGGCTCAGAACGGTATTTGGTTTGGAATGGAGAGGCCGTTCGAAGAGCGATTAGTTCGGGTCGTTCAGTGCGATCGCAGCGAACTGGTTAAAACACCGGTTCGCTGCGATCGATTTGTTCTATTCAGCTTTGTCTCGCATGGAAAATGCGGGCCTTCAGGAAGTGTGTTCTCTCCAGTCGAAGGTACGTCGAGTTGTTACTGCGGTTGATCGGCGGCCATCTTTGCCATATTCAGTCCTGGCATAAGCATATGGCCACCGTCAACGTGCATCTCGAGTCCGGTTGTCCAACGAGACTCGTCGGACGCGAGCCAAAGCACCGCTTCGCTCATGGCGCGTGGTGGGAGCAACCCGACATCGCGAAGGGTCGACCAGTACTTCGCGCCTCCAAGGTCTTCTTTCACACCCTGACCGGGGCCTTTACCTGCGCAGAGATCATATCCGCCCTGCCAGTCGAGGGCTGGAGTATCAGTCGGCCCTGGGAGCAAGATATTGACTCGGATTCCGTACTGACCAAACTCGAGCGCAGCGCTTTTCGCCAGCCCTATAACGCCGTGCTTCGACGCGACATAGTGGGCGTAATGGGGTGATCCCTCCACGCCGTTGCCGGAAGAGGTAACGATGATTGAACCGCCGCCCCGTTCCTTGATCGCCGGCGACACTGCCTTCAAGGTGCGCCACACTCCGGTGATATTGACGTCCAGAACAGCTGTGAACTCGTCTTCAGGGATATCGTGGAACGGGTGTACGGTCCAGATCCCGGCGTTGGCGACCGCAACGTCCAGACCACCGAATGCCTTTACGCCATCAGCAACCAGTTTGTCGAGTGACGACTGCTTCCGGACATCTCCCTCGTGTGCAATGATTCGTCGTCCCAGTGCTTCTACCTCTTTGACTGTGATCTGGAGGTCATCAGCTGATCCGGTCGGATACGGGAGCCCGGTGTCCGGCGGACAGTCGATGGCGAGGATATTGGCGCCCTCCTCAGCGAGCCGGATTGCGTGCGCCCGTCCCATTCCACGTGCCGCACCTGTTACCAGGGCGACCTTTCCGTCCATGCGTCCCATTGGTCTCTCCTCTTGTGAGTGTGAATCGGATTGGTTGTGCTTCGCGGTCGATCGGCGTATCGGGTGGCCGCTTGTGTACATTGAATTGCCAACTCGCGGTGTAGTTCTGGTCCCGGTTTCTCACCCCACATTCACACATGGTGGAAGGCATTCGGGAGGCAGCGTTCGCAGCGTTATGGTGTGCTTTCGGTCGGGGTTATGAGCTGTAGCAGTACGTCGATTCCAGGTGGCTCGGTCCATACATGCTCTGAGTCGGCGATGATGAAAGGAGCTCCGATCGGGTCCGGTCGTCCGGGCCCGCGGATCGTGCATCCAGCGAGATCGAACTCTCGCGCGTTTCCGTCGAACCGCAGCGCAATGTGGTCGAGCTTTGCCGAGGCTCGGCCCAGCGCGAGATCGAGAGCGTGTGGATCGTCGATGGTGTATAGCTCGATATTGGCCGACGCTATGGCGAGAAACGTCGCGCGGATGGAGAGAGAGGGTGCCTCGAAAGTGTGCGCGATACTGACGTTGAATCTGCTCTGCCAACGTGTGGTGGCCAACTCGAGGTCGCGGACGAGTATCCCCACATGATCCAGCCGCGGAGTGCTTTCTTCCCGAGCATCGTCGGAAGGCGAGGATGGGGAGCGATCGATCATCGTCATTGATGCCTCGCGGCGACGAAATGAGGAGACACGCCCATTCGGGGTTCAGTCCAACGTTGGGTGACCACCTTCGACTTGGTATAGAAGCGATACGCATCGTAGTTGAGCCCGTCATCGCCAAATCTCGAGTCGCCCCAACCTCCGAATCCGAACCAAGAGATCGGAACTGGAATGGGAACGTTGATCCCGACGCTTCCGGCCTGGACGCTGTGAGCGAACCGGCGACCGGCCACTCCACTTGCGGTGAAGATGGTCGCACCATTGCCATATGGGCTGGCGTTCACAATGCGAAGTGCTTCGTCGAGATCATCGACGCGCACCACACTCAGAATGGGTCCGAACACCTCCTTCTGATAGAGGTCGCTGTCGACGCTTACGTTGTCGACTAAGCTTGGGCCGATAAAATAGCCGGCTTCGGACGTTAGGTTGACACGGCCGTCTACGACGACGTTTGCGCCTTGGCTAGGTGCCGCCTCCAACGCACCTCTAACTCGTTCGATGGCGACCTCTGAGATGAGCGGCCCCATGTCGGTGCCTTCGACATTCCCCGGTCCGGTACGGAAGGCTGTGGCCCGCTCCGCGGTCTTGGCAACTAGCTCGTCCGCGATTTCCCCCACCGCTACCGCGATGGGCACGGCCATGCATCGCTGGCCGGCGGCGCCGTATGCAGCCGACGCCAGTGCGTCCGCCGCTGCGTCCAGGTCGGCGTCGGGCATGACGACCATATGGTTGTTCGCTCCACCCAGTGCCTGAACCTTTTTGCCGGCAGCGGCGGATCGGCGGTAGATCTCACGCGCAACCGGGGTGGAGCCCACAAAGGAAATGGCAGCGACGTCCGGGTGTTCGATCAACGCGTTCACCGTGTCAACGCCACCGTGCACGACGTTGAAGACACCGTCGGGTAGCTCGGCTTCGGCGAGCAGTTGTGCCAGCCGCACCGAGGCGGATGGAACCCTCTCGCTCGGTTTGAGCACGAACGAGTTACCGCAGGCGATCGCGGCCGCGAACATTGACACCGGCACCATGATGGGGAAGTTGAATGGGGTGATACCAGCACACACTCCGAGCGGCTGCCGGAACGAGTACGTGTCGACTCCTCTGGAGACCTGTTCTGCGTACTCACCTTTGAGGTGCTGCACTACAGATATCGCAACTTCGACAGCTTCGACAGAACGGGCGACCTCCCCTCTTGCGTCTGCGAGGGTTTTCCCCTGCTCCGAGGTGATGATCGATGCAAGCTCTTCACTGTGTTCGAGCATCAGGGCACGGAAGCGGTGGAGAGTGGTCGCGCGGACGGGGGCCGGGGTCGAAGCCCAGGCCCCCGCAGCGCTCCGGGCGCTCGCCACCGCCGCGTCGACGACAGCAGCGCCGCCCAGCTCAACAAGCCTCAGTACGTGACCCGTGGCTGGATCGACAACCTCCGACCTCCGCCCGTTCGTCAAGCTGGAGGGGGCGCCAGCGATCCAGTGCGGCACCGTTGCAAGATGGACATCGTTTGTAGTCACAGAAACTCCATAGTCACGTAGAGGCGAGTTGATGTTTTGGGCCGCTTAAGCTTTGGCGTCCCGCGGGTGCGGCAACTCGGGGAACATCTCCAAGCCATAGTTCGTTTTGAGATTCTCCACCTCTGCGGCTAGCTCCTCCGGAGTGCGCAATTCGCGATCGCGCGCTTCGTAGAAGTACTTGTCGATGCCGCCGCCGGGTTCGAATCCGCTGCTGTCGGGACCCGGAACGAAGATCACGAGAATTCTCGCCTCTTCTCCGACTACCTCGTAGGTATGCCGCTGATCCTTTCGCCCCCAGACGAATTGACCCGCGGCGGCATTGTAGGACCCGTCTTCGGTGTGGATCTTGATTTCACCGTCCATCACGAAGAAGCCTTCCTCTTCGCGGTGATGGATGTGCCAGACCGGCTCGGTTCCGCGAACCCAGTTGGTCTCGATGATGATCAGCTGGCCATTGGTGGTTTCACCGGTCGCATGAATCCAGAAATCTACACCGGTCATGAAGTCGCCGGTCATGTTGAAATGCACATCGCTGCGGTGGGAGACGTAGCTGTCTCCGTCTCGGTTTGTCGTCGGCTGAATCTGGTCGACATCGGACTTCGTGACCATGAGGGCCCCTTTTCGTTGCTTGCCGTGGTGATGAGTGACGTCACGGCTCGGACGTTTTTGAGATTAGACTCACAGTCGATAGGAGTCAACACTATGTCGGTTAATGGAGAACTGGCAGCTCAGAGCGGCGATAGCGGGGTGGGCCAGCGCTGAAAGGACTCCGGTACGCATTACTCGACACTATGTTGACGAACGACAACGCTAAGTGCAGAGTTGTTACACCGACGTGTGACCCGACTAGTCGAGGGTCGTACGCATCTGACAGCAGCTGTGACAGGAGGCGACTGGTGAGTCCGCTACGAGAGCGCGTAGGTGCCGCGACGAACATCCATGCAGGACATTCATGAGTAATCTGCACCCTCAGGTACTCGAGTTGCTGGCGTCCCTATCAACGAATCCGCCGGTGCAGCCGTGGGAGGTATCCATAGCCGCGTACAGGGCGGTCGGCGAAAAGTTGATCGGCTTGGCGGGTGATCTCAATCCACATTGCGATGTGAGGGACTTAGAGCTTCCCCTTCCCGGGAGGGTAGTGAAGGCCCGGAGTTACTCTCCCAAAGGCGCAACCGCAGCAGTGCCGGGTGTCGTGTACTTCCACGGTGGCGGTTTCGTCAGGGGCAGCCTGGAGTCTCATGACCGACTGTGTCGCGAGTTGAGCGTCCAGGGCGCTCTCCGCGTGATCTCGGTGGCGTATCGCCTTGCGCCCGAAAACACCTATCCGAGCGCTCACGCAGATGCGATCGAGTCGTTTTGCTGGGTGGCCGATCGTTCTGATGAGCTGAGAATTGACGGCGAGGCGCTGGCGGTTGCTGGAGACTCCTCTGGGGGGATGCTCGCTGCGGCGACCGCAGCGACTCTCGGCGCACGTACAGACGGTGCGTCGGTCAAGGCGCAGGGACTTCTGTGCCCAGTGCTAGATCTGACCTCGAGTAGTGACTCTGTGAACCGATACGGGTCGGCGCCTCTTCTTTCGCGTGCCGCACTCGAATGGTGTATCGATCAGTACGTGCCCGACGTGCGGCTTCGGGAGTCGCCGGAAGTCTCGCCGTTGTTCAGTAAGAATCTGAACAGCGCCCCGCCTGCGCTCATCGTCAACGCAGAGATCGACCCAGTCTCAGATGATGCCAGTCGATATGCGTCTAAATTGCATGCTTCGGGCGTTGCAGTCGTCCAGCGCGAGTATGCGGGCATGCCCCACAGCTTCTTTCTACTAGCCGGCGTGGTGGATGACGGACAGCGTGCTATTACTGGCTTCGCGGAAGGATTGTCTAGCTTGCTGCGATAGGCGATCTGGAGTGTGGGGTCGACGGTAGTCGTAGTGGACGTGCCGTACGACGACGGCCTCTGATCGTTGGGTTTCGTTGATCCAGTCGCGGGCGTGGAGGAACCCTCGGGGAGAATCCGGTTGTAGCGCTCGACCCTGCCGTTGTGTCGTGGGTGTAGGGCCGGACTGGTGACGGGTGCGGGAGATGCCCTTTCGGCGGCGACGTGGGTAATTGGGTGCGTGCGGCAGCGTTCGACGAGTCGGCGTCGACCTTCTGGGGACAACGGGGCATTGCTGTGGGTCCCTGACGGGACTCGCGTCTGTAGTGCGTAAGTTGCTGACGCGCAAAAGCATCCCGCTCAGATCCGGCACAGCGAGTGATTCGGCGTCAGCTTTGACGCAGAGGTGGCTGGGCTGCCGTCTCGCGATCGAACGCCCGGCACCGCCGAGCGACTATGCGCCCCTTCAGATCGACCAGTCGAGGGCTATTCGGCGGTTGAGATTGGCGACATTCATCAGCTCGAGAATGTCCAGGACGGGAGGCGGGGCGTAAGACGCAGCCTCACCCGGGGCTTCGACCAATTTCAGTCCATACTCGTCAAGGACAGACCGCCCGGCGGTGCGAAGGTTCTCCTGGGCATGCTCCTACTGGGCGTCGGTGCCGAGCCATGTCGAGGAGCTGTCTCTCGTCGACAGTCGGACGTAATCGACGGGAAGCCCCAAGCCTCCTGCGCACGCAGTGCTGCCCGCAGTTGAGTCGATGTGTAGATCAACGCATGATGAGAACAGTTCGCTGGCCGTAGCATCAGCTCGTCGTCGCCCATTGCATGGCAGGAACATGTCCTGACTGAATTTGCTCAGATGGCCGGAACGCTCGTACAGCGCCCGCTTCCCGAGCACCGGCGAGAGCACGCCGAGACAGCCATCGGCGGACGCGAGTTCCTTGGCCAGCTTCTGCCAAGTCAAGTCCGTCGACGTCCAATACAACGTCATGACCCGCAACGACTAGCTACGCCGTCATCACTCATCACAGCGGCTCGGATTCGCTAAGAGGCTGCGTGGCTTGCTTGGCGGTCAATGCCACGCCTTCCAACTTCGCGCGAAAGCGGCGGGCCGCACCTCACACTTACATGTGATGTGCGGCCCGCCGGCTGCAGTCCCGGTTCCTCCTACTGCAGGCCTACGCGAAAGACCTGAAACTCGATGACGGGTCCGGGTGTAATTCGCCCTTGTCCCACGAAGATAGTCTGGTTGACCCAGCCGTACCTAGCGTCCCCGCACTCGAGGCGTGGAGTGGTGACAAAGTAGTGGTCACCAAAGTTCGTGCTCGAGTCCCCGCCGGTCAAGGCGGCTGCAGCGGCTTCGGTCACCTCAACCAGGCCCTGGTAACTCATGTAGATGACGGCACCGTCGTCGGTATTGAACTGAGCGCGCACATCCAGCCGCCCGAATCCGTCATCTCCAGCCAGGAGCCAGTCACCGCCGCCGATGGCTGCTGTACCGCTCAGTCGATCGCCCGTAACCGTGCCGCCGGTAACGGGGAGGACCTGCCGCACGCCGTACGGCCCAGGACCGACGACCTGCGGCGCAGCGAGTTCTGCGGTGTACGAAAATTCCGGGATGAGCTTCACTTGCTTACCTCCAGGCCTGCGGCTGCCATCACCTGGGACATACCCTCCGCAATGACTTCGACGCCGAAGGCTTGTTCGACGATATTTGGATCGAAGTACTCGCGAATCAAGGCCACCTTGCCGCCTCTGATTCGCATGTGTGTGCAGTACGTGTTCGCGTACACGTTTCCGTTCTGCGTCACGGTCGCCTTTCCGTGTAGCTCGAGCACAAACAGCTCGGGATCTGTCGTGTCGTGCACAACCAGCGAGTCGATCTTCAGGTCGGGCACGGACTTGAAGAACCAGTCGATGAAGTGGCCGATGAGGTGGCGGCCGGGGACCGATTTCGCGAGGGGCTCAGGGGCGAACGGCATCTCCCAAACAGCATCTTCCGCGAACCAGTCTTTCCAAGCCTCCAGCTCTTTTCCGGTCGGCGGCCCGCTATCGAGGTCGCCCCAAAAACCATCAACTACCTTGCGATTCTCCGCTTGTGTACTCACAGTCGCCTCCTTGGTGGGCTCTGGCGACGACTGATGTGCCAGCCGCCGTAGCCTCAAAGAATGCCCGTCCTGTCGGTGATAGTCAACAGTGTGTCGACAGTATTCGCCGACAAGCGCGCCGAGTCCCCACCGCACTGTGGACGGTGTGTTGACTATCATCAACTGTGAGTCTAATCTCAGGATGGTCGGCTCAATGAGCGACTGAACAGAGTGCCCGCGAAGCCGTATTCCGGCGGGCTCGAGAGGCATTCCGCTTTGGCATTTATGCGCCCCTTAAGGAGATGTGATGAGTACTTTGACCAACCGGCTCTACCGATTGCGAAGTCGTCCGGAGGGGGAAGTAACTGCCGAAAATTTAGAATGGTTGGAAGAGCCGGTTGCCGATATCCGTGATGGGCAAGCGCTGATCCGAACGCACTACTTGTCGGTCGACCCCACAAATCGTGTGTGGATGAGTGCGATGCGTTCCTATATCCCCCCGGTCGAATTGAACGCCGTCATGCGCGGGGCCGGTGTGGGACGGGTCGTCGCCAGCCGACGTGACGATCTTCCTGTCGGCTCGTTTGTTGTGGGATTGACGGGCTGGCAGGACTATTGCGTAGCTGATGCAGCGACTGAAGACATGTCATTCACAGTCCTACCCGATCCGCTACCGGCCCCCCTCCCCGCGTTCGTCGGAGTCATGGGCCACACCGGAATATCGGCGTACCTCGGCGTTGAGTTCGGTGATCCTCGACCGGGAGAGACGTTTTTCGTCTCCGCCGCGGCCGGGGCAGTGGGCTCTATTGCAGGTCAGCTCGCAAAGCGTCGGGGTGCCCGAGTGGTCGGTATCGCAGGTGGCGCCGAAAAATGTCGATACCTGGTGGAGGAGTTGGGGTTCGACGCTTGTATTGACCGACATGCGGGTGACTGGCAGAAGCAACTCGACGACGCCACACCTGACGGTATCGACGTGGACTTCGAAAATGTTGGCGGCGAGATCATGGACCACGTTTTCGGCCGACTGAACATTGGGGCACGAATCACGCTCTGCGGGCTGGTTTCCGAGTACAACGACTATAATGGAGACAACGCCCAACGCGGCCTACGTAATGTCAGTCAGCTGCTTATGCAGCGGGCAACTTTGCGAGGGTTCATCGTTTTTGATCACGTGGATCGGTACGCAGAGATCATTGGACAGCTGTCGCTGGCTCTCAGTGCCGGCACGCTGCGCTCCGCGGAGACCGTGGTCGACGGTCTGGAGCACGCGAGGCATACTCTCAACCGCAGTCTCGCCGGCGAGAACAAAGGGAAGGTCGTGGTCAAGGTGATCACCGACTAACCGAACGACGGTAGATGGCTGGGCGTACCAGTCGGCTGGCGGTTGAGCACTCGAGCGCCCCCGGGGGCCGCTTCGCACCGGCCCTCTTGAATAATCCTCAGTGCGGCAATCGATTACCTCGGCTTCATGGTGTTCTGCCGCTTGCTGGCGCCTCATAGGCTTGACTCGACAAATGGACCATGACGCGGTCCCCCGAGAACAGGTCTATCGGCTGGTGACCCAGCCTCCACAACGGCTGAGCATGGATATGCTGGTCCCCGCTCTGTGACATCCTCGGCTGGACGCCGAACGATCTGATCGAACCGGAGGTCGTCAACCAGCAGATCCGTAAAACGGTTGGTGCTGAATCTGATTCGATCAGTATTGAGCCACGTCGAAGCGTGATTCGAAGGCCTGGCCGAAAGTGAGGCCGCACCGGTAAAGCTCCTCAAACGCCGCACACCCGAGGGCCGGTGCTGTGAGCGGTGAATGGAACGGGTCGAGCGGCGAGCGTGGGCGCGGTGTGGCCAGATCGGTAGCATCGTCGCCCGCCGCCAGGAGAGCCGGATCTGCCGCGCGTGTTACGGCCTCGAGCCTGCCCGGCGGAACGAGTGTTCACGGTGCGGTAAGTCTGCTGAGATCAGCAGCCGCAGCGAGGACGGCTCCCCGCTGTGCAACCGGTGCACCTCGCGTCCAGAAAAGCCGTGCGTGCATTGCGGCCGAGTATGCATCGCGACGCTGTCCTGTCCGGGGGTGGCGAACCATCGGGTGGCAGCACGGTCGAAGTCGTCGTGGTCTTCGGTGGCACCAACCCAGGCGACAACGCCGTCGGGTCGGATGAGCCGAGCGGTGAGGCCACGATGGTTGCGTACGGACTATCCAGTACCGGATTGGCCTGCCCATCTCTGGCTGAACACCCCCTGGTTCTCCTACCCCTGGGAGTGGACACCCGGCAAAGGTTCTAGGAGTTTTCGCCATCATCCTCGGCTTAACGCCGACCGAGATCGACACCACGGAGAACCAAATGGATACCTACGACCATGCGTTGTTGGACTTCGCCCTACGGTGGAGCGGCTATGGTGGCGGCGACTATTACATCTTCACTGAGTTCGGAATACCCCCCAGAACTTTCTACCAACGCGTGCTGTGGATGGTGGAAAAGCGGCTCGCCTCCAGACTCGACCTGACCATGAGACAGCAACTTCGGGAACACTGCCTCGCGAAGTTGACTTCGTTTCAAGAACCGCAATGACAGCGTAAAAACCGACGCAGCAGCATCGTAGAGAACTGGCCGCCTGGCAGAAACCAGCGCCAAACAGCCTGACACGGGTTTCCTCCGCGTCGCGGTCGTCGGGTGCAGGGTCGTCGATAGTCACCCGTCTACCCCAGGCCATCACCAGCCGGTTGTCATCACTTCCTGGACGGTCGTGGTGTCGAGGCCCGGCATCCTCAGCGGTCCAGGATGCCGTTGACGAAATCCTGCGCGTCGGCCTGCGAAGCCCCGATGGTTGCCCGGTGGTCCGCACCCTCGTACGTCACATACTCGAGGTCGTTCCCCTTGTCCCGCAACGTCTTCACCATCAGATCGGTGGACGGCTTGCTCACCACCCTGTCACCGGAGCTCTGTGTGATCAGGGTCGGAACCTGGACGTCCACCTGCGAGGGTTCCTGACGGGTCAGGTACTCGGTGAGCGGTCCAAGATCGGCGTCCGGACGGAAAACCTGCCCGGCGGGTACCGGTGGCACCTTGCGGATGTCGTCGAGGCAACCGGTTCGCGCGGCCGCCAGCAGGGGCTGGGCCTGCTCGGTCAGCAATGCCGACGGGTCGATCGCGGGGTCGGCGGCCTGCGCCCCGAGAAGAATCAGCGGTAGGAACGCCTCCGCCGCTTCGATTCCGGGCACACCGGACCGGAAGTACTGCGGCGTCTGGTCGAGGCCGCTGCCCGGCGCGATCGCCACCGCACCCTTCAGCTCGAGTTCCGGTGCCCGCTCCCCGGCCTGGGCGGCAGTGAACAGCGCCGCCTGCCCGCCCTGACTGTGCCCGACGACGAACCACTGGGAGCCGACCGACGGATCCAACTCACGCGCGGCCCGCACGATGTCGACGACGGCGTTGACCTCGGTGTCACCGTTGACATACGGATGAATACCCGGCGTACCCAGCCCGTGGTAGTCGGTGCGGACCACGGCGAAACCCTGCTCGACCCAGTCGTCGAGGGAGGCGTCGACCTCGGTCAGATAGGCGTGGGTGGGGCCGCCCGGGAAGTCCGCCGACGGCGCGCACGCGTCGGCCACACCGGTGGTGCCGTGCGCCCAGCTGATGACCGGGTACCCGCCCTCGGGTGCCGGTGTGCGCGGCAATGCGACGGTGCCCGACACCACCACGGGATCACCGTTCACGTCCTGCGAGGTGTAGGTGATCAGCTCGTTGCGGGCGGCGCTGGGCAATGCCGGAGCGTCGGTCACCGCACTGGACGTGAGCAATTGGCCCGCCCGGAGCGGATCCGGTTCCGTCGTCGTCTCGGACGGTTCGGTCGAGCACGCAGCGCCGGTGAGCACGACGAGGGCCGCCACCGCCCCGAACCCGGTACGCACCGAGTTCACGAGAACGCTGCCAGTGGCTCGGACCCGGACCAGTCGTGGCCCCAATAGCTGTCTGCGGTGATTTCCTCAGCGGTGTAATACTTTTCGTCGACGAGCATGCCCTCGGTGCCGAACTCGAGGTCCCAGCCGCCGGGAGCCCGCACGTAGAACGAGACCATCCGATCATTGGTGTGGCGACCCAACGTCGAGGAGATCGAGAATCCGAGCTTGCCGAGCCGGTCGAGTGCCTGGCCGACGGCGTCGAGGGTATCGACCTCCGTCATCAGATGCACCATCCCGGGTTCGCCGCCGTGCGGTGCCGGGCACAGGGCGAGACTGTGGTGACGCTGATTAACTCCCATGAACCGGACCCGTCGGGCGGGACCGGGGGCGTCGGGCGGCCCGAGGCGGATGGCACCGCGCGGCAGGAAACCGAGCACCTCGGTGTAGAACGCGTAGGCCTCCTCGAACGCCGGGGTCGGAAGCACCACATGTCCCAGACCCTGTGCGCCGGTGACGAACCGGCCGCCGTGCGGGGTGACCACCGGACTGTGGTCGAGAACCGGCCCGAAGAACACTTCCACCCGCGTCCCGGTCGGGTCGTCGAACGCGATGACCTGCTCGGCGTCGCGGTACCGTGCCTCGTCCTCGGACAGAACGTCGACGGCGACACCCGACTTCTCGACCTGCTCACGCACCCGTTGCAGGGCGAACTGGTCGCGCACCTCCCACCCCACGGCCAAGGCCTTGTCCTTCTCGCCGGGCAGCACGATCAGTCGGGCCCGCCGCTCGTCGAGTCGCAGGTACAGGCCGTCCGGCTCGGGGCCCGAACCCACCGCCATGCCCAGCCCGTCCACCACCAGCTCGCGCCAGCGCGGCACGTCCGTCGTCTGGATCCGGAGGTAACCGAGTCCTCGAATGTCTGTCATGGAGAATCCCTTTCCTGGGGGAGGCTTCGCCACCCGTGAGTGGTTGACGAGTCTCTGGACTCCTTAACCACTCACGGGCGCGGAGCGCCTAGATCATGGAGCGGTGCACACCCTGCGGTTCGCCGCCGAGCTGGGTGAGTGCGGAAGAGTGGTAGATGGACCCCGGTACGTGGATGGCGTGGGAGAGTCCGGCGTGGGCGTCGCGCCAGAATCGCTGCATCGGCGTGCTGAGCTGCAGCGCGCCGCCGCCGGAGCGGGCGAAGATTTCGTCGACTGCGCGGACCGCACGCCAGGCGGCCGCTGTCTGGGTGCGTCTGCCGATGGCACGCAGTTCGAACGTGACGTCCTGTCCCTTTTCCGTCATGTCCCAGAACCGGTCGACCGTCTCGAGGATGGCTGCGCGGGACGCTGCGATCTCCGCGGCCGCCTCGCCGATCGCGAACAATACGTATGGATCTTCTTTGATGGCGGTGCCGGAGACGGTGACGCGTTCGCGCTGCGCGTTGAGGTGGCACGCCAGCGCGCCTTCGGCGATGCCGATCAGCGAGGAGGTGATCCCGAGCGGGAAGATGCACGAGAACGGGAAGTTGTAGAGCGTCTGGGTACGTCCGAACTCCTTCGGCGCGGACCCGTCGAACACCTTGTCCGCCTGCAACGTCCGGTGCTGCGGAATGAACGCGTCCTTCACGATCAGGTCCTTCGACCCGGTGCCGCGCAGGCCCACGACGTTCCAGCTGTCCTGGTCGATGTCGTAGTCCGAACGGGGCAGGAGCACGTGCAGGATCTTCGGCGGCATCACCCGGTTGCCGTCGGCATCACCGACTGCGGCGCCGATCATGATCCAGCCGCAGTGGTCGGTGCCCGACGAAAAAGACCAGCGTCCGTTGAGGACATAGCCACCCTCGGTCGGCACGGCGACACCCATCGGCGCGTACGGGGAGGCCATCCACATGTCGGGGTCTGCGCCCCACACCTCGTCCTGGGCCTTGCGGTCGAAGAACGCCAGTTCCCACGGGTGGACGCCGACGATGCCGCTGACCCACCCGGCTGCGCCGTCGATGGCACCGATCCCCATCGCGGTCTCCGCGAATTCGCGCGGATGGGCTTCGTGGCCGCCGTACTCCTTGGGTTGCAGCATCCGCATCACCCCGGAGTCGCGCAACCGCTTGGCGGAGGTGTCCGACAGGCGCATCAGCTTGTCGCCCTCGGCGCCTTCCGCGCGGATTTCGTCCGCGAACTGTTCGATCCTGTCAAGAACCTGACCCATGATGATCTCGGCTTTCTGGTTTCGGCACCCGGTCAGGCGCCTAGGGGGACTTCTTCTCGGCAACAGCGGCGCTCGCGGCCTGCCGGTCCGCGAGACCGAGCGCAATTTCGATCAGCTGGTCCTCCTGCCCGCCGACCAGTTTGCGGCGGCCGGCCTCGATGAGGATTTCCGCACCGGACACCCCGTACCGGCGGGCGTGCGCATCGGCGTGCTTGAGGAAGCTCGAGTAGACGCCCGCGTATCCCATCGTGAGGGACAGCCGGTCGAGAAGACAATCGTCGTCCATGATCGGCCGCACCACGTCCTCGGCGGCGTCGATGATCTTCAGAGTGTCTATGCCGGTGCGGATTCCGAGCTTCTCGGTGACGGCAGCGAAGGCCTCGACCGGAGTGTTACCCGCGCCCGCGCCGAAACGCCGGGTGGACCCGTCGATCTGCAGCGCGCCGGCTTCGACGGCGAGCACGGAGTTGGCGACGCCGAGGCCGAGGTTCTCGTGTCCGTGGAAGCCGACCTGTGCGTCGTCCCCCAGTTCGGACACCAGCGCGGCGACCCGGTCGCTGACACCGTTCATGATGAGCGCACCCGCCGAGTCCACCACGTAGACGCATTGGCAGCCGGCGTCGGCCATGATCCGGGCCTGCTTCGCGAGCGCTTCGGGCGGCTGGCTGTGCGACATCATCAGGAAGCCGACGGTTTCGAGCCCGAGGTCGCGGGCGAGCCCGAAGTGCTGGACGGAGATGTCGGCCTCCGTACAGTGGGTCGCGATCCGGCAGATGCGCGCACCGTTGTCGGCGGCCTCCCGGATGTCGGACTGAACACCCAGGCCGGGGAGCATGAGGAAGGCGATCTGCGCCTGCTTCGCCGTATCGACGGCGGCCTTGATCAGCTCCTGCTCCGGGGTGTGGCTGAAGCCGTAGTTGAACGAGGAACCGCCGAGCCCGTCACCGTGAGTGACCTCGATGACGGGAACGCCGGCGGCATCGAGTGCCCCGACGATGGAGCGGACGTGGTCGACGGTGAACTGGTGCCGCTTGGCATGGGAACCGTCGCGCAGGGACGAGTCCGTCACCCGGATGTCGAGATCGGCGCTGTAGGGCATCGGTATTCCTTCGAAGAGTGAGTGGTAACGGACGCGTTCAGACGCTCGCGCCGAGGATCTGCGTCGCGAAGCTCTCGCCCACCTTGGTGGCGGCGGCGGTCATGATGTCGAGGTTGCCCGAGTAAGGCGGCAGGAAGTCGCCGGCGCCCTCGACCTCGAGGAAGATGCCGACCCGGGCGAGCCCACCACTGATCGGTGTCGGGTCGTCGAACTGCGGTTCGGCGCGCAGGCGGTAACCGGGCACGTAGGACTGCACGGACGACACGACGTCGTGGATCGACGCGCTGATCGCATCCCGGTCGGCGTCGGCGGGAATGGCGCAGAACACGGTGTCCTTCATGAACATCGGCGGCTCGGCCGGATTCAGGATGATGATGGCCTTGCCCTTCTTCGCCCCGCCGATCGTCTCGATGCCCCGACTCGTGGTGATCGTGAATTCGTCGATGTTGGCGCGGGTACCGGGTCCGGCGGACGGGGACGCCACGCTGGCGACGATCTCGGCGTAGGCCACCTCGGTGATCCGGGAGACGGCGTACACCATCGGGATGGTGGCCTGTCCGCCGCAGGTGATGAGGTTGACGTTGGGCGCAGTCCGGTGCTCGCCCATGTTGACGGCCGGCACGACCGCGGGACCGAGCGCGGCGGGAGTGAGATCGACCGCCTGGATGCCCAGTTCCCGGTAGCGCGGGGCGTTCACCCGGTGCACGTAGGCGGACGTGGCCTCGAAAACGATGTCGGGGCGCTCGTCCTGGGCGAGCAGCCAGTCGACACCGTCGGCGCTGGCGATCACGCCCCGATCGGCCGCACGCTTCAGTCCCTCACTGTCCGGATCGACACCGATCATCCAACGCGGTTCGATGATGTCCGAACGCAGGAGCTTGTACAGGAGGTCGGTGCCGATGTTGCCGGATCCGACGATCGCGGCGAGAGCCTTGGTCACAATTGTCGCCCTTACTTGAATTCTACTGATACGGAACCGATGTCACTGAAGTCGGCGCGGAACACGTCGCCGGGCCGGGCATCGATCGCCCGGGTGCACGAGCCGGGCAGGATCATGTGACCTGCCTCGAGCCGCACTCCGAAACTCGCGACCTTCCGTGCCAGCCAGGCCACGGCCTTCGTCGGGTTGCCGAGCACCGCCGACGCCTCACCGCGGGCGATCTCCTCGTCACCCTGGAAGAGCACGGCCGAGATGGCGCCGATATCCACCCTCGACGGTTCCACCCGTCCGGCGCCGAGGATCACTCCCGCCGACGACGCATTGTCGGCGATCGTGTCGGCCAGCCCGATCTTCCAGTCCGTGATACGCGAGTCGATGAGTTCGATACTGGGAACGATGTATTCGGTGGCCGCGAGAACGTCCGCCTCGGTGCACCACTCCCCCGGCAACGTCTCGCCCAGCACGTAGCCGATCTCCACCTCGATGCGCGGAGAACAGAAGCGGGCGGTGTCGATAGGGGTTCCCTCGGCGTACACCATGCTCGACAGCAGGTGTCCGTAGTCGGGCTCGTCGACGCCCATCATCTTCTGCATGACCTCGGAGGACAGGCCCACCTTGTGGCCGTACACCGTCTCCCCCGCCTCGAGTCGCGCGCGGATGTTGATCAGCGCGATCTCATAGGCGTCGACCACGTCGATGTCCGGGTAGGTCGCGGTGAGCGGTTCGATGGGTGCCCGGTCCCGTTCGGCGTCCCTCAGCGATCGGGCCGCATCCAGCCTCTGCCGCTCGCTCAGCATCAGGCCACCTCGCCCGCGTGTGAGCGATTCTCTCGCCGCAGGCCACCGGCCTGGGCGGCGTGCTGCGCGGCGATGTAGCCGAACACCATGGCGGGACCGATGGTCGCGCCCGCACCGGCGTATTCGTTGCCCATCACCGAGGCCGAGGTGTTGCCGGTGGCGTACAAGCCGTCGATGACCGAACCGTCCTCGCGGAGTACCCGAGCGTCGGCGTCGGTGACGAGTCCACCCTTGGTGCCCAGGTCGCCGGCCTCGCAGCGGATGGCGTAGAACGGGCCCTGGGTGATCTCGTCGAGGCACGGGTTCTTCATCGTCGGGTCGCCGTAGTACCGGTCGTACGCGCTGTCGCCGCGGCCGAAATCCTCGTCCCGACCGGTGCGGGCGAAGCCGTTGAACCGGTCGACCGTCGCCACCAGAGTGTCGGCCTTCACGCCGATCTGATCCGCGAGGTCGCGCAGGGTGTCGGCTTTGTGCACCACACCTGAGTCGTAAAAGCCCTGGGGGAAAGGCACACCCGGAAGAACCTGCGCGAACGGGTAGCGCGACTTCGCCTTGGAGTCCATCACGAACCAGGCGGGTACATGGCCGCCGTCGAGCTGATCGTGCACGAAGTTCACATACGGCGACGACTCGTTGGTGAAGCGTTCGCCGCGACTGTTCACGATCACGGACGGCGGAATGCACCGCTCGGACACCAGCGGTATCACGGCGCCCATCGGATGCATCACCGACGGCATCCACCACGCATCGTCCATGAGATCGACTGCCGCGCCTAGCTTCTGGCCCGCGAGGATTCCGTCGCCGGTGTTCTCCTTGGCTCCGGCGCTGATGTTCGCGACACCGTGCTTGGGCAGGTATTCGGCGCGCATGTCTTCGTTGTGTTCGAAGCCGCCGGTCGCGAGGAGTACCCCGCGTTTTGCACCGATCCGGACGGTATTGCCATCGCGCTTCGCGACCACTCCCAAAACAACGCCGCTGTCGTCGACGATCAGTTCCGTCATCGACGTCTGCAGCCACAGCGGAACCCCGGCATCTTTGAGGACCATGCGCATCCTGGCCACCAGTGCGCGTCCACCTGTCGCCATGTGACGACGACGAATCACGTTGGACGCCACCCGCCAGGCCGCCACCAGCGACGCCTTGCGTCCCTTCCAGGTGCGCTTCACCATGGCGAGGTCGTGGTAGTCCTTGGACGTCACCCACAGTCCGAGCGGGCCCTTCATGCTGTTCGGCCGCTGGTACCGCTCGTCGTCCTGCAGTGCCCTCGTGTCGAAGGGCTTGCATTCGATGGTCCGCCCGAGGGGTCGGCCGCCGTCGTACTCGGGGTGGTAGTCGGAGTAGCCCTTCACCCAGTAGAGCTTCATGTGCGGGCTGCGGTCGAGCAGTTCCATCAGCTCGGGGCCCTTGTCGACGAACGCGTCGAGTCGGTCTGCCGACACCCGGCCCTCGGTGATGATGTCGAGGTAGCGGCGAATCGACTCGCGGGAGTCGACGACGCCCTTCTCGCGCAGGGTGGGGGCGTTCGGGATCCAGATTCCGCCACCGGAGATCGCGGTCGACCCACCGAACGTCGCGCCCTTGTCGATCACGAGGGTGTCGAGCCCGCGGTGCGCGGCGGTGATCGCGGCAGCCATTCCGCCGCCCCCGCTGCCGACCACGAGGAAATCGACGGTGGTATCGAAGGTCTGGGAGCCGGCACTCATCGGTCGCCACCTTCCTTGCGGAGCAGGAAGGCGAGGACGGCACTCTCGAACGCCGTCTTCTGCTCGATCATCGCCCAGTGCCCGCAGTTCGGGAAGACGTGGAGTTCCGCCTTCGGGATCAGCCGCATCGGGATGATCGACATGTCCACGGGGCTCACCCGGTCGTCGCGGCCCCACGTGAGGAGGGTGGGGGCTTTCACCTTGTGCAGCTGCGCCCAGTAGGGCGTGGCGTCGGACTCGAGGGCCGCCCGGGTGTTCGCCTCGAACGCTGCCCGGCTGTACATCTTGCGGGCGCTGGCGAGGGTGTCGGGTTCGGTGGCCTGTGTCCAGCGTTCCTCGATGAGTTCCTCGGTGACCATTGCGGGGTCGAACACCATCGAATGCAGCCACTCGATCAGCCGTTCCCGGGTGGGGTCGTCCGTGAACTCCATGAGGAGTTTGATGCCCTCACCGGGGCCTGGGCTGAAGAGATTCTTGCCGATGCCACCGATGGTGATCAGTTTGGTGACCCGGTCGGGGTGCGCGATGGCGAACTGAGTGGCGACGATGCCGCCCATCGAGTTCCCGAGGAGTGCGACCTCGTCGATTCCGAGCCCGTCGAGGAAGCGGAGGACCGCGTCGGTGGCCGTGAGCATCGGGTGCCCACCGAAGTCGTCACTGACCCCGAAGCCGGGGAACTCCAGAATGAAGGTCCGGAAGTGCTCGGCGAAGACGTCGAGGTTGCCGCGGAAGTTGCGCCACCCCGTCACGCCGGGGCCGGAGCCGTGCAGCAGCAGAAGCGGCGGGCCGTCGCCGGCGTCGTGGTAGCGAAGCACGCCGAGGTCGGTGTTCAGCTCCTTCAGGGTGCCCTCGTAACTCGAGTCAGTCGTCATGGTCGATCACGTTGCCAGCGCGTGCACTGCTCGGACAGAAGCGATCCCGGTCAGCGAGACGTCCACCGCCCCGGCGACGCCTCGATCCGGGGCTTCCACTGATCGAGACGGCAGTTCGTGACCTGCCTGCCGCGTCCCTAGCCTCGAAAGCGATCACCGAATCAGTCGGTGTCGCAAACGATGTGGAGGTGGTCCGATGCCAACCGAACCGACGTGGCCCGAACTCGACACGCAGATCGCCGCACCCACCCCCGACGAAATGCGGCGCAATCTCGGCCATTTCGCGAGTGGTGTCACGGTCGTGACCGGACTCGACGCCGACGGTCCGGTCGGATTCACCTGCCAGTCGTTCGCATCGGTGTCGCTGGCGCCTCCGCTGATCCTGTTCTGCGCCGATCATCGCGGGCGCGCCTGGCCACGCATCCAGGAGTCGGGGCGCTTCACCGTCAATGTTCTGCACGAAAGTCAGACGGACGTCTGCATGCGCTTCGGCTCCAGCCGCGGTGAAAAATTCGACGGACTCGACTGGGAGAGGTCGCCGTGGGCGACGCCCTCGCTCCCCGGCGTACTGATGCGCGTGCACGCAGACGTGCAGTCGGTGCACGCCGCCGGTGACCACGACATCGTGATCGGGCGGGTCCTCGGCCTCGAATCGGTCAGCGACGAGCGCCCGTTGGTGTTCTTCCGGGGTGGGTTCGGGCTGGGCGCCGTACCCCGTCCCGGGGGGGGGGGGGGGGGGGCCGGCGGCCGCGCACCCGGCCCCCGGGCGCCGCGCCCCCCGCCCCGCCCCCCCCCCCCCCCGGCG
>NZ_JAWLSG010000009.1:0-170664 GCF_033142305.1 Rhodococcus sp. IEGM 27 | reverse complement strand
GGGGGGGGGCGGGGGCATGTTGGGGCGCGGCGGGGGGGGGGTTTTTTTGTGGGGGGGGGGGGGGGGGGGGGGGGGCGCCGCCCCCGGGCGGGGGGGGGGGCGCCCCCCCCCGCCCCCCCCCCCCCCCCCCACGGGCGCTACAGCCATTGCCCCGACTGCACCGACAGCAGCTGGTCGAGCGCCTCGGTGGACCACGAGGTTTCCGGTATCTCCGCGGTCCGGCGGGCGCGACGCGGCGTCACGGGTTCGGGATGCAGAGCCCGCGTGACTGCCCGGGCGGCGTCGACGACGAGGGGCGCGACCCGCTCGAGCTGCACCGTACGGGCATCGCCGCACAGCGAGATACCGGCGACCGGGCCGTCGGCGCTCCGGACCGCGACACCGACACAGCCCACGCCGCGAACCGCCTCACCGCGCTCGAACGCGAGACCCCGGCGCTGCCGGATCCGGTTGAGTTCCTGATGGAGGGTGGTGAGCTCGGTGATGGTGCGGTCGGTGCTCCTATCGAGACGCTGCCCGTACAGGCTGTCGACCTCCTCGGGGTCCACCCACGCCAGCATCGCCTTGCCACCGGCCGTCGTGTAGGCGGGAACCCGCCCACCCACCTTGGACGGCAGCGCGGCCGCCATCCGGCCGCCGACCTTGTCGAGGTACAGGCTGTCCCCGCCGTCCAGCACGGTCAGGTGCACGACCATTCCGGTCTGCATGTGCAGGTCGTGCAGCAGCGGCGCCGCGGCCGCCCGGATCTGGCCGTGGCCATTGTCGCCGCCGCCCACACCCATCGCTCGACGGCCGAGGCAGTAACCGAAGCTGGCGTGATTCACCCAGTCCAGGCGCACCAGCTGGTCGAGGATGCGGTGCACGGTCGATCGCGGCAGCCGGGTCCGGCACGCCACTTCCTCCAGGGTCAGGCGGCAGGTGCGGCCGTCGAACGCGTCGAGAATCAGCGTCATCCGTTCCACCATCGACGGCGGCACCTCCTTCTTCACGGCAGGTACCGACGGTGCATTGCCTGAATCGATGACAGTCATCGACGCCTCCAAATATCCTGGTCACGAGCGTGCACCAGACTAAAACTGAAATGAATTCTTAAAATACTAACAGCTGTCCGCGGTGCGGGGAAGCAGACCGACAACGCTGACCCGGGGGTGTCCACCCATGAGAGTCCGTCGCGTTCACCCATTTGGACGCGATCAGACTCGGGCGGCTGCTGCTGCATCCAGCAGAGCGGTGTATGAATCAGATTCGAACCCGACCGGCGCGTCGTAGGCCAGAGCCCGGGCGGCGGCCGGGATCAGCACGAGCCCGGGGACGTCGTCCTCGCCGGAGTGGCAGGCGCACTCGAAACCGTCGATACTGACCCCGTCGACCCCGAGTTGTTCAGCCTTTGACGGCGAGCCGGACGGAGACCACCTTGTGGATGACCTTCACCCCGGCCGCCTCGAGCGCCGGTAGGTGCGGCCCAGGGTTGCCGCCGGGGGTTTCGACAATCCGGAGGCCGCTCTCTGACGATGGCGTCGCGGTATTCCTCGTAGGGCACCGGTTTGGATGGTCGGCAGAATCGTGAGGTCGACGCCGAACGGTTTGTCGGTGAGGTCGCGGCAGCGGGCGATCTCCGTGACCAGCACTTCGGGGGTGGGCTGGGTGAGGGCGATGAGGAATCCGAGTGCGCCGGCGTTGGCTAGGGCGCTGATCAGATACGCGGTGCCGACGGCCGTCATCCCGCCGCACACGATGGGGTGCTCGATGCCGGAAGTATGGGTGAAGTCATTGGTGAACATTTTCCTCGGAGTTGGGTGCCGCCTCTCGAGGGTGGGTGGTCGGAGTGTGCGGTCTGTGTGGGGTCAGGCCGGGAAGTCGAATGCACGGATTGCGTTCTCGCGCAGAAAGACTGCGCGGGCATTCTCGTCGAGTTCGAGTTTGTCCAGCCCGGCGAGGCAGTCGGGTGCGGGCCAGGCGGGGTGGTTGGAGCCGAAAAGCACCTTGTGTCGGCCGTGCCCGCGGAGGTAATCGACAATCTCCGCCGGGAGGTCTTTATGCGCCGCCCTGCGATGGACAAGCCTGGCCCCGCACCCGGCTGACACCCACCGCCCTGCGATGGACAAGCCTGGCCCCGCACCCGGCTGACACCCACCGCCCTGCGATGGACAAGCCTGGCCCCGCACGCGGCTGACATCCACCGACCGTTGATGGACGCCGTCGAGGCGGCCAGGTCGGCTCTTTGCTGAACCGACGCGGCCTGGACACGACCGGTACTCCGGAATATCGGTCACGTCTGAGGACGTGGTACCCCAGTGGGCCACGTCCGACACTGCCGGTGAGGGACCGATCCACAATGGGGCCAGTGGGATCAATCATCGGCTCGATCCAGAGGGTGAACCGGGACTTTGAGGTCCACCACGCGAGAAGCCGCCGGCACCTTGGCGGGGCATGATCCGCCGATTCGTGGGAGCGCGTCCGGAAGGCCTTTAGGTGCAGGCAAACCGAAAGGGCGGTACATCGTCTCGCTGCGTGCCGCGTCGACCAAGAGCGGACTGCCGATCGGCAGCGTTGCTGGGTAGCGGTACGCATCGACGTGTGTGCACGGCTGGTATTTCGCGGAACCTGCTTCGGGTACAGGGAACTCCAGCGATGGTCCGCGAAGCCCGACCGAGGCTTTCCTACATCCGAACCAACACGAGACACGATGCGCAAGACCATTGTCGCCACCTTTGCCGCTACCGCGATCACGTTCGGTGGCGTCGGCGTAGCCCATGCCACCGCTCCCGAAGCCGCACCTAGCGCCTCTGTCGTGGCGCAGCAAGCGCAGGACGAGCACAGTGACAGCGAAGGCAGCGACAAGACCGGGCTGTGGGGGCTCCTGGGCCTCGCGGGCCTGCTGGGTCTCGCCGGACTCGAGCGTCGAAACGTTCCCCAGAACTGAAGCGCACAACGGAATTCACGATCACACAAGAAGCCGATCGGTACATTGAGATTCGCGCATCGGCTCGCCGAACGATCCCAGGCCAGGCAATCTCACCGACTTGACCCCCGCCGCCGGCCCCGCTGTCCGTCGCTGTCGCGATCAGTACCCGTAGTGGTAACGGCACGCCGCAATGCGGATCTGGTCGTCGACGATTTTGTACACCAGCCGGTGCTCGTCGGTGATACGCCGGGACCAGTAGCCCTGAAATCCGTGCTTGAGAGGCTCCGGTTTGCCGATTCCGTCGTTTCCGTTGCGTTCGATGTCCTTGACCAGCGCGTTGATCCGCTTGACGATTTTGCGATCCTGCGCCTGCCACCAGACGTAGTCCTCCCACGCGGACTCGTCCCAGACAAGCTTCATTCAGCCAAATCCCGGACAGTTCCCCCGCCGGCTTCCAGGCGATCGATCGATGCCAACAGCCGACGTGCGTTCTCCGGATTCTTGAGCAGATAGGCCGCTTCCTTCAGCGACTCGTAGTCATCGAGGGAGACCATCACCACCGGTTCATGCCCCGCTCGGGTGATCACGATCTCTTCGCGATCATCAACGACGGCGTTGAGGACCTCGGCGTACCTCGCACGCGACTCCGAGTAAGTCATAGTTCGCATGAGTGCACCTCCCACAGGTAACGTACAAAAAATTGTACGCACATGGTGGTTGGTTCCGCAACCGACCCGTCCCCGGCAACCGGCATCGGGAAGCGGGCCTCGGCGAGACCGTCGCGCAGGTCGCGGACACTACCGCCCGGTGGGTCGGCCGCTAGCCAACCCGACCGTAATCAGGCACTGGGGACGACGGACCGCACGGTCACCGAGGTTCGTCACACTGGCGGCATGTTGCCCGCCGGGCAGGACGCCGCCGAGGCGTTCTATCGCATCGTCGATGCCGCATACGAGCGCCGCTCGGTCGCCGTGACGTCGAACATTCACCCCTCGAGATTCGACACGATCATGCCGAAGACCCTGGCAACCGCCACCGTCGATCGGCTCCTGCACCACGCCCACGTCATCGTGACCAAGGGCGGTTCACACCGCCTCGCCGACGCCCTCGCCGGCAAAGGAGTGCACCCACTCGACTAACGACGCCGGTCACCACCGGTCTTTACGACTACACATCCGGGACTATTGATGTCCACAGATCCGGAGATCTGATGTCCGCCGGCCCGGACTTCCTCGTGTCCGTTGACACGGGGCGCTGGGGTTCCGCATACGCACGTGGGGCGGGTCCCCTGACCCAAAGGGGACCCGCCCGCGAGCACGAACAACCCGGTTACCAGGCGTGCATGGTTGCGCGGTGAAATGTGGCCTCGGCGTCAGGAGACATTTCCCGCCTGACGCAGGCCCACCGCGCTGAGCCCACTTTGGGGGCTTTGCTTTGCGTGGGTACCTACAGCTCGTGCTGGGCGCCACAACCGAGAGGTGGAATCTTCTCTTCCGGTCCGACCTTGGTCTGTCGTGGATCCGTACCTCCGGTCTACGCCGCATTACCAGTTAAAGCAAACAGTAATACGGTCGGTCATTGCACGGACTCGCGAAATGAGCACCCGACCGCCCACCCGCACCCTGGTCAAGCACCAACTCCCAGGTAAATGCGGTCTGCATTCTGCACCGGTCGCGCCGGAGAGCGCCGTGGTCGCCGATCCACGCCCGTCGCGGACGTGCCCTTCCTGCGGATATGAGCCGACCACTCGCGCCGAGGCGGCGCACCAACGTGCCGACCTCGCGGTGAGATGGCCCCGACCCCCATCGCCGGGGGGCGGTCATCAGCTGGCACCACTGTCGGCTTTGCGAACCCGGGCAACCGGCGTTGGGCATCGCCTGCAGCGTCTGCGGCGACGGTCCCATCCTCGCCGGCGCGCTCGCCGAGCAAGCGAAGAACGGCAACCTGACCGGGCCGTGCGACGATGGCTTGCGGCAGCGGAATGGGCAGTCACACCGGATCTCTTATGTTCGGGCCACGCATATGCCGCGGACTGACCCTGGGCGACCACGCTGGTTACGTCGCTACACACTGACCAAAATCATGAATCATTCATGGTCGCTCGACAAGACTCAGCGGCGCGCGGTCGTGCAGTCGTTGGCGAGTGCGTGGCGCGTGGGCTGGACCGAACCGTAACGCTCAAATCAAGGACGGCAGAGTGAAAGAACTGAAAGTACCTTTCCGCCAATTGCTTCCACACGCCGATAATCTATTTAATGTCAACTAGACTGCTCGGAATCGAGCAGAAAAGCAATTACGTTGGCTTGGATGTTGATGTCGAGTTTTCGAAATCGTTGCATCAGGGCCTGTTCGGTGAGGTGATGTCTGGCGCGGGTAACGGCGAAAAGCCAGCGCGAATCGTGGTCTGGCCGACCTCGATGTGCCACTGGATCCACCCCACCACAGCGTGTCTCGGCATTCCCGGTCTACGGGTACAGGCCACGGACCTGGTGTGCCTCGGCGACCTTGCCGACGCCCAAGACATGGGCTGCCAACCGAAGGGGGATTCTCTTGTCGTATGCGAGAGCCCACACCGAGTGGGATGCTGTGCGCATCAGCACGATAAGCTTGCGGTCCACGTCCTCGCTGCTCCAAGAGAATGCCTGCAGGTTCTGTACCCATTCCAGGTAGGAGACGACGACACCGCCGGCGTTGGCGAGGATGTCCGGAACGACGGTGATGCCCTTGTCAGCGAAGATTGTGTCGGCCTCGGGTGAGGTCGGCCCGTTCGCACCCTCGACGATCAGTCGCGCGCGGACGGTGTCGGCGTTCTGCCCGGTCAGCACACCGTCCATAGCAGCGGGCACGAGGACATCCACATCGAGCGCGAACAGTTCCGCGTTGGAGATCTGGTCGGCGCCATCGTAACTGTCGAGGGTTCCACCGCAACCCACCCACTCCTGGATCGCTGCGATCTCGAGCCCGGATTCGCGGTAGCAGCCGCCGGTGACGTCCGAGACCGCCACCACCCGGCAGCCTTCGTCGGCGAAAAACTGCGCTGCATGGGCACCGACCTTCCCGAACCCCTGAATGGCCACCGACGCACCGGCCGGGTCGATCCCCTTCTGCCGCATCGCTTCCAGCGCAGCAAGGACCACCCCACGGGAGGTGGCACCGGCCCGGCCGTTCGACCCACCGACGGCCAGGGGTTTACCGGTGGTCGCCCCGTGGACAGAGTAGCCGGCGCTGACGGAGTAGGTATCCATCATCCAGGCCATGGTGGTTTCGTCGGTATTGACATCGGGAGCGGGAATGTCCTTGTCGGGACCGATGAACGGCAGGATCTCCTGGGTGTAGCGGCGGGTGAGTCGTTCCTTTTCCGCCATGCTCAGAACACTGGTATCTACCGCGATGCCGCCCTTGGCCCCACCATACGGTAGGCCGAGGAGGGCGCACTTCCAGGTCATCCACATCGCGAGCGCGGTGACCTCCTCGATGTCACTGGCGGGGTGGAACCGGACGCCGCCCTTGCCGGGGCCGCGGGTGAGGTTGTGCTGCACACGGTAGCCGGTGTAGATCTCGGTGGTTCCGGTGTCTCGGCGCAGGGGCACGGCCACGGTCAAGGATCGGCGGGGTGTGGCGAGTAGTTGATGGAGTCCCTCGTCGAGTCCGAGGAGATCAGTGGCGTTGCGCAGTTGGGTCAACGCTGCCCGGTGGGCGAGTTGGCCGGGGGACGGCGGCGCGCCGATGGGCGCGGGAGCGGTGGGGGTCGACTCGGTGGTGGTGTGGAGATCGGTGATCGTCATGTGAGGGCGGCCTTTGCTGGTGTTTTGCCTCGACGGTCGGGATGGCGCGATCGAGGCGCTCGATCAGGTACTCGGTTTCGGAGTCGTCGATGGTGGGCAGCGGCGGGCGATCAGGAGCGCGGCGCCGAATCCGCTGGTGGTGGTGTAGAGCAGCAGGCCAGCCCTTGGCAGCAACCTCGACACCCGATCACTGGGACCAGGATGCGCTGAGATCTCCGCTGACCAGTGCCATGCCGGCGAACCCCACGGCCATGAAGGTGCCGGCGATCAGCGCACCAACATGCCGAGCGCTTCGTCCGGGCTCACCCGACGGTAGGACTCGGTGACGAGTCCGTCGGTCATCAGTGCCCGACGGCTCTCGACGACACGCTCGCGCACTTGTGCCGGCTGCTCGGCAAGCCGAGCAGCGACGACCTGCAGCCAGACCCGGGTGTCAAACTCGGCGCCGTCCCACAAGTGACCGAAGTCCTGTGATGTCAGTCCGCCGAAGGCGTCAAGACTGGCCTGCGGGTCCAGTGTGAAGGACGGGTTCACCTCCGTGGCCGGATCGAGTCCGGTAACGGTGACATCCGGACTCGCGACTCGACCCTCAGCGGAATAGGCGAACGCGCTCGTGACTCGCTCCAGCGCAGAATTGCGCTCTGACCACCCGGCGGAGATCAGGCTCGAAAAGTCGACCGAGGTCGCGATCGTGTCGGGCACGGCAATGCGGGTGATGGCTCGGTCGTTGATGGCAGTGAGGACGGCCAGCGGATCATTCTCAATGAAGACCTCCTTCCTGGTGGGCCAGAAGTCGAAGGGGCTAAGGTCGCCGAAGCGTCCCCCCACATGGATCGCGTAGATCTCGGGATAGACCGGCACGCCATCGCGACGAGTTGGCACTGCATCGAAGTGCAGAGCGGTGGCGGCTTGGATCATCAAGCTCGCGCCCAGCGCCCCGAAGGGCTCCAGCACAACGATCGCGAACCGGTCGTGAGCTCGCCACACGGGGAACAACTGGTCTACATCGGAGTCCTCGCCATTGAGTCTGACGGCGAAGTGGGATTTTTCGAGCTGTGTAGCCGTATGCACCGGGCCGCCTTCGGTCGAAAACTGTTCAGTCGTCGGGTGACCGGATCACGTCCGGTCTGCGCCTGCTTCGGTTACAGGTCGAGGCAGAGCGGACCTGAGTTCGGCTGGGCGCGCGAGACGCAGATGCACATGACATCATGGCGGTCCTGTTCCGCCTTGGTCAGGAGCGAGTCCCGATGATCGGCACACCCACTCAGGATCGAGGTCACACAGGTACCGCATGTTCCCTCTTCGCAGGAGGAGAAGACGTCCAGCCCTTCTTCCACCGCGATCTCGAGGATCGATCGACCGACCGGGACGGTGCGGCTGATTCCGCTCGTCACGAACTCGACCTCGAACGGTTCGTCCTCAGGGACGTTCACGAGAGTCTTCGGAGTGAACCTCTCGAGATGCAGCACACCCGGGACACCGCGATCCATCGCCACCTCGAGGGCGTCGAGCATCGGCTCGGGACCACAAGCGTAGATCCGCGTCTCGTCGTCACTCCAGGCCAGGGTTGTCTTCAGGTCGATCAAACCCTCCTCATCCTCGGGGATTAGGGTCACGCGATCACCGTACGCGGCCAGCTCCTCCGTGAACGCCATGGCCGCACGTGCTCGCCCGCCGTACACCAGGCGCCATTCGGCCCCCGCGTCGTTGGCGGCTCGAACCATCGGGAGGATTGGGGTTATGCCGATGCCACCGGCGACGAAGAGATAGCGCCGGGCCTCGAGGAACTCGAAGTGGTTGCGCGGCTCGCTCACCTCGACCAGGTCACCCTCGTTCAATCCGGTCACGGCCACTGAGCCACCCCGCCCAGCAGCCTGACCCAGAACGCCGAGTCGCCAGGCCTGACGCTGCGCGGGAACCGAGCAGAGCGAGTACTGACGCACGAAGTCATCAATACGGATATCGACATGCGCTCCAGGAGTCCAACACGGAACTTCGCTGCCATCCTCGCGCTCTAACACCAGGGAGACCACGTCCACGGTCTCCGCCCGCTTGTGGGCCACACGCATCCACATCAGCTCGACACTCCTCCAGCGGCGGGCACACCGGCGTCCACGACTGCGCGCGTGAAGCGCAACGGTAGCGCGTCGAGCTCGTGGATCATCGAGCCTTCACCCCAGACGGCGGGACCGTTCCGGTCAATGGACACCCCCGCTTTGGAGAGTTCGGAAAGAACGATTTCGCCCAGCATCTGGACGATGTTGCGGCCCGCACACGCGTACGCACCACCTGCGAAGGTGTACTGCCGAATCCGGTTCTCACGCTCGAGAACAAATCGGTCCGGGTCCGGGAAGAACTCCGGATCGCGATTTCCGAACAGCCAGAGCACGAGGATGGCCGAACCCTTCGGAATCGCGACATCCTCCAGGACAAAGTCGTTCACCGCTTCGCGCATCGTCATCGCAACCGGGGGGTGCAGACGCGTCGCCTCGAGGAATCCCAGCCGCGCAACGCTCGCAATGTCGCCCTTCTGCTTCGCCAGGTCGACATCCGCGTCGAGCAGGGTGTGCACCAGCGACGCCATCCCCGCACCCAAGGTGTTGAAGCCATCCAGAAGCGCCAGGGAGAACGCGTAGAACGGATCGGCCGGCTTGGCAGGCCCGGCCTCCATGGCCTCATAGTCGGCCACCAGCTTGTCCACGAGCGTGGACGTGCCGCGTTCCGCCGTGCGTCGAAGCGCCGAGGACAGCGTGTCGATGTATTCGCGCGCGCCCGCATCTGCGGTTTGCAGCGCATCGGGAGTCGGTGCCAGCAAGAAGGATTCGACGATGTCGTGCGCAACCTTGATCAGGCGCTCGCACTGGGCGAGCGGGATGTCGAGTGCGTGCGACCAGAATTCAGCGACGAGCGGCTGGGCGAACTCCGTCAGGAAGTCGAGCGCTCCCGCCTCGAGCGCGCACCCGATCCGAGCCCGCACCATCTGCGCGAAGCGGTCGGCGAACGGCGAGATGGCTGCCGGCGCAAGCGGTGCCGCGATGAGTCGCTTGTGCGGCGTGTGCTGGGGCGGCCACATCGTGAATGTCGAGTTGCGGAAGAATTCGCTGAGCGCTGCGAGTGGCGGCTCGAACTCCTCGATGCCTGCTAGAGCAGCTGCAGCCGACTGGTGGGACACGTCCCGGCTCTTGAGGAGCGCCGCGATGTCGGCGTTGCGGTAGACGACCAGGCCTCCCCAGGACGTCTGCATCGGACCCTGGTACTCCCGCTGGAACAGGTCGTCGGTGATCCACGAGAAATCGCGACCCCACCCAGGGTCATCCAACTCCGAGAAAACCGGAAGCTCACGAATTTCGCGAGTCGCCGCCATTACGCATCTCCAATCGTCGAGACCAGGCGAGAACACCACGAGAGCGGTACTCAGGACGTCTGATCAAAAAACAGTGATCGTGTGACCAAATCGTTTGAACAGTTTAGGCTGGATATGCCCGCCGGTTCAAGACCCTCTTCCACGTCGGGAAGTACGGTTAGGCTTGGGGGCGGCTGAGGTCCTCGTAGACCGCAGCGAGCGCCATGTCGCCCTTCGCCTCGACGACGTTCGTGAGGACGTCGCGGAACGCACCCAGCATGATCGCGGGCTGCCCGATCCGACGCATGTCCGCGCAGTTCACGACCATCGAGTCGAAGTGGGTCCGCAGCGCAGCCTGGTCGCTGGTGAAGTCGCCGCTCTGCAGGTGCTCGACGGCAACGTGGCAGGCATGCGAGGTCAACGGCGTCCCAAGCCGTTCGTGGAACTCCAGGAAGATGGCGGGGCTGACCCCGTAGTGGGCGGCATAGGCCGCGGCCTCGTAGAACCCAGCCACCGCCACGTGGTGGGCAATGCCACCCGACGACCCGAGGATGTTCGGCATGGCAGGATCAGCACCGTCGTAATGTGGGCGGCCGAGCGCCGCCAGTAGATGCCGGTGGGCATCGAACACCGAGCGGTCGCCGGCGTACGAGAGACCCGCAGAATCCGGCGCCAGGTTCGTCGGGTAGTCGTAAATGTTCCCGTCCAGGTAGCGCCCACCGCGCTCCTCGACCCAGCGACTCATGGTGCGAGCCTCGTCCGGCGTGCCCCAGGTGAGATTCACGATGGCGCGTCCGGACAGCGTGCCTGCGACTTCTGCCTGTTCGAGTAGCGCCTGGGCGTGCTCGTACCGGTCCAGGCAGATCACCGCCACGGCGGCATCGCCCACCGCAGCAGCGGGGTCCGGTGCCGCGGTGGCGCCTGCCGCCACCAACGGGGCAGCCTTCTCCATCGAGCGGTTCCAGACCGTCGTGGTGAACCCGCTCTCCAGAAAGAGGTGGGCAAGTGTGGCGCCCATGTGCCCGAGGCCGAGCACCGAGATGTCCTGCTGTGTCATGCGTTCCTCATCTTTCTCCAAGAGCCCAACCGAAGGACGGTCGTGGCAATTCCTTCTCCGGCGGCATCGACGACGACCTCACCTCGGGCGAGGGTGCAGGTCAGCAAACAGCGGGAGACCCTGTAGTGACCTGCTGCGAAAGACGCGAGCAGGAGACGGGCACGGTGGTCCTCGCCGTAGCCGAGCGCGGCCATGTGGGCCCGTACCTCCTAAGTGAGTCGACCCCGGACCTACGCCACGGGGTTGCGGGGACGCCGTGCTCAGGCGGCGCCGACTGCGGCGAACTTCTCGGCCACTGCCGGTTCGTCGGTGAAGGTGACCTCGCGCACGACCTTCAGGGTGGAGAGATCGAACGTGTAGGTGGCGAACATCGGCCAGTGGATCGTGACGTTCTCGCCCGACGGCCCCACGGCAGCCGCCGAGACCTCGAGAGTGACGGCAATGACGTCATCGCAGGTGTGCATTCCCACGACTCTTACCGAGAATCCAGACTCGCCGGACCACAGCTCTCGCACGTAGTCCTCGAGGCCGGCCTTGTCCATCTCCTTGCCGTCCGCGATGAAAACGAGAGCATCGTCGTAGTAGGCCAGCAGCGTGTCGAGGTCCTGGGCGTCCATGGCCGTGCCCATCTCGCCGAGCCGGGCCTGGAAGGCGTCGTGGTGCGTCGTACTCATGATGCTCCTTCGATGTTGATTCATGTGGTCTTCAGTTGAGGTACTTCTCCAGCCCCGTGCACGCTGCGGTCGGAGAGCTTCTGTCCCCCGAAGGGGGCACCGAGGTGTCGCTCTCCTCGTAGCAGTTGATCCAGACCATGCCGGTCTGGATCTGTCGCGACAGTCGGGGTGCGCGACTCAGGTCGCCGGTCCAGAGGGGACGAGCCGGGGCCGTAGACGGAGCTGTTCGCGACAGCGACCGGCCTCGATATGCGTAGTCAGAGGACCTAATCGTTTGATCAAAGTATGGCCGGGTTCACTCTGGGTGTCAATGGCGACGCGAAAGGCATGGCGTTCTCCACCTCCGCATTCCGCGATGCCATCGACCCCACATGCACAGCTGAGTCGGCCTCCGCTCGGCCATCACGAATTGACACCGACTGGGCGGGTTCGCCGAGGTAGTTCACATAATGAGTTGCATCAGGCTGATTGCTGGCCAGAGCGGAGTCCAGAGCCCGCCGGCGGTGAGCACCTCATCAGCCTGGCCCTGAAGGTCTATGGCTAGGTCGTGCCGCTGCCGGCGGACGAGGAGGAGTTGATGGCTGCCGGGATAACACGCCACGCCGCGCGATGAGCACCGAACCATTAGAACGATGTGAGGGGCTGGGCCGGAGCCCCCGCGCATGTGAACGATTGCCCGAGAATCGTCGGCTGGTGTTGGTCGTTGGCAATGCTCGATACCTGAAAACTGTTCTCCCATTATGCATCCCGGTGCGGGTGTGGTCGTCAACTGCTCGGACGGCAAGGTCGGTTCTCCTTGCGCTGCGGGGACTCCACCTTGTCCCCCCTCGTCGTCGACAACCGGTGAGCACGGACCGGACGGGAACCACAAGAACGTCTGGACGAATCATGCGGTCGTGACGACAGCGCCTGGGAGTGATTCGAGCGACCTAGGAGCAATCCCATCTGTACGTCGGGATCACGCTCGACATTAGAGAAGCGATCCTCTCCAGCCGTCGAAACCGACACGCTCGCCACAACCTCAGATCGACCGGGCCCGCGGCGCCCACAACGACGGTCCTGGATGCCGCCTCGCCCTGCGTAGAAGCCTTCTGGGGCCGGTGGTTCTCATCGCTGCTATCGCGACCACGACAAGGCGACTCGCCGGAACCTGACCATTCTCAAACAAGCTCTACTCAGATCGTTAATGCGGTCCGACGCGGCCTCGACGGCAACGCACCATGAGAAACCACCGCCGGCAATCTCTCTGCCCACAATTCGCTGCGGCGCGCGATGTTGATGCTCGTATCCCAGCGCCTCGAGGCGGTTCTCAGCCGATGCCGAAGGGCTGGCCCCACAGGGTGACGGTGCTCGTGACGTTCTCTGTCTCGACCTCGACGTTGACGAAGGCGCGGGCCTGCGCGTAGCCGGCGCACCCGCTCACCCCGAGGGTCGCGTCACTCCACGAGACCGAACCGGTGGGGCCCTCGACGTAGTTGCCACCCCAGTGTGCCTCCCGGCCGTAGGGATCGGCGTATTCCTGGTCGAGGATGTCGACCGGGACCGCCTGACCGGGGCCGAGAGCAATTCCGCCACTCGTACCCCCGGCAAGTGGGTTCCCGACCGTCCCGGCCGCAATATCGGCCCACGCCATCCCCACTCCGCCCTCGGCACCCACCTCGGCACCGAAGTCGACCTGGCATGCCAGCACATAGCCTGGATAGATGTAGGCGCTCTGCACACCCTCACCCTCGAGGCCGACGGACGCCTTACCCGAGACCCAGACGTTGCGGTGCAGCGGCGTCGAACCCATCGACGGCGAGATGTTCGCACTCTCGTCCGTCAGATTCACGTCCACGACGGTGCCGTCGGCCAGGGTCTGCGTGATGCTGCCACCGGGCAACGGAACGAAAGTATCGGCATTCGCCGCACCGACGGAGAAGAAGCCGATGGTCGCGGCAGCAGCAGCACCGATCGCAGCTAAACGCACACCGTTGTTACGGTTGATGATCATTGTTCCCTCTCAGGGATGGAAATCTCGCACAGGCGAGAAAGTGGATGCAAGAGCAGCGAAAGAGACCGACAATCAGCCGATGCTGAACGGCGCACCGTACAGCACGGTCTTCGAGTAGTCGTTACCCACGATCTCCACCACCGAGTACGACCGAGCCTGCGCGAACCCCCCGCACTTCTGCACCTGCAGTTCAGCATCCTGATACTGCAACGCGTACACGCCGTCCTTCTTGATGTCCTTCGCCGCGACCGGCACGTACTTGACCTCACCCGAGTTCACCGGAACCGACAGCCCCAGGCTCGGCGCCAACGACTCCAGATCCGCCGAGAACGACGGCGACGCGGACAGACCGGTGATGTCCACCTGGCAACCCACGATGTACCCGGTCGACACCCGCGAAACACCGTGCGTCGTCGTCGCATTCGTACCGTTATAGGTACCCGCATTGTTCGTCGTGCTGTTCGCGTCCGGAACGTCGGTGACCTCCGTGATGCCCTTGACGTCAGCAGTCACCGTGCCCGACACCCACGCCACCCGGCCGGCGCCATTGGCAGCCAACGACGGCGACGACAGAGCGCTCTCCGCGGTACGAGTCACCGTCACATTCGGACCGGTCTTCGAACCATCAGGTAGCGGGATGAAAGTATCCGCGCTCGCCACACCAGTGGACATCACACTGAGTGCAACAGCCGCAGCGGCACCCAGGCCTGCAACACGGGCAGCACAGCGCAAGCCGGACTTGTAGTTCTCGCTCATCTATTTCCTCGGAATCTTCCAAAGTTGCACTCTCGCAAAAAGTTTCATCGAGAGCATTCGCCAAACTTCGAGGAAGTTTAACCTGAGATCAAGATCAGGTTTCTTGACTGTGATGCGCATCACATCAATTGGATTTGGTTCTCATCGAGGGGCTGCTTCTACGGCCGTTCAGATTCCTCGAGACTTATACGTCAACCGTTTTCGTCGCGGTGGCGGTGTCGCGGAATGGCGTTCAGAAATGCCGCGCAGGTCGAGAACGTGAAGTCGTACCGCCCAGATGCGGACCATCGTCGCGGTTACCTGCTTGTCCGGGCGTGCGAGCCCGTGGGCATGCGACGAAAATGATCAAGAGCCGAGCGCGCCCGCTGCTTACGACGGTCTCGCCTCCGGTTCAGCATCGGCATACGACACCGAAACCACCATGCCCCGCTCCCCGTGTCATCGAAACCGGCAGTTCCCCGCTGGGCAACCCGGTCTTCGGTCGGATGCGCACCCTGCAGAACGCCGAACACCAGTTGCTCGCGCGACCAGGGGCCTCGGGTAAACGCACGACGGCGTGGTCTGGGGTCCACGCCCTCGCCGTTCCGAGGGTCCCGTGCAGACCTCGCTATTGCATGTCTCGCCGCTCGGTGTTGTCGCGATATCCAGAACCATGTCAACGTCGACCGTCGTCTGGGTCAGCGGGATCCCGCCCGCACCGCACGCCGCTGGACCATCAACCTCCGATCAGTCCACCGCTCGGAGGGAACGCGAGCAATCTCGGCGAAAAGGGATCGAGTGCAGTGACCACCCTCAATGTCATCCCCCGTCAACGTCCGGCGCCTGACCGATGGTATCGACCACCCCGGCGAGCTCGGCGAACACCGGACACCATCGCCGACGCCGCATCCCCGTTCCATTACCGGCCACGATGATGGCCCGTGCGCCACACGGTGAACGGACCCCGCATCTAACGACAACGCCATACCCACGTCCCCCGTCCCGCTCCCCATTCGTGAGCCCGCCACGGGTTCACGGTGCCGCGGAGAAGAGCGAGCGATATCCTGGGAACACGCCACTGAGAGGTAATTGTGCGGATGTCGTCGAATGTATCGCAGACCGGATGAATCGAACTCGACGATGCCCGACTTCGATCCGTTCAAGACCCAGTCCGATGTGACCCCCTCCGTCACGTCGGAGCTGCGAGCGGACGGATTCGACGGTGCGCGGGAGATCGGGCGCGGCGGCTTCGGTGTCGTGTATCAGTGCAGGCAAACCGCCCTCGACCGGACTGTCGCGGTGAAGGTGCTCACCGACAACCTCGCGGAGGAAAATCGGGAACGGTTCTTCCGCGAACAACGCGCGATGGGGCGCCTCACCGGTCACCCGAACATCGTCAATGTCCTCCAGGTCGGGGTCACCGACAGCGGCAAACCATTCATTGTGATGCCCTACCACCCACAGGGCTCCCTCGACGCACGCATCCGTCGGCACGGTCCATTACCTATGGACGAGGTACTACAGCTCGGCGTAAGCCTGGCTGACGCGCTGGAGGCCGCCCAACGCCAGGGCATCGTCCACCGCGACATCAAACCCGCGAACATCCTCCTCACCGACTACGGCGAGCCGGCGCTGACGGACTTCGGAATCGCGCACATCACCGGCGGTTTCGAGACTGCCACCGGAATCGTGACCGGTTCACCCGCGTTCACCGCACCCGAGGTGCTCGGCGGCGCCACCCCCACTCCCGCCTCCGACATCTACGGACTCGGAGCCACCCTGTTCTGCGCACTCACCGGCCACGCCGCATTCGAGCGCCGCAGCGGCGAACAATTGGTCGCCCAATTCATCCGCATCACCAACGAACCCGCACCGGATCTACGGGATCACGGCATTGCCGACGATGTCGCCACCGTGATCGAGCAGGCAATGTCCGCCCGCCCCGAGGACCGGCAACCCTCAGCATTGGCATTGGGCGAGAATCTGCGCGAAATCCAACGCCGCCGCGGGACATCTGCAGACGACAGGGCACTCGATGTGCCCACACCGGAAACAGAACGAGCATCAGAAAAGTGGTCTCACACGAACCCTTCCCGCCACGAGAGGGGAAACCTACCCCTGGAATTGTCCAGCTTCGTCGGCCGCAGGCACGAACTCACCGAAGCGAAGAATCTGCTGGCGTCGTCGCGCCTGCTGACCCTGGTCGGCATCGGTGGAGTCGGGAAAACACGGCTCGCACTTCGACTTGCAACGAGCATCCGCCACGAGTTCGCCGACGGCGCATGGTTCGTCGAACTCGACGAGGTCCACACCCCGACTCGGTTGATTGACGTGGCGGCCGCAACCCTCGGCGTGCGAGACCACACCGACCGGTCGCTACGCGAGATTCTGCTGGACTTCCTGTCGTCGCGAGAACTGCTGCTGATCTTGGACAACTGCGAGCAGGTGGTCGACGCGGTGGCCGACCTCTCGGCGGTTCTGCTGCAGCAGAACCAGAATCTGCGCATCCTTGCCACCAGCCGCGAACCCCTTGCCATCGCCGGCGAGGCGACGCTCCGCGTGCCCCCACTGACGGTCCCCGACCCCGACCGCGAGTCGTCGCTGCAGGGTCTGCCCCGCTACGACGCCGTGTCGCTGTTCACCGAGCGCGCCACCGCCGCAGTCTCGACCTTCACGTTGACCGATACCAACAAATCCGCGGTGTCTCGGATCTGTCACCGGCTGGACGGGTTGCCCCTGCCCATCGAACTGGCGGCGGCGCGGTTGCGGGCGATGTCGCCCGAACAGATCCTGCAACGGCTGTCCGACCGCTACGCGCTGTTGACCCGCGGGAGCCGAGGCGCGCCGTCGCGGCAGCAGACGCTTCGGTTATGCATCGACTGGAGCTACGACCTGTGCACCCCGCTCGAACAACGGACGTGGGAACGACTCTCGGTGTTCACCGGCAGCTTCGAACTTGATGCCGCAGAACATGTGTGCGGGCAGAACCTGCAGCCCGGCGAACTGCTGGACTCGGTGGCATCCCTCGTCGACAAGTCGATCCTGATCCGCGAAGAACACCGCGGCACGGTCCGCTTCAGGCTGCTCGAGACCCTCCGTGCTTACGGACGGGAAAAAGGCCAGCACAACGACGACTACCACGACCTGCGCCGGCGGCACCGGGACTGGTACCGACAACTGGCTCGCGACGCCGAGGACGAATTCATCAGTCCCCGCCAGCTCGAATGGATCGCGCGAATGAGCAGTGATCAGCCCAACCTGCGGGACGCGATGGACTTCTGCCTCGCCGAAAACGATGCCGAAACCGGGTTGCAGATTGCCACCCCCTTGCTGCAACTGTGGGGGTCACGAGGCCAGCTCAGCGAGGCGAGGCGCTGGCTCGACGATTTCCTCTCACTCCAGACACCACGCCCGACCATCACCTATATTCGGGCGCTGTACGCCGACTGCCTGATGTCCGAACAACAGCAGGACCATACGAGAGGTGCTGCCTTGCTCGAGCAAGCGCGCACCCTCGCCGACCAGATGACCGACCCCCTGGTGCACTCGATCGTCGAGCACACGAACGGCGTCGTCGGATTGTTCACCGCCGATCTCCCACGGGCCGCCTCGAGTCTGGAGCGGGCACAGTCAGTGTTCGCACAAGCCGAGAACGATCTTGCGTTGCGGATCGAGTCTCTGTCGTTTCTGGGATTGACGTATCTACTCGCCGACACCGAACCCCACCGGGCGATCGAATGCTACGAGGAGGTTCTCGCGATCACCGAGGCCCACGGTGAATCTGTCTACCGGTCGTACGCATTGTGGGCCATGGCCGTCGCACAATGGCGACTCGGTGATCCGCGTCGCGCATCCGAGCTACTCGAACAGGGAGTGCGGCTTGCCCGGCTCGTCGACGATCCGGTCGGTTGCGCAAATTGCATCGAAGTTTACGCCTGGATCGCCGGAACCAATGACCCCAGACGTGCCGGCACGCTGATGGGAGCCGCGGAAACGCTCGGTCACGCGGCCGGAAGCTCGTCCGTGTTCGTTCCCAACCTGCTCGTGTTTCACGAAGAATGTGAACGGTCCGCCCGTCGGATGCTGACCGCACACACCTTCGAAGAGTGCCGGCAGCACGGTGGGGCTATGGATATCGAATCCGCGGTCGCCTATGCACTCGACGAACAACCCGAGAAGACGACCTCCCCAGGCTCCCCCCGCTTGACGAAACGCGAACAACAGGTTGCGGAACTGATCGCCGAGGGATTGACGAACAAGGCGATCGCCGCCCGCCTCGTCATCTCACAACGCACCGCCCAAGGGCATGTCGAACACATACTCACCAAACTCGGATTCACCTCGCGAGCACAAGTCGCTGCCTGGGTCGTCGAAGAACGGCAATCATCGTAGGTTCCTCCGGCTACTACAACGCTCGGCAGGGCGCGAAGGCGGCTTACCCCGTCGAGACGACTGGCAGTGCAGCATCGGTAACCGGCGAGAAACTGTTGTTCATATGACTGGGTCAATCAATCCGCCACCAACGGGCTGACCAAACCTTGCGGTACGCGTCGAGCCCATGGCGACTTCCACCAGAGCACCGACGCGCACCCCAAAAACTTCTTCTAACTGGAGAAATAGCCCGTCGCAGGCGACTGGAGGATGCGGTTCGGCATTGCGACCACCACCAAGTCCAAGCCAATCCGACAGTGGACATATATCCGTTCCTCTGACATGATCGTTTGATCTTTCGCCCAGGTGTGCGCCGGTCGAGAGCAACGTTGCCCACCTCCCAGCCAGGCAAAAACTACTGCGGGAGACCCAACGTGTTCGAAGTGATCGATCGACCCTCGAGATGACGGGACAGTGATGACCGCCCCTGACTGGCGAAGGCTACTCGGCTCCGACACGATCCATGCCGTGGTCGTTCCGAACGCCTTCCACACCCCGAGGCGAGGCGATGTTCGGGAATTCGCGGGCCTCGGTGCCGCAGACCTATTTACGTCGGCTGCCGGTAGCGGCCGATACCCCACCCCAGCGTCGTCGCGATTGGAGAGTGATTGCATATGACCTACTCGCAATGGCAGGACGTCCTGGACCCGGATGCGCTGGCAGTTGCCCAGCAGCTCGATGAACTGTTACCGGGACCGCTGTACACGCTGGGGCTCGACGGCATTCGAACGTTCGCTGCGCCACCACCCCCGCCCCGCACGACACAGGTGGCATCGGTCGAGGACCGGATCATCACGTGGGGCGCTGAGCCCGGGAACGTCTCGGTTCCGGTCCGTATCTACCAGCCCGACAGCACAACCCGGGCCGGTGCGCTGCTCTACATCCACGGCGGCGGCTTCACCGTCGGCTCGCTGGACGGCGTCGACGAGTTGTGCCGGATCATCGCCGACGAGGCCTCCTGCGTTGTCGTTTCCGTGGACTATCGCCTTGCGCCTGAGCACCGTTTCCCGGCGGCGATCACCGACGTCCGGGCGGCCTACGACTGGCTCAGGGCCAACGCCGACGAACTGGGAGTCGCCCCGTCGCACCTCGCGGTCGGCGGCGATTCGGCCGGCGGCGGACTCGCCGCCTCGCTGTGCCTCGACCTACGCCGCCGCGGCATACCTCAACCCGTGATGCAACTGCTCGTCTATCCGGCGGTGGACGACCAGTTCACACGGCCGTCGTGGATAGCCTTCAAGGACGCCCCACTGCTTGACGCCGAAACCGCGCAGTGGTTCTGGAAGCAGTACGTCGGTGATTCTCCCACCGACCTCGACGAGCTCGCGGTCCCGATGAAGGCCGACACGCTGGCAGGACTGGCCCGTGCTCACATCGCCACCGCCGAGGTCGATCCGCTCCGCGACGACGGCGAGGCATACGCCGCCCGCCTTCACGAGGCAGGCGTGGCGGTGCGTCACCAGCGATACACCGGCGTGTTCCACGGGTTCTTCCCAGAGGTGCACACCTACGCCAAAAGTCGCCGCGCCGTGCTGGACGCATGCGAAAGCCTGCAGCTGGCCTTCCGATTGGGTCCCTCAGCGCCGAATCGGCATGTCCCGAGCCGCCCTCATACGGCCTCAGTTTCAAGAGTCGCCGAATGCGGAGGACACACAGCGTGACGTCTGACGAAAGAACGACCTCCTCCGAACACGACAGAGTGCACCTTCGGCACGCCACACAGGATGCGGCCCCTCGCATGCGGAAGCATCGTGACAAAGAGACGGCGCTCCTTATTGGGTTTGCCAGTATGTGGGCACCATACGGGGGTGCTAGCGATGACGAGATCCTCGTTCACTTCGGGCTGTCAAAACCCCAGTTCATCGACCGCTTGTGGCAGAAGATCCCAGAATCCAGCTGCGCCCCAGAAGAGATACAACGCTTGGCATGGGCCTACCCGCGCCGTCCGCGAATGAACGGATTCAAGCCCCTTTGACTGAATCGCTATGGAGACGTGCTCCAGCGCCGCCGACCGGTCCGACAGATCTCACGCTCATACGCAAGTGCGAGTACGCGACCCGAGAGTGGAAAAGGGATGTGGCACCGCCGTAGCAACGGCGACATTCTCGATCTTGCTCTACCGTGGAAACCGCTCGGAGGACCTGTGCCGGAAAATATAGCGGTCGTCATCTGAATCGTTCCGGCTGTCCCAAACTGATCCCTGAGCGCAGCGCGACGGCTTGACTCAGAAGCGCACCAGTTCCGCGCCTCTCGAACCGGTGGCGGGGCGATCCAGGCCTCGGGCAGCCGGTGTATCCGCACCCGCCCTCCGGTCACCCGGGCATCTCGTACGTCGGTCTTTATCCTTCGGATACCGAAAACTCCTGATAACCAATGGGTGTGCCAAGTTCACCGCGACTCCGGCCACCTCGAGCGCGTCGACGGCCCAGAACCAGCCGAAGGTCGCGCCGAGCACGACCTCCGGGGTTCGGGCCCGGCCTTTCGATCTGCAACCCTCAACGCCACTGGATCGCTGACGATGGGGTGGTCGTCAAGGGTTGTCTCGTCACCGACCGCCGCCGGTGCAGATCGTTCCCGACCACTGACACACAAACGCATCTCGGACAACTCACCACTGCCTGCGCACCAGCCAGACATACGATCCCGAAATGTCAGTGGCCGGGGGCCTTCCGGCGGGACACGCCGAATGCTCCGGACGAAATCGGCCGGTCAGTCCGGTTGGGCGCCCCGGTGATTACAGCTCGATCCAGGTCGTTTTGAGGTGCGTGTATTTGTCCAGACCGTGATTGCTTCTGTCCGCACCGTGCCCGGACATCTTGCGGCCACCGAACGGGACCGAGGAGTCGCCCTCTTCGTAGCAGTTGATCCAGACCAGACCGGCTTCGATTCCTCGCGCCATCCGGTGGGCCCGACTCAGATCCGCGGTCCACACCGCTGAACCCAGTCCGTATACTGTGTTATTCGCGATCGCGAGTGCCTCCTCCTCTGTACGGAAGGAGTGCACCGCCAGCACCGGACCGAAGATCTCGTGCTGGGCGACCCTACTGTCCGGATCGACGTCGACGAATACAGCCGGTTCGACGTACAGGCCGTCATCGCGCCTGGCATCGGAGCCCAGAACCAGCTTGGCACCCGAGTCGATGCCCTTGCGGATCTCCGCGAGAACGTCGTCGCGATGTGCGGCATAGGCCAGCGGTCCCAGCGTGGTCGCCGGATCCAGTGGATCACCGATCACCGCTGCGTTCAGCTTGTCGACAACTTTTGCCACCACTTCCTCGCGGATGTCTTCGTGGACCACTAATCGCGATCCAGCGGTGCACATTTGACCGCTGTTGAAGGACACCGCCCAGGCGGCCATTGATGCTGCCTTGTCCAGGTCGGCCACGTCGGGGAACACTATGTTCGGCGACTTGCCACCCAGCTCGAGCCATACCGGTTTGGCGTTGGATGCACCCGCGTAGGACAGCAGCTGCTTTCCCACGTCGGTAGATCCGGTGAACGCCAGGGTCGCGATATCATCGTGCATGCCGAGCAGCTCACCCACCTTGGCGCCGCTGCCTGTGATCACCTGCAGCACGCCCGGAGGTATGCCCGCCTCGAAGGCAAGCTCCGCAGCCCGCAGCAACGAGAACGGCGTCTGACTGGCCGGCTTGGCAACGACGCTGTTGCCTGCGACGAGAGCAGCCGGGATCTTGAACATCGACAGCGTCATCGGGAAGTTCCACGGCGTGATGATGCCGACGACGCCGACCGGCTCACGGGTCACCAGCGCGACCGCGCCGTTGCGGCCGCGCGGCGACTCGTCCATCAGTTTGTCGGCCAGCTCGCCGTACCAGCGCACAGTGTTGATCGCGGTACGCATCTCGACGTTCCACGCGATCGTGACGGGTTTACCCATTTCATACGCGACAAGGAACGCCAGCTCGTCACGATGCTGATCGAGCAGGTCGGCCCACCGGATCAGCGCCTCGCCGCGCTCACGCGGCTCCAGGCCTGCCCACACCCTGCTGCGAAAGGCGCGCTTGGCGCCCTGTATTGCGCGCTCGACATCCACGTCGTCAGCGCTCGCCACCTGAACCGTCTCGCCGTTGCGGGGACTGGTGTGCGTTGTGGTTTTGCCGCTGTTTGCTTGTGCCCACTCGCCGTCGATCCACATTGCGGTCGGCAACTCGGTCTGCACCTTGATGTCCAGCCAGTCGCCGAGCGTCGCCGGTCCGGGAGTCTTGACTTCGGCTGCCACAGTTGATTCCGCCTTTCGCGCGGCTCGGCGCCGCTGCTCTGCATTCTCGAATATCCGATGGTTTGCGAGGCCTCAGTTGTCGAGCCCGAGGACCCCGGCCAATTCGTTGTAATCGACCTGCCACAATCCAGCAGACGTCAGCGGGTACTGCGAGCGGAATCCGATCAGCCGTTGCGCACGCGGCGACAGCGTCTTGGCGATCTCCAGATCGACGATGAACGGGTAGGACTCTTCGGGGGTCAAATAGCCGGCGTTGAACGTGAACGCAACAGCGCGACGGTACTCGTTGTCCGTGAGATTGGCCCCACCACCGTGGACAGTCTTACCACTGATGAACAGCGCGTCGCCGGCCTTCATGATCGCCGGAATGGTGCCTTCCGGAGTCCCATTGTCCTCGAAGTCCTCCCAATGATTGCTGCCCGGGATGACCCGTGTCGCACCATTGTCCTCGGTGAAGTCGGTCAGCGCGATCAGAAAGTTGATGCACGCTTCGGGGCCGGACGGGCCCATGGCGATGAAGGGAGTCCAGTTGCCCAGGTCGCGGTGCAGCATCTGAGCCTTGTTACCCGGGCCGATCTCGATGACCTGCGCCGTGGTCATCCAGTACGTGCCGGCTTCCTCGACGAAGGTCAGATCGCCCAGTTCATGGACCAGGTCCTTGTCGATGATCTCCTCGCGGAAAGTTTTGCTGTGCGTGACCAGATTCGTCAGGCGCTTGGTGTTGCTTCCGTGGAACTCGGCGATGATGCCGTCATGCGTAGATCCGGGGCGCAGCTTTGCCATCGGATCGTCGATGTCAGCGTTGAAGCGTTTGATCTGGTCCTGTGTGAGGAAGTCTTTGATGATCACGCCGCCGTCGCGGCGGACGATCTCGAGAATTTTATCCGCAGACGTGGTCACGGGGACTTGTTGCAGTGCCTGCTGGTCGACGGTCATAACTTCTTCTCCATCCGGTAGATCCTGTTTTAGATCATTTGACCTTATCGCTCGATCAAACTAAGTACAAGGGTTTTTCGTGTGATAGATCACGTCCAGATACAGCTCGTCCGGAAGAAGCGTATGTGCTGCCGAACAGCAACATTCGAGCAGTATGGCGGGCTCGAAATCGATCCGTCCGCATCGCGGCAGGTGGTTGGAGGCGTACAGCAACATTTCACCACGAGATACCCAACCTGATCATTTGATTCGAAATTCATCATGACGCGTCAGGCTGTGATTACACACCTGTTGGGCGACGCTACGTATCGCTACCGACGCTGGGGATTCGGCTGAACCGTCAAGCAGCGCTGATCCGTCAGGCAGTTCGGCCGACGACGCGGCTCAGCGCCTCGGCGATGAAGTCGATGTCGTGCGCGGTGTGCGCAGTACTCATGAAAATTTTTCCCGAGGGCATGAACATCACGCCTTCGGCGAGCATCCCGCCCAGGACTTTCCCCCAGATGCCACCGGTTCCGTGGAGCCCGGTGGCCGCGTCCTCCGGCACGAATTGCAGCAACGACCCCACCCGGTTCAAATGCGCCGGGACTCCGGCGTCGGTCAGTACCGTATCGAACGCATCGTTGAACCGCGCCGCGTTGCTCTCCAACGTCGCATACACCGCCGGGTCCGTGAGCACACCCATCGTCGCCTCGACTGCGGCCAGCGCGACCGGATTTCCGTTGAACGTTCCGGCGTGCACGACGCCGTCGGTGACCTGATCTATCAAGTCCGCGCGGCCGACCACCGCGCTCTGGGTGAATCCGCCGGCGATCGCCTTGCCGAATACCGATAGATCCGGGCGTACCCCGAAGCGCTCGGTGGCACCACCGCGCGCGATCCGGAAGCCCGCAATGACCTCGTCGAAAATGAGCACCACGCCGGCCTCATCGCACAGCGTCCGAACCGCCCGCAGGAACTCCGGAAGCGGTTCGGTCACACCCGCGTTGCTCATGATCGGGTCGAGCAGGACCGCGGCGATATCGAGCTCGCGCGCGTCTTCGAGAATGCCCGTAATCATGTCGACGTCGTTGAACTCCGAGACGATCAGGTCATCGAGGACGCTCGGGCTTTGACCTTTTGTTGCGGTCAGCGTCGGCCTGCCGTACTCGTCCGCCGACATACCCGCATAGACCGAATCCTGCCAGCCGTGGTAACTCTTGGCGAACTTGACGATGCGTCGACGTCCGGTTGCGGCCCGGGCAAGCCGCAGCGACACCTGCACGGCCTCGGTGCCGGTGTTGCTCCACAGCAGGCGCTCACCGTGCGGAACCGCGTCCAGCACCGCTTCCGCCGCCGCATACTCGAGGACGTGGCCGGTGCCGACCACCTGCATGCGGTCCACAACTCCCCGGACGGCAGAGACCACCCGATCGTCGCTGTGACCGAGCACCATTGCACCCCAGGCCATGACACAATCGACATAGCGATCACCGTCGAGGTCCCAGACGTGGGCGCCACGAGCTTCCTGGACGAACAACGGATGCGGCTGCATGGAAGCACGCAACCCCGAACTGACTCCGCCCCCGATGCTGTTCCGGGAGCGCTGAAATGCGGCAAGTGAAGATTGAAGACCCATACCCGGTGAAACTCCTCGTATAGCTGAACTAGAATCAGAACCCGAACTTGCCGAGAATGCGCGCGCTGGGCGCGTCACCCCACCTTCCTGTCCTGTTGGCCCTGTCGGCGATCGTCCGTTGCCCACGTGCACCGTTCGATGAGCCAATCGAAGATCGGGTCACTCTCGGTTTGCCATTCTGGGTGCCATTGGACGCCGACAACCGGTCGGTCACTGAGCTCGATCATCTCCGTAATTCCGTCGGTGGCTCGGCCGGTGACCGCGAGTCCGACACCCGGCAGGTCGACCGCCTGATGATGCCAGGAGTTCGATGTTCGACGGGCACCGTAGATCTGGCGTCCGACACTGCCGGAGGAAAATTCGACGACATGGTTGTCGTCACCGGCGTAGGGCGCCGCCTTCGGTGAAGAATGCACGATGGACGTTTCCTCGATGTCCTCGATCAGCGTCCCGCCGAGGACGGCGTTCAGCAGCTGATGCCCGCGGCACACACCGAGGATGGGGATGCCCAGCGCCAGCGCATCGGAGATCAGATCGGCCTCGTACTGGTCCCGCTCGAAGTCGATGACGTCGATGTTCCGGCGCGGGTCGGCGTCCGGGTCGACCGGCCGCATGCCGCCCCAGCGCGACGGATGCACGTCCTGCCCGCCGGTCACGATCAACCCGTCCAACCTGTCGGCCACACCCGTCGAACTCGACACGAACGGCAGGTTGACCGGAATGCCGCCGGCCTGCGCCACGCACCGGTCGAAGTCGGTGAAGAACGAGTTCGTCAACCGATCGGTGAACCGTGGAGACGTACCGGTCACCATTTCCAGCCGGTAGCACCTTCCGGTAATACCGATGAGAGGTCTCATTTCGACTCCTCCCCAATTCGCACGACAACGCGGATTTCCTTGCCCGACGCCAGGGCATCGAAGCCTGCGTTGATTGTTTCGAGTGAGTATTCAGCGGTGACCAGCTCGTCGAGCTGCAACAGTCCCGCCCGTGCGAACTGCAGATACATGGGGATGTCCACTTTGAAGTGGTTCGAACCCATGAACGACCCGCGCAAACTCTTTTCCTGCATGAAGAGTTCGGATCCACGAAGTGGAATCGAATGCGAATCCGGGATCATGCCCATCACCGTGGCCACGCCGCCCGGTCGCAGCATCGCGAACGCCTGCCCTGCGGTCGCCCCGGAGCCGACTGCCTCGAACGCGTGGTGGGTGCCGCCGATGGTCAGCGCACGTACCGCCGCGACCGGGTCGGTCTCGCGGGCATTGACCACGTCTGTTGCCCCGAAGAGCTTGGCCTGCTCCAATTTTTCCGGCACGACGTCCACGCCGATGATCTGCGCCGCGCCGGCCAGCCGGGCGGCCTGCACCGCGGAGAATCCGATTCCGCCGAGCCCGATCACCGCAACGGTCTGCCCGGGACGAACGCAGGCGCTCTGCAGCACCGAGCCCATCCCGGTGGTCACCGCGCAGCCCAGCACACTCGCCGTCTGCAGTCGTACCCCCGGTGGAATCCCGACGACGCTGTTCTTGTGGACCAGCGCCATCTCGGCGAACCCACCGATCCCGGCCGTCGCCCGCACCGCCGCCCCCCGACTATTCGTCAGACGGGGACGGACGCGGCCCTGCTGCAACTGTGCCCGGCGCACGCACAAGGTCTGCTGCCCGGACAGGCAAAATTCGCACGACCCGCAGTACACCGACAGACAGGTCACGACCGTGTCGCCTGGACTGAACTCCGTCACAGCGCTGCCGACTCCGACGACTTCGCCCACCGCCTCGTGGCCGAGCACGATCGGCGTGTCGGACTCGAAGGTTCCATCCATCTCGTGCAGGTCCGAATGACACAGACCGGCGTACGCGATCCGGACCAGCACCTCGTCGGGCCCGGGGTCGTCGATAACCAGTTCTTCGATATCCAACGTACCCGGCGCGGAGTTGAGCACTGCCGCCTTGATCCGGGTGCTCATACGAGCTCGAAGTAGCGGTTGAGTTCCCAATCGGTGATCCCGCAGTCGGGGTCGCCGCCGCCCATGGTGTGGAACGCCAGCCATTCCCAACGTCGGGTTCCGATCCAGTAGTCGACGAACTCCTGCCCGAGTACCTCGACCAGCGCCTTGTCTGCTGCGAGAGCATCGGCGGCGCGGGTGATCGTGTGCGGCAGCGCCTCGGTGCCGGCCGGGTTACACCAGGCCATGCCGACGAACGGGGCCGACGGCTCGACGCCGTTGACGATGCCGTAGAGACCGGCCCCCAGCACCGCCGCAGCTACCAGGTACGCGTTGGAATCTGCTCCCGGCGTCCGGTATTCGATGCGCGAGTACTGCGGGTGGCGGGTCACCGCGCGGATGGCGGTGGTCTTGTTGTCGATCCCCCACGTGACGGTCGTGGGCGGGCCTTCCAGCGGGATCTGCCGCCGGTAGGAGGTCAGGAACGGCAGTGCCAGCGAGGTTGCCCCCGGCAGAGTTTGCATGACGCCGCCGATGAAGTTTCGCATCACGTCGGACGGCCCGTTCTCGGCGAAGAACGCGTTGCCGTCCTCGTTCGCCAACGAGATATTCAGATGCGAAGCCTGACCCCACGCGTCGGACCACTTGGCCATGAACGTCACCGACCGACCCAGCTCGTTCGCGACCTCGCGAAGGACCTGACGAGTCCGGGCCCAGTTGTCGGCCGTGGTGACGATGTCGGCGACGGCGACGTTGATCTCGATTTGGCCGACGGCCGCCTCGTCGTTACACGCCTCCCACTCCAGTCCCAGCTCTTCCAGACGCTGCTGCACCCGGTCCAGGAACTGCCACCAATCACCCGACTTGGCATGCACATAGGCTCCGCCGGCCGAACCGCCGAGCGGGGTCAGATCCGTGTATCCCTTGCGGCGCGCCTCGTGAACGGACTCCTCGAAGAGGGTAGCTTCGATCTCGATCGCAGCCCTGACCGAGTAGCCCTCCGCAGCGGCCTGCCGCTCCACCTTGCGCAAGAGGTTCCGCGGACATACCGACACCGGGTCGCCGGTCTTGGTCCAGAAGTCGCCGATGACGGATGCCTTGCCGGGCGCCCATTCGATCAGCGTCCCCAGGTCGGGACGCAAGAAGATGTCCAGCAGATCACCGCGCCACTGTGGAAAGGCGAAACCGAACTGCGGAAAGTTACCGAGATCGTTGCCGAAGACGACATCGGCGAACGGGAATCCCGTCTCGAGTCCGCTCAGAAACTTTTTCGGGGAAATCGACTTTCCCACAAACGTGCCGTCGAGGTTCGTGGCCTCGATGCGAATCGACGTGATGGCCCGCTCTTCGAGCCACTGCCGAACCTGGGCACCCGTTGTTTCAGCCATGGAACCGTACCTTCCAGTGTGCACCGCACATCACAGAAATCTGTGCGGCCGTGCCGATTACCGCGACGGCACCGACGCCCAGCGCGATGAGAAATGAATCGAACCGCCCACCGAGGACCGCCGACAGTGATTCGGCCGACCCGTGGATCTCGAATGTGGTAGCACCGTCGCCGCATACCAGACGCTCGTCGTCGTCGGTACACACGATGATCAACTGCTCGGGAAATCCGGCGGTGTCGGCGTTGAGTTCCCAGAACTTCTGCGCAGCAACATTCCAGTCCGGCAGGGGCGGCGAGAGCATCCTGCCGACCGCCTCCCCGAGCTCACCTCCCCCGACAACCGTGTACTCCGGGTAGAAGTGCAGTTCGAGAGGCTCGACGCCTTCCTCGACACCGTGCCTCACATGGACGCGACCGTCGGCGAACTCGAGCGTCACCGCCTGCCGATCGGCGACCGACGCGAGCGCCACCGCCCCGGCAGCGCTGCTGATCAGCGCGCGCAACTCGGGAATCTCGGCGCTGGCCCTCAGCGTCCGAGCCACCGACAACACCAGCGGCGTCGGATCCGGCTCGACCGCGACCAGCAAATCTTCTGCAGTCAGAGAACTCACCTACTTGACCTCATTTCGATGACTGACCAAGACTCCTGCCTAAGTCATTTGATCAATAGTGACCGGTATCACCGGCTGCGTCAAGAGTCATTCACGGTCCGCGAGTCCTCATGAAGGGAATACCTCTGTGCGGGAGTTCCCGACGCAGCATACGACAGATACTGTTGACGCGGATGGCGGTCTTGCTGCACACTAGCTGGCAGATCAAGTGATTAGGTCAATAGATTCTTCTCTCGGTCCCGATACGGTCGACCCACGGCCGGCAACCCGCCCCGTGGATCCGGATTCACCGAGTCTCACCAGCAAACACTGGTATCAATAGCAGCCGGCCCGTTCGGTAGGGAGTGACTTCATGGAGCCAACAAACTCGCACGTCGACGTCGTAATCGTGGGAGCGGGACTTTCCGGCATCGCCGCCGCGGTCGAACTACGTACCACCCATCCCGAGCGGACATTCGTCATGCTCGAGAAGCGCGACAACCTCGGTGGCACCTGGGACCTGTTCCGGTACCCGGGCATCCGGTCCGACAGCGACATGTTCACCCTCGGCTACAGCTTCAAGCCGTGGCGGGCCGAGAAGTCGATCGCGGCCGGGCAGACCATCCTCGAATACCTCGACGAAGCGGTCGAGGAGCACCAGCTACGTCCCTTCATTCGCGTCAATCAACGCGTGCTGAGGGCAGATTGGTCGAGCGAGACCAGCACCTGGAGGGTGCAGGTCGAGTCGTCCGCCGGCAACGAGACGATCACGTGCTCATTCCTGTACATGGCCTCGGGCTACTACGACAACGAGAACGGCTACCGACCACGATTCCCGGGCGAGGAGAACTTCCGGGGCCCGATCGTCCACCCCCAAGAATGGCCAGAGGATCTCGATTACGGTGACAAAAAAGTCGCCGTCATCGGCTCCGGGGCCACGGCCATCACGCTGATCCCGGCGATGGCCGGCACCGCCGCCAAGGTAACCATGGTGCAGCGTTCGCCCTCGTACGTCTCGATCGACAGCGACATCGACGAGGACGCCATCAAGTTGCGTGCGGAGATCGGCGACGAGGCCGCGTTCGAAACGGTGCGCCTGCGCAACGTGGAACAGCAACAGATCAACTACCAGTACGCACGCAACCACCCCGACGAGTTCAAGAAACCGCTGTTCGACGCGATCGACGCGATTGTGGGACCCGAGTTCCGCGAGAAGCACTTCACCCCGTCCTATCAACCGTGGGATCAGCGCCTGTGCCTGGTCCCCAACGGCGACCTCTTCGAAGCGATCAAGGCCGGCCGGGCCGACGTGGCAACCGGAACCATCGCCGAGTTCACCGAGCACGGCATTCGAATGGAGTCCGGCGAAGAGGTGGAGGCCGACATCATCGTCACCGCCACCGGACTGAACCTGTGCACCCTCGGCAAGGTTGCGTTCACCGTCGACGGGAACCCGGTCGACTTCAGCAGGACCTACACCTACAAGGGTGTCGCTTTCAGCGGCGTCCCCAACCTCGTGCAGGCGCACGGTTACCTGAACTCGTCGTGGACGCTGAGACTCGAACTGGTCAACCAATTCTGGAGTTCACTTCTCACCACGATGGACAAGCTGGGCGCCAGCTCGGTGACACCGGTGTTGCGTCCCGGCGAAGAAAACATGCCGCGCGATCCCTGGATGACCGGAGTGACCTCAGGATATTTCCTGCGGTATCTCGATCACATGCCGTCGCAGGGTGATCGGCTCCCGTGGCTGAACCCGCAGGTCCACGAGCTCACCAAGGAAATCCTCAGCGCCGATCCCGACGACGGGGTACTTCAGTTCGCTTAGCGGTACACCGGCAGTCTGCGAGAGGCCGGCTGGGCCGAGGCGAGTTCCCAATGGCGGCAGCTCTGTCCGCGGGACGAAAGCCTATTTCATCTGTTCTATTCGGTTGACAAGAGGAGTGCGCATGGATGGAACGAATCAGCTCGATGTGGCCGTGATCGGTTGCGGAAACATGGGATCCGCAATAGCCCGGGCCGCGCTCGCGAAGCAGCAATCGGTCGCAATCTGGAATCGGAGCCCGGAGCGGACCGTGCGATTGGTCGATGCCGGTGCCACCGTCCTCACGGACGTCAGCTCGGCGTTCGAAAAAGCAGACCTGACCATCGTCTGCGTCAGCACCACCGATGACGTTCGCGCCCTGCTCGCGCAGATCGATCCCGCCCGGGTCGCCGGCACGATATTGAACCTGACCAGCGGATTACCGGACGAGGCCAACGAACTTGCGGCGTGGGCGGCCGAACACGACGTGCCGTTTCTGGACGGCGTAATCCTCTGCTTCCCCGAGCAGATCGGCAGCGCCGAGGCCCACATCCTGGTCGCCGGCCCCGAGCAACTCTGGACGGCGCACAGCGACATCGTTCGGGCGCTGGCCGGAAGTTCACTGCATGTCGGGACCGTTCACGGCGCAGCCAACGTCATGGACGCCGGCCTGGTCGGCGCCTTCTACATGTCCAGCATGGTGGCGTTCATCGAGGCGACAAGGTACATGGGCAACGCCGGTGTCAGCACCGACGCGCTCCGGTCCCTCCTGCCGTACGCCCTCAATCAGTTCTCCGAGGAGATCCACGACATCCTGAACCGTGTGGACACCGGCACATTCGCCACCGAGCGAGCGACACTCACCGTCTACCAAGAGGCCGGTCAGAGCTTCCTCGACACGATGGCACCACACGGCCCGGCCACGATGATTCGGGCCACCACGAGCGTGTTCGACCGGGCAGTCGCCGCCGGCCTCGCGAACGAGGACCTCGCCGCCGTCGTCAAGCTCTCAGCCGAATAGCAGCACGATCGCCAGGCGCACGGAGACCGCGTAAAGGCCGTACAGCTAATGCGGCGCCCGTACAGGTGTGCCCTGCAGTGGGTTGGCACTCGAGGCGAAGTCGGTGGGAACGGTGTCGTTGCCGGCAAGTTCGCGTAGGTGTGGCCCGACACGTCGGAGTTTGCTGCGACCGCGCGGGCGTGTGAGCCACGCTCCGGCGTGGCGGTAGAACGTGTGCGGATCCGAGACATTGATTATGACAAAGGCTAAGCAAGCGGGGCGGCGCCGCAACAGAGCGAACAGTGCGCTCGGTAATCAACCATGAGAGGAGGGGCGATGCCCGAAGCCGTCATCGTTTCCGCCGCCCGCTCGCCGATCGGCCGGGCCGGCGAGGGGTCGCTCGAGGACCTGCGTCCGGACGCCCTGACCGTGCAGATGGTGCGGGCCGCCCTGGCTAAGGTGCCCGAACTCAGTACCGCCGTCCTTCCTCACCCGGCCGTGCCAGCCTGTTCGAATCTCTCTGAAACTGGAGCGAATCGATGACCAACACCCCCACCGCCATCGTCACCGGCGCGGCCCGCGGCATCGGGGCCGGCGTCGCTCGCTCCGTGATGTCCACGACCGCGACACCGCCACCCGGCCTGGACCTCGCACGACTCGGCGCCTGGTTCGCCGCCGAAATTCCCGGGGCGGACGGGCCGCTTCGGGCGTCGCTGATCGCCGGAGGCAAATCCAACCTCACCTACCAGGTCACCGATGGTAGATCGACTTGGATCGTGCGCCGCCCCCCGCTCGGCCACGTGCTGGCCACCGCACACGACATGGGCCGCGAGTATCGGGTGATGTCGGCGCTGCAGGACACCGCGGTCCCGGTGCCCACCACGTACGCGCTGTGCCAGGACCCCGACGTGCTCGGCGCCCCCTTCTACGTGATGGAACGCTGCGCCGGCACACCGTACCGGCGGGCGGCGGACCTGAACGAACTCGGTGCCGCCCGCACCCGGATCATCTCGACCCGGCTCGTGGACACCCTCGCGGCCCTGCACCAGGTGGACCCGCGGTCCGTCGGTCTCGCGGACTTCGGCAAACCCGAAGGCTTCCTGGCTCGTCAGGTCGGCCGCTGGAAGAAGCAACTCGACGCCTCACACAACCGGGACCTGCCCGCAGCCGACGAGCTCTACGCACGGCTGTCCGCCGACGTGCCGGAGGAGTCGGCCACCGGCATCGTGCACGGCGATTACCGGCTCGACAACCTGCTCATCGACGCCGACGACCACCCCACCGCGGTACTTGACTGGGAGATGGCCACCCTCGGCGACCCGCTCACGGACCTGGCGTTGATGCTCACCTACCACCGGCTCGGCGACGTGCTCGGCTCGGCCGCGACCGCCGACGCCTCATCGGCATCCGGTTTCCTCGCCGAATCCGACATCATCGCCCGCTACGCCGCCGGCAGCGACCGTGACCTGACCCGATTCGGGTTCTACCTCGGCCTCGCGGCGTTCAAACTCGCCGCGATCCTCGAAGGCATCCACTACCGCTACCTGCGCGGCCAGACCGTCGGCGACGGATTCGACATCGGCGACGCGGTGCATCCCCTGCTCGACGCCGGTCTCGACGCACTGACGGAGTACCACTGATGGATTTCGCCCACGATGCACGCACCGAGGAACTCCGCGCGACCATGCGCGAGTTCATGGACAGCCACGTGTACCGGCGGAGAAGATCTTCGAGGACCAACTGGTCCAGCTCGACGATCACTGGGCCTGGGACCGCACCCCGATCCTCGATGAACTGCGGACGCAGGCACGCAAACTCGGGCTATGGAATCTCTTCTTGCCCGGAGACGAGGGCGGCGGGCTGACCAACCTGCAGTACACCGCGATCGCCGAGATCTCCGGCCGCAGCGGAGATCTGGCTCCGGCGGCGATGAACTGCGCCGCCCCCGACACCGGCAACATGGAAGTGCTCTCGCTCTTCGGCAGCGAGCAGCAACGCAAGCGGTGGCTCGAGCCGTTGCTCGAGGGCGAGATCCGGTCCGCGTTCGCGATGACCGAGCCTGCGGTGGCCTCCTCGGATGCCACCAACATCTCGACCCGGATCGAGCGGGACGGAAACGAGTACGTCCTCAACGGCCGCAAGTGGTGGATCACCGGGGCGATGAACCCCAACGCGAAGATCTTCATCGTCATGGGCAAGACCGACCCGTCCGCCGATCGGCACCGCCAGCAGTCGATGATTCTCGTGGAACGCGATACCCCCGGCGTCGAAATTCACCGCGCGATGCACGTGATGGGATACGACGACCACGAGCACGGCGGCCATGCGGAGCTCTCGTTCACCGATGTGCGAGTGCCTGCCGAGAATCTGATCGGCGGCGAAGGGGACGGGTTCGCTATCGCGCAGGCCCGACTCGGCCCGGGCCGGATCCACCACTGCATGCGGGCGATCGGGGTCGCCGAGCGGGCGATCGAACTGATGTGCGCGCGGGCGGACGAACGAGTCGCATTCGGTAAACCACTGGCCGAGCAGGGGATGGTGCGGGACTGGATCGCCGAATCCCGGGTACGCCTCGAGCAACTGCGACTGCTGGTGCAGAAGACCGCGTGGCTGATGGACACGGTCGGCAACAAGGGTGCGCACACCGAGATCCAGGCAATCAAGATCGCTACCCCCGCCACCGTGCAGTGGATCTTGGACAAGGCCATCCAGGTACACGGCGCCGGCGGACTGTCGCAGGACTTTCCCCTCGCCGGAGCCTACGCACGTAACCGCACCCTTCGGTTCGCCGACGGACCGGACGAGGTGCACAAAAACGCGCTGGCCCGCACGGAGCTGCGCCGGCAGAGACAGGCACGATGACCGCCGACTGATTTGCGGCGACACGTCGAGGAGTTCCTCGCCGCCCACGACCCGGCGACACCGACCGGCTCGAATTTCTGCGTGCCCGTTACGACGCCGGCCTGGCCTGCATGCCCTGGGAATCCCGGCACACCCCTACCTCGAGCGCGCGAAGGTCGACCAGAGCGCCCTCGGCACCCCGGGGCCACCGGTCAGCTCGCCGACCAGGTGAACCTGCCGGCGTAGCCACCCACCTCCACCACATGCTTACGGAGGCCCGTCCGGCGAGACCCGCGGGGCGGCAACCCCAGCGACAGTTGCCCCAGTGCCTGACGCTCGGGTACGAGGTGGTCGTCGACCCGGCGACCGGGGCCGCGTCGTCCTTCTCCGACACTGCATACCGCGAGGCCGGGTGCCTCCCATTGGAGACGCGCTCACCACGGACATCGTTCTCGGCGTGGAACGCGCCGTCGACCGACCAGCTCGACGCCATAAAGTCTGGGGCGACGCTGATCAGCCTCTGGCACCGGCTCTGCACTCGGACCTGGTGGCGGACCCGCCGCCATCACCACCGACGGCTGGTTCCGCAACGAGGACCTCGGCGAGTTCGACACCGACAACGACCTGCGCATCGTCGACCGGCTCGAGGACCTGATCATTCGAGGCGGCTAACGTTTACCCCGGTGAGGTCGAGGGAGATCCTCTACCAGCGACCCCGATATCATTGGCGGTCGTCCGTCATCGGCGTTCCCGACGACCACTACGGCGACGAGGTCATGGCGGTCGTGGCGCCGACCCGGCTCCGATCTCGCCAAGGCGGACGTCACCGCATGGAGCCGGAAAGGCTCTCCGCGTACATGATTCCAGGCATCGTCCGGTTCGTCGACCAACTTCCGAAGGGGGCGACCGGCAAGATCCTCAAGGGTGATATCGACTGCAGCAACCCCGGAAGGTGCCTGCTTGATGAGGACGTCAGTTGTCTCTGCTCACACTTCGGGCAGGATCGGATCCCACAAAAGGCGATTCCGAATCGAATCCGCAGAGACGACTATCGCCGACATCCGCCGTGACGCGCATCATTTTCGGCGCTCAGCGAGGAGTGGGATGAGCTGGGCCACCGCCGCGCGAATTATCCCACCGCCTCTATGAAGACGATCATCACACAAGACGCCGGGCCTGTAATACAGCAGAGAAGACTTGTAGCAACGAAGGCCAGTGAATCTCATGAGCCTCGTGAGTTGCACGTCGGAACTTGCTGTCTCGGAGCGGGGATGCGTGAACTAGCTGATTCTGTCGCCGCGAACAGCAGCACCATACTCGGCTGATCGACCGTGGCGCTTGATGAGGTTGTAGATGGATCGACGATGGTCTGTCCTCGTGGGTCACAACCATGACCAAGTCATAAGATCCACTATCGGGTAGGCTGGTGGCTACCGGATCTACTGGAGAAGCGAGGAGCGAAGATGGAACGTCTGCCAGCCGGGCAACGTCGAGGGGACTTCATCACCGCGGCGGTGCAGATCATCGCCGAACGCGGTGTACATGGGGCGACCACCCGCCGCATCGCCGAACGCGCGAAGGCACCGCTCGCGAGCTTGCATTACTGCTTTCACACGAAAGAAGAGCTGTTCCTCGCCATCTATGAGGACATGTCCGCGTCACAGATCCGTGAAGGTTTTCACGTACGCGAAGGCTCAGGACTCGGCCGGGCAGCGGCTGGGCTTCTGCGCCAGATCAAAGCATGGATCGAAAAGAGCGACACCTACGCGCAGGCCCAGTTGGAATTGTTCTTCTGGGTCCGCAGGCAGGACAGTGATTTGGCGAAACGGGTGTATCAGCTTTATCTCGACATGCTCGAAAGCTTACTGCGTGAGGGTTTGAGGCCCGACGACGACGTCAACTTGGTCGGGGTTCTGGCTCGAACGATCGCCTCGGTGGCAGATGGTCTGATTCCGCAGTGGTTGACCTACACCGATCCGGTCATGCGTGACACAACAGTCGATGTCATCGCCGAATCCCTGGAACGCCTGGCGGACGCGCACCGAATCCCGCAGGCGACGGCAGCCGGCTGAAAAGCCCGGGCGAGGACGCATTGTGCGGTGTGCCCGCACCGGGAATCGCTCATCCGTCGCCACTTGTGCGAGGGATGAGCGATTCCCGTCTAACCGTCCCAATTGTGGATCGCGGATCGCGAGGGCCGGTTCAGGTGGTCAGCGCGTCAGAGGGCGATTTCCTCCTCGCCGCGGATGGGGGCGGGCGTGGAGGGGGTCAAGCGTCGTCGCCGACCGGACATCGCGAAGACCGCCAGTACGAGTGCGATCACAACGATGATCACCCATGACATCGCATCGCCCGGTGATGCCGGGGGATTGATCACCCCGTTGAAGTAGACCCAGGCCATCGTGAGGCCGCCGAGTGCGGAGCACACGAGGACGAGGGGTCGTTTCGTCTTGGTGCGGAGCATCAGAACGATGGCACCGACGGTGATGAGGACGTACGGGGCGACCCAGGCGTACACGATCAGTGGTGCGCTGGCGTAGTAGGCCTCTGTCACGGTTCCCGTGACGGCCATGACGGCTGCGATGGCTGCGAACCCGAGTACCGACAGGACGCTGATCGCCACGTGCGGGGTTCGGAATGTGTTGTGTACCGAGCTGATTCGTTCGGGAAGCAGCTTGTCGATTCCCAGTGTCATGACGAAACGGGCGCCGTAGTTGATGAACCCGATGAGCGCGGCGAAGCATGCTATGGCGAGTACCAGGTCGGTTGCCATGGCGACCGCGGACCCGAGCCCGGCATTGAGTGCCAACGCTGCCGGCGCCGACATTCCGGCCTCGAGATCGGACGAAGCGGCGATGAGCCCGGGCACTTGCAAGATGGTGCAGAGCAAGTACAGGACACCCAACACCACGGGCACGGACATCACCGCGAGTGGAATATTGCGTCGAGCATCCCGTGTTTCGGCGGCCAATGCCGTGCAACTTTCGAAGCCGATGAGGAACGTGGTGCCGGCGGCCACGCCCTGCAAGGTCCCGCTGACGCTGATGTTGTCGAAGTCGAACTGCTGGGACAGGTCGAGCCCGGTATGTACGGCACTCGCGGTGGTGATGAGGAGTACGAGTGGAATCGACAGCGCAGCGAGTCCGACCGCAACCCGCACCGACGTGTCCAGTCCGCGAATTGCGACGATGGCGCCGATAACGATCGCGGCGAGAATGAGCGCCGATTGCGGACCAACATCGAGAGCGTTCTCGAATCCCCGCGAGATGAGGAAGCTACCGGTAAAGATGCCGAAGACCGCACCGACACCCCCCACCTGCAGGACGAACCCGACGAAGAGTGCTGCTGCGGTGAGATATCGGGCCCATGGTCCGAAGACCTCGGCAATATAGCTGTACAGCGAGCCGGTGCTGACAAAGCGGCGAGCAAAGGTGATCACGGACAGCCCGACGAAAATCACCGCAAGCGCACCGAGTAGGGCGGACGGCCATGCCGCGGTACCAGCGGTCTCGAACATCAGAAGCGGTACGAGCGCCATGCCGACCGCTGGAATGAACGAGGCTAGAGACAACGAAACCAGAGGTACCCGTCCAAGATGACCGGTGTCGAGATCTTCGACCCCCGATTGATGTGGGTGCTCGCTGCCATGGGGCGATGCAGTATCGACCATGCGACTACTCCTAGAAGGTTTCGCGACAGATATCGCGTAGGTGAAGGGAGGCCTGCGGGCGCTCCGGGTCGGCCCAGCGAATCGGCGACGGCAGGAGCCGGGCGATGTGCAACCGATTAGGTCAACCGACCTCCAGATGATTGCAGCATGGTCGGCCGTGGTCAATACCACAGCCGACATTGCTTGCCGTATTCGCAAGTTGGATGTAAATGGGACAAATCGACCAGGTCTTTCCCGAGCTCCACAAGTCGTGCGCGCTGGCCTGCCGGGCCGCGCCCGGGCATTGACAATGACGCCGCCGGCGGCATAGTGTCTCCAATCACACGACTTGGGCAAACGATCAAAAATGACGTTGGTGACGTCCCCCGGGTAGGCGACGGACGGATGCGGCGGAATGCCGCCCGTCGAACCCAGTCCACGACTGCGCCGTAGAACCCGCGGGCACAGAATTCGAAGGGCGAGATCATGCGCAGCACAATGAATGACGGACCGCTGTCGCTCGCACGGTTGTTGCGCTATGCCACCACCGCGCACAGCGCAGCAATAGTGTCGACCTGGACCGATAGCGGCTGTCGGCGCCGAACCTACGGCGAGATGGCTCCCCGAATGGCACAGTTGGCCAATGCCTTACAAGGCCTCGGCATCGAGCGGTCGGACCGGGTGGCCACCTTCATGTGGAACAACAGCGAGCACCTCGAAGTGTATGCGGCGGTGCCTGCGATGGGTGCGGTGGTGCACCCTCTGAATATCCGTCTCTCGCCCAGTCAAGTGGGCTACGTGGCAAACCATGCCGAAGATCAGGTCGTGATCGTCGATGCTTCGCTGTTGTCCGCGTTCGGACAGGCGCTGCCGATGATGACGACGGTGCGGCACGTCGTCGTGGTGGGCGCGCTCCCCGAGAGTTTCCAGGCGCCCGCGCACGTCGCGGTGCATGATTACGAGGAGCTGCTCGCGGATCAATCGGAGACCTACTGCTGGCCGGATATCGACGAGCGATCAGCTGCCGCCATGTGTTACACCTCCGGGACCACCGGAGATCCGAAGGGTGTTGTCTACTCGCACCGTTCGCTCTACCTGCACGCGCTGCACGTCACCACGTCCATGGGGATGGGATTGAGCACCCGGGACACCTGCCTGGTCATCGTGCCCATGTTTCACGTCAACGCCTGGAGCTTGCCGTATGCATCGATGATGTCCGGCGCATCGCTACTCATGCCCGATCGCTTTCTGCAGCCCGAGCCGCTGCTGGCGATGCTGGCGGCCGAACGCCCGACCGTGGCCGCGGCCGTGCCGACGATCTATACCGGGATCCTGCAGGCCCTCGCGCGCACGCCGCAGGACCTCACGCACCTGCAGCGGGTGTTCGTCGGCGGCTCGGCGGCACCGTTGTCGTTGTTGCAGGCCTACGAGGACGAGCTCGGTGTCACCCTGATCCAGGGGTGGGGTATGACCGAGACCTCGTCGGTCTCTGCCACCGCGGCACTGCCCGCGGGTCATTCCGGTGACGATCCGTGGGCCTATCGCGCGACGCAGGGCCAATTCGCCCCGCTCGTCGACTACCGGCTGAAGAACGACGCCGGCGAAGCCGTCGCCAACGACGGCGTTTCACTGGGTGAGCTTCAGGTGCGTGGTCCGTGGGTCACCGCGGCGTACTACGCGCGCGATGACGCCGAGCGGCAGCGGTACGCCGAAAGTTTCGACGGTGATTGGCTGCGGACCGGCGACATCGGCCGTGTGTCACCGGACGGGTATCTGACGCTGGTGGATCGCGCCAAAGACGTCATCAAGTCCGGCGGGGAATGGATCTCGTCCGTCGAGCTGGAAAACGACCTTATGGCACATCCGCACGTCGCAGAGGCGGCCGTGTTCGGTATCCCGGATCGAAAGTGGGACGAACGGCCATGTGCAGTAGTCGTTCTCGAGGAAGGAGTGCGGCGTGATCCGATGGTGCTCCGCGACCATCTGAGTGGGCGTCTACCCAAATGGCAATTGCCCGACAGCTGGGTCTACCTCGACGAGGTTCCGAAGACCAGTGTCGGCAAGTTCGACAAGAAACTGCTTCGACAGCAGTTCGCCGACGGCCACCTCGAGGTCCTCAGTTCTGAATAGTCCAGTGGCTGAGATTCATACGAGTCCATTGAAAGAAGCGCTGCGTCCGAACGCACATCTGATGAAGGAGCCATCGTGGCTGGTTTGACTACCCTGGAAGCAAGCGCCCCCCTGGAAGAGGTGATCGCGCACATCGAGCGTGACGGCGGCGTCATCATCCGTGACTATTTTGACGGCGAAACCCTGAACGAGACTCGGGTGGAGATCGATGCCGCGCTGGAGTCGGCGGCCTGGGGCCAGGACGACTTCTCCGGGCAACGTACCAAGCGTCTGTATGGCGTCTTCAACCACACCAAGCATGCCGCCACGGCTGCGCGTCACCCGATCTACAACGGCGTAGCGGCGCACTACCTCGAGCGCGCCCGTCCGGTCTGCTTGGGTGAAGACCGGGTCGAGATAGTGCCGAACTACCAGATCGGGGTCACCTCGATCATCGATATCCACCCCGGCGAGGGTGCGCAGCCGCTGCATCGGGATGACAGTGTGTGGCAATGGCGCCACCACGAAGGTTACAACCAGGCGCGTGTCCAGTTGATGGTCGCTATCACCGATTTCACCGCGAAAAACGGAGGAACGATGGTGGTTCCGGGCAGTCATCGGTGGGACGACACCCGGGCACCGAAGACCGAGGAAGCGTTGCCGACGGAGATGGCCGCGGGGTCGGCGTTGATCTGGGTGGGCGGTACCTACCATGGTGGTGGCACCAACAACTCCGAAGGCAACCGGATCGGCTTCACCATGGGTTTGGATCTCGGATTTCTGCGTCAGGAGGAGAACGCTTTCCTTACGTACCCGCCGGAGATTGCCAGGACGTTCGACGAGGATATTCAGAAGCTTCTGGGGTACTCGACCTGCCCGCCCGGTACCGGATTCGTCGGTCACGAGGGCACGATGGCCGACCCGATCTTCTTGCTGAAGGAAGACGCTGCGTCATTCACCAACACCTACGCCCAATTCGACGCCGAGTAGGCAGGTCGCCGTTCCGGGTCCGGCCTGCACCCCGCGTCGGAGCACCCGCCGGTAATTTCTCGTGATTCCACGCAGAAAATGACTCTGCCAGAACTTAATAGGATGCTGACTTCACCGAGTCGCAGCGGCGGCAGGCTCGGACACGTCACCCTTGTCAACTTCGGCGCATCTACGCCACCGCATACCTCTCGGGAAGTAACGAAGACCATAGGCAAATCGAGGCCGATTTCACTCAAAACCTTGACCGCGCAATAACGAATGAAGGGCTGAACATGACGAGTACTCAAACGCTGGTCTCCGTACATCGCAGCACCCCCGCTGCCGAGATTATCGAGATCATGGAACGCGACGGTGGTGTGGTCATCCAGGGCCTACTCACCCAAGACCAGGTGGCGAGCTTCAACGCCGAGATCGAGCCGGCCATAAAGGCTTTGAATCCGGGAACCACACATGACAACGAGATGATGCAGGCGTTCCACGGCGTCAACACCAAGCGTCTCACCAACCTGGTGACCCACAGCGCGACCTTCCGCAACGAGGTTCTCAACGATCCGCTGGTGAAGGAGATCGCCGATCGCACTCTCTTGGAGAAGACCGGCTCCTACTGGATGACTGCCGCCCAGGTCATCGAGATCGGCCCCGGAAACCCGCTGCAGCCTATGCACCGCGACCTGGAGAACTTCTGGCCGCTGTTCGAGCTCGGCCGAAAGGGGCCGGAAGGCACGATCAACTTCCTGATCGCATTCACCAATTTCACCGAGGAAAACGGTGCCACGCGCGTCATTCCGGGTAGCAACCACTGGCCGGACTTCGAGGACCGCGGTAAGCACGAGGACACCATCCCGGCCATCATGAATTCCGGCGATGCTCTGCTGCTCAGCGGCAAGACCGCCCACAGCGGCGGCGCCAACCAGACCGTGGACGTCTACCGTCGCGCTGTCGGCTTCGCCTTCAACTCCAGCTGCTTCATCGGTGAGGAGGCCCACCCCTTCATGGTCGACATGGACCTGGTCAAGACCATGACGCCACATGCGCAGCGACTGCTGGGCTTCCGCTCACAGTACCCGGCTATGTCCGGTGGCCTGTGGCAGTACGACTACGGCGAGCTGGCCGGCCACCTGGGCCTGGATGACGAAGAAGCGTACGTCGGTCCCCACGGAGCTCCCGGCGCCCACTGACCCGGAGCCCACTGATTCGGAGACACTGGGCTCACCAGTCGTGATTCATCGGTGCAACTCCCGTTGGACTCTGACGCCTCGAAAAGTTCCGGATGTGCCCGCGGGTATCGGCACTATTTGAATTGCCGAGAAAACATATCCGTATCAGAGATCCACGCGGGGGTGCCGCAAAATGTGCTGTGGGCGACACCAGCCACGGCCACAACGCTAAAGACCTGCCGGGCCCGGTGACGCGACGCGTCGGATCGGCTGGGCTCGTACAGATTCGGGAGAAATTATGCGCACTACATCAGTTGTCCTCGTGGGACTCGGCAGCGTTGGCGTCGACGTCGGTCGGACGCTGTGCCGACGCGATGACTGCGTCGTCGTGGGCGCGCTGGACATTCAGCCTGCCATGCATGGCCGCGACGTCGGTGCGGTACTTGGCGTGGATGGGCGTCAGGGCGTCGTGGTCGGCTCTATCGACGCATTGCCGAGGGCGGATGTGGCGTTCGTCGCGACCACATCCTTCGTCGAGCCGATCGAGCCGCTGATCACAGAGTTGCTTTCGCATGGCTACAACGTCGTGTCGATATGTGAGGAATTGGGATACCCGGCGCATGCTCATCCGGAGTTCTCTGCGCGGGTCGACGAGGTGGCCCGCGTCAACGGCCGCAGCGTGGTCGGTACCGGCTGTAATCCGGGGATGCTGATGGACACCCTGCCGTTGCTGCTCAGCAGCTTGACTCAGCGCGTCGAAAGCGTGCACATCGAGCGGGCCACCCAGATGGTGCATTACGGCCACATTCTTGGGAAGTTCGGCATCGGCTTGACCGAGCTGGAGTTCGCTCAGGCCCAGGACGAGGGGCGGGTCATCGGCCATGTCGGGTTCACCGAAAGTGTCGCCGCGTTGGCATCCGGCCTGGGGTGGGTGCTGGACACGATCGAGGTCGATAATCCGGCACCGGCTTTTCTCACCGACAGTGATCGGATCGGTGACCACATCATTGTGGCGCCAGGAACTATTGCAGCGGTCCGCCATGCCGCCCGGGGGATTCGAGACGGCGAACCCGTCATCGAGGTTGCCATCCATTTCGGCTTCTTCGAAGACGGTGATCCGGTCGTCCCCGGCGACCGGTGGCTCATCGAGGGCGAGGAGCAGACTCTCGAGTTCCTCGCGCCACGTGGGCTCGACAGCCTGCAGTCGACGGTCGCGGTCGCGTCCAACGCGGTCACGGCGATCGTCGATGCGATGCCGGGACTGCGCACCATGGCCGATCTTCCGGTCGCGGCAGTTGCGTCGAAAGGTGCCCATCGAATCCAGTCCCCGACCGTGGCGTAGTACCCGCGGTACACCGAAGTCGCACACAGTGCGCAGTGCTGTCGACCTGGACCGGCGGCTGTCCTCGCACCGAACCTACATCGAAGTGGAGGACGAATAGCGCAGTCGACCCACGCGATACAACGCTCGGCATCGTGGCGGTCGACGCGACGCGCGATGGCTCACATGGTCGGCGCCGTCGAGCGCGAAGTAGCGCAGTGCGCTGAATTGCACTTCCATGGTTCGACCACGAACTGTTCGTCGGCGTGTATGCGATCTGGCGGCGAGAAGTTGTCACACACGACCGCCACGCCGGACGGTAGAGGCTCCACAGGTTTCGGCAGAACGGGAGGAACTGGGTGCGGTCTTGGTGTCGTTTTACATGCCCGTAGAGTCTGTCCGTAGAGTCTGTCCGTAGCCAATCGTAGTCGGGCCGGGCCCGGATCCTTGTGTACGCCGCAGCGTTCGGCCAACTGGCGCCTTGGATGGCTATTGCAGGCTCAACGGGCCGAACTCGTCGAGGCAGAACACCACCTCCGGCTCATTGGGTTCGGGCACAACCTCCCGGTGTGATCGCACACAGGTGCCTGGGGGCGCGGATCTTCGTCACCGCGTGATCGGGGTCCTTCGGACGCCTTCTATGTCTCACTTTGTGCAACGACACTCCCCTCTGTCGGAGCGGAATCGAAGGCCCCTCTGGAGGGCATCGACACCCCTCGGCGACCAGTAAGTCCGCCAGCTTGAACAGGATCCAGGCCGATAGAATGGCAGGTTGTGTTCGGTGGGGTGCTTGGCGATCTTCTCGATCTTCCGACGTTCGGACAGAGCGAACGTCTTCGGGTGCTCGCCCTTGCATTTCGGGTACAGCGAGGCGAAACCGTCCGTGCCGAAAGCGGTGGATCGTGCCCCTGTCCCGGTCGACGCCGGTGAAGGTGACTTCGGGCGATCTCGCCACCGACCCGCTCCCGCGACGCACAATCCGCAGAAACCGCCTTACCTAAGCGCTGGCTTACGCTCGTATTGCATGCAGGGGCCGACCGCCCAGGGCGTGTTACCTAGCTCACACTGCGCCCAGTGGTATTCATCTCCGAGCGAGGCGAGATAATGGATCCGCGATGACCGACACCTCCGATCTCCCCCGTGCCGACGCCACCCGCGCCCGCCTGCTGGACGCGGCCACGGCCTCCTTCGCGGAGAAGGGTTTTCACGGCACCACCACACGGGCCATCGCCACCGCCGCCGGGATGAGCTCCGCTGCGCTCTATGTGCACCACGAGTCGAAAGAGGACCTGCTGTACTCGATATCCCGGACCGGCCACGAGAACACGCTGCAGCTGGTACGGGCGGGGATCGCGTCCTCGGGAGATCCCGCCGCCGCACTCCGCACGGTGGTCCACGACTTCGCCGTCCACCACGCTCGCGGACACACCAACGCACGGATCGTGAACTACGAGCTGGCCGCGCTCACTCCCGAGCACTACGCCGAAATCCGCGACCTCCGCCCAGCATCGACGGGGAGATCCTCGAGCTCGTCACACGCGGCGTCTTCGACACACCCGACCCGCACATGGCCAGCGTGGCCCTACTCTCGCTGGGCATCGACATCGCCCGGTGGTACCGCGACGACCACCAATGGAGCCCGGAAGACATCGCCCAACGCTACGCCGACATGGCGCTGCGCATCGTCGGCGCCCACTGAGCCCGGCCACCCGCCCAACGCGGCGAAGCGTCCGCACCACCTCCTCGATCGTCGCGCCCGCACCCCTGCGCTTCACCTCTTCGTGGTCCTGACGCATCCTGCGCCGCACAATTCCCCGCGCCGCGGGTGAGTTCGTGACGGGTCGCCAGAGCCGCGTTGGTAACCGAGTGCCTGGCCAGCCCACTGACGAAGCCGATCGCCTGCACTGTCACTTGCTCCTCTGTCAAGCAGCGGTTGCGGTGACCATCAGTGATAAATCTGCGGCCATCGCTTTGAAGACGACGTCCGACAGTCTGCGTTTGAGGATGCGGAGTGCTTCCATTCCACCGTCGCCGCTGGCCTTGTGACGTGCCAACAGTGCTCGAGCGTCGGGATGACAGCGGGCCTGAGTGATTGCGATGCCGTGGATTGCGGCGTTGAGCTGACGGTTCCCGGTGCGCGAGAGTCGATGTCGAGCGCGGTTCGACGACCATACCGGAAGCGGCGCGGTCCCGTTGTGCCGTGCGAACGCATTTTTGGAGTGAAATCGATCGACACGAGCGGTCTCACCGACCAGCTTCGCTGCAATGAGCGGTCCGCACCCAGGAATCGCCAACAAGGAAGGGGCCAGCACAGCGGTCCGGGAAGTGATCTCGCCTTTGAGTTCGTCGATCTCGACTGTGCGGCGGCGTAGGTGCTCGACGAGTGGGGCCACCAGTTCTGCGACAAGGCCCGAAGAGTTCAACAGATGCGCTTGAACCTTATCGAACGCGCTGGTCCGGTCCATTTTCGTCGGCGCCTTCCACCCTGGGGCGAGCTCGTGAAGGTGCCAGCGCAGTCGTGCGATGATGCGAGTCCGTTCGGCAACGAGGTCCTCGCGATGGTCGACCAGAAGCCAGAGCTCACGTTCTGCGCCGGCGAGGCAGGCTTCGGGCAAATCGGGCTCACGCAGAGCCGCGCGTGCGACTGCGAGCGCGTCGATCGGATCCGACTTGCCGTAGGTGCGGTCGCCGTCGCGGACGTTCGCCATCAATTTCGCCGGGACGCGAACTATTCGTTCGCCGGCGGCGATCAGATCTCGTTCGAGGCGCCGGCTCATGTGACGGCAGTCCTCGATAGCCCAGAGTCGATCACCAGACTGTTCAGTCGCCCAGCGCAGCACCGACAGGTGGTCTTTGCTTGTCGTTCCAATGGTTTTCGTCGATAGTTGTCGTCCCGTCTGATCGACCCCGACGGCGGTGTGGGTGCGCTTGTGCGCATCGATGCCGATGACCGTCATGGTGGTATGTCTCCTGCCCAGGTTGCGGGTGGGTGGCATGGACCGGTCGATCGGCATATCCCAGTAGGGGCGACGCCACGCTCCTCGTGGGCCTGGTCGGCCGGTCCTTGTGGTGTCGGCCAGCCGCAAAACTGGCATAAGCCACGGAGGCGAAACAGCGGTAGAGCGAACCGGCCAACACGAACCATCGTGACACGCGCATTTATTAAGTAACATTTGTTGTTGTAAATGCCGAATCTCTGTACGGTGCACTCAACTGGCACTCGCCACCGGATCTTCCGTGACCGGACATGCTGACAGTGCCGACCTGGCCCGCCAGAGGCGCACGGACATCGCGATCGTCGCCGGAAAGGGAACTGGGAGATGTTCAACGCACAGGCTTACGGCAAAGTCTCGGTCCTCGTCCCCGACAATGGTGGGGTCGTTCCGTACGGAAACACCGTGGTGGTCCGCGGATCCGAAGGCACACTCGTGATCGACCCCTCGTTGGCACTCGACCGCGACCCCGTCGGCGCGGACCTCGTCCTGATCAGTCACGGCCACGAAGACCACTTTGCGGGGCTGCGCCACTTCGACGCACCGACCTTCGCGCACCACCTCGACGCGCCGTCGGTCGCCTCGCTCGAGACGATGCTGACGCAATACGGACTCGGTCCCGCCGAGCGCCTCGAAGTCGAGCGGGTGATTACCCAGGGGTACGGCATACCTCCAACCCACGAACGCGTGGCCGAGGTGGGCGACGGTCACGTCTTCGATCTCGGGGACCGCACCGCGACGGTCATCCACCTACCGGGCCACACCCCCGGACATTCTGGCGTTCTCATCGAGCCCGACGGTTTCCTCTACGTCGCCGATATCGATCTCACGTCGTTCGGCCCGATGTACGGCGACCTCGGCAGCAGCATTGACGATTTCCTGGCGTCGATCGACCACGCGGCGACCATCGGCGCCCGCTGGTACGGCACCTTCCACCACAAGGGCGTGATCATGGGCAGCGACGAGTTTCGTAAACGACTGACCATCTACCGTGACAAGACCTTCCGCCGCGAGGACCGACTCCTCGAGTTCCTCGGCGAGCCACGGACAATCGACGATATCGTGGCCCACCGCCTGGTATATCGCCCGCACGTCAAGGCTCCGTACGTCGATGCCGTCGAACGGCGCACCGCACAACTGCACCTCGAACGACTCGTAACGGCAGGCGTCGTCACCGCAGCCGAGGATGGAGAATTTCGGCGCGCACCGTGACCGTCGCGGGACGCAGCTTCAGTAGAGAACGACGCCACCTCCGAAGCCGGAAGGCTTTAGCGGTCCGGCAATTGGCCTTCGAAGCCGGCTGTCGTCCTTTCGGCGCAGCGTTCCGACGGTCACCGGGCGGAGACGACGAAACGATGTCCGCAGCACGGCGGCGGGTCCGGGCCTACATCGAGACCGATGCGCCTAACGCCCACCTAAATTTAATGTTCCTCGAAGTACGCCGACCGGGAACAGCGCTCCTCGATCGCGTGGGGAGAGAGGGTGAGGTTAGTGATGCGGTGATTGATCGAGGTCGAGCCGCCATAAGGGATACGTGTCGACGCTGCTGATGATCGACTCGGCTTCTGCGCGGGACCGGACGACGCCTTCTCCGTCCTTCCCCGCGCCGGCCGCCGCGGGTGGGCGGTCGAGGTTCATATCGCCGGTGTCGCCGACATCGTGGAACCGGGGTCGGTCGCCTACGAGCAGTCGTTCCTGCGGGCGGAGACTGGGTACCTGCGCAGCCGCACCATTCCGTTGTTTGGTGAGACCGCGGAGGAGGATATCACCCTGTCTGACGATTCCCGGTGGACCAGTCTGCGGGTCGCCGGCACCGTCACCACCGACCGTCGGTTGGTCGACGTCACCGTCGGCCGCGGGCAGATTGCGGCGGCCCGGTGTGTGGCTCGATCACGCCGAGGTGATCTGTGTCTCGTCACCAGAGTGGTAATGAAATCGTGGTCATATTCCTGCTTCTTTCAGCCACTGCAGTGTCTGCGGCAGGCCGGCGTTGACGATCTCGTCGTGTGTCACGCCGGGGCATCGCGTGAAATCGACTGTGCCGCCCCACTGTCGCGCGGCGGCAATCGCCTTCTCGCTTCCCTCTATCGGGGTGTCTTGATTGTCAGCAGTGATGTAATTCCCCAGGTTGAGAGGTTTGTCCGTCATGTAATTCCCACCCGGCCGTCACGTAATTCCCCACCCTGGGGCGTATCGGCCGGGGTTCCGGCGCTGCTGCAGGTTCGCTCCTGACTGGGCCACCGATACGGGCCCGGGATGGGGTCTGACGGTGGCAAGGAGAACGTGGACGATGACCGATCTGATGGAGTTGTTCCGGCACTGGCATGCCGGCCGGTCCCAGGTGCAGATCTCGACGGCCCTGGGGATCGACCGCAAGACGACCCGGAAATACCTGGCACCCGCGTTGGCGGCCGGGCTGGTGCCCGGCGAGGGCGGGAAGTTCGACGAGGCGCTCTGGCGGGAACTGATCTCGGGATGGTTTCCGGAGGTCGACGACCCGGCAGCGCGGGCGGTGACGGGGCCGGCGATCGCCGCGCATGACTGGATTAACGGGCAGTTGAAGGCGTCAGTGAGGTCGCGACGATCGCGCATCGCCTGCGTGACGACCACGGTGTCGCGGTGTCCGACTCGACGGTACGTCGTTATGTTGCAGCGCAATTCGCCGAGGATGCGGCGGAGTCGAAGGTGACGGTGCCCCGGGGTGCGGTCCCGCCCGGCGACGAGGCTCAGGTGGATTACGGCAAGCTCGGGATGTCGCGGGATCCTGCCACCGACCGTCGGGTGGCGGTGTGGGCGTTCGCGATGATCCTGACCTGCTCGCGGATGCTGAACGCGGCACCGGTGCTGCGGATGGACCAGTCCTCGTGGTGCGCCTCGCACGTCGCGGCGTTCGAGTTCTTCGGTGGTGTCCCCGCTCGAATGGTGTGGACAACCCCAAAACCGGGGTGGACCGGCCGGACCTGTACGACCCGAAGTCAGGCCGGGCCTATGCAGAGCTCGCCGCGTTCTACGGGCTGCTGATCGACCCGGCTCGCGTCGGCAAACCCAAGGACAAACCGCGGATCGAGCGTCCGATGCCCTATATCCGCGACTCGTTCTTCAAGGGCCGGGAGTTCACCTCACTGGCGCAGATGCAGGACGCCGCCCTGAAAAGCACCGTCTCACAACGCTTCCACCGCGACCATTCGAGCCGGTCCTCTATCGGGTCGGGAAGGTCGCCCCGGACTGTCATGTCAAGACCGGCAAGGCCCTGTATTCGGTGCCCTGACGGCTGATCGGTCAGCAGGTGCTGGTCCGCACCAGCGGCGATATGGTGCAGATTTTCCACACCGAGCAGGTGGTCGCCACCCACGTGCTGCACCTGTCGGGGCGGGCGACGAACCCCGAGCACTACCCGCCGCACAAGATCGCCTACACGCCGGGAGACGGTGTCCTGGTGCCGGGCGCAGGCCGAGCAGATCGGCCGGCCGCGGTCGCCGTGGTCAGCGAGTTGTCGCAGGTCAACGCGCTGCACCGGCTGCGGGCGATCCAGGACATCGTCCGGCTGCGGGATCGCTACGAGGATCAGCGGCTGAATGCGGCGTGCGCCCGTGCCCTCGAGGTCGGTGACCCCAGCTACCGCACCGTCAAGGGCATCCTCGCCGCCGGCACCGAACATGACGGACGGCCCACCCCGGCCGCCGCGCCGGCGCCGGCGTTCCTGCGCGGACCCGCCGCCTTCGACGCCGAACGCACCGCCTGACCGCGACTCCACCCGACTGTCCTGCAATCACGTTGAACCGAGATGTAGACCCCGCATAAGAATCCGCGGTCGAGTGTGACAGCGCTGACCAAAGTGCATCCAGCAATGTTGACACCCAAGAGCACGATTTGTGCTGGTCAAGGCCGGCGTCGGCCGAGCACAACTCGCATTCGTCCTGCGTCAACGATGTCCGAACGGGTGCGATGACCACGAGAACACCGTCCTGCCTCTGGTAGGACGGATCCGACGATTCCGGGTCCTCCGATCGAGCCGTTCCTGCTGACAGCCTAGGAGATGAAGCCCTTCGGCTGATCCATGAGGGCAACGGCTGTACGGACAGATCCATGGATCTGTACGACGTCGAGATCAGGCGAGTAATCTGCTCGACGAATGCCATCGAGAGCCTCAATGCACGGTATCGGCGGGCGATCCGGGCACGCGGGCACTTCCCGACGGACCAATCGGCACTTAAGTGTCTATATCTCGCGACTCGGGCACTGGACCCGACAGGGAAGGGCAGAGCACGATGGGCAGTGAGATGGAAGCCGGCACTGAACGCATTCGCGATCACGTTCGAAGGCCGGCTCACCCCGAGTGAGAACTAAACCGATGTGCCAGATCCAGATCCACCGAATAACTGATAGTCCCTCTCTCGCCGCACCACATGGATGTGAGCTCCCCGTACCGGACAGTGGTGCACGCCATTGTCTAGAAGTAGATGCAGGACAACGCGACAGCACTCAGACGAATGCCCCTGCTCGGCTCCTTGACGCGGTTGGCAGGGGACGGCGAAGAGGGACGAATTGTGATCGGGTTCGGACGATCACAATGCGAAGGTCGGAGAGGCGCTCGGATAGGTGGCGGACTGCACCCGCGACGGCTCGGCGTACCCAGGCCGTGCAGCACGAATGGACTAGTCGGCTGGCACAAGACCGCGAGCGTCCTGCTGCGCTGCTGCGATCTTGTGTTGAAGCATCAGGACGAGGTGCTCGACTTGATTCAGCTGGAGAACGGCACTGCGTGTCGGCACGCATTCGAAGTTTGTGTGGCCACCGGTGGCCCGGCATGCGGCCAACATGGCGTGAGAGCCGACCACCGCGATCTGCGACCGCCACCCTTGCCACGCTGCGATGACGCCAGTGAGCGTCAGATGGTGAGGGAATACCAAACTTCCCTATTGCAGCGTCACAGAGATGCCGGTTACGCCTATCACGGTGGAGAGACGCCAGTCACAGTTGCCTGATGACTCCAGGCATAGTGACAGCCCCACCAGATCAGCGGAAGGAAGCGCGAAAAGCCTCGATTGCGGCGGCGCTCGCGTCCTCGCTTGAGTGGTATGACTTCTTCATCTACGGCACCGCGGCCGCCCTTGTGTTCAACAAGACGTTCTTCTACACCGGTGATCCGGTGTTGTCGGCGGTCAACTCGTTCGCAAGCGTGGCAGTTGCGTTCGTCGCCCGGCCGTTCGGTGGCATTGTGGCTGGACACTTCGGTGACAAGTTGGGCCGCAAGCCGGTGCTGGTGGCCGCGATCGTGCTGATGGCGTGCGCCACCTTCCTGATCGGCTTCACTCCCGACACCGAAATCATTTGGCTTGCAGCGGTATTCCTGGTCGTCATGAGAATTGCGCAGGGTCTGGCACTGGGCGCGCAGTGGGGTGGGGCGATGCTGCTTGCCACCGAGTACGCCCCGCCGAACAGGCGCGGGTTCTATGGGAGCTTCGCGCAGATCGGGGTGCCTGTCGGTGTCCTCACCGGAAACCTCGTCTTCCTCCTCCTCAACACCGCATTCGGCGAGAGCGCATTCCTCGAATGGGCCTGGCGGATTCCGTTTTGGCTGAGCATCCTGATGCTCGGCGTCGGGCTCTACATCCATCGCTACCTGGAAGAGACGCCCGCCTTCCGCGACGCGGAGAAGGCGCTGGAGAACGCGCCGAAGCAGAAGTCACCTGTCCTGCAGGTAATCCGGCAGAACGGTGGAACCATCCTGCAGGCAGCCGGAACATTCGTCGTCGTCAATGCAATCTTTTACGCGACCATCATCGCCTCACTCCAGTACGCCGACGTCGTCCTGGGCATCAAGACTTCCCAAGTGCTGATGCCGATCCTCGTCGGGGCCGGCATCCAGGTACTCTTGATGCCATTGGCGGCCCTGGCGTCCGACATCTTCGGCCGGACTCGTGTCTACGCGATCGGTCTGATTGCCATCGGATTATGGGCCTTCCCGATGTGGTGGATCTTCAGCCGGGCAACACCCGACAACACACTGCCGATCTGGGTCAGCATCATTGTTGCGTCCGCATTCATCAGCATCAGTTACGGCCCGCAGGCTGCCCTCTTCGGCGAGATCTTCCCTTCTGAACTGCGCTACTCCGGAGCGTCCCTGGGCTACCAGATTGCCAGCGTGATCGGTGGTCTCACTCCGATTGTCATGGTCACCCTCATCAACGGTGACAAGACCAACGCGTGGCGGTTCTCAACGTACATCGTCGTCCTCGCGCTTGTTGCCCTGGTCAGCGTCGGCTTGATCCACCGCAAGAATGAACAGTCCAAGACCGGACTCGAGTCGTAGCGCGAGGGTCAGCAGTCAGGCAGGGTCATTGTGTGCTCGCTTTTCCGCGCATCATGTCGAGAGCAAACTGGGCGTACTCGGCGGCAATCTGCTCGGGTGAGGTGGTGCCGCCGGGACGAAACCACTGCGGCAGCGATGTGCACATGGTGGAGACCGCCCTGGCGGCGTCGTGCGGATGCGAGGTGGTGAAGTCGCCCTCACGCAACGCCTTTTCGACCTCGTCGTCAAGCATGTATTGGACCTGGTTGCGTTGCCTCGCGATACGCGCATCATTCGGCGCCGCAAGGCTACGCATCTCACTGGCACCGATGAACGCCAGGTTCCGGCGGTGGGTATGGAACAACGCGAGGGCCTCGACCATGTTGGCGAAACGCTCGGCCGGTGTCCGCCCCTCCGCGCGCGCGGCAGGTACACGCCAGTGCAGTTCGGCCATGGCGAGATCGAGGATGGCGACGATGAGGTGCTGCTTACTCGGATAGTGGTGATACACGCCGGGGACACTCATCCGTGCGTTGCTCGCGACTAAACGCATCGTCGCGCCGTGGTAACCGGTCCCCACGAATGTCTCGATGGCGGCCTCGAGAACAGGGTCCAAGTTCAAGGGCTCGAATTCTCGCCATTGCGCTGACGAGCCGGTGGCGTCCGGCCCGGGTACCAACCCCGGGAGCGCATCCGATTCGGGGATCGTGTCGGTGAGGATGTCGACGGCCGAGACATCCAATGCATCGGCGATGCGGTGCAGTCGGTGGACCGTCAGTGCCGTTTTTCCCGTCTCGATAGCGCTCATCGTCCCCGGGCTGACGTCTATCCGCCGCGCCAACTCGCGCAGCGAGATGCCGGAGCGTTTCCGGGCGTTCCGAACGCGCATCCCACCATCCGCACCGACGTCCCGCAAAACCGTCCGATGTTCAGTCATGCTGAACATGCTACCAAGGTTTGCCGATCGGTTTCAAAAACTCTTTGCATCATCCAGGATGTTTAGAGACCATAGTCACGTCCTGAACCCTACCGACCGAACGCACGGTAGGGTTCAGTACAGATTCTGTACGGAAGGGCACGCCATGACCAACGCGTCAAACCTCGGCGACCTCCTCGAGGACTCCCCATCGAACTGGGGAAAGTGGGGTCCTTACGACGAGGTGGGAGCACTGAACTACCTGACTGCCGCCGATGTGCTGCGCGGTGTGGCACACATCAGTGCCTGGCAGGCCTTCACCCTGCAGCGCCTGATTGGCGACCCGAACGGGGATCCCGTGTGGCCCGGCCGGAACCCGGCCGAGCGCGAACAGATCGTCGACGAGTCCGCCTGGGACGAGGGCGGCGACCTTGAAACTTCACCGGGCGAGCGGCTCGCCGGTCAATCCCCTCGTGATCACATGAGCACCTACACCGATCGGCCCTGGCTCGGCCTCTATCCCGAGGGCCTGATCAACGCCTCCGGCTACAAGGTTTGGCCCCGGGAGGTCGAAGACGTCCTGTGCGGCCACCCCGCCGTGCGCGAAGCAGCGGTGGTCGGGATGCCCGACCCCTATTGGGGCGAACCCGTGCAGGCGATCGTCTCGCTCGAGCCCGGACAGTCCGCCACGGCACCGGAGTTGATCGAGTACACCAAGACCCGGATGGCCGCGTACAAATACCCGCGGACCATTCAATTCCTCGACGAAATCCCCAAGACCGCGTCCGGCAAGCTCCTGCGACGCGAACTACGCGATCGGACGACCACATGACCGACATCGACACACTGCTCCGCTCCGCTAGGCTCGGCCCGAGGCTCGCCGCGGCCACCGGCGACGAGAGGTGGACCGCATTCGATGCGTCGCTGATCGCCGGCGGGAAATCCAATCTGACCTTCGAATTACGCTCCGCTGCCGGTGAACTCATCCTGCGGCGGCCGCCAGCAGGTGACCTGCTCCCGAGTGCGCACGACATGGGCCGCGAGGCCCGCGTCCAGCGGGCGCTGGCCGGGACCGACGTCCCGGTGCCGGAGATCGTGGTGTTCGAGGAGTCGTCCGACCTTCTCGGCGTCCCGTTCTACGTCATGGACAAGGTGCCCGGTCACGTGATTCGCGACGCGCTGCCGGCGGGCTACGCCGCATCTACCGGGGCCCGACATCAGATCGCGGACGCCCTGATCGGCGTGCTTGCCGAGCTCCATCGGGTCGATCCACAAGCAGTGGGACTCTCAGAATTCGGTAGACCGCAGGGATTTCTCGAACGGCAGCTGCGGCGGTGGACGGGGCAGTCCGAGGCGAGCCGAACCGGCGAAGTGCCCGCGCTCGATTCCCTCGGCGCGGCGCTGAAGGCGCAGTTGCCGACGAGCCCGGCGCCGACCATCGTGCACGGCGACTTCCGGCTCGACAACTGTTTGATGCATCCGACCGACCCGTCTCGGGTGGCCGCGGTGCTCGACTGGGAGCTGTCCACCCTCGGCGATCCCCTGACCGACCTCGGCCTGCTGCTGTTCTATTGGCCCGAGCAGGGCGAGCCGGAGATTCCGCTGGTCCCCAGCGTCACCTCACAGGAGGGCTTCCCGCCGAGGTCCTATCTGCTGGACAGGTACGCCGAGAGCACCGGTATCGACGTCGGTGCGGTGCCGTACTACGAGGCCTTCGCCCACTTCAAGTTCGCGGTGATCATCCAGGGCGTCGCCGCGCGCTCGGCCGCCGGAACGATGGGCGGGCAGAACTTCGGCAACGTCGACGACGAGGTGATCCGCCTCGCCGAGGCCGGCCTGAAGATACTCGAGGTGAGGTCATGACCCCGATCCTGCAACGCTTCAGCCTCGAGGGCCGTGTCGCAGTCATCACCGGCGCGAGCTCCGGTCTCGGGGCGGGGTTCGCTCGCGCACTGAGCGATGCCGGGGCCTCGGTCGTGCTCGGAGCCCGCCGTGAGGAGCAGTTGACCGAACTCGCCGAACAGATCAACAGTGCCGGTGGGAAGGCCGTCACCGCGCGCACCGATGTCACCGATCCCGGGGACTGCACCGCGCTGGCGACCACGGCCATCGATTCGTTCGGGCGGCTCGATGTGCTGATCAACAATGCCGGCGTCGGCACCGCGGTGCCCGCGCTGCGCGAGCTCCCGGAACAGTTCCGCGGAGTCGTCGACGTCAACCTCATGGGTACGTACTGGATGGCCCAGGCGTGCGCGCGGGTCATGACGCCGGGCTCGAGCATCGTCAACATCGCGAGCGTTCTCGGGCTGATCAAGTCGTACACTCCCCAGGCCGCCTACGCGGCCAGCAAGGCCGGGGTGATCGGGCTGACCCGCGACCTGTCGCAGCAGTGGTCCGGGCGCAAGGGAATCCGAGTCAACGCCATCGCCCCTGGCTACTTCGCCAGCGAACTCACCGACACCATTCCCCGGGGCCCGCTCGACGAGTTCATCACCGAGACCGCGACCCTGAAGCGGCTCGGCGAACAACACGAACTCGACGCCGCCGTCGTCTTCCTCGCCAGTGACGCCTCGTCCTACATCACCGGAATCACCCTGCCCGTCGACGGCGGCATGTCCGGCCACTGACACCCGGCCGTCTTTTCGATCAAGGAGCAACCCTCATGGACTTCAGCATTTCCCCACGCGTGGAAGAACTCACGGCGCAACTGTGGGACTTCATGCGCGAGCGCGTATTTCCGGCCGAGGCGGTCTACGCCGCCTGGCGGGCCGAGAACCCTGACCACGCTCGGCCCCCGATTCTCGACGAGCTCAAGGACGAGGCCCGCCGGCGCGGACTGTGGAACCTGTTCCTGCCGAGCCTGTCCGGGCTCACCAACGTCGAGTACGCCAGCATCGCCGAGATCTCGGGCTGGTCCCCGATCATCGCCCCCGAGGCCATCAACTGCGCCGCGCCGGACACCGGGAACATGGAGACCCTCCACATGTTCGGCACCGACGCGCAGAAGAAACAGTGGCTCGAGCCGCTCCTCGACGGACAGATCCGGTCCGCGTTCGCGATGACCGAGCCCGCGGTCGCGAGTTCCGATGCCCGCAACATTGCCACCTCCATCATCCGGGACGGCGACAACTATGTGATCAACGGGCGAAAATGGTGGATCACCGGAGTCGCCGACGAGGGCTGCACACTCTTCATCGTCATGGGCAAGACCGACCCCGATGCCGCCAGCCACCGCCAGCAGTCCATGGTGCTGGTGCCCCGCGGCACCCCCGGGATCGAGATCGTCCGGCACCTGCCGATCTTCGGGTACCAAGACCAGCACGGCCACTCCGAGATCGTCTTCGACAACGTCCGCGTGCCCGCCGCGAGTATCCTGGCCGGCGAGGGCGATGGATTCGCCATCGCCCAGGCACGCCTCGGTCCGGGCCGCATCCACCACGCCATGCGCGCGATCGGGATGGCCGAACGGGCGCTGGCACTGATGGTCGACCGCGCCCAGAACCGGGTGGCCTTCGGGAGCCCCCTCGCCGAACAGGGCGTCGTGCGCGATCTCATCGCCCAGTCACGCATCGAGATCGACCAGGCCAGACTGCTGGTACTCAAGACCGCATGGCTGATCGACCAATTCGGGGCGAAGGGCGCCAGCACCGAGATCGCGGCAATCAAGGTTGCCGCGCCGGCGGTCGCGACGGCGGTCATCGACCGCGCCATCGAGGTCTTCGGTGGAGCGGGGGTGAGCGACGACTTTCCGCTGGCCTACTTCTACAGTTGGGCGCGGGTCCTGCGGATCGTCGACGGACCCGACGCCGTCCATCGACGCTCGATCGCGCGCGAGGAACTGCGCCGGGAACGCCCGTACGTCGGCTGAGCAGGAAGTGCTACATCGAAGAGGCCGCTCTGGTCCGTGTGCGATTCGAATTCATCACGGTCACCACGGGCTATGATATGTGGTTCAAGCACAAACGCGGTTCCCTCCCGTGGCACCGGGCTCGCGGGCCGCTCGGTGTGCGGACGTTGCTGCGGGAAACCACCTGCAATGGGACTGCGACAGGCCTCACTCCGCACCGCAGGCTTCGATCGCACCTGCAAGGTGGTGGTCGCCTCGGGGCGAGTGACCGATGAGGCCGGCGGCCGGCAATCCATCGTTCGAGTAATCGGGCAGGCCGGCCGGTCGAGCCCGCGGGGTGTGGTGACCATTCGTCGCGGCGAGATCATCGGGATCTTCCCCATCGTCGGTGACGACAGTTCGCCCCTTCTGGGGGAACTGCGCCAAGTTCTCGAAACATTGCGCGCGCACCAAATCGATGAATCTCTCGGCACGAGCACAGTCCATAACAGTCTCGATGCAGTTCCATAGGCCTATCACGAAGCAGTCCCGACGCGTACCGCCCTGTCCGGGCGACCGCCATCCACTCCCTCGAAACATTCACAGCCTTCGACTACCTGATGTCCCAGCCGGGTGAAACCGTCCGCCGACTGATCTCACCCGCGGTCCGCCGGTTCATCGAGGAGGATGTTGCCGCGGATCCCATCTACATCGAGACGCTACTGGCCTACGTCGACGCCGAGCTCAACGCCAAAGCCGCGGCCGAGAAACTCTACGCACACAGCAACACCGCGTACTACCGGCTCGATCGCATCGCCGAAGGGACCGGCAAGGATCTCAGGCGATTCGACGAGGTATTGAATCTTCTCGTAGCCGTGAAAATCCTCGTGCCCCGCGACGTCTCTCAGCCCGACAACGGCACACCACGCCGATAGACGAGTGCGGGGCCGCCGCACCGCCGAAGCGGGTCACACTCTGGTCACGGCAACAGCCGCCGCGGCGGTTCGACGTCAGACCGACACCCGGAGCTGTTGGCGCAGTGCGTCGCATACGATGACGCGGAAAACGCCCTGAACCCGGTCGGAGCTGGTGCAGCGCTGCGCTTAGGTAAGGCACGGGCTCGAGGTCACCCGTGCCGATCGCACCGAACCGATCCTCCGCGTCGGCCGCAGCCACGGCAGGGCCCGTGATCAGCGCGGACGGCAACAGCCCGGCGATCGCCGGGCTCGTGTTCGTGTCGGCTTACGTGTCCAAGACTGAGAGAGGGTGGACACCGCCCCCCGGTGGCCAGCGGATGCCAGAGCGCCGGATCATGCGGGAGCGGGATGTTCTCGGAGAATGACTTCGCTTGCCTTCTCACTGATCATATAGACCGCCGATGCAATGAAAAACCCTGGGATATCGGGGAATACTGACGCATCGACGACTCGCAGTTGTGATACTCCGCGTACCCGGAAGTCCTGGTCGAGCACCGCCTGCGGGTCGGATTCGGTTCCGATCTTTGCGGTGCCGCAGGCATGGTGTCCCCATGCCTGCTCGCGGACGAAGGTGGCCAGGTCGTCACGCTCGACGACGCTCGCACCGGGGATAAGTTCGCGGGTCGCCCCGGTCTGGATGTGCTTGGCGATGTCGCGGGCGATCTCGATTCCGTCGACGACGCCTTGCAGATCGGCCTCGTGGCCAGCGGAGCCTTCCTCGAAGTAACGGAAGCGGATGTCCGGAACGTCTCGCGGGTCGGTCGAGCGCAGCGTGACCGAACCGGCCCGATTATTGGTGTGCGCCTTGAGAACCAGCACCGACAAGCGATTGTGGCGGCTGACGCCATCCTTGGAGTAGCCGGGATAGTAACCATGGAAGTCGATCGGCAACGAGAAGACGATCAAGTCCGAGTCGTCCGTGGCGGCACTGGACTTGGCGATGATGGCGGCCAGGGAACCGTTGGTGGTATAGGGCCCGTCGCGTTGGTCCCGCCATTCGGTGAACAGCGCGTCACTCCCTCCGCCGAGGTCCTCGGGGACGTCGAGCGGTGAACCCTCGAAGATGGGGTAGTCGCGGTCGAGTTCACTGAGCACCGATACCTCGTATCGGTCGTGGAGGTTCTCTCCCACTCCGGGTGCGTCGACGAGTACCTCGATGCCGTGCCGCTCGAGCTCCACCCGCGGACCGATTCCGGACAGTTTCAGCAACTGGGGTGTGTTGTACGCGCCGCCGGCGAGGATGACTTCCTTTTGGGCCCTGGCGATCAGTGCCGACGGATCTGTACGAGCCTGCGGCGGGTGGTGCCCGGAATCATGCGTCTCCGCTTCACCTCTGGGAGACGAGGCCCGGTACAGGCGGTCCCCGACGAGGTATTCGACTCCGACAGCATGTGTTCCCTCGAAAACCACTTTCGTTGCCAACGCGTTGAGGCGGATGGTCAGTTTGTCGGGAACCTGTGCGGCGGCGTCCTGCAGCCGTTCGCGGCTGCCGTTGCGGTGACCGTCGCGGATCGCGGTGGGGATGAACGCCATGCCCTGGTAGTCGTCGGGGGTGTCGGCGGCATTCGGGTCTCGCGGAAGGGAGATCTCTTCGGGGATGCCGTACCGGTCTCTGCTGGTCTGTTCCATGGCGCTGATGATGTCGAGGAACATCGGCTCCCGGCCACCGACGGCCGGGTTGGCCCGGGTGGTACCGAGCCAGCCGTCGCGTCCGTGTCCGGCCTTCTTGTCACGCTGGGCCTCGGTGTCTCCGGGAAGCGGCTTGGCGTCCACGCCACGCCAGGCCTCGAGTCGGCGAAAGTGCTCACGCATGGGGACCGCCCCCCACGACGGGTCGCCGGTCAGCTCGGCCAGGTGATCCCAGTCGCTGGCGTGTGGATAGATCGTGACCATGGCGCTGACCGCCGTGCTGCCACCGAGGGTGCTACCGCGGGGATAGAGAACACCGCCGCGGTCGTCGACATACTTGTCATCCCTGGTCTGCATGTCATCGTTGTCCCAGTGTCGGACGAAGAAGTCCCAGCGCATGTCGGCGTCTTCGCTGGCGTAGCCTTGCATGATCGGGATGGAATAGTAGGGGCACTGGTGGTCGTCCCCGGCCTCCAGCAGAAGGACCGAATGTCCGGCCAACGCCAGGTTGGCCGCGAGCGGTCCTCCCCCGGCGCCCGAGCCCACGATGACGAAGTCATAGACCTCATCGTCTCCGCCTGCGCCTGCTGAGCTGGTCGTCGGTGTAGTCATGTCTGCCTTCCCGAAACGTCCGTCATCGACATCCCACGCGGGCAACAGCCCCCATCTCACCGCTCGAGGCCGTCAGCGGATCAGTTCCTGCCAATTCGGACGGGACCCGACCGGCCGGCCCGGGCACTGGCTGGTCCTCAGGCGGCCGGGCGGAGGCGCGAGCGACCGACCGTTGTCGAAGGCCTCGGTGCGGTCGTCGTAGAAACCAGTCCTCCCCGGGTTCGAAGCTTTGGGCGACTGGATGGCCGGTCCCACGGAAATGCGCAGACGCGTGCTGAGACGGAGAGGCGTCGCAACACCCCACATGCCACATCCCGCGCACCGACGAACACGCACCACACCCTTTCGGCCTCAAGGCACTCCACACAACCGGTGCCGCTCGGACGCGCTTCGATGCTGATCCCGACTTCCTCGGCACCATCGGTCATGTGTTTCAGCGTAGTCCCGACTGCGGTCGAGGATGTCTGGTAGCAGAAATCCACGGCGCGGCCGTGTGTCGCGCCACGAGCAGGTCAGGACTTCGTCGAACTGTCCGAAAAGGATGCGTACGGGCCAATTCTTAGAAGTCGGCGCGGTGCCTGATCTTATGGCGGACTTCGTTTTACGGAGGCACTCCCAGGCGATCAACATTGTAAGCACGGCAGTCAGCAGACCGAGAGCGACATCGAGGCCGGCAGCGCGGCCGCGGCGGGAATCAGGCAAACATGAGCACCTTCATCAGGTAGAGGCCGACCAGCACGATGCCGACCACAATGGGCTCGGCCGGCCAGCCGTTGCGGGCTCCTTGATCTGCCGGGGCGGTCGCGAATTGAGGTTCAACGGTCGATGCTCGTGCTGAGATCTCGATAGCGCCGGACACCGTCGAGTACGGTGCGGGCCTTGTGTTCGATCGCGTGCAACGCGTCTGTGCCGAGGTAGAGCCGGCTCGGTGGCTGCTCCATCTTACTCAAGGCGATCAGTGCTTGTGCGACCAATTGCGGATCGCCGCCTTGTTGATGGTTCAGCTCGTCATACCGGTGCAGCGCTGAGCGCACGGTGCCGTAGTCGGCGATTTCGTCGCCGGCCCGTCGTGATGAGCTCGAATCGAGGAAGTCGGTGCGCACCCCGCCAGGGCAGACCGCTGTGGCGTGCACTCCCAGGGAAGCGGTCTCGGCAGCGAGCGCTTCGGTGAGCATCAGCACCGCGGCCTTCGTGGCGCTGTACAACCCGGTGGCGGGGCCGGTGACATCGGCCGAGATCGAGGCGAGGTTGATGACGTGCCCGCTGCCCTGACGCCGCATGTGCGGCAGGACCTGCTGGGTGAGCTCGAGCAGGCCGAATACGTTGACGTCGAAGTTGTGGCGAATCTCGTCACGGGTGAACTCTTCGACGGCGCCGAGCATCGAGTACCCGGCATTGTTGACCAGCACGTCTATTCGACCGAAGGCGTCGACCGCTGTGGACACCGCACGGGACACGTCGGCGGGGTCGGTCAGCAACATCGACACCGCGAGGAAGCGATCCTCGTGCACCCCGATCTGCTCGTGCAGGCGGTCGGGGTCACGCGAGGTAGCCACGACCCGCGCGCCGGCGTCGAGCGCGGCACGCGCGGTCTCGAGACCCATGCCCTTGGACGCACCGGTGACGAACCACACCGGTTTCGGAGTGGACATCAAACCTCCTTGTGTAGCGGAACCACGCTCCGTTGCCAGAAATCTCGCACCACTGGGGACCCGAAACCGGGTGTCGGGTCCCCACCAGGCGTGGGACGTGTGGAATTTCTGCTGACTGGGTGCTCTACCCCGTGTTCTGGACTGCCTCGATGAGGGCGTCGGCGGCGAGTAGACCGAGGCTGTTCGAGGCGAGCGGGCTGTCGCCGGTGAGCAGCTTGCGGTCTTGGTGGGTCATGCCGGTCATGTCGTCATTGAGGATCGTCAGTCCCTGCTTGCGCAGCAGGTCGGCGACGAGCCACTGCAGGTGACCCGGCAAGTAACCGATGTCGAGATTCGGGCCTTGATCGAGGGCATCGGGAAACACGCACACGGAGTAGCCCTTGAACGGCGACTCCTTCCTGTCCAGTGCAGCGGCGAGCAGTGCGGCCGGGCCGTGGCACAGCGTGATGATGAACTTGTCGTTCGACAGGGCCCAGTCCAGCGTCTGCTGCACTGCCTCGCTCGCCGGCAGGCCAACGACCGCCCCATGACCACCGGGGATGAACACGGCAAGGTAATCGGAGTCGGCCCCGAGCTCGCCTGCGACAACCTCGGTGAGTTTCTTGGGTTGCTTCAGCTTCGGCTTCAGCGCGTCGTAGGTGGCCAACACGGCCTCGTCCTCACCCGGCATCGCCCACAATTCGATCTTGACCGGGTTACCACCGATGGTCGCAACATCGACCTCGAAACCGGCCTCGATGAGATGATGCAGGGGAAGCAGCATCTCGATCGGGTGATTGCCGGTGGAGAAGAATTTGCCGTTTTCCAGCAGGACGTAGCGTTCCTCGGTGGCGATCATCAGGATCTTCCACTTGCCACCGGTGTATTCGCCCTTGTGCTGCACCCCATCGAAGTCGGTCTTCGACGACGTGTACTGACTCAACGAGTACGGGGACGGAAAGAACGCATTATCCTCGGCTTCGTCCGGGGTGGGATCCTTGCTCAGGTTTTCTGTATCTGTCGACATCTCGTGAACCTACTTTCGTTGTTGTATCTCAGAGTCGGCCGTCGCGGGCGGCCGACCGAAACGGTGCTTCTTCGGCAGGCTCCAGCGCGGCCGGTACCGCACCGCACTCAGCTGCAGCGGCCTGGCTCACAGTTGCGATACATACGAATATGACTCCTTCATCAGCACGTCAATAGTGGAACTCCGACCGGACGAAGCCCCGCTAGCAGGCGACGATCCCAACGGTGAATGTCGCTGGGGTCATCGGCTTCTCAGATACCCGGTAGGAATTGCTATCTAGTCGCCCTCCCCTATTCCTACACCAATCTGCGCTCGTGGAGCCTGGCATTGCAAGGGGCTTGTCACCCATTCACATCCATGACTGTGGCCTGACCTCTAACGCCCCGACGACACCGACGACGATGCTGTGACCGGCGACATGACCAGTGGGGCACGTGTTGCCGATCACGCTCATTACCGGAGGCGACGGAAGTATGACCAACCTTGTTCGAGGACTTCTCGACAGCGCCCGGCGGGCACCCTCGTCCCCGGCGGTTCGCGCCGACGACGAACTGCTGAGCTACGGCGAGCTCGAGCTCGCCAGCCGGAGGGTTGCGACGATGTTGCGCGAGCGCGGTGTGAAACCAGGCGATCGAATCGGCGTGATGCTTCCCAACGTCTCCGCGTTCCCGGTTGCGTACTACGGAATTCTCCTCGCCGGCGGCGTCGTGGTGCCGATGAATCCGCTCCTGAAAGAGCGGGAGGTGTCCTACTACCTTGCAGATTCCGGAGCGCGCGTGCTGTTCGCCTGGCATGAAGTTGCCGAGGAAGCGACGGCAGGAGCGGGCACGGCGGACTGCGCGCCCGTCATCGTGGACCCACAGAGCTGGCACGCGCTGCTCACGAATACCGATCCCGCTACCGAGGTCACCGACCGGGCAGACGAAGACACAGCCGTCATCCTGTACACGTCGGGAACGACGGGCAAGCCCAAGGGCGCCGAGTTGACCCACTTCAACCTGCGCCGCAACGCGGAGGTCTTCAGCCGGCAGTGGCTCGAGCTGACGGCCGACGACGTGATGATCGGCTGCCTGCCCCTGTTCCATACCTTCGGTCAGACCGTCTCGATGAACTGCGCGATCTTCACCGGCGCGTCCCTGACGCTGATCCCCCGTTTCACCGCCGCGAAAGCCCTCGACGTGATCGCCCGCGACGGGGTGAGCATCTTCGTGGGCGTTCCGACGATGTACTCGGCAATGCTGGAGGACCAGCGCGCCGAGCGGTACGACACTTCCTCGCTCCGGCTGTGCTGTTCGGGAGGCGCACCCCTCCCGGTCGAACTGCTCGGCGCGTTCGAGGAGAGATTCGGTTGCGTCATCATCGAGGGCTATGGGCTGTCGGAAACCTCGCCGGTGTGCTGCTTCAACCCGCCGGGCGGACAGCGAAAGCCCGGTTCGGTGGGTCTTCCCCTGCAGGGTGTCGACATTCGAGTGGTGTCCGACGACGGCGAGGGCCTGGCGGTCGACGAGATCGGTGAGATCTGCATCCGCGGCGAGAACGTCATGAAAGGCTACCTCGGACGCCCCGACGCTACCGCTGAGGTGTTGATCGACGGGTGGTTTTACACCGGTGACGTCGGCCGAATCGACGAGGACGGCTACCTATTCATCGTCGACCGCAAGAAGGCCCTGATCATCCGCGGCGGATACAACGTCTACCCGAGAGAAATCGAAGAAGTTCTCTACGAACACCCCGATATCGTCGAGGCCGCTGTGATCGGGGTTCCGCACCCCGCCCTCGGCGAGGAGGTCGGCGCCGCCGTTGTCCTTCGGGCCGGCACAACGTCCACAGCGCAAGAGGTCCGGGCGTTCGTCAAGGACCGTGTCGCGGCATACAAGTACCCGCGCGAAGTGTGGGTTGTGGACGAGCTTCCCAAAGGTCCGACAGGTAAGATCCTCCGCCGCGAAGTGACACGGCCCGAAGCGATTCGATAGGTCGATTATGCGTCGAGACAACGACAGGCCCGAAGAATCAGCGGCCGACGCCGCCGTCCCTTTGGACATGCTGCTCACCAGTGCGGCACGAGGTCAATGGCAGCGTTTCGTCCCCGGTCGAGCAGGCTTACGGTTCATCCGGGCGCTCGCCAGGAAGCCCCAGGCGGTTGCCGGACGGTCGGAAGAACTCGCACGAGAATTAGCCGCCATCGCAATCGGCCGATCCCACCTCGCACCGGACACGAAGGACCGCCGATTCGCCGACCCCGCGTGGATGTCCAACTGGGCACTGCGGGCGATCCTGCAGTGTTATCTGGCGGTCGGGCACGCAGTCACCGATGTCGCCGACCAGGCCGAGCTCGACTGGCGCGACGCCGAGAAGATGCGCTTCATCATCGACAACCTCATCAATGCGCTCGCCCCGAGCAACAACCCCGTCCTCAACCCACTGACCTGGAAAGCGATGATCGACACCGGCGGCGCGAGCGCGGCACACGGCGTGCTCAACCTCGTCCGGGATCTCGCGCGGAAACCCCGGGTGCCGACGATGGTCGATGTCAGCGGATTCCGCCTGGGCAACAACATCGCCGCGACGGACGGTGCCGTGGTCCTGCGAACACCGGTCTTCGAGCTGATCCAGTACAAGCCGACCACCGAGGAGATCGGCACAATACCGCTGCTGATCGTTCCGCCCCTGATCAACAAGTTCTACGTCGTCGATCTCGCGCCTGGGCGCAGCCTCATTGAGTATCTGGTTTCGCGCGGCCAGCACGTCTTCGCCGTCTCGTGGCGCAATCCTGGTATGGAGCAGCGCGATTGGGGTCTCGACACCTACGGTCAGGCGGTCATCGACGCGTTGATCGCAATCGAAAACGTCACTAATTCGCGTCGTGTCCACACCCTGAGCCTGTGCTCATCGGGGGCATTGACCTCGATGGTTGCCGCCCATCTGACGGACACCAGGGATGAGGACCGGATCGCGAGCTGCAATCTTGCCGTCAGCGTCCTCGACCAGTCGAACGCCGGCCTGACGTCAGCGCTCGCGGACCACCGCGCCGCGAAGATCGCCACCGCCGCGTCCGCCGCCAAGGGCTATCTCGAGGGCAGCGCGCTTGCGGAAATGTTCGCCTGGATGCGGCCGAACGACCTGATCTGGAGCTACTGGGTCAACAACTACCTCCAGGGCCGCAAGCCCGCCGCGTTCGACGTGCTGTTCTGGAACGCGGACACCACACGTATGGCGGCGGCCCTACACCGGGACTTCGTCGAGCTGTTCTTGGCGAACCAACTCGGCCACCCGGGTTCGGCCACCATGCTGGGAACACCGATCGACCTGACCACCGTCAAGGCCGACTCATACATTGTCGCAGGGATCGCCGACCACATCAGCCGATGGCAGTCCTGCTACCGGAGCGTCGCCTTGCTGGGCGGAGACACCCGCTTCGTGCTGTCTACCAGCGGACACGTCGCCTGCATCGTCAACCCTCCGACCAACCCCAAGGCGACGTTCCGAACCAACGAGGCCCGACCCGAGGATCCCCAGGAGTGGATAGCGAGCGCGCACGCCACGAAGGGGTCGTGGTGGCCCGACTTCGCGGACTGGCTCGCCGAACGAAACGGCGGCACCGTCCGCGCGCCGAGCACTCTCGGATCGTCCGCGCACACCCCCACCGACAAGGGCCCCGGCACCTACGTGTTCGAGAAATGACTGCGCACCAGAAACGGCGGGTGACCATGAGGACAACCGAAACCCTACACACCGACACGATGCTCGTATTCGGTTACCGAATCCACGTCGCGGTACGCCCTGGCCGCCCTCACGCTGTTCCCCTGGTCATCTGCAACGGAATTGGCGCCCACCTCGAAGCGTTCGATCCGCTCGTCGACGAACTCGATCCGGCGCGAACTGTCATTCGGTTCGATGTGCCAGGGTCCGGAACTTCACCGACACCGCTGCGGCCGTATCGCTTTGGTCAACTTGCCGCACTGGTGACACGCATGGTCTCAGCATTGGGTTATCAACGATTCGACGTGCTGGGCTACTCCTGGGGAGGAGCATTGGCGCAGCAACTCGCGTTGCAAAATCCCCGCAGAGTCCGGCGCGTGGTGTTGGCCTCGACCAGTCCGGGAATGGGAAGCATCCCCGGTCATCCCCTGGTCCTGTCCAAGATGCTCACCCGCCGACGACACCACGACCCCGCGTACGCCATACGGGTGGCCCCCGGCCTCTATGGGGGTTCGGTACGTAACGATGCCGGATCGGCTCGGGCCATACTCGGAACCGGAACACCACACTGCGACACCCGAGGGTATCTGTACCAGTTGTTCGCCGGAGTCGGCTGGAACAGCCTGCCGTGGCTCCCACTGATCTGCCAGCCCACTCTGCTGCTCTACGGCAACGACGACCCCATCATCCCGGTGACCAACGGGCGCATCATGAACATGCTCCTGCGCCGCGCCGAACTCCAGATCTTCACTGGCGGACATCTCGACCTCCTGGTCTGCCCCGCCGAGTTTGCGCAACGCATCGACCGGTTCCTCGGTGGCATTCCGCCCGCCAGCTCTCGCGCAAAGGGCAATTGACACAGACTTCACGCACGAGACACACGGCAATCCGGATCGAGATGTTCAGCCGAAGGGCTCGCCCGGCTGCGACATCCGACACGTACTCCCACTGTTCCCAGTCGCGAATCCGGTGGCGAACTCGACCTTGGAGCTCTCCTTGCCAAGCGGGCCTCGGTGCGCGCGACAAGCCTACGCGGACAACCGACCTCGGGGCGGTCGAACAAAGCCGAGATCCTCGCCGCCGTGACCGAGAACCTGTGGCCGTTGGTGGCGAAGGACATTGTGAAGCCGGTCGTCCAGGCGAAGATTCCAGTTACTGCTGCGGTGACCGGACACCAACTCCTCGACGCTCCCGAGACCGGCAAAGTCGTACTGCTCGTTCGCTGAAGCCTACGAGTCCAACTCCACCGGTTCTGAAGGGGAATCGCCTGTGCCCGATGAAGCGAACAGAGACCCTTTCCACGTTCGACACCTCCTGAAGCACCGTCGCATAACCTTATGGGCATGACGTCCGCCCAAAATCGGGGCCCGCTGTGGCGTATGGGTGGCGCCCCTCAGCCGGTCAGTCCGCTGGAGTTGTTGTTCGACCTGGTGTTCGTTTATGCGTTAAGTCAGTTCTCGCAGCACCTGCACCATCACCTCGACTGGGCGGGGGCACTCCAGACATCAGTCCTGATCTTGGTGGTTATTTCGTTGTGGTTCAACACCATTTGGGTTGTGAACCTGCTCGACGTCACTCGAACTCCGGTCCGCGCAATGGTGCTTGTCATCATGTTTGTGGGCGCTCTCGTGATTACATCGATCGCCGGCGCCTTCGCCGACCGCGCGTGGCTGTTCGTGTCGGCGTATGTGGCGTTCCAGATCGGGCGATCGAGTTTCATGCTGGCCATCGGCCCTGACCCTGCGATGCGCAGAAACTTCGTTCGCACGTTGATCTGGCTGGTCCCGACATCAGGGATGTGGTTGGCCGGTGCGGCCGACGAGAACCCCGGTTCACGGTTGACAATATGGGGGACGGCTGTCGCGGTGGAATACGTCGCGATCTGGTGGGGCCATCCAGTGCCCGGAATGGGACGCACCGACACCGCCGAGTACGGGCTCGCCGGTAGCCATATCGTGGAGCGGTGTCGACTGCTCTTTCTGATCGCGGTTGGTGAGACCGTGATCTCGGGCCTGATGGCGTTCACCGCGGAACCGGTTTCTCTCTGGCGAGTCGTCGCGCTGGGGGTCGCTTTCACCGGCACCGTCGCGATCTGGTGGATCTATTTTCACCGCAGCGAATCAGTTGGGATGTCGCTGGTCGAGGAAGCAGCCGATGAGGCGGCTCTCGGCAAGCGCGCGATCTACACACTTGTGGTGATGATTGCAGGTTTGGTCGCTGTCGCCGTCGGCGACGAGTTGGTGATCGCCGAACCGACCGTACGTTGCGACGCTGCCCTCAGCATCGTCCTCTACTCGGGTCCCGCGCTGTACCTCGCGGGCAAGGCATGGTTCTTCCGGAGGGTAGACGAAACGTCCACGGTCGCCCCAGCACGCGTCGCAGGCATCGCTGCACTGGCGATCCTCGGGTTTCTGACCTATCCACTGCCGGCACTGCTCGCCGCCGTCGGCGCCGCCCTTGTTCTCGTCGCCGTTGCAATCGTCGAGACACGAGCGCCCGCTACTTGAGGTAGCAAACCTGGACCGTGGCTGCATTTCTCGTCCAGGACTGCACTGGGGACGCCCTGACCCCACTGACCGACTCCACCCTTTGATGCTGCGAGTCTCCGCGATAAATAGCCGCGATTGCATCCTCTACGACGCGGCGCCGCCGGCAATCAACTAGCGGGCCGTCAAACGCTCCCCTCGATTCCACGACGGCTCACAACGGGAGCGGTCACAGCAACACTGATAATCGCCCAGCGTCTGGACCGGGGCACATGCATCGCCGCGGTCGACCTTGACGATGCCGTAACCCGTTCCTCCACGCGTGAGCACACAACTACCATGGTATCCATTTCCTTTGTTTGGGATACATAGATTGACGTTGTATACCGTTCGCCTCTAGTGTGATCGCAGTCATATAGGGCAGATCACCATTGGAGGAAGAGTCTTGAGCGACGACGGCGTGATTACCTATGAGTCGATTGACAAGGTTGCAATTCTGACGATCGAGCGTCCAGCGAAGAAGAACGCGATCAGCCGGGCCATGGCCGAATCATTGGCCGATGCTTGGTTGACCTTTGACAGGAGCTCGGACCGCGTTGCCATCGTGACGGGGGCGGGGCAGAACTTTACGGCGGGGATAGATGTCCGCGATGCCCCTGAGAACCCTTCTTGGGCGCCAAACCTGGGGATTGCCACGCAGAAGCCGATCATCGCGGCCATCGACGGGTGGTGCATCGGAGCAGGAATGATGTTGCTCCAGCAGACGGACCTCGCGCTGGCCGCGCCTACCGCAAAATTCCGGTATCCCGAGGCGAAGTTCGGTCTCTCACGCGGAATGGCCGCAGGAATCGCAACCAAGACCGCCCACAAGATCGCCATGGAGATCCTCCTCCTCGGGAGGGTGCACACCTCGGAGGAGTTCGTAAGGGCCGGTCTGATCAACGCGGTCGTTGAGTCGCATGCGCTCTTCGATACGGCGCTGGAGTGGGCCCGTGAGATCGCGACGGCCGACGAGGACGTGGTGAAGTATTTGAAACAGGGGGTTCTCGACACAGTTCCGCGGGGTCCTGGAGAGCGGGCCGCACACGAGATTTGGATGATCGAACAGCTTCCTGGCAACCAACGCCTGAAGAGGGGCGATCTCTCCGTCGACGATCTCAAGAGCTACGCACGCTGACTGCGCTGACACCGGATCGCGAGCGGATACCTCTCCCCTCGCCGGGTTGAATGTTGTGGATCTGTCCCACTTTCTGGCAGGTCCGTTCGCCACCATTATCTTGGGCGACCTCGGCGCGGACGTGCTGAAAATCGAACCGCCGACCGGCGATCCCGTCCGCAACCGGCCGTCGACAGCCTGGTGCAGGCGCTCAGCGGGGGTCATGGACCTCACAGGGGAGGCTGGAGGGCCTCCCGCACGCGTCGGCTATCAAATCGGCCACACCGCGGGAGGACTGTGGGCGGCCATCGCCATCCTCGCCGGACTCCAGGGACGCAATACCGATGGAGCGACCCGGCATGTGGAGATCTCGCTCTTCGACGCCCAGCTGAGTCTGTTGGTGTGGCAGGCGCAGGACTATCTCAGTCACGACGTGGTGTACGAGCGGATGGGCACACGTCATGCGACATTCCCGCCGAGCCAGGCCTTCGGGTGCGCCGACGGCCGGTACGTCTATGCGACGCCGAGCGCCATACCGCGGTGGTGGGCCGGATACTGCACCGCACTCGACGTCTCGGACAACCCACAGTTCGCGGAACTCGCTGACCGGCAGCGAACCGAGACGAACTCGAGCAGGTCGTGACGGCGTGCTTCAAGGAACAACCGTCCCATGAATGGGTAGCACGCTTCCGCACGCAGGATGTCCCCATCGCCCTCGTACAGAATGTCGCCGAAGCGGTCGCCGTGCCCACCGTGGAACGGCGAAACATGATCGTCTCAGTCGACCTCGGCGACGGCGACGGCGACGGCGAAGCAACGCGCATGGTCGGCAACCCGATCAAGACCGGAGCGCCCGAAAGATTCACCGCTCCCCCGCACCTCGGCCAACACAACGACGGCCAACTTCCTCATCCACCAAACCGACCACGCTACGGAGCAACCTGCATGAACGACGACCACCGCACCGACGACCTCGTGCTGTACGAGCAGAGCTACGGCATCGCGACCATCACCCTCAACCGCCCGGAGGTCTGCAACGCTCAGAACGGCAAGCTCCTCTATGCCCTCGACCGCGCCTTCCAACAGTTCGCCTACGACGACGACGCGAAAGTCGCTGTGCTCGCAGGAAAGGGACCCCACTTTTCCTCAGGCCACGATTGGTGCCCTACCGGAGATCGGGACACCTCATTCGACCGTGTCTCACTGTGGTGGGACCACGTCGGCAAAGAGGGCGCCGAGAACCGATTCGCTCGTGAGAGCGAACTGTACGTCGGCCTGTGCCGACGATGGCGTGATTTACCCAAACCGACCATCGCGGCGGTTCAGGGCGCCTGCATCATGGGTGGGCTCATGCTGGCGTGGTCGTGCGACCTCATCGTGGCATCCGAGGACGCGTACTTCGCGGACGTCGCAGTGGATTTCGGTATCCCCGGCGTCGAACTGTTCGCGCATCCGTGGGAGCTCGGTTCGCGCCGGGCCAAGGAATTTCTGTTCACCGCCGACCGGCTCCCGGCAGCAGACGCCCATGCGGCCGGCATGGTCAATCACGTCGTCCCGGCCGATGAGCTGATGGTGTTCGCCCGGACGCTTGCCGCCCGGATTGCCGAACGCCCCCGAATCGGTCTCGCCCTGGCCAAGCAGGCGGTGAACCAGTGCGACGATCTCATGGGTTATCGGAGCGGAACGGATTCGGTCTTCGGGTTGCATCAGCTGGCGCATGCCCACAACTCGGAGGTGATCGGTCACATGAATGGTCCAGGATCGACCGAGTTGGTGAAGAAGACGCTCGCCAAGAACTCGAGGTAACGCCCCACATGAACACGCCACTTTTAACCGTGTCGGGACTGAACGTCGATTTCACCCAAGGCCAGGGCGGCACCCGCGTCGTGGAAGATGTTTCGTTCCAGGTGAACTCCACGTCGATCGTCGGCGTGGTGGGAGAGAGCGGCAGCGGGAAGTCGGTGACCGCCCGCGCGATCGCCGGGATTTTGCCCGGCAACGGCACTTCGAGTGGAAGTGTGGTCTTTCAGGATCGCGAGCTCGTCAATCTGTCGCCGCGTCCCGCCCGCGCGGCTCGTCGCGGTATGTCCATGATCTTCCAGAACCCACGCATGGCGCTCGACCCGGTTTTTACCATCGGTAGCCAGCTGACCGAGACCCTCCGACTGAAACAGGACCTGTCGAGACGTTCAGCGCGGTCGCAATCGGCTGAGCTCTTGGCGGCAGTGGGTATTCCAGAGCCGAGGCGGCGACTTGACGATTACCCGCACATGATGTCCGGCGGTATGGCGCAGCGGGTCATGATTGCCCTGTCCCTTGCGTGTTCACCGGATCTGCTAATCGCAGACGAACCGACGAGCGCCCTGGATGTGTCCGTTCAGGCTCAGATCCTCGAACTACTGAAGCGCCTCCGGGACGAGATCGGAACGGCGATCGTCTTCATCTCCCACGACCTGGGTGCGGTCGCCGAACTGTGTGACGACATCGTCGTGATGTACAACGGCCATGTCGTCGAACTCGGTCCCGCGGCCGAGGTGATCCGGTCCCCTCGGCATCCTTATACCGAGGGTCTGCTCAACGCCGTGCCTCGTTTGCGCGACTCCCCGATCGGCCGGGAGGAACTGCCGTTCAACGGAATTCCCATCACCGTCACCAAGTCAAGCCTGCCGTCGACGGGATGCAACTTCGCCCACCGTTGCCGCTCTGCCGCCGATGAATGTCGAACAGAGACTGTGTTGCGTCCGGTAGGACCGGCGCGTGAGACCCGCTGTACGCGATCGGAACCAATTTTCTCGGAGGCGACATGACCACCGAAGTAGCAAATTCCACCAGTACGCACGATCTCGAGATCCGAGACCTGATGGTGCAGTTTCCTCTCGGCAAACATGGATTCTTCGGCCGCCGCCGCGTAGTGCACGCCGTCGATGGAGTGACGTTCACGGTGCCGGCGGGAGAGATCGTCGGCCTGGTGGGCGAATCGGGATCAGGCAAGTCCACCATCGCTCGGGCGATCATGGGATTGAACACGGTCACGTCGGGTTCGATCACTCTGGCTGGCAAGGAGCTGACCGGGCTGAGCAAGCCCGACCGGCAGGCGCTTCGGCGCTCCGGAACGATGCAGATGATCTGGCAGGATCCGAGGGGATCGCTCGATCCGCGTCAACGAATCCGAGACGCAATCACCCTCGGGATGCAGCGACATGTCCCGTACGCCGCCGTCCAGGCCAGGGTGTTGGCCACCCTGGAGGAAGTGCGGTTGCCCGAGTCCGTCCTCGAAAGACGACCCGGTCAACTCTCGGGCGGCCAGAACCAACGGGTGGCGATTGCCCGCGGACTCATGAGTGATCTGAGTGTGCTCATCGCCGACGAACCGACATCCGCACTGGATGTCTCGGTGCAGGCCGACATCGGGAACCGGCTGCTCGGGCTGAATCGCGAGCTCGGTATGTCATGTCTTCTCGTCTCACACGATCTGGGATTCGTCAGCAACGTCGCCTCACGGATCGTCGTCCTGTATCTGGGGTGCGTCATGGAATCCGGCCCGGCGCATCAAGTGATCTCCACCCCCACACACCCATACACGGCGGCTTTGCTAGCCGCGGCGCCGAGCTTCGGAGGAGCGAACGTGCACCGCGCAGCGTATCGGATCGAGGGCGAGATTCCCAGTCCGATAGAACCCCCGTCGGGGTGTCGCTTCAGCACCCGATGTCCCTTCGCTCGGGACAAGTGTCGCACGGAGCAACCTCAGCCCCGGCGGACGAGTGTCGGGACCGTCTCGGCATGCCACTTCGCGGACGAAATCGCCCCGGATCTGCATCGAATTTCGACCGAGGTTCTCGCCGACCAGCTCGCGTGCGATATCGAACGGAACTTTCCCCCTTCCGGGACGCCGACAGGCTGCTCGGAGTACGAGGATGAGGAACAAACATGACGTTCAAGAGATTGGCAGCGGCAGTGTTCGCATGCATGCTCGGCCTCGGATTGGTGGCCTGTAGCGGCGCCGCCGGGGGAAGCGCGTCCGCACACGACGGGACGTTGCGCGTGGGATTTCGGACCGCGAACCCGACCTCGCTCGATCCGGCCAAGGGCAACGCCGGCAGCGACCACACCATATTGTGGGCAATCTACGATTCGCTCATCCACTTCGACAAGGACATGAATCCGCAGCCCGGGCTCGCCAAGGGTTGGACCTGGGCGTCGCCGACGCAGCTGCGGCTCGAGCTCGTCGAAGGCAACAGGTTTCATGACGGAACCCCTTTCGACGCGGAAGCTGTCAGGTTCAACCTCGACCGTATCCGTGCGGGTGGCGCGGGAATCATGATCGCGAGCGATCTCGCTGCGGTGCAGTCCGTCGAGGTACCCTCGCCCACCACCGTGAACATCACCTTGTCGCGCCCGAACGCGAGCCTGCTTCTTACCCTGAGCGACCGCGCGGGCATGATGGTCTCACCTACTGCCCTGCAACAGGATGCCGACGCGGTCGAACGGACGCCGGTCGGTGCCGGTGCGTTCAAGTTCGACAAGTGGACCCCGGGTGATCGAATCGACGTCAGCAAGGCAGACACGTACTGGAACACCGACGCCACGAAGCTCAGCGGCATCTCGTTCCGGCTCATGCCTGACCCGCAAACGCGTCTCAACGCTCTTCGAGCGGGAGACATCGACTTCATCTACGAGGTTGATCCGGAATCCTTCAGCAGCATCGAGCACGATGCGGCACTCGATCACCAGACCTCACCGACCTTGGCGTACTACCAATTGTTCTTCGACATGAGCCGAAAGCCATTCGACGACAGACGTGTTCGTCAAGCGATCGCGATGTCCATCAATCGCACAGCGCTGGTCAACGCCGTCCTCGGCCCCGGCGGAGGCGAACCGGCGTGGATGCCGATGCCGGCCGATCACTGGGCGTACACACCCGCACTCGAGGCCACACCGTCGTTCGATACCGACAAGGCCCGCCAATTGCTCGCCTCCGCCGGACACCCTGACGGGTTCACCTTCGAGATGGCCTTCGAGAACGGGGCATTGAACGAGCGGCGCGCCGAGATCATCAAGTCCTCGCTCGCCGACGTGGGAATCACTGTCAACCTGAAACCGAACGACACGGCGAGCACGACATCAGCCTTTGTGGTCGACAAGACCGTCGATGTCTTGAACAGTCGCTGGACCGGGCGACCGGACCCCGCGACGACGTACTTCGGCGAATTCGCCGAGAACGGGTTCACGAACGTCGGCCGCTACGTCAACCCTGCTTTGGACAAGGCCCTGCAGGATGGCGAAGCGACCCCCGACCAAGCCGCCCGCAAGGCCGCGTACGCCACGGCCAACGAAATCCTGATCGATGAGGCGTTCAATGTTCCGCTCTACTTCCAGAAGAACATCGTCGTCTATAACAAGCGCGTCCAGGGCTTCGAAGGGTCGCTGCTCGGGAAGCCGCGCTTCGACGGCGTGAGTCTGTCCGGCAGCTAACCCGCACATACATCACACGGTTGGAAGGAGGAATGCCCGATGACACGCCTGGTGGTATACCGACTCGCGGCGATGGTTCCGCTACTGCTCATCGTCAGCCTCATCGTCTTCGGACTCAGTCAGCTGATTCCAGGAGACCCGGCGGTAGTGCTGGCAGGAGAACACGCGACCCCCGAGCTGATCGCAAAACTTCGCTCCGAACTCGGCCTGGACCAGTCCCTGCCAGTGCAGTATCTCGACTGGCTCCGAGCCGCGCTGACCGGTGACCTCGGGCACTCCATCCAGACGACCGAACCGGTTCGAGACGCGGTTCTCAACCGTCTCCCCGCCACGTTGTACCTGGTCGCCGTCTCCATGGTGGTTTCGATCGCGCTGGGCGGCGCGCTGGGGGTGACGGCAGCGGTACGAGCCGGTCGAGGGGCCGATCGGGTCCTCAGTGCCTGCGCGAGCTTTCTCGTCGCGGTTCCGAGCTTCGTGCTGGGGCTCTTCTTGGTGCTCGTCTTCGCCCTGCACCTCGGCTGGGCCCAGGCAACCGGATTCCTGCTTCCCGATGCCGGGCTGGGCGAGTCTTTGCGTTCTGTCGCGCTGCCGGCGCTCGCTCTCGGCGCCGGCAGCGCCGGTGAGTTCGCGCTACATGTACGTTCGGCCGTGCGCACGAGCCTTGACGCCGAACACACGCTCGCCCTGCAGTCCCGGGACGTTCCGATGAAAAAGATCGTGTTCAAGCACGGACTCCGCAACGCCGCGATCCCACTCACCACCGTGCTCGCACTGATCTTCCAGCACCTGCTCGGAGCAAGTGTCGTGATCGAAGTATTGTTTGCCATTCCGGGGATGGGCACCCTCGGAGTGGACGCGGTGCAACATCGCGACCTTCCCATGCTCCAAGGTGTGGTCATCGTGCTGGCGGTCACGGTCCTGCTCGCCAACCTCCTCAGTGATGTTCTCTACGGACTCCTCGACCCTAGGACTCGACGATCATGACGACCATCAGCAGTATACGAAGACCTCCGGCCGCTCTTGCATCGTTTCGCTCCAGCGTCCGCGAGGCCGATCTCGGGTGGTCGCACTACACAGCCGCGGGCTTTTTGCTCGTCCTCACGGCAATGGCGGTACTTGCCCCTTGGATCGCGCCATACCCACCGACTGAGCAGAATCTGGATACTCTCCTGCAGAGCCCGTCCGCAGTGCACTGGCTCGGAACCGACGACACCGGCCGTGACATCGTTAGTCGCATCATGTACGGAGCGCGGATGTCGTTGTTCGGTTCCTGTTTCGCGGGCGCGATCGCCCTGCTCATCGGGATGCCGATCGGACTTGTCGCCGGGACGGTGGGTGGTCGGGTCGATATGATTCTCATGCGCGTTGTCGACGCCATGCTCTCGTTTCCTGCTGTAATCTTGGCCCTCGCTGTGGTCGGGGCCCTAGGACCCGGCATCATCCAGGCCATGTTCGCGATCGGTATCGTCTACTCTCCGCGACTCGCACGATTGCTGCGTGCCCAGGCAAAAAGCGTGGCCGTCAAAGACTACGTCGAGGCGGCACGGTTATCGGGTCTCTCATCCACCGCGGTGATGATTCGCCACGTGTTGCCGAACAGCCTCCGTCCCATCTTCGTCCAATGGTTCCTCATGCTCTCATTCGCCTTCCTGGCCGAGGCAGGACTGAGTTTCCTGGGACTGGGTATCCAGCCACCCGACGCCAGCTGGGGTCACATGCTCTCGCGCGCATATCGGGTGATGTCCACCGCAGGCTGGCAGATCATTGCACCGGCGACCGCTATCGCGCTGACCGTGCTCTCGCTCAACCAGGTGGGAGACGCGGTGTCCAGATGGTTCAACAAAGGGATAACAGAGTGATGACAACTACCCGAGGAAACGACCCCGAGTCGGTACCCGAGAACCAAAAAATCAGCGACGGAACCTACGTCCACCTCCGGTCGATGTTGGTGAGCAGCGAGCTCGGCATCGGAACAGCGCTCACCGAACAGCGCCTTGCGCAACAACTGGGTGTCAGCAGAACGCCGATCCGCGAGGCCCTCTCTCGCCTCAGCGCCGAGGGACTGGTGGAGACACGCCCGAACGGCACCAAGGTTGTCGCGGACCTGTGGCCCAAGGTCTGTGATGTCTTCGCCATCCGCGTCAAACTCGAACCCTGGGCCGCGGCGCTGGCGTCGCAGCGCATGACGGCACAGGACATCGAATCGCTCCGACAATTACAGGATCGCATGGAGGTCATCGTCGACGATCCGAGCGGGATCGCCGAACTCTCCGAACTAAACCAGCAGTTCCACTGGACGGTCGTCACCTTCTGCGGCAATACCCCCCTGATCGAGACGCTAGATCGCCTCCGCCCGTACAGCGTCGTCCCGAAGATAGTCGAACAATACGCACCAGCGGTCCGTCACGAGGCGATCCTCGAGCACCGGTTGATCATCGACGGTTTGTGGCGACGCGACGCCACCGAAACGGAAGAACTGGTCCGCACCCACCTTGACCGCGGGTTCGACACCTTGAAGAACGCCGTCGCCACAGCGCAGGTCCCGTAGCCGCCGACGGGGCGCGCGGCGGCGGAGAAACTGACGGAGCGTTGACACAACGACCCATGCCAGGCGCCCTTCCATTCCAGTAAGGACCACCATGACACACGTCGTCATCACCGGTGCAACCGGATTCATCGGGAGCTACGTGACCCGGGAATTCTTGCAGCACGGTCACCGGGTTCTCGCGCTCGATGCGGCACCCGAGCCCGCTCTGATCGACGGGCTCATTTCCGACGAGGAGCGCTCACGGGTCGAGATCCGCCCCGCAGATATTCGAGACGGTAGCTTCCTCACCGAGGCGATCGCCGGCGCCACCGCTGTCATCCATTTGGCTTCGGCCCTCCAGCGCCGGTCCAACCAGGACCCGCGTCTCGCTGTCACCGTCAACTGCCAGGGAACACTGAATGTGTTCGAATCAGCCCTCGCAGCGGGTATTACGAGGGTCGTGTGGGCGAGCAGCGTCGCCGTGTTCGGGCGCGCCCTGCTCTCGGTGCCCGTTGCGAACGACGCGGCCCAGCCCGCGTCCGACATCTACGGCAAGACCAAGTCGCTCACCGAGTCCATCGGCGCCCATTTCAACCGGCATTACGCCATGGAAACGGTCGGATTGAGGTTCACCGTCGTATACGGATTCGGCAGGGCAACGGCCATCGGCCGTGGCTCCGTCGGAGGTCCCGTCGTCGACATGGTCGAACTTCCGGCCACCGGTCGCAGCGCCCCGCCGGTCAGGTCCGCGGACAGCGAACTCGACTGGCTCCACGTCGAAGACGCCGCACGGGCGGTGTATCTGGCATCGCAGTCCCCGACGCTGACCAGCGCGGGACTCTCGATCACCGGCGAACGCGCCACGCTGCGTCAGGCGGCCGGAATCGTCACCGAACTTCTGCCCGGCACCGACTTCGATCTGCGGCCCGGAGAACGCTCCGACCCTTACTTGGATGCGGGCACTGCACGGAACGAAATCGGATACATCCCGCAAATACCCTTACGCACCGGGATCCGCCGGTACATCGAGCAAGTACGCCAGGCCAGCCCAGGTCAGGAAACGAAAGTGGGTTCATAACCGTGAGACGCTTCGAGGACAAGGTGGTCGTAGTGACCGGTGGGGGCGGCGGAATCGGCCGAGCGTGCGCCGCACGCTTCGCCGCCGAAGGAGCCCGAGTGGCGGTGGTCGACCGCGACCACGCCACGGCCGCCGAGGCGGTATCGGATGTGCGCAGCGCAGGCGGAACCGCGGAGTCGTTTGTCGTGGACATCACCGACTCGGCCGCCGTCGACTCCTGCGCAGAAGCGATTGTGCACTCCCTCGGCGAAATCGACGTGTTGGTCAACAACGCGGGTGTCCACTCGACAGCGCTCATCCACAAGATCACCGACGACGAGTGGCGACGGATGCTGGACATCAACCTGTCCGGGAGCTTCTTCTTCGCCCGGGCCGCGCAGGCGTCGATGGTCAAACAGCGGGCGGGCCGGATCGTCAATGTCACCTCACAGGCGTCCATCGGAACCGAACGCGGTTTCGTCCACTACGCCGCGGCGAAAGCTGGTGTCATGGGCATGACCAGATCACTCGCGCTCGACCTGGGCCCGTTCGGAATCACCGTCAACGCAGTCGGTCCCGGACACGTGGAAACTCCCCTGACGCACCACCTCGCCGAGGCTGCCGGCATGGACTACGCCGATATCAGGGCCGAACAGATCCGCCGCAACGCCGTCCCCCGGGTTGCACAACCCGAGGACCTCGCCGGTGTGATCAGCTTCCTCGCCTCCGACGACGCCCGGCATATGACTGGCCAGGTACTGTGGGTCACCGGGCGACCGAACGGCGCATGACCGGCCTAAGGATCGCACCACGATGTTCGAGGGTCCTCGCGGCGACCTCGTACCCTCATCCCATACCCGCGGCCGCCGAGAAAACTGTTGTCCGCGTTCACGAAATCTGCCCACAAACGCACGCAGCGCAAGTCCCCCACGCGAACCGAGCTGAGCGCAGAAACCTACGTTCCGTTCACCTGTGGAACCGAGGGAGCGATGCCCAGGTAAGCGGCTAGACGGCCCCGACCCCTCCCCGTTGCAAACTTACCTACGGCATACCAGTTTCTGTGAAACGCACCGCCGGAGTCCTCCGAAATCCCACTGCTCGAATTATCTACATCTGCAAAGGAAACGAGGGATACAAGCCCTTCTATCACCTGTCGCCGCATCTGCTGGGCGGCGAAGCCGCGCGACGCGCGATACAACACAAGGAGTCCGATGATGTCACTGTGGAACGTCGAAGCCCTCGAGGGCGGAATCGTTCATGCTTGCTTCTATAATTCCCCGGCGAACTACGCCACACCTGAGGCATGGAAGGAACTCGAACAGCTCGTCACACGATGGAACGATCCATCGATTCGGGCCGTGTACTGAGCGGAAATCCCGAGGCTGGGGCGTTCATCACCCATTTCAGCGTTGAGCATCTGGTCGAACTGAAGAAACAGCAGGACAGTGCCGCGTTGAAGAATCTCCCGGCCCACCGATTACGGCGGTCGATACGCGACCTTGCTAAACCGGTAATCGTTGCCTTGAACGGCAATACGATGGGCGGTGGGTTCGAATTGGCACTCGCATGTGACATCCGCATCGGTCAATTCGGCGACTTCCGCTACGGATTGCCGGAGGTTCGTCTGGGATTGATTCCGTCGGGCGGCGGAACACAACGCCTCGCCCGGCTTCTCGGCGCCGGGCGGGCCATCGAGTTCATCCTGCGTGGTCGAGTTGTACCCCCTCCCGAAGCGCTCGCGCTCGGACTCGTCCATGAACTCGCAACCGATGCCGTAGCCCGCGCGCTCGCGGTCGCGACCGAGATCGCCGCCCTGCCCCCGCTTGATGTCGCGGCCGCCAAAACCGCTGTCTACCTCTGAGGTGATACGCATCTCGAAGCGGGGCTGGAAATCGAGCGGAACGGCGGATACAACGCCCTGGCCTCCGACGACGCCGCCGTCGCGATGCGCTCATATCTGGACGAGCGAATCGAGCGCCGACGGGGCTGGTTCGAGAAGACGGACTACCCGCCCTACTCCGGCCGTTGACAAGCCGCGGACCACACTTCAGACACAGTACCGATCGGAGACAGTCCTGAGCGCGGCGGATCGGACACGACGACCCACCACACCATCGGAATCACGGTACAACGCAGGTGATCCGAGGCGCCGGTGCGACGAATGACCACTCTCCGTCGGTACGTTCTCGACGCCATCAGGCACGTCCAACCTGCCAAGGACACCGACGTCATTGGGAGCTGAAAGAACTCTACGAAGAACCCGGCGCCGACGACGGCGGCACCGAACGCGCCGCCGAGACAGGTCACCGCCTGCGCCACGCGATGATCGACGTCGAGCGCGAACACCTGCTTATGCCGCGCAATACCCGCGAATGGACGCCGGGATCATGTCGAACCTGACACCCCTGCAGCTGTACGGGTTGAGCGCGATCAACATCGCTGGGCTGGCCCTGCCCGTCTGCTCCGGGCTGCCGACCCCCTCGTGCGGCCGCCGTTCAACATCGTGATCTCGAACACGATTCGTGTGCGCCATCGGCGACTGGATCCGCGTGAGACGCTGCCCCACGTCGGAGGGCTCGGTGCCGAGGTCACAGAGCGCGGCGCCCACGGCGTTGCCGGTCGCTTCGGCGTCGCCATCGGGCTGGGCTGGGCGAATCGAGACCCGCACCATCGCGATCAGGGGTTTGTCCGGCGTCGGGATCTGTTCAGGTGGGGTGAGGTTGATGAACCAGTCCCGAAGCGGCGCACGGTGGGGTGTACCGACCGGGGAAGCCCTGAGCGTGACGGTCGGCCACGACAACCCACCACGCCATCCGAATCGCGGTACAACGCAGATGATCCGATCTGTCAGTGCGACGATGACTGCTCTCCGTCGGTACGGTCCTCGCCGCCATCGAGGAACGTACCGACTGCCGCAGTGACACAGAGGTTCTGGTCTATTCGCTCCGGCTGACCGCTTGTCCGCGGGTGCCGCGGAGGACCGATCGCCACATTTGCCGTCAGATCTCGATCGCCTTGACCTCGAGGAATTCTTCGAGCCCGAACCTTCCGTATTCTCGACCGTTCCCGGATCTCTTGTACCCCCCGAAGGGTGAGTTCGGATTGAAGGCACCGCCGTTGACGTAGATCTGACCGGCACGAATGCGGCTGGCCACATTCCGTGCCTTTGCGGTATCGGAGGACCATACCGCACCTGCGAGACCGTAGTCGGTGTCGTTGGCGAGGCGGACGGCATCGGATTCGGTGTCGTAGGGAACGATCACCAGAACAGGTCCGAAGATTTCCTCCCGGTGGATCACCATATCGGCAGTGACCTCGGAAAATACGGTGGGCCGGACGTAGAATCCGGAATCTACGCCCGGAACCGTGCCGGGTCCTCCGGTCACCAATTTGGCGCCCTCCCGGATGCCCTGGTCGATATAGTTCAGGACCCGAGTTCGCTGGTCGGTGGAGACCAGGGGGCCGAGTGCCGTTTCCGGTGAGCGTGGGTTTCCGACGGATAGGGCTTCGACGTGCTTCTTGATCAGCTCTTCGGTCTCGGCGAGCTTGGGCCGTGGGACAAGCAATCGTGTGAGCGCGGCGCAGGTCTGTCCGGTGTTCAGGTAGGCCAGCTGCACGGCGGACGGGATGACTGCGTGCAGGTCAGCGTCGGGCAGCACGACGTTCGGGCTCTTGCCCCCGAGCTCGAGGGTTACCCGCTTGACGGTCTTGGCCGCCAGTTCGCTGACCCGCATGCCAGCGCGCGTGGAGCCCGTGAACGACACCATGTCGACGTCCGGGTGGGCAGCGATGGCTTCACCGACTGTGGGTCCCGGGCCACTGACGAGGTTGAAGACGCCGGCGGGTAGCCCAGCTTCAGTGATGATCTCGGCGAGTATCCACGAGTCCAGCGGTGCGAGTTCGCTCGGTTTCGCTACCACCGTGTTACCGGCGGCGAGTGCGTACGCGACTTTCGCTGCCAGCTGGTGAAGCGGATAGTTCCAGGGCGTGATCGCCCCGACGACACCGACGGGTTCACGCACAATGACGGTGTTGCCGTTGATCGCTTCGAACTCGAGTGCATCGGCTGCGTCGGCCGCCGCACGGAAACTGTTGATCGGAAGTGGTACCTGCATCGCGGTCGTGAAAGAGATCGGAGCACCCATTTCATCCGTAATGAGCTGGGCGAGCTCGATGCGGCGCCGTTCGATACCGTCCGCGATCCGGCGCAGGATCTGTGTTCTGTCGCGGACGGGGGTCTGGGCCCAACCCTCGAATGCCTTACGTGCCGCCGACACTGCATCCTCGACGTCCGCGATGGACCCGGACGGCACCGAGGCGATGACAACCTCGGTGGCGGGATTAACGACGTCGATAGTCCCCGTCCCTTGGGACGGCACCCACGCACCGTTGATGAAGAGCTTCGAATAGTCTGTCATGAGGTGTTCCTGTCGTCGGTTCGCGGGCGTTCAGTAGTCCGATTCGGTGTATTGGATGACCCCGCGCAGGTTTCGACCCGCGAGCATGTCGTCGTAGCCCTGATTGATCTCGTCGAGTGCGTAGGTCCGCGTGACGAGTTCGTCGAGCTTCAGGGTGCCTCGCCGGTAGAGCTCGATTAGTTTCGGAATCTGAGTGCGTGGGCCGGTTCCGCCGAAGATCGCTCCCTGCACCCGCTTCTGGTAGGAGGTCAATTCGAAGAGATTCATCGACACCTGACTCTGCTGCAGGTCACCCATGGCGGTCACCACAACCTGCCCGGCTCTTCCCGTGATCGACAGTGCCGGCTGGATGATCTCCCCGTCCACCTCGCCGATCGTGATGATGGTGACGTTGGCCATCATGCCCCAGGTGATCTCCCGGACGGCCTCCTCGGCTTCGGACAGTGACGCGAATGCATGCGTTGCCCCGAACTCGATCGCTTTGTCCCGCTTGAACTGCACCGGATCGACCGCAACGACATAGCGTGCGCCCGCGGCCGCGGCGCCCTGGACCGCGTTGATCCCCACACCACCGACCCCGACGACGACGACCGTGTCGCCGACGCGGGTGTTACCAATGGTGACTGCCGAGCCCCAGCCGGTGGAGACGCCACAGCCGAGCAGCGCCGCTTTCTCGAGCGGAATATCCTTTTCGATCTTGACCACCGACGCCTGATGCACGGTCACGTACGGGGCGAACGTGCCCAGAAGGCACATCGGCATCAGGGGCCGGCCCTCCCACTGCGCCCGGTACGTGCCATCAGCGATGGATCGGCCGGTCAACAACCCGGCGCCCTTGTCGCACAGGTTCTGCAGACCCTGCGCGCAGAGGCGACAGGTGCCACATGCGGGGATGAAGGCAAGAACGACGTGGTCGCCCTCGGCGAGATCGCTGACGCCGGGCCCGACCTTGGTGATCACGCCGGCGCCCTCGTGGCCGCCGAGCACGGGAAAGATTTCACCTTGGATGTCTCCGGTTCGGCAGTGGTGATCGGAGTGACACAAGCCGCTGGCGGCCAATCGAACCTGCACTTCACCAGCGATCGGGTCGCCAAGGTCGATCTCCTCGATTTCCCAGTCTTTTCCGACGCCCTTCATGAGTGCGGCCTTGGTCTTCATCTGATCTCCTTGACTATTAACAGGACGGGACGAAGCTGAGATGGTGCTTCGGACTCATCGTGTCGGACGGCGGGCCGAAAAGCGTTGACTGCGCCGCCAGCTCGTTGCCGTGCGGGTATGTTGCCGATAGGAGGGAGCATATGTGACTGCCCTCACAAATGACAATACTAAATGCATGCTGCATGTCACAGCAAGACGGGAATGCACCGGTCTACCGCCGAATCAGTTGGCTGACGTCTCGACACGCCGGGTCGGTAGTGCATACTGCCGATGGGAGACCCCTGCACAGAACGTATCGCGGGCATCCTCCCGAGCAACGTGGGGACGTATGTGTGCCGAACAACGCGTCCACGGACCGGCGTCGCCTGTCGGTGCGTGGGTCTTCCCATTTTAGGGCGGGCCACTGCTCCTTATCCCACGAGACGCGGCTCCGAGTCGCGCGGGTCGTTTCGTTGTCCATGCGGGACAGCCGGTTTCGCCGTGGACACCATTTACGCGAGGTCGGCGTGCGCCCCGGCGGCGTCAGGCCGGCAACTGAGCGTGCCGTTGGGATCGCCCAGTCGGGACCGGATTGCTCATGGTCGTGGGCGCGGCGCGGAAGTCAGCACCGCTCGACCGTTGACTCTTCTCCGCCGCAGATCCGAGCAGGCCCGCGCAGCGTCGTCGAGGGCGTATAGCTGAGTTTCGATGTGAAGCCGGTCCGCACGTGCCAAGTCGATGACAACGCGCTGGTCGGATCGAGTACCGCATACGGTGACCAGACGTCCCTGAACGTCGCCGTTCGCCAGTCGCCGGTAGGCCGCGTTGAGATCGGCGAAGTCGACGAGGGAGGTATGCGGTGTGATCGTTCCGGCGGCGATCATCTCGAAGATTCCGGGTAGTTCCCTGGGTTTGTTGCCGCTGCCGAGGGACCCTTTCAGTGTCATGGCCCCCAGCACGAGTTCGATCACACTGACCGGGGCCGCATCGGAACCGAGTCCGCGCACCACCACGGTTCCGCGGTACTTGACGACTTCGAACGATTTCGAAATGGTCGATCGGGTCCCGACGAAGTCCACGATGACGTCCGGGCCGAGTGGAGCGATCTGCTCGAGGTCGGTGAAGCAGTCCACCGCCCCGGCCGAGAGTACGTCGTCGAAGGTGTTGGCCGTAGGTCGATTCCATACACTGCGGCGCCGCTTCCGGCGGCGGCTGTGACCCCGTTGACTCCGAGGCCTCCCAGTCGGACGATTCCAACCGTGTGGCCGGCACGAACGTTTCCGACGGAGCGCACGGCATGGAGGGCGGTCAGGATGGAATCGGTGGCGACCGTGGCGGCCTCATAGGACACTCCCTCGGGGATCGGTACGAGGCCGGTCGCGGGCACGGCGACGTTCTCGGCGAATCCGACGTCGATGTTGAGGCCGGGGCACAGTCCGGGCGGAGTGCCGCTGACCGCGACCTTGTCCCCCACCCGCATGGTGTGGACTCTCACCCAGTGCTTTAACCATCCCTGCGATCTCGTGACCGAGCACCAGCGGTGGGAGCGCCGAGAGCTGTGCACCGAACCGTGCCTCGAGGCGAAATCCGGCCATGAGTGTAGGTCCGAGTGGCACAGCCCTGCTGCCCGGATCTCGACGACAACCGACCCGGGTGTCGGTACCCGGTCGTCTATTTCGTCGAAGAGAGCGGCTGGTCGCTGCCCAGGAATCGCATCGATTGCATCGTTTGCCCTTCGCCCGGGACCGTCTGTGGATGTGATTAGGTGGTCGGTCGGCTCCCGAGTGCGGCCAGCACGGCCTTGGTCACTTCTGACGTGGTCGCCGCCCCGCCCAGGTCCGGGGTACGGATATCGCTGCCACTGAGGACGTCTTCGATCGCGGCAACCACTGCCGCGCCGGCTTCGGGGTGGCCGAGATGGTCCAGCATCATGGCGCCGGTCCATATCTGTCCCAATGGATTCGCCACACCGAGACCGGCGATGTCGGGTGCGGACCCATGGACCGGTTCGAACATGGATGGATGGATCCGTTCCGGATTCAGGTTCGCCGAGGGGGCAAGGCCGATGCTGCCGACAATCGCCGCACCGAGGTCGCTGAGGATGTCGCCGAACAGGTTCGAAGCGACGACCACGTCGAGGGTTTCTGGACGTTGCACGAAGTACGCGGCGAGGGCGTCGATGTGGTAACTGCCGACCTCGACGTGCGGATAGTCGGTGCCGACCTCGGCGCAGATCTGATCCCACAACGGCATCGTGTGAATGATCCCGTTCGACTTCGTTGCTGATGCGAGTCGGCCCGTGCGTTCAGCGGCGCGGTCGAAGCCGTACCGCATGATGCGTTCGACGCCACGTCTGGTGAACACGGACTCTTGAATGGCAGTTTCCATCGGTGTTCCGGGGAAGAGACGTCCGCCGGCCTCGGAGTACTCGCCCTCGCTGTTCTCCCGCACGACGAGCAGGTCGATGGTGCCGTCGAGGTTCGACAGCCGGCTGTCGATACCGCGAAGCAGCCGCAATGGACGCAGGTTCACGTACTGATCGAACGCACGTCGGATCGGGATGAGCAGCCCCCACAAGGAGACGTGGTCGGCGACCGTCGGGTCTCCGACCGCGCCCAGGAAGATTGCGTCGCTCTCGGCGAGTCGGTCGAGTCCGTCACCGGGCATCATGTGCCCGTGTTCCGTGTAGTAGGCACAGCTCCATGGGTAGGTTGTCCAGGAGAGGGCGAAGTCCCATTGGCGGGCCGCCTGTTCGAGGACTGCGATCGCGGGTTCGATGACTTCTCGGCCGATGCCGTCCCCGGGTAGCACGGCAATGTGGTGTGTCGGTGTCATGTGGTACGTCCTGTCAGTAGCACAGTGTGTCCGGCGAGGGAGCGGTGTGAGGTGGGCGGAATGCCGATGCCGGGTGGCGTTCGGGCGGCGCGGGCACATCCTTCAGCGCCGGCGTCGGCCTTACGCAAATGGTGGGCGTGCCGAGTCCGGTGGCGTTGTCCGGTGACAGACTGATCCCCCCGTTCTCGCCGCGCACTAGCGCGGATCTCCCTCTGCTGTCGTCATGGGGTGGTCGTGGCGGCACCGCCCGCGAGGGCCCGTTTGACCACGTCGGGAGAGCCGCCGCCGTTGAAGTCGCCACTGGTCTCGGCGTTGTGTGCGTGGGCGAGCTGGTGAAGACCGAAGACCGAGTCGGTGCCACTGCGGTACCCCATCAGGTCCTCGCATTGATTGACCGCTTGCTTCGCGAGGGCGAGTCCGAGGCGCGGTCGCTGCGCGATCCGCTGTGCCAGCGCCATCGCCGAGCCCATCAGGTCATCTCGCTCGACGACGCGGCTGACCATTCCGAGGTGATGCGCTTCTGTTGCGGTCAACCGCTCAGAGGTGAACAAGAACTCCTTCGCCCGCCGGGCGCCCAGCTCCCACGGATGTCCGAACATCTCCACCCCGGGGATGCCGAAGTCGACCGCGGCGTCGGCGAAGTACGCGTCGCTGCTGGCAACGATTAGGTCGCAGGACCATGCCACCATCAGTCCGCCCATGATGCAGGCGCCTTGAACCGCGGCGATGGTCGGCTTGGGCAGTTCTCGCCATCGGCGGCACAGTCCCACATACAGTTCGGACTCGCGTGCGAATCGATTCGCCACCCCAGACTGTCCGACATGATCCCACCACAGGGTGCGCCGATTGAAGGTCGTCTCACGGTCTCCCGTCGGTCCGAGATCGTGGCCCGCGGAGAAGTGCGGGCCGTTGCCGGCGAGGATGGCAACGGCGGCCTCGTCGTCGTAGGCGAATCGTTGGAAGGCCTCGTCCAATGCGTAGAGCAGTTTTCCGTTCTGCGCGTTGCGCACCTCGGGGCGATTGAGCGTGATAGTCGCGACCTTGCCGGTCCGTTCGTAGAGAACGAGATCCGCCGGGGCGATCGTGTTGTCGATGTTGGTCATCCTCTTGCCTCTTCAGTTTCGAACGCGGGGGGTGGTGCCGAGCACGTCGTCGGTGTGCTGCCCGAGCTGCGGGGGTGCCGTGAAGATGCCGGGGGCACCTGTCTTGATGGGATTGCCGACCATCTTGGCGGTGGTTCCGTCCACAAGATCGACTTCGACGACCATCTCCCTGCGCTTGACGGTGGGGAAATCGAAGGCCTCTGCGACCGATTGCACGAGCGCGATGGGTACACCCTCGCGCTGGAATTCGCGCACCCAGTGATCGGAGGTGTCGGAGCGGAACTTCTTGGCGAGGATCTCTTCGAGTTGGTCGCGGTTGGTTTGACGGGCCGCGAGATCAGCGAATCGTGGGTCGGTGTTGAGCCACAGTTCATCGATCGCATGGCAGTAGCCGGTCCACCACCGCGGGATGGCGCTGGGTGTGGCGTATACGTGGCGGCCGTCACTGCACTCGAACGCCTGGCTCGGCGGCAGGGTTGCGTGCCGGGTGCCCATTCTCTCGTAGACGATGTTGTGGGTGAGATAGTCCTGCGCTTGCCACACCAGCAGACTGAGTTGCGCGTCGAGCAGGGAAATCTCGACATGTCGACCCTGCCCGTCCGTGCGTCGTCCGTGGACACCGGCGAGGATGGCCACAGCCGCGAAGAGACCTCCGGCCGTGTCACCGATCTGGTAGCCGACCCGCGCGGGCGGGCCGTCGGCCTCACCGGTCAAACTCATCACGCCGCTGAGCGCTTGTACCAGACTGTCCACTGCCGGGTAGTCCGCGTAGGGCCCTTCATTGTCGAACCCATAGATCGAGCACAGCACGATTGCCGGGTTGCGGGCATGCAGGGACTTGTAGTCGATGCCCAACCGCTCGAGAACACCCGGCCGGAAGTTGTGGCAGACGACGTCCGCCGATTCGACGAGGTCGAGAAACGCTTCCCGCCCCTCGGCAGCTTTCAGGTCGAGGACGACGCTTCGCTTGTTGCGGTTGACGCTGAAGAAGAAGGTACTGGCGCCGTCGATCTCATGGGGCGGGATGGCGCGTACCGGGTCCCCGGTCGGGGGCTCGATCTTGATGATTTCTGCACCGAGGTCACCGAGGAGCATGGTGGCGTAGGGACCGGCAAGGAAGTGCGACAGGTCGAGCACCTTCAGGCCGGTCAGCGGCAACTGCTGCTGGCCCGGTTGTTCACGGTTCCCGCTGTTGTCGACCGGGGTGTAAGAGACAGCGTCCTCAGGCATCGCGGGCTCCTTCCTGGTTGTCCAGCGTGACGAGCATCTTTCCGGTGTTCCTGCCGCGCAACATGTCCAGGAATGCCGTGGGTGCGTTCGCGATTCCATGCACGACGGTCTCGTCGTAGCGCAACCGTCCGTCGCGAACCCACTGTCCGACTTCGCGGTGGAAGTCCGGGCGGCGGTCGACGCTGTCGCTGACGATGAATCCCCGCATGGTGAGCCGCTTGGTGACCACCTGGAACAGGTTGCTCGGTCCAGGGACCGGCCCCTTGGCGTTGTACTGGGCGACCGCACCGCACGCAGCGATGCGTCCACCCACGTTGAGGACGTCGATCGCCGCTTCAAGGTGGTCGGCGCCGACATTGTCGAAGTAGACGTCGATTCCGTCCGGTGCGGCGGCGCGAAGCTGCTCGAGGACGGGGCCGTCCTTGTAGTTGAACGCCGCGTCGAAACCGAGGTCGTCGGTGAGGTAACGCACTTTTTCTGCCGAGCCGGCGCTGCCGATGACGCGCGGTGCGCCGCGCAGCTTGGCCATCTGACCGACGAGTGAACCGACCCCACCGGCCGCGCCGGAGACGAACACGGTGTCTCGCGGCGTGAACGCCGCTTTGTCGAAGAGCCCAACGTAGGCGCTCAATCCGGTCATGCCCAACACCCCAAGGTAGGCGCTGATGGGCACATCCGGATCGTGGATGACCGCGGCGTCCGTGTGGTCGAGCACGGCGTACTCGCGCCACCCCAATCGATGCTGGACGGTGGTACCGACGGCGATCTCAGGTGACCGGCTGGCAATTACTTCGCCGACGGCGGCGCCGTCCATCGCGTTGCCGATCTCGTACGGTGGTACATACGATTTGGTGTCGTTCATGCGGCCACGCATGTAGGGGTCGACGCTCATGATCCGGTTGCGGACCACGATCTGGCCGTCGACCGGTTGCTGGATCGGTGCCGCGACGATGTCGAAGTTGTCAGCGTCGGGCCAGCCCGACGGGCGCGAGACGAGTCTGACTTCGAGACCGTGCTCGGGTACTCGTGTATTTCCCATGTTGCTTGCTCCCTCGTTCTCCGAAATGTGGGCGTGCTCACCCGTGGGGTAAGACAACACCGCGAATGTTCTTGCCGTCCACCAGGTCCTGATAGCCCTGGTTGATCTCCTCGAGGGAATAGCGGGTGGTGATGAGCTCGTCCAGTTTCAGGTCACCCGCCTGGTAGAGGCCCAGGAGGCGGGGGATGTCGTATTGCGGATTCGCGGATCCGAACATCGTGCCCTTGATCGTCTTCTCCAGGACCACCATCATCGCGCCGGAAAGCTTGACGTTGACGTCATCACGGCCGGACAATCCGATCAGCACGACCGTTCCCCCTTTGCCGATCGCGTCGAAAGCGTGCGCAACGGTGTCCTCGCCGACGACACCGGTAGCCACGAGCGCTTGGTCCGCCCCTTGACCCCAGGTCATCTCGACCACCGCGGCGTGCGCCTGTTCGGCGGTGTCGAAGACGTGGGTGGCCCCCAATTTCAGGGCGGTATTGCGTTTGAACGACACCGGATCGACGACGACGATGTTCTTCGCGCCGGCCGCGGCGGCGCCTTGGACGGCGTTGATGCCGACTCCGCCGGCCCCGTAGATGACGACCGTGTGCCCGGGGCGGACGTTCCCGGCATACACCGCCGCTCCCCACCCAGTGGGGACACCGCAACTCACGAGTACCGCGCTGTCTAGCGGAAGGTACTCGTCGATCCTGACCACGGAGTTCTCGCGGACGACACCGTATTCGGAGAAGGTGCCCAGCGCGCACATCGCGCCGATATCAGTTCCCGAGTGTTGAAGGCGGAAGGTGCCGTCGGGCATACATCCCTCGGTTGCGCGTGCCCCGGAATCACACAGGTTCTGATGTCCAGTGGCGCAATAGCGGCAGCGGCCGCAGCTCGGGGTGAAGCTACACACGACGTGGTCGCCGGGTCTCACCCGCGTCACTGCAGGTCCGACCTCTTCGACCACCCCGGCACCCTCGTGTCCGGGAACGATCGGGAATCGGGTGCCGATGGTGCCGTCGGTCAGGTGCAGGTCCGAGTGGCACATCCCCGACGCCTCATAGCGGATCAGCACCTCCCCTGCTCGGGGACCGGAAAGGTCGAGTTCCATGATCTCGAATGGGGTGTTCACTGCCGTGAGCACAGCTGCCTTGGTCTTCATTTCATTTCCTCGTTTCGGTTCACAATGCGATGTTGACGGCCTTGACCTGGGTGTAGAGGGCGATGCCATCCGCTCCGAGTTCCCGACCCCACCCGGACTGCTTGTAGCCGCCGAAGGGCAGCGCCAGGTCGCTGGCGTTGTACTGGTTCACCCAGACCGATCCAGCCTTGATTCGCTTGACGACCCGGTGCGCGGTGGAGAGATTTCTCGTCCACACGCCCGCTGCGAGCCCGTAGATGGTGTCGTTGGCATGGGCGACCACCTCGTCCACACCACCGGCCGCGGAGAACGGCATCGCTGCAACGACAGGACCGAAGATTTCCTCCCGCACCACACTGAATTCGGGGCGCACGTCGACGAGAACTGTGGGCTCGACAAAGAAACCTCGTGTGCCCCAACGTTTTCCACCAGTTAGCACGCGGGCACCGTCCGCGATACCCTGGTCGATGTATCCCGTGACCCGGTCCAGCTGGTCCTGCGAGACGAGAGGACCCATCTGGGTGTTCGGGTCGAGTCCGGGGCCGATCTTCGTCGTCGCCACGTGCTGGGCGACCGCGTCCGTGAACTCGTCGAAGATGGAGTCTTCTACGAACAAGCGGGTGCCGGCGACGCAGGCCTGGCCCTGGTTGCTCAGCCACGCGTTGACGGATCCTGGCACCGCCTTGTCGAGATCGGCATCGGCGAACACGATATTGGGGCTCTTGCCGCCGAGTTCGAGCGAAACCTTCTTCAGGTTCCCCTTCGCCGCGTCGACGATCTTCCTCCCGACCTCGGTGGAGCCGGTGAAGGCAATCTTGTCCACATCGTCATGGGCAGCCAACGCCGCACCCGCATCCCCGAATCCGGTGACAATGTTGACCACACCCGGCGGCAGGCCGGCGTCGAGGAACACCTCGCCGAGCAGGAGTGCCGTCAAGGGGGTCTGCTCCGCGGGCTTGAGCACGACGGTGTTCCCCGCGGCGAGCGCGGGTGCCAGTTTGAACGCGGCCATCAGCAGCGGAAAGTTCCACGGAATGATCTGTCCGCAGACACCGATCGCCTCACGCAGGGTGTAGGCGTGGAACTCACCATCCGGGACCCTCGTCATCGATACATTGACGGTGCTGCCCTCGAGTTTGGTGGCCCACCCCGCGTAATAGCGGAAGAGATCCGCCGTGCGGGCGACGTCCGAGATCTTGGCGATCGAGGCCGGTTTGCCGTTGTCGAGGGATTCGATCTGGGCGAATTCGTCCGCGCGGGCATCGATTGCGTCGGCGATGCGCCACAACAGACGTTCCCGCTCGTTAGGGCGCATCGTGGTCCACGGTCCGGTCTCGAACGCCACGCGTGCCGCGTGAACGGCGCGGTCGATATCGATCGCACGTCCGCGAGGCGCCTGGCACAGCACTGCCCCCGTCGCGGGGTCGACGGTGGGGAACGTTTCGCCGTCGGCGGGATCTATCCAGTCCCCGCCGATCAACAGCTTCTTGGGCTGTGCCAGGAAGGTGCGGACCGAGGGAAGAAGCTGGTTTTCGATGGCAATGGTAGAGGTCACGGTCGTACTACTCCTAGATCAGGGGATGCGGACTCTCGCGGGGATCGATCGGTGAGGATGGGGGCGAGTTCGTCGAGGACACTGGGGTCTTCGATGGTCGACGGAATGGAGGCGGGCTCTCCGTCGACGAGTTGCCGGAGCGTGCGGCGCAGAATTTTTCCGGACCGGGTTTTCGGCAGGCCGCCGACCACATCGACCCGGGACAGCGACGCGATCGGCCCCACCTTGGTCCGGACCACGTGTGACAGTTCCTCCTCCAGACCCGAGCTGTCGTGTCCGATCTTCGTCACCACCAGCGCGCGGGGCACTTGGCCTTTGAGTGCATCGCGTTCGCCGATGACCGCGCATTCGGCCACAGCGGGATGGGAGGCGATCGCGGCTTCGATCTGCCCCGAGGAGAGCCGGTGACCGGCAACGTTCATCACATCGTCGGTACGCCCGAGCACGAACAGGTAGCCGTCTTCATCGACGTAACCCCCGTCCCCGGTGAGGTAATAGCCCGGGTATTTGCTGAGGTAACCGTCGATGTATCGGGTGTCGTCACCCCAGAGTCCGGTCAGGGCCCCCGGCGGTAACGGCAAGCGCAGGCAGATCGCTCCTTCCTCGTCGGCGGCGAGCCGGTACCCGACATCGTCGAGGATGTGCACCACGTAGCCGGGCAGCGGCACGGCCGCGGACCCGGGTTTGTTCGGAAGGGGTTCGAGTCCGCGAGGATTGGAGGCGATCGGCCATCCGGTTTCGGTCTGCCACCAGTGATCGGTCACGTCGACATCGAATGTGGTCGTCGCCCATTCATAGGTATCGGGATCGAGCCGTTCGCCGGCCAGGAACAGATTCTTCAGGCTGGAGGTGTCGTACCTCTGAAAATGCTCACCCCGTGGGTCGCTCCGCTTGAGTGCCCGGATCGCTGTCGGCGCGGTGAACACAGCTGCGACCCGGTGTTCCTCGACGATCCGCCAGAACGCGCCCGCGTCCGGTGTCCCGACCGGTTTCCCTTCGTACAGGACGGTTGTCGCGCCGACCAACAAGGGCCCGTAAACGATGTAGGAGTGTCCCACCACCCATCCGACGTCGCTCGCCGTGAACATCGCATCGCCAGGGCCGATGTCATACACATTCGCCATCGACCAGGCGAGGGCGACAGCGTGGCCTCCGTTGTCGCGGACGACGCCCTTGGGCCGGCCTGTGGTGCCCGAGGTGTAGAGGATGTACAACGGGTCGGTCCCCGCGACGGGGACGCAGTTCGCAGGTTCGATCCGCGATTCCATCATCTCCGTGTAGTCGACATCGCGGCTAGTCATCGACGCCTCGTACTGCGGGCGTTGCACCACCACACAGCGTGCGGGCGCGTGATCGGCGAGGTCGAGTGCGGCGTCGAGAAGAGGTTTGTATTCGACGATTCGGGTGGGTTCGATTCCGCACGAGGCCGAGACGATCACCACCGGTTCTGCGTCGTCGATCCGCGCCGCCAGCTCGGGAGCGGCGAATCCGCCGAAGACGACCGAGTGCACGGCGCCGAGGCGCGCACAGGCCAGCATCGCGATGACGGCCTCAGGGATCATCGGCATATAAAGCAGGACGCGATCGCCCTGACGGACGCCCAGGTGCCGAAGGACGCCCGCAAACTTCGCGGTGAGCGCCGTCAGTTTGGCGTAGGTGAACGACCTCTTCGATCCGGTGACCGGTGAGTCGTAGATCAGGGCCTGGCGTGCACCGTGCCCGGCCTGCACGTGTCGATCGAGAGCGTTGAAGCAGGTATTCAGTATGCCGTCCGGGAACCAGCGGTAGAGCGGCGCGTTGCGTTCGTCGAGCGTCACCGCAGCTGGGCGATCCCACTCGATCGCACGGGCCGCCTGTGACCAGAATGCGGTGGGGTCGGTGGTGCTGAGTTTGTATTCGTCTCTATAGGTCATGTGATGCTCCGAAGATTGTCGCGAAATGCTCGGACCTGCCCCGGCAGAATGCATCCTGCGGTCTGTAGCATCGGGCTATGTCTTTCGCCCCGCCCCCGACCCGTGCCGCCGCTGTCCTCGATCAGTTGCGCGCCGAAATCGTCGGGGGGGTACTCGCCCCCGGTGAGATCCTCAAGGACGCGGAGTTGGCCGCCCGTCTGGGCGTCAGCATCACCCCGGTACGAGAGGCGATCGCGGAACTCGCCCGAGAGGGACTCGTCGAGGTCTCGCCCAACCGATGGCGGCGGGTTGCGTCGATGACCCTGGAGCAGGCCGTCGCCACAATCGACGTCCAGTTCGTCCTCTTCGGCGGCGCCGTCGAGCGCGCCGTGCCCCGGTTCACCGACGAGGACATCGAACAGCTCGAGGCGAGCGTGGCCGAGATGCGCCGTGCCATCGGCGACGGCGAACCCGCCAGTACCGCGAGGGCGGTCGCTCAGTTCTTCGATCTCACCATCACCCGCGCCGGAAATGCAGAACTGTCGGGCGTGTGGAATCTGGTTTTCGGCCGGGGCCGGCGCTTCATGGGCTTGACCGCGACGAGCAACCTGTGGCAGCTGTGGCTCGACGGATTCACCGAAGTCTTCGCTGCCGTCCAGAATCGTGATGCAGACCTGGCCGGGCAACGGGTACGGGAAATGGCCACGACGATCCGGGAGACGACCCTGGGGCCCGATGCCCACGGCTACATCCTTGGTGCGCCCAGCTCCAATCCCCCGAACGGGCACTGACCCCGCCGCGAAACGTGGCGAGCCCCCTTGTTCAGTGGGCAACGGACTGCCTCACCCGGATGAATCCGCGGTAGCCCTCGGCCGCTACCGAGTCGCACAGTTCCCGGTATGCACCGACGCCCCCAACATAGGGCAGGAACACTCGCGGCTTACCCGGAATGTTCGCGCCCATGTACCACGACGCCGCCATAGGAAACAGTGTGTCGTCTGCAAGTTCGCGCAGATGGTCGACCCAGCCGTCCTGCGCTTCCCGGGTTGGCTCGATCATTCCCACACCGTCCGCAAGCGAACGTTCGACCAGGTCCGATATCCACTCCACATGCTGTTCGATGGATGTCATCATGTTGCTCATCACCGAAGGACTGCCGGCGGTCGCGATGGTGAACATGTTGGGGAAACCTGCACAGGCGACACCGAGGTAGCTTCGAGGTCCTGCCGCCCACGTTTGACGCAGTATTTCACCACCTCGCCCGATGATGTCGATGTTGTTGATCGCGCCGGTCATCGCGTCGAAGCCGGTGGCGAAGACGATCGCATCGACCGCGTACTCGGTGGTGCCGGTACGCACACCGCGCTCGGTTATTGTGTCGATGGGATCGGTTCGGATGTCGACCAGTTCGACATCGTCGCGGTTGAAGGTCGCGTAATAGCCGGTGTCGACGCACGGTCGTTTCGTCGCGAAGGGGTAACTGGTGGGTGTCAAGGTCTCGGCAACGGCCGGGTCCTCGACGATCGCACGGATCTTCTCGCGGAGGAATTCCGCTGCTGTCTCGTTTGATTCGAGGTTCTTTTTCAAGTCGGCGTAGGCGTTGGCGAAATTCAGGCCGCCCTCCTGCCAGAGCGCTTCGTACCGTGCGCGTCGACGGTCCTCGGGGACGTCGATTGCATTCTCCGTGTTGTCGATCCGGTAGACGCCGCCGGAGTTGTAGCGTGCAATTCGCCGACGCTCCGGGTAGTTGGCCTTTACTTCGCGCACGAAGTCGTCGTCGAGCGGGCGGTTGCGCGCAGGGAGGCTGAAGTTCGGTGTGCGCTGAAAGACGGTGGTACGGGCGGCTTGCGCCGAGATGAGGGGGATGGACTGAATACCGGACGAACCCGTGCCGATGACCGCGACCCGTTTCCCGGTGAAGTCGACGCCGTCGTGCGGCCAGTCTCCGGTGTGGTAAGTCGGTCCGGAGAAATTGTCGATTCCAGGAATGGCGGGGACGTTCCCGACGGAGAGGCACCCAGTCGCGAGAATGAAGTACCTCGCTGTTACTTCCACCCCGGAATCGGTGGTGATTCGCCACTTCTCGCCGCGTTCGTCGAAGACGGCCGACACTACCTGCGTGTCGAATTCGACGTTGGTGCGCAAATCGAATCGGTCCGCGACGTGCTTGGCGTATCTCAGGATCTCTGGCTGCGTTGCGAAACGCTCCGACCATCGCCATTCCTGCTCCAGTTCAGAGGAGAAGGAGTAAGAGTAGTCGACACTTTCGATGTCGCAGCGCGCTCCCGGATACCGGTTCCAGTACCAGGTGCCGCCCACATCTGTGCCGCGTTCGTACACACGCACCGACAGACCCATGCCACGCAGCCGATGCAACATGTACATGCCCGAGAAACCGGCACCCACAATCACTGCATCGAACTTCGTCTGGTTGTCGTGGTTCCTGGTTGACGTGGAGGTGTCGAGGAGAGTCATCGGGAAATCTCTTTCGCGGTAGTGGTGAGGAAGTGAACTATCTCGTCCGCAACGAAGTCGAGCGCGGATCTGCTGGCGGGGAGCACCCCGAAAAGGGTGAAGAATCCGTGCATTTGGTCCTCGTAGTGCCGAGAGACGACCGCCACACCCGCCTGGCGGAGACGGTCGGCGTACTCGATCGCCTCGTCGCGGAGCGGATCGTGTTCGGCGGTCACCACGATCGCGGGCGGGAGCTCGGCGAGATTCGGCGCATGCAGGGGCACGGCCTCGATGTCGGTTCGGGCCGATCGGTTTGGGTCGTAGTGGTTCCAGAACCATATGATGGTCTCGCGGGTGACCAGAAGTTGGTTTTCACTATTCAGGTAAGAATCCCGATTGAAGTTGGAATCCGTTGCAGGATAGACTAATAGCTGAAGAGCTATGCGTGGATGCGCCGCCTCCCGTGCACGGTGGGTGACGACGGCAGCTAGGGTGCCGCCAGCGCTGTCGCCACCCACGATCAGGGGCGCAGCCGACCCCGCGATCCGTTCGATGTGCTCGTGCACCCACAGCAACGCCGCCCACGCATCGTTCACCGCAGTCGGGAATCGGTGCTCGGGTGCGAGTCGATAGTCGACGAGGGCGACGGCGCATCCCGTGGTGTCCGCCAGGAAACGGCCGAAAAGCTCGGACTGTTCTATCCCTCCGAGCACCCAACCACCGCCGTGGTAGTACACCACCACTGCGCGAACCGAGCCGCGTGGAACCAGCAGTCGAACTCGTATGTTCCCGCCCGACACTGCGATCACCTGGTCTGACACTGACGACATCTCGCGCCGATCAGCCGGCAAAGTCCCCTTTCCACGCGCAAGTCGTGTGGGAAACGCGCGCGCCTCGTCAACGGTCATACGGTGCAATGGTCTCTCGCCGAGAGCTGCGATTTGCGCGAGCAAGTTCTTTGTCGCCACATCGACTGCCACATCAACTCCTATAATGCAGGATGCATTCTTGTAGTGAGACCCTGTCGGCACATACTCCGACAGTGCCACCACCGCCGGTCACTCTGCTGCGTACTCCACCCGGCCCGTCGGCCGAAACTCCAGGTCCTTCGTTTCCGGACCCCACAGCGCCCCTACAAGAATGAGCACTCCTCCGATCACGATCAGCGGAATCGCCGTCACCGTTTCGGGCAGGAACGTGCCCAAACCCAACAGATAGAAGCTGTAGAAGCTCGGGATCAAAAGGGACAGACTGTATCCCATCGCGAAGCCCGACGAACGCACACTGGTACCGAACCGCTCGTTGACATACACCGTCGCAACACCGAACACCGAACTGATTACGACCTGAACCACGAGGGACGCGGCAATGATACCGAGTGTTCCTTCGATCAGGTCCGACATGAAGACGTAGTACGCAGCACTGCCGGCCACCGCGATCACAATCCCCATCGTCGCAAGAAACTTGCGGCGCCCGACGCGCTGGCTCGTCACGCCCGCCGCCACGAATCCCGCATACAACACCACATTCGTGACCAACAGCGCCCACGTCACCGTAGTCGCGTCGATCTTGTGGAAGTTCTTCAGCTTGTCGGGCACCACGGAAGCCACCATCGACGACGTCAGCCACAGTCCGGTCATCAGAACGAACACCTGCCAAAACGAGCGGCGCTCCGATCCGAACATCACTTGCCGTAGCGGGGACTTGGCCTTGGCGGACTCTTCCCAGAGGTCTGACTCGGGAAGATGCTTCCGCCGGTATATGAGGAAGGCGAAACCGCACGCTGCCCCGAACAAGAACGCAACTCGCCAGCCCCACTGCACGTACGGGGAGTCGAGTCCGCCGGCCGGTGCGATCTCGAGCATCACGAGTGTCACCAGGGAGATGATCACGAATGCGGCGCAATAGGCGCCGGCCAAGATCCCTCCTACCAGGCCCCGCTTCTCGCGGTCGCAATATTCGTAGGCGAGCGGAACGGCAGCGGTGTACTCGCCACCGAGAAAGATGCCGTCGATGAAGCGGAGCCCCACCAGCAGGACAATCGACCACATTCCCACCGTCTGGTACCCCGGGAGAAATGCGATCAGGAGAGTGCATACCGAGAACCCGGCCACCGAGATCATCGTGATCCGGCGCCGTCCGAGCCGGTCGGCCATCGAACCGAAGAGCAGGGCGCCGATCGGTCGGCCGAGGAGGGTGGCTGCGAAGGTCATGAAGTAGATCGTCGACTTCATGGCCGGTGACAGGTCCGCCGGCTGGAAGTAGATGATCGCCGGCACCAGAGCGATGACGGGGAGGTAGATGTCGATGAAGTCGACCAGCAGTCCCTGGTAGGCGCCGACAATTGCCTTTCGTCGCTTCCCTGGATCGACCTTGCGCCCGGCGTAGCCGAACTCTGAGCTGGTTATCGCTGTCATGCAAAGCTCCTTGTGCATGGCCCCTGACGTGGGGTTTTCAAGTGTCAGCGGACTGTAAACCCGGACAGAGACAAAGCCTAGGTGGCTTGAGTCACGTCGTCAATGCTAAATGCATTCTGCATCACATCTGGGTAGAATCAAGTTGCTTACTCCGGAAGCGGCGATTCAGGGCACGTCGGGCCCGTGCACAGAAATGGGTTCAGATCACCTCGCCAACTCAACAAGGGTGTCGCCAACACGTCCACGGAGGCACCGAGCCTGGTAGGGCCTGCGTGCGCGCACCTCACGGTGACTGCTTTACCCCGCGGTCCGGTGGAGCAGTCTCGGATTCCACCTGTGAGGACACACGATGGCCACTACCTCTCCCCTACATCAATCCAGCGGCGGTACCGGGCATCCGGCAAACCGGGAGTCCACGCTCACCGCTCAGGTTCGGGCGTACAAAGACGCGCGCCGTCGGAGGCTTCACGCCATCGCGGGTGAGAGAGCTCGTCGTCAGGTTTCCCGGGAAACCCAGGAGATTGTCGACTTCGCCCAGATGTGGATCCCCTACGGTGGAGCACCAAATGACGAGATATTCCTGCGCTTTGGTATGTCAGCTGCCCGATTCTCCGACCGGCTCTGGCAGGCGGTCTCGGACATGAGATGCAACACGCAGGCCGTGCAGCGGTTAGCCGAGGTCTACCCCCGACAGCGGTTGCTACCCCTCCCCACCCCCCACTCCGGTCATGAATGCTCTTCCGGGGACGAATAGGACCGCGTTGCGCTGCGTCGCGAATCTCCACCTATCAGCAGCCCGTTCGCCGGTGCCACGAGCCCCGCGAATAACGCGATCGGTGATGCGATAGGTACACCGACCCGGCCATCCGCTCAGTGGAGGAACGAATCCCCCTGGAACTGACCGGGCGGTCTTGCCACGGGGCCAAGGGCGCCAGCACCGAAATCGCATCGATCAAGGTTGCGGCTCCGGCCGCTGCGACGAAGGTGATCGACCGTGCCATCGAGGTCTTCGGTGGCGCGGGTGTGAGTGACGACTTCCCGCTGGCGTAATTTCTACAGTTGGGCTCGATTTCTGCGTATCGTCGACGGACCGGATGCGGTCCACCGACGCTCGTTTGCGCGCAACGAGCTACGGCGGGAACGGCCCTACGTCGGTTGATTTCGCTCGTGGTCGGCACGGTCCGGCGCGGATACCTGCACCGGACCGTGCTGACAGGAAATCACGGTCGTCGGGCAGGTCCGCCGACGAGGCCGGTGATCAAGGCGGCAAGCGCCATCGCAACGAGTACCGCACCGTAGACGAGTTCGGTCTGCAATAGTCCGAACGGTGCCACCATGCGTCCGGCGATAATCGCCGGAATGCTGAACGACAGGTAGCTAACGACATACAACGCCGCGAACACCTCGGCCCGCTGGTGTGGTTCCACCAACGGGCTGAGGTGTTGGATGCTGCCGGAGAAGGCGGAACCGAAGCCGACGCCCGCCACGGCGGTGCCGATGAAGAACACCGGGACGGATCCGACGCCGATGCCGATCAGGGTGATCGTCACACCGGCCGCCAGCGCGCATGCCCCGATGAGCGTGGTGGTTCGACTGTCACGCTCGCGAAGAACGATGGGGGCCAGCGCGCCCACTCCGTTGAGCACAGCGATGGCCACGCCGCTCGCGAGCCCGGCGTGGATATGCAGAATCTCGGTCATCGTCGACGGGATCAGGGAAAGGTAGAGACCTCCCAGCATCCACACACTGATGATGGCCGGAACACTGGCGAGAAAAGCTGTGTGGGCTGTGGGTGGAATCGACACTCGGGGAATGAGCGAGCCGAGGGCGCCCGGCCGGGGTGTAGCCGATTCGGGGATGAAGAAGGTCAGCACGCCGGTGACGGCGAAGAACACGGCAAGGGAGAGGAAAGTCGACAACACCGGGGTGTCGGAGAACTGAAGGATCAACCCGGAGCTCAAAGCGCCCAGTGCGAGACCCGCAAGTGGTGAGATGCTGCCCAGCATGGCTCCGACGTGCTTCTTGTCCGGTGGAGCTGCCTCCACGATCGCCGCGGTCAGGGCGCCGGTGACGATGCCCGTCGCGAGTCCCTGCACGACTCGCGCGGCGATGATCCAGTAGACGCCATCGGCCGCGACGAACATCGCCATGGCGCCGATCTGTACGAGAATGCCGGCGACGACCACCGGTTTCCGCCCGATGTGGTCGGAGACCGCGCCGGCCGTCAGCAAGGCGACGAGCAAGGCGATCGCGTACACGGCGAAGATAACGGTGAGGGTGGACGCGCCCAGGGACCAACGGTTCTGGAAGAGAACGAACAGGGGCGATGGAGCGCTCGCGGCGAAGAAGAACGCGAGGAGTTCCACGCTCAACAAGGGCAGGGCGAGGATTCTGGAGGTTCGTGCGCTGCGCTCGCGTGTGTGGATGGAGTAAGGCATCCCTCTCCTTAAAGCGAAGATGTGTGCAATAAGGATGATGGTAGACCGGGCGAATCCCTTAAAGCAAAGTGCTGTGCGTTAAACTAGCCTCATGTCGTCTGATTCTGTTCCCGCCCGCCGTACCGGCGGCCGCACCGCGCTGGTCATCGCGGCAGTACGCGACGCCGTCGAGGATCTAATCGCAGAAAGCGGCACAGATCGGGTCACCGTGCCCGCTGTCGCCGCCCGCGCAGGGGTCAGCCCCTCCAGCATCTACAGACGATGGGGCGACGTCGGAAGCCTCGTGGCCGAGGTCGCGACGCTGCGCCTAGACCCCGACCGGCCGCTTCCCGACACCGGGAACATTCGCGACGACCTACGGGAATGGGCGCGGGAACTGTACGGGCACCTGGCTCGTCCCACCAAGGCGTCGTTACTGCGCGCCTCCGCCGTGCTCGCAGACGACGGCGAGACCAACTGTCTGGCCTCGCGCCGAGACGAAGCGGACAGGCTCGTCGAGCGCGCACGTGCACTCGGACAGGTCACCCCCAGCGTGCGGCAGATCATGGATCACCTCGTTGCGCCCATCATCTATCGCATCACCTTCGAACCCCACACCGTCGACGACAGATTTCCGGAAACGCTCGTCACCGAACTCGATCGGATCACAGAACCGAGCTGACACGAACGGCCCGCGGAAAACTTCGTGGCCTCGCACCAAGCAAATTGGTACTCGAACCACAGGCCACACACCCATTCCGAGGAAGCGCCGACGGGCACCGGCAATCGGCCAGTCAGGCCTCGCGACCGGGCGGAGGGCGCGGGTTCCGGCGTGCGTGCGGGGTGAGCAACTTCACTGCGACTAGAAGGTCCAGAACATCGTCGAAACGCCGGAGGTCCTTCCCGGTACGCTCCGCGATACGGTCCAGTCGGTAATAGGCGGTGTTGCCATGGACAAACAAAGTCTCCGCTGCCGCCTTCGCATTGAGGTTGGCCTTCGCGTATGCCTCCAGCGTGTCGATATACACCCGATCCGCAGCAAAGTCGTCCTCCACGAAACGTCGGACCGCGGGATCGATGAGACGGCGCGCGGTCTCGTCCCCCTTGGTGATGAGGTATTCGAACGTTGTCAGGTCACCGAGCGGCTTGACCCCCGGGCGATCGGACAATGCCTCGCGAGCGGTGACGGCTTCGCAGTAGGCCTGAGGAACTCCCCCGAGACCGAGGTGCACGGTGCTGATACCGATCGTGAGTTCGATTCCCTGTGCGCGCAAGGTCTCGAAGGCACGCGTCAAACTGTGGAGGACGGCCTCACCGTTTCCGTCGTCCGCCGGAAAGATGCCGATGAATTCGCCGTGCCGAAAGGCGATCAGGCCGCGGGTGCGCGCGTGGTCTGCACCCGCCACTCCCAACGCACGAACGATGACCTGCCTGCTTCCACCGTCTCCGGTCGCGAGACCGGAAGCGACCACGACCGTCGAGCCGAGATCGAGTCCGGCCGTCCGTAGCGTCGCCTGCCTCGAACCCACAGTGGGTGTCTTGCCGGCAAGCAGATCGTCGACGAGGTCGCGGGCCGCCCTCGCAGCGTCTGCGAGCAAGAACTGCTGTGCTTCCAAGTACCCTTCTGCGGCGATCGTGCTGCCCCCTTCGATCACCCCCATGATGAATCTGACGGAGTCGGTCGCCGCGACCTGCAGGTCAGGGTGTTGTTGTGCAATTTCGAGGACGCTCTCCCAAAGAGTCAACTGGCTGATCCGGAACGCCTGGAGGAAGTCGGCGAGAGGGATCGACTGCGTCACTCTGCGCAGGGCGTGGTTTCCGGTGACCCGGAAGTCATCCCGCGAAGGAAACTGGTCCTGCGCCAGGCTGCGGGCGAACGTGTCGAAGACATCACGGCAGTGGGCCGCAACGTCTTCACGCAAACCGGGATCCGCATTGTTCCGATAACTCGGTACCTGCTCGCAGATCCGGGTTGCGGCAAGTGCGGCCACATCATGCACCGCGTCCTCGACGTGGCGTGCGAGCTCTCGCGTCAGCTTCTGTGTGTCGGAGTGCGGTCGGTCGACCACGGGTGTCACCCCTTATCGATTGCCGGAAACGGAGCGCCTCCCGGTCCGAGAGCACCTACCGCTCCGGTGTGCCGGGATTGTCGGCATCTCACACGCTAGTCCGGCAGTTGCGGCGCCGGGTCGCATCGAGGCTCGGTGTCGGTCAAGGTCAAGGTACCTGCTCCGGGATCATTCCAGGAACTACCCCACGATTGGTCGATCACCCACAAAGCAATCTGTGACCCGGACACTGTGCGTGCTCGATCGCGTGCGCTTATCGTGCGGCAAAATCCAGCACCTCCGCATTGCGGTGCTGCGTCAATTCGATTCTCAGGGGGCGTTATGGTTCGTGAACTCGCACAAATCGACGTGGATCCAGGAACGGCCGACACGTTCGAAGCAGCAGTCGGGAAAGCTGTTGCACTGTTCGACGCCGCCGAAGGCTGCACAGGCGTTCGATTACACAGGTCGGTCGAGGTGCCGAACCGATACTGGCTGATCGTGCAATGGAGCACGATCGGCCATCACACGGAATTCCGGAACACCCCCGCCTTCGAGGACTGGCGCGCCCTGGTCGGCGAGTTCTTCGTCTCCAGTCCTGTCGTCGAACACCTCGACCAGGCCGCCCTCGGATTCTGAGACCTGGCACGGGGTGCTTCCTCGACGGCAGTCCCGCAGAACGAATCGAAGCCAGGATGGTCCCCGCGGCGAGTTATGTGGCAGGAGGCACGCGCCGTGGAATTGTCCGACGGGAGCATCCATGAGGACATCGGAATCGGAATACGAATTCGTGATCGTCGGATCTGGTGCCGGTGGAGATCCACTCGCTGCAAGCTTCGCCGCCTCGGGACATCGCGTGCTCGTGCTCGACGCTGGTGACGACCACTCCTGCGTCTACTACGAGTGATCAGCCTGTGGCCGGGAGCCGCCGTGGACTCCCGGCCGGCTGTTGCACTCAGCCGAGCTGCCGGATCACGGCCTCGCCAACCTTGCGCGCACTGCTCGGATTCTGCCCTGTGATCAGTCGGCCGTCCTCGACGACGAACGGATCGAACGGGTTCGGTGCGAGGGTGAACTGAGCTCCCCGGCGCCGCAGTTCATCTTCCAGGTTGAACGGGACCGCGTCGCCGCGCTGCGCGAGTTCCTCTTCCTTCCACGTGAATCCGGTCACCGAGCGGTCCTTCACGAGGTATTCACCGTCGCGGGTCTTGACCTCGAGCAACCCGGTGGGACCGTGGCACACCGCGGAGACGATCTTCCCCGCCTCGTAGAACTGGGCGATCAGTTCGGCGAGCGTCCGGCTCTGTGGGAAGTCGAACATCACACCGTGTCCGCCGGTCAGGTAGATCGCGTCGAAGTCCGCCGCATCCACATCCGCAACAGACACCGTCTTCTCGAGAAGATCCATGAAATCGCGATCCGCGTAACGCTTCCCGGTCCCGAGATCGCCCAGGAAGTCGTGGGACAAACTCTCCGGATCGATGGGAACACGGCCGCCCGCAATGCTGGCGATCGTCAGATCCAGTCCTGCCTCCTCTGCCACATCCCAGAAATGCGTGAGTTCGCCGAGCCACAAGCCGGTTCGGTAACCAACTTTCTCGTACTCGCCGATGCTGGTGACGATGACGAGAACCTTCGAGCGAGTTGTCATGTGCTTTACCTCTTCGTGTCGTGAGTTATTCGGTGTCAGGTCAGGTCGTCGCGGGACCCACGTGCCACTCTGCTGAGTAGCGAACGAAATAAAGCGCGCTCGCTACCGTCGAGCACGCGGAGAACCGACTCTTCGGCGACGCGCACATTGCGTTCGAGGACGGTGTAGTGCGCGGTTCCAAGATCCGTCGGGACAACCTTCCGGGCGCGGCGGTCGACCGGATCCTGTACTCGCTCGACGAGACCCGCTTCTACCAGTGCATCGATCACATACGTGATGACGGTGCGATCGATTCCGAGGTAGTCGGCGAGACCGAGCTGAGTAGGTAATTCCTTGCGCAACACGGTGTGGAGCAATTGGTAGCTCCGCGTGCCATGGGGTAGTTCAGCGACGGCCGTCGCTACCAGACTGTGAAAGCGGCGCTGGAGTGTGCTGACCGACCAACCCAGGTCGCAGTCCGCATCTGCGACGTTACCCGGCAGACTCTGCGGTTGCCCCGATGAATTGACCATGTGACGAACTGTAAGAACAGATCTTCTGCTTCACCAGGGAATAGGTCACAAGCTCGTTTGTACGCCCGCACAGGGCGTGACACGCCGGCGCCCGGCCCGAGTGAGCGCACCTCCAGCGACAAGTTGTGACCGAACCACAGGGCTCCTCCCGATACGTTGTGGGGTGGTCATCGTGTGTTGGCCATCACATGCAGGAATAGTCGAGGACCATACGGACCGGATGCGGTGAACCCGCAGTCCGTGCCACACCCGACATCGCCAGATTCCGCGGCGAAGCTCCCAACCGTGAGGCCAAATGACCACGAAACTTCCCGTGCCCGAAAGCAGCACCTCAGCGAACCAGCCACGATCGATGTTCAGGATCGCTACCGCATCGCTCGTCGGGACGACCATCGAGTTCTACGACTTCTTGATCTACGGGACTGCAGCGGCGCTCGTCTTCGGCCCGCTCTTCTTTCCCTCCCTCGGCGCGGGTGCGGCCACACTGGCATCCATCGCCACGTTCGGCGTGGCCTTCGTGGTCCGCCCCCTCGGTGCAATCCTGTTCGGCCACTACGGCGATCGTCTGGGACGCAAGAAGACTCTCGTGACCACCCTCCTCATCATGGGAGGCTCCACCTTCGCGATCGGTCTCATGCCGACCGCCGACGCGATCGGGGCGGCAGCCCCAATCTTGTTGGTAGCGCTCAGGGCGCTGCAGGGGCTGGCCCTAGGTGGCGAGTGGGCGGGCGCCGCGCTCCTGACTTCGGAATATGCCGACCACGGCAAGCGAGGCCGATACAGCATGTACCCACAGCTCGGACCAGGCCTCGGAGTCGCATTATCCAGCGGAACCTTCCTGGTCACCGGGCTGGGGATGAGCCCGGAGAACTTTATCGACTGGGGCTGGCGCATCCCGTTCCTGGCCAGCGCCGTACTCATCGCGGTCGGTCTCTGGGTGCGGTTGAACATTGCCGAGACACCTGCCTTCGCGAGGACCATCGCCACCAAGGAGCAAGTCAAGCTGCCTTTCGCGGACGCGCTGCACGACCAATGGCGCCAGATCCTCTTGGGTGGCGGCATGCTGTCGATGACGTTCGGCTCCTTCTACATCGCCATTGTCTTCCTCACCAGCTACGCCGGCCGGGGCGAGACCGGTGTGCTTGGTCTGTCGCGGGAGACAATTCTCATCGTCAACATCCTCGCCGCCGGGGTGCTCTCCGCGGCGGTCATCGGCTCTGCGATCTGGTCCGACCGGATCGGCAGACGGCGAGTTCTGCTCACGGGAACCATTTTCGGAATTGTCGCAGGCCCGCTCGCGTTCGCCGTCATGGAGCCCGGAAGCGCAATCTCCTTCTTCCTCGCGATGAGCCTTCTGATGCTGGTGCTCGGCATACCCTACGGCCCTGCCGCCGCCTACCTCCCAGAGCTCTTCAAAACCCGATACCGCTACACCGGCGCCGGGATGAGCTACAACCTCGCCGGCATCCTCGGCGGCGCCCTCCCGCTCGTTGTCGCCGATCCGCTGATCAAGGCCTTCGGAGGAATGGGCGTGGCCTACTTCCTCTCCGCCCTCGGTGTGGTCAGTACAGGCTGTCTGCTGCTCCTGAAGGAGACCAAGGACGTCGCAATTGCCGACACCAATGCCGGATCTCGCATCGCCTGACCCCTCGATCGCAGGTGGGCCGCTCGGACGAATGCGGGCGGCTCACCTGTCACCAGAACTGGAGACAATTATGAGCAACCAACTGCTTCCTGGGCACATGACTGAAATGGTGATCACTGAGCCCGGGGGACCTGACGTGCTACAGCCACGGCGGGCCCCGGTCCCGACTCCCGATGACGACGAGGTACTCGTACGTGTGGGGGCGGCGGGGGTCAACAGGCCTGACGTCATGCAGCGCAGGGGTGAGTATCCGATGCCACCCGGGGTCAATCAGACGCCTGGCCTCGAGATCGCCGGCGAGATAGTCGCCGTAGGTAGCAACGTCACCCGTTTCGCAGCGGGAGATATCGTGTGTGGACTCACCGAAGGCGGCGGGTACGCCGAATACTGCGTCCTACCGGCCTCGCAGACCCTACCTGTACCTCATGGCATGAAGGCGAGCGAGGCGGCTGCCATCCCAGAGACCTTCTTCACCGTCTGGGCCAACGTCTTCCACATAGGTCGAGCGGCGCCTGGCGACACGCTTCTCGTCCACGGCGGCACCAGCGGCATCGGATCGACCGCACTCATGCTCGCCAAGGAGTTCGGGATCCGAACCATCGCCACCGACGACGGCCCCGAAAAGTGCAAGGCCATACTCGAACTCGGCGCCGAGTCCGCCATCGACTTCCGTGAACAAGACTTTGCCGAAGCCGTCCTCGACTGGACCGACGGCCGGGGCGTCGACATCATCCTCGATATCGTGGGGGGTGCCTACCACGAACGCAACATCGCATCGCTGGCAACGGACGGGCGGTTACTGTCGATCGGCTTCCTTGGCGGTGAGGTTGCGCCGCAGGTGAACCTGCTCACCATCGCGCTCAAACGCGCGACTCTGACTGGCTCGACGATGCGGTCACGAGCCGCGCACGAGAAGGCGGTGATCTCATTCGATTTGCAGGCGAAGGTGTGGCCCGCGCTCACCGCAGGCCGCTGCCATCCGGTCATCCACGAGGTGTTCCCCTTGGCGCGAGCTGCGGACGCCCACCGGATGATGGAGAGCGGCCGGCACATTGGAAAGATCGTTCTGAACGTCACGGAATGACAATGTCCTCCATCGGACCGCTGAACCCGAAGATAACGACGACCACCCCTGACTTCGAGAGTTCCGCCGGTTCGAGGGTGAATCCCCAATCCGAAAACGAGGTGACGCACTTGCTAAACCGTGGCAAGCCACGACCGAGACTGTTGCAGATGCGCGCCGCTCCTCTTTTCGGATTCTAGTGGCCCGTGACAGAAGTCTTTGGACGGTACGACAGAATTTTCCCGGCAGATACCGAGTTCGCGAGGTACCGGTGCCTGACTCGGGACCTCGCCGAAAGCCTAAAGGTTCGATACATGCCCGTAATCATCCTTCACGCTGCGATCGCATTCGCCATGCTGCTGACACCCCGCCGTGTCGCGGAGACGATCCAACGCATGCTCACAAATATCGCAGTCGCGCAGGCCACTGCGAGATGGTTGGCAATGGCCGCGAGCGAAAACCAAGAGGACTCCGGCCATGATCCGCTGAGAGACGGACCGGCCGAGCCGAACGTCGCGACCCAGTGAGCCGACCACTCTGGAGCGCGGGCATTTGGTGGGCGTTCGCCGATCCCGCAAGCAATTTCAGTGGGCGTATCGGTTCTCGCGCGCGGAATAAACTGGTGCTGCATCGCTTTTGTGTACACCACGGCGGAACAGCTGATCGGTCAAGATTGCGAACCGTCGCTCGACCTGGTTGATCCAGGAGAACCGGTCAGGGTGAAGTAAGCCTGAAAACGTGGGAGCTTGACCAACCAGTCGCCCACTGCAGGGCTCTCGCTGTGGCTCGGACGTCCAGAATTCCGAGGGCAACACAGACACGATCGAGGTGTGAGAATCCGTGAACTCTCGTGAGTACCGCCAAATGCGCCAAGGGTGGCGGAGGGACGCAAACCGCATACGCCACCACCGTGACATCGAGACGAACCGCGTCATCGAGTTTGCCAGCAGGTGGGCGCCGTACGGGGGCGCGACCGAGGAGGAAATTCTCGTCGAGTTCGGAATGACGCCACGCCGGTTCATCGAGCGATTGTGGCAGGTCATCCCTGATTCGAACTGCACCCAGGACCAAGTGAGCCGGTTGGCGAGCGCATACCCTCCCGATGACGAGGTTCCTCCCCCGCTCCTTAAGCCCCGCCCATCCGTTCGTGGGCTACCAAATTAGAGCTTGTCTCATGTGGGAAGTTTCTTGAAGCAGGTCAGTGCGGCGGCGAGGTGGAGGAATGCGGCGAAGTGTTCGCCGTGGCGTTCGTAGCGGATGGTCAGGCGTCGGTAACTTGGTGAGCCAGGCGATGGTGCGTTCGATTTTCCACCTGTATCGGCCGAGCCGATCGTTTCGGTCGATCCCGCGTCGGGCGATGCGCGGGACGATGCCCCGCGCGCGCAGCCAACGACGGTGGACGTCGTAGTCGTAGCCCTTGTCGGCCCGGAGTTTCCCGGGTCTACGGCGACGCGGACCACGCCTGGACTTCACCGGAGGAATCGCACCGACCATCGGCTGCAGCAGGGTGCTGCCCAAGGGTGTTCGCTCCGGAAACGTCAACGGCCAGCGGAATTCCGTTCGAATCGGAAAGGACATGGATCTTCGATCCCTTCTTGCCTCGATCGACCGGGCTGGGTCCGGTCAGCGAGCCCTCATTTTTGCCCGGACGCTTGCTGCGTCCAGGATCGCTTCCGACCAGTCGAGTTTGCCGGCGCCGCCGAGCCGGTCAAGCACCTCGCGATGCAGTTTTTCGAATACCCCGGCCGCCGCCCATGCGGTGAACCGGCGGTGCGCGGTAGGAACGGTCACTCCGAACGAGGGCGGAAGGTGCCGCCACGCGCACCCACTTGTCAGCACGAACACGATCGCGGTAAAGATCGCACGATCGTCGACCGGCGCGCTCCCACCTCCCTGCGGGCGTGCGGCGAAGCGCGGAATCAACGGTTCCGCGATCTCCCACAATGCATCCGGCACCAACCGCAGCGACAACTCATCTACCGCATGTCACAAGATGCATCATAAGTCACTTCAACCCCACGAGACACGCTCTAAGCCAGAGCGGTGCAGCCGAGTCAGTCACAAGGCCCTCAGTGTTCACGCGTACGGAAATCTCCGGGCGTAACGGCAAAACGCTTCTTGAAAACCCGCGTGAGGTGGCTTTGATCGGCGAACCCGCAATCTTGAGCGATCACTGCAATCGGCCGGCGGGTGCGCCGTAGGAGTTCCTTCACCCGTTCGAGCCGGTGGGTGAGAACGAACTCGTGGGGAGTCGATCCAGTAGCGACACGGAACTGACGGGAGAAATGAAAACGACTGAGAGACGCTGTGGACGCGAGTTCCTCCAGACTGACGTTGCGGTGCAAATTTGCCGCGATATAGTCGCGCACGGCACTCATCTGCCGCGGTGTCAGGCCCCCTGCCGTATGGGTAGCGAACTCCACATGAGCATGGTTGCGCAGCAGCTGCACATTTAACTGGACTGTCAACGAGTCGACGAGGAGTCGACTTCCTACATGCGCCTCCCGTGCCTCGCGGGCGAGACTCGCGACAGTCCGGAATAGTCGGTTGTCCTTCGCCTTTATGATGTCGGCGAGCTCGACCTCGGAGATCTCGCGGTCGAACATATCGCGCCCTGTCGATGCAAGTTGCTCGGCGCCGACGTAGGTGTGTACGACCTCGATGCACTCGGGCCACTCCCACTGCGTGAAAGCGCCCGAGGTCAACAACGTAATATCGCCGGGCCGAACCCTTTCCTCGCTCCACGGTCCGGAGGCTCGTCGCCGCATCAGTGTCGAGCCCCGCAAGTAGGCGATGATGACGTGATCACTGATCGGCGGGACGTCCACGACGTGGCCCGGATATGCGTACCCGCGGAGCGCGGGACCTGACCAATCGCCCCCGGGGTCTTGGAAGGTCAACGCACCGGGCACCCACTGAGGTATCTCATCGACATCGATAGCCATGTTCATGCCGTCCCATACTGAGCACAACGCCCCGCTGCCCGACCACGAGCGGTCAGAATCAGGCTTGCACGACTACCGCATTTTCACAAACGGACCCCGTGGTGTACATACCCGTGCCTGACCCAGCGGGTGCCCAGTCCTTTATGCGTTCAGGAGCGCGCTCTCCCAAAGGCGGACGGTGCGTACGGACTGTTCGAGCATCGGATAGTGCCCGGCTTCGTCGATACGGACCAGTTCGGCGTCGGGCAGCCCGGCTGCGGTAGTCCCCAGATATTCGGCAGTCACCAGTGCGTCCTCTGCACCGTAGAGCAGGTGCACTGGGCCTGGGTACGCGCTAAGCGCATCGGCAAAGCTCGCGCCTGTCCAATTCTTTAAATACGCCGACCACACGTTGTGGTCCATCGATTGGTGGCAGCGTGCGACGATGTTCGCGAGCTGGCGTTCTGACAGGTGAGGCGCGAGGGGCTGCAGTATCGGTCGCGGTGCGGGGAATCCGGCTTCGAAACCTGCATAGGCTTCCGCAGCAAGAGGAGTCCCCTCGCAGGCAACCGGTGTCAGAGCAACGATCGACTCGACGCGCTCGGGAGCGACAGTACCCACTCTGATCGCTGTTGCGCCACCCATCGAATGACCTAGGACTGCAAACCGGCTCCAGCCGAGTTCGTCGGCGCCGGCGAGTGCGGCCTGCGCCATCATATCAAGATTCGTTGCGGGGGAGGACAATCGATCCTCGCCGTAACCGGGGAAATCGAGGTATGCGTACGTAAACTGTTCCAGGTCTGTCAGGGATCGGGTGGCGTACCAGACAGCACTGTCGAGTGCCCAGCCGTGCAATACGAGGACGTGGCGTTGACCGGTTCCTTCGACTGATGCGATTCCTACCATTGGTGATGCCCTTCGTTGCCGGCGCCGAAGCGCCGTAGTCGTTCGTGGGAAATAGGCGCAGTGCGCGTGGAGTCCAGCTCACCGACCGAGCCAGACGCGGGGTTCCCAGCCTCGCCGGAATACCGATCGCAACCGTGCCGCAGCCTCCGTCAGTGCGGTCTCGCCTTGCGGCATCGCTGCAGCGAGGGAGACGAAGCCGTGGATCTGGCCGGTGTACCGCTTGAGCGTGACAGTGGTTCCGGATGCAGCGAGTTTGGCTGCGTACTCCTCGGCGTCGTCACGCGTCGGGTCGTACTCGGCGACGATGACGTGGGCCTCGGGCAGGCCGGCCAGCGAAGGCGCCACCAAGGGTGAGACCTGCCAATCATCGGCGCGATCCTCGTTGCCAACGTACAAATCGAAAAACCACTGCATCATATCTGCTGTCACGAAATAGCCCGTGCCGTACCGCGTGTAGGAGTCGGCGTCGGTTCGCTGCGTCACCACCGGATACAACAGAAGCTGATGAACGAAGCGGGGCGCACCAGCATCTCGGGCCATGAGGGCGACGACCGCAGCGATGTTTCCACCTGCACTGTCGCCGCCGACGGCGATTCGCTCGGGATCGGCATTGATCAGCGCGGCATTGTCAACCACCCACTGCGCCACTGCATAGCCTTCGTGGGCGGGGGTGGGAGCTTGCGCTTCCGGCGCCAAGGTGTACCCGACAGAGACGACAACAGCGTGGCTACGGACAGCCAGCAGAGAACAGATGCCATCAGCACTATCGAGGTCGCCGAGGACCCACCCACCTCCGTGGAAGTACACCAATACCGGGAATGGCCCGGAACCTGCCGGGGTGTAAATCCTCACCGGTATCTGCCCGTGGGCAGTGGTACAGGCGCGATCCTCGATGCGCGCCTGATCCGTTGCGGCAAGCCCGAAGGTGGCCACAGCACCGGCGAAGGCCTCACGGGCGGCCGGAACGGGTAACTCGTTCAGTGACGGCATACCGGAGGAAGCGATACCGTCGAGCCACTGCTGTGTGCGGGCGTCGAGTGTCATGGTTGATGTCCGTTCTGTGATGATGGGAGTGAAAGTCGAGAGCACTGCGGCGCGTTCATCTGGCGGGTTGGAGCACAAAATCGTCGAGCGCGCCTGCTGCGGCCTCGTCACACAACCGGCGGTACTCGGGGAATCCTCCGGCCCACGACATCACCAGTCGATGAGCCCCCTCATAGCTGGGCGCCGCCCGAGTCCACCACGACGCAGTCTGCGGGATCAGCGTCGCGTTCGCGATCTCGGAGTGGTGGGCGAAAAATTTCTCTTCGGCGCTCTCACGAGGCTCGATCGAGGCATAACCATTAATTTGCAGGTGCTCGATCCACTGCAGGATCCACTCGCTCTGTTGCTCGATCAACGAGGGCCCGTTCGTGAACGGCGCGGGGTTGTACGGCCCGCAGTACAGCATAAACATATTGGGGAACATCGCGCTCATCAGACCGAGGTAATTCCGCGGCCGGTCCGCCCATCTTTGCGTCAACGCCACGTCGTCGCGGCCGCGGATGTCGATAGCGCTCAGCGAACCTGTATACGAGTCGAAGCCGGTCGCGAACAGGATGACATCGATCTCGTGTTCTGTGCCATCGTGCAATAGCAACGAATTTTCGGTAACGGTAGCGATGGGATTGCTGCGGATGTCGACCACGCTCACATTTTCGCGATTCAGTGAAGCATAATATCCGTGATCGAGGGGTGGACGTTTAGTAAGCCACGGATCGGTCGGCGTCACGAGCGCTGCCGTTTCCGGATCTTTGATCAACGCCCGAATCTTTTCCTGCAGGAACTCCATCGTAGTGTCGTTGGCTTCCTTACTGGCGAGAACGTCGGCGAAAAGAAACAAGAAGGTGAAACCACCTTGATCCCAGCTTTTTTGGTATTCGGCGCGTCGATCTTCGGGTGAGAGATCGAGTGCCGCACCGACGAAATCGTACGGAAAGGAGCCGAAGGTGGTTCGCGAGTGGTCGAAGATCTCCGTGATATTGCTTTGTGTTTCTTTCACCTCGTCGTCGGTCAACACGTGGTTGCGACCGGGTACCAGATGGTACGGACTGCGGATGAGGTGCACGACCGACCGTGCCTGCTTGGCCACCTCGGGCACGATCTGGACCCCGGTCGCGCCATTGCCGATAACAGCAACTCGAAGGCCATCGAAATCGATTCCTTCACTTGGATACTCAGCGGAATGGTGGGCGGAACCACGAAAGCGATCCATGCCACGCAGTTCAGGAATGTTCGGTTTGGAAAGCGCGCCGACGGCAGGGATGAAGAATCGGGTGGTTGCCTTGACACCGGCTTCCGTGGTGAGGGTCCACAGCGAACTCGTCTCGTCGAATACAGCGGAGGCAAGCCGGGTATTGAATTCGATGTGCTCTCTCAACGCCAACTTCTCGGTGACCCAGTTGAAATACTGCTCGAGTTCAGGCTGCGTGGAGTAGCGTTCACTCCAACTCCATTCCTTCACGAGATCCTTGTCGAACCAGTCGGAGAAAGCGTAGATCATGCTGTCCGAATCTGTCCTCGCGCCGGGATAACGATTCCAGTACCAGGCGCCACCCACCCCGCCGCCCGCTTCGTACAGACGTACAGAAAGACCGATATCGCGGAGTCTTTTCAGGATGTAGAGGCCGGAAAATCCGGCACCTATGACGATCGCATCATAGTCGGCTTGACCGACAGGTGAATTAGCGCTCATTTGATGTAACCCTTCGATGACGCTGGTGCATGGATATTGTTTGGGCATTAAGACGGGCGCTGCCCTCGTTCGTGTTAGAACGACTCGCATTTAGACTTTATTTATGATGAAGGCCAGGTTAGCGTGACGCGGATCGCATTCCTTGAACATCTGTGCGCACATCTTTGAACGACCTTGCTCGTGGTCGCGGCGAACACAATGGAGGCCGTAAGTCTTTGTGTGATTCGATGCGGCAGCCACCCCGATGAGTCAATACCCGGACCTGCGACAACGATCAATGTCCGCTTTATCCACTGTTCACCGCAGTGAACAAGTCGTTCCCGGAGCCGGGTTTACACGTAGGTGATGTTCATCAAGGCGTGTCGCTGAAGCGCCTAGTGATGATTGGTTATCGTCGGACCTGCGTGGAACAAGGGGGTGCGGCGACCATGTGATCTTCAACCGACGTGTCGACGCTGCTGATGGTCGATTCGGCGTCTGCGCAGGACCGACACTTTCCGTCACTCCCCTCCCCGACGGCCACGGGTGGGCGGCGGAGGGTCATTTCGCGATGTCCCCGTCGCCCGCGGAGATATCGCGTCGGGCCGGTGCCTGGCGGTCGATCACGCCGAGAGGCGCCCGCCATTCTCACAGACCCGGCACATCCGCTGCACCCCTCCAGTTGGTCGCGGCGGATGCGGCCGCGCAGGTGTTGCTGACCGCCTGCCGTGACGGCGGGGCTCTGGCGTTCTACGACCCCACCCCCGGCTGGGCAACAGCGAGGACGGGTCCATCGTGGCGATCCCGGGTGCGCGGCAGACCGTCGCGTACGTCATCGTGCAGGAGCTGATGATCGCCGCCAACGAGTCGGTGCCCTGTCGCCGCTTCCGCCAAGGCCGGACCTCGCGCATCGCCTCCCCATCCGGCGCCTGTGGTACGCCAAACCAGCGCCAAGCACGGAGCTAGCATGATCCGAACAGCCAATTGAGCAAGTCATCGATGGCCATCCCGTATACCGGAATCACACTTCCCCGCAGAGGGTCCCGTCCGCCGCAGTGGATGGTCGAAGACCGTGGGTTCGGGCGGTGCGGCGAGCGTGGGTCGACGCGCACATCGGGCACCGGCAAACGTCGTCGACGGCCCACCTGTCGATCCCGGCGAAAAGCACCGCAGGCTCTCGCTCGGTCGCTGCAGTGTCGAAACGGTGCTCGCACAGCATTGCCCATCCAGACCTCGCTCGGGGGTCCGCCTCCTGCGGGTCGCACACCGCCGATCGCCTCACGCCGGCGACACCTGCCGCTCCCGATACGAAAGAAGCGGTGGAACACCATGACACACCGATCGGGCAATCCCCCCGTCTCCCCAAAACTACAGCGCACTACGGAATTCACGACCACACAAGAAGCCGATCGGTACATTGAGATTTATGCATCGGCTCCGCCGAACGATCCCAGGCCAGGCAATCTCGCCGACTTGACCCGCGCCGCCGGCCCCGCTGTCCGTCGCTGTCGCGAATCCGATCAGTACCCGTAGTGGTAACGGCACGCCGCAATGCGGATCTGGTCGGCGACGATTTTTGTGCACCAGCCGGTGCTCGTCGGGGATACGGGGGCGGTCATCAGCTGGCATCACTGTCGGCTTTGCGAACCCGGGCAATCGGCGTTCGACATCGCCTGCAGCGTCTGCGGCGACGGTCCCATCCTCGCCGGCGCGCTCGCCGAGCAAGCGAAGAACGGCAACCTGACCGAGCCGTGCGACGATGGCTTGCGGCAGCGGAATGGGCAGTCACACCGGATCTCTTATGTTCGGGCCACGCATATGCCGCGGACTGACCCTGGGCGACCACGCTGGTTACGTCGCTACACACTGACCAAAATCACGAATCATTCATGGTCGCTCGACAAGACTCAGCGGCGCGCGGTCGTGCAGTCGTTGGCGAGTGCGTGGCGCGTGGGCTGGACCGAACCGTAACGCTCAACTCAAGGACGGCAGAGTGAAAGAACTGAAAGTACCTTTCCGCCAATTACTTCCACACGCCGACAATTTATCTTAGGTAAACCAGCACGCACATTTTGCCTGACTGCACCTTTCGTTGGACATCAACGCACGCATCGATGTCGGGCTGTCCCCCGTCCACCGACGAAAGGCCCGTCGGAACGCTCGCTTATCTGAAAATCCTAGTTCGTTGGACAACACCTCGAGGGGTCGACCACTCTGTAGTGCCTCGAGAGCTAATCCAGTCCTGTGCTCGTCACGAATGCGGCGAAACGAGTTTCCCTCCGCCGCTAGAAGTCGGCGAAGGTGGGATTCGCTCACGAACAGCGCCTGCGCGACCATCGCGCAGGAGACAGCTGGCGTCGGTGAATCGCGAATAATGTCCCGAACTCGCGAAGTGACTGTGCTGGAGCCGATGCCGTCCTCGGCCTCATTGAGACATCCAGGCCCTCGGGCCATGATGAGATCGCGTGTTGGGACGGCCGCAGCCTTCGCCCCAGTCCCCACGTAGCGCCTGCGTTCGTCGCACAGCCCTGCATCGATCATCGGTCCTGGTAGCAAGGTCCGGGCCCGGAACGACGCGGAGGGGGCAAGTGGTTCCGACATCGAGCATGGAGGTGTCGATCTAGTGCATTGCGACTGTGGCATCGGATGCCTTTCCGTGGTGGCAGTACCGCAGTGTTCCGTCAGCATCGTGCTCGGCGGGACACCTCGGCAGGATCTTCCGACGAGGCATCACCGTGGTCGTGTTCCAACGCATCCTGGCTTGCTGAGACCTTGCGTTCCCTCGAGCACCTGCTGGTCCGAGCAGTAGCGACGTGGTCCGCGTTACCGGGTGAACAGTTTCGTAGAGCGAGGTTGGGCGTTTCCGATTACCGATGAGCGCTGGCACGGCCCTGTGTGCAGGAGCTGAGTGCGAAAGTCCCGCGAACGGGTCGCCGGAACTGAGTCAACTTCCAGGACGGGTTCGTCCTTCCCTCGTGCCCAGAAACGGTGTCCCACCCAGCATGCTTTCGCAACACCGGCCGGTGTCGAACTGCAACTGGCTGACGGGAAATGAGGCGGGTTGGGCACCAAGCACCCGATAACAGCGCAGCGCTCATAGTTCGGCGCCGATCCGGTAACCCTCCGCAATGGCGTGACCGATCCGCCGCGGCGTGATGCAGTCGCCGATGACGCTAACCGTTTCATCACGTTCGAGCCCAAGTGGCACCGGAACACGCGGTTGGTGCCAGACCGCCAGTACCTCATCACACGCGACGTCGCCGGTGCCGAAAACAGGACGCAAGAGTAACGGCGCGGCGGAATCGTTTGGAATCATCAGCGAGTGCGCCACCTTGAACTCCACCCCGGCGTCCCCGAGTCGACCGAGCAGCGGTCCCACGCTCTCAGCCGGCACGCGGGAGGCCAGCGCGGTCAGCGGGGTGACAAAGGTGACGTGCCAGCCCTGCTGCGCCAGGGCCTCGGCAGCGCTGTAAGCCGGCCAGAACCCGTCCCCCTCATCGAAGACCACTGCCCGTCGACTTCCCACCTCGGGCACCCGGCCGAGCAGGACGTCGTCGACAGTCGCCGCAGGCCGTCCGCGCAACCCGCTCGGAAGCTGCGCCGGCCGAGACCCGGTAGCTATGACAACGTGCTCGGCTGCCGCACGAATTTCGTCCAGGTCATCCGCCCCGATCCCCGCCGAGAGGTTGACCTCGACCTTCAGCCGTCTGAGTTCCCGTTCCAGATAATCGACGATGTCTATCAACGTGGCACGGTGGGGTGAGGCCGCAGCCACTCGAACACTGCCTCCGAGGACCGTGTTCTCCTCGAACAGGGTGACGCGATGTCCACGGCCGGCGGCTACCCGTGCTGCTTCGAGGCCCGCGGGGCCTCCCCCGATGACGAATACCTCCTTGGACCGCGGCGGCGCGGTACCGACGTTCGGGTGCCGGCCACGCCCGACTTCCGCGTTCACCGCGCAGTGCAGATGGGGGTCGAACGCTCGGCAGTCTTGATTGATACCCAGGCAGCCCCTGATCTCGTCCAACCTGCCGGTCTCCGACTTGACCGGTAGATCAGGATCGGCGATCAGTGCCCGCGCCATTCCGACCATGTCGACATGACCTGATTTGATGGCATGATCGGCGGTGGCCGCATCCCGAATGCGTTGGCCGACAAGAGTCGGCACACCTGTCGCAGCCCGGACCTTCGAGGCCGATGGGATGGCAACCGCATCCTCGTTCGACGAGTCCTTCACATACTTGCCGCGAGTGCCGTGGGTGATGCTGAAGTAGTCGATGCCCAGTTCGGTCAGATTCTCCGCCACTCGGACGCACTCGTCGATCCCCATCCCACCGACAATCTCTTCTTCGCCGCTCAGGCGCACTCCCAGGACGAATCCAACCGGCATGACCGATCGCATCGCCTCGATGACCAACCGTGTGAAGCGCATCCGGTTCTCGAATGAGCCACCGAAGTCATCGGTTCGCTGGTTGGTCAACGGCGACATGAACTGAGCGGGAAGATAGCCGTGCGCCGCATGGACTTCGACCCCGTCTGCGCCGGCCCCGACCAGATTCTGTGTCGAGACACGCCACCCTTCGATGATGTCCTCGATTTCGGCGACTGACAGTTCGTGTGGCGGGTAAGCATCCCGCACAGTTTTGATCGGAGACGGCGCGGAAGGCGGCGCATCCGACTCCCCACCGATGAACTCTCGTCCGAGGTGACACAATTGCCCCACAAAACGGGCACCGTGACGGTGGATCACCGCCACCTTCGCCGCCGTCGCAGGCACGAACTTCTCACCGTAGGCCTCGACGAGCTTTCGCGAACGCAGAGTCGTCGTTCGGTGTACGACAGTGGCACCACCGACGATCAGCCCTACGCCTCCTGCAGCAAGACGCTCGAAATGCTCCGTATCCCCGTGAGTGGGAACACCGCGCTCAGCCATACTCGTCCCGGCAGGCAGTGCCACCAGGCGGTTCTTGAGGGTGATCCCGCCGACCTCAAACGGCGAAAATAGATGCGGGAACTGACTTACCATGATTCCTTCTTCCGTTGCGCACTGCCGCGCTGACGATCCCTGGTGCTCGAAGTAGATGATGTGGAGGTCAGTCGGTCACCAACAAGACCCGCGATGACGGTCTGGACTCGAGCGTGGTCGCTACCCGCTCACGTAGTTGTTTCTCCGGCCGCGTGAGTCGCTCGGTCTCCTGCGAGATGTAGTCGGCCCAATCGCTGAACATGCAGTACTCGACGAAGGTGTCCGGCAGTTCGGCAGACTGCGTCACCACGCATCGGAGTGCCCCGAGCCGAAGCCGTGAGTGCTGTACCGTCCGGATGCCGACCAGGAAATCGGACCGGTTCGCAGGAGCGACCACGTAAGTCGTCTCGATGACCACGCGTCGCTCACCATAGTCACCGGAAGGCGCAGCCGGATTCTCGACCTCTGCAGGATCCGGCGCAATCCCCTCGCTGGGGAAGATGCCACGCCGCAATACCCCGCCGGCAGCCACGAGCATGAGCACGGCCGCGGTCGCGACGGCAGGAACCAGGCCGACGACATCGGCCAGCACACCCCACAAGATCGCCCCGACCGCCTGACTGCCCTGGAACATCAACATGATGAACGCAATGACACGCGCCTTGATCCACGTCGGCACGACTTTGTGCGCCGCGATCATCCAGGTGCTCTGGACCCCCACCCATGCCGCGCCGGCGACGACCATCAGTACCAACATCAAATCGAATCGGGTGATGGCTGCCATCCCGCCAAGTGCCAATGCATAGGCAGCCGAACCCAATGCGACATATCGATTCCACGTCATCCGGGCACGCAGCGGCATCAGCGCGATCGTGCCGACGACCGCTCCCACCCCGATGGCGCCCGACATCACACCGAACTCGAAGGTACTGGTGTGCAGGCGGTCGTGGGCGACCAGTGGCAGGAGCGCCCAAAGGCAGCTCGCGGGTATCCCAAAGATGGTCAACCGGACGAGCAACCGTCGCGTCCATCGGGAGTACCGGATAAAGCGCAAACCGCTCGACACCGCCCGCCCGAGAGGGCGACGTATCGAAGCGCTGCCCGCGCTAGCCGGTACCTGCCGGGCCGCGATCAGCGCGCACCCAGCAAACATCGCACCGACGGATGAAAACGCCCAGGTGGAGCCCAAGCCGGCAAGAATCGCGCCGCCGATCAACGGTCCAACAGCGCGCGCACCGTTGAACACGGCGCCATCGATGGCCGGGACGACGGCCATCATGTCTTTGCTGACAATGTGGGGCAACAACGCTTGCCAGACGATGGCGACGACCGCAAGTCCCACTCCGGCGACGAAGACGCTGCCCATCAGTACAGCGACACCTACATGACCCAGAAAGTCCAGAAAGGCCAGGCCGACCGATGCGGCAAGTAGCACCACCGACGTGACAACCAGGAGCCGACGATGACTGGTGTACTCGACGATTGCGCCGATCGGCACGGCAAACAGGAAGAACGGCACACTGATTGCGAACTGGACCGCCGATACGGTGGTGGCGGATTCGCCCGCCTCGGTCAGGATCCATTGGGCCGCAAGAACTAGTATCCATATGCCTACGCTGGCGCCGAGTTCCACGAGCAAGAGCAGGCGTAGGCGCCGGGTCCGCAAGGGAGCAAAGAACCCCATCTGCGACACGCCCGCCATACCCGCCTCCTCGCTCGATTCAAATCCGCTTCGCTGTTTGATATCTGGGGCACGTCATCTCGTCGTATCGAGACGAGATGCGTGCACCGCAATCGGACCGGCATCGATGCGTGCGGAATCGGGTGAAAAGACGAATATCTCGCCGCAACAACGGTCTCGACGACCACTACACAATGGACTTCTTCACGGCGCCGACGATGGGCATTTGGGCGAACGCGAGCTCAGGAGTGCGGGCGATGAGGAGCCGGCGCACATTGCCGTTGTCGTCGATTTGGGCAGTCGCGTTGAACGATGCCTCGAACTCACCGCCGCGGGTGGTGCGCCCGAGTACCAGTTCGACATCGCCGACCAGCGCGCCTTTGTCGATGTGGTGAACCAGAGTGCTCTTCTCCCGCTGGGCGAGGTACAAGATCAACCCGGCACGGTCACCCACGAATTCTGCTGCCTGGCCACGGCCCTTCGAGAACTGGACCGACATCTCGAAGTCGTCGGAAATCATGGTGAGCACCCGGTCCGGATCGTCGGAATCCATGTACTCGAACCACTGGGCGAGAATCGGGGTCGAAAGCGCGGTATCGGTCACGGGTCATGCTCCTTCGGAGGTCAGGGCGGTTGGCAGCAGCGAGAATTCGGCGTCGAAGGACACCTGATAGCGGTCGATCAGACCATCAGGGCCGATGCGCATCACGCCGACGAAGAACCCGGTTGTGACGCCGTCATCGGTGACCGCACCGTGCGCGAACTGCAGATCATCGGCAATCGCAACCCGCTCGATGTGGTGCTTGCGATCCACCGGGGGACGCCCCTGGAGGTAACCGAGCATGACCTCGCGCCCCTTGTCGCGCGTGATGCCGGTAGGTAGCACCATGGCGAACTCGACGTCCGGTGCCAGCATCGCGACGGCGTCTTCGAGGTGCCCGCTGTCGACGGCGGCATAGTATTTCTCGATGTTACAACTCATGAAATGAACTTAGTTCGGGAAACCCCTTCTTGTCGAGAGTTCGCCGGGTTAGTGTGGCTCTAACCCAAACTGAAGTCACGTCAATTGGAGCGTCATGCCCATCACCACCGCCGTCGAAGCACCCTGGCCTCGCTCGGAACCGTCCACACTGACCCCAGGGGTCGAGCAGACACAGCTTCGCGAAGCAATTCGCGGCCTGCTCACCAAATGGAGCGGCATCGAGCAGGTCCGCGCCGCGGCCGAGACCGCAGTCGGTTACTCACCCGACCTCTGGCGACGACTGGTCGAGGACATGTCGATCACCGCGCTCGCCGTACCCGAGGACCGCGGCGGCCTGGGGTACGGCATGGTCGAGTTCGGGATCATCCTCGAAGAATGCGGTCGCAACCTGGTCTGCGAGCCCGTCTACACCTCGGCAGTCGTGGGAATGTCCGCCCTCCTCGCGGCAACCGCCGATGACATCTCCGATCTGCTCGGAAACGTACTCGAGGGCACGATGATTGCCACTGCGACCTCACTGACACCGGCGACCGATGACGTCCAGGCGAGCGAGGCCGGCGACGCGTGGACTCTCACCGGTATGGCGACCCACGTGCTCGGTGGCGCCGGCGCCGATGTGGTCATCCTCTCCGCGAACACCGCCTCCGGGCGTCGCTTGTTCGTCACCACTGCGGGCGATCACCTGGTGCCGTCCGAACGCGAGGTCATCGACCCGACCAGACGACAAGCGGATTTGACGTTGCGGCAGGCCCCCGCGCTCGCACTGACCACCGCGGCCGACTACGACCAGGTCTGCACACAGCTGCTGGATCTCGCGACGCTCGCACTGGCCTGCGAGAACACCGGCATCGTCGACGCGCTGCTCGAGATGACCGTGCAGTACGTCCAGACCCGGCACCAGTTCGGCCGGCCGATCGGATCGTTCCAGGCGATCAAGCATCGCCTCGCCGATGTCCTGGTCGAGCTCGAGCGAGCGCGCTCGGCCTGCCGTTACGCCGCAGCCGTCTACGACGAGGACCCAGCCACCGCCCGCCTGGCCATTGCTGTGGCCGGCTCGGTCTGCACTGATGCCGCCCTCTATGCGGCCGCCGAAACCGTCCAACTCCATGGTGGTGTCGGCTTCACGTGGGAGCATCCCGCTCACTCCTATTTCCGTCGCGCCATGGGAAACGAAGCTCTACAGGGTGATTCACGGGTGCACCGCGCCCGGATTGCCTCCCTGATCGGAATCTGAACTCAGTTCAGGTTGGGTATTGACGGAGGTCACCATGGTGGTCGATACTGAAGTGAATCCAGTTCAAGTTTCCTGTAGATCGACAGAAAGGCTCCACGATGATCGACACCGACCACATCCTGTTGGAGAAAGACGGCGACGTCGCCCGCGTCTGGCTGAACCGGCCGCACAAGAAGAACGCCGTTACCCCCGAACTGCTGCACCGTCTCGACGAGATCATCGTCGAGGTCGACAACGACCCGAACCTCAAGGTCCTGGTTCTGCGCGGTGTCAACAACACCTTCTGCTCGGGCTTCGACCTCGACGTCCTGCTCTCGGATTACGTCGGGAGCACCAACGCGATGGACGTCGCCGTGCTCTCGGCCAAGGTCTGTGACCGTTTGTACTCGATGAACACCCCGTCGGTCGCGGTCCTCGAGGGTTACGTTACCGCCGGTGGCTTCGAACTGATGATCTCGTGCGACTTTGCAGTCGCCGCGGACGATGCCAAGATCGGCGACTTCCACATCCGTCGCGCACTGTTCGGTGGAGCCGGCCCCATCTATCGCCTGCCCCGCATGATCGGCATCCGCAAGACCAAGGAGCTGATGCTGACCGGCAAGTTGCTCTCGGGCAAAGAGGCCGACGCCTTCGATCTGATCAACGCCTCGGCTCCCGCCGAAGAGCTCGATCAGCTGGTCGAGGACTTCATCGCACCGCTGGTGGACAAGAGCCCGTTCATGATGAAGCTCACCAAGATGACCATCGACCGCGGCCTCGACGCCGACATCCAGTCGCTCATGGTCATGGAGCACCTTGCAGTGGGCAACGCCCTGCAGTCCGAAGACGGCCGCGAGGGCGTCACCGCTTTCCTCGAAAAGCGCGAGCCGAAGTGGGTCGGTCGCTGATCTACCGGCACGAGATCTTCAACTGAAGGGACAGACAATGGAAGAGTCGTCGGCCGTGGTCCTCCGCGGCAGCAGGTGCTCGAAATGTGACACCGTTGCATTCCCGGAGTCCACGATGTGCAGCAAGTGCGCCACCCCGACCGCGGATCCGCTGACTCTCAGTACGGAGGGTGTTGTGTGGGCGTACACGATCCAACGCTTTCCGCCCAAGTCGCCGCCGTATGTCCCCCCCACAGAGGGTTTCACTCCCTATGCAGTGGGCTACGTCGAACTCCCTGAAGGCATCAAGGTCGAGGCAATTCTCGACTGCGATGATTTCGATGAACTGGACCGGGCACCGGTGAGTTTGGTTGCCATCTCACCGGTGCCCCGATTCACGGTCGGACGCTTCACCACGCAAGGGGTCTCCCAATGACACAGCCTGTTTCCATCGTAGGCGCCGGACTCTCGAAGTTCGGAAGGCAGCCCGGCGTCACCGGGCGCGAGATGGCGGTCACGGCAATCACCAATGCGCTCGCCGATGCCGGACTGTCGTGGCCCGATGTGCAGGTCGCATTCGGCGGCAGCGACGGATCCGGCCTGGCCGACACGCTCGTCGCCGAATTGGGTTTCACCGGGATACCGTTTACCAATGTCAAGAACGGTTGCGCCACCGGCGGTAGCGCACTGTTCTCCGCGGTCAATGCCGTCCGGGCAGGCGCCGCCGACATCGCACTCGCGGTCGGATTCGACAAACACCCCCGCGGCGCCTTCGATCCCCGTCCGGAAGAGTGGGGCCTGCCCGAAGGTTACGGTGATGCCGGCCTGATGGTCACCACCCAGTTCTTCGGCGCCAAGATCACTCGCTATATGCGCCAGTACGCCATTTCTGCCGATACCCTGGCCCGGGTCGCCGAAAAGGCATACCGCAACGGCTCTCTCAATCCCAACGCATGGCGGCAGGAACCGATGTCCGCCGAAACCATCGCCACCGCCGACATGGTCAACGATCCGCTGACGCGTTACATGTTCTGCTCGCCGGGTGAAGGTGCCGCCGCGGTCGTGGTTGCCAGCGCCGAGGCACTCGGGCGCATCGATCGCACACCCGTCCATCTGCGAGCAATCACCCATCGCACCAGGCGCTTCGGTTCATTCGAGGTCTTCAGCCCCGCAATCCAGGGCAGTGGAGAACCGACCAGCGTCAGCGCCGACGCAGCCCGGGCCGCGTTCGAACAGTCCGGTCTTGCACCGTCGGACGTCGATGTGGCCCAGCTACAGGACACCGAGAGCGGTGCCGAGATCATGCACATGGCCGAGTGCGGCTTCTGCGAGCCGGGCGAGCAAGAAGAGATGATCTCCCGTGGTGACACCGAGATCAGTGGCCGGATCCCGATCAACACCGACGGCGGATGCATCGCCAACGGTGAACCGATCGGTGCGTCGGGCCTACGGCAGGTTCACGAGATCGTCACCCAACTACGCGGCGAGGCCGGCGACCGTCAGGTGCGAGGCACCCCCCGAGTCGGTTTCACGCACGTGTACGGTGCGCCCGGCATCAGTGCCTGCACCGTTCTGACAGTGTGATTCGCAGAATCCGACATGACCGTGCCAGCTACGACTAGGGCACAGAGAGTAATTCAGTGACAGCACAAACCCTTCCCGCACTGACCACCTTCACCGATGAGGCAGTCGCATGGCTTCAAAGTGTGGCCCCGCCCCGCACCGCATCGGTCTGGGGCAGCGGTTCCGACTCGGTGGCGGTCTTCGAGAACTGGACCGCTGAGCAGGAGCGGGAGCACACCGACGAGATCTCGCGCTACGAGAAGCTCAAGTTCGACGCCGGATGGGGTGCACTGAATTGGCCGACCGAATATGGCGGTCACGACTTACCGTTGTCGTACGTGCTCGCCTTCCGGCGGGCCGAAGAAGCCTTCGATATTCCTCGTCGAACCGAGATGTTCTCGGTGACACAACAATTGGTGGCACCGACTATCGCGCAGTGGGGCACCGAAGAGCAGAAGGCCCGTTACGTGCGCGCTCTACTGCGCACCGATCTCATCGCCTGCCAGCTGTTCTCCGAAACCGAGGCCGGCTCCGATCTCGCGGCCGTCCGCACCAAGGCAGTTCAGAATCCGGACCGCACATGGCAAATCGACGGCCACAAGGTCTGGACATCGGGCGCTTCGGTGTCCGACTTCGGCGTCGCGGTCTGCCGGACCGATCCGGCCGCCGCCAAGCACGCCGGACTTACCGTATTCCTGGTCCCGATGGACGCCCGCGGCGTCACCATCCGACCCATCCGGCAGATGACCGGCGGCAGCTCGTTCAACGAGGTCTACCTCGACACCGTCACCCTCGATGACACCTACCGCCTCGGCCCGGTCGGCAAGGGCTGGCAAGTCGCGCTCACCGTACTTGCGGCCGAACGTCTCGACGGCGGCAATTTGGGCCTGGCCAACGCCGATCAGGCGGTGGCACTGGCCCAGAACCTCGGTCGTGAACTGAGCGAGATCGAGCGCGACAAGGTCGCCGACCTCGTCACCCGCAGCTACCTGCAGCGTGTCAGCAACATGCGGGTTGCAGGCGCCCTGGTGGCCGGAAACAATCCAGGCCCCGAGGCCTCGCTCGGTAAGCTGCTGGCCACCGACACTATGGCCCGGACATCCGAGGTCGCTCGGATGCTGCTCGGCCGCGACCTCACCGCCGATTCCGGGAGGTGGGGAACCTTCGCCTGGAGTGAGCATGTTCTGGGCGCCCCCGGGTACAAGATCGCCGGCGGCACCGACGAGATCCAGCACAATATCATCGCCGAACGAGTGCTCGGGCTACCGAGGGAGCCGCGACCATGACCGGCCCGAATCTCACAATCAGCTCAGATCTTAAATTCAGGGTCGCACAGCGCCTACAGTCCGACTGCGGGCTCACCATGACCGATTTCCAGGTGCTTCCCGGAGGACACTCCGGTCTCACCTATCGGGTCAGCACCTCCGGGCCCGACGTGGTGATCAAGGCCGTTCCCGAAGGCCAGCGCTCGATCGGCCGGCATGACATGCTGCGGCAGGCCACAATCTTGCAGGCACTCGAGCACACCGACGTTCCCGTACCCCGCATCCTCACCGTCGACGAGCAGGAACCCGCTTGGTTCGCGATGGAGTTCGTCACCGGCGAATCACTGGAACCGGTACTCGACGAACCTGCCGTCGAGCCGACGCTTGCCGCCGCGCGTATGCGTCGTGCCGCCGAGGTGCTCCCGCTCTTGCATGCGGTCGACCTCGCTTCGATACCGGGGATCTCCGAACCTCTCTCCCCCGAAGGTGAATTGACGCGATGGGCGAAGACGCTGGGCGCGGTGCCTCCCGAGCTCGTGGTCGGCGGTGACACACTGCTCACCCAGCTCGAAGCTGATATACCTGAGCCCGTCACCCCCACCCTCGTGCACGGTGACTATCGTCTCGGCAACATTCTGTCCCAGGGACTCAAACCGGTCGCCCTGATCGACTGGGAGATCTGGAGTGCCGGTGATCCACGCGTCGAACTCGGCTGGTTCCTCGTCTTCGCCGACGGCAGCAACTTTCCCGGTGTGGGACGAAAGGTACCTGGGCTGCCCACCGAAGATGAACTCGTCGCGCTCTACACCGGTGGATCATCGAATCTGCCCGACCAGAACTGGTTCAATGCACTGGGTCGGCTGAAGATGGCCGCCATCATGGGCCACAACCTGCGTCGCCATCGCGAGGGCCGCCATCACGACCCAGATCAAGAAAAACTCCCGGCCACGATCAATCGTTTGATCGAGACCGGTACCGCCCTGCTGCGTCCGTAGACGAGCACCTTCAAACCGCAGGAGTCATCGTGGATTTCGCCTATTCCCCTCGCACCGAGGAACTGAAGGACAAGCTCGAAACTTTCATGACCGAGCATGTATACCCCGCCGAGACGGTGTACGACGCACAGATCGCGGCCAACGAGAACCCGCACGAGCAACCACAGATCATGCGCGAGCTGCAGAACACCGCTCGTGAGCAGGGGCTCTGGAATCTGTTCATGTGCCACGACAACCTGGGTGCCGGGCTCACCAACCTCGAATACGCACCACTGGCCGAGGTCGTCGGCCGGTCGATCATCGGCAACGAGACCATCAACTGCTCGGCCCCCGACACCGGCAACATGGAAATCCTGGCCATGTTCGGCACCGAGGAGCAGAAGCAGCAGTGGCTCAAACCATTGCTGGACTGCAGCATTCGTTCTGCATTTGCCATGACCGAGCCCTCCGTCGCCAGCTCGGACGCCACCAACATCACCTCGACCATCACCCGTGACGGCGACGAGTACGTACTCAACGGCCGCAAGTGGTACACCTCCGGCGTCCTGGACCCGGATTGCAAACTCATCATTTTCATGGGCAAGTCCGATCCGGAAGGCCCGACCTACCGTCAGCAGAGCATGATCCTGGTTCCGGCTGACGCACCCGGCATCGAGGTCCTACGCGATCTGCCGATGTTCGGGTTCAAAGACCGCCTCGGACATGGCGAGGTCCAGTTCACCGACGTACGGGTGCCGGCGAGCAACATGCTCGGTGCCGAGGGTGACGGCTTCGCCATCGCCCAGGGTCGCCTCGGCCCCGGCCGAATGCACTACGCGATGCGCGCAATCGGGATGGCCGAGCGCGCACTCGACATGATGTGCAAACGGTCGTTGGAGCGCATCGCCTTCGGCGGACCGCTGTCCGACCAAGGTGTCGTCCGCGAATGGATTGCTCGCAGCCGCATCGAGATCGACCAAATTCGTCTCCTCGTCCTCGAGTCGGCCTGGCTGATGGACACCAAGGGCAATGCGGCCGCCCGATCAGAAGTGGCCGCGATCAAAGTCTCCGCGATGGAAGTCGCACACAACGTGGTCAACCGCGCCGTCCAGACGTACGGCGCAGCAGGGGTCAGCGACGACACGATCCTCGCCCGCCTGCACGCCATCACGCGTGCTCTACAGATCGCCGACGGCCCGAACGAAGTGCACCTGCGGACCATCGCACGCCTGGAAGTGAAGAAGCACAGATGAACACAACAGATCTGACGGGCAAGGTCGCTCTTGTCACCGGCGCGAGCCGGGGCCTCGGCCTGGCCATCTCCCGCGGCCTCCTCGAAGCCGGCGCCACCGTGATCGTGTCAAGCCGCAAGATCGAGGCCTGCGAGGGCGCCGTTGCGGCATTGAATGAATCCGGCCCCGGCACCGCCCACCCGTTTGCACTGCACGTCGGCAAATGGGACAGCATCGAACCTGCCGTCGATTCGATCATCGAGCAGTTCGGGAGCCTCGACATCGTCGTCAACAACGCGGGTATCGCACCGTTGGCGAAGAATTTGGCCTCGGTCTCCGAAGGACTGTGGGACAAAACCATCGAGGTCAACCTCAAGGGGCCGTTCCGCTTGATGGCCGTTGCCGGTGACCGCATGGTCGCCGCCGGCGGGGGATCAATCATCAACATCTCGAGTATCGGTGCCGAGCGCCCCAGCCCTCCCGAGGCGATGTATGCCGCGGCCAAGAACGGACTCAACGCCCTCACCCGCGCATTCGCACAGGAGTACGGCCCGACCGTCCGTGTCAACTGTGTGATGCCCGGTGGTTTCGCCACCGACATGGCAGAGAACTGGGACGACGAGTTCATCGGCAAGATCATCGACCGACTGCCGGCAGGCCGCCTCGGGCTACCAGCCGAAATCGCCGGAGTGGTTACCTACCTGGCCTCTGACGCAGCCGGTTACACCACCGGTGCCATCATCCCCGTTGATGGTGGACGAACCGCGGTCTACTGATGCCGACTGGAGAAGTGATGACCGACAACAGCTCCGCACGCGAATCAATGCTCACCTCGATGTTCGGGCTATCCGGCCGTGCCGCGATCGTCACCGGTGCGTCGTCGGGACTCGGACTCGGCTTTGCCCGCACACTCGCCGGCGCCGGCGCCACGGTCTACGCCGCCGCGCGCAGACTCGACCGGCTCCACGCGCTTGCCGACGAGATCCCCGGCATCGTTCCCGTGCAGTGCGACATCACCGACGACAGTGATCGCAAGGCCCTGGTCGACGAGTGCTACAACCGCTCCGGCCGCCTCGACATCCTGGTCAACAACGCCGGCAAGCCCGGCCCCCCACAAGCCGAACAGGAGACCGCCGAGGGGTTCAACTCGATTCTCGAGGTCAACCTGGTGGCGGGATTCCACCTGGCCACATACGCGGCCGGCCGCCTCGCCGAGGGCGAGCAGGCGTCGTACATCAACATCTCCTCGGTGATCGGCTTGGTCTCCACCGCCCCGATCGGCGGTGCAAGTTATGCCGCATCCAAGGCAGGCACGCTAGGACTCACCCGCGAACTCGCCGGTCAATGGGGCCGCCGGGGTATCCGTGTGAACGCGGTTGTCCCCGGGTGGTTCGATACCGAGATGACCGACGGCCTCTTCAGCAACGACAAGTCCGCAGGCTGGGTACGCCGGAACACCATGCTCGGCCGCGGCGGCATCGAGGGTGAGATCAACGGGGCCGTGCTCTTCCTCGCCTCGGACGCGTCGATCTACATGACTGGTCAGACACTCATCGTCGACGGTGGCTGGACCGCGCGCTGATGTTGGCCGTTCAGCTCACAGCATGGGGCGAATCACCTGTAGTTCGTGAGATCCCCGAACCTGCATTCACCGGCAAACAGCTCCTGATCAAGGTCGGCGCGGCCGGATTGTGCCGATCCGACCTCGGCGTCATGGACTCCCCCGCCGGGCGGTTCGATTATCCGCTACCCCTGACCCTCGGCCACGAGGTCGCCGGCGTCGTCATCGACGCCGGACCAGAAGGGGACCGCAGCCTGATCGGCGAATCGGTGGTGGTGCACGGCATCTGGCCCTGCCAGGCTTGCCGGAACTGTCGACGTGGTCGACAGAACTACTGCCTCGAGCTCGTCCCCCGGCAGGACGGTCGCCTCTCACCGATGGGCAACGGTCTCGGTCATCACGGCGGTCTCGCCGAACTCATGGTGGTCCCGTCTGCCGACGTACTCGTTCCCACCGGCGCCCTGCCTGCCGAACAGGCTGCACCGCTGGCTGACGCCGGACTCACCGCCTATCACGCGATTCGTCTGCACAATGACCTGATCGACAGTGACACTGTTGCCGTGGTCGTCGGAATAGGCGGACTCGGCCACCTGGCCGTCCAGATCCTGCGGGCACTCGGTGTCCGCCGAATCGTCGCCGTGGACACCCGCGAGCAGGCTCACGCGCTGGCCATCGAATCGGGCGCGCAGGGATGCCATCTGACACTCGAGGGGGCTGCACGCGACATCGCGACCCTCGGCGGAGCCGATCTGATCTTCGACTTCGTCGGTGCACCACCGACCATCGGACCCGCACCGGGGCTGCTTGCGCCCGGCGGGCGAATCGTCGTCGTCGGCAGCGCCGGCGGACGACTCACCGTCGGCAAAGACCTCGGTTTCCCCAGCGGCTGGCAGGTCGGTGCCCCGTTCTGGGGCACTACCGACGACCTCCGGGACGTGGTTGCGATGGCACAAGCCGGCACCTTGCATGCTGAGGTCACGAGATTCAGTTTCTCCGAAGTTCCGGATGCCTACCGACAACTACGTTCGGGCTCGTTCGCCGGCCGCGGAGTCCTTGTCCCCGGCCTTTGAGTTCATAATTTTTACGACCGCGACGATGAAAGAGACAGCGCAGTGAAGCAACTTGCACAGGAGATGGTCGCCCGGGCCGAGTCCGACCCCGATGCGGTTGCCGTCATCGACCAGCTGGGGAGCCACACAATCGGGTCGATTGTCGATGCCGCCCGTACGCTCGCCGACCGGATCGCAGGCATCGATGAGGCACCGCCCACCGCGCTCATCCAGGCCGACAACACCTGGCATACCTTGGCCACCGCCGTGGCCGTCGGGTTACGGGGCGGCTTGGTCGCCGTCTTCAGCCCCCACGCCACCGAAGCCGAGTTCGAGTTGGCACTCGAGGACATCGCCCCTGACATCGTTGTGGCCGATCCGACCTCACTTTCGCAATGGGGCATCGACTCCGCGCGTTTTCCCGACTCCGAACAGGCGTTCGATACGCTGTTACTACGTTCTGCTCCGCGAGGGTTCGGCGACATTGCACGCTGGCAGGGTGGCACCGCGATTGCGATGACCTCCGGTTCGACTGGACGCCCCAAGTGCGTTGTCCAGTCCGAAGAGGCAATCCGGTACGCATGCCAGAGCACGATCGACACCGTCGGACTGCAACCGGGTGACGCGATCGGCGCGTTTGTCCCATTGTCTTCGGTAGCTGCATTCTGCTTCGGCATGTATCTGCCGGCCTACCTTGGTGGACCCCTCGTGGCGATCGGTAAGTGGTCGCCCGCCGGGGCAGTCGACGCGATGGAGAAGAACGGTGTTGCGTGGACGATGCTGGTGCCCACCATGGCGCTACAGCTCTCGGTGACCGAGGGCTCCGAAGGCAGGCTCTCGGCCGTTCGGGCCCTGACGGTGGGCGGTGGCCCGATGAACGAGGGGGCACTAGAGAAGGCCGAGACAACACTGGGAACCACATTCCTGCGGGTGTTCGGGATGTCCGAGTGCCTGGGCCACACCACACCAGCGCTCGACGATCCCCCGGCCGTCCGCCTCGGCCGGGACGGGCGCCCCTTTCCCTGCACCATCGTGCGGGCCGTCGATTCCGACGGTCTCCCGGTACCCACCGGTGAGATCGGCGACGCCCAGGTGAAGGGTCCATCGATGTTTGTCGGCTACGCACGTGGCGGCATCCCGGTCCCGCCGACGCTGACCCAGGACGGGTTCCTGCCCACCGGCGATCTCGTGGAGGTCGGCAACGACGGCACCGTCCAGGTGATAGGACGTAAAAAGCAGATCATCATCCGCGGTGGCCGCAACATCGACGTCAACGAGATGGAGTCGGCGATCGCCGACCTTCCCGGTGTCGTTCAAGTATGTGTGGTCCCTGTTCCCGATGACCTCCTCGGCGAGCGGGCTGCGGCGCTGGTAGTCACCGAATGTGAAAATCTCACTCTCGAGCGTGTGACAGAACAGCTTGCTGCGGCAAACTTCCCCAAGTTCAAATGGCCCGAGTACGTCTTCACCGTTGATGACCTACCTCAGAACCGTGTTGGTAAGTTGTCACGACCCGATGCGGTGAGCATGGCGTCTACCCTGGCTACTAAAATTGACCCTAATTCACCTCAGGGCAGGTAGACTCGAGCACGCGTGTACTTGTCCAATTACAGGGGGACCCATGAGCACTGATACCGAGGTTCGCCGGGAGAGCCCGCGGTCCAAGCGCAGTCTCATTCTGTCGGTCGCGATCGATCAATTCGGCAAGGTGGGTTACGAACACACCAAGTGGGCATCCATTGCCGACGAAGTGGGCATCGGCCAGACCGCGCTCTATCACTACTTCGAGTCAAAGGCACACTGTCTGCTGACCATCATGCGACTCGAGTTGGCCGACTCGGCCGAACGGTTCACCGCCGCCACAGCCGAGACGTCCGACCCGGTCGAAGCATTACGCGCAGCCGTTGCCGTGTCCCTCGAGGCATCGCCGACAGATGCCTTACAGCGTCGCATCCTGCAGAACCATATGGATTTGCTGGCCACCGAACGGCAGTCGGTCAAAGAGGAGGCCGAGCGTCTCCGGTCTCGCGAACTCGTCGCCAAGATCGAACAAGACTGGACCGATCTCATTACCCGCGGGATCAAATCCGGCGACTTCGTCGATTCCGACGCGCATCTACAGGGCCGCTTGGTACTCGCGCTGGTCATCAGCGTCTGGCGCTGGTACCGCCCAGGCGGCAAGGTCACACTCGACGAGATTACCGCGCTGGTTACCGACGCGGCCCTACGCGTCGTTCGCGCGTAGGCATCTTGCGGTCGGCGCGCCCTGCCGACGCCGCGCTGAAATGAACAGAATTCACTTAGGAGACTTGATGTACAACCTCATTCTCATCGCCGCCCGTCCCACCGACTGGACCCACGAGCAATTTATGACGTGGTGGCGCGGAGAGCATGCCGAAGTCACCTACCCGCTCCCCGGATTGCTGCGTTGGCAGCACACCGAACTTCTCGAATCCTTCGGCAGTCGGTCAGAAGGCTGGGACGGCCTCTCGGTCCTGAGCTTCGCATCACGTGAATGCCTCGACATCGCGTTGGCGAGCCCGGAATGGCAGGCTGCGGTCGACCACGTCGGAACCATGGGTGGTCGTCGAATGATGTGGTACGGCGACGAGAAAACTATGATTCCCCTCGTCACCACCGGCGAATGACCTCCGAGTGGGCCGAGGCCGGTGCCCACCAAGTCGCCGAGGGCGTCCACCGAATCCCGCTGGAGATGCCGCAAGACGGATTGCGCGCGATCAACGTGTACGCGTTGGAGACCGACAACGGATTGGCGCTGATCGATGGTGGGTGGCACCGCCCGTCGACCCACCACGAACTTTCCGCGGCGCTCACTCGGATCGGATATTCGCCTGCGGACATCCACGACATCTACGTCACCCACGTACATCGCGACCACTACACGTTTGCGGTGGAATTGCGACGCCGCCACGGATCCCGGATCCACCTCGGCCGCGCCGAGGCCCCGGGAATCGCCGCTATCGCGAGGCTGAACAGCAATGTCCCCGAGAGTTCGCTCCGCGAACTTCATCGTGCGGGCGACACCGTCATCGCCGAGCAGACGCACCGGACGGCGATCGCCGAGCCTTTCGCCCTCGCCGACTGGGAACAGCCCGATATCTGGCTGTCCCCTGGCCCAGTCGACATCGCCGGTCACTCGTTGATCGCCACCCACACCCCCGGCCACACCAAGGGCCACATGGTCTTTCACGATGTCGACCGAGGTGTGTGTTACACCGGCGATCACGTGCTGCCGACGATCACACCGTCCATCGGGTTCGAACTCGGCAACTGGGAACTACCCCTGGGGCAGTACCTACGGTCTCTGACGCTGATGCTCGACGAGCCGGAACGAGTCATGTTGCCGGCCCACGGTCCGGCCGGCACCCACGTACGCGCGCGCTGCCTGGAACTGCTCGCACACCACGACCACCGCTTGAACCAAACGCGTAATGTTGTTGCACGATTAGGTCCGAGCACCGGTCTGCGAGTCGCTCAGGCCCTTAGGTGGACGCGCCGCGAGCGCGCATTCGACGCACTCGATTGCTTCAATCAAATGGTCGCTACCTGCGAGACACTGGCACACCTCGACGTCCTCGTCGACCGTGACCTCCTGTCGGTAGTCACCGAAGACGGCGTGGACGTCTTCAGCATGAGCTGAGGAAGTCGAACACCACCTACGTCCCCGTATGGGTAGCCCGGGTACATGATTTCCGGGATACCCCTACGGGGACGAATTCTTGCTCTCTCGGGGAGGATGAAACTCTTTCAGTCGGCAGTCCAACCACCATCGACGTAGAGTTCGGATCCGGTCACGAACGTCGAATCGTCGCTCGCGAGGAACGCCACCATCGCGGCTACCTCCGACGCTCGGCCCAGCCGTCCCATCGGAGTGTGCGCAACCATCGCCCGATGACGTTCGGTCCCCTCGAAACGTTCGAGCAGCTGTTCGGTCTCGATGAAACCGGGGTGTACCGAATTTACTCGCACGCCCTTGGTGGCCCAGTGCAACGCAGCGTTCTTGGTCATCGTGCGCACTGCACCCTTGGCGGCCGCGTAGGCGAAGCTGTTGCCCAGACCGCCCACGGTACCCAGGATCGAACAGATGTTGACGACGGAGCCGCCGCCCGTCCGTTCGATAAGATTGCCGGCGTGCTTCATGCCGAGCCAGGTTCCGGTCTGACTCACCGCGATGACCCGGTTGTAGCGGTCGAGGTCTTCATCGACGACGGTCTCCAGGCTACCGATCGCTCCGTTGTTCACTACGGTGTCGAGCCGCCCGTAACGGGCCGAGACAGCCTCAACCACGCTCTGCCACTGCGACTCCTGTGTGATGTCCAGAGCAAGTCCCTGGTGTCGGTCGGGCTGTTCCTGCGCCGACACCAGCTTCTCGCACGCCTGCGCGTCGACATCGGTAGCCACCACGTGGGCGCCCTCATCGGCGAGGCGCGCGACGATCTCGATCCCGATCCCTCCGGTGGCTCCCGTCACGAGCACCACTTTGTCGCGGAGTCTGGTGTCCATCGAAGTCACTGTCCTGATCCCTTCCCGTCACAACTTACTCAGGACATTGCGGCCACCGACGATCATTGCGATCGCTACACCTACTGTGGTCACCGCCGTCATCAGCAAGGCCATCGCGGCCACCATCGGGTACGAGCCGTTCTGCCACATGTCGTAGAGCAGGGTACCCATGACCTGCGTGGTGGACGCGCGGACGAGGAGTGACGCCGCAAACTCGTGGGTGAGCAGGATGAAGATCAGTGCCACAGCACTGAAGATCGTGGGACGCATGAGCGGCAACATGATTCGAAGAGTCGTCACGAGCGGGGAGGCCCCACTGGTCGCGGATGCTTCGGTGTAGGTGTTGCCCAGTGACAACATCGAGGTCATCTGCATCCTGACTGCAAAAGGCAGCATCAGGACGACGTACACCAGGATTATCACTGTTCGGGTGCCGTAGAGGATAAATGGCGGTTCGGTGTACACCATCAGGAATCCGACACCGAAAATCACCGCAGGAATGCCCATCGGTAGTGCCGTTATCAGATCTCCGATCAAGCCGAGGATCTTGTATCGACGTCCACGGATCAGCAGGTTCGCGATCACGTAGCCGATGGGGATACAGATCGCGACGGCGCCGATGGATGTCACAACGCTCGTGATGACCGATTCCACTATGGCGTTGGTGCGGAACAGTTCTTTGTAGTTCGCGAGCGTGAACAGGTCCCAGCCCAGCGATCCCGACCAGTACGGCGTCAGTGAGACGATGATCAAACCGATCAATGGAAGTACCAGCGCGAACAGGGAGAAAACCGCGATGGTCACAGCTGCCCAGGTTCCTCGGCCGGTGGGGTTCACGAACGATTTTCCACCGTGGGTGACAAACCGGGATTGGTCGCCGAGCAAGCCCTTCTGGATGAGGACCACCGCGAGGCCGAAGATGACAAGTGGCGAACCTGCTGCGGCCGCGGCGGCGAAATCCGACGGCGATTGTGAGACCCGTTCGTACATCTCAGTGGTGAGAACTTTGACTCCACTGTTCTGCCCGAGCATCAATGGACCGGTGAACTGCCCGAGCCCGAGCAACAGCGCGATACCACCGCCGTAGATCAGGGACGGGCGCAGGAGCGGGAGAACCACTTTGAAGAAGATACCGATGGTTGACGACCCGCTGATCTGCGCGGCCTCGAGGTGTTCGGAACTGATGTTCTGCATCCCGGAGCTGACGAACAAGTACACGAAAGACGTGAGGCCGAAACCGGTGAGAATAATGATCCACGGCACCGAGTAGACGTCCACGGGCCCGGAGTCGAGACTGCTCCACCACGGAAGTTTGCGCAGCAAGACGTTGAGATAGCCGGGTCCGGGTGACAGCAGGAACGCCCACCCGACGATGCTTGCGACTGCAGGCATGACGATCGGCAGGATCGGGATCATCTTGAGCCATCCCAGTCTCGAGGGAAGGCGACTGGCAGCATAGGCAAGAAGCGTGCCCAAAACCATGGCGATCACCAGCGACCCGACCGCCAGGGCGGCGGTGGTCCCGAGGGTCTTGGCAATGTCGTATCGGCCGTACTGCGATTTGTAGCCGGCAGCACCGTCCTCGAATGCCAGCACTTGCAGACGGATCATAGGCAGGACAACGAGGTACGCGAGCACCGCGAGCAAGGCTATGTAGCCGATTCGAGCGCGCCAATGTGTCGGGATCGAGAACGATCGTGTGGGCGCCACTGCAGTCATAGTCGTCATGACGCGGTTCCTCCACTGCCTGCCGCGACCAGATCGGGCTCGGCGACTACAGAACCATTGGGTTCACCGTAAACCCGCAGGCTGTCGGGCGAGAAGCTGATCACCAACGGCGCACCGGGTGTCAGCTGACGCAACCGCGCTCCGTGGTCGGATGCCCGGGCCCGCAACGCCAACGGCTCGGTACCGGTCTTGACCGAGACGTCGAAGTATCGGCCGGCGTATTCGTAGTCGACGAGTTCGGCATGGAGGGGAACGTTGCCCACCGGGACGTCCTGTAACGATTCGTGCAGGAAAACGTCGTCCGGACGGAAGCGGGCGACTGCGCTGGTGCCCTCGTCGGCCCGGTCACGCACCACGGCGCCACCGAGATCGATGCCGTCACCTGCGTTGGTCTTCCAGCCTTCGTGGCCACGCTTGAGTTCGAGTCGATTGCCCATCCCGATGAAGGCGGCGACGTATTCGGACGCCGGCATCTCGAAGACACGTTCGGGAGCGTCATACTGTTCGATCCTGCCCGACTTCATGATTGCCAGACGATCGCCCAACGCGAAGGCCTCAGCCTGATCATGCGTCACGAAAACGGCTGTGAATCCGATCTTCTGGTGCAGCTGGTGGATCTGCGACCGCACCTGATCCCGGAGACGCGCATCGAGGTTGCTCAATGGTTCGTCGAACAACATCAAGTCCGGCTGGGCGACCAGTCCGCGGGCCACCGCGACCCGCTGCTGCTGACCACCACTGAGCTGGGAGGGGTACCGATCGAGCAGCGCGCCGCAATCGACCATGTCCGCAGCCGCTTCCACCGCTCCGCCGGAGATCGCCTTCTTGAGTTTGCGGACCTCGAGCGGGTACTTGATGTTGTCGCGAACGGTCATGTGCGGCCACAACGCATAGGACTGGAATACCATCCCGATATTGCGCTTGTGCGCGGGAACATCGACCTTGGTGCTCGCATCGAAGACCGTCTGGGTCCCGAATTCGATCGACCCACCTTGCGGGGTCTCGAGACCGGCCAGACAACGCAGGGTCGTGGTCTTGCCGCAACCGCTGGGTCCGAGCAGGACCAGGAACTCGCCTTCCTCGATGTCCAGGTCGAGTTCATCGACGACCACATTCGATCCGTAACTCTTGTTCAGACCGGAAACTTTGAATTGGGAGGTCATTTAGAGACGCTTTCTGTGAAGATCCTTGGTGTACGTACACCGGCGGCCTGACCACCGTCGATGATGAGGTCGGTCCCGGTGATGTAGGCGCTGTCATCGGTGGCGAGGAAGCGGATCGTCTTGGCCACCTCCTCCGAAGAACCTCGTCGCCGCATCGGGATGCTGCGCACGTAGGCGGTGGTGTCGTCCGCCGCGAAGTCCGGCACCGAAGTGATCTCGGTTTCGATGCTCCCTGGACACACCGCGTTGACACGGATTCCGCGGTCGGCCAATTCAAGGGCGGCAACCCTGGTCAGCGTCCGAACGCCGGACTTCGCGGCACCGTACGCCCCGAGTTCCGCGGTGGCCAAAACACCCCGCAGGGAGGCCAGGTTGACGATGGAACCGCCGTCGACCATGGCCTCGGCTGCGGCTTTGATCCCGAGGAATGTACCGATCAAGTTGAGGTCGAGCATCTTCCGAAAGCCGTCCAAGAATGTCTGTTGGAGCGGAGCCTTGATGGCCGCCCCCGCACTGTTGACCAAAACCCCGAGCACGTGCCCGTTGGCAGCTATCGCCGATGTGGCGGCAGCCCAGTCTTCTTCACTCGTCACGTCGAGATGGAGATAGTGGGCATCCGGACCCAAGGCATGTGCCCGCGCCTGTCCCGCAGCATCGTCGACATCGCTGAGATACACTGTTGCACCCTGCGCGGCAAAGAGTTCGGCGCTTGCTCCGCCTATACCACCGGATGCACCGGTCACCAATATGGTGAGTCCACGCAGTGACGTCGCCATGTCATCCATCGTCGTAATACCTTTCGAGTGTTGACCGGTGCTCAGCTCTGGAAGAGATGCGCCCATCCTTGGGAGTACTGACCGACCTTCTCAGGGCCAGGTCGTCGACCTGGCCGACGCGATGTCCTTCGCCCGGACAACTGGACCCGGGATATCGAGGAGGACTGCGGCGCCGCCGCTCAGCGCGGTCCGGCCTTCGCGGGCCACCAGCAAGTCCGCGAGCGCCTGCGCAGCATCCAGGTAGGGCCCACCCTCGTCATATCCGTATCCCTTCGAACCGAACGCGAGTTTTCAACGAACAACGGAACGAGAACTGAACTGAACTAATGTCAGTTTGACACTATCGGCCAATCTTTGTGATGTCAATCACGAACGCCCCACTGAAGTGAATCTGCTTCGATTTTGTCGGAGATCGCAGTTGGCACGACTGAACGCGCCGCTCATTTCGGGTCAGAAATGAGCGAAGCCGCTCGGTCAGCACGCGGTGGTGGCTGCGGTCAGCCCGAAAACCAAGGCGGACGCGATCCCGCCGGCATATGCCCGATACCAGAGGCCGCCGGTGTCGGAGCCGGCGGCCAGCAATCCGGCGATCGGAGCGCCGTCCGCGCCCAGCACCCGCGCGTGATCATCGATCCGGATGCCATGGAACGGAAAGGTGATGGCAGGAGCAGCCTCGATGAAGTAGTATGGCCCCTCCGCCAGTGGCGCACGATCACGGGTACGGCTGGGTGAGAGATGATCACCGGCATCGGCGGCCCGGTTGAATTCCGCGACTGCCGCGGCGATGGCCTTGCCGTCGTATCCCCACTCCCCCGGGAGGTATTCGAACTCGTCGAGATCTTCGGCCATACCGACCCTTCCACCTCGCCTGTTGGCGAGATCGAACTTGTCGAGAGCGATGGCGCCTTCGACGTAGGACGCCAACATCCAGTCGCGATGGACGCGTGCGTCCGCGATCAACAGCCCACGACTCTCAGGCTGATCAAGGAGAGCCATAGTCGTCAGATGGTCACCGAGCGTCTCGTCGACGAAGCGTTCGTTGTTCAGGTTGAACAGCAGTGCATGTTCGCTGTAGTAGAGCGACATGTCCACGAAGTCAGAGGGGTCGGCCAGTTCGACGCCACTGGGAATCAGGTGCCCGTAGAAGCCTGCGTCCTCAGATCCGGTCGAAGCACCGACAGCCGAGGCCAGCCGGTACCCGGCACCACAGCTGTTCGGGTTCGACCGGAGCTGCATCTTCCCGGCGTCGGGGTGCACGTGCTCGGCAAGAAGTTCTTTGTCGCCCTGGAATCCACCGGTCGCGAGCAATGTGTTGAGCGAGCGGATCTCGCGGATCACGCCATCGACGCGCACCGTCGCACCGACGACACCACGGTTCTCCACGAGCAGAGCCTCGGTATCCGCGCGGAGCATGAGTTCTCCCCCGGCTTCGATGACCATCCGCCGGCAGGTGTCGATGTAATGGTTGGTGTCGAACTTATGACCCTGACCACCGAAATCCAGGATGCGCTGGGCATCGTCGACGTCGATACCTACAGATCGGATCCACTCGATCCCGTCGGTGAAGCGATCAACCAGAGCTCGTTTGAGTGACTCGTCTCCACGTGGGTTCTCGGCGTTCATGATCTCGTACGTCGGCGCGGTCCAGGCATAGCCGGCAAACCGAGCGGATCCGCCGACGTCGCCGCTGACCTCGACCACGCATACCTTCTTGCCGTTGCGCGCAGAGTTGGCTGCGGCGGTCAGCCCGGCCATACCCGCACCGATAACCAGGAGGTCAAAAGCTCCGCTGAACATGATCTTCCTCACTTCCGGCGGCCGGGTCGACCGGGTCCTGCGACCCGACCAGCCACCACGATAGGGCCGTGACATGCAGCTTACGGCACTAGAACTGATTTCGGTTCAGTTAGATTTTCACGAACATGGGGACGTGTCAACGAACACCCCGGCAAAAGGAGAGCCGCCAGTACACACACCACTTGCATTGTGTGCTGCATCACTCTATGTTGAACTGAATTGACTTCAGTCCAGGAAGGACCAGACATGAAACACAAGTGCATCCGCGCAGCGGTGACAGCGGCTGTTGCCGCCCTCACGCTGACCGCGTGCGGTAGCGGCTCGTCGGGTACATCCGAGCCGGTTTCGGGTTCCTGGGACGACGTGATCGCCGCGGCGAACGAGGAAGGCAAGGTGACGATCTATTCGACGCAGGCCGCACCGCGCCTCGCGGCACTCGAGACGGCATTCGAAGCCGCCTATCCGGCGATCGATCTCGAAGTCGTTCGTGGTGTCGACGCCGACCTACTGTCCAAGGTCGATGCCGAAAGCAAGTCCGGCAAAGGCATTGGAGACGTCGCCGTCATCACCGACGTCTCCTGGATGGATGCCAACAAAGACACCGACGCTGCGGGCAAGCTGATCGGTCCGAACTTCGACAACCCAGAATACGAGCGCGACACCAGCATCATTGCCGACCGCTTCTTCCTCGAGGGAGCAGTCCTCCTCGGATTCGGCTGGAACACGTCCTTGTTGCCGAGCGGTATCTCGACGCCTCAGGATTTCCTCGATCCGGCGCTGAAAGGCAAGATCGGCATCGTGAACCCCGCCACGTCGCCCACATACCTCGATTACTACTCACACATCGAAAAGTATTACGGCGGACGTAAAGTGCTGGAACAGATCGCAGACCAGAATCCGCGCATCTATCCCAGCAATCAGCCGCTTGCCCAGGCGATCGCCTCCGGTGAGATCTCCGCGGGGCTCATGGCAGACCCGATGCTGCCCAACAAGGAAGCCGGCGCGCCGGTCGAGTGGGCTGCCGGTGAGCATATCTGGGGTGCCAAGTGGTATGGGTTCGCACTGGGCACGTCGCCCCACCCGAATGCCGCACAAGTCCTTGCCAACTTCATGGTGAGCCAGCCGGGTCAGGCTGCCACCTCTGTCGGGTACAGCTCCGTGCTACCCGACATCGAAGGATCGTTGGCTCGCGCACAGGGTGTCCCCGACCAGAACGTCGAGGTGACCACTGGCGATGGTGCACAACGCTACCGCGATGAACTCGAGAAGACCTTCAGCTGAAGCTGCGCTCGCTCCCCCGCGTGCTGCTCTCACCACCGGCAACACGCGGGTTCGTGCGCCCAGGTCCCGAACTTCCAGGATCCGGCCCCAACCGAAAGAAAACTGATGACCGACAATCAATTCGCGGGAAAAATCGCCGTCGTAACCGGCGCCGGATCCGGCATCGGCGCAGCAACCGCCCGAGCGCTCGCCGATCGCGGTGCCCTCGCCGTCTATCTATGTGACGTGAACAAGGACGCAGCCGAGGCTGTAGCCGCCACAATCGACGTGGGACAGGCCATCAGCCTCGACGTCAGCGATTCGGCCGCGGTCGCCACCGCCTTCGGACTAGTCGTAGCGGCCCAGGGTCGGATCGACGTGGTGGTTCATGCCGCCGGCGTCGATGATCCGACGAGCAAGCAACGCATGTACGACGCCGCAGAGAAGGGCGAACCGATCGATATCCTCGCGCACCTCGAGGATGACGACTGGCGGCGAATCATGTCCATCAACCTCGACGGAACGTTCTTCGTTCTGCGTGAGGCCGTACGCGCAATGAAACCGATTGGAAGCGGAGCGATTGTGACGATCGGCTCGTCGACGGGCTTCGACACACTCATCGGCTACCCGCACTATTCAGCATCCAAAGCCGGGGTCCACGCGCTGAGTCAGTCTGTGGCCAAGGAGGTTGCCCCATTCGGGATCCGCGTGAACACCGTAGCTCCCGGCCCGGTGGACACCGGCATGGCCAGCCGTACCCCGGCACATCTACGGGAGACGATGGCGAAGAGTGGCGCCCGCGGTTACGCAACACCAGAAGAGATTGCCGACAACATCCTCTATCTGGCGTCGGACGCTGCAGCCAATGTGGTCGGCGCGGTGCTGTTGAGCAACGGTGGTCGCTTCACGGTCTGAGAACATAACGACAGCAAACCCCACAGCCGTAACAGACCGTCCGGCTCGGCATTCTCCCATCGGAAGTTTCGCCATCACCACCCCAAATCGGGTCATCTGACCGACCTACCCGCCCACCGAGACCATTTCATGATCGCCGAGGTCGCGTCGCCCGGCCGGAAATCTGCGGTTCCTGGAAACAAGTGACTCGATGGCGAGCCTATTGACCCATGTCAGAGACGTCGCCGGATCGGTGCCTGTGCGCTCGCGCCAGAGAAGAAGCCATGAGCATATACGGCACCGATATCGTGAAGTTGCCCTCCTTCCGAGGGCCGGCGGGGTCTTCCGCGTCGCTGCGCTCGCATCGGCGATTTTCGGGGCAGCGACACGTCGGGAACTCTCGCCGGAGGACTTTGCGCACGTCGACGACGACTACACCTAGGGCATTCGAGCCGGTTGCCGCTGGGCAGCGGAGTGTCCGCTCGAGAGAGCGTGTCCGCACCGACCAGGACGCGCGTATCCCTCGCGAGGGTGTCCTGTCGTCACAGCACACAACCGAGTCCCGCTTCACCCGCCGCGGACTCGGAAAGATCTAGCGAGAACGGTTGCCGCGCAGAGCGGTCTGGGCCGATGACGCATGCGTTTCGTCCTCTGTTACCTATGTGGCTGATATGCACTCGAGTCTCGGCAACCCCGACAATGGCCCGCCTCGTTACTCGCCACACATGCGAATACCAACGGGGCACCGCGTCCGGTCACCGGGAATGCCTCGACCCCCGCGCCGGAAGCTCCACTACAACGGTGAGGACACCGATCCCCCGACAGGACCGATCCCCCTACAACGGAGTACCGAAGCAGATGCACATAGGAATCGCGCCGCCCATCGTCGTCCAGCATCCCGCCGTCGTAGCGGAGTGGGAGGCCGCCGCCGGGATCGAGGAATTGACGCGGATAGCCGAAACGGCGGATCGCCTCGGCTATCACCACCTCACCTGCAGTGAGCACGTGGCTGTGCCCATCGATGTTGCGGCCGAGCGCGGCGCCACGTACTGGGACCCGCTCGCCACCCTCGGCTTTCTCGCCGCACGGACGAGCAGCATCCGGCTCGCCACACAGGTCCTGGTGCTCGGTTATCACCACCCGCTCGAGATCGCCAAGCGGTACGGCACGCTCGACGCCGTCAGCGGGGGCCGCCTGGTTCTCGGTCTCGGCGTAGGCAGCCTGCGTGAGGAGTTCGCCCTGCTCGGCGCCCACTTCGACGACCGCGGACCCCGCGCCGACGACGCCCTCGCCGCCCTGCGCGCGTCGCTGTCCCGTTCCCGGCCGGAGTATCACGGCGCCTTCTACGATTTCGAGGACGTGGTTGTGGAACCGCACGCCGTGCAACCACGGGTCCCGCTGTGGGTGGGCGGGCGCACGCTCCGCTCTCTGCGGCGCGCGGTCGCCTTCGGTGACGGCTGGGTCCCGTTCGGTCTGTCGCTCGACGAACTGTGCGCACTCCTCGGCAAGGTCGACCTACCCGGCGGCTTCGAGGTGGTTCTCAGCGCTGGGGCACCACTCGACCCGATCGGTAATCCCGATACCGTGCGCCGCGCCCTCGAACGACGCCGCGACGCCGGCACCACGATCGTCAGCACGACCCTCGCCTCCACCGGGGCCGGACATTACTGCGAGCAACTGGGCGCCCTCCGGCAGCTCGGCGACGAGCTCGGCCTCACTTTCCGAAGTTCTTCCCCCGACGACAGGACACATCCGTGACCGACTCCGAAAAACAACTTCTCCAGTCTCTCCTCGGACGGGTCGCCGTGCTCGAGGACAAGCTCGCGATCCTCGAATTGATGACCGCCTACGGTCCCGCCATCGACAGCGGCTCAGCCGAGGCGGTGGCCCGGCTGTGGACCGAGGACGGTGTGTACGACGTGGACACCGGCGTGCTGCGCGGACACGCAGCCATCACTGCGATGGTGCAGTCGCAGGCACACCAGGGCTGGATCGGCGGCGGTTGCGCGCACATGCTCGAGCCCGGACACATCCGGGTCGATGGGGACACCGCGGTGGCGACCTGTAAGTCCCAGTTGATCATTCGCGACGAAGACGGATTCCGTGTACACCGGATCACGGCCAACCGCTGGGAGCTCGCCAAGATCGACGGCGTGTGGAAGGTGACCCGCCGGACCAATCGGCTCCTCGACGGGCGTGAGGAGGCACGGGCCCTGCTCGCCGCCGGCGTCCTCAGCTGATCCAGACGACCGCGGGGCCCGCACATAGTGCGGGCCCCGCGGTCGGTGGCAGGGTCAGGCCACCATCTCGGACTTCGGTACCGCGACGTCAGTGGGACGGTCGATCCTGTTGCGGGTCAGCAGGAGTCCCATGATTCCGGCGAGCACACCCGCGACAGCGAGGGTGAAGAAGGCGTACACGAAACCCTGTTCCGGGAAGTGCGAGGCACGACCCACGAGCATCACTCCGGGGATCGCGAGGATGGTGATCATCACCTGGCTGCCGATCGCGCTGCCCAGCGAACCGGACAGATTGAGCATCCCGCCGGCGATACCCTGGGTCTCGGCGGGCACCGTGCGCATGATCAGGTTGGGGAGCGTCGCCGACGCGGAGCCCAGCCCGAGTCCGATGACCAACTGCCCGAACATCAGCTGAAGAGTCGAATCATGCAGCGTCGCAAGTAGGAATGACCCGAGGGCGAGCGCAAATCCGCCGAACACCAGAACCGGAGCCGGGCCGATGCGACGCGTGAAGTACCCGCCCACCGGTCCCGCGATCATCGACACCACGCCGGTGGGCACCGTGTAGATCGCGACGGCAAGTGCGGTCGCGCCGAATCCGTACCCTAGCCCCAGGTCGGGGTCGGTCATCACGAACATCGGGATCAGCATCGAGTGGCTGACCAGGACGAACTGGACGAAACCGCTGGCGGCCAACGTCTTCGCGACGGGCGGGTGCCGCAGCATCTGCAGATCGATGAGAGGTTCCTTCGGGGTGCGCTCGTAGACCAGCCAACCGGCCAGGACGGCGAGGCCCCCGCCGAGGAAGAGCAGCGTCTGCGGCGAGGTGTATCCCCAGGTGGACGCCTTACCGATACCGAACAGCAGCAGAAACGCCCCGGCTCCGAGAATGAGCGCCCCGAGTACGTCCAGCTTGGAGCGAGTCCGCAACGTGGTCTCGGGAACGAAGATTGCGACCGCAATCCCCACCACGGCCACGTGGAGCAGTTGCGCCCAGAACACCCCCGTATAACCGAAGTGATCGATGAGGTAGCCGCCGATGATGGGTCCGAGGATGGTGCTGGCGCCCATGCCGGTAGCGATGAATCCGACCGCCACGGGAATGATTGCGGGCGGCAGAATATCGCGGATCAAGCCGTAGGCCAGGACGAGAATGGCCATGCCCGCGCCCTGGAGCCCCCGGCCGACCAGGAAGAGTTCGAAGTTCGGGGCCAGAGCGCCCAGCAACGACCCGGCACCGAACACCGCGGCCGACACGAGCATCATCCGCTTCTTGCCGTAGATGTCACCGAGCTTGCCGACGAGCGGGGTGGAGGCGGCGAGCATGAGCGTGACGATGGTGATCACCCAGCCGACGTTCGCAGTTCCGAAGTGCTTCGAAATCTCGGGCAGTGCCGGGGTGACGAAGTTGTAGGCGAGGGGGATGACTTCGACCAGGAGAATGATCAAGGCCAGTAGGGCGTACGACTTCCCGCGCGAGAGCGGTGCGCGCTCCGCCTCGCCTGGGGACAGGGGAATGTGGTTCATATGAGGCTCCGGTGTTTCGAGAGGATCAGCACGCTCAACCTGGCATGCGCGTCAGTGACCTCGACCACAATTCCCACTGAGCGAGACCTCGCGGAAAGTAGAAATCATTCTTGTCAAAACTTCGCTTCGAGTAGTGACATGCGGTGCTCCCATACGTTAGAACTAGAATGAAATCTAATTTTCTACATGAGGAGTACGCATGACGGAATCGCTGAACCTGGCTGGACGCACTGCCGTCGTCACCGGCGCCGGTGCGGGACTGGGCCGCGCCGAAGCCCTCGCCCTCGCCGCGGCCGGGGCCGCCGTCGTCGTCAACGACATGGGCGACAATGCACACACCGTGGCGGAGGAGATCGCGACTGCCGGAGGTCAGGCGATTGCGGTCACGGGTGACGTCTCCGACTGGAGGCTGGGAGAACGCCTCGTCCAGGAAGCAGTCGGCACCTTCGGATCGATGGACATCCTCGTCAACAACGCCGGGATCCTTCGCGACAAGATGATCTTCAACCTGTCCGAATCCGACTGGGACGACGTCATTCGCGTTCACCTCAAAGGGCATGCCGCCACGTCGCGCGCGGCTTCGGTGCACTGGCGCGAAGCGAGCAAGACCGCCGGAGGCCCGGTGTATGGACGTGTGATCAACACGTCGTCCGAGGCCTTCCTCTTCGGTTCGGCCGGCCAACCCAATTATTCGGCGGCCAAGGCCGGGATCACCGCGCTCACCCTGTCGACGGCGCAGGGACTCTCGCGATATGGAGTGCGCGCCAACGCCATCTGCCCGCGCGCCCGGACTGCGATGACGGCCGACGCCTTCGGGGCGAATACCGCCGGCGACGCCGGACCCGATCCCCTCTCGCCCGAACGCGTCGCCACACTCGTCCACTACCTGGCCTCCCCCGCCTCGGGCGAGATCAACGGGCAGGTCTTCGTTGTCTACGGCAAGATGGTCGCCTTGATGGCGGCACCCAAGGTCGAGAATCGCTTCGATGCAGCGGGATCCGCCTTCTCACCCGAGGAGCTCGAAGGACTTCTGACTCCCTATTTCGCAGGCCGCGGACCGTACGAGAACTACGCCGCGTTCAGCGTGGCGGAGCTCGAGAAGGCGGCGCTGGCCACCGCCGCGACCGTAGGTGTCTGACCCGAACGCGCAAAGGAACACCATGAGACTGCAGGGCAAGACAGCAATCGTGACGGGCGGCGCGGGCGGGATCGGACGAGCCATCACCCGGGTCTTCGTCCGTGAGGGCGCCAACGTTCTCTTCGTGGACATCGACGACGAACGCGGCACGGCTCTCGAGAAGGAACTCGGCGCGGCCACCCGCTTCCTGAACGTCGACATCGCCCGGCGGGAGTCCGCCGACCAGATCCGCGACGCCGCAGTCGACGCGTTCGGGTCCGTGGATGTTCTGGTCAACAACGCGCACGCGTCGCGCCAGGCACTGCTGGTGGACCATACCCAAGACATGTTCGACCTTTCCTTCCAGACCGGGTTCTATCCCGTGGTGCACCTGATGCAAGCGTGCTACCCGCAACTGAAGTCGGCGAAAGGTTCGGTGATCAACTTTGCGTCCGGGTCCGGCCTGGACGGCATGCCCACCCAGACGTCGTACGCCGCGGCGAAGGAAGCGATCCGGGGCGTGAGCCGCGTGGCCGCCAACGAGTGGGCGGCCGACGGGATCCGAGTAAACGTGATCTGTCCGTTCGCGGCCACCGAAGGAGTCCTCGCGTGGCAGGCCGCGTTTCCCGAACGCGCGGCGGCCTCCGTGGCGAAGGTTCCCCTGCAGCGCATCGGCGACCCCGAGACGGACATCGCGCCCGTGGCGGTGTTCCTCGCTACCGACGATTCGCGGTACATGACCGGCCAGACATTGATGGCGGACGGCGGCAGCATCAAGCTGCGGTAGTACGTCCGGACAAGGAGAGAACGATGGATCGATTCGATGGCCGAGTCGCCCTGATCACCGGCGGAGCCCGCGGCCAGGGCCGTAGCCACGCGGTGGAGTTTGCCGAACGCGGCGCAGACATCGTCCTGTGCGATCGGTGTTCGGACAGCCCGGTGGTCGGCTACCCCCTCGCCACCGAGGCCGATCTCGACGAGACCGCGGAACTGGTGCGGTCGACCGGACGTCGCTGCATCACAGCGATACTGGATACCGCCGACCGAAGCGCCATGGACGCGCTCGTCGCACGAGCCGAATCCGAACTGGGACGAATCGACATTGCCGTGGCGAATGCCGGCGTGTCCGTGGCCGCACCCGTCCAGTCCCTCACCCAGGAGCAGTGGTCCGAGGCCATCGGTTCCAACCTGACCGGCGTCTTCAACACCGTCGGAGCGGTGGCCCCGGGGATGATCCGCCGGGGATACGGGCGCATCGTTACCGTCTCCTCCATGCTGGGGCGGGCCGGAAATGCCAACATGGCCGCCTACGCCGCATCCAAATGGGGCGTCATCGGACTTACCAAGAGTGCGGCGCTCGACCTCGCACCGCACGGGATCACCGTCAATGCGGTTGCCCCCGGCAATATCTCGACTCCCATGATCCACAACGATTCCCTGTACCGGATGATGCGGCCCGACCTCGACAATCCCGGATCCGACGATGTCGCACCGGTCTTCCGCAGCCTGCACGCCCAGCCCGTGGCGTGGCTCGACCCCGCCGAGATCACCCGCGTCGTCCTGTTCCTCACCGCGGAGGGCAGCGAACACATCAGCGGCATCGTCCTGCCCGTCGACGCCGGGAACGCAGCTCGCGTCACGGGTTGACCGCCGACGGCGCGACGGCACGCACGGCACCCCGCGAGCGGAGTCAGCTCACGGGGTGCCGTATGCGGTTCGTCTGAGATTCAGGCGAGGTCGAACCGGTCGAGATTCATCACCTTGTTCCACGCAGCGACGAAGTCCTGCACGAACTTCTGCTGCGCGTCGGCGGCGGCATAGACCTCGGCGAGAGCACGCAGCTGCGAGTTGGAACCGAAGACGAGGTCGACGGCGGTCGCGGTCCACTTGGTCTCACCGGTGACCCGGTCACTGCCCTCGTAGACGTTCTCGGCCGAGGCGGATCCCTTCCACTCGGTACCCATGTCGAGGAGGTTGACGAAGAAGTCGTTGGTCAACACCTCGGGCCGGTCGGTGAAGACGCCGTGCTCGGTTCGGCCGAAGTTCGCGTTCAGGGCCCGCAAGCCACCGACGAGAACCGTCATCTCCGGAGCGGTCAGATTCAACATGTAAGCCCGGTCGACCAGGAGGGCCTCGGCCGGCAACTTCTCGCCCGCTCGCAGGTAGTTGCGGAACCCATCTGCCCTCGGCTCGAGCACGGTGAACGTTTCCGCGTCGGTCTGTTCCTGCGACGCATCCGTGCGCCCGGGAGTGAACGGGACCGTGATGTCGTGGCCGGCGGCCTTCGCCGCTTTCTCCACAGCCGCGGTACCGGCCAGGACGATCAGGTCCGCGAGTGACACCTTCACCCCGCCGGACTGCGACGAGTTGAAGTCCAGCTGGATCTGCTCGAGGGTCTGCAGGATCGTCGACAGCTCGGTGGGGTTGTTCACCTCCCAGTTCTTCTGCGGCTCGAGCCGGATCCGCGCTCCGTTGGCGCCGCCCCGCATGTCGGTGCCGCGGAAGGTTGCCGCCGACGCCCAGGCGGTGGACACCAACTGGGAAACGGACAGCCCCGAATCGAGGATCTTGCCCTTCAGCGAAGCGATCTCACTGTCACCGATGAGCGGGTGATCGACCGCCGGAACCGGGTCCTGCCACAGCTGCGCCTCCGGAACCCAGGGGCCGAGGTAGCGCGTGACAGGTCCCATGTCGCGGTGCAGCAACTTGTACCACGCCTTGGCGAACTCCTCGGCGAACTCCTCCGGGTGATCGAGCCAACGCCGAGTGATCTTCTCGTAGGTGGGGTCCATGCGCAACGAGAGGTCCGTGGTGAGCATCGTGGGGTTGCGTCCCGCCGACGAGTCGAACGGGTCCGGGATCGTGCCCGCACCCGCGCCGTCCTTGGCGGTCCACTGCCAGGCACCGGCGGGGCTCTTGGTGAGCTCCCACTCGAAGCCGTACAGCGTCTCCAGGAAGCTGTTGTCCCACTTCGTCGGGGTGGGGGTCCACACGACTTCGAGGCCGCTGGTGATCGCGTCCTTGCCGACGCCGGTGCCGAATGCGCTCTTCCAGCCCAAGCCCTGCTGCTCGATCGGGGCGGCTTCCGGTTCCGGACCGACCAGGTCGGCGTCACCTGCGCCGTGTGTCTTACCGAAGGTGTGGCCTCCGGCGATCAGTGCGGCGGTCTCCACGTCGTTCATCGCCATGCGGGCGAACGTCTCCCGGATGTCGCGGGCCGCTGCCAGCGGATCCGGCTGCCCGTTCGGTCCCTCCGGGTTCACGTAGATCAGACCCATCTGCACGGCCCCGAGCGGACCGGACAGTTCGCGATCACCGCTGTAACGCTCGTCGCCGAGCCAGGTGTCTTCCGGACCCCAGAACACTTCCTCTGGTTCCCAGACGTCTTCGCGGCCGAAGCCGAATCCGAAAGTCTTGAACCCCATCGACTCGAGGGCACAGTTACCGGCGAAGACGAGCAGATCCGCCCAGGAAATCTGCTTGCCGTACTTTTGCTTGACCGGCCACAGCAGCCGGCGCGCCTTGTCGAGGCTCGCGTTGTCGGGCCAGCTGTTGAGCGGGGCGAAGCGCTGGGCACCCTGCCCGCCACCGCCGCGACCGTCGGCGATGCGGTAGGTGCCGGCAGCGTGCCAGCTCATTCGGATGAAGAGCCCACCGTAGTGGCCGTAGTCGGCAGGCCACCAGTCCTGCGAGGTCGTCATCAGATCGATGACGTCTCGCCTGAGCGCCTCGACGTCGAGCTTGGCGAACTCCTCGGCGTAGTCGAAGTCGGCGCCCATCGGGTTGGATTTCGACGAGTGTGCGTGCAGCACTGACAGTTCCGGCTGGTTGGGCCACCAGTCGCGGTTCGTCCTCGGACGATGCTCTTTGACCGTGGGGGACGGGATTGCGGGGTTTTCACTTTCACTGGTGCTCTGAGTGTTGCCGTCATGAGCGACCGGGCAGCTATCGGACACAGCATTCCTTCCAGGAGCGAGTAGATCGGGCTGTTATCGCGGTTTTTTTCGCGAAGTGTGTGATGTCGAGCAGTCGGGGCACAGACCCCAATAGATGACCTCGGCCTCCTCGACGACGAAACCGCCGTCGTCGGACACAGTCAGGCAGGGCGCCTCGCCGACGGCGCCGTCGACGTCGGCGATAACCCCGCACGCCCGGCACACGACGTGATGGTGATTGTCACCGACACGCAACTCGTAGCGTGCGACGGAGCCGGACGGCTCGATCCGCCGCACCAAGCCCACGTCGGTGAGCACATGCAGAACGTCGTACACAGTTTGCCGGGAAACTCCTGGTAGGTGCGTTCGCACGGCGTCGAAAATAGTTTCCGTGTCGGCGTGCGGATGCTCGCGGACGCCATCCAGCACCGCCAGGCGAGGGCGAGTCACGCGTAGCTGGGCTGCACGCAACTGCACTTCGTAATCCCGCGTCGAGGGCACCTCACTACTATGACGCACTTTTCTGGAATCAGTCACGATTTTGGATAACCAGATGCACTACTTCTCCGGAACAGCGACTACTTCGCCTCGATCTCGGCTGTCGCTCGTCAATGCGCTGCGTCGAACGCTTCCTGCACCTCTGCGGGAATGCGGCCTCGCGAGGAAATGTCGTACCCGTTCTCCGCCGCCCACTCGCGGACCGTACTCGCCTGGGCACGGCCGCGCGGCTTCGCGCTCGCGGTGGACCGACCTTTCCGGCCGTCGACCCGGGTGGCGTGCTCGATGTAGAAGTCCATGGTGCGCAGGAACTCTCTGGCGTTCTTCGTCTTCAGGTCGATCTCGTAGTCGACACCGTTGACCGAGAAGGTGATGTGCTCGCCCTTCCCGACCTCGATCAGACTCCCGTCGATGTCGTCGACCAATTCCACGACCACTTTCTTCGCCACCCTGAACTCCTTTTGATCTGGTTACAGCCCACAAGACACTACTGCCCACACGCGGTTTCCCGGTCCGGCTTCGTCCCGGTTCGAGGAATCGGTCCGCCGCGCATCTCCCGGCTGAGGGCGTGACAGACACAGGGCGGGGGTCGACGGGATCTCCAGGAGACTCACCCCCTGTGCCGGAGTGACGGAAAGAATAGAACCTGTGTCAACTCTATCGTCTCGCGCGCCGTTCGCTGTAGCATTCGGGAATGAGCCGAGTGGGTAGCTACAGCGACGATGACCTGGCTGGTTGGTTGTCGGCTTCACCGGAGCTGGGTAAGGCACTGGGCGGCTTCACCGATGCCGTGTACAACCGGAACCGGTTACCGTTGCGCGTACGGGAGATTGCACGGATGGCGATCGCCGTGGCGAACGAGTGCGCGGTGTGCCGCGGGGCTCGGGACGGCGGTGGGCCGGACGCCGGTATCGACGAGCACTTCTACGATCACGTCCTCGAGTGGGAGTCGTGGCCGGGATACGGCGAGCGGGAGCGGACGGCGGCCGAGTTCGCCTACCGATTCGCCACCGACCACACCGCGCTACGCGAAGACGAGGATTTCTGGCGGCGGTGTCATGAACACTTCTCCGACGAACTTCTCACCGACCTCGCCTTGTCGTGCGCGCTGTGGTTGGGAACCGGCCGCGTGCTGCGGGTGCTCGACATCGGTCAGAGCTGTCGGCTCACGCTCTGATCGTCAATTCCATTCATTCTGCGGCAGAACGTCTTTCATTATCCGCTGCAGTGCGGGGTTGCGGTTGTCCGCGCGCCAGGCGGCGTTCATTTGCACGGGCCGATCCCGCACCGAGGTGACCGGCCGGAACACCACACCCTCGGGATGCATTGTCTGCGCAGATTCCGGCACCAGTGCCATTCCCAGACCGGAACGCACGAGGACGAGCATCGTATGAACCTGCGTCACGTATTGCACGTACCGCGGCGACGCTCCGACGATGGTGAAGGTGCTGATCAGCAGTTCGTGAAAATACCGCGCATCGACGGGTGAATACATGACGACGGGTTGATCGTCGAAGTCCTCCACGGTCAGGTGGTCCTGCTCGGCCAGCGGGTGTCCCTGCGGGAGCGCGGCGACGAGGTTCTCGTGGTGAATAGGCCGGGTGTCTATTCCGGGCCGGGTGAGAATGGGCCGGATCAGTCCGAGGTCCAATTCACCGCTGGTGAGAGCATCGATCTGCACTGACGTCACCATTTCACGGAGATCGATCTTCACATCGGGAAGAGTGTCGCGGGCGGCCTCGAGCAGTCGCGGTAGCACCGCGTGGGCCGAGGCGCCGGTGAACCCGACGACCACAGTTCCCAGATCACCCGCGGGTACCCGCCGCACCGTCAGTACCGCGCTCTCCGACAGGGAGAGGATGCGGCGCGCGTCGGGCAGGAACGCCGTTCCCGCGGCGGTCAGCGTGACCGATCGACTGGTGCGGTCGATCAGCTGCACGCCCAGTTCACTTTCGAGCTGCTGAATTTGCCGGCTCAGCGGAGGCTGAGTCATGTGGAGCCGTTCCGCGGCCCGCCCGAAATGCAACTCCTCCGCGACGGCGATGAAGCACGACAGCCGCGCAAGGGAAAACATCGACCTACTCCTCTGCCGTCGAACCGGGGCGCTCGTCCGAACAATGTAGCGGACCTGCGCACGTGCACCCCGGATCGACGGTCACCCGGTTCACCAGCGTGGGCAGGTGTTCTCGAAAGCCGGATCGATCGACTGCATGTACCCGGTGTCGTCGCGGTCGCGAACCCCGCAGTCGAGGTACTGCTCGTGCAGTGCGCCGAGCGCGTCCTCGTCGATCTCGACGCCCAATCCCGGCGTCGTCGGCACCGCGACCGTGCCGTCGACGAACTTCAGCACGCCGGGCTTGACCACGTCCTCCGTCTTCCACGGCCAATGTGTGTCGCAGGCGTACGTGAGGTTCGGCGTGGCCCCGGCGAGGTGCACCATCGCGGCCAGGCTGATGCCCAGGTGCGAGTTCGAGTGCATCGACAGTCCCAGGCCGAAGTTGTCGCAGATGCCGGCGAGCAACCGCGACCGCTGAAGGCCACCCCAGTAATGATGGTCCGACAGCACGACCTGCACAGAATCCTTCAACACGGCAGGCTTCAGCTGATCGAACGCGACGACGCACATGTTCGTGGCCAACGGCATCTTCGCCTCACGCGCGACTTCGGCCATGCCGTCGAGGCCCGGCGTCGGATCCTCCAAGTACTCGACGATGCCGTCGAGTTCCGAGGCGACCCGGACCGAGGTGTCGACGGTCCACGCCGCGTTGGGGTCGAGCCGCAACGGAAGATCCGGGAACGCGGCGCACAGCGCCTTGATGCCGGCGATCTCCTCGTCCGGTGAGAACACCCCACCCTTGACCTTGATCGCCTCGAAACCGTACTCGCCGATCATCTTCTGTGCCTGACGCACCAGTCCGTCCGGGTCCAGCGCCTCACCCCACTCGTCCGGGCGGGCACCGGGGTGCCCGGCCCACTTGTAGAAGAGGTAAGCACTGAAGGGCACCGTGTCGCGCACCTTGCCGCCGAGCAGATCGGACACCGGCCGGCCGAGCGCCTTGCCCTGCACGTCGAGGCACGCCACCTCGAAGGGGGAGAACACCCGATCGGTCGTACTGGCGGTGGTGATCATCCCGGCGACTCCGTCACCGCCGGTGATCGACAGCGTGGCAATCTTCGCGTCGATCACCGCCCGAATGGCGTTCAGCGAGAACACGTCGAGTCCGGTAATGGACTCGGCGGCAGCCTGGAGTCGAGCGAGGTGCGCGGTATCGGCGTAGGTCTCACCCAACCCGACGAGGCCGCTGTCCGTGTCGAGTTGGATGATCGCACGGAGCGCATACGGTTGATGCACGCCGACCGTGTTGAGTAGCGGCGGATCCACGAAGGCGACCGGTGTGATGCGGGCACCAGTGATGCGGATGGGTTCCGAGGACATCAGCGCACCGCTTGAACCGCGAAAGCGTCGGCGAGCGCTGCCCGTCCGGCAGCGGTGATCTGGGCCAGTTCCCGCTTGTGAGCCTCGCTCGGCTGCACGAGCGGCGGGCGCACCGGCCCGGCTTCGAGGCCCTCCATGGTGACGCCGAACTTGACGAGTGACACCGCATAACCCGGCACCTGATCGCGCAGGCGGACCAGAGGATGGAAGAAGCTGCGGAGCAGCGCGTCGGTGAGTTCCTCGTTGCCCGATTCGAGTGCATCGTAGAAACCGAGAGCCAGTTCTGGTGCAAACGCGAAGGTCGCCGACGAGTACAGCGTGACACCGATGGCCCGGTACGCCTGCTGGGAGATTTCTGCCGTGGGCATGCCGTTGAAGAACAGGAACTGCTTACCCGACGGTGCGAGCGCGTCCTTCACGGCGTGGACGATACGCGCGACCTTGTCCAGGTCACCGGTCCCGTCCTTCAGGCCGATGACGGTGGGGAACTGGGCCACCGCGACGGCGGACGCCTCGTCGAAACGGGCGTTGCTGCGGTTGTAGACGATGAGGGGCAGGTCGGTGGTGTCTGCGACCGCGCGGGTGTAGTCCACCAATCCGGCCTGCGGCATAGTCACGAGGTAGGGCGGGAGCAACAGGATGCCATCGGCGCCATTGGCCTTGGCGCTCGTCGCAAATTCCTTCGCCTGCGCGATCGAGCCGCCCGCACCGGCGAACACCGGGACCCGTCCCCCGACCGCGTCGACGGCCGTGGCCACGATCCTGCCGAACTCCTCGAGTCCGAGGGCGTGGAATTCGCCGGTGCCGCAGGCGATGAAGACGCCGCCGGGTCCGGCATCCACCCCCTTGGTGACGTGCTCGGCGAGCCGGTCGTAGTTGACGTCACCGGATTCGGTGAACGGTGTGACGGGGAAGAACAGGACTCCGTCGAGCATGGGTTTCTCCTTTTACGAGACGATGTCAGTCTTGGGTGAGGCGGCCGTCGATACGACGCCACAACTGTTCGGGGTTGCCGTCGGCGACGGCGGTGGGCAGCAACGATGGCGGAACATCTTGGTAGGCAACGGGTCGCAGGAAGCGTTCGATCGCCAGCGATCCCACCGACGTGGTGCGCGAGTCGGATGTCGCGGGGTAGGGACCGCCGTGCACCATCGCGTGTCCGACCTCCACCCCGGTGGGCCAGCCGTCGAACAGGATTCGGCCGGCCTTGAGTTCGAGAACGCTCAGCAGGCGTCCGGCCTCGTCCAGGTCTTCCTCGTCTGCGTGGACGGTCGCGGTCAGTTGACCTTCGAGCCTCGCCGCCACGGCGCGCACCTGCTCGGCATCGCGACACTTGACGACCAGGCTGGAGGCCCCGAACACCTCCTGCTGCAACACGTCCGAGCCCAGGAACGTGTCGGCGTCGCTGCTGAAGAGTGCCGCCCGGCACGAATTGGGTGCGTCCGACTCGGCGCCGCGGGCCTCCACGGTGGCAGTGCCCTCGAGGGCGGCAACCCCGTCGGCGTAGGAGCCGGCGATGACCGGGGTGAGCATCGGCGTCGGCACAGTTTCGGCGACGGCCGCATTCGCGGCCGAGACGAACGCGGCCAGGCCGGGACCGTCGACGGCGATGACGAGTCCGGGGTTGGTGCAGAACTGACCGGAGCCGAGCGTCAGGGACGCGACGAATGCGCGACCGAGGTCGGCGCCGCGGGTGGCGAGTGCGTTCTCGAGGAGGAACACCGGGTTGATCGAGCTCATCTCCGCGTACACCGGGATCGGTTCCGGCCGCCCCGCGGCCGCCGCCACCAGAGCGGTTCCACCGGAACGTGATCCGGTGAATCCGACCGCCTTGATCCGGGAGTCCTTCACCAGTGCCGTGCCGAGCTCGGGACCGGCACCGTAGAGGAGCGAGAAGGTTCCCGCCGGCATACCCGTGCTCGCGACGGCGTCCGTGATGGCCCGTCCGACCAGTTCGGAGGTACCCGGGTGTGCGTCGTGGGCTTTGACGACGACGGGGCAGCCCGCCGCCAGCGCGGACGCGGTGTCGCCACCGGCGACGGAGAACGCCAGAGGAAAGTTGCTCGCGCCGAACACCGCAACGGGTCCGAGCGGGACCTTGCGCTGGCGGATATCTGCCCGGGGCAGCGGGGTGCGGTCGGGCTGGGCGGGGTCGATGCGGGCACCGTTCCAGCCACCGTCACGGAGGACGCCGGCGAACAACCGCAGCTGTCCGGACGTGCGGCCCACCTCACCGGTGATGCGGCCCTGCGGAAGTCCGGATTCGGCACACGCCCGGGCGACGAGCGTGTCGCCGAGGGCCTCGACGTTGTCGGCAATCGCCTCGAGGAACCGGGCGCGGTCCTCGCTGCTCGTTGCGCGGTACGGCGCGAATGCCGCGTCGGCCGCTGCGCAGGCTGCCTCGACGTCCCGCTCGGCCCCGTGCGCGAAACCCGGTTCCAGCCGCTCGCCGGTGGCGGGGTTGATGCCGTGGATCGTCGGGCCCGAACCCTGCACGGGCTTGCCCGCGATGATCATCTGTCCGGTCACGTCGGTCCGGTTCACCGTTGCTGTCATGATGTGGGTCCTCTAGTTCTCTGCGTTTCGTATGTGCCGGTGAGAGGTCATTTCGCTGCCACGGTTGACTCGGCGGAGCCCACCTCGGCCAGGTTCGCGACGTCGTCGATGTCTTCCTTGTCACGCCGGAAGTACGTCACCGCTGCGGCGGCGGCGAGGGCGAAGAGCGACAGCACGACGAGGCCCATCGTCACCGTGCCGGTCTGTTCCTTGATCACCCCGAAGCCGAACGGGGCGACGAAGCCACCCAGGTTGCCGAGCGAGTTGATGATTGCGATCGCCGGTGCCAGCACCATGGGGTGCAGCGTGCGCTGCGGGATCGACCAGAACAGCGGGCTCGCGCTCTTGAATCCCATCGTCGCAACGCACAGCAGCGGAAGCGCCAGCCACGGGGTGACGAACGCGGCGGCCATCGTGCCCACACCGCCGATGAGCAGCGCGGCGACGAGGTAGGGCTTGTGCCTTCCGGTGCGGTCGGCCGAGCGGTTGGAGAAGTACATCGCGAAGATCGCGCAGATCCAGGGCAGCGACGACAGCAGCCCGACGGTGACGTCGTTGGTACCCGGGATACGGCGGATGATCGACGGAAGCCAGAACGTGTTGGCGTAGATCGCCATGGTGATCGCGAAGAAGATGCCGCAGCACACCAGGATCCGCGGCTGCAGAAGCAGCTTCCAGCGCGAACCCGACTCGCCACGCTTCACCGACGCCTTACTGCGCAGCACGTCCTCCTCGGCTATGACGGCCTGCAGATCGTGCTTCTCCACGCCGGTGAGCCACTTCGCGTCGTCGATCTTCGAGTCGAGCAATCGGTAGGCGATGCACCCGACGACCACCGACAGCAGTCCCTCCAGCGCGAACATCCACTGCCAGCCATGATGCCCACCGAGCCCGTCGAGGGACAGCAGCGGTCCGGACAGCGGTCCCGAGATCGCGGCAGCAATGGAGGACCCCGCAATGAACAGTGCCGTAGCGCGGCTGCGGTGGTTGTTCGGCAGCCAGCGGGTGAAGTAGAAGATGATCGCCGGGAAGAAGCCGGCCTCGGCGACACCGAGGAGGAACCGCAGGACGTAGAACATCTCCGGACCGTTGACGAACGCCATCGCCGCGGACACCAGGCCCCACGAGATCATGATGCGGGTGAGCCACACCTTGGCGCCGAACTTCTCCATGAGCACGTTCGACGGCAGTTCGAAGATCGCATAGGCAATGAAGAAGACACCCGCACCGAAACCGTAGGCTGCGGCGCCGATGCCGACATCGGCCTCGAGGTGAGTCTGCGCATAACCGATGTTCGACCGGTTGAGCTGATTGCAAATCAGCATCACGATGAACAACGGCACGACGCGGCGGAAGATCTTCGATACCGCACTGTCGACCGCCGGGGAGACGGCGAGGGGGAGGGTCATCGGTGACTCCTCTCGGGTTCTGGTGTAACGACTGGGCTACCCGGTGCACGCTGGTTCACCGGCGTGACCTGAGTCATAAAGCCACGCTAGAGCCGCGTTCGATACATGTCCAAGTCAAAAAAAGTCGTGATCAATGCTCATATTGAACTGATGGCCGGCGACGATCCCTTGGTAGCGTCGCCTGCGTGGCAGCCTCCGACTTCGAGTTTCTCCGTACGACCCGGGACCATTTCCCCCAGCTGCAGAAATGGCTACGCGAACCCCACGTCGGACGTTTCTGGAACCACGAGACATCGGACGCCGATATCGAGCGCGACTTCGGGGGAAGTATCGACGGCACCGAACCATGCGAGGATTTCCTGGTCCTGCGCGGTGGCCGTCCTCTGGGATTCATCCAGCGGTATCACCTCGCCGACTACCCGGAAGACCTCGCACTGCTCACGGCACTCGTCGAGGTACCGGACGGGAGCTTGTCGATCGACTACTTCATCGGCGACCCGGAACTCATCGGCCGCGGCGTGGGCACTGCGATGATCACCGCGTTCGTGGACAAGTGCCGCGCGGACTCACCCGACGCGACAGCAATCATCGTTCCCGTCGTCGTACCGAATCGTGCGTCCTGGCGGGCACTCGAGAAGGCCGGCTTCCGCCGCGTCGGAGCGGGCTACCTCCCGCCCGACAACCCCATAGACGACGGGGCCCACTACATCAGCAGGCTGGATTTGCGCTCGGTATGAGGCTGCGGCGACCGCGGAACGTCTTGCGGTAGGCCGACGGTGGGACACCGAGGACGGCACCCATGTGCTGGCGCAAGGACGCCGTCGTCCCGAAACCGACCTCCCGGGCGATGACGTCGACGGACAGGTCGGTGGTCTCGAGGAGTTGCCGGGCGCGGTCGACCCGGCGGGTGATCAACCAGCGGTTGGGGGTGGTGCCGACCTCTTCACCGAACCGCCGGGTGAAGGTGCGAACGCTCATGTTGGAGTGTGCAGCCATCCGGGTCAGCGTCAACGATTCCCCCAGCCGCTCCAAAGCCCAGTTACGAGTGACCGCGGTGGACTCCGCACCGGCTGCCGGAATCGGCCTCTCGATGTACTGCGCCTGCCCGCCGTCGCGCCACGGCGGGACGACGCATCGGCGCGCCACTTGATTTGCCAGGTCGGAGCCGTGGTCTCGGCGCAGGATGTGGAGGCAGAGGTCGAGTCCGGCGGCGACGCCCGCCGAGGTGAGGACCTGTCCCTCGTCGACGAACAGGACGTCGGGATCGACCCGGACCTGCGGGTACGTCCGTTGGAAGTGCTCGGTGTTGCGCCAGTGGGTGGTGGCGCGCAGACCGTCGAGGAGACCCGCTGCGGCGAGGATGTAGGAGCCGGTGCAAATGGAGACATATCGGGTGCCGGGCCGGACGAACGCGAGTGCCGCCTCGATCTTCGGCGGCAGATGGCCGTCGTAGGCGGGGCCCAATTCATACGACGCGGGGATCACGACCGTGTCCGCCTCGGCCAGCAGCTCTGGCCCGTGATCGACGGATATCGAGAAGTCCGCGTCCGACCGCACCGGTCGGCCGTCGGCCGTGCACGTCTGTACTTCGTACAGCGCATTGCCATTCGCGTCGTGCGCCCGGCCGAAGACGCGCGAGGGGATGCCGAGTTCGAACGGAATCACACCGTCCAAGGCGAGCACGACCACCCGATGACGTTCGACCATGGCCAGATTCTTTCACATGTTGGCATTCCGGCAACTTTTCCGGCGGGACGCCGTCCCGCAGACTTACCGTCGTGACGTCCGACATCGCGCCCCCGGCACCCCAGGCCCGAATAGCCCCGCCCCGCCTGCACTACGCCTGGCTGGTGGCGATGGTCGCTTTCCTCGCTCTGGTGGGGGCGGCAAGTTTCCGTGCTGCGCCGTCCATCCTCATCGACCCGCTGCACGAGGACTTCGGCTGGTCGCGGGCAAGCATCTCCTCGGCGGTGTCGATCAACCTGGTGCTGTACGGGTTGACGTCACCGTTTGCCGCAGCTCTGATGGAGCGGTTCGGCATGCGCCGGGTTGTGACGGCGGCGCTCGTCCTCGTGTCTGCCGGCAGTGGGCTGACCATCTTCATGACCGCCACCTGGCAGCTGGTGCTCCTGTGGGGTGTATTCGTCGGTTTAGGCACTGGTTCGATGGCGCTCGCGTTCGTCGCCACCGTGGTCGATCGCTGGTTCGTGGCGCGGCGCGGTCTGGTCACGGGCATTCTCACCGCCGGCAGCGCGGCTGGACAGCTGGTGTTCTTGCCGATCCTCGCCGTGCTCGCCGAGCGATACAACTGGCAGACGGTGGCGTTGACGGTGTCGTTCGCGGCCCTCGCCGTCGTCCCGCTGGTGCTGATGTTTCTCCGCAACCGGCCATCGGATGTCGGTACGGTGCCGTACGGAGCAGGGCCCGACTACCTCGCGGAACCACCCGCACCGACTGGACGCGGCGGCGCTGCGGGCCGGGCCGTCACCGTGTTGCTCTCCGCGGCCCGCACTCGGGTCTTCTGGCTGTTGGCGGGCACCTTCGCGATCTGTGGTGCAAGCACCAACGGGCTGGTCGGCACCCATTTCGTGCCCGCCGCACACGATCACGGCATGCCGACCACCGCGGCGGCGAGCCTGCTCGCCGTCATCGGAATCTTCGACGTCGTCGGAACCATCGCGTCGGGGTGGTTCACCGACCGGTTCGATTCGCGCAAGCTGCTCGGCATCTATTACCTGTTGCGCGGCATCTCTTTGATGCTGTTGCCGATCCTCTTCGCGGGCACCGTTCACCCGCCGATGATCGCGTTCGTCATCTTCTACGGCCTCGACTGGGTGGCCACGGTGCCCCCGACAGTTTCTCTCTGCCGCAAGCACTTCGGCGCCGATGCGCCGATCGTGTTCGGCTGGGTGCTGGCCTCGCACCAGATCGGGGCCGGCATCGTCGCGTTTCTGGCAGGGTTTGTGCGCGACGAGTTCGGTCGATACGACGCCGCGTTCTACGTGGCCGGGGGTCTGTGTGCGATCGCCGCTGTCATGTCGCTGGCCATCGTCGCGAAGACGCCGCGCGCGATCGCCTGAGGTCACGGTTGCGCGGCCTGGGCGAATCCGCCTCCTCGACACCGCCTCGCTTCCTAAGATCCATGTATGGCAGCTCAACGCGCATCGGACGAGGTCGTCGACCAGTCCAAGATCGAGAATCGGGCCCCGTCGGTGGCCGCAATGTTCATCAATCGGGTAGCCACATCGCCGAGTCACGAGGCGTTCCGCTACATCCGACCCGGGAACGGCGACGAGTGGGTGAGCGTCACCTGGTCCGAGGCCGGTGATCGTGTGCGCAACCTCGCCGCCGGCCTGATCTCGCTCGGGGTGCAGGCCGAGCAGCGCGTGGCGCTGGCTTCCGCCACCCGCTACGAATGGGTGCTGGCCGACCTCGCGGTGATGTGCGCCGGCGCCGCCACCACCACGGTGTATCCCACGACGACCGCTCCCGATGTGGCCTACATCGTCGCCAACTCGGGGAGCCGTGTCGTCATCGCCGAGGACGACTCGCAGCTGGCGAAGCTGCGGGACAATCGCACTGAGCTCACGGATGTCGAGAAGGTCGTTTTGATCGACGGCACACCCGGCGAAGGCGACGACTGGGTGATCACGTTCGAGCAGTTACACGACCTCGGCGCCGAACTGCTGGCCGAGAAGCCGGATGCGGTGAACGAGCGGATCGATGCGATCAAGCCGGATGATCTGGCCACCCTCATCTACACGTCCGGGACCACCGGGAAGCCGAAAGGCGTGCGTCTTCCGCATTCGGCGTGGACCTATGTCGCGGCCGCGATCGACTCCACCGGCCTGCTCGATCCCGACGACCTGCAGTATCTGTGGCTACCACTCTCGCACGTCTTCGGAAAGGTGCTGCTCGTCCTGCCACTGCAGATCGGGTTCGCCACCGCGGTCGACGGACGGGTCGACAAGATCGTCGAGAATCTTGCGGTAGTGCGCCCGACCTTCATGGGCGCCGCTCCCCGGATCTTCGAAAAGGCCTATGCCCGCATCGTCTCCACCGTCCAGGAAGAGGGCGGCGTGAAAGCGAAGATCTTCGACTGGGCCATCGGGGTCGGCCTCGCGGTGTCCAGGGCCAAACAGGCAGGAAAGAGCCCATCCCTTCTCGAGTCGGTGCAGCATGCACTCGCAGATCGATTGGTGTACAGCACGATTCGCGAGCGGTTCGGTGGGCGCCTGAAATTCTTCATCTCCGGATCCGCTGCGCTCAATCGTGATGTCGCCCAATGGTTCGACGCCGTCGGCATCAAAGTTCTCGAGGGTTACGGACTCAGCGAGACCAGCGCGGCATCCTTCGTCAACCGGCCGTCGGCCTACCGCTTCGGAACGGTCGGCTGGGCTATCCCCGGAACCGAGACGAAGATCGGCGAAGACGGTGAAATTCTGATCAAGGGCCCCGGCGTGATGAGCGGCTATCACGAGAACCCGGAGGCGACTGCGGAGGCGTTGACCGAGGACGGCTGGTTCCGCACCGGTGACATCGGTGAGATCGACGAAGACGGCTACCTGCGGATCACCGACCGCAAGAAGGACATGTTCAAGACGTCCAACGGCAAGTACGTGGCACCGTCCGCGGTGGCCTCCACCTTCAAGGGGATCTGCCCCTACGTCGGCGAGCTGATCGTCGACGGTGAGGGCAAGTCGTACTGTGTCGCGCTCATCTCCCTCGACGCCGAGGCCATCGGCGAGTGGGCGAAACATCACGGTATGGGCGACAAGTCGTTCTCCGAGATCGCGCAGGCACAGGAGACACGCAACCTGATCGGCGGTTATGTCGAAGAGCTCAACGCCGGACTCAACCGGTGGGAGCAGATCAAGAAGTTCCGGATTCTCGATCGCGAACTGACCGTCGAGAACGGCGAAATCACGCCGAGCATGAAACTCAAGCGCAAGGTTGTGATGAACAACTTCTCCGACGAACTCCAGGATCTCTACAACTGACTTGACCCTCACGCGGCGTCAGGCCCCACGGTAGAGACGTGAGCGAGAAACACACGGTAGGCGTCGTCGCCAAGCTGGTCGGAGTGAGTGTGCGCACGCTGCATCACTACGACGAGATCGGCCTGGTGACGCCGTCGGACCGCACACCCAGCGGGTACCGCAGCTACTCGGATGCAGACGTCGAACGTCTTCACCGCGTCCTGACGTATCGGGCGCTGGGTTTCCCCCTCGAGGAGATCGCAGCCCTTCTCGACGACCCGGACGTGGATGCCCTCGCGCATCTGCGGCGACAGCACGAACTGCTGAGCGAACGGATCGATCGCTTACACGAGATGGCTGCAGCCGTGGAGAAGATGATGGAGGCGAAAAGTATGGGCATTCAGCTCACCCCAGAAGAGCAGAACGAAATTTTCGGTGCCGACTGGCCGGGCGAAGAATACGCCGCAGAGGCCGAGGAACGATGGGGCGACACCGACGCGTGGAAACAATCCCAGCAGCGCACGGCCAAGTTCGACAAGAAGGACTGGCAGCGCATCAAGGCCGAGGGCGACGCTCTCGAAGCGAAGCTCGCCGAAGCAATGGCGGAAGGCGTCGAACCCGGCTCGGATCGTGCGAACGCCCTGGCGGAGGAGCACCGCGCCGGAATCGCGAAGTTCTACGACTGTGACCACCCGATGCACGTGAATCTCGCCGAGATGTACGTCGCGGACGATCGTTTTCGCCAGCATTACGACGACATCGCGCCCGGGTTGGCGCAGTTCGTTCGCGACATCATCGTCGCGAACGCCGAGCAGCAGTGACGGGAAACGGCGGGGGTGGCGGGCTCGAGTAAGCGGCGCAGCTGACGGACACAACGGAGCGAACTCGACGGCACGCTGCCGTCGAGTTCGTTTCCGCATGTCGGCACTATTCTGAAACCCATGGCCGATCCGCAGCGTCCCAGTCCCAGCCAGTACGTCGGGTATCTGTTCGGTCGCACGCTTCCGGACTCCATGCAGGAATGGGTCCGCAACGACCTCGTGGGTCCCGGCGCCTCCGTGCGGTACGTCCTTCGGTTCATGCTTCCCGTCGTCGCAGTGCTGTTGCTGTTCCTTCTCATACCCGGCCCCATCTGGGTCCCCTTGGCGATGATGGCGCTGCTCTTGCTCCCGCTGTTGTACTTCGCGGTCGCGTTGATGAACATCTATCGTCGGCACCGTCTTCTCAGTCACGGACTCGACCCCGACCTCCTCACGGCGAAGGCGCAGCGCCGGGCCGACCGCACCCGAGAGGACTATGAAAAGCGCCATGGCCGTGGGGTGGAGTGACGCAGCACACGTGAGCGATCGATAAGTAATGCGTTAAAGTGGCGACGTCCGAGTGGTAGCCCCACGAGCCGCGCACCCTGAGGGTGACCGCAGGTTCCGACAGCCTCGACGGGAAGCAGTTCTAGATGACAGTCACAGATTCGACGGTTACGCCCGATATTCACACGACCGCGGGAAAGCTCGCCGACCTGCGTAATCGTCAGGCCGAGGCGCAGCACCCCAGCGG
>NZ_JAWLSG010000008.1:0-255056 GCF_033142305.1 Rhodococcus sp. IEGM 27 | reverse complement strand
CGGTGGGAGCAGGGCTGGCGGCCCGCCCCGTCCGCCGAGCCGCAGGTGGTCGCGGAGGCGGTCGACGCCTGCCCCGTGCCCGGCGCCCGCCCGGGCGCGTGACGCGGCTCCGGTTTTTACGTCGTGGACACGCCACGCTGACACGACGTGTACACAGCACGCTTACCGTTCGCCTCGGCACTTGCGCCGCGGCAGCATTCATATCGATGTAGGGGACGGAATGTCACTCGTTGAACCATCCAAGAATTCCGGAACCGGTGACCACCACGATGGTGTGGACTATCACTCCGAGGAAAGCAGTTATCTCGAAAAGCGCACGCTCCGAAAAGGATCGGCAGGGTGGGTGCTTCTCGCCGGCCTCGGAGTCAGCTATGTGATCTCCGGTGACTATGCGGGGTGGAACAACGGGCTCGCCGAGGGTGGATTCGGTGGTCTGCTGATCGCCGGTGTGATCATCGCGGGCATGTACCTGGCGATGGTCCTCGGTATGGCGGAGCTGTCGTCGGCGCTCCCGGCGGCGGGAGGTGGCTACACCTTCGCTCGGCGCGCACTGGGTCCGTGGGGTGGATTCGCCACTGGCACGGCCATTCTCATCGAGTATGCGATTGCGCCCGCCGCGATTGCCACCTTCATCGGCAGCTACGTCGAATCGCTCGAGCTCTTCGGGATCACCGACGGCTGGTGGGTGTACCTCGCCGTGTACGCCATCTTCATCGGCATCCACCTCACGGGTGCGGGCGAGGCTCTCAAGGCCATGTTCGTGATCACCGCGATTGCCCTCGTCGGGCTCGTCATCTTCGTGATCTCGGCGATCGGGCTGTTCGATGCGGGCAATCTGACGGACATCGCTTCCACCGACGCGGTGGGAGCGTCGAGCTTCCTGCCGTTCGGCCTGTTCGGCATCTGGGCTGCGGTACCATTCGCGATCTGGTTCTTCCTTGCGGTAGAGGGTGTTCCGCTGGCCGCGGAAGAAGCGCGTGAGCCGGAAAAGAACGTTCCGCGCGGAATCATCATCAGCATGCTCGTCCTGCTCGTCACGGCGGCGGCTGTGCTGTTCCTCGCCACGGGAGCGATGGGCGCCGAGGGTCTGGCGACTTCGGGCAATCCACTCGTCGAGGCCCTCGGTGACGGAACCGCCGCCAAGGTGGTCAACTACATCGGCCTGGCCGGGCTGGTCGCAAGCTTCTTCTCGATCATGTACGCGTACTCGCGGCAGACCTTCGCGTTGTCGCGTGCCGGGTACCTGCCGAAAAATCTGTCGGTTACTAATTCCCGCAAGGCTCCCACCCTCGCGCTCATCGTCCCGGGCGTCATCGGTTTCGCACTCTCCCTCACCGGTGAAGGTGCCATGTTGCTCAACATGGCGGTGTTCGGCGCAGCCGTCAGCTACGTGCTGATGATGATCAGTCACATCGTGCTCCGCCGCCGCGAACCCGACATGACGCGCCCGTACCGCACCCCGGGCGGAATTGCCACCACCTCCTTCGCGCTCGTGATCGCGGCCGCTGCGGTGATCGCCACGTTCCTCGTCGACCCGGTCGCCGCGCTGTGGACGCTGATCGCCTTTGCCGGGTTCATGGCCTACTTCGGCCTGTACAGCCGCCATCACCTGGTTGCCAATTCCCCCGACGAGGAGTTTGCTGCTCTTGCGGAGGCAGAGGAAGAGCTGGGATGACCATGTACACGCACTCGATAGCCGGTGTCGGATATACGTTCGACGGGCTCGTCGACCTCCTGGCCAAGGCCACCCCGCTTCGCAGCGGGGACGAGCTCGCCGGCTGCGCCGCGTCTTCGGACGCCGAACGTGCGGCGGCGCAGTGGGCCCTCGCCGAGGTTTCCCTCACCACTTTCCTCGACGAACTGGTCGTGCCCTATGAGGACGACGAGGTGAGCCGGCTCATCATCGACTCGCACGATCGGGTGGCCTTCGGGGAGATCTCCCATCTCACGGTCGGCGGATTCCGGGACTGGCTGCTCGAGGTGGCAGCGGGCAAGGATGCGGCCGAGATCCTTCGGCGAGTCGGCCCGGGACTGACTCCGGAGATGGTGGCCGCGGTCAGCAAGATCATGCGGAACCAGGATCTCATCGCTGTGGCCCGGGCCGTGCACGTCACCGCTGGGTTCCGAACCACGCTCGGCCGGCCCGGCACGCTGGGCACCCGGCTGCAACCCAACCATCCCACCGACGACCCGCGCGGGATCGCGGCCGCAACACTCGACGGTCTGCTCCTCGGATGCGGAGACGCGGTGATCGGTATCAATCCGGCGACGGATTCCCCGCACGCCACCTCGGAGCTCCTTCATCTGCTGGACGACATCCGTCAGCGATTCGACATCCCCGCGCAGTCGTGCGTCCTGTCTCACGTCACCACCACCATGGGACTGATCGAATCAGGCGTTCCCGTCGACCTCGTGTTTCAGTCCATCGCCGGAACCCAGGGCGCCAACTCGAGTTTCGGTGTGGATATCGCGCTTCTGCGGCAAGCCAACGAAGCGGGCCGCTCGCTGCGGCGCGGCACCGTCGGCGACAACGTCATGTACCTCGAGACCGGGCAGGGCTCGGCGCTCAGTGCGGGCGCGCACCTCGGTACGGGCGGCCGGGCCGTCGACCAGCAGACCCTCGAGGCCCGGGCGTATGCCGTGGCGCGCGACCTCGAGCCGCTTCTCGTCAACACCGTGGTCGGGTTCATCGGACCGGAATATCTGTACGACGGAAAACAGATCATCAGGGCCGGGCTCGAGGACCACTTCTGCGGAAAATTGCTGGGACTGCCCATGGGCGTCGACGTCTGCTACACCAACCACGCCGAGGCCGATCAGGACGACATGGACACGCTGCTCACCCTGCTCGGTGTCGCGGGCGCAGCGTTCGTCATCGCGGTGCCCGGTGCGGACGACGTGATGCTCGGCTACCAGAGCCTGTCGTTCCATGACGCCCTCTACGCTCGTCAGGTCCTCGGGCTCCGGCCTGCACCCGAGTTCGAGGACTGGTTGCGCCGTCTCGGAATGGTCGACGGCGACGGCAGGATTCTGCCGGTGGATGCGGCGGCCTCACCGCTGCGGGCGCTGACGGTGGCATCGTGAACCACAGTGCGCACGAACCTGCAGCGCAGGACTTCTGGACCGAACTGCGCGCCACGACGCAGGCCCGCATCGGGCTGGGCCGGGCCGGTGATGCGCTGCCCACTCGGCGGGTGCTCGAGTTCCGCTCGGCGCACGCCGCGGCGCGCGATGCGGTGCACCAGCCGCTCGACACGGCAGCGCTGGCGGACCAGGTCGAGACGGTCGGTCTGGGACGGCCGGTAGTCGTCGCCAGTCAGGCGAGCGACCGTGGCGAGTACCTGAGACGACCGGACCTCGGCAGGTCCCCCGCCGACCTGTCCTCGATTCCGAGGGGTACCGCCGAGGTCGGATTCGTGCTCGCCGACGGTCTCTCACCCCGAGCGCTGGCCGATCACGGGGTTCCACTCCTGTCGGCTCTGGTCGCGCAGCTCGGTGGCACCTACGCTCTTGCACCGCCCGTCATCGCCACTCAGGCCCGGGTGGCGCTCGGTGATCACATCGCCGAGGCGATGGGCGTGCAGACGCTCGTACTGCTCATCGGGGAACGGCCCGGCTTGTCGGTGGCCGACAGTGTGGGCGTCTACTTGACCCACCTTCCCCGGCCCGGACGCACCGACGCAGACCGGAACTGTGTATCCAACATCCATCCCCCCGGAGGGCTCGGGTACGAGGTCGCGGCGCGCGTCGTGGCGTCGCTCGTCGGCGGTGCCAGGAAGCTCGGCAGATCCGGTGTGGATTTGAAGGACACCTCCCGCGCGGATGCGCTGGCAGCCCCCTCGGAGATCCTCGAACTGTAGTCGTGTTACCTAGAGGGTCGGCAGGTCCGCCCGGGCCTGCCCGTAACAACCCTGCACGGGTATGACGAGGAGAAGACCTATGGCCTTCGCTGGCAATGTGGACGAGTTGGCCCTACTGCAGGCTGTGCGTCTGAAAGAGCAGGTCAGTGCCGATGTGCTCGCCGAACACCTGGGAGTGGCCGCGGCGTCCGCGCAGGCCGCCTACGACGCCCTGCTGAGTCAGGGCAAGGCGGAGGAAGTAACGAGTGGCCGGATCGCCCTGACCGAGGCGGGACTGGCCGAACTCGAGGACCAACTCGACGCCGAGCGGGTGTCCATCGACGAGGATTCCATCGCGGAGGTGTACGAGAGCTTCGTGCCGTTCCACGAGGAGTTCGTCGCACTGATCGACACCGCGGACGCCGATCAGCTTGCCGACCTCGATCGCCGCGCCTCCGTGGTGTTCGACGACCTGTCGGCGTTCGTCCCTCGGTTGTCTCGCTACCAGGACCTGTTCGCGGAGGCACTCGCGAAAGTCGCTGCTGGAGATAAGAAGTGGATAGCCGAGCCGGTCATCGACTCCTATGCGACGGTGTGGACGGAACTGCGCAGGGAGCTGCTGGGAGCTGCGGGTACGCCGGTCTGAAGCCCTCCCAGGCAGGCGGAAGTCACCACCCCCCATTCGGGGGTGGTGACGACGTGAGCCAGGTCACTACCTTTCCTCTTGTCCCGGAAGTCGGGACATCCACACGGACCACGGAGGAATCGAGTGAGCACAGTCTCCACATCGAGTGCGGGAGTGCCCCACACTCCCGCGCCGGTGCACAAGGGCGGCACCAGCGTTCGGAAGGTGGCCGTCGCCAGTGGCATCGGGACGACGATCGAGTTCTACGACTTCTTCATCTACGGAACCGCTGCGGCGCTGGTTTTCCCCAAGGTGTTCTTCCCAGCCCTGGGCTCCACCGCCGGAACCGTGGCGTCGTTCGCGACGTTCGCGGTGGCCTTCGTCGCCAGACCGGTAGGAGCCATGCTCTTCGGTCACTACGGGGACAGAATCGGTCGTAAGAAGACCCTCGTTTCCACCTTGATCCTGATGGGCGTCTCCACGTTCCTGATCGGACTGCTTCCCGGTGCCGCCACAATCGGTGTCGCGGCCCCGATTCTCTTGGTGCTCTTGCGATTCGGTCAGGGATTCGCGGTCGGCGGTGAATGGGCAGGCGCAACACTGCTCACCGCCGAGTACGCCCCACCGGGCAAACGCGGACTCTATGCGATGTTCCCCCAGCTGGGCCCTGCCGTCGCGTTCATCCTCTCGAGTGCCACCTTCCTCGTCACCGGCGCCGTCTTCGGTGACACGAACTCCACCTTCCTCGACTACGGCTGGCGGATACCGTTCCTCTTCAGCGCCGTCCTGGTCGGTATCGGTCTCTACATGCGCCTCGCGATCGAGGAGACACCGGTGTTCCGCGCCGTGCAGGAGGCCGACCGGGCCGATGTTGCACCCCGGACGCTCCCGCTCATGGATGCGTGGCGCTACCAGACCAAGGAAATCCTTCTCTCCGCCGGTGCCCTCGCCACGCTCTTCGCCTTCTTCTACATGGGCACAGCCTTTCTCACCAGCTACGGCACCGCGACGCTCGGATTCAGTCGTCCCTTCGTTCTGACCGTCGGCATCGTCTCGGCGGTGGTCTTCGGGCTCACCATCATCGTGTCCGCGCTGTACTCGGACCGGATCGGTCGCCGCCGGGTCATCATGATCTCCTGTGCGCTGGCCGTGGTGTGGGCGCTGGCACTGTTCCCGCTGCTCGACACCGGTTCACCCGTCGCCTTCGCGGTCGGTGTGATGGTGACGCTCGCGATCTTCGGAGTCGCGTACGGCCCCTGCGGGGCGCTGCTCCCCGAAATGTTCCAAACCCGCTACCGGTACACCGGGGCAGGCCTCGGCTACAACCTTGCGGGTGTGCTCGGCGGCGCAGTACCGCCCCTGATCGCAGCACCGCTCGCGTCGGCATACGGAAGTGCAGCGATCGGCGTCATGCTCGCCGGGCTGGCCGTGGTGAGCCTGGTGTGCACGAAGGCGCTCGTCGAGACGAAGGACGAAGCTCTCTGACCGGGCGTCACGTCGACCGGGAGTAAATTCGAGAACGGAACGGCCTCGTGTGCCTGCCCGTCCCGTAGGTGTCCGCCGCGACGCCTGGAGAGGAAAGCTATGACAACGCCACTTCCCAGCTACACGTCCGGGCTCGGCGACGCCCCGATGTTGGGGGACACCATCGGAGACAACTTCGATCGAACTGTGGCCGCGCACGGTCGTCGCGACGCCCTGGTCGATGTTCACTCGGGTCGCCGGTGGACGTACACCGAACTGGCGCAGGACGTGAACACGCTCGCGGCGGCCCTGCTCACCCGTGGCATCGTCAAAGGTGACCGGGTGGGCATCTGGGCGCCGAATTGCCCGGAGTGGACGCTCATCCAGTACGCCACAGCGAAGATCGGTGCGGTCCTGGTCAACATCAACCCCGCCTACCGGGCGCACGAATTGAAGTACGTGCTGGGACAGGCAGGCATCCGCCTCCTGGTGTCTGCTCCTGAGTTCAAGACGTCCGATTACGGCGCCATGATCGAGGAAGTGCGCCCGGAGTGCCCCGATCTCGACATGGTCGTTCTCCTCGGCAGTCCCGAGTGGAGCGCGCTGATGACGGACGGGGCGGCGGTCCTCGCCGACGACCCGTCGCGGCTCGAGGCAGCGCAGGCCGGGTTGTCGTCGGACGACCCGATCAATATCCAATACACCTCGGGAACAACCGGTTTCCCCAAGGGGGCCACCCTCAGTCATCACAACATCCTGAACAACGGATTCTTCGTCGGCGAACTGTGTCATTACACCGAGAACGACCGGGTGTGCATTCCCGTGCCGTTCTACCACTGCTTCGGCATGGTGATGGGCAATCTCGCCTGCACCAGTCACGGCGCCGCCATGGTGATTCCCGGGCCTTCCTTCGACCCGAGGGCCACCTTGCGAGCCGTCGAGGCAGAGAAATGCACGTCGCTGTACGGGGTGCCGACGATGTTCATCGCCGAACTCGCCGACCCGGACTTCGACCGGTTCGACCTGTCCACCCTGCGCACCGGCATCATGGCGGGATCACCGTGCCCGGTAGAAGTGATGAAGCAGGTGATCGAGCAGATGGGAATGGTCGAGGTGTCCATCTGCTACGGCATGACCGAGACGTCACCGGTGTCGCTGCAGACCCGCTCCGACGACACCATCGACCAGCGGGTGTCGACCGTCGGCCGGGTCGGACCCCATCTCGAGGTCAAGATCATCAACCCTGCAACAGGATTGACTGTTCCCCGCGGCGAGCCGGGTGAACTCTGCACCCGCGGATACTCGGTGATGCTCGGGTACTGGAACAACCCGGAAAAGACGGCCGAGGCCATCGACACGGCGCGGTGGATGCACACAGGTGACATCGGCGTGATGGATGCCGACGGGTACGTGGCGATCACGGGCCGGATCAAGGACATGGTGATCAGGGGCGGGGAGAACGTCTATCCCCGCGAGATCGAGGAGTTCCTCTACACCCACCCCGACATTCTCGACGCCCAGGTCATCGGTGTTCCCGACGCCAAGTACGGCGAGGAACTGATGGCGTGGATCCGCATGCGGGACGGTGCGCAGCCGCTCGACGAAGCCGCGGTCCGGGCATTCTGCACCGGCAAGCTCGCCCACTACAAGATCCCCAGATATGTGCACATCGTCGACGAATTTCCCATGACGGTGACCGGCAAGGTGCGCAAGGTGGAGATGCGTGAACAGTCGATGGCGTTGATCGGCGGGTCATGAGCCTCTTCGTGTCCCGGAGATGAACCATTCGGCAACGATTTGTCCAACCACGGTTGAACCGCGGCCACGCTGGCTAATCTGCGAAGGAGCGGTGGCCTTCCGCTCGCACTCGCGTGTGGAGAGGAGAGGGTAATGGTTGGAGACATCATCGGCACCATCATCTTCGGTGCGGTCATCGGCGTGCTCGCGCGTCTGGTCATCCCAGGGAAGCAGGCGATGGGGTGGCTCATCACCATCGTCCTCGGCATTGCAGGCGCCCTCATCGGATATTGGGTGTGGGGCGCGATCAGCGACAAGGGTGATACCGGCGGAATCGACTGGATACGGTGGATTATCAGTATCGCTGCGGCAGCTGTGCTGACCTTGGCGTACACGTCCATGACCAGTAAGCGGAGAGTGTAGATACCCGGCTGTGCACGGGCCCCGTCCAATCCAGGGCGGGGCCCTTGCCGTGCGCCTCGGTCCCCTAAATCACGGACGCAGGCAGGTGAGTGCCATCTCGCGCAGAACCTTCCGAGTGCGCGCCGGAGTCGCGGGATCGGCGCTGTGCGGTGTGGAGTTGATCAACCCGAACGTTGCATGGGCCTTGGTACGGGCATCCGTTTCGTCGAGCGACGGGTCCACCCGGAGCAGCACCTGCACCCACAGTTCGACGTAGCGTCGCTGCTTCTGCCGGACCTCACGCCGTGCCTCGGCGGGAAGGCTTTCGAGGTCGCGGTCCTGAATGCGAATCAGTTCGGATTCGCCGAGTGCGAAGTCGAGGTGGAAGTCGATGAGGCCGTCGAGTGCCGCCTCGGGGGAGGATGCCTCCGCCGCGACGAGGGAACCGCCCTCGAGGAGTCGCGTACTGATGCCGACGAGTAGTTCGACCAATACGGCGTCTTTGTTGGGGAAGTGGCGGTAGACGGCGGGACCGCTGATCCCGGCGGCGGATCCGAGGTCTTCGAGCCGGACGCCGAGAAATCCCCGTTCGGCGATGAGGCGAGCGGCGGCGTCGAGAAGTTGCCGGCGGCGATCCGCCTTCATCTGTTCGCGACGCGTGATCGGTGCTGCCGGCGCTCCGGTTTCGTCGACGTGTGTGGTCATCGCCTCGCTCCTTTCGGGTTGCGGTCTGGACAACTCAGTTAATCACAGTTATCTTGAATTCAGTTATCGAGTATTAACTCACTCGGCACGGGCGTCAAGACGAGAAGGCGGCAGGATGGCACTGGGCGGAACCACCACGAGAGAGGGCTACCGGGTAGAGCACACCAAGTTGGTGGACGAGCTGCGGTCGAGGCTGGCCGTTGCGGCTCTGGGCGGTAGTGAGAAGTCGCGGGAGCGGCACGTGAGCCGGGGCAAGTTGCTCCCGCGCGATCGAGTCGACACCCTGCTCGACCCGGGGAGTCCGTTCCTCGAGATCGCCCCGCTCGCGGCCAACGGGTTGTACGACGACGAATGCCCCGGAGCGGGCGTGATCGCGGGTATCGGCCGGGTGTCCGGCCGTGAATGTGTGATCGTGGCCAACGACGCCACGGTCAAGGGCGGCACGTACTACCCGATGACGGTGAAGAAGCACCTGCGGGCGCAGGAGATCGCACTGCAGAATCAGCTGCCGTGCATTTATCTCGTCGACTCGGGTGGTGCGTTCCTGCCCCGGCAGGACGAAGTATTTCCCGATCGCGAGCATTTCGGCCGGATCTTCTACAACCAGGCGACGATGAGCGCGCAGGGCATCCCGCAGATCGCGGCGGTCCTCGGCTCCTGCACCGCGGGCGGCGCTTATGTGCCGGCGATGAGCGACGAGGCGGTCATCGTCCGGAACCAGGGCACGATCTTCCTGGGCGGTCCGCCGTTGGTGAAGGCCGCGACCGGTGAGGTCGTCACGGCGGAGGAACTCGGCGGCGGAGATCTGCACTCGAAGGTCTCCGGTGTCACCGATCACCTCGCCGAGGACGATCAGGACGCGCTGCGGATTGTGCGCAATATCGTCGCCACGCTCGGCCCGCGCGCCGAGCGTCCGTGGGACGTGATCGGCGCCGTCCCCGCGTCGGCGCCGCAGACCGAGTTGTACGACGTGGTCCCGACCGACCCGCGCACCCCGTACGACGTTCACGAGGTCATCGACCGCATTGTCGACGGCGGAACCTTCCAGGAGTTCAAGGCGGAGTACGGCAAGACGCTGGTCACCGGTTTCGCGCACATCGAGGGCCACCCGGTCGGCATCGTCGCGAACAACGGGGTGTTGTTCGCCGAGTCGGCGATGAAGGGCGCGCATTTCATCGAACTGTGCGACAAACGGCGGATTCCGTTGCTGTTCCTGCAGAACATCGCGGGTTTCATGGTCGGGCGCGACTACGAGGCGGGCGGTATCGCGAAGCACGGCGCGAAGATGGTGACCGCGGTGGCGTGCGCCCGGGTTCCCAAGCTGACTGTCGTGATCGGCGGTTCCTACGGGGCGGGCAACTACTCGATGTGCGGGCGGGCGTACTCGCCGCGGTTCCTGTGGATGTGGCCGAACGCGCGGATTTCGGTGATGGGCGGGGAGCAGGCGGCGTCGGTGCTCTCGACGGTGCGCAGTGAGCAGTTGGACAGTGCGGGCAACCCGTGGTCGGCGGAGGACGAGGAGGCGTTCAAGGCGCCGATCCGCGAGCAGTACGAGGCGCAGGGCAATCCGTACTACTCGACCGCCCGCCTGTGGGACGACGGCATCATCGATCCCGCCGATACCAGAACTGTTCTCGGGCTGGCTCTTTCGGTGTGCGCGAATGCACCGCTCGAGCCGGTCTCCTACGGCGTTTTCCGGATGTGAACGGACATGACTGACATGACACGGATAGATACCGTCCTCGTCGCCAACCGCGGTGAGATCGCCGTGCGGGTAATCCGCACCCTGAGGACCATGGGAATCCGCTCGGTCGCGGTATACAGCGAAGCCGATCGGGACGCGCGGCATGTCCGCGAGGCCGACACCGCGGTCCTGCTCGGCCCGGCCGCGGCCCGGGAAAGCTACTTGGTGATCGAGAAGGTGATCGCGGCAGCCCAGGCCACGGGATCGCAGGCGATCCATCCCGGTTACGGGTTCCTGTCGGAGAACGCGAAGTTCGCCGGTGCCTGCGCAGACGCCGGCATCGCGTTCCTCGGTCCCTCCGCTCACGCCATCGAGGTGATGGGCGACAAGATCACCGCCAAGAACGCCGTCGCGGAGTTCGACGTGCCCGTCGTACCGGGCATCGCCCGGCCCGGCCTGTCCGACGACGAACTGATCGCGGCCGCAGGCGAGATCGGCTACCCGGTCCTGGTCAAGCCGTCGGCGGGCGGCGGCGGCAAGGGGATGCGCCTGGTCGAGGAGCCGGGCGCGTTGGCCGACGCCTTGCTCAGTGCACGCCGCGAGGCGGCGTCCGCGTTCGGTGACGACACCCTGTTCCTCGAGCGATTCGTGTTGCGGCCCCGGCACATCGAGGTGCAGATCCTGGCCGACCGGCATGGCAACGTGGTGCATCTCGGTGAGCGTGAGTGCAGTTTGCAGCGTCGCCACCAGAAGGTCATCGAGGAAGCGCCCTCGCCCCTGCTCGACGAGCAGACCCGGGCCCGGATCGGCGAGGCCGCGTGCAACACGGCGCGCAGCGTCGACTACTCCGGAGCGGGAACGGTCGAATTCATCGTCTCCGCCGACAAGCCGGACGAGTTCTTCTTCATGGAGATGAACACCCGGCTTCAGGTCGAACACCCGGTCACCGAGCTCGTGACGGGCCTGGACCTGGTCGAGTGGCAGGTACGGGTGGCCGCCGGGGAACCGCTCGGCTTCACCCAGGGCGAGATCACCCTCACCGGACATGCCATCGAAGCCCGCGTGTATGCCGAGGATCCCAGCCGGGGCTTCTTGCCGACCGGTGGTCTCGTCGCCGACGTCGTCGAACCGGACGGCCCGGGCATCCGCGTCGACTCGGGTCTTCGCGCGGGCACAGTGGTGGGCAGCGACTACGACCCCATGCTGGCGAAGGTGATCGCGCACGCCGACGACCGCGCCGGTGCGTTGCGGAAGCTGGACCGGGCGCTGGCAGGCACCGGTGTGCTCGGTGTGGTGACCAACATCGAGTTCGCGCGCTTCCTGCTCGCCGATCCCGACGTGGTGGCGGGCAACCTCGACACCGGTCTGCTCGACCGCCGGCTCGAGGACTTCGTCGCCGCGGAGGCCACCGACGCCGCCCTCATCGCCGCGGCCGCTTTCCGCTGGTTGCAGCGCTGGCCGGAGCGTTCACAGGCCGATCCGTGGGACGTTCCCAACGGCTGGCGGGTCGGGGTTCCCGCGCCCACCAGTATTCGGCTGGCATCGCCGACGCGTACCGACCACGTGCGCATCACGGGCAATCCGGCCGACGCCACCGCGCAGGTCGAGGACGGCGACACCCTGTCCCTGACGGCGGCCCTCGAGGGAACCACCCTGTCCGTGGTGATCGACGGCAGACGTGAAACCTACCGGGTCGCCCAGACCGACGGGCACATCTGGCTCGCCGGATCCGAGGGCACGACGATGCTCCGGGAAGTCGAGGAACTCAGCGTCCGTACAGGTGACGTACATGCCGGCGAGGCCGAGATCACCAGCCCCATGCCCGGATCCGTCATCGCCGTCGGCGCCGACACGGGCGCCCACGTCACCGCCGGCCAGAGCCTCGTCGTCGTCGAGGCGATGAAGATGGAGCACTCGCTCACCGCACCCGTCGACGGCGTCGTCGACATCCTCGTCGCACCCGGAGACCAGGTGATGGTCGACCAACTGCTCGCACGAGTCACCCCGCACACCGACACGAAAGAGAACGAGTCATGACCGAATATCTCGCCACCGGCCAGCTTCCCGACGAATACCAGCAGCTGGCCAAGACCGTCGCCGATTTCGCGAAGAACGTGGTGGCACCGGTCGCGGCAGAGCACGACGCCAACCACACCTTCCCGTACGAGGTGGTGTCGGGCATGGCCGACATGGGTCTGTTCGGCCTCCCGTTCCCCGAGGAATACGGCGGAATGGGCGGCGACTACTTCGCGTTGTGCCTCGCCCTCGAGGAGCTGGGCAAGGTGGACCAGAGCGTTGCCATCACCCTCGAGGCCGGCGTGTCCCTCGGCGCGATGCCGATCTACCGCTTCGGCAACGAAGCGCAGAAGCAGGAGTGGCTGCCGCAGCTGACGAGCGGAAAGAGCCTCGCTGCTTTCGGTCTCACCGAACCGGGCGCCGGAAGCGACGCGGGTGGCACCAAGACCACCGCCAAGTTCGACAGCGGTGAGTGGATCATCAACGGCAACAAGCAGTTCATCACCAACTCGGGCACCGACATCACCCGGCTCGTCACCGTCACCGCGGTGACCGGCGTGAAGGACGGAGGCAAGAAGGAGATTTCTACGATCCTCGTCCCCACCTCCACCCCCGGTTTCACCGCCGAACCTGCATACAACAAGGTGGGCTGGAACGCCTCCGACACCCACCCCCTCACGTTCTCGGACGTTCGCGTCCCCGAGGAGAACCTGCTCGGCGAGCGGGGTCGCGGATACGCGAACTTCCTCCGCATCCTCGACGAGGGCCGCATCGCTATCGCCGCACTGAGTGTCGGTGCGGCGCAGGGGTGTGTCGACGAGTCGGTCAAGTACGCGAAGGAGCGTGAGGCATTCGGGCGACCCATCGGGCACAACCAGGCCATCGCGTTCAAGATCGCGCGCATGGAGGCACGCGCCCACACCGCCCGCACCGCCTACTACGACGCCGCCGCACTGATGTTGTCGGGCAAGCCGTTCAAGAAACAGGCCGCGATCGCCAAGCTCGTTGCGTCCGAGGCCGCCATGGACAACGCGCGGGACGCCACTCAGATCCACGGTGGCTACGGCTTCATGAACGAGTACGTGGTGGCACGGCATTACCGAGACAGCAAGATTCTCGAGATCGGCGAGGGCACCACCGAGGTGCAGTTGATGCTCATCGCGCGGGAGGCCGGACTGTGAGCGCAGCAGGAGCCGAGGAGCCGAACCGGATCGTCCAGCGTGGGCTGTGGTTCGAGGAGTTCGAACTCGGAGCGGTCTACGAGCATCGCCCCGGCCGCACCGTCACCGAGGCCGACAACGTCCTCTTCACCACCCAGACGATGAACACCCAGGCCCTGCACCTCGATGCCGCTTACAGCGAGGGCACCCAGTTCGGTGAGCGCCTCGTCAACTCGATGTTCACCCTCTCGACGCTGGTCGGGTTGTCGGTGGCGCAACTCACGCAGGGGACCATCGTCGCGAATCTGGGATTCTCGGAGATCAGTTTCCCGAAACCGCTGTTCCACGGCGACACGCTGTACGCGGAGACACGCATCGCCGACAAGCGGGAGTCGAAGAGCCGACCGGGGGAGGGCATCGTCACGCTCGAGCACACCGGGCGCAACCAGAACGGCGACGTGGTGGCGATCGCCGTGCGCAAGACCCTCGTCCAGAAGAAGCCGTCGTGAGCTGGGCACTGCCCGGACCGGCCTGGCTGTTCTGCCCGGCCGACCGCCCGGAGCGTTACGCGAAGGCGGCGGCGGCAGCCGACGTCGTGATCCTCGACCTCGAGGACGGGGTGGCGCCCGCAGACAAGGAAGCGGCGCGGGTCGCCCTGATCGACACCCCGCTCGATCCGGAGCGAACAGTGGTCCGTGTCAACCCAGTCGGCACCGACGACCACGAACTCGACCTCCTCGCCCTCGACGGCACTCGCTATACCCGACTGATGCTGGCCAAATGTGAGACCGCCGATCAGGTGTTGTCGCTGGCGCCACGCGAGGTGATCGCCCTCGTCGAGTCGCCGCTCGGGGCGCTCGCCGTCGGCGAGATCGCGCTGGCGGCGAGCACCATCGGGGTCATGTGGGGTGCCGAAGATCTGGTGGCCGCGATGGGCGGCAACTCCAGCCGCCGCGAGGACGGCACGTACCGCGATGTGGCCCGGCAGGTACGGTCGTCCACGTTGCTGGCGGCGAAGGGCTTCCATCGCCTCGCCCTGGATTCCGTCTACCTGGACATCAAGGACCTCGAGGGTCTTCGCGCCGAGGCGCACGACGCCGTAGCGGTCGGGTTCGATGTCAAGGTCGCCATCCATCCCAGCCAGGTCGCGGTGATCCGCGAGGCGTATGCACCCTCCGACGACGACGTCGACTGGGCCACGAGAGTTCTGGCCGCCGTCGACGAGCAACGTGGAGTTTTCGCCTTCGAGGGCAAGATGGTGGACGCACCCGTCCTGCGTCACGCAGAGGCGATCCTGAGGAGATCCGGCACGACCCCGTGAATACTCTTCAGCCGCGGATGGTTGACGAGTACACACGGTTACAACACAGGAATGGAGAACTGCAGTGCCTGAAAGAACTACGTCGGTGATTGTTGCCGGGGCCCGTACGCCGATGGGTCGGTTGATGGGTTCGTTGAAGGATTTCTCGGGTTCGGATCTGGGTGGGATCGCGATCAAGGGTGCGCTGGAGAAGGCGGGGGTGGCGCCGGATCAGGTTGAGTACGTGATCATGGGTCAGGTCCTGACGGCGGGGGCGGGACAGATGCCGGCGCGGCAGGCGGCGGTCGCGGCGGGGATTCCGATGGATGTGCCGGCGTTGACGGTGAACAAGGTGTGTTTGTCGGGGATCGATGCGATTGCTTTGGCGGATCAGTTGATCCGGGCGGGGGAGTTCGAGGTGGTCGTTGCCGGTGGGCAGGAGTCGATGTCGCGGGCGCCGCATCTGCTGGAGAAGTCGCGGGAGGGGTTCAAGTACGGCGATGTGACGATGCGTGATCACATGGCGTTCGACGGGTTGCACGACATTTTCACCGATCAGGCCATGGGAAGTCTGACGGAGTCGCAGAACACGGAACCCGGTCGGCAGACCAGCCGCGAGGAGCAGGATGCGTTCGCGGCGGCGTCGCACCAGAACGCGGCCCGGGCCTGGAAGGACGGGTTGTTCGACGACGAAGTGGTGCCGGTGTCCATTCCCCAGCGTAGGGGTGAACCGATCGTGTTCGGCCAGGACGAGGGAGTGCGTGCCGATACGACGGTGGAGACGCTGGGACGGTTGCGTCCGGCCTTCGCGAAGGACGGAACGATCACGGCCGGGTCCGCGTCACCGATTTCCGACGGTGCGGCGGCAGTGGTCGTGATGAGCAAGGCCAAGGCCGAGGAGCTCGGTCTCGAGTGGCTGGCCGAGATCGGGTCACACGGGGTGGTCGCCGGACCCGACTCGACGTTGCAGTCGCAGCCGGCCCGGGCGATCGCGAAGGCGTGCGCGAAGGAGGGCATCGACCCGAAGGATCTCGATCTCGTCGAGATCAACGAGGCCTTCGCGGCTGTCGGGATCGTCTCGACCCGTGAGCTGGGGCTGGATCCGGCGAAGGTCAACGTCAATGGCGGCGCGATCGCTGTGGGGCATCCGCTGGGCATGTCCGGGGCGCGGATCACCCTGCATCTGGCCCTCGAGCTGCAACGCCGCGGCGGCGGTGTGGGTGTGGCGGCGCTGTGCGGCGGCGGTGGTCAGGGTGACGCCCTGATCGTGCGCGTTCCCACCAGCTAGGTACCAAAAGAACGCGGAGCACTCCGGCTGTCGGGGAAGATGGAACCATGACAGCCGATCCGCAGTGGGTACCGACCGAGGCTGATCTGCGCAACGCGGTGATCACCGACTTCGGTGCTTTCATTGCACGGCGCCACAACGTTCCGGTAGACGACTACCGGGCGTTGTGGCGTTGGTCGGTGGCTGATCCCGACGCGTTCTGGCAAGCCGTGTGGGACTACTTCGACATCCGCTCTGCGACCGATCCGGGTCAGGCCTTGGCCGAGTCCTCCATGCCGGGAGCCGTGTGGTTTCCCGGCGCCACTCTCAATTACGTCGATCAGGTCTTCCGCAATGCCCGCTCCGACAGGCCCGCCATCCGGTACGTCGGTGAGGATGGGGCCGACGTCGCTGTCGGTTGGGACGAGTTGCGCTCGCAGGTCGCGGCGCTCGCGGCCACACTGCGGGATCACGGCGTCGGTGTCGGCGATCGCGTCGTCGGATACCTACCCAACGTTCCCGAGGCAGTGATCGCGTTCCTTGCGACCGTTTCGGTGGGGGCGCTCTGGGCCGCGTGCGGGCAGGACTATTCCGCGCCGGCTGCCCTCGATCGGCTCGGACAGCTCGACCCGAAGGCGCTGATCACCGCGGACGGGTATCGGTTCGGCGGGAAGGAACACGACCGCGTCGATGCCGTACGCCACCTGCAGGCCGGGCTGCCCTCTCTGGCCCTGACCGTCATCGTGCCCCATCTTCGACGGGAACCGGAGGTCGGCGACGCCACCACGTGGGCTGAGGCCACGGGCCGGGAGGCCGCACTCGAACCGGTGGCCGTCCCGTTCGACCACCCCCTGTGGGTGGTGTTCTCTTCGGGAACCACCGGACTTCCGAAGGGAATCGTGCACGGCCACGGCGGAGTGCTTCTCGAACACCTCAAGTCGCTCGCGCTTCATCTCGACGTCGGCCGAGACGACATCCTCTTCTGGTACACCAGTCCCAGTTGGATGATGTGGAACTTCCAAACCGCGGGCCTGCTCGTGGGGGCCACGATCGTGTGTTACGACGGGAGCCCCGGGTGGCCCACGACGGATGCGTTGTGGGCGTTGACCTCACGTCTCGGTGTGACGGTGGTGGGGACGAGTCCCGGGTACGTACTCGCCTGCGACAAGGCCGGGGTGGTGCCCGCCCGCGACCACGACCTGACTGCGCTCCGCGCGGTCGGCAGCACCGGGTCCACGTTGCCTGCCGCGTCGTCATTGTGGTTGGCGCACAACGTCGGTCGGAACATTCCCGTCATGTCGATCACCGGTGGGACCGACGTGGTCTCGGCCTTCATCGGTGGTGCGCGGACTGTTCCGGTCTGGCCCGGTGAATTGTCGGCTCCCTGTCTGGGTGTCGCCGTCGACGCCTTCGACGAGTCGGGCAAGCCCGTGCGCGGCGAGGTCGGTGAACTGGTGGTCACGGCCCCGATGCCGTCGATGCCGGTGTCGTTCTGGAACGACCCGGACGGGAAGCGCTACCACGACGCCTACTTCGGCGTGTTTCCCGGTGTGTGGCGGCACGGTGACTGGATCACGATCACCGAACGCGGGACCGTGCTGATGCACGGAAGGTCCGATTCCACACTCAATCGCAACGGGATCCGTATGGGGAGCGCGGACATCTACCAGGTGGTGGAGAAGCTGCCCGAGGTCGCAGAAGCACTGGTGGTCGGGGTGGACCTGCCGGACGGCGGATATTGGATGCCGCTCTTCGTGGTCCTCGTCGACGGGGTGGAGCTCGACGACGCGTTGCAAGACCGAATTCGGGGTGCGATCCGTGAGCAGGCCTCGCCCCGGCATGTGCCGGACGACATCATCCTCGCGCCCGGCATTCCTCACACTCGCACCGGCAAGAAGCTCGAGGTGCCACTCAAGAAAATCTTCCAAGGCGCGGACGCGGCTCGTTCAGTCGACCGCAGCGCCGTCGATGATCCAGCACTGCTCGACTGGTTCGCCCGGCATGGCCGCACGGCGGCTCAGGGCGGCTGACCAGGTAAGGCTTGCTTTTGTTACTGAACGGTAACAAGAGGCGGTTCGGGCGTGGTGCGTGGCGTGGGGTGTGAGATATCTCCCTATCGGTGCAGCGACCGCCCGCGCCAGGATGCGACAAATAGGACGCCAAGCGCGCTGCATCCCGTCTCATCGCCAGCCAACTGTGATCACCGCCGCGGGCGATACGGTGGCACATCCCGCGCCCGGGTGGCTTTACTGACCGCGCCCATGCAGGTCAGGACGAATTCCGCCCTGAAGTTCAGTTTCGAGCGCGTAGGATGTCGCTGCCGGAGACGTGTGCGCGTCACCTTTGAGCGGGTCTCGATTTCATTCCCGCCTCGCCTTCGCCGCGAGTGTTCCGCTTTGAGACCTGCGCGGGGCTTTGGTAGACACGATGGTTGGTAAACAAGCGGTGGTGGTGCGACGTCCGCCCCCGCGGCCGATCAGCCGGTCGGTTGGTACCGCGCGAAGTGGAATTGTTCGAGAAGGGGGCGATGAATGTGGACGCGACATTTGTCCATCCGGCGGAATTCCGACCCGCGGTACGTTTTTCGCCTCGCATGTGTACGCGACGCCCGGAATGTGGTTCTCGCTGTTGAACATGTGCGCGTCGCCGATCCGAATTTCGACTGATTCTGGAAGTATCGACGGTCGGGAACGTCACAGCTCGGCAGGTAACAGTGGTGGGTATGTGACCGATGTATACCCCGGCGTTATTTCGACACAGGACGAACCGAGATGGTCACCGAGTGAGAGGAGGGTGCAGGCATGAGTGTGGCGAAAGATCGGACGTCCATTTCCGCCGTAGACTCGTCTGTCGACTCCGAGGGTGACGAGCACCGATTGGGTGGCCGCTTGTTGGATCGATGAAGGAACGGAGCCAGGAATGAACCCGCTCACCGCGAATGATCCGGGATGCCAGAGCGCCCCAGGGCGCACTGCATCGATCTCCACTGTGGTGGAACTCGTCGATCAGCCCAAGGTGGGCCGTCCCGTTCCCGATTCGCGAGTGGCCTCGGACCGAGGCACGTGCATGTAGTGGCGTTCAGAGCTACCAATCACCAGTCACACAGGCGGCGGCAAGCCACGCGTTCGAGAACGGAGTAACCCTTGGGGTCGGGACATGCAGCGGGTAGTAACGGTGCTCCCATCGGAGCCTTTCCGCTGTCAGCTGCGCAGCGAGGGATCTGGTTCGCGCAACATGCGATGGGCGACATTCCCCTCACCATCGCTCAGTACATCGAACTCCGCGGAGACATCGACCTCGACCTTCTGACCGAAGCCACCATCCGTTCCGGCCGGGAATTCGGCTCGGGCTTCCTCCGCCTCGTCGAGATCGACGGTGTGCCGCACCAGTACGTCGACAAGACGCTGGATGACGCCATCACGTATGTCGACCTCCGCGGCGAGGACGACTCCGTCGACGCTGCCCAGAAGTGGATGCGCGCCAATTACAGCGCCCCCGTCGACCTTCTCGAAGACCGTCTGGTCGTGGTCTACCTTCTGCACGTCGGTGAGAATCACTACTTCTGGTTCTGCCGCATTCACCACATCGCGCTCGACGGGTTCGGGGCGATGGCGCTCATCGCCCGGATTGCAGAGATCTACACGGCGCTGGTCGAGTCCACCGAGCCGCCTGCACCGCGCGCGGAAGACCTCGTCCGGATCGTCGAAGACGAGCAGCGTTACCGCAGCTCCGAACGGTTCGCGAAAGACAGGGAATACTGGGCCGAACGCACCGCGCACCTGCCGGAAGCGCCGAGCCTCGCCGGTCGCGCCGCGAAGGTGGGCAAGTTCGCGCGGCTCTCCTCCGAGGCGCTGCCCGAATCGACCGCTACCTTGCTGGACGAGGCACTGGACGGGACGAACGCAAGCTCCGCTCCCGTCGTGGTGGCCGCATTCGCCGCCTACCTCGCCCACATGACCGACCGCACGGACGTCGTGCTCAGTCTCCCCGTCTCGGCACGCACCACCGCCACGTTGCGCCGCTCCGGCGGAATGGTGTCGAACATCGTGCCGCTCCGCCTTCAGATCACTCCGGAGATGACGGTTCCGGAGCTGGTCAAGAGTGTGCAGATCGAGCTGACGGGCGCTCTGCGCCGTCAGCGTTATCGGCACGAGGACATCCGCCGCGACGCCGGCGCGCCCCAGGGGCAGCGTGGTTTCTTCGGCCCGTCCATCAACATCATGATGTTCCACAGCGAGATCAAGCTGGGCACCGTCACCGGACATCAGAATGTGCTCACGACGGGCCCGGTCGAAGATCTTTCCCTGAATATCTACCAGGGCGTCGCGGGCCACAAGATCCACATCGACTTCGAGGCGAACCCCAATCTGTATTCCGCGGACGAGTTGAACCGGCACCACAGCCGATTCTTCGACTTCTTCGAGCGGTTCCTCGGGGCCGGCGACGACGCGCCCGTGTCGGATCTGGCCCCGATGAGTTCCGAGGAACGTGAGCAGGTGGTGTCGGGCTGGAACGGTGAGGTCGTCACACCGCCGGCCGGAACGATCGTCGACCTCTTCGACGCCCAGGTCGCCCGAACCCCCGACGCGACGGCGCTGGTGTTCGAGGGGCAGGAGTGGACGTATCGGGAGTTCGACGCGCGCGTCAACCGTCTGGCCCGGCTGCTGATCGGGCGTGGAGTGGGACCGGAGACGAAGGTTGCCCTCGCGATCCGCCGCTCCCTCGACTCGATGGTGGCGATGTACGCGGTGATCAAGGCGGGTGCTGCCTACGTCCCGCTCGACCCTGATCATCCAGCCGAGCGCACCGCCTACGTCCTCGACAGCGCCCGACCGCAGTGCATCCTGACGGCGACCCGGGACCGGTTGGCGCTTCCGCCCGGCCACGACGTGGTCGAGATCGACGCACTCGACCTCGAGAGCATCGATGCCGGCCCGATCCGCGATGCCGAGCGATTGGCGGACCTTCGGCCCGCCAATCCCGCCTACGTCATCTACACCTCCGGGTCCACCGGACGTCCGAAGGGCGTGGCGGTCGGCCACGGGTCCGTGCTGAACCAGGTCGCCTGGATCGCCGAGCGCTACCAACTCGACGCGAACGATGTCGTGCTGCAGAAAACCCCCACGACCTTCGACGTCTCGGTGTGGGAGCTGTTCGCACCACTCGTCTCGGGCTCACGCGTCGTGATCGCGGCGCCCGAGGGACACCGCGATCCGGCATACCTCGCCGATCTGATCGCCCGCGAGAAGGTCACGGCCACCTCGTTCGTTCCGTCGATGCTCTCGGTGTTCACCTCCGAGGCCGGCCGGGACCAACTGGCCTCTCTTCGGCTGGTTCTCGTTGCAGGAGAAGCTTTTCCGCCGTCAGTGGCGGCTGCGTTCCGGGCACGATCCGACGCGGCGCTGCACAACTTGTACGGCCCCACCGAATTCGCCGTGCACGCCACCGCAGGAGAAGTCGACCGCGAGGCCGTCCACACGGTATCCATCGGAACTCCCGTGTGGAATACCGAGGCGTACGTGCTCGACGGTCACCTGCGACCCACGCCCGTCGGATCCGCAGGAGAGCTCTATCTGGCGGGGGCGCAAACCGCTCGCGGATACGAGGGCAGGCCCGACCTCACGGCAGAACGCTTCGTAGCCAACCCCTTCGGGGTTTCCGGGTCCCGGCTGTACCGTACCGGTGACCTGGTCAGGTGGCGGGTGGACGGCAGTATCGAGTACCTCGGCCGCACCGACTTCCAGGTCAAGGTTCGGGGCCTGCGGATCGAGCTGGGCGAGATCGAGGCCGCGATGTCCTCGTATCCCCATGTCGCGCAATCGGTTGCGGTGGTGCACGACAGCTCCCTCGGGCAGCGGCTGGTCGGGTATGTCGTCCCCGAATCCGGCTCGGACGTGGATGCCGCAGCGCTGATCGATCACGTCGGCCGCGCCGTACCGTCCTACATGGTTCCCGATTCCGTCATGGTGATCGCCGAGATGCCGGTCGGCGCGAGTGGAAAACTCGACCGAAAGGCACTGCCCGAACCTGTCTTCGCGGCGGAAGCCAGTGAATACATCGCTCCCCGCAGTGCCATGGAGGAGTCGATCGCAGGCCTCTTCGCCGAGGTTCTGGGCGTTCCGCGCGTCAGCGTCGGCGACTCGTTCTTCGCGCTCGGCGGCGACAGCATCGTCTCGATCCAGCTGGTGTCCCGGGCCAAGGAAGCAGGCGTCCTCTTCACGGCCCGCGACGTCTTCGAGCGCAAGACCGTGGCCTCTCTCGCTGAGGTGGCCACCTCAGCCTCCGATTCCGCAACGGTCCACGTTCTCGAGGAACTGCCGGGTGCCGGTATCGGCACGATGCCGCTGACCCCGGTGGTGCACTGGATGACGGAACTGGGCGGCGACTTCCACAGCTTCTCCCAGTCCATTCTCCTCACGCTCCCGCCGAAGGTCGAGAGGCAGAGGCTTCTTCGCACCCTGTCGGCGGTCGTCGATCGCCACGACGCTCTTCGTTCCGTGTTGCGGCGCAACGACGCTGCGGATAGTTGGACTCTGCAGATCTCGCCGATCGGCTCCGTCGACGTCGACGAGCTCGTCGACCGGGTCGAGTTCACGGAGGGACCGGGCAGCGACTCGTTCGAGGCGCTGGCGGCACACGCCCTCGAACGAACCGTCGACACCCTGGATCCCACCGCAGGCCGCGTGGTGCGGTTCGTCTGGTTCGCGCCCGCGGAGTTCGCAGCGGGCGGCGACGCCCCCGAGGGGACCGAAGCCGCGAGCGCCGAAGGCGAGGGCGAGGGCGCGGAGCCGCAGTCCGGTCGGCTGCTCGTCGTCATCCATCACCTCGCGGTGGACGGTGTGTCGTGGCGAGTGCTGGTGCCCGACTTCGCGGCCGCCTGGTCGCAGATTTCGGCAGGGGCCGATCCGCTGCTCCCGGCGGTGGGCACGTCTGTGCGCCGCTGGGCGCACGGACTGTCCGACAACGCCAAAAGTGCACGGCGAGTTGCGGAACTGGACTTCTGGCGCAACACGCTCGACGGCTCCGATCCGTTGATCGGCTCGCGGGCTCTCGACGGCCGCGACGTGGTCTCCACCACCGGTCGGGTTCGGCTCGAGGTCTCCGCCGACGTCACCGACGGTCTGCTGACCCACGTGCCGCGTGCATTCCACGGTGGTGTCAACGACGGGCTGCTCACGGCGCTCGCACTGGCAGTTGCTGCGTGGCGTGCGGAGCGCGGAATCTCCGAGTCGTCGACTCTGGTGCACCTCGAGGGTCACGGCCGTGAGGAAACGGTCCTGCCGGGAGCAGATCTGTCCCGCACAGTGGGCTGGTTCACCAGCATGTATCCCGTTCGCCTGGCGGCACCAGTGGATGATCTGGGGGACGCGCTCGCCGGTGGGAAGGCCGCGGGCACGGCGCTCAAGACCGTCAAGGAGCAGCTGGCGCAGGTGCCCGAGCACGGTATCGGCTTCGGCCTGCTGCGCTACCTGAACGCCGAGACGAGGTCGGTACTCGCCGATCTGCCCAGCCCGCAGATCAGCTTCAACTACCTCGGTCGCGTGTCGGTGGGCGACATCCCGGCGGCCCTGCGTGCGGCGGGCTGGATGCCCGACACCGACACCATGGAACTCACCGGCACCCGCAACAGCGAGATGCCGGTGCACTTCGCGCTCGACATCAATGCGATGATCGTCGATGTCGAAGGGGAGCAACGGCTTTCCGCCACAGTCGATTTTCCGGAGGGTGTGCTCACCACCGCCGAGGTGGAGGAGTTCACCGGGCTGTGGAAACGCGCGCTCGAGGCTCTCGTCGAGCACGCTCGGCGGCCGGACGCCGGCGGACGGACTCCCTCCGATCTCGATCTCGTACCACTGGACCAGCCCCGGATCGATGCGCTCGAGAGCAGCTATCCTGCGCTCGCCGACGTGTGGTCACTCGCTCCTCTGCAGGTGGGCCTGCTGTTCCACGCAGCGTTGGCGAGTAGCACCACCGACGTCTACACCACCCAGCTCGTCATGGACCTCGGTGGAACGGTCGACGTCGATCGCCTGCGCCGGGCCGCGGAAGCCCTCGTCGCACGGCACCCCAATCTGCGCACCGCCTTCGTCCTGGACGAGGACGGCACCGGTATGCAGGTCGTCGTCGACCATGTGGACGTCCCGTGGATGCACGTCGATCTGCGATCGCTGCCGGAGGCAGACCGCGAAGCTCGAGTCGACGCGCTGATGCTCGCGAACCGGACGGACCGGTTCGACATGACGGCGCCGCCTCTCGTGCGTTTCCTGCTCGTGGAGACCGCGCCGGATCGGTACCGCTTCGCCGTCACCAACCATCACATCCTGCTCGACGGCTGGTCGTTGCCGGTCCTCATCCAGGACCTGCTGACCTTGTACGCAGTGGACGGTGAGGCTCTGGCGCTGCCACAGCCGCGCCCGTACCGGAACTACCTCGAGTGGCTCGCCACCCAGGATCCGCAGCAGTCCGTGGCCGCGTGGGCACAGGCACTGGCCGGCGTCGAAGAACCCACCCTTCTCGCGCCGGCGCACGAGGACACCGCTGCGACGCTCACCCCGGGCGAACTCGTCGTGGACCTGCCCGACGAGCTGCTCGCGGCGATGACCGAACGCTCGCGTGAGCTCGGGGTCACCATGAACACCCTGGTCCAGGCGGCCTGGGGCATCGTGCTGGGTAGGCTGACCGGCCGGGACGACGTGCTGTTCGGCACCACCGTTTCCGGCCGCCCACCGCAGGTTCCCGGAATCGAATCGATGCTGGGCCTTTTCATCAACACCCTTCCCGTGCGGGTGCGGGTGCGCCCCGGCGACTCCGTGCGAACCCTGCTCGACCGGATCCAGCACGAGCAGACCGAGCTCCTCGACCACCACCACATCGGACTGACCGATATTCAGCAGGGCCTGGGTCTGAGCGCGCTGTTCGACACGTTGATGGTCTACGAGTCCTACCCACTCGACCGTGAGGCACTCACGCAGAGCAGTGACATCGAAGGGCTCCGCGTTCTCGACGTGACGTCCAACGACGCCACCCACTACCCGCTCGCCATCGTCGCGATGACGGACCCGCGCCTTCATCTGACCGCGAAGTTCCTGCCCGAGGTCTTCGAATCCGCCCAGGTGCGGGAGATCATGGCGCGGGTGGTCCGTGTTCTCGAGGCGGTGTCCGGCGACGTCGACACACTGGTCGCGCGCATCGACATCCTCGAGGACACCGAACGTGCGTCGCTCCTCGCGGTGTCCGGCACCGAGGACGCCGAACAGCTTCTGTTGCCCGACATCCTGTCCGCGTCGGTGGCACTCGATCCCGAGCATCTCGCAGTCATCGCCGACGGCGCGACGCTGACGTACGCCGAACTCGACGAGCGGTCGAACCGGCTCGCGCGCGTCCTGATCGGGCGCGGTGTCGGTCCCGAAACTGCTGTGGCGCTAGGTATGACGCGTTCTCTGTACTCCGTGGTCGCCACCTGGGCGGTCGCGAAGACGGGGGCAGCGTTCGTGCCCGTCGATCCGCGCTATCCGGCCGAGCGGGTCGAGCACATGATCGCCGACTCCGGATCGATGCTGGGCCTGACCGTCGCGGCGCAGCGCGAGGGACTTCCCCAAAACCTCGACTGGCTGGTCCTCGACTCCGCCGAGTGCGATGCACTCTCCTCGCGGGAATCATCGGCACCGCTGGCAGATTCGGAGCGTACCGCGCCGCTGCGGGCCCTCCATGTTGCCTACGTGATCTACACCTCCGGCACCACCGGTCTGCCCAAGGGTGTCACCGTGACCCATTCAGGGCTGGCCAACTTCTCCGCAGAACAGCGCACCCATTACGGGGTCACCCCGGAAGCACGCACGCTGCACTTCGCGTCTCCGAGTTTCGACGCGTCCGTCCTCGAACTCCTGCTCGCCTTCGGGTGCGGGGCCACGATGGTGGTGGCGCCGGCAGACCTGTACGGCGGTGAAGAACTCCGCAGCTTCCTGGCTGAACACGAGGTGACGCACGCGTTCGTCACGCCGGCAGCATTGGCGTCGGTCGAACCGTCGGGGCTGGACCGACTCGGTGTCGTGGTGGTGGGCGGAGAGGCCTGCCCCCCGGAACTGGTGGAGCGCTGGGCTCCCGGCCGCCGGATGTACAACGGTTACGGTCCGACCGAGGCCACCGTGATGAGCAACGTCAGTAACGTACTCGAGCCCGGCAAGCGGATCGAGATCGGTGGGCCGGTCTGCGGCGTCACGGTGTACGTCCTCGACGGGCAGTTGCGTCCCGTCCCGGTCGGTGTGGACGGCGAGCTGTACATCGCCGGACCTGGGCTCGCTCGCGGCTACCACGACCGCTTCAGCCTCACGGCCGAGCGATTCGTCGCGAACCCGTTCGGCGAGAACGGCTCTCGGATGTACCGAACCGGTGATGTGGTCCGGTTCGTCGTCGACCCCGAACATCGCGCCGGGTACGGCGTCGAGTACGTGGGCCGCAGTGACTTCCAGGTGAAGGTCCGCGGATTCCGGATCGAACTCGGTGAAATCGACGCTGCCCTGGTTCAGCATCCCGCTCTCGAGTTCGCGACCACGGTAGGCAGCACCATGCCATCGGGCGCGACAGCGCTCGTGTCCTATGTGCTGCCGTCGGCCGGGAGCACGGTGGACGCCGCCGAGGTCACCCGATTCGTCTCCGGCACGCTGCCTGCACACATGGTGCCCAGTGCTGTTCTCGTGCTCGACGAGATTCCGCTCACCACCGCGGGCAAGCTCGACCGCCGGGCACTGCCCGAGCCCGGTTTCGACGCGCTGCAGGGCGAGGTCGTCGAACCCCGCACGGCGGCAGAAGAATTGGTCGCCGGGGTTTTCGCCGAGGTACTCGGACTGTCGAAAATCAGTGTGGCCGAGTCGTTCTTCGACCTCGGCGGTAACTCACTCCTCGCCACCAAGGCGGTCGCGCGAGTGAACGCGGCAGCGGGAACACGACTGGGTGTGCGCGAGCTCTTCGAGGCGCCGACGGTCGAGCGCCTGGCTGTCTTGGCCACCGACGGCGCGGGTTCGGGGTCCGACCGGCCGGCACTGGTCGCACAGCCGCGTCCCGAGCGGGTTCCGATGTCGATGGCCCAGCAGAGCATGTGGCTGATGAACCGGTACGACACGACGTCGTCGGCGTACAACATCCCGCTCGCGGTCCGGTTGTCCGGCAGCCTCGACATCGAGGCGATGTCGAGCGCCGTGTCGGATGTCCTCGCGCGACACGAGTCACTGCGGACCGTGTTCCCCGACTCCGCCGACGGGCCGTACCAGCAGGTCGTCGACGTAGACCAGGTGCCGTTCGATCTGACGCCCGTGCCGGTGCCCGAGTCCGAGCTTCACTCGGTACTCACCGCATTCGCCACCGAAGGGTTCGACGTCACGGCGGCCCCGCCGCTGCGTGTTCGCCTGTTCGCGACCGGCGACACGGAGTTCCTCCTCGTCCTGGTGGTCCACCACATCTGCGCGGACGGTGCCTCGTTGGCTCCGTTGGCGCGGGACGTGATGGTCGCCTACAGCGCCCGGACAGCAGGTGCGGCTCCGCTCTGGCAGCCGCTGCCGGTGCAGTACGCCGACTTCGCCCTGTGGCAGCGCGAAGTGCTCGGCGATCCTGCCGACAGCAAGTCCCTCGCGGCCGAGCAGATCTCCTACTGGGAGAACGCACTGGCCGGGGTGCCGGAGCTGATCGACCTCCCTCGCGATCACGCGCGGCCAGCACGTCAGTCGATGATCGGTGATTCCGTCGACTTCGTGATCTCGCCCGAACTGCGCAGCGGGCTCGAGAAGCTCGGCAGAGACCACGGAGCGTCACTGTTCATGGTGACCCACGCGGCGTTGACCACCTTGCTGGCACGGTTGAGTAACAGCGACGACATCACGGTCGGCACTCCCCATGCGGCGCGAACCGACCAGATGCTCGACGATCTGGTGGGCATGTTCGTCAACACGCTCGTCTTGCGCGCCCGGGTCGACGCGGGTGATTCCTTCGCAGCGCTGATCGAACGGATCCGCGACAACGACCTCGCGGCGTTCGGGCATTCCGACGTGCCGTTCGAGAAACTGGTGGAAGCGCTGCAGATTCGCCGCTCCGCCTCGTATTCGCCGCTCTTCCAAGTGATGTTGGCGTTCCAGAACAATCGTCTGGAATCGCTCGAACTGCCCGGACTCACCGTACGGGTCATCGAGGACATGGCCGAGGGCGCCAAATACGACCTCACCCTGACCATGTCCGAGAAGGCTGATGACGCGGGCCGGCCGTCCGGCCTCGGCGGCCGCTTCACTTTCGCCACCGACCTCTTCGCACGGGAGAGTGTGGAGCGCATCACTCAGCGGTTCGTGCGGATCCTCGAGGCCGTCGTCGAGAACCCACTCGTCGCCGTAGGCGATATCGACATTCTCACCGAACACGAGAGAGCAAAGTTGACCCAAGCACGACCTGCCCGCACGATGACGGTCCGCGAACTACCGCAGCTGCTGGCAGCCGCGGTGGACGTCGCGCCCGACGCCGTAGCCGTCGCACACGACGGCATGCAGGTGACGTACCGGGAGTTCGATGAACGCCTCCGGTTGATGTCTGCGCCGTTGGCCGAGCGGGGAATGGCTCCGGACGCGATCGTGTCCGTCGTTCTGTCCGGTCTGGTTCCGACCATCATGATGGCTCCGCCGTCGGAGGACGGGCAGGACGGTTTCGGAGCGATCCTGGACAAGGTGATCGCCGACGCGTACCGGCTTGTCGGCGACGTGGACCTCGAAAAGTTCGCGGCCGCACCTGCCGTCGTGGAGCCGGCCCCGGCGGACGCGGCGACGGCCCGGCTGGAGTCCCCCCTCACGGCGTGGCAGGACAGCGTCGAACGTGACCCCGAGGCGATCGTGGTGGTCGCCGGGGGAGTGTCGACCACGCGCGCCGAGCTGAACAGACGCGCCAACCAGGTGGCCCGCGAGCTCGCCGAGCGGGGTATCGGCGACGACGACGTCGTCGCCCTGATCCTGCCTCGTTCACTCGACTGGGTCGTCGGCATGCTCGCGGTGTGGAAGGTCGGCGCCGCCTACTCACCACTCGACCAGGCATGGCCTCTCGAACGCATCGCGGGTCTCGTCGACACCAGCGGAGCGCGCGCGGCGATCACCACGTCGTCGTGGCGCGAACTCGGACGGAAGCCGCTGGGCGATCGCGTCCTCGACACGGCCGTGGTCCTCGACGACCCGGACACCGTTCGAGCACTGGACTCCCGCGACGGAAGCGATCTCGCGTTCGACCCGTGGGTGGGCGACGAGGCGGGAGCCCGTCTCGCCTACGTCATCTCGACATCGGGTTCGACGGGACGGCCGAAGCCGACGATGGTGCCGATGGCAGGTGTGCTCAACACTTACCGTTGGTACCGCGACGAGATGCGCATCGCCGAGGGCACCGGTGTTCTCGTGGCGAGCTCGCCGTTGTTCGACCTGACGCAGAAGAACGTGTGGGTTCCGTTGATGTCCGGCGGCGTCGTCCATCTGGCGGCCGAGGGCTTCGACCCTGCCGACATTCTGCGGCACCTCGCGATGGGGGACGTCCGCATCGTGAATATGGCGCCCAGCGCCTTCGAATTGCTGGCCGAACTCGACGCAGACGACACGATGGCGTCGCTGGACTGCGTGGTCCTCGGCGGTGAGCAGATTCGACCGGCCGCGTACGCCAAGCTTGTCGGACGAGGCGTCCGCCTCGTCAACTCCTACGGCCCGACGGAAGCGTCGGACGTCACCGCGTCCTACGAGCTCGACCTGACGGCTCCGGATGCCGAGGAAACCCCGATCCCCATCGGGTCGCCGTTGCCCGGTGCCGAGTACTACGTCCTGGACAAGCGTCTGCGTCCCGTTCCGGCCGGCGTGACCGGCGAGCTGTACATCGGCGGTGTCGTGGTCGGGCGCGGTTACGGCGGAATGGCCGATGTCACCGCCTCGCGCTTCGTCGCGAATCCCCTCGGCGATGCGGGCTCTCGCCTGTACCGCACCGGCGACCTCGTGCGCGAGCGCGCCGACGGAGAGTTGATCTTCCTCGGGCGCAGTGACTTCCAGATCAAGATTCGTGGCCTCCGGGTCGAACTCGGCGAGATCGAGTCGGCTCTGACGGCGATGGACGACATCAAGCAGTCGATCGTCGTGGTCTCCGAGCGTCACGGACTGCAGCGACTCGTCGGCTATGTCACCGCCGCGGCGGGTGCCTCCGTGACGGCTCACGACGTGACCGCGCGTCTGCGTACGCTTCTGCCGTCGCACCTGGTTCCCGATGCGCTCGTCGTCGTGGACGAGATGCCGCTCAACGCGAGCGGCAAGATCGACCGCAAGGCGCTTCCCGAACCGGAATTCGCCACCGATAATGCCGAGTTCGTCGCACCCCGCACACCGCTGGAGGAGGTCGTCGCCGCGGTCTTCGGTGACGTGATCGGTCTCGACCGCGTGAGCGTCGACGCGTCGTTCTTCGATCTCGGCGGTAATTCGCTGAGCGCCACACGCGTCGCGTCCCGTCTGTCGGCGGCGACCGGCGCCACAGTGGGCATGCGAGATCTCTTCGAAGTCCCCACTGTCGCCGAACTCGCCGACTTCATCGAGCGGCAGGACGGTGATCGGGCGCCCCGACCGGCCCTGGTCGCGCAGCAGCGGCCCGAGCAACTTCCGTTGTCGCTGGCACAGCAGCGCATGTGGTTCCTCAACCGCTTCGACCCGACCTCGCCCGCATACAACGTGCCGTTGACGGTCCGGTTCCGCGGTGATCTCGACGTCACCGCGATGGCGTCGGCTCTGTCCGACGTCGTGGCGCGCCACGAGGTCCTGCGAACCGTGTTCCCCGACTCCGATGCCGGCGCATACCAGGTCATACTTCCCGCATCGGACGTCGACCTGGGTCTCGATCCGGTCGAGGTCGCCGAATCGGATCTGACGGCTCGCCTGTTCGAGTTCGGCTCGCAGGGGTTCGACGTCACCGACACACTCCCGATCCGCGCTCGCCTCTTCCGCATCGCCGCGGACGATCACGTCCTGGTCGTGGTGATGCACCACATCGCCTCCGACGGCGCGTCGACACTGCCGTTGGCACGCGACGTGATGGCGGCCTACGCCGCGCGTGTGTCGGGAGGGGAGCCGCAGTGGCCCGAGCTCCCGATCCAGTACGCCGACTACGCGATCTGGCAGCGCGCTCTGCTCGGATCCGAAGACGACCCGCACTCGCTTGCGGCGCAGCAGATCGACTTCTGGTCGAAGACTCTGGCGGGTCTGCCCGACGTTCTCGAGTTGCCGACCGATCGGCCCAGGCCGGCAGTGCGGTCGATGACGGGTGCCGCCGTCGATTTCACCATCGATGCCGACCTGCACCGCCGGCTGAGTGATCTTGCGCGCGAGCACAATGTCTCCTCGTTCATGGTGTTGCATGCGGCGCTGTCCGTGCTGCTGGCGCGCGTGAGTGCGGGCACCGACATTGCCATCGGCGCGGCGATTGCCGGCCGCGGCGAGGAGGCGCTCGACAACCTCGTCGGCATGTTCGTCAACACGCTGGTGTTGCGCACGCAGGTCGAGCCCGGTGCGTCGTTCACGGCTCTCCTCGAACACGTTCGAGAGCAGGATCTTGCAGCTTTCAGCCACCAGGACGTTCCGTTCGAGCAGCTGGTCGACGCCCTGAAACCGACCCGATCCACGGCCTACACGCCGCTGTTCCAGGTGGTTCTGACACATCAGGTCAACGGAATTCCGTCGCTCGAGTTCGAGGGACTGGAAGCCGTTCCCGGTGCGGTCGACGTCGAGTTCAGCAAATTCGACCTCACCGTCGACCTGCAGGAGCAGTGGTCCGACGCGGGAGTGGCCACCGGCATCACCGGGTCGCTCGGGTATGCGACGGAAATTTTCGACGCAGGCACGGTTCACGGCTTCGTGGATCGCTTCCTGCGAATCCTCGAGTCCGTCGCGACCGACACCGACATTGCCGTGGGAGACATCCTCATCCTCGATCCGCGGGAGGCCGCTGAGCTGGCTCCGGTCCGGGGCGTCGAGGGAGCGGCGCCGCAGACGCTCGTGGAGTTGCTCGCGGGTGCCGTGGCCGCGAACCCGGACGGTGTCGCCGTCGTCGCGGGCAGCGAATCGATCACCTACCGGGAGCTCGACGCACGCTCGAACCGCATCGCGCGGGCACTGATCGAGCGAGGGGTGGGCGCCGAGTCGTTCGTCGCCCTGGGCATCACCCGCTCGATCGCTTCCGTGGTGGGCATCTGGGCCGTTGCCAAGAGTGGCGGCGCCTACGTGCCGATCGACCCGAAGTACCCAGACGAGCGTATCGCCCACATGGTCACCGATTCCGGTGTGACGCTGGGGCTTTCCGTCGCATCCGAGCTCGACCGGCTGCCGGCCGGCGTCGACTGGCTGCTCCTCGACGGTGACGACGCCGACACCGCTTGGGCGCAGTACTCGGCGGCACCGGTCACCGACGCGGACCGTCGTTCGTCGGTGACACCGGCGAACAGCGCGTACGTCATCTACACCTCCGGCACCACCGGGCAGCCCAAGGGTGTCGTCGTCAGCCACCGCGGTCTGGCGAACTTCGCTGCCGAACAGCGTGAGCGTTACCAGGTGACCACCGCGTCGCGGACCTTGCATTTCGCCTCACCGAGCTTCGACGCGTCGGTGCTCGAACTGCTGCTCGCGGTCGGCGCCGGTGCCACTATGGTGATCGCCCCCACGGACGTGTACGGCGGTCCCGAGCTCGCGAAGTTCCTGCGCGAGAACCGGATCACGCACGGTTTCGTCACGCCCTCCGCCCTCGCGTCCGTCGACCCGGCGGGTCTCGACGACTTCCAGTTCGTGGTGGCCGGCGGCGAAGCGGTGCCGGCAGAACTCGCCGCGCGCTGGGCTCCCGGGCGTTCGCTGTTCAACGGCTACGGACCCACCGAGACCACGATCATGACCAACATCAGCGAACCGATGTCCGCTGACGGTCCGGTGACGATCGGTGGCCCGATCCGGGGAACCAGTGCGCTCGTACTCGATGATCGTCTGCGCCCTGTTCCGGTGGGTATCGCAGGTGAGCTCTATCTGTCGGGGCTCGGGCTGGCTCGCGGATACCACCGGCGTACGCCGCTGACCGCCGAACGTTTCGTCGCCAACCCCTACGGCGCACCCGGCGACCGGATGTACCGCACCGGCGACGTCGTCCGATGGAAGCGGGACGAACACGGTGCGCTGACGGCCGACTACGTCGGCAGGTCGGACCAGCAGGTGAAGGTTCGCGGCTTCCGGATCGAACTGGGTGAAATCGATGCCGTCCTCGCGCGACACGAGTCGGTCGAGTTCGTCACCACGTCTGCGTTGACCTCCTCGTCCGGCGACGCCGCCCTGGTGTCCTACGTGCTGCCCGCCGCGGGACGAACTGTGGACCAGGCAGAACTGATGGACTTCGCGGGTGAGTTCCTGCCGTCGTTCATGGTTCCGGCCACTGTCATCGCTCTCGAATCCGTGCCCCTGACCCCTGTGGGCAAGCTCGATCGGCGGGCGTTGCCGGTTCCCGAAACGTTCGCCGTCACACGCGAATACCGCGCTCCGCAGTCACACATCGAGCAGACGGTGGCAGCTGTGTTCGCCGAGGTTCTCGGTGTCGAGCGAGTGGGGCTCGACGACGCCTTCTTCGAACTCGGCGGCAACTCGCTCATCGCTACCCGCGTCGTGTCCCGGATCAACACGGCCCTCGATACGGACATCGGTGTACGCGAACTCTTCGAGGCTCCCACCGTCGGCGCTCTCGCGTCGCGGGTGGATGCGCGTGGCACCGGCATCGCCGCCCGCCCTGCTCTGGCACCGCGTCCGCGTCCCGACCGCATCCCGCTGTCGCTCGCGCAACAGCGGATGTGGTTCGCCAACCGCTACGATCCGTCCTCCCCGTCGTACAACATCCCGATGGCACTGCGTCTGTCGGGTGCTCTCGACGTCACAGCGCTGCAGTCCGCACTCGCCGACGTGCTCGAACGCCACGAATCTCTGCGTACCCAGTTCCCGAGTTCCCCTGAAGGGCCGCACCAGGTCATCCGGCCGGCCGCCGAGGTGGATCTGAACCTCGAGGTGACGCACGTCGCCGACGAGTCGGAACTCCGCGATCGCCTGTTGGCCGTCGCCACCACCGGGTTCGACGTCACCAAGTCCGTGCCGGTCCGCGCAGCGCTCTTCCGGGTGGGGGAGGCGGACTCCGCCGAGCACGTTCTCCTCATCGTCATCCACCACATTTCCGCGGACGGCGGCTCGATCGCGCCACTGGCGCGTGACCTGTTCACGGCGTACAGCGCGCGGGTCGAGGGCTCCGCTCCGGCATGGGCGCCCCTCGCGGTGCAGTTCGCCGACTTCGCCCTGTGGCAGCGGGAGGTGCTCGGTTCGGAGGAAGATCCGGCGTCGCCGGCTGCTCGGCAGCTGGACTACTGGGTGAACACGCTCGCCGATGCGCCCGAGCTTCTCGAGCTACCTCTCGACCGCCAGCGCACGCCCAACCGGGTTCCGCAGTCTGCGCGAGTCGAGTTCGAGTTCGGCCCTGACCTGAAGGCTGCCCTCGCGGAGGTCGCGCAGGCGCACCAGGCCTCCGTGTTCATGGTGGTACACGCGGCGTTCGCCGTACTGCTGGCGCGAATGAGCGGTACCGAGGACATCGTGGTCGGTACGCCCGTCGCCGGCCGCGGCGACGCCGCCCTGGACGATCTGGTCGGCATGTTCGTGAACACGCTGGTGCTGCGGACAGAGGTCTCTCAGTCGGCGACCTTCGCCGATGTGCTCGACAGCGTGCGCAACACGGATCTGGGTGCTTTCGGAAACACCGACATTCCCTTCGAAAGGCTCGTCGAGGCACTCGCCCCGGCGCGGTCGAACACCTACGCACCGCTCGTTCAGGTGACGCTGACCTTCCAGAACAACGAAGCGGCCAAGCTCGAGCTGCCTGGTCTGACGGTGACGGCACTCGACAACGAGGCCAACCTGGCAAAGTTCGATCTCACCCTCGCCGTCGACGAGCAGGGCGCCGACGCGGACGGTCCGACGAAGGCGATGTTCAGCTACGCGACGGACATCTTCGACGAAGCGACGATCGAGGGCTACCGGTCTCGGTTCCTGGCGATTCTCGATGCGGTCGTGGCGGACAGTTCGGTGATCGTGGGTGACATCGACATCCTGTCGGCCGCAGAACATGCGGAGCTCGGTGGCACTTCCAGCGACGCGGTGGAGTCGCTGGGGTCGCACAGTGCTGCGGAGGAGCTCGCGACGCGGCCGTTGCCGGAGTTGCTCGATGCGGCAGCATCGATCAATCCTCACGGTATTGCGTTGTCTCACAACGGTAACGATGTGACCTACCGGCAATGGCACGAGAAGTCCGGTGAGCTGGCACGTACGCTTGCGAGCGTCGGTGTCGGACCGGAGGCTGCTGTGACGGTGGCCTTGTCGACCTTGCTGCCGGGTCTGCTCGACGGAGCATCCGGTGAAGGTTTCGCGGATCAGTTCGCCGGCATGCTCGCCGGGGTGATCGCCGAAGCCACTTCTGCGTCGGATCGCCGCGCCGGTGCGCTTCCCGTCGACCTCGTGGAGTGCTGGTCGGAGCAGGTCCGGGCAAATCCGGACGCCCTTGCGTTGAAGGGGAACGGCCACGCTCTCTCCCGCCGGGAATTGAACGCCCGGGCCAATCAGCTGGCCCGTGAGCTTGCGTCCCGCGGTGTCCGTCCCGACGACGTGGTTGCCCTGGTGGTTCCCCGCTCGATCGAGTGGATCATCGGCATGCTCGCAACGTGGAAAGCGGGCGCCGCCTACGCACCGATCGATCCGGCCTACCCCGCGGAACGTATCGGCGCCATGCTCCACGACTGTGGTGCTCGTGCCGTTGTCGCCACGACGGCGTGGGCAGGCGCCGACGACGTCGAGGCCGACGTTCTCGTACTCGACGACCCCACCGTGGCGTCGGAGTTGGCGGCACACGATGACTCCGACCCCGTCAATCACTGGACCGAGGACGGATCCGGCGCTCGCCTGGCCTACGTCATCTCCACATCCGGTTCGACCGGTAGGCCCAAACCCGCGCTGGTGCCGATGGCCGGATTCTGCAACATGATGGTGTGGTTCCGCGGCCAACTCGCGCTCGAGCAGGGCGACGGCGTCCTGGTCTCCTCGGCACCCGGATTCGACCTGACGCAGAAGACGGTGTGGGGAACGCTGTCATTGGGTGGAGCGATCCACCTTGCGGTCGAGGGATTCGAACCCCAGTCGATTCTCCGTCAGATCGACGAGAACGAACTGACGGTGGTCAACATGGCGCCCGGCGCCTTCGAGATCGTCGCAGAGCTCGAGCAGAACGAGGAACTTCGTAGCGTCCGCACCATCGCGCTCGGCGGTGAGGCGGTCAAGGCTGCGCCGCTGAAGAAGTTCCTCGACCGAGGAGTCCGCTGCCACAACAGCTACGGGCCTACCGAAGCGTCCGACATCGTCACGTCCTACGTCATCACACCCGAAGATGCGGTGTCCGATCAATTGCGGCTTCCCATCGGCCCCGCACTCGACAACGTGGCGCTGTATGTTCTGGACGGCCGGCTCCGCCGGGTTCCCGACGGTATGACGGGTGAGCTCTATGTCGGTGGTATCGCGGTCGGCCGCGGCTACGGCAACATGTTCGGGATCACCTCCACGCGATTCATCGCGGACCCGTTCGGCGCTCCCGGCACCCGGATGTACCGCACCGGCGACCTGGTGCGGCGCCGAAGCGACAAGAACTACGACTTCCTGGGCAGGACCGACTTCCAGGTCAAGATCCGCGGCCTGCGCATCGAACTCGGCGAGATCGAATTCGCTCTGCTGGCGCACCCCGACGTGTCTCAGACAGTCGTCGTCGTCCGGGACACCCCGCAGGGACAGCGGCTCGTCGCCTACGCCGTGCCGGCTGCCGGGGATATCGATTCGCGGGAGGTCTTGTCCTCGCTCGCGAAGACCCTTCCCGCGCACATGGTTCCCGACGTCCTCGTAGTCCTCGAATCCATGCCGCTGAACAACAACGGCAAGGTGGATCGGAAGCGGCTGCCCGAACCGCACTTCGACTCCGACGACCACGAGTACGTCGCTCCCCGTACTCCGCTCGAAGAGATCGTGGCCGGCGTCTTCGCCGACGTTCTCGGTATCGAACGGGCCGGCGCCACCGATTCGTTCTTCGACCTCGGTGGAAACTCCCTCAGTGCCACCCGGGTGGTGGCGCGTCTCGAAGAGGCCCTCGGCACGGAATTGACTGTCCGCTCGGTCTTCGAGAACCCGACGGTCGAGGGCGTGGCGGCCGTTGCCGAGCACTCGGCCGACGCCGACCGCGAGCGCCTGCCGTTGACCGCGGGGCCGCGGCCGGAACGAATCCCTCTGTCACTGGCGCAGTCTCGGATGTGGTTCATCAACCAGTTCGACACCGAGTCGGCGGCGTACAACCTGCCGATGGCGGTGCGTCTGAGGGGAAACCTCGACATCGATGCGCTGGGTGCTGCTCTCACCGACGTGGTGGAGCGTCACGAGTCGCTGCGCACCCTGTTCCCCGAGTCGCCCGATGGTCCGTATCAGGTGATACTTCCGACGGCCGAGGCCGTGGAGCCGTTGACCGTCGAGCCGACCACGGACGAGGCCGACGCCTACCGCCGAGCGCGTGCGCTCGCGAACACAGGTTTCGACGTCAGTCTCTCGGTGCCGTTCCGGGTCCGTCTCCTCCAGATGAGTGGAGGCGAGCACGTTCTGGTGCTCGTCGTCCACCACATCGCCGCGGACGGCGCCTCGATGGCACCACTGTTCCGGGACATGATGCAGGCATATGTGACCCGCGCAGCCGGTGACGCACCGGGCTGGGAACCACTGCCTGTGCAGTACGCGGATTTCGCGTTGTGGCAGCGTGAGGTACTCGGCGACGAATCCGACCCGGAGTCGATCGCGTCGCGCCAGGTCGACTACTGGCGTCACGCACTTGCCGACCTTCCCGAGTCGCTCGAACTTCCCACCGACCGCCCGCGTCCGCCCGTGCAGTCGCTGCGCGGCGCGACGCTCGACTTCGACATCGACCCGGACACGCATCGCGCACTGGCGGCGCTCGCCCGCCGGCACAACGCGAGCATGTTCATGGTCGTGCATGCCGCGTTCGCCGTACTGCTCGAGCGGCTCAGCTCGAATACCGATCTCGCCATCGGCACGCCTGTCGCGGGCCGCGGCGTGCGTGAGATCGACGAGATGGTCGGCATGTTCGTCAATACCCTCGTCCTGCGTAGTTCGGTGAATCCGGAGTTGCGGTTCCTGGAGCTGCTGGCGCAGGTTCGGGAGACGGACCTCGAGGCATTCGCACACGGAGACATTCCGTTCGAGCGGCTCGTCGACGTGCTGAACGTCCCCCGTTCCACGGCCCACCAACCGCTCTTCCAGGTTGCCTTGGCGTTCAACAACACCGGTAGCTCGACTCTCGAGTTCCCCGGCCTCGAGGTCTCGGTCCTCGAGACCCCGCTGGATGTCGCGAAATTCGATCTGCAGCTCAGTGTGGGTGAGCGTTACGTCGACGGGGGAGCGGCAGGCATCGTCGCGTCGTTCAACTACGCGACCGATCTGTTCGACGAGCGGACGGTGCAGAGGTTCGCCGATCGGTTCGTCCGGATTCTCGGAGCGGTGGCGACCGAGCCGGACGTGATTCTCGGCGACATCGACATTCTCGACGCGGCCGAGAAGGCTGCCATCGCACCTGTGCGCGGTCCCCGGTCGCTCGAACCGCGGACCCTGCCCGAACTGTTGCGTTCGGGCGTGGACCTCGCACCGGATTCGGTGGCGCTGTCCTCCGAGGGCCGTGAGCTCACCTACCGCGAACTCGACGAGCAGTCGAACCGGCTGGCGCGCGTGCTGATCGATCGGGGAGTGGGGCCGGAGAACTACGTAGCGCTCGCCATCACCCGTTCCGTGGAATCGATCCTGGGAATCTGGTCGATCGCGAAGGCGGGTGGCGCCTACCTGCCCGTCGACCCGAAGCTTCCGTTCGAGCGAATCAACGAGATGTTGTCCGATTCGGGTGCTGTCCTGGGTCTCACGGTCGATCGTCATCGAGACGACCTGCCGGACACGGTGTCCTGGATGGTCCTCGATGCTCCCGAGTTCGCCGACCAGACGCGTGTGGTGTCGGCGGCTCCGGTTCGCGACGCGGATCGTCGCCGTCAGCTGACCGTCGATCATCCGGCGTACCTGATCTACACGTCCGGCTCGACGGGCAAACCGAAGGGCGTCGTGGTCACCCACCGCGGTCTGGCGAACCTCACCAGCGAGGTTCGTGAGCACTACGTCGTGTCGCCGAGTTCGCGTTTCCTGCACGTGGCGTCGCCGAGCTTCGACACCTCGGTCGGTGAGATGCTCGCCGCGTTCAGTGCCGGTGCCACTCTGGTGATTTCACCCGCGGACGTGTACGGGGGCGACGAGCTCGCCGACCTGATCCGCCGTGAGCAGGTCAACAACGTCGTGATGACGCCGACCGCACTGATGACCGTCGATCCCGAGGGGCTCGACTCCGTGCGGTCCGTCGTGGTCGGCGGCGACACGTGCACACCGGAACTGGTTGCCCGATGGGCGCCCGGCCGCGAGATGCGCAACGCCTACGGGCCGACCGAGACCACGGTGATCGTCACGATCACCGAACCGATGGTGGCCGGGGAACGGGTGACGATCGGTAAGCCGTTGCGCGGTGTCGAATCACTCATCCTGGACTCCCGCCTGCGTCCGGTGCCCGAAGGCGTTCCCGGTGAGCTCTACATCTGTGGACCGTCGGTGACCCGCGGATACCACAACCGTCCGTCGGTCACGTCGGAGCGGTTCGTGGCCAACCCGTTCGGCGAGCCCGGCTCGCGCATGTACCGCACCGGAGACGTGGTGCGGTGGGCGGACGACCACCGCGTGGAGTACGTCGGCCGGTCCGACTTCCAGGTGAAGGTTCGCGGGTTCCGCGTCGAGCTCGGTGAGATCGACGCCGCACTGGCAGCCCAGCCGGACATCGAGTTCGCCGTGACCGTGGGCCGTGAGAACCCCGCGGGCCTGACGACCCTCGTGTCCTACGTCCTGCCGGTCGATGGTGCGACGGTGGATCCGGAATCGCTGAAGACGGTTGTCGGCGAGACTCTTCCGCCGTACATGGTGCCGTCGGTGGTGATCCTGCTAGACGAGATCCCGTTGACCGGAATCGGCAAGCTGGACCGCGCGCGCCTGCCCGAGCCGGAGTTCGTCTCCTCGAGTGCGGAGTTCCGCGCACCGTCGACACCGGCCGAGGAGACCGTCGCCACAATCTTCTGCGAGGTCCTCGGTCTGTCCGCGGTGAGCGTGGACGACAGTTTCTTCGACCTCGGCGGCAACTCGCTCAGCGCCACTCGCGTCGTGTCCCGGGTGGGGCAGGCATTCGGGCTCCGGGTGGGCGTCCGGGAGTTGTTCGAGGCGCCGACCGTGGCCTCGCTCGCCGTCCGCATCTCGGCCACTGCCACCAGCGACGAGGTTCGACCCGTCCTCGGGCCACGGAAGCGACCGGATCACATTCCCCTCTCCCTCGCGCAGTCGCGAATGTGGTTCATCAACCGCTTCGATCCCGAGTCGGCGGCCTACAACATCCCGTTGGCGGTCCGGTTGTCGGGCGCCCTCGACGTGGAGGCGCTGCGGGCCGCGGTGTTCGACGTGCTCGAACGGCACGAATCACTGCGGACCACCTACCCGGATTCCGCGGACGGACCCCATCAGGTCATCCTCCCCGCCGAGCAGGTACCGGTCGATCTCGCGCCGGTTGCCGTGACGGGCGACGAACTACGCTCCCGCCTGGTGGAGATGGCCACCGCGGGATTCGATGTGACCGCCGACGTGCCCCCGATCCGGATGCGGTTGTTCGAGACTGCCCCACAGGACTACGTGCTCGCGCTCATCGTGCACCACGTGTCCACCGACGGCGAGTCGACGGCACCGTTCGTCCGCGACGTCATGGTGGCGTACGCGTCCCGTGCAGCGGGACGGGAGCCGGGCTTCGGTCCGCTTCCCGTGCAGTACGCCGACTATGCGATCTGGCAACGCGAACTGCTGGGCAGCGAAGACGATCCGCAGAGTCTCATCTCGGCACAGCTCGACTTCTGGAAGAAGGCGCTGGCCGGTGTGCCGGACCTTCTCGAGCTTCCGCTCGACCGCCCGCGTCCGCCCGTGCAGTCGCTGCGCGGAGCGAGGGTCGATTTCACGATCGACGCGGCGCTGCACCGAGGCCTGGCGGCGCTCGCCCGAGGGCACAACGCCAGTGTGTTCATGGCCGTCCACGCGGCATTCGCGGTGCTCCTGAGCAGGCTGTCGGGCACCGAGGACATCTCGGTCGGAACGCCGATCGCCGGCCGCGGTGAGCGTGAACTCGACGACGTCGTCGGCATGTTCGTCAACACCCTCGCCCTGCGCGTGCAGGTGGACGACGGGCAGAGTTTCGACGAGATCCTCGACCGTGCACGTGAAGCGGACCTCGAGGCGTTCTCGCACGCCGACGTGCCGTTCGAGCGGCTGGTCGAGGTGCTCAACCCGGCACGATCGATGGCCCATCACCCGATCTTCCAGGTGGGCTACTCGTTCCAGAACACGACGAAGTCCGACCTGCAGCTACCCGACCTGACCGTCGCACCGCTCGACATGGAAGGCGACACAGCTCAGTTCGATCTGCACCTCGTCCTCGGGGACAGCCCCGAGGGCGAGGAGATGTCCGGTGTGTTCACCTACGCCACCGACCTGTTCGACGCGGTGACCGTGCAGGGCTTTGCGGATCGGTTCCTGCGGGTGCTCTCGGCTGCCGTCGCGTCACCGCAGGTCGCTGTCGGCGATCTGCCGTTGATCGGGGACGACGAGCGCGCCCAGGTGGTGTCGGGCTGGAACGACACGGCACGGGCACTGCCCGAGACGACACTCGCCGATATGTTCACCGCCGCGGCCGTCAGGGATCCGGACGCCACCGCGGTCGTGTTCGAGGACGAGTCGCTGACCTATGGCGAATTCGCTGCACGGGTCTACCGGCTCGCCCGCCACCTCATCGATCTGGGTGTGGGACCGGAAACCGTCGTGGGCCTTGCCCTTCCGCGGTCGGTGGAACTGCTGGTCGGCATGTATGCCATTGCGCAGGCCGGCGGCGTGTACCTGCCGATCGATCCGGATCATCCCGTCGAGCGGACCGCGTACGTGCTCGGCAGCGCGCAACCCGTGTGTGTGCTGACTCTCCGGAGCGTCGTCGCGTCGCTGCCGACGGGTGTCGATGTCGTCGTCCTCGACGAGATCGACCTCACCGGGGCGGCGGCCACGTCGATCACCGATGCCGATCGCCGAGCACCGTTGCGGTCGACCCATGCGGCCTATGTGATCTACACGTCCGGCTCGACCGGCCGGCCCAAGGGCGTCACCATCACGCACGGTGCCATCGCGAACCAATTGCGATGGAAGCAGGACGAGTACCCCCTGACCGCCGACGATGCGGTGTTGCTGAAAACGGCGGCCACCTTCGACCTCTCCGTGTGGGAGTTCTGGTGGGCGCTGACCTCGGGGGCACGGCTCGTCGTCGCCAAGCCGGACGGTCACCGAGATCCGTCGTACCTCGCCGGACTCGTTGCCGAGCAGCAGGTCACGAACGTGCACTTCGTTCCGTCGCTGCTCGCGGCTTTCGTATCGGTGGCGGAGTCTGCCCAGCTCGCGTCGTTGCGACGGGTTCTCTGCATCGGTGAGGCTCTCCCGGCCGACACGGTGCAGCGCCTGCGGGACGTCAGCGGTGCCGAAATCTTCAACCTGTACGGCCCGACCGAAGCGGCGGTCAGCGTCACGTACTACCGGTGCGGCGTCGAACGGGGCAGTTCCGTCCCGATCGGGCGGCCCGAGTGGAACACGCAGACGTACGTTCTCGACACCCGGCTGCACCCCGTGCCTGCCGGCGTGACAGGTGAGCTCTATCTGGCGGGTGACCAGCTGGCTCGCGGCTACTTCGGCCGCCACGACCTCACCGCGGAACGGTTCGTGGCCAACCCCTTCGGGCCTTCGGGCGCCCGGATGTACCGGACCGGTGACCTGGTGCGGTGGAATCGGGACGGCAACCTCGACTATGTGGGCCGCTCCGACTTCCAGGTGAAGGTCCGTGGATTCCGCATCGAGCTCGGCGAGATCGAGCGTGCGCTTCTCGCGCACCCCGCGGTGGCTCAGGCAGTCGTCGTCGTGCACAGCGATCGCCACACCGGTGACCGGCTGGTCGGTTACGTCGTGCCGGAGTCCGGAGATGCACTCGACATCGCGGACGTGCTCGGATCCGTGGGCCGCTCGGTGCCGGGATACATGGTTCCGGCGGCACTCGTGACGCTCGACCGGTTGCCCCTCAACATCAACGGCAAGATCGACCGCAAGGCGCTGCCCGAGCCCGAGTTCGCAGGGGTTTCGGACCAGTACAAGGCGCCGCGGACCCCGGTCGAGGAGATCGTCGCGGGAGTGTTCGCGGACGTGCTCGGCCACGAGCGTGTCAGTGTCGATTCCAGCTTCTTCGACCTGGGTGGCAACTCGCTCGTGGCCACCCGTGTGGTGGCCCGGGTGAACGCCGCACTCGATTCCTCGATCGGTGTGCGTGAGCTTTTCGAGGCGCCCAGCGTGATCGCCCTGTCCGCACGGGTCGAGCAATCCGATTCGGCGGGGGTCGGCCGGCCCGCGCTGGTCCCGCAACCGCGTCCGGCGCGGATCCCGTTGTCCCCGGCGCAGTCTCGGATGTGGTTCATCAACCAGTTCGACACCGCATCGGCGGCCTACAACATCCCACTCGCCATTCGGTTGACCGGCGAACTCGACGTCCGGGCGCTCGAACAGGCCCTCGGGGACGTCGTCGAACGGCACGAGACCCTGCGCACCCGCTACCCGGACACGGGAGAGGGTCCCGGGCAGGTCGTCGTGTCCCGTGCCGAGGCGTTCACGGAACTCGAAGTCGAGAGCGTCGCCGACGAGGACGGTCTGCGGAACCACGTGATCGCCCTCGTCACCGCCGGATTCGATGTCGCGAAGGCAGTACCCGTCCGGGCCCGCCTCCTGCGGCTCGACTCCGCGCATCACGTGCTGGTGATCGTCGTCCACCACATCTCCGCGGACGGTGCCTCGACGGCGCCGCTGGCGCGTGACGTCGTGGTCGCCTACAGCGCCCGGACCGCCGGATCGGAACCCAACTGGGCCCCGCTCGACGTCCAGTACGCCGATTTCGCGTTGTGGCAGCATGAACTGCTCGGCGACGAGAACGCCCCGGATTCGTTGGCCGCGAAGCAGATCGACTACTGGCGCGAGACCCTGGCCGGGTTGCCGGACGTGCTACCGCTGCCGACGGACCGACCCCGGCCCCCGGCCCAGTCGATGCGCGGCGCCAACTTCGAGTTCGAGATCGATGCGGAACTCCGTCGACGCCTCGGCGTGCTCGCCCGCGAGCACAATGCGTCGCTGTTCATGGTGGCGCACGCCGCGTTGTCAGTCCTGTTGGCCCGGCTCAGCGCCACGCAGGACATCGCCATCGGCACCGCGATAGAAGGACGCGGTGAGGCAGCGCTCGACGACCTCGTCGGCATGTTCGTCAATACCCTGGTGCTGCGCTCGCAGGTGGATGTCGACGACCGATTCGCCGACCTGCTCGCGCAGGTCCGCCAGCACGACCTCGGCGCGTTCACGCACACCGATGTGCCGTTCGAGCGTCTGGTGGAGATTCTGCAGCCGGAGCGGTCGACCGCCTTCTCGCCGCTGTTCCAGGTTGCGCTGGCGTTCCAGAACATCGAGCAGGCTCACCTCGAACTTCCGGGGCTGACCGTCGAGGGTCTCGACGGGGGAGTCAGCGCGGCCAAGTTCGACCTCCAGCTGACCCTCGCGGACGCTGCCGGAGAACCCACGGACACCGGTGGCTCCGCGCCGATGCGCGCAGTGTTCACCTATGCCACCGACCTGTTCGACGAACGCACCATCGCCGCGTTCGCGTTCCGGTTCCGCCGCATCCTCGAGGCGATCACCCGCGACGCCTCGGTGGTCATCGGTGACATCGACGTCCTGAACAGCGACGAGCAGCGGGTCCTCGCGCCCGTGCGCGGTGCAGCATCGGTTCCGCCGCAGACGTTGGCCCGCATCCTCGCCGCCGCGGCGGAGGCAGACCCCGAGGCCGTGGCGGTCGTGTGCGGGGACCAGCAGGTCACGTACCGCGAACTCGACGAGCGCTCGAACCGTCTGGCCCGGGTACTGATCGGCCGCGGAATCGGTTCGGACGATTTCGTGGCTCTCGCACTCACCCGATCGGTGGAGTCGATCCTCTCGATCTGGGCGGTCGCGAAGACGGGTGCCGCCTTCGTGCCCGTCGACCCGAGCTACCCGTACGACCGCATTCTGCACATGGTCACCGATTCCCGCGTGGAGATCGGTCTGACCACGGCGGCGCACAGCACCGACCTGCCGGACACGGTGCGGTGGCTCGTCCTGGGCGACGAAGACATGGACAGTGCATGCGCCCACGTCTCGTCCGAGGCCGTCACCGACGACACCCGAATCCGTCCCACGCGGGTGGACGACGCCGCATATGTCATCTACACCTCGGGCTCGACCGGTCTGCCGAAGGGCGTCGTCGTCACCCACACCGGGCTGGCGAACGTCACGCGGGAACAGGTCGAACGGCTGGGGCTCACGCCGCAGTCGAGGGTCCTGCACTTCGCGTCGCCGAGCTTCGACGCGTCCGTGTTCGAATTGCTTCTGGCCGTTGCCGCCTCGTCGACGATGGTCATCGCCTCCGGAGTCGTGTACGGCGGCGAGGAATTGGCTCGACTGCTCAGGGAGCAGGAGGTCAGCCACGCCTTCATCACCCCGGCGGCGCTGACGACGGTGGATCCCGCCGGCCTGGATGGCATCGAGGTTCTGTCGGTGGCCGGTGAAGCCTGCCCGCCCGAGCTGATGCAGAGGTGGGCGCCCGGCCGGCGCATGTACAACCTGTACGGCCCCTCCGAAGCGACGATCTGGAGCACGTCGAGCTCCCCGATGAGGGCCGATCGGCCCGTCACCATCGGCGGTCCGACGCGCGGTGTCGACGTGGTCGTGCTCGACTCCCGGCTCAGCCCCGTCCCGGTCGGTGTCGCGGGTGAGCTCTACGTGGCGGGGCCGAGCGTGGCACGCGGCTACCACAATCGATTCGCCCTCACTGCAGAGCGTTTCGTCGCCAACCCGTTCGGTGGTCCGGGGGAGCGGCTGTACCGCACGGGCGACGTCGTCCGCTGGGTCTACGCCGACGAAGAAGGATCGGAAGGACAGGGCGAGCTCGTCCTCGACTACGTCGGTCGATCCGATTTTCAGGTGAAGGTCCGCGGATTCCGTATCGAGCTCGGCGAGATCGATGCCGAACTAGGAAGGCATCCGAGCGTGGACTTCGCGGTCACTCTCGGCCATCATCGCGAGCAGACGGGTCAGACCGTCCTCGTCTCCTACGTGATGCCTGCCCCGGGCGCGTCGATCGACGTCGCCGAGTTGTCCGCGTTCGTGTCCGAGACGCTGCCGGGCTACATGGTGCCCTCGTCGATCATGCCGATCGACTCGGTGCCGCTGACACCCGCAGGAAAGTTGGACCGCAAGGCACTACCGGAACCCCGGTTCGTATCGGTCGCCACCGAGTTCCGCGCGCCGTCGACGCCGATGGAGAAGGCCATCGCCGACGTCTTCGCACAGGTCCTCGGTGTGGAGAGGGTCAGCGTCGACGATTCGTTCTTCGCCCTCGGTGGCGACAGCATCGTGTCGATCCAGCTGACCACGCGGGCCAAGAACGCCGGTGTCCTGTTCTCGGCGCGAGACGTGTTCGAGCGCAAGACTGTTGCCGAACTCGCCGACGTCGCCGCCTGGGCCACCGACGTCGAGTCGGTGACCCTCGAGGAACTGCCCGGCGGCGGAGTCGGTTCGATACCCCTCACGCCGATCGCGCACTGGCTGACCGAAAGCGCGGGCCGATTCGACAGGTTCTCGCAGGCGGTTCTGCTGACCACGCCCGCAGGCGTGACCCGGGAGCAGTTGGTGGAGACCGTGGACGCGATCCTGAGTCACCACGACATCCTCCGATCCCGGTTGACCCGCTCGGGGAACGAGTGGGTGTTCGACACACTGCCCGTCGGCGAGGCTCTCGGCGCCGATGAGCTGTTCGAACGCGTCGAGTTCACCGACAAGCCGGGGACCGAGGCATTCGAGCGGCTGGGGCGTGCGGCACTTGAACGCGCCGCGAGCCGACTCGATCCCGCATCGGGGCGGATGACGGAATTCGTCTGGTTCGCGCCCGCCGAGTCGCTGCCCGGACAGAGCGGACGACTGCTGGTCCTGGCGCACCACCTCGTCGTCGACGGTGTGTCGTGGCGAGTGTTGTTGCCCGACTTCGCCACCGCGGGATCACAGATCGCGCGGGGCGAGAAGCCGCAGCTCGAGCCGGTCGGCTCGTCGGTGCGGGCGTGGGCGCACGGGTTGGTGGAGGAAGCGAAGTCTCCGCACCGCGTGGCCGAACTCGACTTCTGGCGGACCATGCTCGACGGCACCGATCCGCTGCTGGGCAAGCGGGCGTTCGACCCGGAGCGGGATGTGATCGCCCGGACGCACAGTCTGAGCATGACCTTCTCCACACCGGTGACGCAGGCGTTGCTGACCTCGATCCCGCAGTCCGTGAACGGTGGCGTCAACGACGGCCTTCTCGCGGCGCTCGCGCTCGCTGTCGCGCAGTGGCGCCGGAACAAGACCGGAGTCGACGGCGCCCCGGGCGACCAGTCGGTGCTCATCAATCTCGAGGGCCACGGCCGTGAAGAATCCGTTGTCCCGGGTGCCGACCTGTCGCGGACCGTGGGCTGGTTCACCAGCCTGTTCCCCGTTCGCCTCGATGTTTCCCGTGCCGACCTGGCGGAGGCGTTCGACGGTGGACGATCTGCGGGTTCGGCTCTGAAGGCCGTGAAGGAACAGCTGCTGGCGGTCCCGGACCGCGGCATGGGCTTCGGCTTGCTGCGCTACCTGAACGAGAAGACCGCCCCGGCGCTGGCAGCGCTGCCGACGCCGCAGATCGGTTTCAACTATCTCGGTCGCGCGGGTTCGGTCGACCTCCCAGAGGAGATCCGGGACCTCGGCTGGGTCCCCGACAGCGACTCGGGCGAGTTCGGCGGCGCAATGGACGACGAGATGGTCGCGCCTGCTGTGCTCAGCATCAACGCCGTCACCTCCGAATCGGCATCGGGTCCCCAACTCGAGGCGAAGATCGCGTTCGCCGAGGAGATCCTCGACGAATCCGACGTCTGGGAGCTGGCCGAACTCTGGCACGCGGCGGCGGCCGCGTTGGCCGAGCACGCGTCACGGCCCGACGGCGGCGGCCTGACCCCGTCGGACGTCCCGCTCGTCACCGTGACCCAGCATGATCTCGAGATCCTGGAACAGCGCTACCCGGAGGCCTCCGACGTGTGGCCGCTGGCACCGCTGCAGTCCGGCATGTTCTTCCACTCGGTCCTCGCCGAGGACGCTGTCGACGTCTACACCGCACAGGTGGTGCTCGGCCTCGCAGGCACCGTCGATGCCGCCCGACTGCGGGCTGCCGCCGAGGCGCTCATCGCGCGTCACGCAAACCTGCGTACCGCCTTCGTCACCGACGATGCCGGGGAAGCGGTACAGGTGGTCGTCGATTCCGTGGAACTGCCCTGGGAAGAGATCGACCTGTCCGGACTGTCCGAGGCGGCACGTGAAGAACGGATGAGCACCCTCCTGGGTGAGCACCGCTCGGCTCGCTTCGACATGGTGCGACCCCCGTTGATGCGATTCCTGCTGATTCGCACGGGGCCGGATACCTGCAGCTTCTCCATCAGCAACCACCACATCCTGCTCGACGGATGGTCGATGCCGTTGCTGATGAAGGACTTGTTGGTGTTGTACGCCACCCGGGGAGACGGCTCGGTGTTGCCGCGGGTACGTGGCTACCGGGACTTCCTCAGCTGGCTGTCCGCGCGTGACACGCACGCCTCACGCACGGCGTGGGCGCACGCACTTGCCGGGCTGGACGGTCCCACCGTGCTCGCCCCCGCACCCAGCGGTCCGGTACGCCCCGAGCCCGCCGAGTTCGCGGTACGCCTCGGCGCGGCGGTCAGCGAGAACCTGGCGCGCGTCGCCCGGGATCGTGGCCTGACGATGAACACCATCGTCCAGGCAGCGTGGGGTCTGCTCCTGTCCCGGATGACGGCGTCCGACGACGTCGTCTTCGGTGCCACGGTGTCGGGTCGTCCGCCGGAGGTCAACGGCATCGAATCGATGGTGGGTCTGTTCATCAACACGATCCCGATCCGCGTGCGCATCGATCCCCGCGAGTCGCTCCTCGGGCTTCTCGAGCGTCTACAGGCCGAACAGTCGGCTTTGCTCGAGCATCACCACATCGGGCTGCCCGAGATCCAGCAAATCGCCGGAATCGGCGGACTGTTCGACACGTTGACGGTGTTCGAGTCGTACCCGATCGATCGGGCCGGTCTCACCGAGTCCAGCGACATCGACGGGTTGCGGGTCACCGGCGCGCAGATCAGCGACGCCTCGCATTACCCGCTGAGCCTCCTGGCGCAGTCGGACGCCGAGGTCCAGCTGGTACTGAAGTACCTCCCGGACGTGTTCGGGGCAGACACTGTCGAGCGGATCGGGGCACGCCTGGACCGCATTCTGCACACCATCGCTGCCGGCGGTGCCACGCTGGTCGGCGATCTCGACCTGCTGGCGGCGGAGGAACGCGACCTCGTACTGTCCCGGTGGAACGACACCGCGCACGCCGTCTCCGCCCAGTCCGTGACCTCGATGTTCCGTGCTCAGGTGGCGCGCACCCCGGATGCGACCGCCGTGGTCGCCGGACAGGATCGACTGAGCTACGCGCAGTTCGACGCGCGGGTGAACCGGCTGGCCCGTCACCTGATCGCGCTGGGCGTGGGACCGGACTCGGTGGTCGGTATCGCGATGCGACGCTCCCTCGACATGGTGATCAGCCTGTACGCCGTGCACGCGGCGGGTGGTGCATACGTGCCGATCGACCCGGAGCATCCGGCCGACCGGACCACCTACGTGGTGGACAGCGCTGCCCCGACGTGTGTGCTGAGCGTTGCCGACGACATCGCCAATCTCGACGTCGACGTCCCCGTGTATCTGGTGGAGGACTTCGACCTCTCCGGCTACGCCGACACTGCAGTCGAGGATGCCGAGCGGCTCGGTGAACTCCACCCGGAGAACCTGGCGTACGCGCTGTACACGTCCGGTTCGACGGGACGCCCCAAGGGTGTGGCGATTCCGCATTCGGCGCTGGCCAACCAGCTCGAGTGGATGCGGGACGAGTACGGCATCGGTGCCGAGGACGTGGTCCTGCAGAAGACTCCCTTCACGTTCGACGCCTCGGTGTGGGAGCTGTTCTTGCCGTTGGTGGTCGGCGGCACCCTCGTCGTCGCCTCCCCGGACGGTCACCGCGACCCCGAGTACATGGCGAAGACGGTGGGCGCGGAGTCGGTGACCGTGGTCCAGTTCGTTCCGTCGGTCCTGACGATGTTCCTCGACGCGGCCACGGCCGACCTGTGCGGTTCGCTGCGGCTGGTCTTCGCCGGCGGTGAACCACTTCCGCAGTCGGCGGCGGATCGGCTCGCACGGATCGGTTCCGCCGAGCTGGTCAACCTGTACGGACCGACCGAGGTCACAATCAACTCGGCGGCTCAGGTCGTGGACCGTTCGCACACCGGGACCATCGCGCCGATCGGTGTCCCGGTCTGGAACACCCGGGCCTACGTGCTCGACGCGCACTTGACGCCGTCGCCGATCGGTGTCCCCGGTGAGCTGTACCTCGACGGGGCCCAGCTGGCGCGCGGATACATCAACAGCGCCGCGCTCAGCGCCGAACGATTCGTCGCCGACCCCTTCGGCGCCGACGGTTCACGGATGTACCGCACCGGTGACCTCGTGCGGTGGAACGAGAGCGGTGAACTGGAGTTCGTCGGACGTACCGACTTCCAGGTGAAGGTCCGCGGCCTGCGTATCGAACTCGGTGAGGTGGAAGAGGCGTTCGTGCGCCACACAGAGGTGGCGCAGGCGGCTGTGATCGTGCGGGACAGCGAGGTCGGCGCACGGCTCGTGGCGTACGTCGTCCCGAAGCCGGGTTCGGCTGTCGACACGGCTGCGCTCACGGGGTTCGTCGCAGAATCGTTGCCTGACTACATGCTGCCGGACGCCGTGATGGTTCTGGCCGAACTGCCGCTGGGTACCAGCGGCAAGCTCGACAGGCGTGCCCTACCGGTGCCCGACTTCGCCTCGGCGGCCCAGTTCCGGGCGCCGCGCACCGACAGCGAACGCGCGCTGGCGTCGATCTTCGCGGAACTGCTCGGGCGGGACCGCGTGGGTGTCGACGACTCGTTCTTCGAGCTCGGTGGCGACAGCATCGTCTCCATTCAGCTGGTAGCGCGGGCACGGTCGGCCGGTATCCACTTCACAGCACGCGATGTGTTCGAACGGCGCACCGTCGCCGAGCTGGCGGCGGTCGCCGATTCGGGGGAGTCCGCGGCCGCGGCGTTGCAGGAATACGAGGGTGGCGGTGTCGGCACGGTGCCGCTCACTCCGGTCGCCCGGAAGATGGTCGAGCGCGGCGGGAATTTCGACCGCTTCGTGATGCCGCTGATGGTGACGCTTCCTGCCGGCATCGGACGTGACCAGCTGATCGCGACACTCTCGGCGGTGGTGGACAAGCACGACGCTCTCCGCGCCACGCTGGTGTCGGAGTCGTCGGAGCCTGCCCTCGAGATCGCACCCGCCGGCCGCGTCGACCTCGACGGTGCCGTGGAGCGTGTCGCCGTCACCGCCGAACCCGGTTCCCCGGAGTTCGACGAGGTGGCGAGTGCCGCCTTCGCGCAGGCGCTAGACCGGCTCGACCCCCGAACAGGTTCGATGCTCCAGTTCGTGTGGTTCGACCCGGCCGATCCGAGCCGGGCGGGCCGACTGCTGGTGGTGCCCCATCACCTCGTGATCGACTCGGTCTCGTGGCGCATTCTGGTCCCGGACCTTGCAACGGCCGGTGCCCAGATCGCAGCGGGGCAGACGCCGTCGCTGGAGCCGGTGGGAACGTCCCTGCGGCGGTGGACCGACGGCCTCCTCGAGGCAGCCGCGAGTCCGGAGCGGGTGGCCGAACTGGCCGTGTGGGAGCGGATGCTCACCGGCCCGGACCCCGTGCTGGGGTCGCGGGAACTGGATCTTCGGTCCGACCTCGTCAGCACTCTCGAGCGCACCCGGGTCGATGTGCCGGCCCCCGTCACCGAGGCCTTGCTCGGGACGGCTCCCGGCGCACTCGACGCGGAAATCGGTGACGTGCTCGCCGCGGCCCTCGCACTCGCGGTGGCCGCCTGGCGGCAGGGCCGTGGGATCGACGAGCCGTCGGCGGTAGTCACTCTCGAGGGCCACGGACGCGAAGAATCAGTGGTTCCCGGTGCAGATTTGTCCCGTACGGTCGGCTGGTTCACCACGATGTACCCGGCTCGACTCGATCTCGCAGGGGTCGATATCGGCGAGGCGATCGAGGGTGGCCCGAGTGCGGCAGCCGCGGTCCAGGCGGTACGGAATCAGCTCGGTGCGGTACCTGACAAGGGGATCGGCTACGGGTTGCTGCGTTACCTGAATCCGGAGACCGCCGCGGTCATGAGCAACTGGCCGGAACCACAGATCGTGTTCAACTACATCGGCCGCGTCAATGCTGCGGAAATTCCCGAGGCGGCGCAGGGCCTGGACTGGCTGCCCGATTTCGAGACCTCGGTGACGGGTGGACAGGTGAACAGTGAGATGCCGGCCCAAGCGGTGCTCGACATCCAGTCGGTGATCACCGATACCGCGGATGGTCGGCAGTTGACGGCGTTCATGTCGTTCCCCCCCGGGATTCTGACGGCCTCCGAGGTGGACGACTTCGGGCAGTGCTGGGTGGCGGCACTGACCGGTTTGGTGGCACAGGCGCGGTCCCGAGCCGGACGCTGAGGCATCATCCGGGCGGTGGGAGAGCTCGTCTCTTCCGCCGCCAGGACGGGCCGGAGCCGACTCAGTATATTTTCGCCTCGATAAATACCTCGAGTTCACTGGATCGGCGCATAACCCGCCGTCGGTACCGTGCCGGGTGAATTACTCGATAACTTCAGGTGGCGAGCGTCTTCGCGACAGACCGAGAGTATTTTGAACAATTGTCCAATTAATGACCTCGGTGCGCGGATATTCGGAACCTTTGCTATTACTGAGGCATGTCGATTTCAACTCTCTCCGTGGTTATCCCGGCGTACAACGAGGAAGCGGCAATCCAGGAGTGTCTGGACAGGATATTCGAGCAGATCGATCACATCGACGAGGTCATCGTGGTCGACAACAACTCGACCGACGCGACGGCAGCGATAGTTGCTGCTGCGCAGCACCGGGAACCCAAGGTGCGGCTCGTCAAGGAAGTGGCACAGGGCTGTGCGCCCGCGCGTAGCACGGGAATGAATTCCGCGACGGGAGATATCGTAGCGAGAATTGATGTCGACACGAAAATTAATGAGGATTGGGCCGCGAATATCAAATTGTTCTTTTCCCGGCACAGCGACAGATATGTCGCGGCGACCGGTACCTGCACCTGCTATGACCTTCCGTTTCAGGGGCTGTTCGCGTCCTTGCAGCGAAAGATGAATGCGAAGAATGAGGCGAAACTCGAACGGGGTGAGTCGATCGCCGCGCCCGGACTTTTCGGTTCGAACATGGCGATTCTCAAGACGGCGTGGGAGGACATCAAGTCCGCGTTACACGACGGCGAGGACGTCCACGAAGACACGGATCTGTCGTTGACCCTGCAGAGCGAGGGATTGTCCTGTGCGATGGTGCCGGGGATGGAAGCGAGCATCTCCGGTCGTCGGTATCTGTCTCCGGTGGGCAGTTACTGGCGTTACGTGCTGCGCGGTCCTCGCACGCTGACGCTGCACGGCAAGCGCCTGTCGGCGGCCCTCGGGACGTTCGCTGTCGCCGCGACCGCGATGCCGTTCTATCTCCTCATGTGGGTGCCGTTCCGTGCGTGGGATCCCGAGCGGGAGTCGTTCTCGCTGGGCCGCCTCTTCGCCGGCGCCGAACGGCGACCGCAGCCTCGCGCGCACGTATGAGGTGCTACGCCCAGTCGAACGACATCTCGCCCGCGACGCCGAGGTGCTTGCACAGTTTGTGAATACCGCCGAAGTCCTGCACCAGAGCAGAACGCCCTGTGTCGTGTTCGGCGTCGTCGATCATCGTCTGGCCGTCGTGGAGATCGATGACCTCGACGATGGTGCGCCACGTCGAGTAGTCGTTGCTGCTGAAGGCGGTCATCGCATCGACGAGCCCGTCCAGGAGGTGCCGCCGGTCGTCGGGCCCCAGCGTGTCGTAGACGACACCCGCGATCTCGTCGGCGATGGAGGCGTGGCAGTACTCGTCGCGATTGTGTAGCCGCACCGTGGCCCGGTTGACCGGCTGGATCGCCTCGTTCTCGGAGATGAGGTTCAGGTACGAGCTGATGGAGATCTCGGCGACCGTCATGAAGGCGAAGGTGGTGATCGCCCGCTTCCGGGGGTCGGCGGCGTCAGCGGTGGCGGCACGCTGGCGGCGCAGTGTCAGCACGTCCGGCAAGGCGTTGTTCGGCATGGCCCAGCCGCGGCGCCTGCGCGTCACCGCGCTCGCATTCAGATGCATCAGCGTGTGGTACTGCTCGTCGACCATGGCCTCGTGTACCGCTACCGCGAACGTGTCGCCGATACCGGTGTCGAGGGCGTCGTGGGCGACGAGATCGAAGCCCGGATTCACGACGTACTGCTCGATGTCCATCACGTTCTTGTTGAACGCGATCCAGCCCCACGCGCGGAGTCTGTTCTGCTGATCCTCAGGTGCGTGGCGGAAACTGTCGTGGTCGGCGAAAGGCAGCAGTTCGTCGGGGTAGTCCCGCTTGTCGAGGTCGAACAGGGCGTCGAGATCAGGTTCCGGCTTCTTCACTGTCGCCCGCTGCCCCCAATTGCGGGCGAGCCGGGCAACCACGGCGCTTTCGACCGGGTCGTTCGGGTCGTGCTCCGGCAGGGCGTGGGCGTTGTCGATCGTCATGAGGATTCTCCGTTCCCGTCCCAGAACCGGGGCGCGGTGTGCTGGAGGTCGGCGAAGAGTTCGGCGCACAGGCGGGCGAGGGGCTCGCGCCGGTCACCGAGTGTCGAGATCGACCGGGACATGAGGTCGGCGAAGTCCTGATCGGTGCCGTTCTCGACGGTGTGGTCGACAGCGCGCATCGCGTCGGTGAGCGCGCGTCGGGCCTGCGCGGCGAACGGATTGCCGACCTGGATGTCCCGGTACACCTCGGGTACCCCACCCCCCACCCGTGCGAGAAGGGCGAGGGACATCAAGTGCGGTGGGGTTGCCATCGCCGTCAGCTCGGCGCCCTCGGCCCCCAGTTCGCCCAGCGCCAGTCCGAATGCCAGCACACCGGCGTGGGTGAGTGCCTGGGTGAGCGCGGTCAGCCGATCATGGCGCTCGGCGTCCAGATGGACGACCGACGCACCCCACCCGGACAGCGACGTCAGGAACCAGCCGAGGTCACCGCGGTCCTGATACATCACCGCCGCGATCGGCCTGCCCTGCGGCGACAATGCGGGGGCGAACATCGGGTTGATTCCGAGGGCACTGTTGGGCAGCGGGTTCGCCCGCAGAGCGGCATCGAATCGGCACTTCACCGACAGGGTGTCGACCAGCAGGGCGTGCTCGGCCAGCGACTCGGACAGGAACGCCAGTGCGTTCAACGCCACGGTTTCCGATACCGCCAGCACCACCGCGTCAGCCGACTGCACCAGTGCGCGCACTTCGGGTGACGGATCAGTGATGTCGCCCTGCACGGAGTCGGCGTCGGCCACATCCGGAACGTCGATGTCAACGGTCCGGACGCGCATTCCGTCGCCGCGGAGCCGACCGGTCAGCATTCGGCCGACATCACCGCGGCCGCCGATCAGTACGACGGTCCGGGATGATGTCGCCGGAATGGTCATGGTCCTATTTCGTTCGGGGTGTCCGCGGTGACGGATAATGCCCGCACCATGGTGGCGGCCTTGACCATGGCCTCGTCGAATTCTTCCTCGGGATCGGACAGCGCCGTGATGGCGCCGCCGATCCCGAAGGTCACTTCGCTGTCGGTAGCGACGATCGTGCGAATGACGATCGACAGGTCGGCGGTGCCGGTCAGTGAGAAGTAACCGATCGCTCCCGAGTAGACACCGCGCGGTCCCGACTCGAGCCGGTCGATGATCTCCATCGTCCGGATCTTCGGCGCGCCTGTCATGGAACCGCCGGGGAAGGCGGCGCGGACGCACTGGACGACCGAGGCGTCGGCACTGAGCGTCCCACGCACCGTGGACACCAGCTGGTGGACCGCTGCATACGTTTCCACGTCGAAGAGCTTGGGAACGTGCACCGACCCCGGCACACACACCCTCGCCAGATCGTTGCGCGTGAGATCCACGATCATCAGGTTCTCGGCGCGGTCCTTCTCGCTGTCGAGCAGGTCCTGACGCAGGGCCGCATCCTTGGCCGGGGTCGCCCCACGCGGACGCGTTCCCTTGATCGGTTTCGACTCCACCACGCGGTCCGGGCCGATCCGCAGGAAGCGTTCGGGCGACGCGCTGAGAACGGACAGGCCCGCGAACTGGAGGTACGCACTGTACGGAGTGGGGCTGATGGTGCGAAGCAGCTCGAAGGTGTGCAGTGGATCGATCGTCTGATCCACGGCCGCCATGTTGGTCAGGCACACCTCGTACGACTCGCCCGTCCGTATCTCGGCGAGCGAGGACGCGATGTGCTCGAGATACCGGTCGTGGTCGTGACGCAGTGCCAGCTCCGTCGATTCGGGTTTCCTGATAGGAGGCACTGCCGACGCCGGGTGGTCAGGCTCCGCGAGCCGCCGTAGCGCCGCCTCCATCTCGTCGAGCCAACGGCGCATCTCGGGATCATCCTGGTGATCACTGAGACACAGCGCATACGTGCGTTCGTTGGAATGATCGATGACCACGGCTCGGTCGGCGAACACGAGTGCAGCGTCGGGGGTGGGCGATCGGTGGGCGGCGGCGCCACCCGTCTGGGCCTTCAGTTCGTAGCCCAGATAGCCGACGTAGCCCAGCCCGAACGGCACTCCGGGGAGTCCGGGAACCGACCTGGCCGCCAGTTGGCGTTCCAGGTAGTCGAAGAACGGGGCGTGGACCTGTTCCACGGGTAGCCCCTCGCGCATGATCCGCACGATCGATTCACCGACGTCGTAGGTGATGTACTCGGCGCGGGGCCCGGAGCAGTTGCCCATGATGGTGAAGCGAGAAGTCGGTTCCGATGCCGACGTGCCGTCGAGCCAGAATGCGTTCGGCCCCGTGGCGAACAGATCCTCGAAGGTGGTGCGCGGGTCGACCTCGTGGTCGATGCGGACCTGCGAGATGACGTACGGCGCGTGCGGGACGGGGATCTTCAGCATCGACCCGGGAGTCGGTGTACCCGAGTGCGTCGGGGTGAGGTCGCGGAAGTTTGCGAGCAGTTCGTGTCCGAACGCCGTACTGATCGACTCGGGGTGGAACTGGACGCCCCACAGGGGCCGGCTCCGGTGACGCACGCCCATCAGGAGACCGTCGGTAGTCCAGGCCGTCGCCTCGAGGTCGTCGGGCAGATCCCGCGCGATCAACGAGTGGTAACGCACCGTGGGGAACGGCGACGGGATGCCCTCGAAGAGTTCGCTGCCGTGGTGTTCGACGAGCGATACGCGTCCGTGCATCGGCTCCGGCGCCAGGACGACCTGTCCGCCGAACAACTGGCACAGTCCCTGGTGACCAAGGCACACCCCTAAGACGGGCAGTCCGGTCTCGGCGATGACCCGGGCGCTGATGCCGAAATCACGGGGGCGTTCGGGGCGTCCTGGGCCGGGGGAGATGACGATGTTGTCGAACTCGGACCACGGCACGGAGTCCCATTCGACGTCGTTGTGCACGACGGTCGGGGGCTCGCCGTTCACCTCCGCGAGCAAGGTGAAGAGGTTGTAGGTGAAGGAGTCGTAGTTGTCGACGAGCAGCGTCCGCGTACTCATGACGATTCGACATTCGTCGAGGGATGGGGGCGGTGGTGGCCGTTGTGGCCACTGTCACCGGGACCGCTCGCGCCCGTCTCGCCGTTGATGACCAACTCCTCGAGCCTGCACGTCTCGGCGATCAGCAGGTCGTAGAGCGCGTCGAAGAAGGCGGGGGACAGGGAGTGGCTGTCCGCGTAGCGGCGAGCGCGTTCGTGCACCAGGCCGATCCGGTGCGGTTGCATCATCGCGATGTCGGAGCGTCGCTTGAGTTCACCGATACGTCGGCACACTTCGAGTCGCCGGCCTACGGCGTCGAGCAGCGTGGCGTCGACGGCGTCGAGTTCGGCGCGCAGATCCTCGAGTGCCTGGTGCGCCGAGGCGTCAGGGGCCTTTCCGGAATCATCGCTCTTCCCCTCTTCTACGGAGAAATACATAGTCGCCCCAGTCACTCGATCGGCAGTAGCTTTCTCATCCCGACTATCGTGTGTCAGTGGTGGTTCGTTTCTCCGCGCCTCCCGGACTGCCGAGACGGCGAAATGTCGGGTTGCGGATGCGAACCGGTGGTGATCACCCCCATAGTCTCAATCACGGATTGAGACTTTGATGGACTTTTGGGTAACGTAACCAGAAGTCTATTTTCGGCCTATCCAGGATATGAGGCATATGCGTATTTCGTCGGCCACCCAGGCCCTCATGTTAGTGCTCGCGGGCATCTTTATGCTCGGTGCGGCACCTGCAGCGGCGGACCCTGCGGCGACTGAGCCCGAGCCCGTCGCAGATCCTGCGGTGCTGCCCGGGGCGAACGACTGGAACTGCAAGCCCTCGCCCGAGCACCCCCGCCCGGTCGTGCTCGTGCACGGCACGTGGGTCAGCATGGCGGCCACCTGGAAGGACCTCGCGCCGGCTCTCGCGGCCGAGGGGTACTGCGTCTTCGCCCTCAACTACGGGCAGGTCGCGGGTCTCACCGAAGGCAATTTGCTGCGCATGTTCGGCGGTGCCGACATCGCCGAGTCGGCTCGGCAACTCGCGGTATTCGTCGATCGGGTCCGTTCCACGACGGGTGCCCCTCAGGTCGACATCGTCGGGCACTCGCTCGGTGGCACGCTCTCCCGGCAGTACCTCCGTTTCGAAGGTGGCGCCGATCGCAACAATCCCGCCCTGAACAAGGTGCATTCGCTCGTCACGCTGGGTGCTACCAATCACGGCACCAGTTTCGGGGACGTGCAGATGCTCGGTGCCGTCGCCCAGGCCCTGGGTGTGCCCGTGACGACGCTCGCCGGCGTGGCCGTCGGGCCCTCGTACATCCAGCAGATGGTCGGTTCGCCGTTCCTGCAAGTTCTCAATGCCGCGGGCGACACGGACCCGGGTATCGAGTACACAGTGGTCGCGAGTCGCCGGGACACGGTCTCGACTCCGCCGGAGAACACGTTTCTCACCGCCGGACCGGGTGCGACCGTGCACAACGTGTGGCTTCAGGACGGGTGTGAGTCGAACGCTGCCGAGCACAACGAGCTGACGACCGATCCGCGCGCGCTCTACATCATTCAGCGGGCTCTCGACCCCACGTACGCCGACCGCAACCCGGCCCCGTGTGAGGCGGGCTGAGACGTGCCCTGAGGGCGGCACCTGGTCGGGGCGGACTCAGTCCCAGATGCCGATCTCGTCGAGGTGGGCGACCAATCGCTGGGCACCGTCCATGAAGTGTGCCTTGTTCTCGGCCCCCACCACGTCGGCCTTCTTCTCCGCCATGGCCGCGATGAGACGGCGATGGCTCGCGACCGCCGACTCGCCCCAGTCGGGGTCTGAGGAGTAGAAGTGCGCCGGCGTGTAGCGGGTGGCGCTGAGAAGGAACCACGACAGCTTGTTCGCGTTCGCCAGGTGGTTGATGACCCGGTGGAACTTGAACTCGAGATCCTCGATGCGGGCGGCGTCGTTGTCCTCCACCGCCCGCTCGAGCTTGTCGTTGATGTCGGTCAATTCCTCGATGGCCTCGGGGGTAGCTGCCCGGGTGGCCCGCACCGCGAGTTCCTCGCCTATCTGACTCTGGAGCCAGAAGAGGTCGTTGATGTCTTCGCGACTGAGCGGGGCGACTACGTAGCCGCGGTGGGGGACGAGTTCGACGAGCCCTTCACCGCGCAGAGTCAGGAGGGCTTCGCGTACCGGCGTGACGCTGACTCCCAACTCCGCGGCAGTGTCGTCCAGACGGATGAAGTCACCCGGACGAACGCCCCCGGACATGATCAGGTTCCGCACGTGCACGGCGACGTCGTCGGACAGCTGCGGTCGACGGCGCAGGGCCGCTGAGCTTCGTGACACGGAGGGCAACGTCATGGGTGACTCCTTAGATGCGGCAACCAGCATAAACCGCGAGCGGTGCTTACAAGCCGTAGGTCTTACCGATGATGTCGCGCTGAATTTCGTTGGTGCCGCCGTAGATGCTGGAGACGAGGGCCGAGCGAACGTGCTTCTCCATGTCGAACTCGGTGGCGTAGCCGTAACCGCCCATCATCTGCATGCCTTCGAGCGCCACCTTCTTGGCAGTCTCGGTGACCTTCAACTTGGCCATCGACGCTTCGCGGGCCAGCATCTTGTCCGGGTGGGCGTCGGCCTCCTTGGCGACGCTGTAGACGAGAAGCTTGCAGCACTCGATCTCGGTGGCGAGATCGGCGATGCGGTGACGTAGTACCTGGAACGTTCCGACCGGCCTCCCGAACTGCTTGCGCTGGGTGATGAATTCGAGGGTGTCGTTGAACGCCCGCTGCGCCGTACCGAGCATCATGGCCGCGAGGATCAGGCGTTCGAAGTTCAAGCCGGTCATCAATTGCCGCCAGCCGTTGCCGACCTCGCCGACCACGGCATCCGCGGGAAGCGCGCAATCGGTGAAGTAGAGGTCGTTCACCTCCTTGCCGCCCATGGTGCCGATGCCTCTGATCGTCAGCCCTTCCGTCCCGGCGGGCACGTGGAACATCGTCAGCCCTTCGTGCTTTCCCTCCCCGGCAGAACTTCCCGCGCTGCGCTTGACCGGTTGCCCCGTGCGAGCCACGAGCAGGATGTTGTCGGCAAAGTGCGCGTTGGAACACCAGGTCTTCTGCCCGTTGATCACCCAGCCGTCGGCGGTCTTCTCCGCGCGGGTGCTGATATTTCCGACGTCCGACCCGGCCTCCGGTTCGGACATCGAGATCGACTGCGAGCGGCCGGCAACGATGCCGCGCAGGACGACGTCCTTCTGGGCCTCGGTACCGAACTTGGCGTACGCGCCACCGGTGATCCACGTCGGCCCGATGCCACCGATCGGGGCCATTCCCTTGGCGGCCTCTTCCAGGAGGATGCACATGTCGACGAGGCCGGCGCCCGAGCCGCCGTATTCCTCCGGAACCGTGATTCCGAGCCAGCCGAGCTTGGCCATCTTCTCGTAGACGTCTTGGTTGTGGTTGTGCTCACCGTGGTTCGTCAGCTTGTCCCGCAGTTCGCGGGTGCCGGTCTCGCGCCTGCAGAAATCGGCGATCGCCGCGGCGAAGTCTTTCTGTTCACTGGTGAATTCGACGCTCATGCGCGAAGGGCTCCTCGTGGGTGAGGCGGCGGACGGCCGGCCCGGCGCAGGGGTCTGTGCGGGGCTTGCCGGAATGCGGTCTGCCGCATACTGTGATGTTCACTACATTACATCACATCACATATATTTGATGTGATTCCCAGGAGGAAGTGCCATGCCACAGCAGGCCGAAACGACCGACACGAGTGCAGGCACCACGCCGTTGCCTTCCGCGGAACCGTCACCAGGAACGTTCTCGTCCCTGGACCCGCGCACCGGCGAAGTACTGGCCGAGTACCCCATCCACGGCGAGCGTGGCGTGCGTGACGCGGTCGAGCGAGCCCGCAGCGCGGCTCAGTGGTGGAAGGGGCTCGGTTTCGACGGCCGCAAGAAGTGGCTGCTCGACTGGAAGAAGTCGATGGCGCGGGACGGAGAGGAACTCGCCCGGCTCGTTGCGGACGAAACGGGAAAGCCGTACGACGACGCACTCCTCGAGGTCATGCTCGCGATCGAGCACCTCGACTGGGCGGCCAAGAACGCCGGCAAAGTTTTGCGCCGCCGCAAGGTGGCTTCCGGGCTGGTCAGTGCGAATCAGGCGAGCAGCGTCGGATACGAGCCGATGGGCGTGGTCGGCGTCATCGGTCCGTGGAACTATCCGGTGTACACCCCGATGGGCTCCGTCTCCTACGCTATGGCGGCGGGCAACGCCGTAGTGTTCAAGCCCAGCGAGCTGACCCCCGGGGTGGCGGTATGGATCGCCGAGAAGTGGGCGGCCCTCGTCCCGAATCAGCCTGTCCTCCAGGTCGTCACGGGTGATGGATCCACCGGATCGGCGCTCGTCGCAGCCGGCGTGGACAAGATCGCCTTCACAGGTTCTGCCGCGACGGGCAAGCGGGTGATGGCCGCGTGTGCGGAAACGCTGACTCCGCTCGTCGTGGAGGCAGGCGGCAAGGACGCCATGCTCGTCGACTCGGACGCAGATCTCGAGGAAGCAGCCGGCTTCGCCGTCTTCGGTGCCATGGGCAACGCCGGGCAGACGTGCGCCGGAGTGGAACGAATCTACGTGGTCGACTCGGTCTACGACGATTTCGTCCGATTGGTCACCGACAAGGCGAAGGCTTTGCACCCTGGTCCGAAGGATGCGTCCTACGGGCCGATGACGATGACCAGCCAGTCCGACGTCGTGCGCCGTCACGTACAGGATGCGTTGGACAAGGGTGGCTCCGCCGTGGTCGGCGGGCTCGACTCCATCAAGGACGGCTACGTGGGCCCGATCGTCCTGACCAACGTTCCGGAGAACAGCACGGCGATCTGTGAGGAGACCTTCGGGCCGACAGTCGTGGTGAACAAGGTCACGAGTCTCGACGAGGCGGTGACGAGAGCGAACGGCACCGCATTCGGCCTCGGTGCTTCCGTATTCACGAAGGACGCCGGAAAGGCGATGCGCGTGGCCGAAGCCTTGCGGGCCGGTGTCGTCACGATCGGTTCGGTACTCGGCTTCGCCGGTGTCGCTGCGTTGCCCTTCGGCGGCGTCGGCGACTCGGGTTTCGGTCGCATCCACGGCGCGGACGGGCTGCGGGAGTTCTGCAGGGTCAAGTCGATCGCCCGGCAGCGGTTCGCGGCACCGTTGAATCTGCTGACGATGGAGCGAAAGAAGCGCGACATGCTTGTTTCCGCCTGGATGCTGAAGAACCGTCACGGGCGTTGAGTGCGGCGGGAAAGGGCGACAATCCCATGCTGATGAAGAACGACAGTGCCGACAGGTCCCCAGGCGCCGCTCCCCGCGGCAGGTATGGCTGGGTACACCGAATCGAACAACTCGATCCGGTGCGTGATCACCAGGAGATTCACCGCATCACGGCAGGTTTCGAGTTTCCCTGGGACTACCAGCGGTCCCTCGAGTTCGCGTTGTTCCGGACCTACTGCGTCCCGACCGTTTCCGAATTGCTCCAGCGCACCGGTGAATTCGAGAAGCGGCCACAGAAGCGCTACGACGACACGGCCCTCCTGATGGCCGAACTGGTCGAACACGGGTACGACTCCGAGCGGGGGATCGAATCCCTGCGTGTGGTCAACCGCATGCACGGCAAGTACGACATCGACAATGACGACATGCTGTACGTGCTCACCACGTTCATCTACGAGCCGATCGATTGGATCGACCGCTTCGGGTGGCGGCGGCTCACTCCGCACGAGCGCCTCGCGTGTTTCCACTTCTACCGCGGCGTCGGGGTTCGAATGGGTATCAAGGATATTCCCACGAGCTACGAGGACTTCTACCGGTTCAAAGCCGACTACGAACGGAAACATTTCCGGTACACGGAGGACAACCACCGCGTCGGAACCTACACACGAGATTTGTTCTGCTCGTGGTTCCCCAGGCCGTTGCGGCCCTTCGTCGCACAGGGAGTGAATGCTCTGCTCGACCCGATGATGCTGTCGGCGTTCGGATTCGACGCTGCACCGGTGTGGTTGCAGCACACCGCCCGGCGTGTGCTCCGATTGCGGGGCAAGTTCGTACGCTTCCTGCCGCCGCGCGCCAGCTCGAAGGCCGCCCGGGACCCGCGCAATCGCAGTTATCCGGGTTATCCGGTGGGCTACCGGCCGCGGGACCTCGGCGCAGACAAGGACAACCACCGCGGCGCCCTTGGTCCGTCATTGTCCGAGGAGGACGGCTACCATCAGAGCGTGGAGCCGGGCGCGTGACTCCTCGGCGGTATCGAAGTGGATGAGCCGGCCGATGTCGAGTACCAGTCCGAGCGCGGCATGTACGAGGAACCGCGCCTCGGCTGCCGAAAGCTCCGACCGCACCGCGGTGACGAGATGTACCCACTCCTCGACGTGGAGACGCTGCACGTTGCGGAGATTTCGTCGTTCGTTCTCGGGCAGATTCCCGATTTCGGCGAAGTAGACGGACAGCACTGCCGGATTGCGGAAGGCCAATTCCAGATACGACTCCGCCAGGGTGCACAACGCCTCGCGAGGGTCGGTAGCGGCGGACAGGGCAGCCGACGTCGCCACTGCGAGCCGATCCGCCGCACGATAGAAAACCGCCGCCAAAAGATCTGCCTTGCTGGGGAAGTGCCGGTACACACTGGAGGCATTGATCCCGGCGGCCGCGCCGATTTCCTCGATACTCGAGTCGTGATAGCCGTTCCGGTCGAAAATGTGCACGGCCTCGTTGATCAGCAACTCGCGCTTGGACGTCATGGTCAGCCCACCCGCGCCCTCGACTCGTGCCGGCACGTCACCGGTCGGTACCGCAGGCGGAAGGGTTGTGCGGAGAATCGACTCACACGCGCTCGTCAGAAGCGCGTGGAGGCGACGAGTGGCCAGGGCGGTGCGGTGTGCGCTGATACTGGCCATCACGCTGAGCGTCGCGGCACCCTGAGTCGTGGCATCGACGGCCAACAGTTCCGGCCGCAGCTCTTGCAGCGGCGCCGCCACGCATTGGGTTACGTGGACGAAGACGTTCCGGATGCGAGTGCGGTCGTCGGCCTGGAGGTACCTGCCCTCCCACCGGTAGAGGCCCCCCAGTTTGCGGTGTTCGATCGTGTTGGTGACCAGCGCGGAGATCAGCCGGTCGAGCCGCTCCCCGGCGGCCGCCTCGTCGAGGCCTGCGAGTGCATCGTCGGCGGCGGTGCGCAGTGCATCGGCGGTCGTGGTGGCTGCATGAACGAACAGGGCGTACTTGTTGGGATAGTGCCGGTAGAGGGCGGGACCTGAGATTCCGATGGTGGCTGCGATGTCGTCGACGCCGACGGCGTGGTAGCCGCGCTCGCTGAACGCTTCCGCCGCGACGGTGGCGATCTGCGCCTTGCGGTCTTTCGGCCGACGCCGAACGGGCCTTTCGGTGGCGGCGCCGGCCGCCGTCTTGGTCCGGGCCACGGTCACCTCCGGTAGTCGGCCTGTGCTGCCAGTTTATCGGTACGTCATCTTAACCGGCACTCCCGTGCGTATCGATCGACTCTGGGGGCAGTTCCGGGGCGCGGCTCGCGCCAACATGCCGAAAGCCCTGTGTGCACGTGCGGATAGTGCTTGCCCAGCATTGACACCGGTGCGAGTTGGCGAATAAGTTAACTCGTATTCGCATGTGCGTTCAGCCGGTTCGAGGCCGCGCGCGCTCTCCATCGTCGATAACCGGGCCGCCGCGGGGCGGCACCTATGAAGAGGTGCACTGAGATGCTGAGAACGAAATTCACGGAAGCCGAAGCATTGATCACTCGACGACTTTCGGACGTGACGGGTATGCGCGTCGGGGCAGCGTCGTGACCGCCCCCGCGGTCGACGGCCTCCGCGTCGTCAGCGACGGCGGGATCCTCCGGATCACCATCGATCGCCCCGACCGGATGAATGCGCTGGACCTGGCGCACATGACAGCTCTCGGCGCGATCCTCACCGGCGCGGCCACCGACCGCTCCGTCCGGGTCGTCGTCATTTCCGGAGCGGGAAAGGCTTTCAGCACGGGCGCCGACCTCGCGGCCGCCGCGGCGGCGGGAGGGAGGGAGGCGCCACCCGAGGTGGTGATGGAGGCGGCGAACAGGGTGGTACGAGCCATCGTCGACCTGCCGGTGCCTGTCATAGCGCAGGTGAGCGGTGCCGCAGTAGGGGTCGGCGCCTCGATCGCGCTGGCAGCCGACCTCACTTACGCCTGCGAGGATGCGTACCTGCTCCTTGCGTTCGTCAACATCGGGCTGATGCCCGACGGCGGTTCCAGTGCGCTCATCGCTGCGTCGATCGGCCGCGCGAGGGCCACCCGGATGGCGTTGCTCGGTGAACGCCTGGGGGCGCCGGAGGCCGAGCGCGAAGGGTTGATCGCGGGAGTCTTGCCGGCCGGTGAACTGGCGGCTCACGTCGACGCCGTCGCGGCGAAGCTGGCTCATGGTCCGCGGCGTGCCGTCGAACTGACCAAGAGGGCGCTTACGGCATCGACGCTGACAGCGCTCGAAGGTGCCCTCGAGCGGGAGAAGGACGGGCAGACCGAACTGCTGCAGGGGCAGGATTTCGTCGAGGGAGTGACCGCGATGCTCGGCAAGCGAGCGGCTCGCTTCCTGGGGTGATTCCACCGGTCGTTCGAGGCGTCCGCATCCGTTCAGCATGCGAATTCCGGTTAACAAAACCGTTCCGATCACAGTCATGATCTGTAATACTCGTCACAGCCATCGCGCAGGTCCGTCGAAGCGCGCTGGAAGAGACGAGTGCAGCGAAGGGACCACGAACACAATGCCATCTCGTAGCGAGCTGCTCACCCAGCCACTGCAATCCCGTCGCAACCACTGGAACAATTGGGTAGCGACCCATGCCGAGATGAAGCCGGACCATGCCGCGTTTCGCTTCCTCGGGCAGAACACCTCCTGGCGTCAACTCCACGACCGCTCCGAGGCGCTTGCCGGGGCACTGTCCCGCCGTGGAGTCGCGTTCGGCGATCGCGTCCTCCTCCTGACCCTCAACCGGACCGAGTTCTTCGAAGCGGTGCTCGCGATCAACGCGCTCGGCGCCATCGCCGTGCCGGTGAACTTTCGGCTCACACCCCCTGAGGTCGCGTTCATCGCACGCGATTCCGGTGCACGTGCCGTGTTCACCGAGCCGGCGCTCGCGCCGCTGGTCGCGGCCGTACGCCAGGAAGTTCCGGAGCTGAGCCTGGTCGTGAACATGGGCGCGGTGACCGAGGGCGACGTGCTCGGTTACGAGGAGCTACTCGTCGAAGGCGGGCCTGCGTACCACCCTGTCGACCTTCCGGAGGACACCGCCTCTCTCATTCTGTACACCTCCGGAACCACCGGAACCCCCAAAGGGGCGGTGCTGTCCCACTCGAACATGGTCGGGCAGGCCATCACCTGCATCCGCGCCATGCGCTACGACCGGGGTGACGACATCGGGTTCCTTGCGTCACCGGTATTCCACGTCGCCGCGCTCGGTTCCGTCGCCCCCATGCTGATGCTCGGGGGGACCACAGTGATCCATCCCCTCAAGGCCTTTCATCCCACCGAGATGCTGGACGTGTGGGAACAGGAACGGGTCACCTCCGTTTTCCTGGTACCGGTTCAGTGGCAGGCAGTGTGTGCCGACCCCACCGTCGAGGGTCGCGATCTCGCGCTGCGAGTCATCAGCTGGGGTGCAGCCCCGGCGTCGGATACGGTCCTCCGTTCCATGGCGGACACTTTCCCGCACGCCCTGATCGTCGCGGTGTTCGGGCAGACCGAAATGTCACCGATCACGTGCGTGCTCGACGGCGACGACGCGATCCGCAAACTCGGTTCCGTGGGCAAGCCGATCCCGACGATCCACACCCGCATCGTGGACGACGAGATGAACGACGTCGAGCCGGGCACCGTCGGCGAAATCGTCTACCGCGGACCGACCATGATGCAGGAGTACTGGCAGAACCCGACCGCCACAGCCGAGGCTTTCGCCGGCGGCTGGTTCCACTCCGGTGACCTCGTGCGACAGGACGAGGAAGGCTTCGTCTACGTCGTGGACCGCAAGAAGGACATGATCATCTCGGGTGGCGAGAACATCTACTGCGCCGAGGTGGAGAACGTACTGTTCGCGCACCCGAGGATCCGCGAGGCAGCCGTCGTCGGCCGCCCCGATCCGAAGTGGACCGAAGTGCCCGTCGCCATCGTGGCGCTCGCCGACGACGGTGACGACCTCTCGGCCGACGAGCTCACGGCATGGCTCGACGACAAACTGGCCCGCTACAAGCATCCGAAAGACGTCGTCGTCGTCGAGGCGTTGCCGCGCAATGCCAGCGGCAAGGTCGTCAAGGGCGAACTTCGAAAAATGCACGGCGCGAACAGCGTCGTGGTCTGAACCCGTGCCGAGATGACATTCGAACTGCCACCCACGAAGGGGCCGTTGAGCCAGTTCGCCCATGAGGTCGGTGCGCTCATCGGTTTCTCGATTGCGACTGTGGTTGCCGCAGTGCGAGTGCTCGTCAGGCGCAAGCTGGCATGGCGAGAATTTCTCGACCAGGCGTGGCGGCTCGCGTCGGTCACCTCGGCGCCTGCACTGCTTCTCATGATCCCGATCGGGGTTCTGATCGCTGTGACGATCGGCAGTCTCGCCGGTCAGCTCGGTGCCGAGGGATATACCGGGGCGGTCGTCGGCTTCGTGATCGTCGGGCAGGCGTCTGCACTGGTATGCGCGTTGATGCTGGCCGGTGTCGGGGGTTCCGCGATCTGCGCCGACCTGGGGTCGCGCACGATCCGGGAAGAGGTCGAAGCCATGGAAGTCATCGGGCTCAACGTGATCGAAAGGCTGGTCGTCCCCAGGGTTCTCGCATCGGTCGTCGTCGGGGTCGCGCTGTGCGCGATGGTCACGGCGATCGGTGTGTCGGCCTGCTTCTTCTTTCAGGTCGTCGTCCAGGACACCTCGGCCGGCAGCTTCCTCACCGCACTGTCCCAGTACACCCGGCTCTCGGATTTCGTCGTCGCGCTCGTCAAGTCCGCAGCCTTCGCCGTCACCTCAGCGCTGATCGCCAGCTTCAAGGGCCTGCACACCAAGGGCGGTCCCAGTGGTGTTGCCGATGCCGTCAACGAGGCAGTGGTCCTCGCTTTCATCTTGGTCTTCATCGTGAATACCGTTCTCAGTCAGCTTTATTCCGTTCTCGTCGTCCCAGTGGGTGGTTACTGATGGTGGTGGTCGATGCCAGATGGTCCGCGGCGCACTGGGCGAAGTCGAAGGCTCGTCAACCCCTGAATCTGCTGACGGGGCTGGGCCGGGAATTCACTTTCTACGGAAGCGCAATCGCAGGAATACCCCTCGCAGTGGTGAAGTACTGGCGGCACATCATGCGCCAGGTCGGTGACATCAGCTTCGGTGGCGCCACCGTACTCGCCGGCGGAGGCGCGATCGGAGTCGTGTTCGCCATGTCCGCTGTTGCGGCCACTCAGGTGGGCATCGAGGGTTTGCGCGGGCTCGATCTACTGGGAATGGGGTCGTTGTCCGGGCTCCTGTCCGCGATTCTGAACACGCGTGAGCTGGCGCCGGTGATTGCGTCGATAGCGCTCGCGGCCAAGGTCGGGACCGGGTTCACCGCGCAGCTGGGATCGATGCGGATCTCGGAGGAGATCAGCGCGCTCGACGCGATGGCGATCCGCTCGCTGCCGTTTCTGGCGAGCACCCGGCTCGTGTCCTGCCTGATCTGTGTCGTGCCGCTCTACATCGTGGGGCTCCTGTCGTCGTACCTGGCGTCGCGGCTGGTGATCGTCACCTTCGCCGGACAGTCCGCTGGTACCTACGACTACTACTTCCATCTCATGCTCACTCCCACCGACATCCTGTATTCGTTCGTCAAGGCCATCGTCTTCGCCACCATCATCGCGCTGGTGCACTGCTCGTACGGGTATCACGCATTCGGAGGTCCCGAGGGCGTCGGCCGGGCCGCCGGGCGCGCGTTGCGCACCAGCATCCTCGCCATCGGAATCGTGGACCTGCTGTTGACTCTTGCACTCTGGGGTCTCGTGCCGTCCGCTCCCGCGCTGGGGCTGCCGTGATGCGGGGCCGCCCGGGCGGCCCAGGTGCGATCGCCCTCGCCGTTCGCGGACTGCTCGGCGTCGTCGTCCTCGCCACCGGATCGATTCTCCTCGTCGGCTTCGGCACCGAGTCGATCGTGACCGATCCCGTGGTGCACGCGACCCTGCCTGCAGAGGCGGGGGCCGTGAAGTCGCATTCGACGGTGTCGTACCGCGGCGCCGCGGTGGGCGCCGTGGCCAGTGTCGATCCTGGCATCGAGAAGTCGGGGTTGGAGATCAGCCTCGATCCCCAGCAGATCCACCACATCCCGGCGAGCGTTCGCGTTCGGATCGTGCCCCGCACCCTGTTCGGCGACCAGATCGTGGACCTCGTACCCACCGGCGCCGCAGCCGGAACGAGGCTCGCCGAGGGAGCGCACCTCGAACCCGACACCTCTACCGAAACGGTGCAGATGTACGACCTGTACTCGCGCGTCTACCAGCTGTTGTCCGAGGTGGAGCCGGAACAGATGCAGGCGGCCCTCAGTGCGGTCGCGGACGCGCTGCGCGGCCGAGGCGAGCAGCTGGGTCACACTCTCGACAGCCTCCACGAGGTCGCGCAGGCGACAGCGCCGCTCGTCGATTCGGTGGCGCAGCGCGCCCCGCAGATCGCCCGTCTCAGTGAGCAGCTGGGTGCGGCGTCCCCGGATCTACTGGCCACGATGGAGGCGGCGACGTCCCTGTCGCACACCCTGGTGGAGAACGCCGACAGCTTCACCGGGTTTCTCGCCGCCAGTCTCGTCGTCTCCAGGAACTCGGGGGCTGTCGTGGAGGAGAACGCAGATTCGATGATCGCTGTGGCACTGAATCTTTCACCCACCCTCGGCACGATGGCGAGTAAGTCCGACATGCTGCGGGCAACACTCGACGAGCTCGGTCCGTTCGGCGAGGCAGGGGCATCGGTTTTCGCGACCGGCAAGTTTGCGGTGCGGGTCGCTGCCGACCTGTCGAATCCGCGACCGTACACCGCTGCGGACTGCCCTCGTTATCCCGGCCTCAGCGGGCCCAACTGCGGTGAAGGAGGTGGTCGATGAACGTCCGCGGATCGGCGTTCAAATTGGCGATCTTCCTGGTCGTCGCGGTGTTCGCCGCAGTTCTCGTGGTCAACACCCTGCGCGTCCCCGTCCCCGGCCCGACTGTCGGATTCAAGGCGATGTTCACCGACGCCCAGGGCGTCACGCCTGGCAGCGACGTCACCATCGCCGGCGTGCGAGTAGGAAAGGTCGATTCGGTGCAGATCGTGGACGGTGATGCCGGAACCGCCTCCGCCCTGGTCGGTTTCCGGGTGGAGCGCGATCAGAAGTTGCCCGCGGACACCACCGTCGCCATTCGATACGGCGACTTGCTGGGTGTCCGGTACCTCGACCTGAGTGCAGGCGAAATCGGGAAAGGCACCCTCGAGGAGGGGGAGACGATCCCGCTCGACCGCACTTCGCCTGCCCTGGACCTGACGAGTCTGTTCAATGGTTTCAAGCCCCTGTTCGAGGCGATCGACCCCACCCAGGTCAACGAACTCGCCTCCGAGGTCGTCGCCGTATTCGACGGCGGGAGAACCAGTGTCGACACCCTGCTGCGACGGGTCACCGCGGTGACCGGAAATCTGGCGAATCACGATCAGGTCATCGGTGAGCTCATCGGCAATCTCGAGGCCGTTGCCACCACCGCGGCCGCCAGGGGACCAGAACTCTCGCACTTGGTGGAAAGCCTCACCGCGTTCACCGGGATGCTCGCCGAGAACAACGACGTGTTGATCGACACCCTCGACAACACGGCTGCCGTCAGCGCCTCGATGATCGACATCCTCGACGGCCGAGTTCCCGAACTCAGCCGAACGGTAGACCGGATGAATTCGCTTACGGGTGCGATGCTCGGCGCTAACGCCGAGTTCGACCACCTGATGACGGCGACTCCGAGCTTCTTCGCCTCCGTCAACCGCGCCGGCGAGTACGGATCGTGGCTCAACATCTACCTGTGCACCTTCATCGTCAATGTCGACGGTCAGGAAGGCGCATTGGGTCCAGACCTGCATTCGAGGTATTGCCAATGACGTTCGTGGACAAGATTCGGGACGTCTGGGACTCCCTGTCCGGCAAGGAACGTGTGCGACCGGTCAGTCCCCTTGCCGTGGGCGCCGTGGGAATCACCGCCGCCACACTGGTTCTGGCAGTCGTCCTCGTCGTACCTCGCCTGAGCTTTACCGTTCGGACCGACGCGTACACCGCGGAACTCGCCAACGCGGCGGGCCTGACCACCTCGGACTATGTCTACGTCGCCGGAGTTCCTGCCGGCCGGGTCACGGAGGTCGAGCTTGCCGGCGATCGCGTCCTCGTACATTTCCGGCTCGACGGTGAACGACGCCTCGGCTCCACGACTTCGGCGGGAGTGAAACTGTCGACCATCCTCGGTAAGAGATATCTCGATGTCGCGCCTTCCGGGCCGGGTGAGACGCCGTCGAACGGAGTGATCCCGCTGAGCCGCACCAGCGTGCCTTACTCCCTCGACGACATCGGGTCCGGCGCGATCGAAGCAGCGGGCGAACTGGACGTCGAGGGACTGCAGAAAATGGTTGCGACGGTCACGGACACGATGCCCACGGATGCCACCCTCAACCGGGATGCGCTGGCAGGGATCAGCGCAGCGTCCGCGATCCTGGCCAAGAATGCGGACCAGATCACGCAATTGCTCGACAGTTCCCGAACTGTGACGGATGTGCTGGTAAGTCAGCAGGACCAGTTGTCGACGCTGCTGGGAAACGCCGAGGTCGTCATGAAGACGCTTGCGACGCGACGGGAAGCGATACGTCAGATGGTCGAAGATCTGGAGTCCCTGGTAGCTCAGGCGTCGCAGTTCCTCGGCGAGAACACACACGATCTCGACCTTCTGCTTGCGAACGCGCGTCAGGTGACGGACCGCCTCAACGCGAACCTGGGCAATATCGACGCCCTCCTCACGCAGGGTGCACCGGCCGCACGCGCCCTGGTCAACTCGACCGGAACCGGCGATTGGGCCGACGTCTCCGCACCCTCCGCCTTCATCGCCGACAACCTTCTGTGCGTCGTCGGACTGCTGACGGGGTGTTCGTGAAGACCGCGGCGCCCAGGGCTGTGAGGATCGCTCTGACGGTCGGGCTCGTCGTGGCGATCGCAGTTGCCGGTTGGCTGGTGATCTTCCGGTCGTCCTCAACCACAGTGCATTCGGAGTTCGCCTACGTGAACGGGGTCTTTCCCGGAACCAAGGTCACCGTGCTGGGAGTTCCGGTGGGCACCGTCGAGGCGGTGGAACCGAGGGGTGCGACGGTCCTGATCACCATGTCGGTCGCCGCCGATGTCAGCCTTCCTGCAGATGCGCACTCCTATGTGCTGGTGTCGTCCGCGATCGGTGAACGCTTCGTCGAACTCGGACCGGCCTACACCGGCGGACCGGTACTGGGCAGTGGCGACACCATCCCGCTCGAGCGCAGTCACTCGCCGATTACCTGGGACCAACTGATGGACAGTGTCGAGACTGTGGTCGAGGTGCTCGGTCCGGAAGGCGGCAACGTGGGAGCCGCACTCTCGGCCACCGCGGCATCCACGCACGGTACGGGCCAGGCGATGAACGATGCCATCCGCACGCTGTCCCAGGCGAGTTCGGTCGTCGCCGGCAACAGCGAGGATCTCGGCGCCCTCATCGATAATGTGGAGGTGCTCGTCACGACGATCTCGGCGCGGCAGGCTCAGGTCGACTCGCTGGCACAGTCGCTGACTGTCGTCGGCGACGAGTTCGCCGGACAGCAGTTCGAGATCGGCTCCACGATAGTCCAGCTCACGACTCTGCTGGACCACATCGATCAGCTCGTTGCCGCTCGTGGCGGCGACCTGAGTGCCAGTATCGACAACCTCGCCGGAATGAGTGGAGTTCTTCGACAGCACGACACCGACCTCGCCGAGATCATGGATCTGCTGCCCTTGCTCGTCGACAATATTCAGCGTGCGGTCACCCCCGACCAGCGTGCCCGCATCCGATTGAACATCTCGACCAATCTTGCGCAGGCCGAGCCGACGTCGCCTCTGTGTCAGGTGGTCGATCCGGTCCTCTGCCGCGGACCAGGAATCACCAACCCGATTCAATTCCCTCCCAGCATGTCCGATCCGTTCGGGCTACGTGAACTCATGGTCGGAGGACGATGACGATCCGGAGCAGAATGCACGCACTGACGACTGTGGTGATCCTCGGGGCCGCCGCGATCACGTCCGGATGCTCGCTCAGCCTTCAAAGCCTGTCGGTCGGTCACGCGCCCGACGGGCCGTCGTATCGCATCACCGCAGAGTTCGCGGGTGCCGACCGGGTCGTACCCGGTGCCGAAGTTCGGGCCGGACAGGATGTGATCGGTCGCGTATCCGAGGTGTCCACCCGAAACTTCACGGCCAGGCTCGAGTTGCGGATCCGTGACGACGTCCGTGTGCCTCGAGATGTCACCGCGCGGATCGAGTTGTCCACTGCCCTCGGCAATCCGTTCGTCCGGCTGAACTTGGAGGACGGAATCGGGGCACCGATGGGCGACGGTGACGCGATTCCATTGGTACACACGTCGCGCGGTCCGGACATCGAAAGTGGACTGGCAGCGCTCGCCACCGTGCTCAACGGCAGTGGAATCGATCAGATCAGCACCGTCATGCGGGAATTGAGCGCAGCCTTCGCCGGCCGCTCCGACAAGGTGCGAGACCTCGCCGACATGTTGAACAACACGCTGGGCGTCGTCGACGACCACCGTGACGAACTGAACAGGGCAATAGGGGCCTCCCATGCGTTTTCCGCCGAATTGGCGGCCGGGAAGCCGATACTGGATCGCGCGCTGACCGAAATGTCGCCGGTGATCGACCTACTGCTGTCCCAGCGTGAACAGATCACCGCGCTCATGCAACAGGCGTCCGCACTCACCGGGGAAGCCGAACGTGTCCTCGGGAGCGCCGGAACGGAGCTGTCGGCCGAAATCGATGACGCCGGCACGGTACTGGCCGCCCTCGAAGGATTCGAATCGGAGCTGGCGCCGACACTGGACGCGGTCGCACGGTTCCTCGGTGGATTCGCCGCCGCCACACCCGGCGACTACGTGACCTTCAACGGGACTTTCGACGTCACAGCGGTCATCGCGAGACTGCTCACCGGCTCGGCGCCCCTCGAGGTCCCGGAAGCCCGGACGCTGGCCGAGGTCCTCGGCGGAGGTGTCCGCTGATGACCCGGCACCTCGTGGCGCAGCTCGTCATGTTCGTTGTGATCTCACTGGTCGCGATCCTGTTCGGGTTGCGGTACGTCGCCGGACCGGACACGTTCGGCGATCCTCTCCGGCTGAGCGCCGAACTGGACAACGCAGCCGGGCTCGCCCGCGGAACCTCGGTGAACTACCGCGGAGTGGGAGTAGGAACAGTCGAATCGGTCGACGTCAGCCCGTCCGGTTCGGGCATCGTGCTCGGAATCGAACTGCATCCGGGCACCGAGATACCGATCGGGTCCGTCGCGAAGATCAGCACCGAGAATCCGGTCGGCATTCAGTCCCTCGACATCATGCCCACCACCGACCAGCCGCCCTATCTGGTCGACGGAGACGTCATCGCCGTCCCGGCGGACGGGGTTCCGAAGTCGCTGGACGCTACCCTCGTTCAGGCGACCGACCTGGTGAACACACTCGACGTGCGCGACCTCTCGACGATTGCCGACACGTTCGGCACCGCCTTCCAGGGAACCGGACCGGACCTGCAGAACCTGCTCGACAATTCGGCCGAGGCAGCGCAGCTACTCGACAGTCGCACAGAAGCGCTCACCACCATCGTCGACAAGGGAATGCCACTCCTGGACAGCGCCGACGGATTGGCCGCAGCACTGCCCGGATCGGCAAGCACCGCACGAAGTGTTTTCGAACAACTGCGGGCCAACGATGCGGCCCTCGTCGAATTGATGGGACGCTCGCCCCAAACGATGGCGAGCCTCGACTCCCTGCTTGCCGGCAACCGCGACTCCCTCGGCACGATGCTCGCCGATCTGGTCCTCCCCACCCGCATCGTGGCGGATCGGCAACCGTCACTCGAGTACGGCCTGTCGATCATGCCCACGGCACTGCCGAAGATCGGTTCGATCGAGAAGGGCGGACTGGCCGATCTGCTCCTCGTGGGCACGCAGGGCCCGATGTGCGTGTACGACGCCCCCCGCCGACTGGTCACCGAGGCGGAACCACGTGAACCGGCCCTCGACTGGACGTGCCAGTCGCAGGAGTACCTCGAACAGCGTGGTGCGGTCAATGTCCCACGCCCCGACGATCTCGGGCAGGAGAACGCGACTCGGAGCGGGGGTGTGTACGGTCCGCCGGCCGCAGAGGATCCGTTGGTGATTCAGCCACCCCTCACAGGCCGCACCCCTCGCTGATTCCGCGGGACTCGACGGGACCGCAGGCGGACGTGGGTGCTACGGGGGAGTCCCTGCGGCCCTTCGGTATCCGCGCACTGCGGGGTAGGTGAACACGATCAGTCCACCGATCGACCAAGCGATCGTCTTGATCAGTGGTTCCGCCACCGGACCGCCCATCGACAGACCCTTCATCGCGTCGATGGCACAGGACATCGGCTGGTTCTCGACGAACGACTGCAACCAGGTCGGGTACGCGGCGGTGGGTACGAATCCCGAGTTGAAGAACAGCAGAAGTGTGCAGAGCAGGGACAGCAGTTCGACGAGTGGCGCCTTCCCCGCGTTGACAGCGAGGGCTGTCACCATCGTCGCGAAGCTGACGCCGAAGAGAAGTGGCAGAAGCATGAGGCCCACGCCGGCGAGAACGCCCTGGTCGAACCGGAAGCCGAGGGCAATTCCGACGGCGATGATGAGGACCGTCGTCAGAGAGATGCGCACACACTCGGCCAGCAGCCGGCTGACCAGGGGAGAAGCCCTGTGGACGGGGAGAACCCAGAACCTGCCGAGCAGGCCGTTGGCCCATTCTTTCTTGAGGGACAGTCCCCCCGCGATGGAGCCGAACATGGCACCGACCAGAGTGATCATGGGGACGGTGCCGTACAGACTGTTGACGCCCGTGGCCTTGGTGATCGAAATGCCCAACACGGCCCAGAACATGACGAGCATCAGTGCGGGATAGACGATGGCCTGGATCATCGTTCCGGGGTCGCGAGCCCAACGCACAAGAAGCCGTTTCGTCTGCAACAGGCTGTGAACCACCAGGGCAGATGCCGAATTCTCGGGATGTGGCTTCGACACCGCGGGGAACGTCACCCGGGTTGGCGCCTCGGCTCGATACTCGGTGGTCATCCGCGCCTCACATTCGACCAGATCGACAATGGAACGAAAGCGAGCACGAGTCCGGCGCACCACAGCAGAGTCGGCGTCATCTGGTGCAGGGTGATCGTGCCCTCGGTCATGGCACGCATCGATTCGGAGAACTGAGATATCGGCTGGTTCCGCACAAAGCCCTGCGCCCACTCCGGGAACTGGCTCACCGGAACGAATCCGGAGGAGAACATCCCCAGAATCAGCTGCGGGAGCGTGAGCGCCTGGCTGGTGACTTCCGGGCTCCCCGTCAGCGTTCCGAGCGCATCCGCACCGGTCGTGAGTGCGAACCCGATGAGCATCGCCAGGGCACAGAAGCCGAGGGTCAGCCTCGTGCCGCCATCGAACCTGAAACCGATGAGGTACCCGTAGGTCACGGCAGCGACGAGCGAAATGGACGAGTGCACGAGTGACGCAGACATGCGCGCCGCCAAGGGTATGGCTGCTCCTACGGGCATGGTCTGGAATCGGGTATTCATACCGTTCGACGACTCGGTCGCCGCTCGATGCGCGGCGGACACGGCCGTGAACGCCATTGCTTGGAGCACGATGATCGGCATGACGAACTGGGCGTAGTCGACGCCCTGGAACTTCATCACCAGACGCAGCGGTAGGTAGAAGCCGACCGTGAAGATCAACGGTGCCAGCACCGCGATGAAGAACTGACCCGTCACCGACATGGTGTGGAGATTTCGCTGGGTCAGTGCAACCCACTGCTGCACGTTGGACGGCTGGGGCTTGCGGTGCTTGCCCGCGAGAGCGCGTTCGAAGGCTACCTGCGGGGGCGCCGTCACGACGGCAGGCTCTCGTCGACGCGTGCATGTCCGGTGAGCGAGAGGAACACGTCATCGAGCGACGGCCGTCGGAGTGCGATGTCGGCAAGTTTGACACCAGCCATGTCGAGGCGACGAAGCACCTCCGCGAGAGTCTGGGCACCGTGCTCGGCCGGAATCGACAAGCGGTCGGAACCTTCCTCGATGACGCGGTCGGGGGGACACAGGCCTGCCAGAACCTCGCGCACGCGCGGCAGATCGGAGAGCTGGACCGGCACCACTTCGCAATAGCTGCCGCCGGTGCGGGCCTTGAGGTCGTCCGCCGAGCCTTCGGCGATCACCGTGCCCTTGTCGATGACCACGATGTTGTCGCTCAGCAAGTCGGCCTCTTCGAGGTACTGCGTGGTGAGCAGAATGGTGATGCCCTGATCTTTCAGCGCAGACACGAGACCCCACACGCCCTGACGGCTGCGGGGGTCGAGGCCGGTGGTCGGTTCGTCGAGGAACACCACTTCCGGCCGGATCACCAGACCGCACGCGATGTCGACGCGTCGACGCATACCGCCCGAGTAGCCGGACACTTTTCGGTCACCGGCGTCGAGGAGGTCGAACTGAGTCAGGAGATCCTGGGCCCGCGCCTTCGCGTCGCCCTTGGGCAGACCCATCAGACGCCCGAACAGCACGAGGTTCTCGCGGCCGGTCAACGACTCGTCGAGGGCTGCGTACTGCCCCGTCATCATGATGCTCCGCCGCACGTCCGCCGATTCGGTGACGACGTCGTGCCCGGCGACGAAGGCCCGTCCGGCATCAGGCCGGAGCAGTGTGGACAAGACGTTGACGGTGGTGGTCTTTCCGGCGCCGTTGGGGCCCAGGATGCCCAGAACCGTGCCGCGGGGTACCTCGAAGCTCACGCCCCGCAACGCTGCGACGTCACCGAAGGATTTTTCGATTCCCTCGACAAGTACGGCGGTGTCAGGTGCAGGCATGTCCTCGAGTATGGCACGCGAGAAGGGAGATGAAGCCAGACCCGCGAACCATGTCCACGCCCGGGGAAGGGGCCGGGGAATCTTCTGTAACGCGCGCAGACAGGTACACGATAAATGCCGCACACCTGTACCAGTTCCACTCCCGCGACCGCCGCGACATCGGCGTCTTCCACGTCGACGGCCATGGTGTGCGAATGTCAGGCCCGGTGTCCGCGGTACTCCCGCAGGGCAATTCGCCGCCGCGGAGGGGTCGGAGCCGAAATGTGAGCTTCGACATGCGTCGTGCCGTCGTCCACCTCCGCTTCCGCGTCGGTGCGCTCACCGTGGCTGCTCGCCCGAGAGCTAGGAAGTCTCCGGTCCCGCACTGCGGGGTGTCACCCACGTCGTGATGTCGGCGTGGACCACCTCGTTCCCCGCGCGGTCGACGATGCGTACCGGCACCACCAGCTCAGCGCCCTCGGTGATGGTGGCAAAGTCCGGCGGCTCCGGTAGTTCGGCGATTGCCCGCAGCGATCCGTTCGCCTTGGCGAGGTAGTCGACCGTCATGGACTTCGGAATCCATCGATGCGTGCTCGGCACGGTCGCTTCGGACAGCATGCCCATGGCGACCTCGGCGAGGTTGCAGGCCGCGATGGCGTGAAACGTGCCGAGGTGGTTGCGCACGCCCCACCATTTCGGGGCGTGTACCTCGCAGCGTCCGGGGCGCATGTCGACGACGCGGGGGAGCACCGAGCCGAAGTAGGGAACGCGTACACACATCGCCAGAGAGAAGAGAGTGTGACCGAAGGCGTTGTCCGGAAGCTTCTGCCAGGCGGCGAAGGTAGGACTCGAAGTCGTCATCCCGACACCTTACTCGAAAGTAAGTTCCGTGGCTTGCAGCACCGGTCCGGGTCGGTTTGAAGTCTCGGGCCTCGTACGGCATACTGGTCGGGTTGCCTTGTCTGGGACGCGATCTATTGCGGCCTGAAACAGGTGGGGTGAAGAACGTCGTCGAGCGGTTCGAAAGAGCTGTTCGCGGCCCATGCAAGACGGAAGCAGTACCTACTGTGCACTCGATTTCGAGTGCATCCGGTGCGAATTCCCGGCCCGAAAGCTGAAAAGTTGCGGGTCGGAGAATGAGTGGGAGGGCGACACGCCCGACCGCGTGTACCGGAGAACCATGACAGATGAACAGCGGCAGCGGATCGGGTGCGTCCCGGTCGCCTAGCGTTCGGACAGTTGCGGCCCAGGTAAGGACTGTGCAGACGACGAGGTAGTTCGGCCCGACTCGGGTGGTTCTACGAAACGCGGCAAGAAAAGGACACTAAGCGTGGCGGGACAGAAGATCCGCATCAGGCTCAAGGCCTACGACCATGAGGCGATCGACGCGTCAGCGCGCAAGATCGTCGAGACGGTGACCCGTACCGGGGCCCGCGTCGTTGGACCCGTGCCGTTGCCGACCGAAAAGAACGTGTACTGCGTCATCCGCTCGCCGCACAAGTACAAGGACTCGCGCGAGCACTTCGAGATGCGTACTCACAAGCGGCTTATCGACATCCTCGACCCGACGCCCAAGACGGTGGACGCGCTCATGCGCATCGACCTTCCGGCCAGCGTCGACGTCAATATTCAGTGAGCGCGGCGGAGACAAAAACAATGACTGATACCAAGATCAAGGGAATCCTGGGCACGAAGCTCGGCATGACCCAGGTCTTCGACGAGAACAACCGGGTCGTTCCGGTCACCGTCGTGAAGGCCGGGCCCAACGTCGTGACCCAGATTCGTACCGAAGAGCGTGACGGCTACAGCGCCGTGCAGCTCGCGTTCGGCGCCATCGACCCGCGCAAGGTGAACAAGCCGACTTCCGGCCAGTTCGCCAAGGCCGGCGTCACCCCGCGCCGCCACGTTGTGGAGCTCCGCGTTGCCGACACCTCGGAGTACGAGGTCGGCCAGGAACTTACCGCCGAGGTCTTCGAGGACGGCGCCTACGTCGACGTCACCGGAACCAGCAAGGGTAAGGGCTTCGCCGGAACCATGAAGCGCCACGGCTTCGCCGGCCAGGGCGCCTCGCACGGCGCCCAGGCTGTGCACCGTCGCCCCGGTTCCATCGGTGGCTGCGCCACTCCGGGCCGCGTGTTCAAGGGCATGCGCATGTCCGGCCGCATGGGTAGCGACCGCATCACGACGCAGAACCTCTCGGTCCACAAGGTGGACGCCGAGAACGGCCTGCTGCTGATCAAGGGTGCGATCCCCGGCCGCAAGGGTGGCCTCGTGATCGTCAAGAGTGCAGTGAAGGGTGGTGCACGGGCATGACCAGCACCGAGACATCGACGACCAAGCTGACGCTGGACGTCAAGGTCGCCGGCGGCAAGACCAACGGCACCGTCGATCTCCCCGCGGAGATTTTCGACGCGCCTGCCAACATCGCGCTTCTCCACCAGGTTGTCGTCGCTCAGCTCGCAGCTGCGCGTCAGGGCACCCACTCCACCAAGACCCGCGGCGAGGTTCGCGGCGGTGGAAAGAAGCCGTACCGCCAGAAGGGCACCGGCCGCGCTCGTCAGGGCTCGACCCGTGCACCGCAGTTCGCCGGTGGTGGCACCGTCCACGGCCCGCAGCCGCGCGACTACAGCCAGCGGACGCCCAAGAAGATGAAGGCCGCCGCCCTGCGCGGAGCTCTCTCCGACCGGGCGCGCAACGAGCGTATCCACGTGATCACCGAGCTGGTCGCCGGTCAGACTCCCTCGACGAAGGGCGCCAAGACGTTCCTGGGCGAGATCTCGGACCGCAAGAAGGTCCTGCTCGTCGTCGGACGTGAAGACATCGCGGCGTGGAAGAGCGTGCAGAACCTGGACGGTGTGCATCCCATCGCACCCGACCAGCTCAACACGTACGACGTGCTCAACAGCGATGACGTCGTGTTCAGCGTCGAGGCGCTCAACACGTTCATCCACGGGCCCGCCGAGAGCGTCCAGGAAGAGAACAAGGAGGAGGCCAAGTGACGACCATCGCTGACCCCCGCGACATCCTGCTGGCCCCGGTCATCTCCGAGAAGTCCTACGGACTGATCGAGGAAGGCACCTACACCTTCCTGGTGCACCCGGACTCGAACAAGACGCAGATCAAGATTGCCGTCGAGAAGATCTTCGGCGTCACCGTGACAAGCGTCAACACCGCCAACCGTCAGGGCAAGCGCAAGCGGACCCGGTTCGGTTACGGCAAGCGCAAGGACACCAAGCGCGCGCTCGTGACCCTCTCGGCCGACAGCAAGCCCATCGAGATCTTCGGAGGACCGGTCGCGTAAGCGCCGGGACTTGACGAGACATAGAGGACGAGAAGACTCATGGCAATCCGTAAGTACAAGCCGACAACTCCGGGCCGTCGTGGCTCGAGCGTCTCGGACTTCGCCGAGATCACTCGGTCGACCCCCGAGAAGTCGCTGGTTCGCCCGCTCCACGGACGCGGTGGACGTAACGCACACGGTCGTATCACCACCCGGCACAAGGGCGGCGGTCACAAGCGCGCCTACCGGTTGATCGATTTCCGTCGCAACGACAAGGACGGCGTGCCCGCCAAGGTCGCGCACATCGAGTACGACCCCAACCGCACCGCGCGTATCGCCCTGCTGCACTACGCAGATGGCGAGAAGCGCTACATCATCGCCCCCAAGGGCCTGTTCCAGGGTGCGCCGGTCGAATCCGGTGCAGGCGCCGACATCAAGCCCGGCAACAACCTGCCCCTGCGCAACATCCCGACGGGTACCACCATCCACGCCGTCGAACTCCGCCCCGGTGGCGGCGCCAAGATGGCCCGCTCGGCTGGTTCCAGCATCCAGCTGCTCGGTAAGGAAGGCACCTACGCCACGCTGCGTATGCCGTCCGGCGAAATCCGTCGCGTCGACGTTCGCTGCCGCGCCTCGATCGGTGAGGTCGGCAACGCCGAACAGTCGAACATCAACTGGGGCAAGGCCGGCCGTATGCGGTGGAAGGGCAAGCGCCCGACCGTCCGTGGTGTCGTGATGAACCCGGTCGACCACCCGCACGGTGGTGGTGAGGGTAAGACCTCCGGTGGTCGCCACCCGGTCAGCCCGTGGGGCAAGCCCGAAGGCCGCACCCGCAAGAACAAGGCGAGTGACAAGCTCATTGTCCGTCGTCGCCGTACCGGCAAGAACAAGCGCTAGGAGGGAGTGAAGGATGCCACGCAGCCTCAAGAAGGGCCCGTTCGTCGATGACCACCTCCTCGCGAAGGTGGACGTGCAGAACGAAAAGGGAACCAAGCAGGTCATCAAGACCTGGTCCCGTCGTTCCACGATCATCCCGGACTTCATCGGCCACACGTTTGCGGTTCACGACGGCCGCAAGCACGTCCCCGTGTTCGTCTCCGACTCGATGGTCGGACACAAGCTCGGAGAGTTTGCACCGACCCGCACGTTCAAGGGTCACATCAAGGATGATCGGAAGGCGAAGAGGCGATGAGCAACACCGAAACCGCCAACCCGACCGCCAAGGCAGTTGCGCGCCACGTGCGCGTCACGCCGATGAAGGCGCGTCGAGTTGTGGACCTGGTCCGCGGGCGTTCGGTTGAAGACGCCCTCTCCATCCTGAAGTTCGCGCCGCAGGCAGCGAGCGAGCCGGTCGCCAAGGTGATCGCCAGCGCTGCAGCCAACGCCGAGAACAACCTCGACCTCGACCCGAGCACGCTTGTCGTTGCCACGGCGTACGTGGACGAGGGCGCGACCCTCAAGCGGTTCCAGCCGCGTGCACAGGGACGTGCGTTCCGTATCCGTAAGCGGACGAGCCACATCACCGTGATCGTGGAGAGCCTGCCGAAGACCGGAACATCGACCCGTAATCGCCGGAAGGGAAGTGCTCAGTAGTGGGCCAGAAAATCAACCCGCACGGCTTCCGACTCGGCATCACCACCGACTGGAAGTCCCGCTGGTACGCAGACAAGCAGTACGCGGAGTACGTCAAGGAAGACGTCGCCATCCGTAAGCTCCTCGCCACCGGCATGGAGCGCGCGGGCATCGCGAAGGTCGAGATCGAGCGCACCCGTGACCGTGTGCGTGTGGACATCCACACCGCGCGTCCGGGCATCGTCATCGGCCGCCGCGGCGCCGAGGCCGACCGCATCCGTTCCGAGCTCGAGAAGCTGACCGGCAAGCAGGTCCAGCTGAACATCCTCGAGGTCAAGAACGCCGAGGCCGAGGCTCAGCTCGTCGCCCAGGGTGTCGCCGAGCAGCTCTCGAACCGCGTCGCTTTCCGTCGCGCCATGCGTAAGGCCATCCAGTCGGCCATGCGTCAGCCGAACGTCAAGGGCATCCGGGTCCAGTGCTCCGGTCGTCTCGGTGGTGCCGAGATGTCCCGCTCGGAGTTCTACCGCGAAGGTCGCGTCCCGCTGCACACGCTGCGCGCCGACATCGACTACGGCCTCTACGAGGCCAAGACCACCTTCGGCCGCATCGGCGTGAAGGTCTGGATCTACAAGGGCGACATCGTCGGTGGCAAGCGTGAGCTCGCCGCCAACGTGGCTGCTCCCGCCGGCGATCGTCCGCGGCGTGAGCGTCCGAGCCGCCCCCGTCGTTCCGGTGCCACCGGCACCACCGCGACCAGCACCGAGGCCGGTCGCGCAGCGACCGCCACCGCCGATGCACCCGCTACGACTGAACAGAAGGAGGGCTGACGCATGTTGATCCCACGGCGGGTCAAGCACCGCAAGCAGCACCATCCGAGCCGTTCGGGTGCCGCCAAGGGTGGAACCCAGGTGACCTTCGGTGACTACGGCATCCAGGCTCTCGAGCCTGCCTACATCACCAACCGGCAGATCGAGTCCGCTCGTATCGCCATGACCCGGCACATCAAGCGTGGCGGCAAGATCTGGATCAACATCTTCCCGGATCGCCCCCTCACCAAGAAGCCGGCCGAAACCCGCATGGGTTCCGGTAAGGGTTCCCCCGAGTGGTGGATCGCGAACGTCAAGCCTGGTCGCGTGATGTTCGAGATGAGCTACCCCAATGAGGAGATCGCACGCGAGGCCCTGCGTCGCGCGATGCACAAGCTCCCCTGCAAGTGCCGGATCGTGACAAGGGAGGAGCAGTTCTGATGGCTACTGGAACCCCAGCCGCAGAGCTCCGCGAGCTCACCGAAGAAGAGCTGGTCACCCGGCTTCGTGAGTCGAAGGAAGAGCTGTTCAACCTTCGTTTCCAGATGGCCACCGGCCAGATGGACAACAACCGCCGGCTTCGGACCGTCCGTCACGACATCGCGCGTATCTACACCGTTCTGCGTGAGCGTGAGCTCGGGCTGGCCGTTGGTCCGGACGCAGGTGACGCGGCATGAGTGAGGAAAAAGCAGTGAGCACTACAGAGCGCGGAAGCCGCAAGGTCCGCACCGGATACGTCGTCTCCGACAAGATGGAGAAGACGATCGTGGTCGAGCTCGAAGACCGGGTCAAGCACCCGCTCTACGGCAAGATCATCCGCCGGACCAGCAAGGTCAAGGCCCACGACGAGAACGGTGTCGCCGGTGTCGGTGACCTCGTGCAGCTGATGGAAACCCGTCCGCTGTCCGCGACGAAGCACTGGCGCCTCGTCGAGGTCGTCGAGAAGGCCAAGTAAGAACCACAAAATGTGTCCAGTATGATGGTGGGGTTGCCTTGCGACAGATGCACGGCAACCCCACCGTTGTGCCGTCCGTCAGGGCGGCCTCATGCAGGGTACGGGTACGGACCGCGCACGTCGGGTCGGAAATCTGCCGTGCACGACAGAGTGATCGCCAGTTGGTCGCTCCAGTCGAAAACACCAGGTCAAGGAGAAGTAAGTGATTCAGCAGGAGTCGCGGCTGCGCGTCGCCGACAACACGGGTGCCAAGGAGATTCTCTGCATCCGCGTTCTCGGTGGTTCGTCACGCCGCTACGCCGGGATCGGTGACATCATCGTCGCCACCGTCAAGGACGCCATCCCGGGTGGAAACATCAAGAAGGGCGAGGTCGTCAAGGCCGTCATCGTCCGCACCACGAAGGAACGTCGCCGTCCGGACGGGTCGTACATCAAGTTCGACGAGAACGCCGCCGTCCTCATCAAGCCGGACAACGATCCCCGTGGCACCCGCATCTTCGGCCCCGTCGGCCGTGAGCTGCGTGAGAAGAAGTTCATGAAGATCGTCTCGCTCGCCCCGGAGGTGCTGTGATGAAGGTGCACAAGGGTGACACCGTGCTGGTCATCGCCGGCAAGGACAAGGGCGCGAAGGGCAAGGTCATTCAGGCCTACCCCGCGACCAACAAGGTCCTCGTCGAAGGCGTGAACCGCATCAAGAAGCACACCGCGGTTTCCGCGAACGAGCGCGGAGCTTCCTCCGGCGGCATCGTGACGCAGGAAGCCCCGATCCACGTTTCCAACGTCGCGGTCATCGACTCGGACGGCAACCCCACCCGCGTGGGCTACCGGACCGACGAAGAGTCCGGCAAGCGCGTTCGGATTTCCCGGAAGAACGGGAAGGACATCTGACATGACCTCCACTGAGAACAAGATCCAGCCGCGCCTGAAGACTCGCTACCGCGAAGAGATCAAGGCTGCGCTGAACAGCGAATTCGACTACGCCAACGTGATGCAGATCCCGGGCGTCGTCAAGGTCGTCGTCAACATGGGTGTCGGTGACGCCGCCCGCGACGCCAAGCTCATCAACGGTGCCGTCAACGACCTCGCCCTGATCACCGGTCAGAAGCCCGAGATCCGCAAGGCACGTAAGTCCATCGCGCAGTTCAAGCTTCGCGAGGGCATGCCGATCGGTGCCCGCGTCACGCTTCGTGGCGACCGCATGTGGGAATTCCTGGACCGTCTCGTGTCCGTGGCCCTTCCCCGCATCAGGGACTTCCGTGGCCTGTCGGGAACCCAGTTCGACGGCAACGGCAACTACACGTTCGGCCTGAACGAGCAGTCGATGTTCCACGAGATCGACGTGGACAAGATCGACCGCCCGCGCGGCATGGACATCACCGTGGTGACCACCGCGACCAACAACGAAGAAGGCCGTGCCCTGCTCAAGCACCTCGGCTTCCCGTTCAAGGAGAACTGAGCTAATGGCTAAGAAGGCATTGGTCAACAAGGCCAACAAGAAGCCCAAGTTCGCGGTGCGCGCCTACACCCGCTGCCAGCGGTGCGGTCGTCCGCACTCGGTGTTCCGCAAGTTCGGCCTGTGCCGAATCTGCGTCCGCGAGATGGCGCACGCCGGCGAGCTGCCCGGCGTTCACAAGAGCTCCTGGTGATCCGGTGACGTCGTCGCCTCGACGATGACGTCACCCACCACAGACTTCCGGTTCGTAATCTCGGGCCGGGAAACGTAAGACCTACTTCGCGATAGGCCTGCGCCGGACACGGCAGAGGGAACCGTTGTGAGAAAGGTAGAGGTCAACCTCATGACCATGACCGACCCCATCGCAGACTTCTTGACACGTCTGCGCAACGCCAACACGGCGTACCACGATGAGGTGAAGTTGCCCCACTCGAAGATCAAGGCGAACATCGCCGAGATCCTCAAGCGTGAGGGTTACATCGCCGACTACCGCACCGAGGACGCCGAGGTCGGTAAGACCCTCATCGTCGACCTCAAGTACGGCCCGAGCCGTGAGCGCAGCCTTGCCGGCGTGCGTCGTGTCTCGAAGCCCGGTCTGCGTGTGTACGCAAAGTCCACCAACCTGCCCAAGGTTCTGGGCGGCCTCGGCGTGGCGATCATTTCCACGTCCACCGGCCTGCTCACCGATCGCCAGGCGGCCAATCAAGGAGTGGGCGGGGAAGTCCTCGCCTACGTCTGGTAAGGGAGGCCACCACAATGTCGCGTATCGGAAAGATTCCCGTTACCGTCCCCGCCGGTGTCGACGTGTCGATCGACGGCCAGGACGTCACGGTCAAGGGGCCGAAGGGCACCCTCGGCCTCACCATCGCAGAGCCGATCACCATCGAGAAGAACGAGGACGGAACGCTCAGCGTCACCCGTCCGGACGACGAGCGTCGTAGCCGTGCACTGCACGGTCTTTCTCGCACGCTGGTGCAGAACCTGGTCACCGGTGTGACCGACGGTTACACCACCAAAATGGAGATCCACGGCGTCGGTTACCGCGTTGCTCTCAAGGGCAAGGACCTCGAGTTCGCGCTCGGATACAGCCACCCGGTCCCGATCGAGGCTCCGGAAGGCATCACCTTCGCGGTCGAGTCGCCCACCAAGTTCTCCGTGTCGGGCATCGACAAGCAGAAGGTCGGGCAGATCTCGGCCAACATCCGTCGTCTCCGCCGTCCGGACCCGTACAAGGGCAAGGGCGTGCGTTACGAGGGTGAGCAGATCCGCCGCAAGGTCGGAAAGACGGGTAAGTGATATGAGCCAGACTGCAAACCAGAAAGCCAAGCGGATTCCGCTGGGCAAGGATGCGTCCACGAAGCGTCGCCTGTCGAAGGTGCGTCGTCACTTCCGTCTCCGCAAGAAGGTGTCCGGCACGCCCGAGCGTCCCCGCTTGGTCGTCAACCGGTCCTCGCGCCACATCCACGTCCAGCTGGTGGACGACCTCGCGGGCCACACGCTGGCCGCGGCGTCGACCACCGAGGCAAACGTGCGCGCTGCGGACGGCGACAAGAAGACCCTCAGCGCGAAGGTCGGTCAGCTGATCGCCGAGCGCGCGAAGGCTGCCGGAGTCGAGACTGTGGTCTTCGACCACGGCGGACACGGCTACCACGGTCGCATCGCGGCCCTGGCAGACGCAGCTCGCGAAGGCGGGTTGAAGTTCTGATGACCATCATTTCGAACGGAAGGACAGCCTGATGCCGGGACGTCAGAGGCGTGACGGCGGAAGCGGACCCGCCGGACAGAATGGACCCAACACGGGGGACAACCGCGGCGGCGGCGACCGTCGTGGTGGCGGTCGCGACGATCGTCGCGGCGGACAGTCAGCCGAGAAGTCGAACCACATCGAGCGGGTCGTCACGATCAACCGCGTGTCGAAGGTCGTCAAGGGTGGTCGTCGCTTCAGCTTCACCGCACTGGTGATCGTGGGCGACGGCAACGGACTGGTCGGCGTCGGCTACGGCAAGGCCAAGGAAGTTCCTGCGGCCATCCAGAAGGGTGTCGAGGAGGCTCGTAAGAGCTTCTTCCGCGTTCCGATGATCGGCGGCACCATCACGCACCCCATCCAGGGTGAAGCCGCTGCCGGCATCGTCATGCTGCGTCCTGCGAGCGCCGGTACCGGTGTCATCGCCGGCGGCGCGGTGCGTGCCGTGCTGGAGTGCGCGGGTATCCACGACATCCTGTCGAAGTCGCTCGGTAGCGACAACGCCATCAACGTCGTCCATGCGACCGTTGCTGCGCTCAAGGGTCTGCAGCGTCCCGAGGAAGTTGCCGCTCGTCGCGGTCTCGCCCTCGAGGATGTGGCCCCCGCCGGCATGCTGCGTGCGCGTGCACAGGCTGGGAGCGTGAAGTAATGGCCGAACTCAAGGTCACTCAGATCAAGAGCACCATCGGTACCAAGCAGAACCAGCGGAACTCGCTGCGCACCCTCGGTCTCAAGGGCATCCGGCAGACGGTTGTCCGCGAGGACAATGCGCAGAACCGCGGTCTGATCAACGTGGTGCGCCACCTCGTCACAGTTGAGGAGGTCTAACCATGACCATCAAACTGCATCACCTGCGCCCCGCGCCCGGGTCCAAGTCAGCCAAGATCCGCGTCGGTCGAGGCGAGGGCGGCAAGCGCGGTAAGACTGCGGGTCGCGGCACCAAGGGCACCAAGGCCCGCAAGAACGTGCCCGTCGCCTTCGAGGGTGGACAGATGCCGCTGCATATGCGTCTGCCCAAGCTCAAGGGCTTCACCAACCCGTTCCGCACCGAGTACCAGGTCGTCAACGTCGGCGACATCGCCCGTCTGTTCCCCGAGGGTGGGCAGGTCACGGTCGAGGATCTCGTTGCCAAGGGCGCCGTTCGCAAGAACCAGCTCGTCAAGGTTCTCGGCGACGGCGACCTGACTGTCGCCGTCCAGGTGACGGTCGACAAGTTCACCGGCTCCGCCAAGGAGAAGATCGCTGCTGCCGGTGGTACCGCCACCGAGCTGTGAGCAATCACCGCTAGCCAGTAGATGGCCGCAGTACAGCTTCGCGCTGTACTGCGGCCATTTGCCGCTGTGCACCGGGTCGGCCCCAGGTCTCCCAACTGCACGTTCAGTCGCCACTGTTAGAGTTCTAGAGTTCATTCACGGACAAAGTCCCAGTGACTCGTCCACCCACCGTCGTGCCAGGAGGATCTTTGCTTTCCGCCTTCGTCTCGGCCCTCAGGACCCCGGACCTGAGGCGGAAGATCCTCATCGCGCTCGGCCTCGTCGCGCTCTACCGCGTCGGTGCCGTGCTGCCCTCACCCGGCGTCGACTACGCCAACGTCCGAGCCTGTGTCGACCAGTTGTCGGGCGGCGATTCCGCCGGTATCTATTCGCTGATCAACCTGTTCTCCGGTGGAGCCCTGCTCCAGCTCTCGGTGTTCGCGATCGGCATCATGCCCTACATCACGGCAAGCATCATCGTTCAGCTGTTGACGGTCGTCATCCCGAAGTTCGAGCAGCTTCGGAAGGAAGGCCAGTCCGGCCAGGCGAAGATGACGCAGTACACCCGATATCTGTCGATCGCGCTGGCGATTCTGCAGGCCACCGGCATCGTCGCGCTCGCAGCGCGCGGTCAGCTGTTGCAGGGCTGTCAGGAAGAAATAATCGCCGACAAGAGCATCTTCGGGCTCGTCATCATCGTCCTCGTGATGACGGCGGGTGCCGCGCTCGTCATGTGGTTCGGCGAGATCATCACCGAACGCGGTGTCGGTAACGGCTTCTCGCTGCTGATCTTCGCGGGTATCGCATCCCGGCTGCCGTCGGAGGGCAAGGCCATTCTCGACAGTCGCGGCGGGCTGATCTTCGCGATCATCTGTGTCGCCGCTCTGGCCATCATCGCCGGCGTGGTCTTCGTCGAGCAGGGCCAGCGCCGTATCCCCGTCCAGTACGCCAAGCGCATGGTCGGACGCAAGATGTACGGCGGTTCGTCCACCTACCTGCCGCTGAAGGTCAACCAGGCCGGCATCATCCCGGTGATCTTCGCGTCGTCTCTGCTGTATCTGCCGAACCTCATCGCGCAGCTCACCGGGGCGACGTCGGCTGCAGATCCGAGCTGGTGGCAGCGGATCATCAACGAGTATCTGGTGAACCCGAACAATCCGGTATACATCACCATCTACTTCGCGTTGATCGTGTTCTTCGTGTTCTTCTACGTCGCGATCACGTTCAACCCGGAAGAGCGCGCCGACGAGATGAAGAAGTTCGGTGGGTTCATTCCCGGCATCCGACCGGGGCGCCCCACCGCGGACTACCTGAATTACGTGCTCAACCGCATCACGGTCCCGGGGTCCATCTACCTCGGCCTGATCGCAGTGTTGCCCCACTTCTTCCTGTCCGGGAGCCAGACCACCAGCAGCATCTTCGGTGGCGCGGCAGTGCTGATCCTCGTCAGTGTCGCCCTGGACACGGTCAAGCAGATCGAAAGTCAATTGATGCAACGCAACTACGAAGGGTTCCTCAAGTGAGACTTGTCCTCCTTGGTCCTCCCGGTGCAGGCAAGGGCACCCAGGCCGCGATTCTTTCCGAGAAGCTCGGTGTCCCGCACATCTCGACCGGCGACCTGTTCCGGGCGAACATCGGCCAGGAGACACCGCTCGGTCTCGAGGCGAAGAAGTACCTCGACGCCGGAGATCTCGTTCCCAGCGAAATCACCAACAACATGGTGAAGGCTCGCGTCGCGGAGCCGGATGCCGCCAACGGTTTCCTTCTCGACGGTTTTCCGCGCACGGTCGATCAGGCGCAGGCACTCGAGGCGATCCTGGCTGATCTGGACACCAAGCTCGACGGCGTTCTCTCGTTCGTGGCGGACGAGGACATCGTCGTGGAACGGATGCTGGCGCGTGGTCGCGCCGACGACAAGGAAGACGTCATCCGCAACCGGCTCCGGGTATACCGCGAGGAGACGGCGCCGCTGCTCGACTACTACAAGAACGATCTGCTCACCGTCGACGCACTGGGTGAGGTCGACGAAGTCAACTCGCGCGCACTGGCAGCGTTGGGCAAGTAAATGGGTTTCGGGCGCAAGCGCAAAGTTGTTCCCTTCCGGACTGCCGGTGAGCTCGATGCGATGGCGGCCGCGGGCGCCATCGTCGGTGCAGCGCTGGTGGCGGTGCGTGATGCGGCCAAGCCTGGTGTGAGCACGCTCGAACTCGACGAGGTAGCCGAGTCGGTAATCCGCGACGCAGGTGCGGTGCCGTCGTTCAAGGGGTACCACGGGTTCACCGGATCGATATGTTCGTCCGTCAATGACCGTGTGGTGCACGGGATTCCCTCGGCGCAGGACATCCTCGCCGAGGGAGACCTCGTCTCGATCGACTGCGGTGCAATTCTCGATGGGTGGCATGGTGACTCGGCCTGGACGTTCGGTGTCGGCGAACTCATCGAGGCTGATCAGGATCTGAGCGAAGCCACGCGGTTGTCGATGGACGCGGGAATTGCAGCCATGCTGCCCGGGAACCGTCTCACCGACATCTCCCATGCGATCGAGCTGGGAACCCGCGCGGCGGAAGTAACACACGGCCGGAAGTACGGGATCGTCGACGGCTACGGCGGGCACGGGATTGGCCGGGAAATGCACATGGAACCGTTCCTCGCCAACGAGGGCGCTCCGGGTAAGGGTCCCCAGCTGGTGGTCGGATCCGTGCTGGCGATCGAGCCGATGTTGACGCTCGGCACCACCGACACCGTTGTCCTGGAAGACGACTGGACGGTGGTTACCGCGGACGGTACGCGTGCTGCCCACTGGGAGCACACCGTGGCCGTCACCGAGGATGGTCCGCGGATTCTCACGCTGCGCCCGGAGTGACTGCGCCGCTACACGTCGATCAGCAGCGTGACCGGTCCGTCGTTGACGAGATCGATCTGCATGTGCTCGCCGAACACGCCCGTATCGACCGACGCGCCCAGCTGTCGTAGCGCGTCCGTGAAGGATTCGACCAGCGGCTCCGCCACGGGCCGGGGCGCGGCCGCGGACCACGAGGGACGTCGCCCCCGTCGTGTGTCGGCCATCAGCGTGAACTGACTGGCCACGAGGATCGGGGCATCGAGGTCGGCGGCCGACTGCTCGTCCTCCAGGATTCGCATCGTCCACACCTTCTTTGCCAGGAGCGCTGCTTTCGCCGCGTCATCCGTGTGGGTGACGCCGACCAGGACGAGAAGTCCGTGGCCGGCAGGCGGGGGAGTGATGCGTGCGACCACGACTCCGTCGACCCGGACGGATGCGGCCGAGACTCTCTGCACCAGCGCACGCACGCGCAACACCATCCTTCGCCTCGCCGAGTGCATTTGGCCTGGTAAGCAATTTCCCGTAACATGGATCAGCGGTGCGCTATGCGTGCCGGTTGTTTGCGTGCTCAGTGCCGGTTTCGATCCGGAATGTTCATGTTTCGGCCGGTGAAGAAGCCATTGGGCGCCACGGTAACGGAAACAGATGCAAGAAGCACGTCAAACAACATGGATCGCGGAGGATATGGCTAAGAAAGACGGGGCCATCGAGGTCGAGGGACGAGTAGTCGAGCCGCTGCCCAATGCGATGTTCCGCATTGAGCTCGAGAACGGCCACAAGGTTCTCGCCCACATCAGCGGAAAGATGCGTCAGCACTACATTCGCATCCTCCCGGAAGATCGCGTAGTCGTGGAGCTCTCGCCCTACGACCTGTCGCGCGGACGCATCGTTTACCGGTACAAGTAAAAAGCTTCCCCGCTCTGACCAGGTCGGGGAGAAGTACGTCCGCCGCGGAACTGCGTAGTGGGCTGCCACAAAACAGGAGATCAGAAGACGTGAAGGTTCAGCCGAGCGTCAAGAAGATCTGCGAGAAGTGCAAGGTGATCCGTCGTAACGGCCGGGTCATGGTGATCTGCGAGAACCTGCGTCACAAGCAGCGTCAGGGCTAGATCTCCGCTTTTCGAGGATCTGCTTGGCAACAAGCAAAGATGACCTCCCAGCACCAGCCAGTACTTTCGGCCACCGGGTTTCACCACCCACGGCAGGTACTGGTCCACCCCCGGCACGGAGGCCGGGGCCCCACTGAGTTAGTTGAGACCCCTTCGGTCGCGAGACCGCCGGAGTTTGAAGAGGCACAGGGGATGGACTGGGAGCAGACCTCCGCTCACCGATAGGAACTGCCACATGGCACGTCTAGCAGGTGTCGATCTGCCCCGCGAAAAGCGGATGGAGATCGCACTCACCTACATCTACGGCATCGGCCGTACCCGCTCCAAGGAGATCCTGGGCGCCACCGGCGTCAACCCGGATCTGCGGAGCAAGGATCTCTCGGACGAGGATCTGGCCAAGCTCCGCGAGTACATCGAGGAGTCGCTGAAGGTCGAGGGTGACCTTCGCCGCGAGGTCCAGGCCGACATCCGGCGCAAGATCGAGATCGGTGCCTACCAGGGGTTGCGCCACCGCCGTGGCTTGCCCGTGCGTGGTCAGCGCACCAAGACCAACGCCCGCACCCGTAAGGGCCCCAAGCGCACCATTGCCGGCAAGAAGAAGGCGAAGTAATGCCCCCCAAGTCACGTAGCACCGGTCCGAAGAAGACCCAGAAGACGCGTCGCAGGGACAAGAAGAACGTCCCGCACGGCGCCGCTCACATCAAGAGCACCTTCAACAACACCATCGTGTCCATCACGGACCCCGCCGGAAATGTCATTTCCTGGGCGTCCTCGGGACACGTCGGCTTCAAGGGATCGCGTAAGTCGACCCCGTTCGCCGCTCAGCTCGCTGCAGAGAACGCAGCCCGCAAGGCGCAGGAGCACGGTGTCAAGAAGGTCGACGTCTTCGTCAAGGGACCCGGCTCCGGCCGTGAGACCGCGATCCGCTCGCTTCAGGCTGCAGGCCTCGAGGTCGGCACCATCTCCGATGTCACCCCCCAGCCCCACAACGGCTGCCGTCCGCCCAAGCGGCGTCGGGTCTAGCGGGAAGGATAGGTAGAAAAAAATGGCACGTTATACCGGACCCATCACCCGCAAGTCGCGTCGTCTGCGCGTCGACCTCGTCGGAGGCGACCAGGCGTTCGAGCGTCGTCCCTACCCGCCGGGCCAGCACGGCCGTGCGCGGATCAAGGAGAGCGAGTACCTGCTCCAGCTGCAGGAGAAGCAGAAGGCTCGCTTCACCTACGGCGTCATGGAGAAGCAGTTCCGTCGTTACTACCAGGAGGCGAACAACCGCCCCGGTAAGACCGGTGAGAACCTGCTCCGCATCCTGGAGTCGCGTCTCGACAACGTCGTGTACCGCGCCGGACTGGCTCGCACCCGCCGCCAGGCACGTCAGCTGGTCACGCACGGTCACCTCCTTGTGAACAACAAGAAGGTCGACATCCCCAGCTACCGCGTCTCGCAGTACGACATCATCGATGTCAAGGAGAAGTCGCTGTCGACGCTTCCTTTCCAGGTGGCGCGTGAGACCCAGGGCGATCGCCCGATCCCGGGTTGGCTGCAGGTTGTCGGCGGACGGCTCCGGATCCTGGTTCACCAGCTTCCCGAGCGTGCGCAGATCGATGTCCCGCTGCAGGAACAGCTGATCGTCGAGTACTACTCGAAGTAAGGCCTCCGGCCCGTGCGCCTTTCTGGTAGTTCCCACTACCAGAAAGGCGCACGGGCGCGCAGTGCCTTTCCCATCGTGGGCGTCAAATAGCGGACGCCCGTACAGGAGGAAATCCAATGCTCATTTCTCAGCGACCCACGCTGACCGAAGAGGTCATCGCTGACAACCGCTCGAAGTTCGTCATCGAGCCCCTCGAGCCAGGTTTCGGGTACACCCTCGGCAATTCGCTCCGCCGCACGCTGCTGTCTTCGATCCCCGGCGCTGCTGTCACCAGCATCCGCATCGACGGCGTTCTGCACGAGTTCACCACGGTCCCCGGTGTGAAGGAAGACGTCACCGACATCATCCTGAACCTCAAGGGCCTCGTCGTGAGCTCCGAAGAGGACGAGCCGGTCACCATGTACGTCCGTAAGCAGGGCCCCGGCGCTGTGACCGCAGGCGACATCGTGCCCCCGGCCGGCGTCACCGTGAACAACCCGGATCTGCACATCGCCACCCTGAACGACAAGGGAAAGCTGGAGATCGAGCTCGTCGTCGAGCGCGGTCGCGGCTACGTCCCCGCCGTCCAGAACAAGGCGTCCGGCGCAGAGATCGGCCGCATCCCGGTCGACTCGATCTACTCGCCGGTGCTCAAGGTCACCTACAAGGTGGAGGCCACCCGCGTCGAGCAGCGCACCGACTTCGATCGGCTCGTGCTCGATGTGGAAACCAAGAACTCCATCACCGCTCGGGACGCGCTCGCTTCTGCGGGCAAGACCCTGGTTGAGCTCTTCGGCCTGGCCCGTGAGCTGAACGTCGAAGCAGAAGGCATCGAGATCGGACCCTCGCCCGCCGAGGCCGATCACATCGCTTCCTTCGGACTGCCCATCGAGGACCTGGACCTCACCGTCCGTTCCTACAACTGCCTCAAGCGCGAAGGTGTTCACACCGTCGGTGAGCTTGTCGGCCGTACCGAGTCCGACCTGCTCGACATCCGCAACTTCGGACAGAAGTCCATCGACGAGGTGAAGGTCAAGCTGCATTCGCTGGGCTTGTCCCTCAAGGACAGCCCCGCGTCCTTCGATCCCACCACCGTTGCCGGTTACGACGCCGCCACCGGAACGTGGAGTGACACGGATGCCGGTTCCTTCGGCGATGCCGACGGTACCGAGGACTACGCCGAGACCGAACAGCTGTAGCCGCTTCCGGTCCTTTACTAGGAGATCATCATGCCCAAGCCCAAGAAGGGTGCCCGCTTCGGCGGGTCGGCTTCGCACCAGAAGGCGATTTTCGCCAATCTGGCTACCGCGCTCTTCGAGCACGGTCGCATCACCACCACCGAGTCCAAGGCGAAGGCCCTGCGGCCGTACGCCGAGAAGCTCGTGACGCACGCCAAGGCGGGAACCCTGGCGCACCGCCGCGAGGTTCTCAAGGTCATCCGCAACAAGGATGTCGTACACACCTTGTTCGCTGAGATCGGCCCGTTCTACGCGGACCGTGACGGTGGATACACCCGCATCATCAAGACGGTTCCCCGCAAGGGTGACAACGCTCCGATGGCCATCATCGAGCTCGTCAAGGAAAAGACCGTCACCTCCGAGGCCGACCGCGCACGTCGCGTGAAGGCGTCGAAGGATGCTCCGGTCGCGGCCCCCGCCGCGTCGGACGAGAACGTTGTCGACGCAGTCGAGGCCGAGGCCACCGCCGCCGAGGTCGCGAACGCTGACGCCGTCGTCGACGCCATCGAAGACGAGTCCGCCACCGCCGCAGATGCGACAGAGGCCGACGAGGCCAAGAAGGACTAGTCCACTTGGTTTCGGCACACGCTGAATCGAACGAGCCCGTCACCCCCTCTCGGGGCGACGGGCTCGTTCGATTGCGGCTGGACATCGCCTACGACGGAACCGAGTTTTCCGGGTGGGCTCGCCAGAACGGGCTGCGCACGGTCTGCGGGGAAATCGAGGAGAAACTCGGAGCCGTCCTGCGTACCCCCCTGCAACTGACGGTGGCGGGACGAACCGACGCAGGGGTCCACGCGGCAGGTCAGGTCGCGCACGTCGACGTTCCCGCCGAGTCGCTGCCGGACGATCCCTCCCGACTCGTCCGCAGACTCGCCCGCTTCCTTCCGAAAGATGTACGAATCACCCGCATCTCACGTGCGCCGCAGCATTTCGACGCGCGATTCTCGGCGATGCGCCGACACTACGAGTACCGCCTGACCACCGCGGAGTACGGAGCGGATCCCCTGCGTGCCCGCGACATCGTGTCGCATCCGAAGGTGCTCGACCTCGACGTAATGCGCTCGGCGTCCGCCAGACTGATAGGGCTGCACGACTTCGCCGCGTTCTGCAAGCGCAGAGAAGGGGCCACCACCGTTCGCGATCTGCAACGCTTCGACTGGGAACGTGACGAGGAGATCTTCACCGCATTCGTCAGCGCCGATGCCTTTTGCTGGTCGATGGTTCGCAGCCTCGTCGGTGCCGTACTCGCCGTGGGGGAGGGCCGCCGCGACCTCGGGTGGGTGGACGAGTTGCTGCGAGAGCGGTCGAGGGCAAGTTCGATCCTGGTGGCACCCGCGCACGGTCTGTCGCTGGTTCGGGTCGACTATCCCGACGACGCCGATCTTGCGGCGCGCAATGAAGTCACCCGTGACCTTCGCACTCTGCCCGAAGGTTGCTGTGGCGACTGACTGAGGCGGAAAAACTCGCGGCCGACGAAGCCAATCGGGCTGTGCAAGAATCCGCATCATGCCATCAGAAATTCGTGTTCGAGTGGAGGATGCACGCAGCCGCACAGCCAAGGTCGGGGTTACGACCCCCAAGGGGCCGTTCGAGTTGCACGTCGACGCGAACGTCGACGTCGATAGATCGGCCACACCGTGGCTCCCTGCGCTGTCGGTTGTCGCGATGCGTCTTCATTCCGATCTGATCTTCTCGGATCCAGTCGACGCTCTCGCGTTGTCGAATCTTCCGCATGCTCAGCGGATTCTGCGCGATTGGTACCCGAGACGGTATTCGTCGGTAAGGGTGGAGGCAGACGAGGTAGCCGGGTCGGATGCTGGTTCGCAGCGGGGAGTGGGTTGCTTCTTCAGTGGAGGTGTCGACTCCTTTCACTCGGCAATCGCAGCGAGCGAACGCATTACGCATCTGATTTTCGTTCACGGGTTCGACATCAAGCTTTCGGATGTCGAGTTGGCGGCGAAGGCGGAGGCGGGAGCGCGAAACGCGGCGGATGCGCTCGGCAAGACGCTTGTCGTCGTCAGGACGAATCTCAGGCAGCTCTCGGACAAGGCGAGGTGTCTGTGGGGCACCGACTATCACGGAGCAGCGCTGGCGACCGTCGCGCACTCGTTGTCGGATCACATCCACACCGCGCTCATTCCGTCCTCCTTTCAGGAGGCTGATCTGCATCCCTGGGGTACGCATCCGGATCTGGACCCGTTGTGGTCGAGTAGTGCGGTGCGGCTGGAGCACTACGGCACGTCGTTGACGCGGACGGAGAAAATTGCGTTCCTCGCGCGAAACGACGTCGCGATGGACAATCTGAGGGTCTGCTGGAAGAACCGTGACGGCAAGTTCAACTGTGGCCGGTGTGAGAAGTGTGTTCGCACAATGGTCAGCCTTCGTGCCGCCGACGGCGCATCCCGCACTCTCCCTCACCGTGTGACACCGGAGGCAGTGAACCGTCTGTCGCTCAGCGGCACCGGCACGCTCTTCGCCCTGGAAAATCTGAACGCGTTACGAGAGTCCCGGGTCCGGGACCTGGAGTTGGAGACGGCACTCGAGCGCGCCATTCGGCGAGGGCGTACGCGGGACAAGGTTCTCGGTGGAATCACCCGACGCTGGCTGGGTATGACGAAGGGATAGGTGTCAGCAGCGTGGCTAGGCGTCGTTCGTATACCGGCGGGTATCGCGATGGTGCAGTAACGTGCAGGATGCCCCGAGGAAGTTCCCAGCCGTGAGGATTTCATGAACGACCCTTTGGACGATCTGCAACGAGCAACCATCGCTGCGCTCGCACCCACTGTGCAGCATGGACAGTCGGTCGCTCTCCTCGACTATCCGGCGCATTTCAACGCGGGTGACCTTCTGATCTACCAGGGGACGCTCAGCTATCTGGCCAGGATGGGTGCGAGCGTGGATTACGTCTGCGCGCTGCACACCTATGACACGAAGGTTCTGTCCGCGTGTGTTCCCGAAGGACCGTTGCTGTTGAATGGCGGCGGGAATTTCGGCGATCGATGGTTCGGCTACCAAAAGTTCCGTGAGCGCGTGATCGCGGAGCATCCGGAACGAAAAATCGTTCAGATGCCACAGACCATCGAGTTCCACGACGACGCAGCGCTGGCGAGGGCGCAGCGAATCTATGCGCAGCATCCCGATCTCACTTTGCTGATGCGGGACCGGCGCGGCTATGAACTAGCCCGTGAACTATTTCCCGAGAACACCGTCGTCTTCTGTGCCGATGCAGCATTGGGAGTCGGAAGGATCGCGCCCTCCGCCGAACCCACGCGCGATATCGTGCTTCTCAAACGCCGCGACCCCGAATCCGTTCAGTCCGCGAAGAGCCTTCCGGCCTCACTCGCGTCGGCGTACATGACGGATTGGCACGTCAGTGCCGCCGACAACGCCCAGTGGTGGCCCACGACGCTCGGACTTCTGCTACTGAACAAGCTGCCGGGTGTTCGGTCCCGTATGTACCCGCTGACGCGCCGTGCCTTCGACTGGCAAGCGGACATGGTGGTCGACAATGCAGTGGCGATCTTGTCGCAGGGGCGGCTCGTGGTCACCGATCGGCTGCATGCGGGAATCCTTGCCGTACTGATGGGCAAGCCTGTCGTCCTGGTCGACAATGCCAACAAGAAGGTGTCCAGAATTCATGGCGACTATCTGAGCAGTTTCCCGGATACCCACCTCGCCGAGAATTTCGATCACGCGGCCGAACTTGCCGGGCAGCTCGTTTCCTGATGAGCGAAATCGAGCCGGTCCGGTTAGAACTCATCATCGGATCGACCAGGGTCGGGCGCATTGCCCCCGTCGTGGCGAACTGGTTCGTCGAACGCGCTCGCACATATCCTCACGTGGAACTGGGCGTCATCGACTTGCTCGAAACCTCGCTGCCTCAGAACCTCGACGATTCTCCCGCCACCGACGCGTTCCGGGCACGGGTGGGGCGCGCCCACGGATTCGTGGCCGTCACATCCGAGTACAACCATGGGTATCCGGCCGCCTTGAAGACCGCATTCGACAGTGTGAAACATGAGTGGCGCGCAAAGCCCATCGGCTTCGTGTCGTATGGGGGAGTGTCGGGCGGCTTGCGTGCGACCGAGCAACTGCGCCAGGTCGTGGCGGAATTACACATGGTTTCGGTGCGTCAAAGTGTGAGCTTCCACCAAGTGCGCAAGAAGTTCGACGACAACGGTCGCACCACTGATGGCGCCGCCGTCGACTCGGCGGATCGGATGCTCGCGCAGTTGGTCTGGTGGGCCCGTGCTGTGCGACTCCAGCGTGCGACCGAGAGCTACCCCGGTTAGGACTGGTAGGCCGGCTGGTAATCGTCTACCGCGCGGGGCCGTCCGATGAATGCCGTTTCGGAGGAAATGGTGACCAGCATCAACTCGATACTCGTCCCGCCGGTCGACAGGAGAATCCGATCACCCATCGCGCTCGGCTGGACAATGGACAGGTCGGGTTCGGCGCCCGGCCACTGGCTGGGCTCGGCATAAAGGTAGAGAGCAGTGACGCCGGCCCGCGGGGTCGAAGCTTCGACACCGTCGAACACTACGGTGTTGAACCTGTTGTCGGATTGGGAATGTCCCGCGACGCGCAGGCGGTCGGGCGTGGCGATCGAGTCGATCAGGGACGACCATGCATCGGGCCGATCTGTCTGGATGAGGACCCGGGCCCCAGTGGCGACGGCACGGAACACGAGTTGCTGGGCGAGGTACAACTCGCCCGCGACGTACACCATGCCGACGCCCGGGCCGAAGATGCGTGCTGTTATCCCATGACCGTAGTCGTCGGATCCGATCAACTGGCCACACCCCGCCGGCGGCAACTGCAGGTGTCGCACTGCGTCGACCGGCACATCGGCCATAGGCATCACAGCGTTCAGATCAGACACTGCCACAGGAAGATTGGACAGCAAACTTTCTTTGTGGCGGCCTCGCATCGAGACGAGCCCGTGCACAGCGAATGGTTCCGGCATCGTCCGGGTGGTGATCCGACATCCGGCGCCGATCAGTACCTGCCCGTCGTTGGCGCTCGGTCGTAGCCGAATGGTCACGGTGGTGCCGAGACTGGACGGCACCCACAGTTTCGCGAGCAAATCTTTGGAGAGAAAGCGCGGATCGACGCTGTATCCGGTATTGCATACCCCCGGCAACAGAGCATGCTTCCACGTCTGAGTGAGAGATCTCGGGTCGACACCGCGGCTGACGGCTAGTGCTGCGGAATCGATCTCGGGTGCTGTGAGAATTCGGGCCCGGCATCCCGCGTCGGCGAGTGCGCGTACGACGCGACTTGCCGCGATGGTAATGGCGCGAGAGGCGCCGTGCTCACCACCGCCGCGGCGCGCGACGGCCTCGACACTGCCGGTCGCGTCGAATCGGAGGGCGACCCACACCGTCCGGGTGGCTGTCGCGGGAAGGGGACCGACCAGGCGGTCGTAGACATCGGTGGCCGGCGTGCCCGCGGCGGCGCGATACCCATGGCTGACGATATCGATGCCGCTGAGCGAGATATCGTGCTGGACAATGCATCCTATGAGCGCCTCGGTGGGAAGGTCGTGCGTCGACTGGAAGCCGTCCCGGGTGATCTGGGTCAGGCTTCCCGCCGGCGGAAGGACCTCGACCACCGCGACCACGCTTGCGCCGTCCCACCGCAAACCGACGGACTGTCCTGTCGGACCGGCGAAACTGACGGTGCGGGAGCGCGGGACCTTCGGTGTCGTGAAGTAGCGCAACGCCGTTCGCGCCCAGACCAGGGTCGACCACCCGCCGATGGGTACGACCGCCAGGAGCGCGACGACGACGGCGAGTATGACGGCGCACCACCACACCACTCCGCACACCGAGGCCAGTGCCCCGGCCAGAACTCCCACAATTTGCGCGACAACGACCTCGGTCGCCGAAACGCGATGTGCCAACGGCCAGCTTGTGACGCGCGAACGGTCCACGGTGCCTCCCCCGAATACCTGAACCCAGGCAGACCCGTACCCGTCCGCCGTGACGACTGTGATCCGAACTGTACTGTGTCACCCCGAGCGCTGTGCAGCACGGGGGAGGAACAATGGCTGTAACACCCACCACTCGGTGGCAGGTCAACGGGTATCGCTTTCTGGTCAGACGGATGGAACACGCACTGGTGCGGCGTGACGTACGAATGTTGCACGACCCTATGCGGTCACAGTCGCGCGCACTCGCGGTGGGGGTGGTGATCGCCTCGCTAGGACTCGCGGGGTGTGCAGCGCTGGCGCTGTTCCGGCCCCAGGACAAAATCGGTGACGCGTCCATCGTCGTCGGCAAGGATTCCGGTGCGATGTTCGTGGTCATGGGGGACACGCTGCGCCCGGTGCTCAATCTGTCGTCTGCCCGCCTCATTGTGGGGCAGGCCGAGAAGCCGGTAATCGTCAAAGAATCGGAGATCGACACTCGGCCCCGCGGGGCGCTGGTCGGAATCCCCGGTGCGCCGTCGGCGCTCCCGCCGGGTGACGCAGCAGCAAAGACACCGTGGGCCGTATGCGACTCGGTCGGGGCGGACGGACATCGTGCGGTCACGACCTCCGTAGTGGTCGGTGAGCCGGACCCGATCGAGGGCGGGGGAGGCCTCGCCCGCGACCAGGCGCTGCTGGTGTCCACCTCGGACGCCGCCTATCTGATGTATAACGGCACCCGCGCGAAGATCGACCTGCACGACCCTGCGATCACCCGTGCCCTCGGCCTCGAGAATGCCACGCCACGACCGGTAAGCCTCGGATTCGTCAACGCGGTTCCCGAAGTGCCGCCGCTGGTCGCGCCCAGCATCCCGGGAGCAGGGAGCCAGCCACGGTTTACTCTGCGCGACAAAGTGATCGGGTCGGTGTTCCAGGTAGTGATCGGATCGGAAACCACCCACTACGTCGTGTTGCGGGACGGAATTCAGAAGATCAGTTCCGCTGTGGCAAACCTCATCTTCCTTTCGGATTCGCACGGGGATATCGAGATGTCGAGTGTCTCGCCGGACGCCACCAACCGAATTCCTTCGGTGGAGCAGATCGCCGTGTCGAGCTTCCCGGAGTCGGCACCCGAGATCGTCGACGCCATCTCGAGTCCGGTGAGTTGCCTGATCTGGAAACCTTTGCGCGGACAGGACGAGACCGCAGCGAGTGGTCCGGCCGCCGAGTTGTCCCTTATTGCAGGACGTAGTCTCCCCATCCCCGATGGTGCGCACACGGTGAAGCTGGCGCAGGCGGACGGCGGCGGGGACAGTGCCGATTTCGTCTACGTCGAACCCGGTTCGGGGGGATTCGTGCAAGCGACCGGTATCGAACCCCACAGCACCCGGCGAGACAGCACGTTCTTCGTGGCTGACACCGGAGTACGGTTCGGCGTTCCCGACGCAGACGCCGCGAAAGCACTGGGGGTGACAGCCGAGCCGCCGCTCGCTCCGTGGCAGATACTCGGACTCCTCGCGCCGGGCCCCACGCTCGCGAAGTCCTCCGCGCTCGTCGCACACGACGGGGTGGCGCCCGACCCGGACCCGGCCGCAGTCGCCTCCGGTTCGAACTGAAACACCGAACTGCCAACTCGGGCCGACGCACATTCGCGTCGGCCCGGGTTGACTCGGAGAACGAGTCAGCTTCGGTGCTGCGTCGCGGACTGCAATTTCCGCCTGAGTGGGAATGACGCCAGCACTCCGAGGGTGAGCAGTGCAGCGAGCGAGCCGACCGCTACCAACGCGACATCGCGAGGGCGGTGATCGGGCTGAGTAACTGCAGGAAGGGCCTCCAGGGGGACCGAGCGTGCGGCGCCGTCGGTTGCTGCGCCGCCCGTCGGAACATTCGCAGATACGGCTGCGAGCGGGTCGATGACGCCGTGCCCGACAAACGGATTCCACCCTTCCGCGGGCGCATGCGCCGTGGCCTCGATACGCGCGATGACCTGCTGGGCCGACAATTGAGGAAACCTGGAGCGAACCAGGGCGACGGTGGCCGAGACATAGGGGGCCGCGAAGCTGGTGCCGTTGACGGGTTCTGCGCTTCCCTGAGCGCTGTACACGGTATTCGTCAGATCGCCCGTCGTCGGATGCAGTGAGGTAAGGCCCGATCCCGGGGCCGCGACGTCGACCCAGGGGCCCGCGAGGCTGAAGTCACTCACCCGACCGTCGGACTCGACCGACCCGACGGTCAGGACGTAGTCGTCGTACCACGCCGGGCTGGCGATGGTGCTCACCGAATCCCACAGGTCGGCTCCGGGTCGGAGCGGGTCGGCCGCCGGATTCTGAATCTTGCATTCCGCGGATCCATAGTTGCCCGCGGCAGCAACCACCACGACGTCCTTCACCGTCGCCGCATATTTGACGGCTGCGCCGAGATAGCGGTCGCCGCCGCCGATTCCTTCTGCCGCAGTCTTGCAGGCGACTTCGGAGATGTTGATGACGTTGGCACCCATGTCGGCGGCGCGCCGGACAGCGGCGGCCATGGTCGCGACGTTGCCGTATCCACCGACCGAGTTGCCGGCGTTGTCGACCTGATCGGTCTGCCCTGCGGGACTGTAGGCACTGCTCGATTGCCGGATTGCGAGGATGCGGGAGTCCGGAGCGCCGCCGGAGAAACCGGACCCGGGAACCTGTCGTGCGGCGATGAGGCCTGCGACGAGCGTTCCGTGAGCGTCACAGTCGGTTGTCCCGGTCTCGGTCCCGACCAGGTCACCACCATCGACGAGACCGGGAAGTCGCGGATGCCGCGCCACCCCGGTGTCGATGACCGCGACGAGCTGCCCGGCGCCCCGACTGATCGGCCACACCGAACGAAAATCGAGGTCCCGCTGAGCCACCGGGACTTCCGGACCATCGGGCACCCGTACGGCATCTTTGCACGGTCTTCGCTTCTCCACTTTGGTGCCGTCCTTCGGCGGAACCAGTCCCACGTCGATGGGTGCGGGTACCACTGCCACGGCGTTGCCTTCACCCAGTGCTGCGATGAGGGCCACCACCGCGGTGGCCAGAACCAGGCGACCCAGCCGCCGCATCACAGCCCGCGCATCAGCGAGTAGAGGCCGGTCACCCAGCACACCAGCGGGATGATCGACGTGATCAGGGCGAGGTCGATCAATTCGGCGACGCGTCGCATGACGGGCGAGAACGTCTGCCGCGGGGCGATGATGCCGAGGACCAGCCCGCCCGCTGCGAACAGCATTGCCACGGCGAACAGAACTATCGCGTAGTCGGGGACGGCGACCGCAGCTGCGGTGAGCAGCAGTACGAGGATCGTCACGCCGCCGCCGATCAGCGGAACGGCCTGCTCGGCGCTGCTGTAGGTGCGTCCCCGGAACATCAGGACGGTCGCGGTTGCAACGGCCAGACACAAACCGGGCCAGTAGATCTCGCCGTGCAGGGTGGGCTGGGCGGCCAGGAGTGCGCCGCTGACCGCGAGGATGGTCATGGCGGTGACGAGTCCGGTGAGATACCTGCGCGCACGTGTGGCGCGTTGGGCAAGGGAATCGAACGACGGCATCGTGGTCTCGTCGTCCGGATCGTCCTCGGAAGGATCGACCGAGGTACCCGGTGCGGGAACAGGCGGCAGTGGCAGCTTCGCCAGCAGTATCGCCACGCGAGCCGATGAGGCGAGCCCTGTCAATGCGGCGGCGACGACGCCGGCGGCCACCGCGGGCGCTGCGGTGTCGGTCGTCGCCGATACCAACGCGGCGAGGGTGCCGAACAGGGAGGCTACCGCCAGAGCCGTGAAGACTCTCAGCCCCACACCACCGAGTCGCAGCGCGAGGACCGCGGTGGTGCCCGACAGTGCGAGCCCGAGGAGCAGGTGGGCAGCGGTCAAGTCGCCGGGGACGAAGAGCATCCCGGCGGCGAAGGCCGGCGGAACGGCGCACCCGCTGAGAACGACGGAACTGGCTGCGTCACCGTAGATGCGGCCGGTGACCGCACCGGCGACGAGGAAGAGGAGGGCCGATGTCAGTGCGCAACCTGCACCGACGAACCCGTCCGTCCCGGATTCGGACCACAGCAGCGCGAACGAGCCGATCACCGTTCCGAGCCCGGCGGCGGCCGAACCGACGACCCGTGCGGAGCCGCGCGTCCATTCGCGGTCCGCATCGGCATCGGCGATGGCGACGTTGTACATGATGTCGTCGAACAGGGGCGGCGGGGCACTGTCCTGCACACTCTGCAGGACCAGGAGGTCGCCGTCGCGAATACCGTGCTCGTGCAACGTCAGCGTGGTCGAGAGCGGGGACTGACCGATTTTCGCGAGAACCCACTCGCTCGGTTCGTACTGCTCGAGTGAATCGTCGAAGTCATTGGTGCTGCGATGGCTGCGGATCGTGTCGACGATCCCCGGAACGAGGATGGCGATCGGAACACCGAACGGCACCGCCATGTCGACCTGTGAATGGGTCGAGAGCACGGTGATCCGGCACAGGTCTGCTGCGGCACTCGGACGCGTGGACGGCGCGGACGCGCGCGACTCGTCATGGGCGATGGACAATACGATTTCCCCCCACTTTGCGACGCACATCCCACCCTGCGTCGTTACGGCACTGATCGACGACCACTCGGAGGCCGTCGTCCGATTCGATCACGGGAACACTACGTGAGCCGGGCCGCAGCCTCCAGTGGGCATCCGGCGAAAATGCCTCCTGTATGCCGGATCCCTCGGAATGGGTTAATCTCTGACTTCGCGGGCCGAGCCCAGGGGGGCAACCGGAAGTTCCGGATCGGATCTGATGCACGGTTCGGGTCGGTTGGCGTCATGGGGGGACGGGCAGTGAGCACTATTCGCTTCGTGCGTAAAGCGCGGCGAGAAGTTCCGCGTATTCCGGGCGGCGAGGTGAGTCTGCAGGCTCCGCCGGAAATCCCGAGATTGGTCCCGGGAAATCTGCTCACAAAGCTTCTCCCGCTCGTGATGGTCGTCGCGATGGTCGGCATGATGGCGTTGATGTTCACGTCGGGTATGGCTCGCAACCCCATGTCGATGCTGTTCCCCCTCATGATGATGGTCTCGATGCTCGGCATGCTGGCGGGTGGCGGTCGCAGCGGTCCCAAGGCAGCGGAAGCGAACGAAGACCGCAAGGACTACCTGCGCTACCTCGATCAATTACGGCGTGATGTCGCCGAGACCGGCGAGCAACAGCGCAAGGCGCTCGACTGGAGCCATCCCGAACCCGGCCTGCTCTGGACCATCGCGGGAACGGCCCGCATGTGGGAGCGCCGTGTCACCGACCCGGACTATTGTCATGTGCGCGTGGGGCGGGGCAGTCAGCGGCTCGCCACTCGTCTCATCGCGCCTGAAACGGGCCCGGTGGAAGATCTCGAACCCGTTGCCGCCGTGTCTCTTCGCCGATTCGTCCGCGCGCACTCGGTGGTCCAGGAGTTGCCCACCGCAGTCTCGTTGCGGGGGTTCGCCGCCATCTCCGTCGAGGGTGAGCGTGGGGCGGCCCGTTCCCTGGTCCGGTCGATGCTCATGCAGTTGTGCGCCTTCCACGGTCCCGACAACCTGCTCGTCGCGGTCGTGTGCGGTCCCGACACCCAACACGAGTGGGACTGGGCGAAGTGGCTGCCGCACGCCCAGCACCCGGATTCCTCCGACGGCGTGGGTTCTTCCCGGATGATCTACGGATCGATTCTCGAACTCGAGTCCGCGCTCGGCCCGCAGCTGGCCATGCGGAATCGCTTCTCCCGCAATGCTCCGGCTGCTCCGGGCGTGCCCCAGTTCGTCCTCGTCATCGACGGCGGAATCCTCGAAGGCGAGTCGGGCATGATCACCGACGGGGGAGTGGATTCGGTGACCGTCCTCGACATCGCCGGATTCTGCCCGCGGTTGACGGCCACCCGCGGTCTCCAGCTGGTGGCACAGGACGGGTCGCTCGGGGCCCGCAGCGGTACCGGTGTCGAGATGTTCGCGACGGCCGACCTCGTCAGCGCGCATCAGGCGGAAACTCTTGCGCGTCGCCTCGCGCCGTACCGTACGACGTCGCACACATCGGTCGACACGGGAGACGACGATCAACCCGCACAGACATGGAGCCAAATGCTCGGTGTCGGCGACGTCGGCCGGCTCAACCCCGATCACGCGTGGCTGCCCCGGCAGGGTCGCGCCCGCTTACGCGTCCCTATCGGCGTAGGAGTCGACGGGAATCCGGTCGAGATCGACCTCAAAGAGTCCGCGGAAAACGGCATGGGGCCTCATGGGCTGTGCATCGGAGCTACCGGATCGGGAAAGTCCGAGTTCCTCCGAACGCTGGTGCTGGGTCTCATCGCTACTCATTCGCCCGATGCACTCAACCTCGTACTGGTCGATTTCAAAGGTGGCGCCACCTTCCTCGGCCTCGAGGAGGCTCCCCACGTCGCCGCGGTGATCACCAACCTTGCCGAAGAACTGGCCATGGTCGACAGAATGCGCGACGCGCTGGCCGGGGAGATGAATCGCCGGCAGGAATTGCTGCGCTCGGCCGGAAACTTCGCCAACGTCACCGACTACGAAAAGGCGCGTCAGGCAGGCGCAGACCTCGACCCGCTGCCGGCGCTCTTCATCGTGGTCGACGAATTCTCGGAATTGCTCAGTCAGCAGCCCGAATTCGCTGATCTCTTCGTGGCCATAGGACGACTCGGTCGATCGCTGCACATCCACCTGCTCCTGGCGAGCCAGCGACTCGAGGAAGGGAAGCTTCGCGGTCTCGACAGCCACCTCTCGTACCGGATCGGGCTCAAGACATTCTCCGCCAACGAATCGCGCACAGTGCTCGGTGTCCCGGACGCCTATCATCTGCCCGCCACTCCCGGCGCCGGTTACCTCAAGTGTGACTCGGCCGAAATCGTGCGCTTCCAGGCCTCTTACGTGTCGGGAACCTACGAGGGCGGTCACGTCGACAGCGTCCGACGGCCGGGCGAGGCGCCCGTCGAGCTGCGCCCGAAAATTTTCACCGCCGCCCCCGTCGCCGTCGACGTCGTCGACATACCGGAAGAACCGTTCTCCCTCGACATCAACGAGGAACATGCGGAAACTCGGACGACCATCGACGTCGTCGTCGAACGCATCCGCAACCGCGGTTCGAGAGCGCACGAGGTGTGGCTTCCCCCGCTCGACGCGGCACCGACTCTCGACGCGCTGCTGCCGAGGTCGATACTCACCGAACCAGTCCCGGCGCTCAGTGCGCTGCGTGCACCGATCGGGATCATCGACAGGCCCTACGATCAGCGGCGGGACCTGCTTGTGGTGGACCTGTCCGGTTCCACCGGAAACATGGCGGTGGTCGGTGGCCCGCAGTCGGGGAAATCGACGGCGATCCGAACGGTGATCATGTCGCTCGCCGCCACTCATTCGGCCGAGCAGGTGCAGTTCTATTGCCTGGGTATGGAGAGCGCTCCGGCCCAGGTGAAAGGCCCTATTGGGGCCGCCCGGTCCGGGTCCGTGCAATCTCCGCCCCATCCGGGGCGGCGGCGTTGCTGCCCTCTCCGCTGGGAACCAAGAGGGACCGGGAGTCACCATCGTCCGCGTGAACGGCACGCGGCACCGCTACGAGCTCCAGGGCCCGGAACGTGGCGGTCCAGCCCAGCTCGTCCTCGAGGAGGACGGGCTAGAAGTGTTGGCCGAGACGGTATATCGGGGCATGGTTACCGGGCGACCTTGGGGGAGGGGATTCGACACCGGCACCCTTGGGTGCTCCGTTCGGTCCGGAACAGCACGGGCCGCCAGGCCCGTCCCGTTTGTCGGTGACACGTCCGCGTCACGGTTCTTTGTCGGCCACCGCGGCTACGGTCTCCCCATGGCAAAACATCTGATTGACCCGGCGGACCTCACCGCCGCCCACATCGGCCAGTACGTCCGTGTCTCCACCAAGTCCCCGATGGATGGGGGCGCGGAGCGGGAGACCCTCCTCGTGGGAGCCCTCCTGGGCGTGGAGCACAAGCTGGACGAGATTGTGGAGAAGGCCCTCCAGACCCGGATTACCGTGGACGTGGCGGTCAATGAGGTGGTCCTCTTCATTCCGCCCCACATTCCCGTCGAGATTGCGGAGACCGTGGACGAGTTGATGGCCAAGGCGGACGAGCTGGCCCCCTCCGAGTAACCACCGCCCCACACATAGAGAGGCCCCGCTCCGGAGCATTCCGGGCGGGGCCTCCTCGTGTCCGTCACGTCACGGACTGCCACCATGCGACCAACCAATAGAGCCACTCGTAGCCAGGCATCATCATGGAACGCCTCCTCTGCCTCCCCGGCCTACTTGGTGTAGCGCTCCCGGATTGACGGCTGTTACACGAGAACGCCCCGCCCTGGGGCTCAACCAGGACGGGGCGTTCTCGGCTCCCGCTCTCAGGACCGGCCTTGCCACCACGCTAAGCCGGAACGGGACCCTCCCGGCCCCGCGCGCAACAGAGGAAACGCGGGCCGGGGGCTTGTTACGCGGCGGCCACGTCCGTGACCACAATGCCGAGCGGCTGGTAGACGTCGAGCTCCGCGCGGGTCTCGATACGAGCCCGGAGCTCGTTCTTCTCGAACAAGCCATCCGACTCCGACCACCGCAGGTCCACGGCGGAGTCCGTCCGGAGCGCCACCGCCGTGGTGTCCAGGACGATGCCCGTTCCCGCCGCCACCGCCGTGGAGGGGACCACCTGGGTTGACCAGAGGCGGCGGGCCGCGCGGTCCACCGGGGAGGCTGTCATCTCCAGTTGGCCGGCGGTGTCGGTCCGGGACAGTTCGATGGTCTCCCAGTCCGCCGGGTTGAGGATGATGAGCCCCGCGGCGTGTCCCTGGGCCTCGAGCTTGGTGATCGCCTTACGGACAGTGGTGATGGCGTCCGTGGCGAACGCCTGGGTCTGGCTTCCCGAGACCGTCAACAGGCCGGTGAAGCGCTCCCCGATCCCGTCTCCGTTGACCACCTCGTTCTCAATGGCGTGGAGGAGGCCCTGGAACATCTCCGTCTCCACGAACTGCTGAACGCTGGCGCTGTCCCGGAGCCAGTACTCGTGGATGCCCTCCGAAAGGTGGGCCACGATCTTGAGCTCCCCGTCCACCTGTTCCATGCCGTAGACGGAGGTGGGCTTGGTGCCTCCGACCGGGACCACCGCGGCGTTGTTGTCGCGGGCGGTCTGGCGGAGGTAGCGGTAGGTGGGAGTGGAGTTGGGGATGGAGTAGAGCGCGTCCAGAATGGACACGCCCGGGTCCGCCAGAGACTGGACCGCGGCGTCCATCGGGGTCCCGGTGACCACCGCGCCGGACGGGGCCAGGGCCTTCTGGCTGTCCGCGGAGCCGGTCTGGGTCATCTTCTCCGCCAGCTTGGCGGCAACCCGGGACGCTCCTGCCTTCCGGGTGATGGGCAGGCCCCGCCGCTTGGCTCCCGGAGCCCCGCCACTACTACCGGCGGGAGCGCCAATCTCCGCCTCGAGGGCCCTGGCCTGGTCCTGGAGAGCCTGGTCCGCCTTGAGTGTCTTGATCTGCTCGAGGGCCTCGTGACCCTCGTCCATGGCGGCCTTGTAGGCGGCGTTCTCGCTGGCCGTCATCTCCCGGCCTTCCGCCTTGGCCTTCGCCATGGCGGCCTTGGCCCGTTCGGTGGCCGCTACGGCGGTCTTGCGGAGAGCTTCAATCTTGTTGGTACTCATGGGAATACTCCGTTTCGAGTGAGTGACTTCATCGACTCAAAGCGGACGAGGTGTATGGCCCGCCGGAGATAGCCACCGGGGACGGCCCACCAATCGCTGGCCTTGGGAAGGGACCCACCGCCCCGGAATGCTGGCCCGGACGTCTCCAGACGGACACTCACGGGGCGGCGGGTTACTTCCGCCGCCCACAATACCGGACCGCCGGCCGGAACCCGTTGGGCAGGAGCGGGATTAGGCTACCCGCGGACTACCCTCTGTCACGGCCAGCCGGTCCAGGAGAGCGGCGCGGTACGTGAGCTCCTCGAGGCGGCGGGCTGACTTAGAGCGAGACTCGTTCCCCCGTTGGCACGTGCGGCACCGAATCACTCCGTCATCCGGGTTGAGGTAGGCGTTCGCCTCGTCCAGCTCGTGACCACTAGAACAGTGGGTATCGGCCACCCTTTTGGGAACCGTCAGAGGGGCCCCTCTGAATAGGTCTCTGTCGCGGAGGCGGTGACATTCTCGACACTTCCGGTAACTATTCCCGTTGGCCAACGTTTGCCATCGTGCGAACTCTGCCCACGGGTGGCCCGCTCCGCACGTTTCGGACGTGTCGGACCTCCGCCCCCTCCGAATGTTCTCGCGATTGGTGACCGGCTCCGTGTGCCACGGATTGACACATGACCGGCGCTCACAGAGGTGATCCAGAGTCATCCCGTCCGGAATTGACCCGCGGAACGCCTCATAGGCGGCGCGGTGGGCCATCCGGTCCTTGCCGTTCCGATAAGCCTTCCCGTATCCGTCCCTGGCCAGGGCGGGAGCCCATATCCAGTGGCTCTCCCACGGGTCCCAGATGACCCGCTCCGCCACGTAGAGCTGGTCGGGCGTCGTCCCGTATGGCTCCGGGGCGGCTCTCAGCTCCGCCTGGAAGCGTTCCCCCAGATGGAAGCCGGGGAGTCCCGGTCCGGCTATCGCGGCCACCGCCACGTCCCACGTCATCGGTTCATCTCCGCGGCGTTCACGGCCATGTTGAGGTTGGCCACCGCTCCCTCCGGGCCCAGCGTGCCTACGAGGAGCTCCGCCAGCCCTTCTGTGAGACCGGCCACGAGGGCCGGGAGCCCAATGGAGGCGTACGCCTCGTCCATCGTCTCCTGTTGGGCCTCCGCGTCGTTTTCCACGGTGGCCATGACGAGGAGCGCCGCCAGACGGCGGGCCTCGTTGAGCGTGCTCTCAGTGTTAGTCATGATTTTCGTTCCTTTCGTAGCATTTTCAGGGTGTGAACTGGGCCTTTACCTCCGGCCGGCGGCGGGCCGAATGGAGCGCTATCCCAATAGTGTTGATTTAGAACGGATTTCGCCGGAAGGGTAGTCAAAGCCTGATTGTTTGATCTGAGCACGCGCGTGCGCAGTTGCCCGGCCGGTGTCCATCGCCCCAGGCTGGAGCGATTTGGAGGCCCCCACCCCCTGGCCGGTCATGAGGCCCGACGTCGTGCCGCGTGCATCCGGGACGGCGGCGTGCCGTTGGGCACGGAACGGATGCCGTAGATACCGCCCGCGGCCACGCCTGTGAACCCGTCTGCCACCACCTGGCAGTCCTCCAGGAGCGGGCAATCCTTACAGAGGGCCTCCGCCTCCTGCCATCGCTCCGCCGCTTCCCGGACCCGCTCACTGGAGTGGAGCCCATCGAACAGGTGAGGAGCCCGCGAGCATGGAGGCGGGACGTCGCGGGCAACGAGGAGCGCGGCAGCCGCCGCCTCGTCCCGGCCACGTTTGGTGGTGTCCTCGCGGGGCCAGGGCGTCCTGTCCTTCCATGGGGACGGGCGGCCTGTCACGCCACCGCCTCCGCGTTCTCCCCCGCCTGGTCCGACTCCACGAGGGCCGTGAGCTTCCGCGCCTCCTCCTCCGCCCACCCGAACTCTTTCGGAATCCAGAGCGCCAGGAGGTCCACCGCGTCCGAGGTGAGGACGAACATGGCATCGGTCCACCCGCCGGACGGGACTGGACTTCCCCGGCGCGTGTGCTGGAGCCAGGGCTCCATGAACGGGTGGACATTGGCCGTAAGCCACTCCGCCGCCCCGTCCGGTGTCGGCATGGCCTCGTCCCGATTCATGACGATGAACGTCGTCACGCTCCCCACGAGGTGGACCTCGACTGTCAGCACCAGGCCCGGGTACATCTCCGGCGCGGGCCGGAGACGGTAGAAGTCGATTCCAGACCTGCCACGGTGGTACCTGGCCCCGTGTTTGTCACACAACAGTTCTCGGACTGCGGCGTCCGCCGCTCGGTTCGTGTTCGTCATGGTGGTGTCCTCTCGTGGTGGTTTGGTGATGGGGTCCGGGAACGCCGTAGCCGGGACTGGTATCCGCCGCCCAGCCCAGTGGGCGCGTCCCGGTTACGGAGGCCACCGCCCCACGGGCCGGCCGGAGCCGTAAAGAGCTCTGTTCCGCCAGGCTCCAGAGCCGGATATTCCGATGGAGGGGCCCTCTATAGGGCCCCCATCGGAACGGTTATCGGAATTCCTATGGAAATAGGTCATCGGAATCCATAGGAATACTGCCAATGACCAGCACATATGCGGGGCGGCGGAGGAGCCATGGGAACGCATCGGAACACCATCGGAACGGACGCCATCGGAACGCCATCGGAACGGCCATCGGAACGGTTTCCGGGCGCTCACGGAGCCACCTCCGCGGCGGAGGCTCCGCCCTCTTCCGGGTCCTCGTCGGGTGGGGCGGTGGCCTCGTCCTCCTCGTCCGGAGTGACGCTCTCCAGGAGGCCGTATTCCACCGCGGCCTCCTCCGCCAGGAGGTAGCGATTGCCCTTGACCGGGACCAGCGCTCCCTTGCGCTCGAGCGTCCCCCAGGCGTTGAAGAACGCCTTGGAGACCGCCCCAGGCTTGCCTCCGAACTTGAGCACCTCGTCCCCTTGGAGGACCGCCTTGACCTCCGCCCGGGTGCCGCCGGAGGTGCCCTCCCCGAACGTCCGGAACAGGGTGGCGGCCACACGAACGTAGTTCGGGCTGTGCTGGCCGATGGTCGGACGGCCCTCCACCACGAACGGGTCCGTGGCGGCGGACGCAAGCACGATGGACCCAGTGGCCGGGACCGGCTTGACCGCGAGCGCCATCGGCTCGAGCTCCGGCCCGTCCTTCTGTTTCGTGGTGTGGAGGGCCACCTCCCCGTCCCGCGGCTTGCGCATGAGGAATACCGATTGCATACCGCCCTCCACGGAGGTGGAGCCGCGTCCGTGGTCCGTGCCGCGGGCCGTGTGGTGGAGGGTGAGGACACACGCCCCAGTCACACGCCTCACCACGTCCAGGTTCGTGATGAGCTGGCCCATGTCCTTGGCGGAATTCTCCTCGTGACCCGGCGTGTACCGGGCCAGCGTGTCCACCACGATCAAGGCGGGCTTGTCTTCTCGCGCGGCCAGAGCGGCGGCCACGTAGACCCAGTCCGTCTCCACGGACGGCTCCGCGGCAAAGTCCACGAGCTCACGGAACACCTCCACCCCGGAGAGCTCACCTCCGTTGCGCTCCGCCTCCCACGCGGAGAGCCGGTCATCGAACTTGGCCACGCCCTCCCCGGCGAAGTAGAGGACCGGACCGGGCTTCACGCTCCGGCCCTGCCACGGAGCGCCCACTGACACGGACGCCGCCCAGTCCAGGGCCAGGAACGTCTTGTATGTCCCCCGCTCCCCGTTGAGCTGGGCCAGGGTGTCCAGGTAGAGGTATCCGTCCACCACGGGAGTGAGCGGAGGCAAGTTCCGGAGGTCCTCACGGGAGAGGAACGCCTCGTCCAGCCGCGTCCGGCGTTGCTCACGAGACCCACCGCTCCGCCCAGCCATGGCCACGATTGCGTTGAGAGCGGCGGACATATCGTCCTCCGGCCCCTCCAGGACCGCCTCCGAGACGTCCCACGCCGCTGGAGCCGGTCCGAGGATGCCCTCCGCCACCATGAACTCCGCGTCCGTCTGTCCGCGCATGGCCGCCGCGAACTGGAGCTTGGAGACCCGGAGATGTTGGGCGGTGGACCTTGCCGCGTGCTCCGCCAGCTCCGGCGGGACGTCCGAGGTCCAGAAGTGAAGGGGACCGGAGCCGTCCTCGAGGTCAACCCACTTGTTGGTGCAACCAGCCTCGTGAGCGGTAGCACTCTTGTCGGACCCATGGTCACCGGGAGCTTTCCAGACCGGGCACTTGCACTCCCCGTCTTTCTTCCGCGGGGAAGGGGTCCATCCGTGGGGCTCGAGGAGCTCCGCCCACGGGTGAGCATCGTTCCACGCCGCCACGGTCTCCCCGAGCGTGTCCTCCCCGGAGGCCCGACGCTCCGCCCGTTCCTCCGCCGCCTCCGCCCTACGTTCCCGGGCCACCTCGTTCTCCGCGGCCTGGGCGCGGATGAGCTCCACCAGCCAGGGATTCTCCGAAAGGCGTTGCACGGGTCCGACATTGATGTAAGGACCCTCCGGCCGGCGCGACGGGGGGACCATGATGTACCGCTTGGCCATGGAGACCACCGCCCCACCGGGGAGCTTGAACTCCTCCACCAGCGGGAGGTCCGGGACGTCGTTGACGTAGAGAAAGTGCCCGCCGTCCTCGTGGACGGGCTTACCCGCGGCGTCCGTCTGGCCGGGAGAGGCGGTGGTCATCGGATAGCGCTCCGGAGGCGTGTCCGTCCCGGCGGTGGCCCGCTCCTGGACGTCCCGGACCTCGTAGGCATGGTCCGCGTCGATGCCCACGACGCCGGAGCCCTCGAGGTCCAGCCCGACGTTCGGCTCCAGCCCACCGGAGTCCTGGAGGTACTTGTCCCAGTACTTCCGGAGACGGACCGGATTGTCCGTAGCCGTCTGGCGTCCGGACCCGGAGGTCATCGCCTCCCAGAACGGGTTACCGGCCTCCCGGGCGGCTTTCTGCGCGGCCTTGTCGTCGTTGGCGCGCTCCCGGGCGGTCCGGAGGTCCAGTGGTTTCTTCCGGTCCTCTCCCTCCCGCGTCTCCACGAACACCACAGACGCGCCCACCTTGGCGTAGGCCAGGGCGGCGTCCAGGCGGGGCGTGCGCTCCGTGATGTTCTTCATCACGGACTCGAGCGGGTTACCAGCCGTGTTCAGCATGAACGCTCACCGCCAACGGAGATGGGCAAGTACCAGTTGATGGCCCGCCAATCTCGTATGCGGAGCCCGGGGCGGACCTGGATGACGTGGACCCGTCCGTAAGGGACGAGGTCCGCCGGGAGGTCCAGGAGGCGGCGGAGGAGGTACTCCTCACGGGCGGAGAGGTCCCGGCGGTACTCGGTGGCGAGCGGATGCATCTCAAACCACTCTCGGTCCACTTCCGACTCACCACGGAGTCCCATGAGGATGGGGCAGGTCTCCGCGTGTTCCGCCTGGCCGCAATCCGGGCAGGCACGGGTAGACTCGGAAACCGACTCCAACAGGTCATCCACGGGAAGGGCCTCGTCCGCAAGGGCGGGGCCTTTTTCGTGTCCGGTCATGGTCACGCACCGCTCAGGATGGCGTCCAGCGCGGCCATATCGACGCGGAGCGCGGTCCCGCCAGGCATCCGGACCGCTGGGACCTTGCCCGCCGCGATATACCGGCGGACTGTCCGTGAACTGCACTTGAGGTAGGCGGCGGCCTCGTTCACGGTGACGAGGTTTCGAGTACCGGCCTTGGTAGAGATGGTCATGGGAGTCTCCCGGAACGAAAGTACGGATAGGACGGGTAGATCCGTTTCCGTGACTCGTTCGGGAGGGGCCCGTGGTGACTTCCCTCGCGGGTGGAGATGTTGAGGGAGGCGTCAGTCCCTCTGCTGTCCGCCAAGGTACATGTTGTCCGCGGATAGCGTCAAATGACTACCCTCTGAATGCCGAAGGGGCACAACGGAATGACTGTCCCGTGACTGCCCTTATCACTCTCCGCCAGGACCACTACGAGGGCGGTCCCGTCCGCCAGGTCCGCCCTCGTGAGCTGGTGTTCTCCGCCCCGGCCTACTCCGCCCAGAGCTTGGCAGCCAGCGCGGCGTTACGCTCCGGGGCGGCGTGCGTGTAGCGGGCCGTCAGAGCCGCGGTGGTGTGCCCGCCCAGGGCCAACAGGTCCGCCAGGGTCGCTCCGGCCCGTCCCCAGTTGGTAAGAGCGCTGTGGCGGAGGTCGTGGACCCGCAACGTCGGGAAGCCCACCGACTCCGCCCCTTTGCGGAGCGCGTTGGCGAACGGCTGGCGGTGGGCATGGCCACCGCCAGGAGCCGGGAACACCAGCCCGTCCGCCCCGGCCTCCGCATACTCCGCTATGTGGTCCTCAAGGACCCGCCGGAGCTCGTGGGGGAGCGGGACGGTCCGCAACGCCGCGGGCGTCTTGGGCCGGTCCGTGATGAACCCTTTTCCGGCCCGTACCGTGGCGCGGCGGACGTGGACGGAACACTCCGCGTCGGTGAGTGTTAGGTCCCGCCGCCGGAGCGCTCTCGCTTCTCCGAAACGGAGGCCGGAGAAGCCCAGGAGAAGGACGAGCGCTCGCCACCGCTCCACCGGGACGGACCGGGCGACGGCTCGAATATCACTGGGGGACAGAGTTACCGGCTCGTGTTTGCGGTGCTTGGTGGCACCGCCCCGGACGCGGCACGGGTTGGCCGGAATGAGTCCGTCCTCCACGGCGGTGTTCATCACGGTACGGAGGAGTGAGTAGGCCCCGGCGTTGCGTGTCGGATACTTCGGGTCCAGGTCCGCCAGCCATTGGCGGACCTGGGACGGGGAGAGGGTGGCCAGCGCGACGGGGCCAAGGCCCTCCACGATGAGCTGGCCGTAACGGCGGTATCCGTCCATCGTGGACGCCTTGAGCCGGGAGGCGGACTGGTCCAGCCAGCGCTCCACGTACGCCGCCACCGTGAGGGCCCGGCCCGTGCGCGCCGCCGCCCGCTCCGGTGGCGGCGTCCAGGCTCCGGACTCGAGGAGGCGGCGCTCATCGGCCAGCCATGCCTCCGCCCCCAGCTTGGTCGTGTACGTCGTCAGGGCGTTCCAGCTCGTCCCGTCCAGGGCTACGTAGCCCGCCTGGTAGCGACCACTGGGGAGCTTGCGAATACGCCCCCAGCTCCTCCGTCCCTTCCGTCCGGCCATCTTTGTGCCCTTCTCGTTCATGCACTACTCGTGCAATCCACCTGTTCAATCCTGTACCATCGTGTCCGTCATTGTCCACGATGCTCCGAGCGGAAACATTGTGGGACAGGGCAACGCACGAGGCCACCGGACCACTCGCAGCGCTGGGAGGTTCAGTTCTATTGCCTCGACTTCGGCGGTGGCACGCTTGCCGGACTATCGGGCCTGCCGCATGTCGGTTCGGTTGCCAACCGTCTCGACGTCGACCGGGTTCGCCGCACCGTCGCCGAGATGAACACGATCGTGCGACAGCGTGAAGCCCGATTTCGCGACCTCAGGGTCGAATCCATGGCCGAATTCCGGCGACTACGCGCTACCGATCCGTCCAGCGGCGCCCCTGCCGCCGGGGTCGCCGAAGATCCTTTCGGCGACGTGTTCCTCGTCGTCGACGGCTTCGGTAGCATCCGGCAGGATTTCGAAACCCTGGAACAACAGATCATCAACCTTGCGGCACAGGGCCTGTCGTACGGCGTCCACGTCGTCATCACGGCGTCTCGGTGGGGCGAAGTGCGGCCGGCCCTCAAGGACCAGCTCGGCACTCGCATCGAACTCCGGTTGGGTGATCCCGCGGACTCCGACCTCGGTCGTAAGACCGCTGCGCTCGTGCCGGAAGGCAGGCCGGGTCGAGGCATGACGCGCGACAGTCTGCATCTGCTGGTCGGCCTCCCCCGGATCGACGGGAACTCTGACCCCGCCGACCTTGCGTCCGGTGTCGCGCATGCCGTGTCGTCGATCGCTGCCACCACCCATGGCCGCCATGCTCCTGCCGTACGCATGTTGCCGGGACAGATCACTCGCGAGGCGGTTCTCGACGCCGCCGGTTCGTGGCCCTCCTACCTGGACCCGACCGAGAAGTGCCTCCAGATTCCGATCGGACTCGACGAGGCCGAACTGGCGCCCACATTTCTCAACTTCGCCGTGCAACCACACTTCCTGGTATTCGGGGACAGTGAATGCGGCAAGACGACGCTGCTGCGCAACATCTGCGAGGGCATCATGGCGTCCAACACCGCTGGACAGGCGAAGATCATCCTCGGTGACTATCGGCGCACCATGCTGGGGGTGGTGGAATCGGAGCACCTCGCCGCCTATGCGCCGTCGTCGGGCGTGCTGACCAAGAACATGAATGACCTCGCGGTTGTGCTCGAATCGCGGATGCCGCACCCGCAGATCAGCCAGCAACAAATTCGAGAGCGTTCCTGGTGGACGGGGCCGGACATCTTCGTTGTCATCGACGATTACGACCTCGTCGTGACCTCGAGCGGCAATCCGGTGGCCGCGATCGTCGAGTACCTTCCCCATGCGAAGGACATCGGATTCCACCTCGTCATCGCGCGCCGTTCCGGTGGCGCGGCACGGGCGCTGTACGAACCGGTCATTGCACGCATGCGTGATCTGGCATCCGCCGGCTTGGTGATGAGTGGAAACCGAGACGAAGGCAACCTCATCGGAACCGTACGGGCAAGTGCCATGCCCCCCGGGCGGGGCACGTTGGTGACGCGCGGCGGCAGCGGACTGATCCAGCTCGCATGGATGCCACCGCAGTGAGGTCCGCGGTCGCGATTCACCTCACTGAATCCGGCATGTGGTCGTGTTGTCAGGACAGGGCGGTGGAGGGGCTGCCCTCGGTCCGTGTCGCAACCGACGGTTCGTTGATCACTTCGGTGCGCGAGACTTCTTCCACCGAGTCGTCACCGCTGTGCTCTATCGACGACGAGTACATCGATGTGGGCGGTGGTATCGCTCCGGTCCCGGACGTGCTCGCTGCCGTTCTCCGTGGCGCGGTCGAGGCTGTGGCGGGCGGGCCGTCCGTCGGTGCGGTGCTGACATACCCGACCGAGTGGGGCACGGCGCGACAGCAGGTTCTGGCCGACGCAGGCTCGGCGATCGCCGCCGACACCGTGCTTGAGCCCGTGGCGGTTGCCGTAGCCGCAGTCGCCGGCCTGGCCGAGCGCGACAGCACCTGGGCGGTCGTCGAATGCCGGGCGACGGGCACCACTTCCACTTACGTGGCGGCAACATCCGGTGACTACCGCGTGGTGGAAGTCGAGCACGAATCCTCGCTGGTCGTCGACGATCTCGATCGGCAGGCCGAGGCAATCACGGAGCTGGTCGGGCGCGTCTGCCGAGGCCGGGCGCTCGACGGCATCCTGGTGACGGACCACATCGACACCCGGCATGATCTGGCACCTGTACGGCGTGCGGTCGTGGCTGCCTTCGGCCGTGAGGTACCGGTCGAGAGCGTGTCGGGTATGGACATCGTTCGCGCGCTCGCAATGCCGCGCAGCGATGGGGTACACGAGCAATCGATCGTCGCGATACCTCAGAGGAATTGGCTCCAACCGGTTCTGCAGCGGGAGCAACAGGAACGGACGAGGAGGTCGTGGCCGACGTTCGTCGCGGTCGCAGCGGCCCTGGCGGTGGTGACCGGAGCCGGAGTTGCCTTCATCCAATCAACCCTCCATTCCGTCTCGACGTCGACCGTCGAGGGTGTTGTTGCAGAATCACAGTCGCCTTCGGCTCCGGCGTCGTCGTCCGTTGCACCATCGCAGTCCACGATTCCCTCGACGGCGGCGGGCACGGGACGGGAAGTGTCGGTCGGGGGAGTTCGTCTCACGGCGCCCGACCGATGGCGGGAGCGGCCACAGTCGGCGACACCGTTCCGGATCGAACTGGTGCCCGACGGTGGCGCGGACAGACGAATCATCGTGATGCAGAACAACCTCCAGGGCGGTGCCGGGTACGACGAGGTCGCGGTCACGCTTGCGGCGAAAATCGCGCAGCGCGGCAGACCCGAGCTGTTCGCCGAACTGGAGAAGGACGTCGTGTTCGGTGGGAGACCGGGTATCACGTACAGCGAATTCCCGGACGAGAACTCCGCGGTGAGGTGGCACGTCGTCGTCGAACGTGACCTCCAGGTCAGCGTGGGATGTCAGTTCCTGTCGGCGGAATGGGCCGAAATCGAAGCCGAGTGTGAGCACGTCGTGCGGTCACTGGAAGTCGATGAGTGAACCCGACGGGCGACAGAGCCGAAAACTTCCACAGTGGTGGAACCGATTGGACGGTTGATGCGTCCAATCATGTGTAGGGGTGGATCGGGCAGTCCAGTGGGGGCCGCCACACCAGACGATCAGAAGGAGTTCCCATGGCGGGAGTTGTTACCGATGTCGGCCAGATGGAGGCCGCGGCTAACCATGTGGAGACGGTGAATGGGCAGCTGCAAGCCACTATCGCCGGCCTCAAGGGGCGTTGCGAAGAATCGTCCTCGGCTTGGGCGGGTGGCGCGCAGGATGCGTTCCAGGCACTCATGGTCCGCTACAACGATGCGTCCCGTCGGATGCAGGATTCGCTCGCCGAAATTGCCGTGAAGATTCGCGAGAACGGCAAGGGGTACGACGCCGCAGAGCAGGCCAACCAGGATGCGATCCATTCTGCCGGAGCTTCGGGATCGCTCGATCTCTGACATGCGTTCCGAGTTCGACACCGGTTACACAACAACAAGGAGCATGGAATGTCATTGAAGTACGGATTTGCCGAGCTGCAGGCCCTGGCGAGCGACATCAGGTCGAACGAGGGCAAGCTGCGCGAAACCCACGACGAGCTCCAGGGCTACGTGCAGGGTCTGGTCGCGCAGTGGGAGAGCGGTGCCCAGCAGAACTACCAAGCGGTGCAGGCCAAGTGGGACGGCGCACACAACGACCTGCTCCAGGTCCTCCAGACGATCGCCAAGGTCGTCCAGGACGGCGCTGTCGACATGCAGAGCGCCGAGGACAGGAACGCTGCTGCCTGGCTCTGACAATCCTGTGATGTACGACAGTGCCTCAGCAATCGACGGATGCTGGGGCACTGTCGTCAGAGGTGCGGCGAAATATCTCGGTGGCGTCAGCCGGCCGGTGGAATCAATCTGCTCAACACCACGCTGCTCTTCGTCTGGAGTACCGCTGGTTCCGACCGGAGATTCTCGAGCGTCCTCTCGAGGTGAGCGGTGTCGGTCGTCCGGACGCGCAGCAGTGCGTTCGCGTCACCCGTGATGGTGTACGCCTCCTGCACTTCGGCGTGTCGAGAGACGATGCGCGCGATCTCGACCGCGGAGGTACGACCGTCGCAGTACAACTCGACGAAGACCTCCACACCGTGTCCGAGTGCCTGCGGGTCGAGTGACGCGTGAAAACCGGTAATGACCCCTGAGTCGACCAGTCGGTCGACGCGCCGTTTCACCGCCGGAGCGGACAAGCCCACCTCGGCGCCGATGGTGGCAAAGCTCGACCTCGCGTTGCGCTCCAGTTGCGCAACGATCAGTCGGTCCAAGGTGTCCAGGCGCAACGAATCGTCCATATAGAGCAACGCTAGCGCATTGTTTGTCGCTGAGGGAGGGCGGATACTTTCTCTCAGCACCATCGGAGAACGGGGGGAACGTGCCACCGACTGTGGATAGCGGCCCGGGAAGCGCGGTGCGGGACGCGACCGGGCCTGTGGCGAGTGCCGACCGGCGCGATTACCCCCGCACCTACCTGATGTGTCCGCCCACCTACTTCGATGTCGTCTACGCGATCAACGACTGGATGAGTCCGGGCGAGCAGGTCGATCGGCCCCGGGCGCTCGCGCAGTGGCACACCCTGGTGGACACGTATCGAGCGCTGGGTCACGAGGTCGTGGTCATCGATGCCGTCGAGGGGCTCCCGGACATGGTGTTCGTCACCGACAGTGGCGTGGTGGTCGACGGTGTCGCTCTCGGCGCCCGCTACCGATGTGCTCAGAGGCGAGCGGAAGCGGGCCACGTTCTTCGATGGTTCCGCGAGAACGGACTGCTCAAACCTAGATTGCCGCGTTTCGTGAACGAGGGCGAGGGCGATTTCCTCGTGGTCGGTGACGTGATTCTCGGGGGTACCGGCTTCCGGTCCGACCCTCGATCCCATGCGGAGGCTGCCGCGCATCTCGGGCGTCCTGTAGTTCCGCTGACTCTGGTGGATTCGCGCTATTACCACCTCAACACCGCCCTCGGAGTACTCGACAATGCGACAATCGCCTACCTTCCCGCCGCCTTCTCTCCGGAGAGCCTCCTCCTGTTGCGCCGGATGTTTCCGGACGCGGTGATCGCCGAGGAGAGTGATACGCAGTGGCTCGGCCTCAACCTGGTGAGCGACGGACTTCATGTCGTGTTGCCCGCGCAGGCGACGCGGCTGTCGGATCAGCTGGTGGACCGCGGCTACGACCCGGTACCGGTGGACTATTCGGAATTTCTGAAATCTGGCGGCGGAATCAAATGCAGCACAATGGAACTGCGCGGGTATCGCCAGTTCTGCGAGATGGGAAGCTGAGGGGTGAGGACCAATGTCGGACAGTGTCGTGTCGGTATCCGGCGCCACGCGTGAGCAGCTGGACCGGGCGGAGGACCACAGCGCGCACAATTACTCACCCTTGCCCGTCGTGATCGAGTCGGGCGCAGGTTGCTGGGTCAAGGACGTCGACGGCGTCGACTATCTCGATGTCCTCGCGGGGTACTCGGCCCTCAACTTCGGCCACGCACATCCTGCTCTCGTGCGCGTCGCTCGCGAACAACTGGGCCGACTCACCTTGACCAGTCGTGCGTTCCAGCACGACCGTTTCGCGCAGTACTGCGAAGACCTGAGCCGATTGTGTCGCAAAGAAACCGTGCTGCCGATGAATACCGGCGCAGAGGCGGTCGAGACGGCGCTCAAGCTTGTCCGCAAGTGGGGGTACGACGTGAAGGGGGTGCCGCCGGGGCGAGCCGAGGTGGTCACCTGCTCCGGCAACTTTCACGGCCGCACAATTTCGATCGTGGGATTCTCCTCCGACCCGGACGCGTACACCGGGTTCGGGCCGTATCCCGCAGGTTTCGTCTCCGTCGAATACGGGAACGTCGACGCGTTCGAGTCGGCGATAACCGACGACACCGTAGCGGTGCTGCTCGAACCGATCCAGGGGGAGGCAGGCGTCCTCGTGCCCCCGGCGGGCTACCTTGCGGCGGTGCGCGAGGTGTGCACGCGTCGCGGCGTCCTCATGATCGCGGACGAGATCCAGAGCGGACTCGGCCGGACGGGGGAGACCTTTGCCTGTGATCACGAGAATGTGACACCCGACATCTACGTTCTCGGCAAGGCGCTGGGCGGTGGCCTCGTCCCCGTCTCGGCGGTCGTCGCCGATTGGCCGGTGATGCGCGTGATCGGGCCCGGGCAACACGGAAGCACTTTCGGTGGCAACCCCCTCGCGTGCGCTGTGGGCAGTGCCGTGGTGGCGCTGCTCGAAACCGGCGAATATCAGGAGCGCAGCCGCCGGTTGGGTGCCTACCTGCACGGCATGCTGCGCGAGCTGCCTGGCCGCCATGTTGCAGAAGTACGGGGGCGTGGGCTGTGGGCCGGTGTGCAACTGGCTGAGGGGATGCCTTCCGCGAGGGAAGTGTGTGAACGCCTTCTCGCGCGCCGTGTGCTCGCGAAAGACGCGCACGAGGGGACGATTCGTATCGCCCCGCCGCTGGTGGTCGAACGTGACGAGCTGACCTGGGCGGTCGAACAGCTTGCTGATGCGCTCGCCGAGTGAATTTTGACCCGGAGGCGCCGCGACCGGTATCGTTCTCCGTTGGCGTGCCGTGCGTCGCTGTGTCTTCATGTCACAGTGGCTGGCGGTTCTCGGGTCTCAACTGGCCGCCGGGAATCGCTCGACGATACGCAATGGCCAGCAGCGGATTGAACAAGACGAGGAAGTTCTGTGTCTACGTACACCCCGAAGGCCGGAGATGTGACCCGCACGTGGCACGTCATCGACGCCACTGACGTGGTGCTCGGCCGCCTTGCCGTCCAAGCAGCCAACTTGCTGCGCGGCAAGCACAAGCCCACCTTTGCACCGCACGTTGACGGCGGCGACTTCGTCGTCATCATCAACGCCGAGAAGGTTGCCATCAGCGGCAACAAGCGTGACGGCAAGTTCCTCTACCACCACTCCGGACATCCCGGTGGTCTCAAGTCCCGCTCCGTCGGCGAGGTTCTCGACAAGAACCCCGACCGCCTCGTGGAGAAGGCCATCGTCGGCATGCTCCCCAAGAACAAGTTGGGTCGCGCCATCAGCAGCAAGCTGAAGGTCTACGCGGGCCCCAACCACCCCCACGCCGCGCAGCAGCCGGTGCCATTCGAGATCAAGCAGGTGGCCCAGTGACGGCGCCGGAGGAGCAGAACGTGTCCAATCCCGAAGAGATCACCGAGGCTGTCGAGGTCGCGGCGGACGAGTACGTGTCCGTCGAGGAGCCCGAGGTTGCCGAGGACATCGAGGCCGCTGCTGCTCCGCAGGCCCCGATCGTGATCGATCGGCCCATCCAGACCGTCGGTCGTCGTAAGGAAGCGGTTGTCCGCGTCCGTCTGACCCCGGGCTCCGGCCAGTTCAAGCTCAACGGCCGCACCATCGAGGATTACTTCCCGAACAAGGTGCACCAGCAGCTGATCAAGGCTCCGCTCGTCACGGTCGAGCGTGCCGAGTCGTTCGACATCGTCGCCCTGCTCCACGGTGGCGGACCGTCCGGACAGGCCGGCGCACTGCGTCTCGCCATTGCCCGCGCGCTCATCGAGGTCACCCCCGAGGACCGTCCGGCGCTCAAGAGTGCCGGCTTCCTCACCCGTGACGCCCGCGCCGTCGAGCGCAAGAAGTACGGCCTGAAGAAGGCCCGTAAGGCATCTCAGTACTCCAAGCGCTGATGTGTCGCCGAAGCCGCCCTCCGGGGACGGCTTCGGCACCTGTTCTTCCCGAGAGCAGGCGTCCATCGTTACCGGACGCCTGCTCTCGCGCTTTATCCGAGATGTAGTGGTTTCCGAGGTACGAGGGGTCTGGTCTATGGGGCGGTTGTTCGGGACGGATGGGGTTCGCGGGCTGGCGAATACGGAGCTGACCGCCGAATTGGCGTTGCAGATCGCATCTGCCGCTGCCACGGTGCTGGCATCAGCGGATTCGGGGCGTGCCACCGCTGTGGTCGGCCGTGACCCGCGGGCCAGCGGCGAGATGCTCGAAGCAGCCGTTGTCGCCGGTTTGACGTCGGCGGGTGTCGACGTCTTGAACGTCGGCGTTCTCCCCACTCCTGCGGTGGCGTACCTCACGGCAGAGCTCGACGCTGCACTCGGTGTGATGATCTCCGCCTCGCACAACCCTATGCCCGACAACGGAATCAAGATCTTCGCCGCGGGTGGGCACAAGCTCGACGACGAGGTCGAGGACCGTATCGAATCGGTCGCCGTCGGCACGACGACCAAGCGAGCGCCCACCGGAGCCGGCATCGGGCGCGTGCGAGTGGTGTCGGACGCCGCCGATCGGTATCTGCAACACCTGGCCACGGCCCTGTCTTACCGCCTCGACGGCCTCACCGTCGTGGTCGACTGCGCGCACGGCGCCGCCTCGGCTGTGGCGCCGACCGCCTACCGCGCCGCCGGCGCGAACGTCATCGCGATCAACGCCCAGCCGGATGGGCTCAACATCAACGACAACTGCGGCTCCACGCACCTCGAGAGCCTGCAGAAGGCCGTGGTGGAGCATGGCGCAGACCTCGGCCTCGCGCACGACGGGGACGCGGACCGCTGCCTTGCGGTCGACGCCGGTGGCTCCCTGGTGGACGGTGACGCCATCATGACCGTCCTGGCCCTCGGCATGCGCGACACCGGCGAGTTGGTCGACAACACGCTGGTCGCGACTGTGATGAGCAATCTGGGGTTACACATCGCAATGCGCGAGGCGGGTATTTCGCTGATCACCACCGCAGTCGGTGACCGCTACGTGCTCGAAGGACTTCGGGCGGGCGGTTTCACTCTCGGCGGTGAGCAGTCGGGGCATGTCGTGTTGCCCGCGTTCGGTACCACCGGTGACGGGATTCTGACCGGCCTGCGATTGATGGGCCGAATGGCACAGACGGGGCGGCCGATCGCGGAACTGGCATCGGCGATGACGACCCTTCCCCAGGTGCTGGTCAATGTGCGAGTCGCCGACAAGCGTGCCGTGGCCGCATCCCCCGTCGTTCTGGATGCCGTGGCGGCGGCGGAGCGGACGCTGGGTGATCAGGGTCGTGTTCTGCTGCGACCTTCCGGAACCGAACAGCTCGTGCGCGTGATGGTGGAGGCAGCGGACCTCGACTTGGCTCAACGCCTCGCCGACAAGCTGGCAGGTACGGTCGCCTCGGTCTGAGTGGCGCAGCGTATCGGTCGGTGTGGGGAACCGATCGGCGCGCCGGCGCGTCTAAAGCAGTAGGTCGTGAAGAGAGGGTGGGGGCATGAGCGATGGACTCGAGGTCGACGTCAGGGCGGTGGCGAGCGTTGGCGCGCGGATGGTGCGCTCAGCGCAGGTGCTGAGGCAGCAGGCAATCGACGCCGGCCGGCTGGAGTTCGGCGGTGTGCAGGCCGGACGCGACTACTGTGCACTCGGCGACGAGCTACGGAACGCGCTCGCAGTCGTGTCCGTGGCACTCGACGAGTGGGCAACCGACACGGAGGCCGTCGGTCACAACTTCCGAGCCGGCGCCACGCGTTATGCAGGCACGGAAGGTGCCTTTGCCGACGGCCTCGACCGGGTGCTTCCGTGACGACGGATGCGGCTTCGTTGATGGACGATCCGACGCTGAGCCGTGACTACAAGGAGCAGCTCCTTCAGGCCTGGGCCTCGTCTCGCGAAGAGGATGTGGCGTTGTGGCAGCCCTACTTCGACGCGTACGGCATCGACAGACGCGAACGCACGCCGTCCGCCGACGAGCGTTACATCGCACTCCTCGCGGATGGGAGCGATGCCCGATCTGCTGCCGCCGACCGCCGCCACTTGGAGGATTGTCTGCGACCTGATTCGCTCAATGTCCCAGGCGACATGCTGGACCTCGGAGCACGGGGGCTCGAGTTCTTCGAGATGTTCCTTCCTGCCGCGCACCAGCTGCAGTACGACGGTCGCGCGATCACCGAGTACTACGCCCGGTTCGACGCCGAGCGGGGCATGAACCTTCATGTGCTGAGCCGGGACATCGACACGCTGCAGCACACCCTCGACTCTGCGCGCAGGGAACTCGAGGAGCACGAGGCGTGTGTTGCAGCGGTCAGCGCCGCGTGGAGTGGGGATGCAGCCGCCGCCGCGATCGATGCCTCGGGCCGCCGGAATGCCCGGGCAGTGGCCGATGTCGACCGGTTACGCGGACTGGTCGACGTGCTGTTCGAAGCGAACCTCACCCTCAGCGCCGCAGTGACGGACAAGGCGTACAGGGTGGTGTCGCTGCACCAGTCCACTGTCGCGGGATACAGCGCAGCCCAAATCGCAGTGCTGGCCGACATCGCCGTGCACGGCCGGGATGGAGACAACTCCGTCGCCAAGGATTGCATGGAAGACGCGTCGTACTGGTTCCCCGAACTTGCCGACGACGACTACCGGCACATCAACGGCTTGTACAAGGACGGGGGAGGCGGCGCTCTGCGGTGGCTCGACCGAGACGACGTCGTGAAGCGAGCGGCAGGTATCGCCCGCGCGTGGCTCGACGCGCACTTCCGGCCCGTCTACGAAGAGAAACAGCGCGAATTCGCGGCCGCGTGCGAGGCCTGCGCAGACACTGTGGAAGCGTCGTATGCGGCGGTGATCGCCGAAGCCGGAATGTTGCAGTCGGACAGCGATATTCGCTCCGTGGATCGCACCGCTCCGGGGCACTCTCCCGCTCCGCCTCCTCTCGACGCCCCGAGAACTCCCGTCGACGCTGCGCCGACAACTCCTGCCGGTGCACCCACTGTCACCGCGCCTCGGGGATTCGCTGGGCAACCGGCGGGATGGAGTTCGCCGACGGGAACGACTCCGAGTGACACCGCCCACCTGGCACCGATGACGGCGCCGATCGGTTCCGATAACGGAGGCCGGGACCTAGGAGTTCGGGACGTAGGAGTGGGAACGCGGGATGTACACACCGAACCCGCGACGTCCTTGCCCGCGGCCTCTCCTCCCGTACTGCCGAGTCTCGGCGGTGTGCCAGGTCTGGCCGGTGTGCCGGGTCTTGCCGGTGTTCCCGGCATCGGGGGTATGACCGGATTCGGTGACCTCCCCGGGGCGGTACAGGGGTTGGCCGGTGGACTCGGCGACCTGGGGTCCCTCATCCGTCCACTGATAGAGGACGCGGTGTCGGCTCTCACCCGACGGGACGATGACGGGGATGTGGGGGCGGAGGAGGAGCCCGACCTCGAGGACGAGCGCGATCCGGGTGTCGACGGCGAGGGCGGACAAGCGTTGCCTACCACTCCCGACAAGAGCCTCGAGCTGAAGCTCGACGGCAAGTCATGGACTCTGGTCGTCGACGAAGACGGTGCCGGAGTTCACCTCGACATCATCGACGGCCAAGGCGCCACGTCGCGCTTCGGTGTGGAGATCGGTCCGAACGGCCTGCCTCAGATTTTCGCAGAAACCCGTCTGGGGGAGGACCCGCTGCACCAGGCGGCAGCTGCGCCCGAGCCCGCGTCCGACACTGACGTGCCGCAGACCGGCGCTGTCGACGCCAGACCGCCCGCCGCTCCCGACGTCAGCCAACCTGAACATCACGAGGCCGAGCAGGCGCCACCGGAGCCCACCACCGCACCTGGTCCGCAGCCCGTGACCATGCAGAACGAGCCGCTTCCGGAAACGCTCACAGTCCCTGAGCCTGCACCTGCACCTGCACCTGCACCTGCACCAGAGCTTGCCAGCGGACCGTCGGCTGCGCTCGACAGCGGCGCAGAACTCGCCGAGGCCGGACCGCTGTGAGCGAGCGGGCCGCACAGTTGCGCGCTCGACGTGCGCAGATGAGGGCGGAACTCTCGCTGTTTCGACGACGACTGGAGGAGCAGCGGGTGCGAGACGAGGCAGAAGCCACGCGACGACGGCAGCTTGCGGGGCACCCCGCACACACGAGCACGGCGGCGGACGCGGTCGCACCCGGTCGCAGCGCAGCCGAGGACGACGACGAGTTCTATCGTCCACGGAGCTGGCTCGTCGAGTAACGCCGGAACAGCCGGAGCCGTCGTAGAACGCTCAGATGTGGGGAATCAGTCCCTGGAAGCCGGCGTCCGTATTGATCTCCTGCGGATCGACGACCGTGGTGCGGGGGATGTGCGCCTCGGCGTCCGCGAAGGCCGCGTATTTCTTGTCATTCGTCAGTTCGTAGAGCAGGAACCCGGTCAGCAACGCCCGTGTCACCTGCTGCGTCTTGCGCTCGGATCCACCGATGCCGAGTGCGCCGAGAAGTCGACGCCCCTCGGTCAACCCCGAATCGGTTGCGCCGTCCACGGCTCGCAGTACGGAATCGCCGCCCCACGCCTCGGCGAGGGCCTTGGCGTTGCTGTTCATGGTGTCGATATCCGCGCCCGCCACGATCAGCCCCGGAACTGTGATCTTGGGCGCATACTTCTCCGCCTTCGGGGCAGTCGGCGCCGGGAACAATGCGGCCACCGCGGTCACGTCACGCTGTGCGGCGGCGAGCACCGCCGCGCCCGCACCCATACCGTGGCCGGCAAAGGCCACTCGATCCGGCTGAACACTGATCTGGCCGGGTCCCAGCCGGACACCGACACAGATGTCGAGAGTGGCCCGCAGGTCGGTCGCGAGGCCCAGGTGTGAAGGCACCGGGCCCCGCTCACTGTTGGGCGCCGCGACGACAATGCCCCAGGACGCAAGGTGCTCCAGCGTGTTCCGGTAGTGGTCAGCTCCGGTCATCCACCCGTGCGCGAACGCCACCGCAGGCAAGTTGAAGCCGGACTCGGGTGTATAGACGACTCCCGGCTGTCCAGCCAGCGCGAGGTCTCCCCGCAGCACGCGGTGCGGTCCCCGCTTCGACAGTTCCCGGGCCAGGTTCTTCAGTTTCGGCGCCACGGAGAGAACGTTATCCGATCACCTCCCCAGGGACGGAGTCCCCGCGCCGACTACACAGGGACGAAGTCCCCGCGCGGACCACACAGGGACGGAGTCCCCGCTCCCGGCGTCGCGTTGGTGTCCGACTTCGCCGCACCGTCCGCTCCAAGTACCCTGATGAACCATGTGCGGAATCGTGGGATACGTCGGCCACCGGCAGGCTCTGTCTGTTGTGGTGGAGGCTTTGCGGCGGATGGAATACCGCGGATACGACTCTGCAGGGATCGCCGTGCTCGACGGGAAGGGCGGTATGGCCGTCGAGCGAAAGGCCGGTCGCCTGTCGAACCTGGAGGCCGAACTCGACGAGGTGGGTGCCGAGAAGTTCGCCGGACACACGGGGATCGGGCACACCCGTTGGGCCACGCACGGTCGCCCGACTGACCGGAACGCCCACCCGCACCGGGACGCGACCGGAACCGTCGCCGTCGTACACAACGGCATCATCGAAAACTTCGCGCCCTTGCGCGCCGAACTCGAGCAGGCGGGCGTCGACCTCTCCAGCGACACCGACACCGAGGTCGCGGTGCACCTGGTGTCGCGGGCTTATGCGTCCGGTGAGACCGCCGGGGACTTCGTGGAGAGCGCCCTGAGTGTGCTCCGCCGCCTCGAGGGAGCATTCACCCTCGTCTTCACTCACTCCGACCATCCCGACACCATCGTGGCCGCGCGTCGTTCGACTCCGCTCGTCATCGGTGTCGGCGAGGGCGAGACCTTCCTCGGCTCCGACGTCGCGGCATTCATCGAGCACACCCGGGATGCGGTCGAGCTGGGCCAGGACCAGGTGGTGACCATTACCGCGGACGGCTACTCGATCCTCAACTTCGACGGAACGGTCGCTGTGGGTCGACCGTTCCGCATCGACTGGGATCTCGCTGCTGCCGAAAAGGGTGGCCACGACTACTTCATGCTCAAGGAGATCGAAGAGCAGCCGGCTGCCGTCGCCGACACTCTCCTCGGGCACTTTGCGGACGGCAAGATCGTCCTCGACGAACAGCGGTTGTCGGACCAGGAGCTGCGCGACGTCGACAAGGTTTTCGTCGTCGCGTGCGGCAGCGCGTACCACTCCGGATTGCTCGCCAAGTACGCAATCGAGCACTGGACCCGGCTGCCTGTCGAGGTGGAGCTGGCCAGCGAGTTCCGTTACCGCGACCCCGTCCTCGACCGCTCGACGCTCGTGGTGGCGATCTCCCAGTCCGGTGAGACTGCCGACACCCTCGAGGCGGTGCGGCACGCCAAAGACCAGAAGGCGCGCGTCCTCGCGGTCTGCAACACCAACGGTGCCCAGATTCCCCGCGAAGCCGACGCCGTTCTCTACACCCGTGCCGGTCCGGAGATCGGCGTGGCGTCGACCAAGGCGTTCCTTGCGCAGGTCACCGCGAACTACCTCGTCGGTTTGGCGCTGGCCCAGGCTCGCGGCACCAAGTACCCGGACGAGGTGGCGCGCGAATACGCCGATCTCGAGGCGATGCCGGAGCTGGTGAGTCGGGTCCTCGGGACGGTGGGTCCGGTCCGGGCGTTGGCTCGGGAACTGGCGTCGTCGCCGACGGTGCTGTTCCTCGGCCGGCACGTGGGTTACCCGGTGGCGCTCGAGGGCGCGCTGAAGCTCAAGGAACTGGCGTACATGCACGCCGAGGGCTTCGCCGCCGGTGAACTCAAGCACGGCCCGATCGCGTTGATCGAGGACGGGTTGCCGGTCATCGTCGTGATGCCCTCTCCCAAGGGTCGCGCGGTGCTGCACTCGAAGCTGCTGAGCAACATCCGGGAGATTCAGGCTCGCGGTGCACGGACCGTCGTGATCGCGGAGGAAGGCGACGAGGCCGTGCGGCCGTTCGCCGACCACCTGATCGAGATTCCGGCGGCGCCGACGTTGCTGCAGCCGTTGCTGTCGACCGTGCCGTTGCAGGTCTTCGCCGCCGAGGTCGCGCAGACGCGCGGGTACGACGTGGACAAGCCCCGAAACCTCGCGAAGTCCGTCACGGTCGAATAACGGCTCCGCTCAGGTGACGACGATGGTGCCGCGCATGTCGGGGTGCAGGGAACAGGTGTACTCGTAGGTTCCGGGCTCGGTGAAGTTGTAGGTGAAGCTGCCCGTCTGCATCAGGGGACTGCGCAGTACGCCCTTCGCCTCACCGACGCCCGCCACGTCGTGGGTGACGCCGCGATCGTCGAATTTCCAGGTGACAGTCTCACCTACCCGGACCGTGAGCCGGGCGGGCGAAAAGGCCATGCCGGCGACCTCGACGACCGGACCGCTGGGCTGCTCGTTCACCCCGGCGGATTCCGAACTGCAGCCGGCGATCGCACTCGCGGCCGAAATGCTTGCGGCCAGAGCGACTCCGACGATCCGGGACCTTGCACGTTCACGCATGCCGTCGAGCGTAGTCTTGCCTCGGTACCGACCGTTCCGGACGAGGAGTGCCCATGCGGGGCTACTACACCCCTGACGAGATCCGAGCGGCCGAGGCGCCGCTGCTGACATCCCTTCCCGACGGCGCTCTGATGCGACGCGCAGCGCACGGACTCGCGGGCGTGGTGGTGGCGGAGTTGCGCGCGCGGACCGGGGGAGTCGCCGGGCGGGCCGTGCTGCTGCTGGTCGGTTCCGGGGACAACGGAGGCGACGCGCTCTGGGCCGGCACCTTCTTGCGCAAGCGCGGAGTCGCGGTCACCGCCGTGCTGCTGAAACCCGAGAAGGCGCATCGGGGCGGTCTGGCGGCCTTCCGGCGAGCAGGCGGACGAACAGCCCGCGCGATCGAAGATGTCGGCACGCCCGACCTGGTGATCGACGGGATCGTCGGGATATCCGGGAGGGGAGCCCTGCGCCCTGACGCGGCGACTCTGGTCGCGTCCATGGAGGCGCCGATCATTGCTGCGGACCTGCCCAGCGGGGTGGACCCGGTGACGGGTGCCGTCGAGGGGCCCGCGGTACGGGCGGCGGTCACCGTGGCGTTCGGTGCGCTGAAACCGGTACATGTCCTGGCTGCAGCACAGTGCGGGCGCGTCGAGTTGATACCCATCGGGTTGACGCTCGGTGATGCCGGGATCACGTCGCTCGATGCGACCGAAGTGGGAGGGGCCTGGCCGGTGCCCGGTCCGCACGACGACAAGTATTCGCAGGGCGTCGTGGGCGTGGTCGCCGGGAGTGGGCAGTATCCGGGCGCGGGAGTGTTGTGCACCGGGGCCGCCGTCTCGGCCACGTCCGGCTTGGTCCGCTACGCAGGTCCGGGCGCGTCGGAGGTGCTGGCTCACTGGCCGGAGGTGATCGCGACGACGGACGTCGCGAAAGCGGGACGGGTCCAGGCGTGGGTGGTGGGTCCCGGTATGGGCACCGACGATGCGGCACGTCGCACCCTGCGGACCGTGCTGGACACCGACGTTCCCGTCCTCGTTGATGCGGACGGTCTCACCCTGCTGGCCGAGGACCCCGGTCTGGTGCGCTCCCGGTCGGCGCCCACCCTCCTTACCCCGCATGCAGGTGAGTTCACACGCATCACCGGAAGTGATCCCGGATCGGACAGAGTCGCGGCCGCCCGGTCGCTGGCGGCGGAGTGGGGGACGTACATCCTCCTCAAGGGCCGCGCCACGGTGATCGCGGCGCCGGGTGGGCAGGTATTCGTCAACGAGGCGGGCGGTTCCTGGTCGGCCACGGCGGGTGCCGGGGACGTTCTGGCGGGCATTGTGGGTGCCTTGCTGGCCGCGGGGACAGTCCCGGACCGGGCGGCTGCGATGGGGGCGCGCGCGCACTCGCTCGCGGCGAACGTGGCGGCTCGCGGTGGCCGGGGAGATCTCGCAGCGGGACGCGGGACGGCACCGATCTCCGCAGGAAATCTGCTCGCTCATCTGAGGGAGTCGATCAGAGTTCTCCGTGCAGGTGTGTCACCCGAGGAAACGGCGATCCATCGGTGAATGGCAGGATCGGAGGCATGACGCTTGCCGAAGCAGTACCGTCGGACGAACACGGCCGGGTCGAGCCCGCCGATTCCGCCCACGCGACGCCGGCCCCGCAGGCCGAAGCAGTGGTCGATCTGGACGCTATTGCGCACAACGTCGGAATTTTGCGCGAGAAAGCCGGCGACGCGGCAGTGATGGCCGTTGTCAAAGCGGATGGTTACAACCACGGCGCCGTCCCCGTGGCGCGCGCGGCGCTCGCGGCCGGTGCGGCGGAACTCGGCGTGACAACGGTCTCGGAGGCCCTCACGTTGCGCCGGGCAGGTATCGGCGCACCGATCCTCGCCTGGCTGCACACCGTCGACGCGGACTTCGCCCCCGCTATTCGAGCGGACGTCGAGCTCGGGGTGTCGTCACCGCGGCACCTCGCCTCCGTCGTGGCTGCGGCACGGGAGGTAGGCACCCCGGCGACCGTGACGATCAAGGTCGACACCGGATTGAACCGCAATGGCGTCGCGCCCGACGAGTTGGCGCAGGTTCTCATCGACTTGGCGCGTGCACAGGCCGAGGGTGCGGTACGGCTCCGAGGCATCTTCTCGCATCTCGCTCACGCCGACGAGCCGCATCATGCGGTGATCGACGCCCAGTGTCACCGGCTGTCGAGCGCGGTGGCCGACGCCAAACGCCACGGCCTGGTTCCCGAGGTGGTGCACCTGTCCAACTCCGCGGCCACTCTCACGCGCCCGGATCTTCGTTTCGACATGGTGCGCCCCGGCATTGCGATCTACGGATTGTCGCCAGCCCCCGAACTCGGCGAATTCGGGCTGCGTCCTGCGATGACTCTGCGTTCGCGTGTCGCGCTGGTGAAAAAGGTGGCTGCAGGTGAGGGCGTGTCCTACGGCCATCAGTGGATAGCGCCGCGGAACACAGTGGTGGCGCTGTTGCCGTTCGGGTACGCCGATGGGCTTCCCCGTTCGCTCAGCGGACGATTCGAAGTCCTGCTCGGTTCGGAGCGTCGGCCGGGCATCGGACGGGTGTGCATGGACCAGGTCGTCGTGGATCTCGGACCGGACGGCGGCGGCGTCCGCGAGGGCGACACCGCTGTCTTCTTCGGCAACGGCGATCACGGTGAACCACACGCCCAGGAGTGGGCGGACAAGCTCGATACCATCCATTACGAGGTGGTGACCGGAGTGCGTGGGCGTACCGTGCGGACCTATGTCGGTGGGCGGTAGTTATCGTGTCGGCCGAAAATAGAGTGCTGGCGGTGAGCGGGACCGTGGTGTTGCCGACAGCCGCCGACACCGAAAGATTCGGGCGTGATCTCGCCCGGGGATTGGCACCCGGGGATTTGATCATCCTCGACGGACCTCTCGGTGCGGGAAAGACCGCACTCACGAAGGGGATTGCCGCCGGTCTCGGTGTGCAGGGGAGAGTGACTTCGCCCACATTCGTCATCGCCCGGGAGCATCGTCCGGGGGTGCGTCCCGGCGGCGGGACTCCGGTGGGCATGGTGCACGTGGATGCCTACCGTCTGGGAGGCAGCGGTCCGCACGCCTTTGACGAACTCGACGCCCTCGACCTCGACACCGACCTGGCCGAAGCGGTGGTCGTGGTCGAGTGGGGTGAGGGCATCGTCGAGCAGTTGGCCGACCGGCATCTCCGGGTGCGCTTGAGCCGCGAGCCCGAGTCGGATGTGCGCACCGCCGAGTGGGAGTGGATTTCCTGACGGGTCCGGGGGGCGGGAGCCGTGCTGACGTGCGAGTACCCTCAGATACCGTGCTTGTTCTCGCCATCGATACGTCCACACCCGCCGTGACCGCCGGAGTCGTCCGGTTCTCGGCAGGATCCGCGCCCACTGACGCGGTGGACACGCTCGCGGTGCGCGTGACGGTCAACCCGCGCGCCCACGCCGAGGTCCTCACGCCGCACATCCTCGAGTGCATTACCGAGTCGGGTCACAGGCCGGCTGATCTCGACGCGATCGTCGTCGGGGTAGGCCCGGGACCGTTCACCGGCCTCCGGGTCGGAATGGCTACCGCAGCGGCTTTCGGTGATGCCCTGGGCACACCGGTGTACGGAGTCTGCAGCCTCGACGCGATCGCCGCGCAGGTGCACGACGAGCGGAACCTCCTCGTCGTCACCGATGCGCGCCGCCGTGAAGTCTACTGGGCCCGCTACTCGGCGGGCCGGCGGGTGGAAGGGCCCGGCGTGATCAAGCCCCGCGAGCTCGAGCCGATGCCGTCGGAGGCGGTGGCGGGGTCGCCGTCGCACGTCGACTTCTTCGATCTCCCGGTCGAACCCGTCGAAACACCCTCGCCCGCAGGACTGGTCGAGGCTGCTGCGTCGGTGCTGGCCGGTGGGGACGTGCCGGAGCCGCTCGTTCCGCTCTATCTGCGACGACCGGATGCGGTCGAATTGGCGGATCGCCCGAAGTGACGTTCTCCATCGAACCCATGGTCGCCGCGGATGCCGAGCGGTGCGCCGAGCTCGAGCGCCTGCTGTTTGCGGGCGACGGACCTTGGAGCGCAGCTGCTTTCCGTGCCGAGCTGGCTGCGCCGCACGTGCGGTACGTGGTGGCGCGCACCGACACCGGCCGGGTGGTGGGATATGCCGGACTGGCCCTGCTGGGCAATCCTTCACATCCCGAAGCGGAGGTGCACACGATCGGGACCGACCCGCAGTACATGCGCCGGGGGATCGGCGGAGCGCTTCTGGCCGAACTTCTCCGACTGGCCGATGCGCGGGGCGGACCGGTTTTTCTAGAAGTGCGGACCGACAACGACGCGGCGATCGCACTGTATCGACGTGAAGGATTCGACATCGTGGGAACCCGAAAGCAGTACTACCAACCGAGCGGCGCGGACGCGTACACCATGCGTCGCGCCGGAGCGGGTGAGGAGCCGGTGCAATGATCGTCATGGGTATCGAAAGTTCGTGTGACGAAACCGGAGTCGGTATCGTCCGGTGGAACGGTGAAGGTACGTGCGAGCTCCTCGCCGACGAGGTGGCCTCGAGCGTCGATCAGCACGCCCGCTACGGCGGGGTGGTGCCCGAAGTCGCGTCCCGCGCGCATCTGGAAGCTATCGTCCCGACGATGCGGCGTGCGCTCGCCGCAGCGGACATCAGCAAGCCGGACGCACTCGCCGTCACCATCGGTCCAGGACTCGCCGGGGCGCTGCTGGTCGGTGTCGCCGCCGCGAAAGCGTACGCGGCCGCCTGGGACATTCCGTTCTACGCGGTGAACCACCTCGGTGGCCATGTTGCGGTGGATACCCTGGAACACGGACCGATGCCGTCGTGCGTCGCGTTGCTGGTGTCGGGCGGACACACTCACCTCCTGCATGTCGAGGATCTCGCGAAGCCGATCACCGAGCTCGGCACGACCGTGGACGACGCGGCGGGAGAGGCGTTCGACAAGGTGGCCCGCCTCCTCGGACTCGGATTTCCCGGCGGCCCCGCACTGGACGCCGCAGCTCGAGAAGGCGATCGGGACGCGATTCCCTTCCCCCGCGGGATGACCGGGCCGAGGGACGCGCGGCACGACTTTTCCTTCTCCGGCTTGAAAACCGCGGTTGCGCGGTACGTCGAAGCCAAGGAGCGTGCCGGCGAGGCCTATTCGATCCCCGACATCGCCGCCAGCTTCCAGGAAGCCGTAGCCGACGTCCTTACGATGAAGGCGGTACGCGCCGCCCGCGACACGGGCGTGGACACGCTGGTACTCGGCGGCGGTGCCACCGCGAACTCACGCATCCGCTCGCTCGCCGAGGAACGGTGCGCCGAAGCCGGTCTCACGCTGCGCGTGCCGAAACCGCGGTTGTGCACCGACAACGGGGTCATGATCGCTTCGCTGGGAGCACACATCGTCGCGGGGGGTGCAGCGCCGTCATTGCTCACCGTGGCGAGCGATCCTGGCCTCTCGGTGGCGACCAGTCAAGTATTCACCTGAACGGGAAGACACTCGGGGGTGCGAAGGCGGGAGTCGGCGCCACGGGCATCGGCGCCGGAACCACCGCGATTCCCTCTTCGGCGTCACCGATAGGCGGCAGCGGCGCGGGCGCGCCTTCCGGCGGCGGTGGCAGTGGCGCACGCTCAGCGGGCGGTGCGCTCTCTCCAGGCAAGGGTGCGACAGGGCTCGGTTGATCCGGGGTCGACTCCCCGGGAACCTGCGGCCACAGGGGAGGAATAGCCGGCCATTCTATGTGCGGCCAATCCGGTTGAGTGGGATCGGTCGGAGGCCGGGGCGTCGGCGCGGGAGTGGTGGTCGGCGCCGGTGGTGTCGTGGTGGGAGGCGTTGTGCTCGTCGTGGAGTCGGGCATCCGGACAGAGCTTCGATCCCACCCCTGAGACGACGACGTAGTCGGCACACCCTGCTCCGGGGTGAAGTCCGACGTCGGTGTGGGATCGTACGACGGAATTCGCGTAGCAGCCGGTGTGTCCGTACCGGGCGCGTGCTGCTGCGACGTGTGGAAGGTGTCGCTCCCGGCGGGCGCGACATTGGGGTCGGGTGCCGGCGCGAGTTCACGTACCCCGTATCCCAGTACCAGTCCGCCCACCACCAACGCGCCGACGAGTGCGCCGGACACCTTGGCCGTCGAACTCGGCCGCGTCGACTCCGTGGGCGGGTACAGCTCGATCGCATTGGATACGGCAAGGAGTGCTGCGCCTTTGGCGGTGGCGGTTTCCGGTTCGGGGACGGCGACGACACGGGCAGTGAAGGCCCTGCGTACAGCTGCCCGCAACGCGGGAATGTTCGCTCCGCCCCCGACCAGCGCGATGGCCTCCGGTGCGCGTGGTGAGTCCGCAACGGTGGATCGGACGAACTCGACAGCGACCCGAATCACCGGTGCCGCGAAGTCTTCGAAGGCGCTGCGACTGATCCGGATCGGCGCCATGCCCCGGAACTCGACGTCGACCGTGGCATTCAGGTCGGTCGACAGCTGCTCCTTCGCGACGCGGCAACGCTCCGAGAGCAGTTCGCGATCGAGGTGCCGCAGGTGGTGGGGGGTGGCGAGATTGGCGACGGCGTACTCGAACACGAGGTCGTCGATCACGCTGCCACTCACCTGGGCGGTGCGGTCGGCGTGCAGCACGGTGCCGTCGACCTGATCGACCACCGAGACCGACAAACCGGACTCGCCGAAGTCGACGATGGCGACCGTCGCGTGCTGGGCAATTTCACCGGTGTGGCGTAGGTACGTGAGGGTGGCAGCGGCTTCCGGCACGACGTGCACACGATGCCGCTGCCTGCTGACGGCACTGCGAATCGAATGGGCCTGTTCCGGAGTGCGGTACGTGACGGCGAATGCGTCGGGGGTCGTGGGGTCGGCAGGCACCTGGGTGGTCATGAGGGAGATAGAGGAACGGACGAGGTCACCGAGGTCGGTGTGAGCCTCGTCGGCCGACAGGTATCGGAACTCGACGCTCTGCGAACCGTTGGAGTCGGTGGTGACGAGGGCGGAACCGACTCCGGCAGCACCCGTGGACATGCCCAAGGACATATTCATTCCACACCCCCTCCCACATTGTCGCGTCGTGCCCTGCTGTCTTTCCCGGAACGCCCTCCATGAGAAGCATCCCTGCCCCATGAATCGGCGACCGTTACCCGAACGTTACAGAAATCTGGTGGCTTTCGCTCTCGAGTTTCGACCCAACGAGACGAGGATGGCGCTCGATATCCGGTCCCACCTGCGCAGTTGTCCGGAGGAATTTCATGGGAAATGCCAGCGAGTTTCGCAACCTCGACCCGCGCGATCGTCGGCGGCTGCTGCGCCGCGGGCTCGTGCGCCCGGTCGCGACGGTTGCGCTCTGCGGCGTGAGCTACTTCGTGCTCCCGTGGACCTCGGTCGACGGCATCTCCACGGTCACGCTCCTCGTGGGGGGGCTGCTGGTCGTGCTGCTGGTCGCCGTGTGGCAGATCCGGCAGATTCTGCGGTCCGACGTGCCCACGCTGCAGGCCATCGAGGCGCTGGCACTGATTCTTCCCGTCTATCTGCTCGGCTACGCCGTGGGATACAGCCTGATGTCCCAGAGTTACCCGACATACTTTTCCGAACCGCTCAGCCGGATGGATGCGCTCTACTTCTCATTGACGGTGTTTTCGACCGTGGGCTTCGGGGACATCACGGCGACGACCGATCCGTCCCGCGCTGTCGTCAGTGTCCAGATCATCGGGAACCTGATTCTCATCGGCGTCGGCATCCGCGTGGTGGCGGCAGCCGTCGGTTGGGCCCGTGGACGGAAGTGACTAACGACCCGACGACAGCAACAGTTCGACGTTGTGGTCGACGGAAGCGCCCAGCCGGACGGGGTCGGTGTGAATGTCGTTGAAGGACAGCTCCCGATACAGAGAGGCGAGTCCGAGCGGGGACAGGTCCGTGTAGTCGACCGAGTACGGGCTGTCGGCTTCGAACAAGGTGGTGAGGATCGACACTGTGCCGTCGGCGTTGTCGACCACTTCGAGGATTCGCCCGTGCTGCGGAAAGTCGATGTGCGATGCGGTATTGACCTCCCAGAACGACTGTTCCGGTGTGGGTCCGGCCCAGGGAGTGATCCGGTTCTCGTGGGTGTGTCCGTTGACCCAGGCGAGCACGTTCGGGAAGCGATGGAGCAGGCTCACCAATTGTGCGGCCGGAATTCGGGGTTCGGTCGGATTGGCCGGGTCCGGGACGAGGTTGTCCATGGTGGTGCTCGTGTGATGGCTGAAGAGGACGAACCAGGTGTCCGAACGCGACTGCGACACGAGGGCGCCCGCGGAGTCGTAGTAGACGCTGCTGCCGGCGAGTAACGTGTCCTCGATCCAGCGGAACTGGGCGGCGCCCAATGAGCCGTCCACGAAACCGGCGTGATTGGTGGAATCCATGCTGATACCGACCACACCGGGAGCGATGTCGAAGGCGTAGTAGCCGATTCCCGTATCACCCGCGTCGGGAGCGAACCCGTGGCCTACCGGCCCGGGGCCGGTGTTGGCCGGATCCAGATGGGCCGCGATGAACTGGCGTGGTGTGAACGGGGCTCGCGTCGGATCGGGGGTGACCACCCGCGGTGGCGTCGTGAAGGCGGAGAGGACGCCGGCGATGGCGCCGGGGTCGTACTTCGTCGCGATGTCGACCGCCTTCGCCTGCTCGGGCGATCCCGGAACCTCGAACTTCAGTGAACCGGTGTACATCGCGTCGAGCGGTGGGATACCGCTGGGCACAGTGCCTTCGACGGAGTCTTCGTGATTCCCGAAGACGCAGTACCACGGCGTGCGGAGTCCGGGGCTGGTGACGGGGTCGATCGCGGCTCCGAGCAGGCCGGGGATTTCGGGGAAGCCGGCTTTCTTGTACATGTCCTGGATCGGGGACTCCGGGTTCCAGTACAGATCCGCACCCGAATTCTGCACGCCCTCGTAGCGGTCGGGCGCACCGGTGTTGGGGACGATGGTGCCACCGTTGAGGGCGGTGAGAAACCAGCTCAACTCGGCGAACTCTTTGTTGTCGGTGTTGTCGCCGGTGCTCACGACCGCGTCGAACGGCCGCTGGGTGTGGGGGCCGGCGGCGAGAGCGTTGACGCGGTGAACGAGGGCGACCACCCCGTGCGCCGTGAGGGTTTCCTGCGGACGGAACGCGGAACCTGTGAAGGGATGGACGTATTCGAACCGCACCGGGGACTGGGCATCGACGAGGTGGACGTCGGTGAGCTGCACCAGCGACGCGAGCGCGGTGCGGCGGTCTTCGCGGCCGTTCCGGGCCTCGGCGAGTTCGGTGCGCACGATCGTGGGCCAACCCGCACCCGCGCCGAGCTTGCGGTATCCGGACGTTCCCAGCGGGACGGCTGTCGCTTCGAGTGTGGTGCCCGCTCCTGAGGTGGGAAGGGGGGCGGCGCCTGCGTACTGCAGTCCCCACGGACGTCCGCTGATGCCCACCGCTCCGATGGCGCCGAGTCCGGCAATCGTGAGGAAGGTACGCCGGTTCATGTCAGACACCAGACGACCTTAGGTGACAACCCGTCCGGAGGGTGGGATTCCGCTGAGCGCGATCAGCCGGGGGCTCCTCCTTGAGCGTTGGCACTCTCACGTATAGAGTGCCAAGTGGCGCCGATCGAGCTCCGGCACCCGCGACGACGGGGCTGTGTGAAGTGCCGTAAACGGAACACTCAAACAGGTGTCCGAGGATGTTCCTCGGACCCAGATACCCCAAAGTGGAGGGCTCATCGTGGCGAGCGTCAACATCAAGCCGCTCGAGGACAAGATCCTCGTCCAGGCCAACGAGGCTGAGACGACGACTGCCTCCGGCCTGGTCATCCCCGACACGGCCAAGGAGAAGCCCCAGGAGGGCACCGTCGTCGCAGTCGGCGAAGGCCGCGTCAACGAGCAGGGCAACCGCATCCCGGTCGACGTCAAGGAGGGTGACACCGTCATCTACTCCAAGTACGGCGGAACCGAGATCAAGTACGCCGGTCAGGAATACCTGATCCTGTCGGCACGCGACGTGCTGGCTGTCGTCTCCAAGTAAGGCCATACGTGATCCGCCCCGGAGTCCCTACAGGATCCCGGGGCGGAGTGCGTTCACGCGCAGAACCCTGAAATCCAGGAGAAGACGGAACACATGTCCAAGCAGATTGAGTTCAACGAGACCGCACGCCGGTCTCTCGAGCGCGGGGTCGACAAGCTGGCCGACGCGGTCAAGGTGACCTTGGGTCCGCGTGGCCGCCACGTAGTACTGGCGAAGGCCTTCGGCGGCCCCACCGTCACCAACGACGGCGTCAGCATCGCGCGGGAGATCGACCTCGAGGATCCCTTCGAGAACCTCGGCGCGCAGCTGGTCAAGAGCGTCGCCACCAAGACCAATGACGTCGCGGGTGACGGCACCACCACCGCCACCGTGCTGGCTCAGGCCATCGTTCGCGGCGGTCTGAAGAACATTGCGGCAGGCGCCAACCCGATGGCACTCGGAGTCGGCATCAACGCCGCCGCCGAGAAGGTCGTCGAGGCGCTGCTCGCGGCCGCCACCCCGGTCGAGGGTAAGAAGTCCATCGCCCAGGTCGCCACGGTTTCCTCGCGTGACGAAGAGATCGGCGAACTGGTCGGCGAGGCGCTCACTCGCGTGGGCACGGACGGTGTCGTGACGGTGGAGGAATCCTCCAGCCTCGCAACCGAGCTCGTGATCACCGAAGGCGTCCAGTTCGACAAGGGTTACCTGTCGCCGTATTTCGTGACCGATCTCGACGCGCAGAAAGCCGTGTACGAGGACGCCCTCGTACTGCTCTACCGCGAGAAGATCAGCTCACTTCCCGACTTCCTGCCGTTGCTGGAGAAGGTTGCCGAGAGCGGCAAGCCGCTTCTCATCATCGCCGAGGACGTCGAGGGCGAGGTTCTCTCGACCCTGGTGGTCAACTCCATCCGGAAGACGATCAAGGCCGTCGCGGTGAAGGCGCCGTTCTTCGGTGACCGTCGCAAGGCGTTCCTCGACGACCTCGCCATCGTCACCGGCGGTACGGTCATCAACTCCGAGGTCGGGCTGAGCCTCAAGGAGGCCGGACTGGACCTCCTCGGCAGTGCCCGTCGCGTTGTGGTCAGCAAGGACGAGACCACGATCGTCGACGGCGCCGGCACCGACGCCGACATCAAGGGCCGCGTCGCGCAGCTGCGCCGGGAGATCGAGAACACCGACTCCGACTGGGATCGCGAGAAGCTCGAAGAGCGTCTGGCGAAGCTGGCCGGCGGTGTCGCGGTCATCAAGGTGGGTGCCGCAACCGAGACGGACCTCAAGGAACGCAAGTTCCGCGTCGAGGATGCCGTCAACGCCGCCAAGGCTGCTGTCGCCGAGGGCATCGTTCCCGGTGGCGGATCAGCCCTCGTGCAGGCGAGCACCGAGCTGGTCGACAACCTCGGTCTGACCGGTGACGAGGCCACGGGCGTCAAGGTCGTGCGCGAAGCGCTGCAGGCGCCCCTGTTCTGGATCGCCAGCAACGCCGGTCTCGACGGTTCCGTCGTCACCAGCAAGGTCGCCGAGCAGCCCAAGGGGCACGGCTTCAACGCCGCGACCCTCACCTACGGTGACCTGCTCGCTGACGGTGTCGTCGACCCCGTCAAGGTCACCCGCTCCGCTGTCGTGAACGCGGCGTCGGTGGCACGGATGATCCTCACGACCGAGAGCGCTGTGGTCGAGAAGCCCGAAGAAGAGCAGGAGCAGACCGGTCACGGACACAGCCACTGAGGCGGTAGCCGCGAACCGATCGATGTCTTCATCTTTCGGCCGAACGAAACCCCCGTGCGGATTTCCCGCGCGGGGGTTTCGTCGTGTCGCGGCCGTATTCCCGCTGACCCTGTTCGCTCAGCTCAGCGTGAGCACGGCGAACGGATTCGACGTCGGCTGTGGTGAGCCACCGGGCGGCTCGATGGTGAAGGCCAGCTTCGTCATCGGTCCGATGTCGTCGAGGACGACGGTGGTGGTCGGCAGGACGTCGTCGGGGGTCATGGTTCCGGCGGGGACCGGTGCGTCGCCGGACTCGGGCAGTAGCCACATCTGATACACGCTGTCGGCGGCGGGCGGGACGACATCGTTCATGACGAGCACGGCGGCATCCTCGGACTTCGAGTAGCTGGCCGTGGCGGAGCCGCCCCCGGGAATGGGAGTGCTCGACGACTGCATGTCCGCTGCCTGGAGTACCTGCTCGGCTACCGTCGGGTCGGGGCCTTCCGTGAGTTGCCGGGCGATGACGGTTCCGCCTGCGAGTATTCCGACCGCAGCGGCGGCTGCCACCGCAATCCGCCAACGATGCCGGCGGTTGCGGTGGTGGTCGAGGTGGACGGGCGCATAGGTGTCGGCCTGTGCGTCCTGTCCGATCTGTTCGAGCAACCGGGCCCGCAGCTGGGGTGGCGGGGCGACGGCGCCCACCTCGCTGACCACGGCGAGGGATTCGCGAATTGCCCGTACCTCGACGGCGAACGCGACTCGGGTGTCCTCGTCGGCGACGGCGACCCGGGCGTCGAGTTCGCGGCGTTCCTGGTCGTCGAGCGCGTCCAGTGCGTATGGATAGGCCATGCCCAGAAGGTCTTCGTTCATCTCACAGACCTCCCAGGCATCCACGAAGACGTGTCAACCCGTCACGTATACGGGTCTTCACCGTGGACAGGGCTACGCCCAGGTGAGCGGCGACCTCTCGATAGGTGCGTCCGTCGTAATACGCCATCGCGACCGATTCGCGTTGGGTGGCAGTGAGAGTGTCGAGGCACGCGAGTACCGATTGATGCTCGAGCCGGCGGGTGACCTCTTCGGTGACGTGATCGAACGGCCCCGCAACAGAGGTGCTCTCGTAGAGCGCCTGACGGTCGGTACCCGCCTGTTCGGACCGCACACGGTCGACCGCCCGGCGGTGGGCGAGCGTCATCAGCCAGGACATCACCGAGCCGCGGCTCGGGTCGAAATTCGACGCGGTGTTCCATGCCTGAAGGAACACTTCCTGGGTGGTCTCCTCGGCGTATCCGGGGTCGCGCAGCACGCGCAGGACCAGTCCGTGGACGCGGGCGCTCGTGCGGTCGTAGAGCTCCGCGAAGGCCTCGGCATCACCGCGCGCAACGCGGACCATCGCGTCACGAAGTTCCGCGTTGTCGGTGGCACGCACTGCAGCGGCATCGGCAGAGCCCACCGGGCACAGATCTTCGGCCGGTGAGATGCCCTCGTTGTGGGTCACGAACGCTCGTCTCGCTTCATCGAGCACCACGGTAGCGTGCATGTCCGGTCATCTCCTCCAGCCGGTAGGCATTCGGAGACGGCATCGATGTGGATGGGTGATCGGGCCGGGTGCGTGATGCACGGAACCCCCCGTCCGTGGACGAGGGGTTCCGGGGTCGGTCCGCCCGGCGCGTCAGACCGCGATACGCCCGCGGCGGTGCCGCGCATGCATTTCACGCTCGGTCTCGGACATTCCGCCCCAGATTCCGTACGGCTCGGACACGCTCAGCGCATGGTTTCGGCATTGCGCGAGGACGGGGCAGCGGCGGCACATCTCCTTGGCGCGGGTCTCCCGCTGTGCTCGCGCCCGCCCACGCTCGCCGTCGGGATGGAAGAACATCGAGGAGTCGACTCCGCGGCACAGTCCGTGCATCTGCCAATCCCAGATATCGGCGTTCGGACCGGGGAGGTGGTTGGGTGCAGGCATATGGACTCCTTAGCTGCAAGCTCGCCTCGGGCGGCGAGCGGACCGTGGGCTCGATGTTCAAGCCGCTAATCTTTCACGTCGCTAACCGTAGAGTCGTTTCGGAAATCGCGTCAATAGTTGTTCACAGTGGGAATTTACATATCCCACAAACTGAAAGTTAACCTGGAAAATATTTACATTCCGGCCGGTCCGTGATTCGGTTTCGGGTTGAAAGACCATGGGTCACAGGTAACGATGGCGACGTGTCCCAGTCAGCGGAGTCCGACGCTCAGCACGCTCCCGATCCTGTCGGCAGCGAGCCGACGATGGCGGTATCCGCCCTGGCCAGACGGCTTGGCGTGGCGCCGTCGACACTGCGCACCTGGGACCGTCGTTATGGGATCGGGCCGTCCGCGCATGCTCACGGCAGTCACCGCCGATACACACCGCGGGATGTGGCTCGACTGGAGTGTATGCAGCAAGCGCTCGACGAGGGGGCGAGCCCGGCCGAGGCTGCGAGATATGCGATTAACGCAATAGCTACATATTCGTCGAATTCGGAACCGACGAGTTCTCCGCAAATTCTGGGTGACAACTCTGTAAACGAAGGCAAAACAAACTCGTCGCACTTTTCGGCCACGATTTCCGTCCTCGAAGACGCCGAGCCTGCGGTGCGGAATCTGTCGAGGGCCTTGATCGCTCGCGACATCGTCACGATCCGCCGCATCGTTTCCCGCGCCGCCGCCGAGCGCGGATTGCCTGCCGTGTGGGAGACCGTGCTCGTCCCGGTCCTCGACTGGGCGAACGAGGGGCGGAACTCGGACGCGGCCGCAGTGAACTGTCGTGCCTTCGTCGAATGCGTGACGGGCATGCTGTCGACGATGACACTCGACGCCCCGATCGCCGTCGGCGGACGGGTGCTGCTCGTGGACGTCCCCACCGGCCTCGACTTTCGACGGCCGTCAATCGCGCACGACCTCGGGTTCCGCGCGCTCGGCGCCGCGCTGGCCACGGCGTCGGTCGACGTCCGCACCTCGAGGCCGGTGGGCCGCACCGCCCTACTCGCGTCCGTGACGAACGCAGAACCGGACGTGATCGTGCTCTGGCTGCCGGCGGGAGACTGTGACGTGGCATCTCTCTCGCGCGCCATCCGACGTCGCCGCAGTGGACTTGCATTGCTGGCGGCCGGACCCGGGGCCGCAGCGGCACATCTGCCCCGGTCGGTGAAGTCGGTCGGGAATCTGGGTGACGCCGTCGATGCCGTCACCGCACTCATCTGACCAGCCCCGGCGCAGTGGTGACATGAAGCTGCGGCGCAGCGGTGACAGGATGCGGTCGTGCCCGCCACTAGTCGCCACATCGACATCACCCGGATCTTGACCGGCGCGGCGTTCGGCGCCGATCCGGGACGGCACCCGCTACCGACGTCCACGCGACCCGTGGAGCGGTGGATGCGGGCGGTGGCGCTGGGTGGTCAAGGCCGTTACAGCAGGGCGCGGGCGGAGCTCACGGACATCACCCGCGACCGGCAGGCCGGTCCGGCGGTCGCATCCCTGGCCTGGAGCACGCAAGCCTCGTTGTTACGGCAGCTGGGGGACCACCGGGCCGCGTCCGGTCTCGACGGCCGGGCGCTCGCCCTGATCGGCAGCGGACCGGCCGACCCCGCGGCGGGGAGTGCGCTCGAGCTGGCGGCACGGTGCGATGCGCTCACCGGGCTCGCCGCCGACGCATTGGGATGCGGACGCCTGGCCCTGGGATGGCGTCTACTCGATCGCTGTGGACAGCACCTCGGAGGGGAAGGTGCGGATACGGACGACACCGGGAATCTCTGGCGACAGCACGTCCGGTTGCATTGGGTGAGCGCCGAACTCTTCCTGGCGGGCGCCGACTTCTCGTCGGCGCGCCGCCACGCCGTGGACGCGGCAGAAATTTCGGCGCACGTCGGTTCGGTCCGCCACCACCTGAAATCCCAACTGCTCCGTAGCGCATCGATGACAGGGGAATCCGATTCCGGACCGGCTGCGCACCTCGCCGCCGAAGTACTCGAGGGATGTGAACAACACGGTCTGATACCCCTGAAGTGGGCCGCTGCCATGTTGCTCGCCGGCGTGACCGGCGATCCGCGCGCACAGCAGGCACGCGAAGAGTGTGAGGAGATCGTCGCGGGCCGCGGCGGACACTTCCGGCGGTGATGGTCCTGGTCGGACGTCCAGGGGCGCTTCCGGGCGAATCCGGGCGAATACCGCTCGGTCCGCACCGTTACCCTTTAAGTGTTCCGCTGAGAGCGGGAGCACACCCATCGGGGGAGGTGCCACTGTAACGCCAGGATATTCACGGACGATGACTAATACGAGCGAGGAGTTGGACTCCGCTGTCGCCGCTGCAACGCAGGGCGACCGGGCCGCTTTAGCTCTGGTCCTGGAAAACATTCGGCCCCTGGTTGTGCGCTACTGCAGAGCCAGGGTCGGTGCTGCGGAGAGGGGACAACTCTCCGCGGATGACGTGGCACAGGAAGTGTGCCTCGCTGTGATGACCGCCTTACCTCGCTACGAGGACCAGGGACGGCCTTTCATGGCATTCGTCTACGGGATCGCCGCACACAAGGTCGCAGATGCGCATCGGAACTCCGCACGTAACAAATCGGAACCGGTCGCCGAAGTACCAGATGTCGTAGCCAACGATGACGGACCCGAACAGAGGGCGCTCGACTCGGAAGCGAGCAGGCAGATGAACGATCTGCTCAGCACGCTGCCGGAGAAGCACCGGGAGATCTTGATCCTCCGCCTCGTGGTCGGAATGTCGGCAGAGGAGACGGCTGCGGCCGTGGGTAGTACCGCGGGAGCTGTCCGCGTAGCTCAACACCGAGCTATCGCGAAACTGAAAAAAGAAGTGACAAAGGCAGGTGAGAGGTTTGGCTAGGGGAAACAAGCGGATCGGCAATCCCGATGCCGATCTCCCAGGCGGCGACGCACCAGTGGACGTTGCGGCAGTGCGCCGTGACGATGCACTGATCGACGCAATCGCCGGTGGTGGTCCTGTTGCGACGGATTCGCCGGAGCAATACGAGCTGGCACTCCTGCTCGCGAATTGGCGTGCAGACATCGTCGCGACACCGATGCCGGACGGGCCGCTGCTCGACGACGTCATCGCGGCCATGGACGAGGCGGATGCTCGCGAAGCCCGGAGCGCCGCTCGCGGCAAGTTGCGTCTACTACGGCCGATCGCGGGCGCTGCCGCAGCGATCGCCGTCGTGATGGGCGGCGCCACCATTTTCTCCTACAACGCCGAACCGGGCGATCCGCTGTGGAGCGTCAAATCGGTGGTCTTCAGCCAGCAGGCCGATTCGACGGTGGCGCAGATCGACACCACGTCACAGCTGCAGGAAGCCGAGCGCATGCTCGCGACCGGCGACGCCGAGTCCGTCAAGAACCTCCTCGACAACGCGGCCGACCGGGCCGGCGGTATCCGCGATGCCGACCAGCGGCGCGAACTCGAGGTCTGGCGTGCGAAGCTCGCAGCCCAGCTGGCCGAGATTGCACCCACCACGACCGCGCAGGCGCCCGCGCCCGGTACGACCACGACGGACGCGCCCGCTCAGACCACTGAGCTACCGACGTCGCTGCCAGGACTGCCGGGCACCACGTTGCCGGGCGTCGAACCGCAGCCAGGAACTACTCTGCCGAGCACCGACCTCCAGTTGCCGGGACTCCCCCCGATTCCGTTGCCGCAGTTGCCTCAACTGCCGCAGACCGAGCCTCCGCCGCCCTCCACGGTCGATCCGACGATCATGTTGGTTCCCACACAGCCGACGGACGATCTCCCGACCTTTGAGCCGCCGACGCAGCAACAGCAGCAGTCGACGGTGCCCTTGCCCACCACGACCACCGTTCCGGTGCCTCCGCCCCCCACCAGCTGACATGGTGCGCCGTTACCGGCGCACACAACTGTGGCCCGACACTTCGCGTGTCGGGCCACAGCTGCGTCTACGGGTTGTTCGGATCAGGCGTCGAAGCCGTCACCGTGCAGAGCGTCGTTCATCGAGGCGTCGGCGTAGCCGCGGCAGTAGTCCCAGGTGACGTACGCCTCAGGTGTCGGGTCGTAGGCAGGCTCGTGTGGCCGGACGGTGCCGTCCACGAGGAGCTGGAGGAGGTTGGCCCGGAGCATGTCCCAGTCGTGATAGTGATCCTGTTGGCAGTCTTCACAGCACACGACGAGGCCACGGATCCCGCGATGGGCCAGCAAAGCCTCGTATACGGCGAGGTCGGCCAGGTCTTCCTCCACAGCGAGTCGCTCGTGGGGGTCGAGTGGCTGGCCCGGTTCGATCGCATCGAGAGCTGCGGACGGGTCGGCGGGGTCGCCGGCAAAGGGGTCCGGGGGCAGACCGGGAGGCAGTTGATCGCGCACAGCACCACGGTACGCAGGTCAGGCCGGTCTGCGCCAGCCGTTCGGCGTAGGCCCAGCGTGGGTGGGCTCGCATGAGGATCCCGGGGAGCCGATACCATGGTCTGAGGAGCTGGGAATATCGATCGTTGCTCCGTACTTTCTGTCTGTATCCGCATTCCCGAAATTTCCACGACGGCGCTACCGGCGCTGCATCCGAGTTCCATGGAGGGCCCGAACCGCATGACCAGTTCAGCAGGGCATGTACACACCGGCGGTGACGACCCGAACAAGGTCGCAATGCTGGGTCTCACGTACGACGACGTCCTGCTCTTACCGGCGGCGTCGAACGTCATCCCTGGCCAGGTCGATACGTCCAGCCAGCTGACTCGCGACATCAGACTGCGGGTTCCCCTCGTCAGTTCCGCGATGGACACTGTCACCGAAGCGCGCATGGCCATCGCCATGGCCCGCGCAGGCGGTATGGGTGTTCTGCACAGGAACCTGTCCATCGACGCTCAGGCCGGGCAGGTCGAGACGGTCAAGCGATCCGAAGCGGGCATGGTCACCGACCCGGTCACGTGCAAGCCGTCCGACACCCTCGCCGAGGTCGACGCCAAGTGCGCGCGCTTCCGCATCTCCGGACTCCCGGTAACGGATGACGCCGGTCAGCTCGTCGGCATCATCACGAATCGTGACATGCGCTTCGAAGTCGACCAGAACCGCGCCGTGTCGGAAGTCATGACCAAGTCGCCGTTGATCACCGCCCAGGAGGGTGTGACCGCGGAGGTGGCGTTGGGTCTGCTCCGTCGCCACAAGATCGAGAAGCTCCCGATCGTGGATGGTCAAGGCAAGCTCACCGGCCTCATCACGGTCAAGGACTTCGTGAAGACGGAACAGCATCCCGATGCCACCAAGGACCGAGACGGGCGCCTGCTGGTCGGTGCGGCGGTGGGTGTCGGCGACGAGGCGTGGAGTCGGGCGATGGCGCTCACCGACGCCGGCGTCGACGTTCTGGTCGTCGACAGTGCGCACGGGCACTCCGCCGGCGTGCTGGACATGATCTCGAAGCTCAAAGCCGAAGTGGACGAGCGGGTCCAGATCATCGGAGGCAACGTCGCCACCCGTAGCGGTGCGGCTGCACTCATCGAGGCAGGAGTCGACGCCGTCAAGGTCGGTGTGGGCCCCGGTTCGATCTGCACCACCCGTGTGATCGCCGGCGTCGGCGCCCCGCAGATCACTGCGATCCTCGAGGCGGTCGCCGCCGCGAAACCGCACGGTGTGCCGGTCATCGCAGACGGTGGCCTGCAGTTCTCCGGCGACATCGCGAAGGCGCTCGCCGCGGGCGCGTCGACGGCGATGCTCGGGTCGCTGCTCGCCGGCACCGCGGAGTCGCCGGGCGAACTGATCCTCGTCAACGGCAAGCAGTTCAAGAGCTACCGGGGAATGGGTTCCCTCGGCGCCATGCAGAGCCGCGGCGCCGCCAAGTCGTACTCGAAGGACCGCTACTTCCAGGACGACGTGCTGTCCGAGGACAAGCTGGTTCCCGAGGGCATCGAGGGCCGGGTCGCGTTCCGCGGCCCCCTGTCCCAGGTCACGCATCAGCTCACCGGCGGTCTGCGGGCCGCCATGGGTTACACGGGAGCGTCGACCATCGAGGAGCTGCAGAACGCCCAGTTCGTGCAGATCACCGCGGCGGGTCTGAAGGAAAGCCACCCGCATGACATCACCATGACGGTGGAAGCTCCCAACTACACCGCTCGCTAGCAACCAGTCACGAGAAAGGGGCGCGCGTGCGCGACCTCGTTGAGATCGGCATGGGCCGAACAGCCCGACGAACCTATGAGCTGGACGACATCGACATCGTCCCCTCCCGGCGGACACGCTCCTCCAAGGAGGTGTCGACGTCCTGGCAGCTCGATGCCTACCGCTTCGACATTCCCGTGCTCGCGCATCCCACCGACGCGCTGGTGTCGCCGGCGTTCGCGATCGAGCTGGGCAAGCGTGGTGGTCTCGGCGTCATCAACGGTGAAGGACTGTGGGGCCGCCACGCCGATGTCGAGGCGAAACTCGCCGAGCTCGTCGCCCTCGCGGAATCGGACGTCGACGTCGAAGCTCCCATCCGGAAGCTGCAGGAACTGCATGCTGCGCCGCTGCAGCCGAACCTGCTCGCTGCCGCGGTGGCGCAGGTCCGTGACTCCGGGGTCACCACCGCTGTGCGGGTGAGCCCCCAGAATGCGCGGGCACTGACTCCGCATCTGATCGAGGCCGGCATCGACCTCCTCGTCGTCCACGGCACGATCATCTCCGCCGAGCACGTCGCCCATGGCGACAGTGAGCCGCTCAACCTCAAGACGTTCATCTCCGAACTGGACGTTCCCGTCGTGGCCGGTGGGGTGAGCGATCACCGCACCGCGCTCCACCTGATGCGCACGGGAGCGGCGGGTGTCATCGTCGGGTACGGCTCCACGGAAGGGGCTACCACCACCGGTGAAGTGCTCGGCATCGGTCTTCCCATGGCCACCGCCATTGCCGACGCAGCGGCCGCTCGACGTGACTACCTCGACGAGACCGGTGGGCGGTACGTCCATGTCATCGCGGACGGGGACATCGCGTCGTCGGGTGATCTCGCCAAGGCGATCGCCTGTGGTGCGGACGCGGCGGTGCTGGGTGCGCCGCTCGCGGTCGCGGCCGAAGCACCCGGCGGCGGCTGGTACTGGCCGTCGGCGGCAGCCCATCCGTCGGTTCCCCGTGGCACGATGCTGCCGGTGTCCTTCGGCGAACGACCGTCGCTCGACCAGGTCCTCGCGGGCCCGTCGAACGATCCGTACGGTTCCCTGAACTTCGTCGGCGGCCTACGCAGATCCATGGCGAAGTCCGGCTACTCGGACCTCAAGGAATTCCAGAAGGTGGGCTTGACGGTCCGCGCGTAGGGCCTCGTTCCGCTCCACTTTCTCTCATCGCCCAATGCCCCCGGTGTCAAATCGACAGCACCGGTGCGGCGTTGGGCGATTTTCTTGTGCAGGTGCGCAGCCGTTCCTGATACCAATCGTTACAGTTAAGGTAACCCCTGTGGCAGCTGTCACAGCGCTGGGGTGCATACTGGCGAGTAATAACCCAGGTTCGGTGGAGGTCGAGGATGAAGAAGCAACGCGCGACGGACTATGACGTTCTCATCGTCGGGTCCGGATTCGGTGGCAGCGTCACCGCGCTCCGGCTGGTGGAGAAGGGATACAAGGTCGGCATCCTCGAAGCCGGCCGGCGTTATGCCGATGCCGACTTCGCCAAGACCAGCTGGGACCTGAAGAAGTTCCTCTGGGCACCTGCGCTGGGACTTTTCGGCATCCAGCGGGTTCACCTCCTGCGCGACTGCCTGATCCTCGCGGGCGCCGGAGTGGGCGGCGGATCGCTCAATTACGCCAACACGCTGTACAAGCCGCCCGCCTCCTTCTTCCAGGACCGGCAGTGGGCGCACATCACCGACTGGTACGACGAGCTCAGCCCCTACTACGACCAGGCACGGAAGATGCTCGGCGTGGTTCAGAACCCGCACATGACGCCGGCCGACGAAATCATCAAGGCGGTGGCCGAGGACATGGGGGCGGGTGACACGTTCATCCAGACCCCGGTCGGCGTGTTCTTCGGTGAGCCGGGCAAGACGGTGCCCGACCCCTACTTCGGCGGAGTGGGCCCCGACCGCACCGGGTGCATCGAGTGTGGTGAATGTATGACCGGCTGCCGGCACGGTGCCAAGAACACCCTGCTGAAGAACTACCTCGGTCTTGCCGAAAAGGCGGGCGCCGACATCATCCCGATGACGACGGTCACCGGTCTGCGGGAGGCGTCGGACGGCACCTGGGACGTCTTCACCCGGCGGACCGGCCCGGTCAAGAATCGCAAGCGCAAGACGTACACGGCTGCCCAGGTCGTGCTGGCCGCCGGAACGTGGGGCACGCAGCACCTGCTGTTCGACCAGAAGGAGACGGGCGCGCTCCCGAAGATCTCCGATCAACTGGGTGTGCTGACCCGTACCAACTCGGAGTCGATTCTCGGCGCGGCCAAGAACAAGGTCGATCCCGCGCTGGAGCTGACCAAGGGCGTCGCCATCACGTCGTCGTTCCATCCCACCTCGGACACCCACGTCGAGCCCGTGCGCTACGGCAAGGGTTCGAACTCGATGGCGCTGCTGCAGACGCTCCTGACCGACGGCGGCGGCCGACGGTGGATGACGTTCCTCAGGGAACTCGCGAAGGATCCGAAGGCGCTGAAGGTGCTCACCCCGTACCGGTGGAGTGAGCGCACCATCATTGCGCTGGTAATGCAGAATCTCGACAACTCCATCACGACGTACACCAAGAAGGGCCTGTTCGGCCGGCGCAAGTTCACGAGCAAGCAGGGTCACGGTGAGCCGAACCCCAGCTGGATTCCTGCGGGCAACGAGGCCACGAGGCGCATCGCGGAGAAAATCGACGGCCGCGCGGGAGGCACGTGGGGTGATGTGTTCAACATTCCGCTCACGGCGCACTTCCTCGGTGGCTGCACGATCGCCTCGGACCCCGAGCACGGTGTCATCGACCCCTACCACCGCGTGTGGGGATACCCGACGCTCAGCGTGGTCGATGGTGCCGCGGTGTCGGCGAACCTGGGGGTGAACCCGTCGCTGACGATCTCGGCGCAGGCAGAGCGGGCAGCGTCGCTGTGGCCGAACAAGGGTGAGAAGGACTTACGCCCCGCCCAGGGTGAGGGATACCGCCGCCTGAACCCGGTGCCGCCGACCGCGCCGGTGGTTCCCGCCGACGCGCCCGCAGCGCTGGTGCTGCCGATCGTCGAAATCCGCAACGGTTCCTCGACGACGGCCGCGAAGGAACAGGGTGTCACCCAGAACCAGGGTGTCGCCCAGAGCCACGGCGTCGCCTGAATCGCAGTGTCGGCTGAATGGCAGGTCGTTCGAAGGGCGGCGGTTGTGCACGGACATGGGGTCGCGTAGACCACAGAGCTGCGCCGATTAGACTGACCCGGTGACAGATATCGAGCAACAGAGACCCGTCCTCGTCGTCGACTTCGGCGCGCAGTACGCGCAGCTGATCGCCCGGCGGGTGCGTGAGGCGAAGGTCTACTCCGAGGTGGTCCCGCACACCGCGACCGTCGCGGAGATCGAGGCGAAGAAACCTCTCGCCGTGGTGCTCTCGGGTGGGCCGTCGAGCGTGTATGCCGAGGGTGCGCCGCAGCTGGACCCGGCGTTGTTCGATCTGGACGTCCCGGTGTTCGGAATCTGCTACGGATTTCAGGCCATGGCCGGCGCTCTCGGCGGCACGGTGGCGCACACGGGCACACGCGAGTACGGCCGCACCGACTTGACGGTGCAGGGCGGGCTGCTGCACGACGGCCTGCCCAAGAACCAGCCGGTGTGGATGAGTCACGGGGATGCGGTCACCGAAGCGCCGGAAGGCTTCGAGGTGACCGCGACCAGTGAGGGCGCCCCCGTGGCCGCGTTCGAGGACCGGGCCCGCAAACTCGCGGGAGTGCAGTACCACCCCGAGGTCCTGCATTCGCCGCACGGCCAGCAGGTACTCAGCCGATTCCTGCACGAGATCGCGAACATTCCGCCGGCGTGGACGGCCGCGAACATTGCCGACGCCCTGATCGAGCAGGTGCGCGAGCAGGTCGGAGACGGCAAGGCGATCTGTGGGTTGTCCGGTGGTGTCGATTCCGCGGTCGCGGCGGCCCTCGTGCAGCGCGCGATCGGCGACCGACTGACCTGTGTGTTCGTCGATCACGGTTTGATGCGTGCCGGGGAACGAGTGCAGGTCGAACAGGACTTCGTGGCTGCGACAGGTGCGAAACTGATCACCGTCGATGCCGCGGACACCTTCCTCGGCGCCCTGGCCGGGGTGTCGGATCCCGAAACCAAGCGCAAGATCATCGGCCGCGAGTTCATTCGCAGCTTCGAGGGCGCGGTCAGCGACGTGCTGGGTGAGAACGCTGCGCACGGTGACACCGTCGACTTCCTGGTGCAGGGCACGCTCTACCCGGATGTGGTCGAGTCGGGCGGAGGCACCGGAACCGCCAATATCAAGAGTCACCACAATGTGGGCGGGTTGCCGGAAGATTTGCAGTTCACGCTCGTCGAACCACTCCGGTTGCTGTTCAAGGACGAGGTGCGTGCGGTCGGCCGCGAACTCGGCCTGCCCGAGGAGATCGTGGGACGCCAGCCGTTCCCGGGGCCGGGGCTCGGTATCCGCATCATCGGCGAGGTCACCGAAGAGCGCCTCGACATCCTGCGGCACGCCGATTCCATTGCGCGCGAAGAGTTGACGGTCGCCGGGCTGGACAAGTTGATCTGGCAGTGCCCGGTGGTGCTGTTGGCCGACGTCCGCAGCGTAGGGGTGCAGGGTGACGGGCGGACGTACGGTCACCCGATCGTGTTGCGGCCCGTGTCGAGTGAAGACGCGATGACGGCGGACTGGACACGAGTGCCGTACGAGGTGCTCGAGCGCATCTCCACCCGCATCACCAATGAGGTGCACGACGTCAACCGAGTGGTGCTCGACATCACCAGCAAGCCGCCGGGAACCATCGAGTGGGAGTGACGCACTGAAAAGTGCGGTGGGCGAGTCCGAGGACCCGCCCACCGCGCTTTCGTGTTGCCGGACTATCTCTTTCTATTCGGTGCGAAGACGAGAACTGCCCCGACGACCACGGCGACCAGGACGAACAACCAGCGGAATTCGACATTCGCGAGGGGTTCGAGGGAAAAGGGACCGACGAGGGCCCAGCCGCTCACGAGCAGTGCTGCCAGACCTGCGAGGAACAGGAGCGGGGACGGCCGTTTCCGTGAGGTGGTGCCGGTGTCCTGAGTGTCGTCGATGTCATCCACGACGCACCTCCACATTTCCGAATTGTGCGTTCACGTCGAGATTCAATACGGGTCCTTCCGGTCCGTCCGCTCCGCCGTCGAGACCGTCGGGCAGGCACTGGCTGTCACCGAACTGAACCGAGCAGTCGTTGCGGACGTTCATGTTCGGTGGCAGGAGCACGATCACCTCACCGTTTCCGTTCACGGTCACCGTCTTGTCCTCGGTGAGCTCGACCCTGCGGAGGTCGAGGGTGAAGCTGCCGAAACCGCCCGAGTATTCGGAATCGAGGTCGGCCGCCGACATGGGCTCCCATCTCTGTTCGCCCATGCTGCGTCCGTCGAAGTTCAGTGAGCCGACGAGCGAGGCCAGAACGACGAATCCCACCAGTGGTCCGGCGACGACGAGCAATCCGTAGCCCTTGCGGACAACACTCCCGACTACGAGGCCTGCACCGATCACAGCGAGTGCGACGGCACCGATACGTCCCGGGTTCAGCCATTCCGATCCGGTGGCGACCGACAGTGCCGTCGCTGCTGCGGCGGCGAGGATGGCGAGTCCGATGACCATGGTGGTCAGGCGCGAGTGCTTACGCCCGGGTGCTGCGGCGGGTGTGGGAGTTCCGGCCGGCTCGGGAAGGTCCCAGGCGAAGGGGGCCACTCCGAGCGGATCCCAGGCCGGTGGACGTGGTTCGAGTGGTGCGAACGGTGTCGGAGGCGCGAAGCTGCTGGGGGTCGGCTCGGAAGACTTCTCGAACGACACCGTCTTCTGCTCGCTCGCTGGGGGTTCGGTGGGGGACGGTGTGTTCGTTCGATCCGTGCTGTCCGCGGTGGGAGTGGCCGCGGGGCTCGGCGTGTAGGAATCGGGAAGCGTGGTGTACGGACTGTAGGTGGGGTGCGGGCCGGCGCCGTACGCGCTGCCGCCGTAGACACCGGCTCCATACGGGTCGGCGCCGAACGGGTTGCCGCCGAACGGTCCGGGGGCGTAACTCGTGCCCGGATAGCCAGTTCCGACACCGGTCGGTGCGACCCCGGGCGGGAGGGGCGGCGGCACCGGTTGCCGTTGATACAACAACCACAGTCCGCCGAGCATCAACGCCATGCTGATCAGACCCGATCCGCCGAGTCCGACACCGAACGGCCCGACCGTGCTGGCGGCGATGGCGAGAGCGACGAGGAGGACGACGGTCTTGGTGCCCGAATCCGAGCTGTGGCCGCGACCGACGAGGGACTCCGCCGGCGAGGCCGGGTCACCGGATTTGGTGAGGCCGAGCCAGCACACCAGATAGAGGAGTACACCGGCGCCGCCGAAGATGGTCGACACCACGAAAGCGACTCGTATCAGTACGGGATCGACGCCGTAACGGTATCCGATTCCCGCACAGACACCGGCGACGTGACCTCGCCCGGGCAACCGCACCGGCCGGGTCCGCCACAGATCGTGCATCTGCTCTTGGAAACTCCCATTGCTCATACGACCATCGTTGCGGCCGACGCCCCGCGCGTACATCGGGAACTACCCTGATCTTTCCGCCCGGAATTGGCCGTGCCGGTCCGCGAAGTCAGGGTTGGACCCTGATGCCCGGGCGGGGTGATCGTGCCAGTATCGAGTATGTGCAATCTGTGTCGAACGCCGTGCCTTCTGCAGCGCAGACCGGTGGTGGCCCGCTGATGCCACCGGTGGCGCCGGGCGATGTGCCGATGCCGCGGCTCGAACGCCGGGCTGCGGGTCGTGTCGTCGGTGGCGTCGCGGGCGGTATCGCCGATCAGCTGGGTGTCGACGTCCTGAAGGTGCGCGTCGTGTTCGCCGCTCTGGCGGCGCTGGCCGGTGCCGGCATCGTCGCGTACGGCCTCCTGTGGATCTTCACGTCGGCGGGTGCCGACACGGAGAAGCCCAGCGCGTCCGAACGACGCAGGGCCATCGGCCTGATCGCCATCGGTCTCGCTGGTGCCTCCGCATTGTCGTGGTTGTTCAGTGGCCGTGCGGGATCGGTGATTGCGCCGATCATCGTGGTCGCGGTGGGTGCGGCGTTGGTGTGGCGGGAATTCGATTCGGAGGGCCCGCGCACCGTGATCGGGCTGCCGCAGCGACCCACCGTTCTCACGTGGGCGCGGGTTCTCGGTGGCGTGACACTGATCGTCTCCGGGCTGGGCGTGGTGATCCTCGCTCAGGTCGATCTGGAGGCCCTGCGGTCGTCGTTGCTGGCGGTCGTGGTGACCCTTGTCGGCGCCGGCCTACTGACCGTGCCCCTGTGGTTGCGGCTGTGGCGTGCGCTCGGAGCGGAACGGGCAGCGAGGATTCGCAACGAGGAGCGTGAGGAGATCGCCTCCCATCTGCACGACTCGGTCCTGCAGACGCTGGCGCTGATCCAGAAGCAGGCAGATCACCCACAGGAGGTGGCCCGGCTCGCGCGGGGACAGGAACGCGAACTGCGCAAGTGGTTGTTCGGCGGCGGTGACGCCGACCAGTCGAGTCTCGCGGAGGCGCTGCGCATCATCGCCGGTGAGGTCGAGGACCAGCACGGTGTGACGGTGCGGCCGGTGACGGTGGGCGACGTCCCCCTCGATGTGGAGGGGACGGGAGAGGGGCTGTCGAAGGAAAGCTTCACAGCCTTGCTCGGTGCGACGCGGGAGGCACTCGTCAACGCGGCCAAGCATTCCGGCGAGACCGACATCAACCTCTTCGCCGAGGCGGAGCGCGAACAGGTCAGTGTGTTCGTCCGGGACCGTGGTGTCGGCTTCGACATCGAGGAAGTGCCGCCGGATCGGCAGGGACTGGCGAAGTCGATCCGCGGGCGGATCGATCGCCGGGGTGGACACGTGGACGTGCGGTCGGCACCGGGCAAGGGCACCGAGGTCCGGATCTCCATGCCGCGAAACGGCCATGCCAAGGCCGGGGCGGATGCTACCGAGATTACGGACGACGCTGGCCTAGAGTGGGGCGACACTACCGTCCACGCCGAGGAACAGCCACAGTGAGCTTGCCTGAAACACCGCCGTATCGCGTCTTTCTCGTAGATGATCACGCCGTCTTCCGGTCCGGTGTGCGTGCCGAACTCGGACGGGAAGCAGACATGGAGGTCGTGGGGGAGGCCGGCGGTGTGGCAGAGGCGGTGTCGGGTATCAACGCCACCGCCCCGCACGTCGTCCTCCTCGACGTTCACATGCCCGACGGTGGTGGTGTCGCCGTATTGCGCGGCATCGAGGAGGGGCCGGTGTGTCTGGCGCTGAGCGTGTCCGACGCCGCCGAGGATGTGATCGCCGTGATCCGGGCGGGTGCACGCGGTTATGTAACCAAGACGATCTCGGGTGGGGAGCTGGCCGACGGAGTCCGCCGGGTCGCCGGCGGTGACGCCGTGTTCAGCCCGAGGCTGGCCGGATTCGTGCTGGACTCCTTCACCGGCCGCTCCAATGCTCCCGAACCGCAGCTGGATCCGGAACTCGATTCGCTCACCCCGCGCGAGATGGAAGTTCTGCGGCTGCTCGCGCGGGGGTACACGTACCGTGAGATCGCCGAGGAACTGGTCATCTCGGTGAAGACGGTGGAAACCCATGCGTCCAACGTGCTGCGCAAAACGCAGCAGTCGAACCGCAATGCGCTGACCCGGTGGGCGCACCGTCGTCGGATCGACTGATACGTACGGCCGCTCAGGGCTGGGCCAGCAGGACGACCACGGCGACGAGCACGGCCAGTATCAAGATGGCGACCATCACGCCCATGGCGATCGGTGCCCACGCCACCACCTGATCGCGGACCGTGGGTTCGGGTGCACCGGGGGCGGGCGGAGTGGGCCGCGGCGGCCACTGCAGTTTGCCCAGCGGGCGGGGAACGTTCTTCAAGGGCGTGCTCTGGGGCACCGCGGGGAGGCCGGCCTGAGTGGAGCCGATCTTGCTCCGTCGGTGCGGAGGGGGCAACGGAGTGGAACGGTGGGCCCAGGAGGGAATCGTGCCGTCGGCGGAATAGACGGGTGAGCCGACGAGGTGGGCGACATCACCGTCCCCGCCCATGGCCACCCGGGCCAGCGCATCGCGGGCCTCGGCCATCGTGGGACGTCGCGCCGGGTCGGGTTCGAGTAGGTGCAACAGCGTTTCGGTGAGCGGCCCGGCCTTGGCCGGGCGGTAGATCTCGGCCTTCGCGACGCGATGGAGGAGTGCGATGGAGTCGGAATCGATGCCGAACGGCGGCTGCCCCTCGACCACGGTATACAGAGTGGACCCGAGGGAGAAGACATCGCTGGCCTCGGTGGGATCCTGGCCGCGGGCAACCTCGGGGGAGAAGTACGCGGGGGTTCCGGTGATGACGCCGTTCGTGGATTCGGCGGCGTCGCCCTTGGCGCGGGCGATGCCGAAGTCACTGATCTTGACCGTGCCGAGTTCCCGGCCCCGGTCGGCGACGAGGATGTTGCCCGGTTTTATGTCCCGGTGCACGATGCCCGCGGCATGCGCGGCCACCAGGGCGTCCGCCACCTGCGCACCGATCTGAGCTACCTCGAGAGGCGGCAGCGTGTCGGCGATATTCATCGCCTGGGCGAGGCTGCGGGACGGTAGGTATTCCATGACCAGCCAGGGCTCCCCGGCTTCGAGCGCCACGTCGTACATCGCAATGGAATGGCGGTGGGTGAGTTTGGCGGCGTTGCGCCCTTCCCGGAGAGTGCGTTCACGGACGCGGCGGGCCTCGTCGGGGTCGAGTCCGGCCGTCGTGGTGACCTGTTTGACGGCTACGTCCCGGTGCAGCAGGGTGTCTCTCGCCAGCCACACGGCACCCATGCCGCCGCCGCCCAGTTTGGACCTCAGACGGTACCTTCCCGCCACCAGATATTCGGGTCCGATGCCCCTTTCGCTCTGCGCCTGCTCAGTCACGCGTTCAGGTTAGAGGATGATGCGGACACGGGCGGTGCGACGCTCCTGACCTGCGAATACGTGGTCCACTTGACGGGCACTCACCGACCGGCTTTACTGGAAACGAGTTCGAAAATACGTTCGAACGTAGCGTCTGTTCGAGCCGCGTCTTCCCCGTGGTTGCCGACCGCTGTTGATGTCGAGTGACAGGGGTGTCGAGTTGGCTGATGTGGCCGCAGTTCCGGAGTCTGCTGCGCCGCCGGAGTTGTCGGGGCTCTCCCGTCAGGAGCGTCTGGACTTCCTCCGGCGAAGGATGGCGGCGGTCCCCGCTCGCGGGGAATCGGTGGCGAATCGCGCTCCGATGGAGGGAGCGCTGCACACACCGGGCAAGTCTTCGGCCCCCGATTCGGACACGGCCGGGGTGCTCCCGGTTCCGGCTGCGCTGGCCGACCTTCTTCCGAGAGGCGGGCTGGTGCGGGGTTCCGTGGTATCGGTTTCCGGTGCCACCTCACTTCTGCTGGGGCTGGTCGCGTCGGTCACCGCAGACGGGGGACATGTCGCTGTGATCGGGCATCCCCAGCTCGGGTTGCTCGCCGCTGTCGAGATGGGGGCGCAGCTCGAACGCCTCGCTCTGATTCCCGACCCCGGAGCTGATCCGGTGGAGATCGCCGCGGTGCTGCTGGACGGTATGGATCTGGTGGTACTCGGCCTGGGTGGAGCCTCGGTGGCGCCGTCCCGTGCCCGCGCGGTGATGGCCCGCGCGCGGAGCAAGGGTTCGACCCTGGTGGTCACCGACGGACACTGGGACGGTGCTGAGATGCGACTGGATGCCCGGGTCCGCGGATATGCGGGACTGGGCAATGGATCCCAGGAACGGGGGTGCGGCCGGCTACGTTCACTCAGCCTGGCAGTGTGCGCCCGGGGGCGGTCGTTTCAGCCGCGCACCACCCGGCTGGACGTGCGTTCGGCGCAGGGTCGAGTGGAGTGGGTGAGCACGCCGGACAACGCTCTCCCGGAGGCAGGTTTTCCGGAAGCGGCGGAAGTGGTGGGGCTGTGAGCCGCGTAGTGGCGTTGTGGTGTCCCGACTGGCCTGCGGTCGCAGCTGCTGCAGCCGTTGACCTCCCGCCCACTCATCCGGTGGCGGTGACGTCGGGTAATCGTGTGGTGGCCTGTTCGGCGACGGCCCGGGCGGACGGGGTGCACCGGGGACTGCGTCGCCGCGAGTCCCAGGCCCGGTGCCCCCGGTTGCACGTGGTGACAGCGGATGCCGAGCGGGACGCGCGGTTGTTCGAGCCGGTTGCCGCGACCATCGACGCCGTGGCTCCCGGAGTCGAGGTGCTGCGTCCCGGGCTCGTGGTGTTGTCGGCGCGGGGTGTCAGCAGATATTTCGGCTCCGAGGAAGCCGCTGCGGAGCGGTTGGTGGACCAGGTGTCGGCTGTGGGGGTCGAGTGCCAGGTGGGCATTGCCGATCAACTGTCCACGGCCGTGATCGCCGCTCGCAGAGGGGTGCTCGTGCCTCCCGGCCGGGGAGCGGAGTTCCTGGCGCCGCTGCCGATGAGGGAACTGGCTGCCGAACCCAGTCTCGCGGCAGCTCACCGTGGTGAACTGGTCGATCTGCTGCACCGTCTGGGACTTCGCACCATCGGCGCCTTCGCGGCGCTGCCGGCAGGTGATGTGGCGTCCCGCTTCGGAACCGACGCGGTGCTTGCCCATCGTGCGGCGCGGGGTGAGCCGGAGCGTCCCCCGTCGCCGCGATCGCTACCTCCCGACCTGGAGGTGGAAGAACACTGCGACCCCGTGATCGAACGGGTCGACGCCGCAGCGTTCGCAGGCAGGGCGTTGGCGGAGAAACTGCACCGCACCCTGTCCGACGCGGGGGTGGCCTGTACTCGGCTGTCGGTGTCGGCAATCACCGGCAACGGGGAGCAGTTGTCCCGGACGTGGCGATGCGCGGAGCCGTTGACGCCGGAGGCGACGGCGGACCGGGTGAGGTGGCAGTTGGACGGGTGGTTGACCGGGCGCAGCGAGAAGCGTCCCACCGCGGGTATCGCGGTCCTGCGGCTCGAGCCGGTGGAGGTGGTGGCTTCCGGCGCCCTGCAGTTGGGGCTGTGGGGTGGAGTCGGAGATCAGGACGAGAGGGCCCGGCGAGCCCTGGTGCGGGTGCAGGGACTTCTCGGCGGTGAAGCCGTGCAGGTGGGTGTTCTCAGTGGTGGGCGGGGTCCGGCGGAGCGCATCACCCTGCTGCCGTTGGGGGATGAGCTGATTCCTCGTTCCGATCCGTCGGAGCCGTGGCCGGGAACGCTTCCCGAACCGGCACCTTCCGCTGTGTTGACGGCACATCCCGAGGTCGGCATCGTGGACGCACGGGGTGCTGCCGTGACGGTCACGGAACGCGGTGTGTTCAGTGCGCCTCCCGCTCGGTTGCGCTGGGGGAGTAAAGAGTGGACGGTGTGCGGATGGGCGGGACCGTGGCCGGTGGACGAGCGGTGGTGGGATCCGCCCGCCGCCCGGACGGCGGCCAGGGCGCAGGTGCTGCTCGAGGAGTCGCGGGCGCTGCTGGTGATCTGCACGGCGGATCGGTGGACGGTGGAGGGAATCTATGAGTGAGCTGTCTACGCCCGCAGTTCGCCGGGTGATCGTGCAGGAACTGACCACTCTCGACGGGTTCGTCGCCGGGCCGTCGGGCGAGCTCGACTTCTTCGAGGCGGTGTCCGATTTCGGTGAGGTCGATCGGGACAACATAGATCTTCTCGCCGATGTGGATCTGGTTCTGTTGGGCCGCAACACCTATCAGATGTTCGTCGAGTACTGGCCCACCGCGGAAGGCGAGGTGGTGGCCGAGGTGGTGAACACGCTTCCCAAGCTCGTGTTCTCGTCCACCCTCGGCAGGGCGCCGTGGGGATCGTGGGAACCGGCGCAGGTGTACGACGGGAACGTGATCGAGCGGGTGCGGCAGTTGCTGCGGGAGCCCGGTGGTGACGTGGTCGTGTGGGGAAGTATCACGCTGGCCAAGTCGCTACTCGCGGCAGATCTGGTCGACGAGATTCAGTTACGCGTGGTGCCGGTGCTGCTGGGGCGCGGGCAGCGCCTTCTCGACGAGGACACCGGGATGCACGCCCTCACGCTCCTCGAGGCGAAGGGTTACGAGTCGGGGATCGTGACGCTGCGCTATCGGGTCGTCCCCGCCACACCGTGAAACCCAACTTGTGAACGGACCGCCCGTGCGGCGCGGCCGTCCGCCTAGGCTTGTTTCTCGTGGAGACGAGCAGGACGACCGCGACCCGCACCGGTGTCGCCATCGCGTACCGCGACAGCGGAGTGCGCAGTGGCCCGGCCGCTCATCTCGTGCCCGTGGTTCTCGTGCACGGAATGGGCGGTGACGGCGGAACGTGGGATCGGTTCATGCGGGCGCTGGTCTCCCGCGGGCGCCGGGTCGTCGTGCTCGATCTACGGGGACACGGTCGCAGTGCCCGCGCTGCGTCGTACCTGTTCGAAGAATTCGGTTCGGATGTGGTGGAAGTGTGCGACAACCTGGGCCTGTCGCAGGTCGATCTCGTCGGTCATTCGCTCGGTGGTCATGCCGCCTCACTCGCAGCCCAGACCCGCCCCGAGCTGGTGCGGCGGTTGGTCATCGAGGAGGCCCCACTTCCGCTGCGGCCCGGTGACCCGGAGCAGGTCTTCTCGAACCGGCTGCCGTCCCTGCCGGAGCTGTGGCATGCGACGACCAGCCTGATCCGGCACCCGCGGGCCGCGTTCGCCTTCGACCGGTCGATGACACGCTCGGCGCTCGAGCAGTTCCGCCGCCCGGACCCGTTGTGGTGGGACCAGCTGCCACGGATCGAGGCGGACACACTGATCCTGCGCGGCGGTCCCGGCGGGATGGTGGATGCCCGTCGACTCGAATCCGCAGTCGCCGCGATACCGAGATGCCGGGTGGTGGTTTTTCCCGGGGGGCACAGCATTCACCGTGATCGGTACGACGAGTTCGAGGCGGCGGCGATGCCGTTCCTGATGGAGTCCGAGCCGAATTGAGCGTGTGCTGTTCACCGTCGGCCGGATTCAGACAAAAGTCCGCAAATGTAAACCCGCAGCTGGCTGGGCAGGACTAGCGTGGAGTAGAAGCGGGGGCTCGGACCCGGCTGCACAGGTATTCGTACATCGGGAAGAAGGCACGAGATGTCGACGATCACACCCGGACGACCGTACGCACCCGGCAGGGAGGGGTTCAGCTCGCTCCGCTCCGGCGGCCTGAACTGGGACGCCTTTCCGCTGCGACTGTTCACCAAGGGGAATGCCAAGTTCTGGAATCCCGTCGATCTCGATTTCAGCCGGGATGCGCAGGACTGGGAGGAGTTGAACAGCGAGCAGCAGCGGAGCGCGACGTACCTGTGCGCGCAGTTCATCGCCGGTGAGGAGGCGGTCACCGAGGACATTCAGCCCTTCATGAAGGCGATGGCCGCAGAGGGCCGGTTCGGTGACGAGATGTACCTGACTCAGTTCTGTTTCGAAGAGGCCAAGCACACGCAGGTGTTCCGGTTGTGGATGGACGCGGTCGGGCTCACGCAGGACTTGCATCCGTTCGTCGCCGACAATCCGTACTACCGCCAATTGTTCTACGAGGAGCTTCCCGGATCTCTGGGCGTTCTCGAGACGGATCCGAGCCCCGCCAACCAGATTCGCGCCAGCGTCACCTATAACCATGTCATCGAGGGCAGTCTTGCGCTGACCGGGTACTACGCGTGGCAGAAGGTGTGCGCGACCCGCGGGATACTTCCCGGCATGCAGGATCTCGTCAAGCGGATCGGCGACGACGAACGTCGTCACATGGCCTGGGGAACCTTCACCTGCCGACGGCATGTCGCGGCCGACGACAACAACTGGAATGTGGTGCAGGAGCGGATGGCGGAGCTGATGCCGATGGCACTGGGCATGATCGATTGGGTCAATGCACAATTCGAGGTTCAGCCGTTCGGGCTCGACAACGACGAGTTCCTGGCCTACGCCGCGGACCGTGCGCAGCGTCGGCTCTCGGCGATCGAGTCGGCACGCGGCCGGCCGGTCGAGGAAATCGACCTCGACTACTCCCCGGAGGTGCTCGAGGAGCGGTTCGGCGAGGAGGACGCCAAGGCGCTGACCGAGGCAGCAGGCTGAGCGGACTCGGACGAAGGGACGATCAACCGTCGGGTATCCATGGCAGGATCTGGCCATGGCGCTCACCTCGCTCGACCGCAAGCTCCTCGGCTGGTCTGCCGCGTTCGTGATCTCGCAGGCGAATATCGCCCGATTGCTCGGTCCTGCTGCCCCTCGGGTGGCCGAGATTCAGACGGCGCGATCCGCCCGGAACTACATCGCGATCCTCGACGGCATGGACGCCACCGAGACCGCGCGATATCGGAGTCATTACTACCCCGACTTCGTCCATCCCGCCATCTACGCCGTCGCTCTGCGTACGGGTGCGCGACGGCTGGCGGAGTTGACGCCGTTGTCGCCTACAACGCAAAAGATGCTGGCGGCTGCGCCGGTCGTGGCCGCGGCCGGTGACTACGTCGAGAATGTCGTCGGCCTGCATCTGCTGACACATCGGGAGCACATCACCGATGCCACCGTCCGCGCCACCTCCGCGGTCAGCATCACCAAGTGGGTGCTGGCCCTCGGCTCGCTTGCGTATCTGTCGCAGGGTTTCGTGCGGGTGTGGGCACGAGGCCGATAGATTCCGGCGCATGGGTGCAGCAGAGTTGCCGGTCGAGTACTTCGCCGGGCAGATCGAATTCCGCCAGTGGCTCGCAGTTCATCACGCCACCTCACCCGGTATCTGGCTGAAGATGGCGAAGAAGGGATCGGCCCACTCGTCGATCACCTACGACCAGGCACTCGAGGTGGCGTTGTGTTACGGCTGGATCGACAGCCAAGTCCGCCGGATCGACGACGATTTCTTCGTCCAACGGTTCACCCCACGATCGGCGCGCAGTCCGTGGTCGAAACGCAACCGCGAATATGCCGAGAAACTGGAAGCCGCCGGGGCCCTCGAGGCTGCCGGAGCGGCGGAAGTGGAGAAGGCCAGAGCCGACGGGCGGTGGGACCGTGCCTATGCCGGACAGAAGGCGGCTGAAATCCCGGAGGACTTCCTTGCCGCCCTCGCGCAAAATCCGGAGGCGGAGGCGTTCTTTGCGACACTGAACAGCCACAACCGCTACGCCGTCATCTACCGGTTACAGGACGCGAAACGTCCGGAGACGCGTGCCCGGCGCATCGAAAAGTTCGTTCAGCAGTTGTCGGAGCGGCGCAAGTTCCACGACTGAGCGAAAAATCGGCCTGACACAATGGCCTCGTGAACGACACGATCACCTCTACCACCTGCTCCGCGCTGTCCGCCGCCGACGAACCCCTGCCGGGAACGGCGGCGCACGTCACGGGCTGGGTGTGTCTCGAACACCCGGGTGCGTGGGGCCGGGACGTGGTGGACGGCACCGCGCTGGGCAGCGAACTCGCCGGGGAACTCGACGCCCGTGCGAAGGCGGCCGGAGTACGGTTCATGTTCATCCGCCGGCCAGGACGAAGCACGACCGATCCGGCGATGCGCACAGTTCTCCTTGCACACTCTCATCCCGCGTCGGCCTGGTGCGAACGCCTGGACATCGGCAGTCCGGCCGACCTCCTCGACCTCGACCTCGGTGTGGTCGCCGGTCCGGCTCCGCGGTGGGGGGAGCCGGTCGCGGAGCCGGTCGTGCTGGTGTGCGCGCACGGTAAACGGGATCAGTGCTGTGCCGTCCTGGGACGTCCCATCGCCGCCCGGCTGTCCACAGAGTTCGGCGACACCGTGTGGGAATGCTCGCACACGGGAGGACACCGGTTCGCGCCTTCGATGATTCTGCTGCCCACCGGATATACGTACGGCCGGCTCTCTGCGGAACAGAGCGTCGAGGCGGTGCGCGCCGCCGCCCGGGACGAGGTGTACGCGCAGGGACTACGGGGACGAAGCTGCTGGGACGAGCGGGGCCAGGTTGCCGAACTCGCGGTCCGGGAACTGGTGACCGCGGGCCCGAACGAGCTGGCGGTGGACGGGGCGTCGGTGGTCACCCACATCGACGGACGCCGGTGGTCCGTCGATGTGGAGGAGCGGGAACTCGCGCCCAGGCCGCCCAGTTGCGGAGCCGCCCCGAAACCGGTTCGTCCCGTCGTCGCCACCGGGGTACGCCCGCTGTGCTGACCGAGTGCGCTCACCAATGGGCGCCGGGTACAAGCCTTCCGACCCTGCGGGCGGCGCGTCCCCACGGTGTCGACCTGTGCGCGCGTACCTCGCCGGCTCGTGGAGGTTCGGGTGTCCTCTCGGTGACGCTCTGTCCCTTGGCCGCCGGCGAGTCGGGGAACATGCGATACATCTGATGCATCACCCGGTCTTTGACGGCAGGCGCGAACATACTGCCGAGTTCCCCGAGAGTGCCGCTGGGGACATCGATGCGCTTCGGCCGCTCGACCAGGGCCCGGACCACCATGGCCGCCGCCTTCTCCGGTGAGGTGATGGGTCCGACGTTGTAGTTGCCGGTCGGTGCGATCATCGGCGTCTCGACGAGTGGCATGTGGATGGTGGTGTACGTGATGCCGTCCGACAGTGTTTCAGCGGCGGCAACATCGGTGAACCCGTCGAGCGCCGCCTTGCTGGCGACGTAGGCGGCGAATCGCGGCGTTGCCCCCTGGACCCCGGCGCTGCTGATGTTGACGATGTGCCCGAACCGGCGTTCACGCATCTGCGGAAGGAACGCGAGGACGAGTCGAACGGCACCGAAGTAGTTGACGGCCATGGTGCGTTCGAAGTCGTGGAACCGCTCGGTCGAGCGGTAGAGGCCCCGCCGGATCGACCGGCCGGCATTGTTGACCAGCATGTCCACGTGACCGTGCTCGGTGAGGATCGCGGCGACCGTGCGTTCGACCGACGTCTCGTCGGTGATGTCGCACGGATATCCGAACGCCGCACCGCCCGCCGCGCGAATCTCTGTGACCACGGCCTCGAGTTCCTCGGTACGTCTCGCGAGGAGAAGAACTTTCGCGCCCTTGCGGGCCACGGCGATCGCCGCGCTGCGACCGATCCCGGAGGAGGCCCCGGTGATGACGACGTGCCGTCCCACGAGCGGTCCGCCGGGGTGGGAGCGGCGGGCCCGATGGGGATCGAGATGGTTCTGCCAGTAGGTCCACAGCGCCTTCGTGTAGGAGGCGAAGGGCGGAACCTCGATTCCCGTACCCTGCAGAGCATTTCGCGTCTCTTCGTTGACGAGGACGGTAGGCAGCGTCATGTTCGCCATGAGCACGGGCGGGATGCCGAGCCCGTCGAGGACCAACTTGCGGCCCGTGTCGAGAGTCGAGTCCGGGGTGGGTGTCAGAAAGGGACGGACCAGTCCGCCGGGCAGGCTCGCCGCCGGGCGCGGGGCACCGGCGGCCTTGGCGAGCCCCGCGTAGATCTCGCGGACCGGCTGCGGGCGCGGATTGACCAGGTGGAACACCTGACCGTCGCGGTCCGGTGCCGACATCAGCTCCACGATGGCCGCCGCCACATAGTCCACGGGAACGACGTTGGTCGATCCGATGTCGGGGACAGCCACCGGGAGTGCGGCCGGGAGCTTGGCGAGAGTCGAGATGGCGGGGAACAGGTAGTATGGCCCGTCGATCTTGTCCATCTCACCGGTGACCGAACTGCCGACCACCACGGCCGGGCGGTAGATCCGCCAGCGCAGTCCCTCGCTGTCGCGAACGATCTTCTCCGCCTCGAACTTGGTGCGGTGGTAGGGCGTCGGAAAACTCTGTCCCCGATCGAAATCCGACTCGGCGAAGGTGCCCGCGTAATCGCCCGCGACCGCAATCGACGACACGTGATGAAGGGTTGCGCCCAGCTCTGTCGCGAGGGCGGCCACCGCGCGCGTGCCGTCGACATTGGTCGACGCCTGCTCGTCGCCGACGGTGAGGTCGTAGATCGCGCCGAGGTGCAGAACGTGCTGGGCCGCCGGCACCGCGGCGAGGCCGAGGCCGGGCTCGGTCAGGTCGCCGATCAGCGGATGCACACGATCGCCGCCGGGCATGCTTTCGGTGAGGGCATCGAGTTTGGTCAGCGAGGAGGGGCGGACGAGGACGAGTATCTCTGCTGTGTCATCGCGGTCGAGGATCAGAGGCAGGACGTGTCGACCCAGAAATCCGGTTCCGCCCGTGACGAGGTAGGTGGCCATTCCCCGAACTTACTCCGAAGTAAGATGATGCACTAGTGACGGATTCCGACCTTGGAATGGACCTTCGTCATCCACGCCGGAGCCCACCAGTTGGCCGGACCCATCAGCTTCACCAGCGACGGCACGAGCAACATGCGCACCACGGTGGCGTCCACGAGCAGCGCCACGATCATGCCCACCCCGAGGAACCGCATGATCGACAGGCCGGACACGGTAAATGCTCCGGTGACCACGACGAGCAGCAGAGCGGCCGCGGTCACGATCCGCCCCGTGCGCTCCGTTCCGAAGCGCACCGCTTCCTCCGTGGTCGCCCCCGCCGCGTGCGCCTCCACCATCCGTGACATCAGGAACACCTCGTAGTCGGTGGACAATCCGAACACGACCGCGAGGATCAGGACGACGAACGTCGCCTCGAGCGGTGCCGGACTGACCCCGAGCAGGCTCGCGCCGTGGCCGAGCTGGAAGATCCAGGTCAGGACACCGAAGGTGGCGGCCAGGCTCAGTCCCGCCATGGCCACCGCCTTGAGCGGCAGGACCACCGAGCCGAATGCCAGGAACAGCAGCACCAGCGTCGACAGCACCATGATCGCCACCATCGCGGGCAACCAGCGGACGATCGCCGCGTTGCTGTCGTCGACGGTGGCCTGTCCACCGCCGACGAGGAGTTCGGTCCCTTCCGGTACTGCGATGTCTCGCAGGGCCGCGACCGCACCACTCTGGTCGTCGCTGTCGACGCCCTCCGCGTATACCGCCTGGACGGCGACCAGTTCACCGTTCGACGCCACGACAGTGGCCGCACCGATGCCCTCGACCTGTCCGGCCTTTTCGGCGACGGCGGCACCGTCCGCGGCAGTCGGTCCGCTGCCGTCTGTGCCCCGCAGAACAAGGGTGGCTCCGTTGCCCGTCGTCGGGAACTCCTGGGTGAGTGTGTCGGTGGCGATGCGCGCAGGGTCGTCCGCGGGCAGCGCGGTGTAGGTGACCTCTCCGAGGGAGGCGCTGAGGAGGGGAGCTGCCAGGACGAGAAGTCCGGCGACGATTCCGACTGCGATCGCGGCCGGCCTGCGCATCACCCACGTGACGACGGACCCCCAGAACATGCGGGCCCTCGCCTCGCTGCGCGGGGCTGCGTCCTTGCGCCAGCTCCCTGCGTTGATGCGTGGGCCGAGGATCGCGAGGAGAGCGGGGACGGCGGTCAGGGACAGCAGCGCCGCACTCGCGACCGCGGCCATGGCACCGAATCCCAGCGATGCGATGACGTCCTGGGGAAACACGAGCATGCCCGAGAAGGCGCACACCAGCAGCAGTCCGGAGAACAGAACGGTGCGGCCGGCCGTGAGCACGGTGCGCCGGGTGGCCTCGGCAGTGTCGGCGCCCGACTCCAGTTCTTCACGGAAACGTCCGACGACGAAGAGCCCGTAGTCGATTGCCAACCCGAGACCGAGCAGAGAGGCGACATTGATCGCGAAGGAGTTGACGTCGGTGAACAGGGTGAGCACCCGAAGGGTTGCCAGCGCGCTGAAGATGGAGAGCAGTCCGACGAAGACGGGTACGGCCGCGGCGACCACGCCGCCGAAGAGGAAGACCAGCAGGACCAGTGTGATGGGAAGCGCAATCGCCTCCGCCAGCACCAGATCCTGCTGGAGCCGGTTGTTGAAAGCCACACCCACCACCGAGTTGCCCGCGAACTCGGTGTCGATGCCCTCGACTTCGAGCTTGGGTAGCAGGCCGTTGAAGGCGGCCACCGTGATTCCGGCTTCGGGGTCGACGGTGACCGCGGCCGACGCCTTGGTGCCGTCCTCCGACACCATCCGCTGCTTCGTCGTGGTGTCCGCGGTCCAGTATGAGGTGATCTTGTGCGTGGGGACCTCGGCGGCGAACCGTTCGAGATCGGCGGTCACCTCGGGACCGATGTCGTCGAGCGTTCTCCCTTCGGGCGCGGTGTAGACGACGATGATGTCCGCGGTCTGCGGACCCAGGTTGGCCTCGACGATCCTCGCCACTTCAGCGGACTCGCTGCCGGGGTCGGTGTAGCCGCCCGAGCCCAATGTCGCGAACACCCCCGTACCCCAGACGCCGCTCACCAGTACGGCGGCCACGGAAAGCACCAGAATCCACCATCGCCGGGAAACAACGGTCGAGGCCCAACGTGTCATGCGTCATCTCCGGGTCGTCGTCGGCATTGTGCGACTGCCGACTGTAGTGCGCGTGCTGCGGTGAGCGGCGGTGGTGTGATCCGGCTCCCGCGCCATGATGCATACTCGGATGTGCACGTGCAGCCACACACATGGGGGAAGCCGGTCCGAATCCGGCGCTGACCCGCAACGGTGGGCCATCGGAGTATTTTCCGGTGGCGAGCCCGATTACCCGGTGTGTGGTGTGCGACATCCATTCGTCGTGGTCTACGAAGCGGAGTCCCGCAGGCGCACCGCGACTCCGGTCGTGGAGTGACCTGCACGACTTTCATTCGTGGCTCTGAGCCGCAATGAGGTTTACATGCACCGTCTGTTGTTCCGAAGGTCCGGATTGCTCACCGCCGCCGTGGCAGTGCTGCTCGCTGCCGCCTGCTCGCGTGGGGAACCTGGCCCGGGCACTACTTCCGTCGAGCCGTTCACCGCCGCGGTGACGATCACCAATTGTTCGCTCGCGCAGAGCTTCGATGCACCACCCCAGCGCATCGTCAGCATGAACGATCATGTCACCGAGGTTCTGATCGAGATGGGTGTCGGCGACCGTATCGTCGGCACCGGGTACGGTGACGCCACCCCGCTACCCCCATTCGCCGAGGAATTCGCGAAGATCCCGCATCGGTCGAAGGAGTATCCGACGCGAGAGCAGTTACTCGACCTCGAGCCAGACCTGGTCGTGGGGGGAATGCGGAGCGCATTCGACGAGAAGGAGGGGCGTTCGCGAGAGTTCCTCGCCGACCAGGGCATTCCCACGTTCCTGTTCTCCGAGTACTGCGGGCAGGGCTTCCCCGACATCGCTCTGCTGCGGGACGACTTCACACAGCTGGGCGAAGTCCTCGCAGTTCCGGACAGGGCGCGTGCGATCAGCGACCGAGTGACGTCCGGATTGCAGTCCGTGCGCGCGACACTTGCGGGCAGTACCGCCGTCCCGGTGTTCTTCTACGATTCCGGCGAGGACGTCCCGCTGACTGTCGGCGGTGTCGGAATCGGTCAGCTCATCGCGGACCATGCGGGTGCCGCGAACATCTTCTCCGAGGGGCAGAAACCGTTTTCGACGGCCACCTGGGAGGTTGTCGGAGAACGCAGTCCCGAGGTGATCGTCGTCCTCGACTACGGCGCGACGAGTGCACAACACAAGATCGACTTCCTGACCGCACACCCGATCATGTCGGCGACGCCTGCCGTGAAGGCAGGCCGCTTCGTCGTCGTACCGCTCGACGACTTCTTCGAGAGCCCCCGCCTCGTGCGGTCGGTCGAGACCATCGCGCGCGCCGTCCATCCCGGCGCCTTCTCCGCGCGATGACGGCGCTCACCGAACGGACCGAGGTGCGCCCATCCGCGCCCTCAGCTCGTTCCCCTCTCGGATTTGCCGGGCTGATCGTACTTCTGGTGCTGACCACGCTGTTCGTGGTCGGGCTCGCCGTGTCGTTCGGTTCGGTGCGCATACCGGTGGGTGACGTCTGGGCGATCGCGGTGAACCGGATGCTGCCCGGTGCGTTCGAGGTCTGGTGGTCGCAGGCACGGGAATCCATCGTCGTCGGTTCTCGTCTGCCGCGGGCATTGACCGCGGCGACGGTGGGCGCCGCGCTGGCACTGTCCGGTGCGGTGGCGCAACTCGTGACCCGCAACCCGCTGGCCGACCCATACCTGCTCGGCGTGTCCTCGGGTGCCGGTTTCGGTGTCGTGATCGTGACGGTGCTCGGGTTCGGCGCCGGAATGCTCGGGGTCTTCACCGTTCCCGTGGCGGCGTTCGTCGGCGCGATGGTGCCGTTGTTCCTGTCGCTGGCAATCGGCGGACGGTATCCGCAACCCACTGCGATCATCCTCGTCGGTGTCGCGCTGGCACAGGTCTTCTCGGCACTGATCACCTTCTCGCTCCTCGTGCTCGCCGACGAACGGCAACTCGGTTCGGTGATGCATTGGCTCGCAGGCGGATTCGGTGACGCGCGCTGGTCGACGATGATCTTTCCCGTATCGGCGCTCGCGACGGTCGGCACTGCCATGCTGTGGAGTGCCCGCCGGATCGACGTGCTGCAGACCGGGGACGACGGAGCGGCCGCGCTCGGCATGAACGTGCCCCGCTTCCGGATCGTCCAACTGCTGGGAGTGTCACTACTGGCCGGCGCTGCAGTCTCGGTCGCCGGGGGTATCGGCTTCATCGGCCTCCTCGTACCACACCTGGCCGGTTACGTCGTCGGTATCCGCGCCGCCAGGTTGTTACCGGTCGCCGCGCTGCTCGGTGCGATCGCCATGGTGGGAGCCGACACCGCGGCGCGGTCGATCACGTCGAGCCTCGAGGTGCCGGTCGGTGTCGTCACTGCGCTCGTCGGCGCCCCGCTGTTCGTGTGGATGCTGCAGCGCCGCTACCGGCGGGCCGAACGATGACCGGGCTGGGCGTGCAAGGACTCCGGGCCCAACTCGGCTCACGCGACGTGCTGCACGGGGTCGACTTCGCTGTCCGGCCCGGCGAGCTGCTCGGCCTGGTAGGGCCCAACGGGTCCGGCAAGACGACGGCGCTGCGCTGCTGCTACCGCGCGGTGTCCGCCACCGCGGGCGCCGTCGTCGTCGGCGGGGTGAACGTTGCCGACCTGGCCCGGCGACAACTCGCCCGCACGGTCGGGGCGGTTCCGCAGGAGCCGCAGTCGTCGACGGGGGTGACGGTGCGCGAGTCGGTGTCGCTGGGCCGGATTCCCCACCAGGGTTGGTTCGAGCGCGACAGCGCCGCCGACCGCGAGATCGTCGAGAGGTCCCTGCAGCAGGTGGGGTTGGCGGAACTCGCGGGGCGCGACGTACAGGCGCTCTCGGGAGGTGAGCGTCAACGGGTGGCGATCGCGCGGGCGCTCACGCAGCAACCGCGCGTCCTGCTCCTCGACGAACCCACGAATCACCTCGACCTTCGTCATCAGCTCATCCTGATGGAATTGCTGCGCGATCTCGCCGCCGGCGGACTCGCACTCGTGGTGACCATGCACGATCTCAGGTTGGCGGTGCAGTACTGCGACACGCTGGCGGTGATGCAGCATGGACGGGTGATCACCGCCGGCCCACCACCCGATGTCCTCGACGACACGGTGCTGGGCGAGGTGTTCGGAATCCGCGCCGTTGTGCGGTCGGGGCCGAGGCGGTCGATGGACATTCTGGGGTTGGCCGATGGATGAGCACCTGGCGCAGACGTACGCGCTGACCGCCCGTCGGGTTCCGCTGCTGGCCACCTGGACGGCGCTTCCCGACGGCCGCTCGTTTCCGGCAGCAGACATGGCAGACGCCGAGTGGATGGCCCACCGTCTCGCGGACACCGCGCGCCGGTGGGGCAGTGGGAATCCCCGGGTCAACGGCACCCTGTGGTGGTATTCGGCCAGTTCCACCCTGACCGGGATCCCGATCGCGACGGCCCTCGTCACCGGTGTCGCTGCCTGCCCTCGATTGGAGGGTGCTCGGGCGTTCCTGACCGCCGATGGATACCTCGGCGGTCTGACGGCATCGTCGGTGCTGCCGGTGGCGGATCTGGCGTCGGAACTCGCGGGGACGTTGACCGTTCTCGTCGACGCACTGGCCGAGGCGTCCGGAGTGCGGCGGGCAGTGTTGTGGGCGATCACCACCGATTCGATCGCCAACCGCGCGCTCGACGCCGGCGACGGGATCGGTGATCGTATGAGAGGGAGCATGTTCGCCCGGCAGCTCGTCGACGCCATGCGTGCCGACGGGGTGGTTCTGCCCCGACCGCGGTTCGTCGACGTGCACGCCGGTACGTTGACCCGCCGGTTCACGCAGCGGGCGTCGTGTTGCCTGATCTACGAGACGCCCGGTTCGGCCAAGTGTGTGAGCTGCCCGCGGAGGCCGGCCGAGGACCGTCTGGGTGGTCTGGCCGCGCTCGTGACGTGAGTCCGGTGGCCCGCGTTGACCTGCCTGCGAGTGTGATGGCAGACTGAGAGTGTTCGAACTTGCGTTCGAATGATGCGTCTTCCCCGGTGGCATCTTCCATGGTTTCGGCACGGCACGTGCTCGGCATGAAGAGGTGTGTAGTAGTGGGTTGGGGCAACGGTCCGCCGTCGTGGTCGGAGATGGAGCGGGTCCTGTCGGGCCGACCCGGACGCGTCGACCCGCAGTCGCTGTATCCGGGCGACGGCAGCGACAGTCCGGCGTGGTCACGCAAGCGGGGAGAGTATCGGGCAGGCGAGCAGATACGTGCCGGCTCCACCGTCCCCTACGCCGAACTGCACGCGCATTCGGCGTTCAGCTTCCTCGACGGTGCCTCCCCGCCGGAGGAATTGGTGGAAGAGGCGGTCAGGCTGGGTCTCGAGGCCATCGCGCTCACCGATCACGACGGGTTCTACGGTGTGGTCCGGTTCGCGGAGGCGGCGAAGGAATTGAACATGCGCACGGTGTTCGGTTCCGAGCTCACCGTGGGCGACGCCCATCTGCTGGTCCTTGCACGAGGACAGGAGGGATATCGCCGACTGTCCCGGGAAATCGCGGCAGCGCACCTGGCAGGAGGAGAGAAAGGCAAAGTTCTCTACGACATGGACCGGCTCGCCGATGCGGCGGGAGGTCATTGGCAGATCCTGACCGGTTGCCGCAAGGGGCAGGTGCGTCAGGCCTTGGCTCACGGCGGTCCGGACGCGGCGGCCCGCCGGTTGCGCGAGCTGATCGACCGGTTCGGGGCCGAGCGGGTCACGGTGGAACTCACACACCACGGCATTCCGGAGGACGGTGAACGCAACGACTGCCTCGCCGAACTCGCGCAACAGCACGAACTGGGTGTAATAGCTACCACTGCAGCACATTTCGCAGCCCCCCCGCGCCGGCGGCTGGCGATGGCGATGGCCGCGGTCCGGGGTCGCCGCAGCCTCGACGACGCGGCCGGGCAGCTACCTCCGACGGGCGGATCCCACCTGCGTTCCGGCGAGGAGATGGCCCACCTCTTCGCCGCGTACCCGGAAGCGGTCAGCGGTGCGGCGAAACTCGGGCTGGAATGCGCCTTCGACCTCCGGCTCATCGCACCGCAGCTACCACCCTTCGACGTGCCCGACGGCCACACCGAGGCCAGTTGGTTGCGTCAGCTCACGATGGAAGGGGCGCGCCGCCGTTACGGTGCACCGGAGGACCACCCGCAGGCGTACCGGCAGATCGAGCACGAGCTCGATACCATCACGACGTTGAACTTCCCTGGCTACTTCCTGGTGGTCCACGACATCGTGTCGTTCTGCAAGAACAACGACATCCTCTGCCAGGGACGGGGTTCGGCGGCCAACTCGGCGGTCTGCTACGCCATCGGCATCACCAACGTCGATCCTGTGCGCAACAAATTGTTGTTCGAACGTTTTCTCTCACCCGAACGCGACGGCCCGCCGGACATCGATGTCGACATCGAATCGGACCGCCGCGAAGAGGCCATCCAGCACGTCTACGCGAAGTACGGGCGGCAGTACGCGGCGCAGGTGGCCAACGTCATCACGTACCGGGGGAAGTCCTCGGTGCGGGACATGGCACGGGCCCTGGGCTTCTCGCAGGGCCAACAGGATGCGTGGAGCAAACAGGTCGATCGCTGGGGAGGCGTCGGAAAGGGGAAGGGCACCGACATACCCCCTGCCGTGCTCGAACTGGCAGCCCAGATCGAGGGATATCCACGGCATCTCGGCATCCACTCCGGCGGCATGGTGATCTGCGATCGGCCCATCGCCGACGTGTGCCCGGTGGAGTGGGCGCGCATGGAGAACCGCAGCGTCCTGCAATGGGACAAGGACGACTGCGCGGCGGTGGGCCTGGTGAAGTTCGACATGCTGGGACTCGGCATGCTCTCGGCCCTGCACTACATGATCGATCTGGTGGCCGAGCACAAAGGGATCGAAGTGGATCTGGCGCAACTGGACTTGTCCGAGGAGGCCGTCTACGACATGTTGCAGCGGGCCGACTCGGTCGGGGTGTTCCAGGTGGAGTCGCGGGCGCAGATGGCCACCCTCCCGAGGCTGAAGCCGCGGAATTTCTATGACCTGGTGGTGGAGGTGGCTCTCATCCGGCCCGGACCCATTCAGGGTGGTTCGGTGCATCCCTACATCCGCCGTCGCAACAAGCTCGAACCGGTCACCTACGACCACCCGTCGCTGGAGAAGGCGCTCGAACGCACCCTGGGGGTGCCGTTGTTTCAGGAGCAGCTGATGCAGGTAGCGGTCGATGTCGCGGGGTTCACTCCGGCCGAGGCCGACCAGCTTCGCCGGGCCATGGGGTCCAAACGCTCGACGGAGAAGATGGAGCAGCTGAAGGACCGGCTCTATCAGGGCATGCGGGACGTTCACGGAATCGGTAGCGACGTGGCCGACCGGATCTATGAGAAGCTGTACGCCTTCGCCAATTTCGGGTTTCCCGAGAGTCACTCGCAGAGCTTTGCGGCGCTGGTGTTCTATTCGTCGTGGTTCAAACTGCATCATCCGGCCGCATTCTGCGCAGGTCTGCTGCGGGCACAGCCGATGGGGTTCTACTCGCCGCAGTCGCTGGTGGCCGACGCCCGACGGCACGGGGTGCGGGTGCACGGTGCCGACATCAACGCCAGTCTCGCGCACGCCACCGTCGAGGCCGGGGGCCTGGAGGTGCGGCTCGGTCTCGGGGAGGTGCGGCACATCGGTACCGCACTGGCCGAGCGCATGGTCGAAGTCCGGAACGACGGGGGTCCGTTCACCTCCTTCCTCGATCTCACGGGCCGGGTGGAACTGAACACGGCCCAGGCCGAGTCGCTCGCCACTGCAGGGGCCCTCGACAGTTTCGGTATCACCCGGCGGGAGGCGTTGTGGGCCGCGGGCGCCGCGGCAGGGGAGCGGCGTGACCGGCTTCCCGGAATGGGGGCGTCCACTCGGGCGCCGACCCTGCCGGGAATGAGCGATCTCGAACTGGCGGCAGCGGATGTGTGGGCTACCGGAGTGTCCCCGGACACCTATCCCACCCAGTTCCTTCGCCCGCAACTCGATGCGCTCGGGGTGATTCCGGCAGCCCGGTTGCTGCAGATTCCCGACGGCGATCGGGTCCTGGTGGGCGGTGCCGTGACACACAGGCAACGCCCGGCGACTGCGGCCGGTGTCACGTTCATCAACCTCGAGGACGAGACCGGGATGGTCAATGTGGTGTGTTCGGTGGGCCTGTGGGCGAAGTACCGCAAGCTCGCGAACACTGCACCTGCGCTCCTGGTGCGGGGCAAGGTCCAAAATGCGGAGGGGGCCGTCACGGTGGTGGCGGATCGCCTGCAGTTGATGGACTTGCGGATGAAGGCCAAGTCCCGGGACTTCCGCTGAGCGCGCTCGGTGATCGCGTGCGGGCACATGTCGTCGTCGATCGTCAACCGGGCCTTCGGCACACCGCTAACATTCGGGCATGAAGAGATACGTTCTGTCGGCCATCGTCCTCATGTCGCTGGTGCTGGCGGGGTGTGGCGGATCCGACAGCGACTCTTCCCAGCCCGCGCCCGCGCCCGCGCCGGTGCCCGGTGACAGCAGGTCGCTGGAAGCGGGGGGTGCGCTGCAGGCGCCCGCGAAGGATCAGGCACCCACCGAACGGCAGGAAATCATCACCGGCCAGGTGTCGATCACTGCCGACGACCCGGTTGCGGTGGGCAGGCAGATCGTCGACAAGGTCGATGCGGTGGGTGGTCGTGTCGATCAGCTCACCGAGCAGCCCGGCTCGGAAGATCAGGATGCCAGCAGTTCCCTCACCATCCGCGTGCCCGCCGACGACCTCACCCGCACGCTGGACGATCTGCGAGAACTCGGCAAGGTCACCAGCGTCAGCGTCACCAAGAGCGATGTGACGATGCAGTCGCAGGATCTCGATGCCCGGATCGGTGCGTTGACAGCGTCGGTCACCCGGCTCCAGGGGCTCATCGCGTCGGCCGCGAACACCGCCGATCTGATCGAAGCGGAGAGGGCACTGTCGGAGCGGCAGGGCGAACTGGACAGCCTTACCGCGCAGAAGCGGTTGCTCAGCGATCAGATCGCACTCGCCACCCTCACGATCGACGTCACCACCACTGACACGGAAAGACCGAGCTCGGGCCCCGACAACTTCTGGGAGGGTCTCGTCGCCGGGTGGCACGCTCTGCTGTCGGCGATCAAGGGCGGCGCGGTGGTCGTCGGGGCGCTGATTCCCTGGTTCGGTTTCGTGGCCGTCATCGCACTGGTCGTCTACGGCGCGTACCGTCTGCGCCGGATGTACAACACGCCGCGCCGGCCCACGACCGGTACGGCGCCGCAGAAAGAAGAGGCGAACACCGAATGATCGAAGTCGACCTGTCGGCGTTGGACGAGGCGTTGGCGTCAGGCGCCCCCGTCATCGACGTGCGTGAAGCCGACGAGTACGCGCAGGTGAGGGTGCCGGGCGTGACCCTCATCCCGTTGAGCGAGTTCGTCTCCCGAGTCGGGGAGATACCCGACGCCGACGTCGTGTACGTGATCTGTGCGGTCGGTGGGCGCAGCCTGCAGGCCGCTGAATACCTGAACGGTCGAGGAATCAACGCCGTGTCGGTCGCCGGCGGCACCTCGGCCTGGCTGCAGTCGGGACGACCCGTCGAAACCGGTTAGCGCACGCTCGACCAGCAGTCGATGCAGGTAGCGCAGCGTGCGGAACACCACGACGCTCCAGATCAGAAGCAACGCACACCACAGCGTCGTTGCCGCGCCCACGATCACCGTCGAGTGCATCGCGCTGCCCAGTGCGTTCGCGCCCAGAGCGCAGGTACCGACGGGAAACGTGAAACTCCACCAGGCGGGCGTGAAGTCGAGTCCTCGGTGAAATGCCCGCGCCGTCACCGTGATCACGGTTGCGAGCGCGAGAACACCGCCCGCGCCCACGGTAGTTCCGTAGACGACGCCGACCGTGTGGAGCCAGGCGTGCCCGGACGCGGCGCCGAGTAGGTTGATCGCCGCGACCGACTGCCCGATCACTCCCAGCGGTATCCACAAGGTCGGGACGAGGGCGGTGCCCGGAAGGCCGTCGCGCAGCAATTGCCGGCCGACGACGACGGTGACCGCCACTGCCGCGGTGAGAGCCAGCGCGAACAGTGCGTAGCAGAACACCAGCAACGTGATCTGCGGCGCGCCTTCCGGGAGGTGCCGGACCAGTGCGGCGCCGCCCGAGGCGGACACCATCGGGGGAACCACCGGCAGCAACCACGACGGCGTGGGCGTCACCCGGTACGGCTGCAGCAGTCGGCCGGCCATCACTGCGTAGGTGACGACGCCGACGACCGTCCCGATCGACCACAGCGCCGCCGCCACGGTCACCGACAGTTCGCCGAGACGGTGGTGACCGGCCGAGCCGGTGGCCGCGCCGACCGTCGACAGGGCCATCGACACGGCACCGTAGAAGGGGAACATGGTGTGGCTGCGGACGTCGGCCAGGGCCTCGTCGCGACACCGGAACCAGTGGCGCCCGAGAGCGGTGGCCAATGTGAGAAGTAGCGCGGCGGCGAGCAGCCAGAACACCTCGGACACGCCGCGTACGCCGGGAACCTCGGTCGGCAGCGAGGCGGCCACGACCGCGACGATGCCGGTTCCCATCACGGCTGCGAACCAATTCGGTGTCATGCCCACAGCCTGCCGAGTACCTGTCGCCGCCGGTAGAAGGCTTGCGGTTGCGTACCCACAAATTGCGTTTGTGGGACTAGCCTTGGGATGTGCCGCTCTCTCCCCGAGTCCCCGAACTCAATGCCCTCGATGTACTGCTGTCGGTCGAGCGTCTCGGGAGCATGGGTGCGGCGGGCCGCGAACACGGACTCAGTCAGCAGGCGGTCAGCGCGCGGGTCCGCACGGCGGAGCGTCTGTTCGGCATCAAGGTGTTCAGCCGCGGCGCCAGCGGAGTGCGGCCCACGGCCGAAGGTGCTCTCATTCTCGAATGGGCCAGTCACATCCTGGCGACAGCGGAGGAGCTCGCGTCCGGAGTCGCGGCACTGCGGGGTGAGAGGCAGGCCGGGCTCACGGTGGCGGCCAGCATGACCATCGCCGAGTACCTCGTTCCGGGCTGGACGGTCGCGATGCGGCGCAAATACCCCAACGTGGTCACATCGGTGCGCCTGCTCAACTCGTCCGAGGTGACGGCGCGCGTGTTGTCCGGTGAGGCCGACCTCGGTTTCGTCGAGGGACCCGACATTCCGCCGGGGCTGCAGTCCCGGGAGATCGGCCGGGATCATCTCGTCGTGGTCGTCCCGCCGGACCATCACTGGGTTCGACGCTCGCCGATCCCCGTGTCGGAGTTGGCAACCACGCCGATGATCCAACGGGAGTCGGGTTCGGGAACGCGCACCACGCTCGAGAATGCGGTACCGCACTGTGTCCCACCTCTATTGGAGCTCACCTCGTGCACCGCGGTGAAGGCCGCGGTGATCGCCGGAAACGCGCCGGCAGTGCTGTCTTCCCTCGCGGTAGCAGCCGACCTCACCGACGGGCGGCTGGCCTCGGTGCAGGTAGAGGGGTTGACCCTCCCGCGGCGGTTGTCGGCCGTCTGGGATCCGGTGCGGGGAGTGCGCGGTGCCGCACGGGACTTCCTCGACATCGCGGTCGGGGCCACCGCGGGAGCGGGACTTACAGCGCAGCCCCTCTGAATCCGTGCTGCCGCCACGCCTCGTACGTCACCAGGGCAGCGGCATTCGACAGATTCAACGACCGCCGGCCGGGCAACATCGGGATGCGCAGGCGTTCCGTCACGTGCGGGTCGGACAGCACATCCTGCGACAGCCCGGTGGGTTCGGGGCCGAAGAGCAGTACGTCGCCCGGTTCGTAGGAGATATCGGCGTACGACACGGTGGCATGGGCTGTGAAGGCGAACACTCGCGCCGGTTCGACTGCCGCCCACGCGGCGTCCAGATTTTCGTGGACGGTCACAGACGCCAGGTCGTGGTAATCGAGCCCCGCGCGCTTGAGTTTCGGTTCCGAGAGGTCGAACCCCAGCGGCCCCACCAGATGCAGCTCACATCCCGTGCCTGCCACCAGGCGGATGGCGTTGCCGGTGTTGGGTGGGATACGGGGTTCGTGGAACATCACTCGGAACACCCGCACAGCTTAGGGGTATGCCGTCGGGCGGCATGATGGACGGATGGATGCAGTGGAAGAAGTGGTGGGTGAGGACTTCGGCGACGCGCGACTCCCGGGTCAGGACTGGCGTCGGCGGCACTACACGAAGTGCCACTTCCGCGACGCCGATCTCAGTGGATTGCGCACGGAATCGGTGATCTTCACGGACTGCGACTTCACCGGTGCCGACCTGTCGGAGTCGCAGCATGTCGGAACGGCCTTTCGGTCCTGTTCGTTCACGCGGGCAACGTTGTGGCACAGCACGTTCCGGCATTGCAGCTTCCTCGGTTCCGAGTTCGACGGCTGCCGGTTGCGCCCGATGATCGTCGAGGAATGCGATTTCACGCTCGCCTCGCTCGGCGGCGCCGATCTGCGGGACCTCGACTTCACCGACTGTCGGTTCCGTGAGGCCAACCTCGTGCGAACCGACCTGCGGGGCACGGTTCTGCGTGCGGCTGACCTCCTCGGTGCCCGGACAGGGGGCGCTAAACTGGGCGGCGCTGACCTGCGGGGCGCCCACGTGGACGCACATCTGTGGACGGCGGCCTCACTCGACGGGGCACAGATCGAACTGACCCAGGCCATCGCCTACGCCGCCGCTCACGGGCTGGTGGTGGAACCGACCTGACGCATGTATCGGGTACCTGAGAGAATGGGCTCCGTGACTGCAACGATCCTCGATGGCAAGGCCACCCGTGACGAGATTTTCGAAGACCTGAAGGTGCGGGTGACCGCACTGAGGGACCAGGGCATCACACCCGGGCTCGGGACCGTCCTGGTGGGCGACGATCCGGGATCGGCGGCGTACGTGCGCGGCAAGCACAACGACTGCGCCAAGGTCGGGATCACGTCGATCCGTCGAGACCTTCCTGGTGATATCACCCAGGAGAAGCTCGACGCCACGATCGACGAGCTCAACGCCAACCCGGACTGCACGGGATACATCGTGCAGCTGCCGCTGCCCCGGCAGCTCGACGAGAACGCCGCCCTCGAGCGCATCGACCCCGACAAGGACGCGGACGGACTGCACCCCGTCAACCTCGGCCGGCTCGTCCTGGGCAAGGAGGCGCCGCTGCCGTGCACGCCGCGCGGAATCCTGCACCTTCTCCGGCGCTACGAGGTGCCGATCGAGGGGGCGCACGTGGTGGTCGTCGGTCGCGGTGTCACCGTGGGCCGCCCGATCGGTCTGCTGTTCACCCGGCGCAGCGAGAATGCCACCGTCACGCTCTGCCACACCCGTACGCGGGACCTGGCCGGCGAGGTCCGCCGCGCCGACATTGTGATCGCCGCGGCGGGTGTTCCCGGGCTGGTCACGGCCGACATGGTCAAGCCCGGCGCGGCCGTGCTGGACGTGGGTGTCAGCCGGACCGAGGACGGTTTGCGCGGAGACGTGGCGGCCGACGTCGCCGAGGTCGCCGGCTTCCTGTCACCGAACCCGGGCGGTGTCGGACCCCTCACCCGCGCATTCCTGCTGAGCAACGTCGTGGAGCGGGCCGAGCGCGTCGCGGCTTCTCGCGGCTGAGATGGCGGACTGGGGGCAGTTCGCGAAAAAGAATCTGCCGATGCTCGCCGTTCTCCTCGTCATCGCGGTGGCCGTCGTCTTCGTGCTGGCCGAACGGTGGCGACGGGGAGCGTTCGTCTTCGGTGCCGCGACGCTGCTGGCCGCGATCTTCCGCTTGACGATGCCCTCCGAGCGCGTGGGCCTTCTCGCCGTCCGCAGCAAGTCGTTCGACGTCGGCGCGCTGGTGGCCGTCGGGGGAGCCATCGTCTGGCTCGCCGTGTCGATCGACCCGCTCGGGACCGACTGACGGTCCCGAGCAGGCGGAACGTCAGCGCCCTGTGCGGGCAAATTCCATCGTCTCGGCAAGCAGCTTGGCCACGGCATCGGCCTCGGTGAGGAACCCGTCGTGGCCGTCCCGGGAGTTGAGTACCCGGAGGCCGTCGCAGGTGGGGATCTCGTTGGCGAGGTCCTCCTGCAGGCGGATCGGATAGAGCCGATCCGAATCGACGCCGCCCACGATCACCGGTGCAGTCACGGTGGCGAGCGCAGCGGCGACCCCACCGCGGCCGCGGCCGACGTCGTGCCGGTTCATCGCCTCGCTGAGAAGCACATAGGTGCTCGGATCGAACCTGCCGACCAGCTTGTCCGCCTGGTGCTGCAGATAGCTCTCGACGGAATACCGGCCGCCGCGCCACGGGTCCTCGCCCACCTGCGGGGAGTTCGCGAACCGCGAATCGAGCTCGCTCTCGCTGCGGTAGGTGAGATGCGCGATCCTGCGGGCGATGCCGAGCCCGGTACGGGGAATCCGCCCGGTGCCGTGATAGTCGCCGCCCTGCCAGTCGGGGTCGCTGATGATCGCTTCGATCTGCGTGGTCTGGGTACCGATCTGGTCCGCGGTCGCGCGGGCACCGACGGCCAGGACGAGTGCGGACGCGATCCGGTCGGGGTAGGTGACGGCCCATTCGAGGGCGCGCATTCCGCCCATCGACCCGCCGATGACCGACGCCAGCTTCCCGATGCCGAGAAGGTCGGTGAGTTTCTTCTCGGCCGCAATCTGGTCGCGGATGGAGATCTCGGGAAAGCGGCTGCCCCACGGACGGCCGTCTTCGGCGAGCGAACCCGGCCCTGTCGTGCCCCGGCAACCGCCGAGCACGTTGGTGGCGACGACGCACCATTCGTCGGTGTCGATCGGTGCACCCGGACCCACCATCCCGCTCCACCAGCCGGGTGAAGGATGTTCGTCGGACATGGGGCCGGTCACGTGGGAGTCGCCGGTCAGAGCGTGCTCGACCAGAACCACGTTGTCCCGAGTAGGGGACAGCTCGCCCCAGCGCTGCACGGCGAGGGTGACCGACGGAAGGACGGCTCCACTCTCGAGCTCGAGAGAACCGATGTCGATGTAGCCCAGACGTCCGTCCGACACGGGCAGCTGCTGCAGTGCGCTCACGGTCAAGATGCCGCCGCCGTCAGGCCGGTTTCGATATCGGCGATGATGTCGTCGATTCCCTCGATGCCCACGGCGAGGCGGACCAGCCCGGGGGTGACGCCGCTGGCAGCCTGCTCCTCGGGGGTCAGCTGCGAATGGGTGGTGGACGCGGGATGGATCACCAGGGAACGCACGTCACCGATGTTGGCGACGTGGCTGTGCAAGGTGAGAGCGTTGACGAACTTCTTTCCGGCGTCGATTCCGCCGGCGAGTTCGAACGTCACGATGGCGCCTGCGCCCTTGGGAGCGATCTGCTTGGCGCGCTCGTGCCAGGGTGAGGAAGCGAGCCCGGTGTACCCGACCGAGACGACCTCGGGCCGGGCTTCGAGGTACTGGGCCACGGTGGTCGCGTTCGACACGTGCCGTTCCATACGCAGGCTCAGCGTTTCGAGGCCCTGTGCGATGAGGAACGCGTTGAAGGGCGAGATCGCGGAACCGAGGTCGCGCAGCAGTTGCACCCGCGCTTTGAGGGCGTAGGCCGGTGGACCGAGTTCGGCGAAGACGACCCCGTGGTAGCTGGGGTCAGGGGTAGTGAAGTTCGGGTGCCGGCCTTGGGTCCAGTCGAAGGTGCCGCCGTCGACGATCACACCGGCGATCGCCGTGCCGTGGCCGCCGAGGTACTTGGTGGCCGAATGGACCACGATGTCCGCGCCGTGTTCGAGCGGGCGGATGAGGTAGGGCGTGGGTACGGTGTTGTCGACGATCAGCGGTATGCCGTGCTGATGCGCGATGCCGGAGATGCCCGGGAGGTCGAGGACGTCGTTCCGCGGATTCGACACGGTCTCGCCGTAGAAGGCCTTGGTGTTGTCGCGAATCGCGCCGCGCCACTGCTCGAGGTCGTCGGGATCCTCGACGAACGAGACCTCGATGCCGAGCTTGGGCAGCGTGTAGTGGAAGAGGTTGTAGGTGCCGCCGTAGAGACGGGGGCTGGAGACGATGTGGTCGCCGGCCTCGGCGAGGTTGAGGATCGCGAAGGTCTCCGCGGCCTGCCCGGAGGACAGCAGCAGGGCCGCGACGCCCCCTTCGAGTGCGGCGATGCGCTGCTCGACGGCGTCCTGGGTGGGGTTCATGATGCGGGTGTAGATGTTGCCCGGCTCGGCCAGGCCGAACAGTGCGGCAGCATGATCGGTGTTGTCGAAGGTGTACGAGGTGGTCTGGTAGATCGGCAGTGCCCGCGCCTTCGTGGTGGCGTCGGATGTCTGCCCGGCGTGGATCTGCTTGGTCTCGAACGACCAGTTCTCGGTCATGTGCTGTCTACTCCAGTGGTCTGACGAGGCGCGGACGACATATTCGGGATCGTTCGCGCACAGGGCGTGGCTGGGGTCTATCTACGACAACAACAACACATCATGAACCTCCGATGTCGGACCCGCGCTTGTCACCCGACTGCGTGTTAATCAGGGAACCAGGTCATCACCCGGGGCACCCCACCGCGGTGGAGGGTTGCCGGCCAGCTAGCCGGGGCTCGTTGCTGGCACTCATGACCTCTGGTGATCTTAGCGGCTGGAGCCGAACGACCGGAAACGGCACCGATCAGGGCCCCTAGCAGGGAAAAGTTACCCGCGAGTAGGAGCAGGTTGCAGGGCCCCAGGTGTTGCGAGCCCGGCGCATAGCAGTACGCTTGTCTTGTTTAGGCGCGGTCTCCCAGCGACCGTCCTGACCGTCTACGTTTGATAAGCGAACCGTTCGCGGACCCACTCACAAAGTGTGCCCGCAACCGTGTAACCAGGGAAACTTCCTAGGAGGACGCGAAGCACCCATGTCCAAAATCAAGGTTGAGGGCACCGTCGTCGAACTCGACGGCGACGAGATGACGCGCATTATCTGGCAGTTCATCAAAGACAAATTGATCCATCCTTACCTGGATGTGAACCTCGAGTACTACGACCTCGGCATCGAATACCGGGACGAGACCGACGACCAGGTGACCGTCGACGCGGCCAACGCCATCAAGAAGCACGGCGTGGGCGTCAAGTGCGCGACCATCACCCCGGACGAGGCCCGTGTCGAGGAGTTCGGCCTGAAGAAGATGTGGCGGTCGCCCAACGGCACCATCCGTAACATCCTCGGTGGAACGATCTTCCGTGCGCCGATCATCATCTCCAACGTTCCGCGACTGGTTCCGGGCTGGACCAAGCCGATCATCATCGGCCGCCACGCGTTCGGTGACCAGTACCGCGCCACCGACTTCAAGGTTCCCGGCCCCGGCAAGGTGATGATCACCTACACGCCCGAGGACGGCAGCGAGCCGATCGAGCACGAGCTGGTGAACTTCCCCGAGGACGGCGGCGTCGTCCAGGGTCAGTACAACTTCACCAAGTCCATCACGGACTTCGCCCGGGCCTCGCTCAACTACGGCCTGCAGCAGAACTACCCGGTCTACCTGTCGACCAAGAACACGATCCTCAAGGCGTACGACGGCGCGTTCAAGGACATCTTCCAGCACGTCTACGAAACCGAGTTCAAGTCGGAGTTCGACGCGGCAGGTCTGACCTATGAGCACCGCCTCATCGACGACATGGTGGCGTCGGCGCTCAAGTGGGAGGGCGGCTACGTCTGGGCGTGCAAGAACTACGACGGCGACGTGCAGTCCGACACTGTGGCCCAGGGCTTCGGATCGCTCGGCCTCATGACCTCCGTGCTGCTGACCCCGGACGGAAAGACCTGTGAAGCGGAGGCCGCACACGGCACCGTGACGCGTCACTTCCGTCAGCACCAGCAGGGCAAGCCGACGTCCACGAACCCCATCGCGTCCATCTTCGCCTGGACCCGTGGACTCGAGCACCGCGGCAAGCTGGACAACACCCCCGACGTCATCGCCTTCGCGCAGAAGCTCGAGGACGTGGTCATCAAGACCGTCGAGGGTGGCCAGATGACCAAGGACCTCGCGATGCTGGTCGGCGGCGATCAGGGCTTCCTGACCACCGAGGAGTTCCTCGGTGCGCTCGACATCAACCTCCAGAAGGCCATCGCCGAGCAGTAAGCACACAGCACCTCCAGCAGTACAGATACGGGACGTTCCCTCTGTGGGGACGTCCCGTTCTGTGTTCGCAGGTCAGCCGTGGGTGAGTGAGCTCACGGCCGTTCTCTGCACGTCCGGGCCGGAACAGGGAAGAGAATCCTTCCGGAGGTGGTTGCCGACTGAGGCGCTCTCTGCCGTGTAGTCGTGTACGTCCCTATTCGAAAGTGTGTCTTCTGTGAGCACCTCCACGTCCGTCCGCCCCGAGCCGGCCGGTGTCGTCGCGCATCATTCGTCGGTCCGCACGCTCGCCATGGTCGCGCTCGCCCTGGGTGGCTTCGGCATCGGGACCACCGAGTTCGTCGCCATGGGCCTCCTGCCCGACATGGCGGCGAGCCTGGGCATCAGCGAGCCGACTGCGGGGCACGTCATCTCGTCGTACGCGCTGGGAGTGGTCGTCGGGGCGCCGCTCATCGCCGCCCTGACGGCGCGAGTGCAACGCAAGACGCTGCTGATCGCGTTGATGGCCGCCTTCACGCTCGGCAACTTCGCCACCGTGCTGGCACCGAACTATGGGGTCCTGATGGCTGCACGCTTCGTGGCGGGCCTACCGCACGGTGCCTATTTCGGTGTCGCAGCACTCGTCGCCGCACACCTCGCGGAGCGTGGCAAGCGGGCCAAGGCCGTGGCCCTCGTGATGATGGGACTGTCCGTGGCCAACGTCGTGGGTGTGCCCGCCGCGTCGTGGCTGGGCCAGAATCTCGGCTGGCGTAGCGCCTTCGTCCTCGTTGCCGGCATCGGCACGGTGACCCTCGTCGCCATCTGGTCCTGGCTGCCTCCACTCGCGGCGATGCGGATGACCAATCCGCTCACCGAACTCGGCGCCCTCCGCCGTCCTCAGGTGTGGATGACGCTGATCATCGGCATGGTGGGGTTCGGCGGCATGTTCGCCGTCTACACGTACATCAGTACGACGCTCACCGATGTCGCCGGCCTCTCGCGGTCCCTGGTGCCACTGGCGCTGATGATCTACGGGCTCGGCATGGTGGCGGGCAATCTCCTCGGCGGCCGACTGGCCGACCGGGCACTGGTTCCCGGTCTCTTCGTCTCGATGACGGCGCTCGGGGTGCTCCTCGCGGTTTTCGTTTTCGCCTCCCGCAACCCGTACACGGCGCTCGTGCTCGTCTTCGGCGTGGGCGCGGCCGGTGCCTCGATGGTGCCGGGGCTGCAGACCCGGCTGATGGACGTCGCCGCGGACGCCCAAACGCTCGCGGCGTCCCTCAACCACGCCGCGCTCAACATCGCGAACGCCTTCGGAGCCTGGATCGGTGGTGTCGTGATCGCGGCCGGCTACGGGTACACCGCGCCCGCCGCGGTCGGTGCGCTGCTCGCCGTGGCCGGGCTCGTGGTCCTCACCGTGGCGGTCGCCATGGAACGCCGCAGCTCCCGTTCGTCTCGGTAGCCGCGCTGTCGTACGCGTCCGCTACGGTGCTTGCCGTGCCACACATCATCACCACCGTCAATGTCAACGGCGTTCGCGCCGCCGCCCGCAAGGGGCTCACCGAGTGGATCGAGCGCACAGAGGCCGACGTCGTGTGCCTGCAGGAGACGCGGGCGTCCGACGAACAGCTGGCCGAGACTCTCGCGCCTGCGCTGGCGAGCGGCTGGCATCTCGCGTCCGCAGAGCCGTCGGCGAAGGGACGCAACGGTGTCGCCGTCCTCTCGCGTAGACCGGCGGACGCCTTTCGGGTGGGTCACGGTGACGAGGAGTTCCTGGGAGCGGGCCGGTACCTCGAGGCCGACTTCGACGATCTGACGGTCGCGAGCCTGTACCTGCCGTCCGGCGAGGCGCAAACGCCCCGGCAGGAGGAGAAGGAACGGTTCATGCAGTCCTTCGGCCGCTACCTGGCGGACAGCGCCCGCGCTGCGGTCGCCGCCGGGCGGCACATGGTGGTATGCGGCGACTGGAACATCGCTCACACCGAACTCGACCTGAAGAACTGGAAGACCAACAAGAAGAATTCCGGGTTCCTGCCACACGAGCGGGAATGGATGAGCGCTCTCTTCGCGGAGGACGCCCATTGGGCTGACGTGGTGCGTCTCCTCCACCCCGACATCGCAGGCCCGTACTCGTGGTGGTCCTACCGGGGAAAGGCGTTCGACAACGACTCCGGGTGGCGCATCGACTACCAGATCGCCACCAGAGCGCTCGCGGAACGCGCCAAGCAGGCCGTGGTCGAGAGAGCTGAGAGTTACGACCAGCGGTGGTCGGATCACGCACCCGTCACCGTCCAGTACCGCTGACCCCGGTATCTGATTCGTCTCGTTCCGCCCCACGTGAAAAGATCAGTACTCATGTCGACCCCTGCAGATCAGAAGCCCACCGCCAGGCCCCGGGTGCTCTCCGGCATCCAGCCCACCGCCGACTCGTTCCACCTCGGCAACTTCCTGGGCGCGCTGCAGCAGTGGGTTCCTCTGCAGGACGAATTCGACGCGTTCTACTTCATCCCGGATCTGCACGCGATCACCGTCGCGCAGGATCCCAAGGAGTTGCGTCGTCGCACCAAGATCGCTGTGGCCCAGTTGCTCGCCGTCGGAATCGACCCCGACCGCTCGACGCTGTTCGTGCAGAGCCAGGTTCCGGAGCATGCGCAGTTGGCGTGGGTGCTCAACTGCATCACCGGTTTCGGTGAGGCCAGCCGCATGACGCAGTTCAAGGACAAGTCCGCAAAACAGGGCACCGAGAACGCCAGCGTCGGCCTGTTCACCTACCCGGTGCTGATGGCCGCCGACATCCTGCTCTACCGGCCGCAGCGTGTACCAGTCGGCGAAGACCAGCGCCAGCACCTCGAATTGGCCCGCGATCTCGCCCAGCGGTTCAACACCCGGTTCGGCAAGGCGTTCGTGATCCCCGAGGCCCAGATCATCAAGGGCACCGCCAAGATCTTCGACCTGCAGGATCCGACGTCGAAGATGAGCAAATCGGGGCCGAGTCCCTCCGGTTTGATCAATCTGCTCGACGACCCCAAGGTATCCGCGAAGAAGATCAAGTCCGCCGTGACCGACAACGAGCGGGAGATCCGCTACGACCGGGAGACCAAACCTGGTGTGAGCAACCTGCTGACCATTCAGTCCGCACTGTCCGGCACGCCTATCGAGACATTGGTGGCGGGCTACGAGGGCAAGGGATACGGCGATCTGAAATCCGATACGGCCGACGTTCTCACCGACTTCGTGACACCGTTACGGGCGAAGGTCGACGAGTTCCTCGCGGACGAGGCCGAACTGGATCGGATCATCGCAGCCGGTGCGCACCGCGCCCGTGAGGTGTCGTCGCAGACGCTGGCGACCGTGTACGAGAAGGTCGGGTTCCTGACACCGAAGGGTTGAGCACCGTGGCGGACGAAGCGAGCATCCTCGAGAAACAGCGGGCAGCGCGCCCCTGGTTCGACCACGTGATACGGGCCGCCGGGCGATATCAGCAGCAGAAGGGCGACTACTACGCCGCAGGAATCACGTATTTCAGTGTGCTGGCACTCATTCCGATTCTGATGATCGCGTTCGCCATCGCCGGTTTCGTACTCGCCGGCCAGCCCGAGTTGTTGCAGGAACTGCAGGAGAGCATCACCAAGAATGTTCCCGGGAGTCTCGGGGACACGCTCAACACCGTCATCGATTCGGCGATTGCGTCCCGCGCCGGCGTGGGTGTCCTCGGCCTGCTCGGCGCCGCCTACGCGGGGCTCGGGTGGATGGCGAATCTGCGCGATGCCCTCACCGCGATGTGGGAAAGTACCCACGAATCGCCGGGCTTCCTGAAGACCAAGCTGGGTGATGCGGGGGCTCTCATCGGACTCGGTCTGGCGATGGTGGTGTCGCTGGGCGCATCGGCCCTCAGTAGCGGTCCGGTGGCAGGCACAGTCGTGAGTGTGTTGAACCTCGGCAACATCGCGGGCATCGACCTCGGTTTGCGCGTCCTGTCGACGCTGGTGTCCGTGGTCGCTACCTGGGCGGTGTTCACCTGGGTGATCTCCCGCCTACCCCGCGAACCTGTTGCCTTCCGCAGTGCGATGAAGGCGGCTGTGCTCGCCGCGGTGGTGTTCGAGGCCTTCAAGCAGGTCGGGGCCATCTATCTCTCGATCGTCACCAGCGGTCCGGCCGGCGTGGCGTTCGGACCCATCATCGGTCTCCTGGTCTTCATCTACCTGACGTGCCGGATGCTGCTCTTCGCGACCGCGTGGGCGGCCACTACCCAGGAGAGTCTCGCGCTCGCCTTCGTCCCCCCGCCGGATCCGGCGGTCATCACGCCTCGCGTCCAGGTGAACGAAGGTCCCGGGATCGGCGGCGGACTCGCTCTCGTCGGCGCAGGCGCACTCGCCGCGCTGGGACTGTCCGGCCTTCTGTTCCGCAGTAAACGCTGACGGCGGCAGTCAACGACGGCGCAGGAGGCGCCACGCCCACAGCAGCAGCACGAGGATGATCGCCGAACCGCCGACGCCTACACCGATGCGCAGAGCCGTGGTGTCGTGGGCGCGATCGGAGCTGGAGGCGACGCCAGAGCTGGTCGTGTCAGCCGAATTCTGATCCGGCGTTGCTGCAAGTACCGCGCCCGAGGAGTCCTCGGACGGTTCGAGATCAATGAGGGAACCCACCTCCGCGTCTGAATCGAGCCCGAATCCGTAGTCCAGCAACCGGGCGGCCTGTTCCCAGGGCCGGATGGGTTGAGCTTCGGCGCCCATGAGAGTGACCACTAATCGACGGCCACCGTGGTCGGCGCCGCCGACGTAGGTGTGGCGCGCATCGTCCGTGAATCCGGTCTTGCCGCCCAGTGCGCCGGGATAGTTGTAGAGCAGTTGGTTGTCGTTGGCCAACGCGAATGGGGGACGGTCCTGATCCTCGGGAATCGCGGGGTCCCTGGGGAATCCGGGGAATTGCACAGTCTCCGTGGAGATCAGCTCGGCGAACGTCGGGTTCTTCATCGCGGCGTGGAAGATCAGGGCCAGGTCGAACGGGGAGCTGCTCATGCCGGGCCCGTCCAGCCCGGACGGCGTCGCTGTACGGGTGTCGTGGGCGCCGAGAGTGTCGGCGAGGCGGTTCATCTTCTCGACCGCGATCTCGTCGCCGCCCAACTGCCGTGCCAGCAGATGAGCCGCATCGTTACCCGACGCCATCACCAGGCCCTGCATCAGTTGTCGATTCGTGTATCGGCCGTTCTTGCCGATCCCGACGGCGCTGCCCTCCACCTCGGCGTCTTCGGCGGTGGCCGTCACAGTCTTGTCGAGGTCGAGCTCATCGAGAGCCACGAGCGCCAGCAGCATCTTGATAGTGCTGGCCGGGCGGTATCGGCCGTGCGGGTCCTTGGCAGCGAGTACGGCACCGCTGTCGATGTCCGCGACTACCCATCCCGACGCGGAGATGTCCGCGGGAGGTGGCGGTGCGTCGTCGGGAAGAACCACCCCGCAGGCACCGAGCTTCGCACCCCCGACAGGGCGGTCGGGCACGGCCATCGCGCTCGGTGTCGGATCACCCGGCCGAGGAACCTCCGAAGAGTCGACGGCGGGAGCGGGAGACGACCGGTTCGGACAGTTGTCGGTGTTGGGAGTGGTGAACGGCGTCGACGTGGGCGGCGGCGGAACGACGGGAGGAATGGCGCCCGCAGACGTCACCGAGAGTCCGGCGAAGAGAACCCCGGACACGACTGCGATACCCACTCGACGCCACCTCATCGAAGAAGGAGCGTATGCCATGGGTACCGAGCGCGAGAAAAGCACTGGCCGAGTGACATCCATTCGTGACGTCGGGGCGAGTCCGGCGGGCCTCACCCTGAAAGTGAGCGAGGTATTTAGGGAGCCGAACCAACGCTGACATACGTATCCAGTAGGGGGAGTATGAAACAGACCAGTCTCGCTCTGATGGTGGGAACGAGCGTCGCGACATCGTCGTTCCCAAGCGATCCGCACTTCCGGCAATTCCCGATTCTGATGTGAGGCGGCCGAGATGACGGCAGAAGATGTGGTGGGCGCGCAGACCGCAGACCGAGAATGTCGCGATTGCGGCTATAAGCCGGAGCTGAAGCGCACCCTGGGCTCCTTCCAGGTGTTCGCGGTGTCGTTCGCGTTCATCTCGGTGGCGGTCGGGATCTTCGGCACGTACAACGACGTCCTCCGAGACGCCGGTCCGGTGGGCATCTGGCTCTGGGTCGTCGTCGCACTAGGTCAGACCCTGATCGCCTTGGTGATCGCCCAATTCGCGGCCCGAATACCACTCAGTGGCTCCTCCTACCAATGGGCGTCGCGGCTGGCGAACCCGAAAGTCGGCTGGTTGTTCGGGTGGCTGACCTTTTGTTATCTCGCCATCGGTGTGGTGACGGTGGACAATGCCATGGCAAGCAGCGCACTCATGCCCCTGTTCGGCATGCAGCCCGACGAAGGCACCGCACGGGTGATCACGCTCGTCGTGGTGCTCATTCAGGCGGTCTTCGTCGTGTTCTCCACGCGTCTCGTCGGCTTGATCACGTCGGGCGCGGTGGGGCTGGAGCTGGTGATCGTCGTGGTGCTGGCGATCGGGCTTTTCGTCGCTGTGGCGTTCTCGGGCAAGGGCTCGATCGGCAACCTCACCTCACGCGGCATCGCCGAGGGCGCCCCCAATTATTTCGCCGTCGGCGGTGGGTTGATGGCTGCGATGATCATGGGGCTTGCCACGCTCGTCGGGTTCGACTCCGCGGCGAACATGGCCGAGGAGGCGAAAGACCCGTTTCGCAGTGTTCCGCGGGCGATCGTGGGGTCGGTGGTGGCGGCAGGCGTCCTGGGACTGGTGTTCCTGGTAGCACTCACCATTGCGATCGACGACGTCGCCCGGGTCAGTGCCAGTGACACACCGGTGGCGGCGATTCTGCGCGATCAGTTGGGTCCGGTGATGGAGAGGACGCTGCTGGTCGCGATCGCGTTCGCCTTCTTCGGCGCCGGGATGGTGACCCTGGCCACCTGCTCGCGGATGGTGTTCGCCATGTCGCGCGACGCACGTTTCCCTGCTTACCGACTGATGCGCCGGGTCAACCCGCGCACGCAGACACCTATTCCGGCGACCATCTTGATCGTCGTCGTGGGGGTAGTCCTGATGGCTGCGTTGCCGGGTGGGGCGCTGCTCGAGCTGCTCACGGTGGGAACGGTCATTTCAGCGGTCCTCTACGGCGCGATAATTGTCCTCTACCTTGCGGTGCGCAAGCGTTTGGATCGTAAGGAGGGCGCGTTCGACCTCGGGCGCTTCGAGATGCCGATCGCGTACGGCGCCCTCGTGTGGTCGGCGGTGGTGCTGTTCGTGATCATGTCGCCCTCGAGTGCTGTGACGGCACTCCTGATTGCGCTCGGTGTGCTCCTCGCGGGAGGGGTGTACTTCCTCTACCTACTGGTGTTCACACGCGAGGTACTGGAAACCGAGCCGGGAGACGCCGATGTCTTCTCGCACTGACCTGAAAGTGAACAGATGACTCTCACCACGGCAGATCTGACGGGCGAGGTCGTGCGTGCGGGTGACGACGGCTACGAAGCGGCGCGGGTCGGCTGGAACCGTGTGTATTCGCACTATCCCGAGGCGATCGTGTTCTGCTGCAGTACACAGGACGTGGTCAACGCGGTCCGATGGGCACGTACGGAAGGCATTGCCCTGCGGGTGCGCAGCGGACGCCACAGTCTCGAGGGTTGGTCGTCGCTCGACGGGGGCCTGGTCATCGACGTCAGTCGGATGAAGAGCGTCGTCATCGACGACACTGCGCGCACGGCGACGGTCGGGACGGGGCTGACGCAGCAGGAGACGGTCGCGGCGCTGGGACAACGCGGATTCGTCGTTCCGACCGGCTCGGAGGGTGGGGTCGGTCTGGGCGGCGTGGTCCTCGGCGGTGGCTTCGGGCTACTGACCCGCAGCTTGGGCATGGCATGCGACAACCTCCTCGCCGCCGAGATCGTGGTGGCCGACGGCTCCCGTTCGGCGACGGTCGTCCAGGCCACCGAGCACGACAACCCGGACCTGCTGTGGGCGTGCCGCGGCGGCGGTGGAGGCAACTTCGGGATTGCGACCTCGTACACGTTGAAGCTGCACGAGCTCTCGACCGTCACTTACCTGGTCGCAAGGTGGACCGGTCACGACCACCTGGGCGACCTGCTGCGCACATGGCAGCGCGAGGCGCCGATCGCCGACGAGCGGCTGACCAGTGCGCTGGAAGTGGATTCCACGGCGGTCGAGCTGTCTGCTCTGCTGCACGGTGGCTCACGGGCAGGGCTCGAGGACGAGCTACGTCGCTGCTCGCGATCGGCACGCCCGACGTCACCGTGACGGAGGGCGCCTGGCCGACCATCTACGGCGACGTCGACAGGGGTCCGGACGACGTACCGTTCTGGAAGTTCCACTCTCAGTTCGTCAGTCGTCCATTCCCCGACGAGGCAATCGATCTGATCGTCCGCTATATGAGCAACACGCCCAGCCCGCCGAGCAACTTCTTCTGCTCGAGCTTCGGCGGAGCCGTACGGCACGCGCCACCCGGTGGATCGGCGTTCCCGCACCGCGACGCGCTGTTCTACTGCGAGCCGGGCGCGGCCTGGAACGACCGCGCCCTGAACTCGAAGGCACTGAGTTGGGCGGCCGACTTCTGGCGCGCACTGCGCCCCTACGGTGACGGCGCCTACGTCAACGTACCCAACGCTGCCGCATCGGACTGGGAGCGCGAGTACTACGGCTCGCACTGCGAGCGGCTACGCCAGGTGAAGACCGCCTACGATCCGGACAACGTCTTCAATTTCGAGCAGAGCGTGCCCGTGTCACCGGCTGGACCGAGGTCGTCGACGGCGAGGTGATTTCCCCGCCGAGCCTGCCGCGCATCAGATTGCGGCGGGAGGGGAGGGGCCACAGCCCAGAGCGCCTGCGGTAACCGTGTCCGGTTACCGCAGGCGCTCGGGAACTGCTGGTGTGCGGGGAAATTTCGTTCAGCGCGCGAACAGCAATGCGCGTTTGACTTCCTGGATCGCCTTCGTGACCTGGATGCCACGCGGGCATGCGTCGGTGCAGTTGAAGGTGGTCCGGCAGCGCCAGACACCGTCCTTGTCGTTCAGGATGTCGAGGCGCTCCGAGGCGCCCTCGTCACGGCTGTCGAAGATGAAGCGGTGCGCGTTGACGATGGCAGCGGGACCGAAGTAGCTGCCGTCGCTCCAGTACACGGGGCACGACGTCGTACAGCAGGCGCACAGGATGCATTTGGTGGTGTCGTCGAAACGCGCGCGATCGTGCTGCGACTGGATGCGCTCGCGGGTGGGCTCGTTGCCGGTGGTGATGAGGAACGGCTTCACGGCGCGGAATGCGTCGAAGAAGGGTTCCATGTCGACGACGAGGTCCTTCTCCACCGGCAGACCCCTGATGGGCTCGACGGTGATCGTGACCGGCTTGCCGTCCTTGGGCAGCATGTCCTTCATGAGGAGCTTGCAGGCCAGACGGTTGACGCCGTTGATCCGCATCGCGTCCGAGCCGCACACGCCGTGGGCGCAGCTGCGCCGGAACGTGAGGGTGCCGTCGAGGTAGCCCTTCACGTAGAGGAGCAGGTTCAGCATGCGGTCGGTGGGCAGCGCCGGCACCTGGAAGCTGTCCCAGTGCTGACCCTCGCCCGACTCCGGGTTCATCCGCGCGATCTTGAGGGTGACCATGACGGCGCCCTCGGGGATGGCAGGGAGATCCGACTTGTCTTCGCTCTTGTCGACTGCAGGTGCGCTCATCAGTACTTACGCTCCATCGGCTCGTAACGGGTCTGAACTACCGGCTTGTAGTCGAGACGGATGTCGGAGAGCAGGCCGTCGCCCTCCTTGTATGCCATCGTGTGCTTCATGTACTCGGCGTCGTTGCGGTCGGGGAAGTCTTCGCGAGCGTGGCCGCCGCGGGACTCCTTGCGGTTGAGCGCACCGACGACGGTGACCTCTGCCATTTCGAGCAGGAAGCCGAGCTCGACGGCCTCGAGCAGGTCGCTGTTGTAGCGCTTGCCCTTGTCCTGCACCGTGATGTGGTTGTAGCGCTCCTTGAGGGCGCGTACGTCCTTGAGGGCCTGAGTGAGGCGCTCTTCGGTCCGGAACACCGACGCGTTGTTGTCCATGGACTGCTGCAGTTCGCTGCGGATGTCCGCGACACGCTCGTGGCCGTGATCGGAGAGGATGAGTTCCATCCAGTCCTCGACCATCTTCTGCGGGGCATCGGGGAGGGGCACGAACTCGGTGGTGTTCGCGTGCTCCGCGGCGGCGATGCCGGCGCGGCGTCCGAAGACGTTGATGTCGAGCAGCGAGTTGGTGCCGAGGCGGTTGGCGCCGTGCACGGAGACGCAGGCGCATTCACCGGCGGCGTACAGGCCGGCGACGATGTCCTCGTTGTTTCGCAGGACCTCACCGTTGATCTTGGTGGGGATACCGCCCATGACGTAGTGGCACGTCGGGTACACCGGCACCGGTTCCTTGACCGGGTCGACACCGAGGTAGGTGCGGGAGAACTCCATGATGTCCGGGAGCTTCTCGTCGAGGACTTCCTCGGGAATGTGGGTCACGTCGATGTAGACGTAATCCTTGTTCGGTCCGGCGCCGCGGCCCTCGAGTACCTCGAGCACCATCGAGCGGGCGACGATGTCACGCGGAGCGAGGTCCTTGATGGTGGGGGCGTACCGCTCCATGAAGCGCTCACCGTCCGCGTTACGGAGGATGCCACCTTCACCACGCACCGCCTCGGAGATGAGGATGCCGAGCCCGGCCAGGCCTGTGGGATGGAACTGGTGGAACTCCATGTCCTCCAGCGGCAGGCCCTTGCGGAAGATGATGCCCATGCCGTCACCGGTGAGGGTGTGGGCGTTGGACGTCGTCTTGTACATGCGTCCCGAGCCGCCCGTGGCGAACACGATCGACTTCGCGTGGAACACATGGATCTCGCCGGTGGCCAGCTCGTAGGCGATGACGCCGGTGGCAACCGGGCCGTTCTCCGTCTCGGTGATGGCGATGTCGAGCGCGTAGAACTCGTTGAAGAACTCGACGTCGTGCTTGACGCAGTTCTGGTACAGCGTCTGCAGGATCATGTGGCCGGTGCGGTCGGCGGCGTAACACGCACGGCGCACAGGCGCCTTACCGTGATCGCGGGTGTGGCCACCGAAACGACGCTGGTCGATCTTGCCCTCGGGAGTGCGGTTGAACGGCAGTCCCATCTTCTCGAGGTCGAGCACCGCGTCGATGGCTTCCTTCGCCATGATCTCGACGGCGTCCTGGTCGGCGAGGTAGTCGCCGCCCTTGACGGTGTCGAAGGTGTGCCACTCCCAGTTGTCTTCCTCGACGTTCGCCAGTGCCGCGCACATGCCGCCCTGGGCAGCGCCCGTGTGGCTGCGGGTGGGGTAGAGCTTGGTCAGAACCGCGGTGCGGGCGCGCGGCCCGGCCTCGATCGCTGCGCGCATGCCGGCGCCGCCGGCACCGACGATGACCACGTCATAACGGTGTTCCTGCATGAAGTCTGTGCTCCCCTAGCTCGCCGAGATATTGGGGTCGAAGGTGAAGATGACGTACGTGCCCAGGCCCATGATCAGGATCATCGAGAGAACGAGGATCGTGGTCAGCCAGAAGCGCGTGGAGTCCTTGCGGGAGTAGTCCGCAATGACGGTCCGGAGTCCGTTGCCGCCGTGCAGCTGGGCAAGCCAGAGCATGGTGAGGTCCCAGAACTGCCAGAACGGGCTGGACCAGCGGCCTGCGACGAACGCGAAGTTGATGCGGTGCACACCGTCGTCGAGCATCAGCATGATGAACAGGTGGCCGAGGACGAGGAAGATCAGCGCGAGACCGGAGAACCGCATGAACAGCCAGGCGTACAGCTCGAAGTTGTTCTTCGACGTCCGGCGTGGTGAGCGCGGGTTGTCCAGGCTGGCGGGACGGTCGTAGGTCTTGCCGAGACTCTTGGCTTCTGTCGTCATGTCAGTGCCCCGCAAACATGTTGTAGAAGATGCGGCCGGCGCCCGGGATCATCACCAGGAACCAGATCGCGAGAATGACCCAGAGCATGAGGCGCTGGTATTGCGGTCCCTTGGACCAGAAGTCCACCAGCATCACCCGGACACCGTTCAGTGCGTGGTACAGCACCGCGGCGACGAGCGCGAGTTCCATGAGCCCGACGATCGGGTTCTTGTAGGTCTCGATGACACTGTCGTACGTGTCGGGATTCACGCGCACCAGCGCGGTATCCAGCACGTGGACGAAAAGGAAGAAAAACGTCATTACGCCTGTGATCCGGTGCAAAACCCAGGACCACATTCCGGGGTCGCCCCGGTAAAGCGACCGTGTGCGCTCCTTGGCCGGAGCGGCTTCAGTCGTGCTACTCATCGAGTGCTGTGCCTCCAACGTCATTGGTGGACGCGTCGAGCCTGCGTAGCTTTTCGGGGGTACCTCAGCTGGACCCGACGAGATCCTGAACCGACTTCTCTGAACTGTAAACCCAACAGAATCTCGGGAACTAACTCGACTCCGGATTCGTACAGCCTGCGGAAACGAAGTTAGGTTTGCCTCCCCAAATCGAAATGACGGCTTCAGGGGGATTCTCTGCATCCATTCAGTGGGCATGATTGGATGGTCAACCATGAGCGAGATCGATTGGAATCTGTTGCGCGCCAACGCGCAACGGGTGATGAGTAGGGCCTATGCGCCCTACTCGGGATTTGCCGTGGGTGCGGCTGCGCTGGTGGACGATGGGCGAATTGTCGTCGGATGCAATGTGGAAAATGTCTCATACGGGTTAGGGCTCTGCGCCGAGTGTGTACTGGTCGGTAACTTATTTGCGGGCGGGGGAGGCAGGCTGCTGGCCTTCACCTGCTGTGACGCGGCCGGGGAGATACTGATGCCGTGTGGACGTTGTCGTCAGCTACTCCTCGAGCACGGAGGCCCTCGATTGCTCGTCGATCACCGAGCCGGAATCCGGCCGTTGGACCAGTTGCTGCCGGACGCCTTCGGTCCGGACGAGACCGAAAGGATCCGCCGTGCATGATGCCGCCTCGATCATCGCCGCCAAACGAGACGGCCGAGAGCTGACCGGTGCAGAGATCGACTGGGTCGTGGAGGCATTCACCCACGGAGTCGTCGCCGACGAGCAGATGTCGGCGCTGGCGATGGCGATCTACTTCCGTGGCATGACCCGCGAGGAGGTGAGCCGATGGACCACCGCGATGATCTCTTCGGGTCGCCGGCTCGACTTCACGCACCTGGGACGCCCCACGGTGGACAAGCACTCGACAGGGGGAGTGGGCGACAAGATCACCCTGCCGTTGTCGCCCCTCGTCGCCGCGTGCGGGGCCGCCGTACCGCAGCTGTCCGGCCGCGGCCTCGGCCACACCGGGGGGACACTCGACAAGCTGGAGGCGATCCCCGGCTGGCGCGCCGACCTCGACACCTCCGAGATGGCCGAAATCCTGTCCGACCCGGCTATCGGCGCCGTGGTGTGCGCGGCCGGTGCCGACCTCGCCCCCGCCGACCGGCGGCTGTATGCGCTGCGCGACGTGACCGGGACCGTCGAATCGATTCCTCTGATCGCCAGCTCGATCATGAGCAAGAAGATCGCGGAAGGCACCGAAGCGCTGGTGCTCGATGTGAAAGTGGGGTCGGGCGCGTTCATGAAGAAGCTCGACGATGCGCGCGAGCTCGCGCAGACGATGGTGGATCTGGGGAACGACGCCGGGGTGCGGACACTGGCGTTGCTCACGGCGATGGACGCACCCCTCGGGCTCACCGCCGGCAACGCCCTCGAGGTACGGGAGGCGGTGGAGGTGCTGGCGGGCGGCGGCCCCGCCGATGTGGTCGAGCTCACCCTCGAGCTGGCCCGAGAGATGCTGAAAGCAGCGGGAATCGACGGAGTCGACCCCGCGGACAAGCTTCGGGACGGGTCCGCCATGGACCGCTGGCGGGCCATGATCGGGGCGCAGGGCGGCGACCCCGACGCCCCGCTCCCGAAAGCCCGCCACACCGAGGTGATTCTCTCGGAGACCGAGGGTGTGGTGTGTGGTCTCGACGCCATGGCGGTCGGTCTCGCTGCGTGGCGGCTGGGCGCGGGTCGAGCGCGCCAAGGTGAGGCGGTGCAGGCGGCGGCAGGCATCGAGATGCACGCGAAGCCGGGGCAGACCGTCTCGGTCGGCACTCCGCTCGCCACGCTGCACACGGACACGCCGGAGCGGTTCAGGGCGGCGAAGGTGTCACTCGCCAATGCATGGACCATCGTCGCCGACGCGCCGAGCGTGACGGCTCCGCTCGTCATCGAGCGAATCGAGGAGCCCTCAGGCTAACGTCGACGCATGACCGCACTGGATCTGTCGGCCCTGCGCCGAGCGCCGAAGGTGTTGCTACACGACCATCTCGACGGAGGTCTCCGGCCCGAGACAGTTCTCGAACTGGCCCGCGACTGCGGGTACGACGGATTGCCCGCCGATACCGCGCCGGCACTCGCCACCTGGTTCCGCGAGGCTGCGGACAGCGGCTCGCTCGAGCGTTACCTGGAGACGTTCGCTCATACGGTTGCGGTGATGCAGACACCGACAGGGCTGGAGCGGGTGGCCCGGGAATGCGCGGAGGATCTGGCGGACGACGGCGTGGTATACGCCGAGGTCCGCTTCGCTCCCGAGCAGCACCTCGAGGAGGGGCTGACGCTCGATCAGGTGGTGGAGCAGGTACTGCTCGGCTTCCGGGCGGGGGAGTCGGCCGCGGAGACGCGCGGTCAGCGAGTGCGCGTGGGGGTTCTGCTCACCGCGATGCGGCACGCGGCGCGAAGCCGGGAAATCGCAGAACTCGCAGTGCGGTTCCGCGACCGCGGTGTGGTCGGTTTCGATATCGCCGGAGCCGAGGCCGGTAACCCGCCGAGCCGTCACCTCGACGCGTTCGAATACATGCGCAACAACAATGCGCACTTCACCATCCACGCCGGCGAGGCATTCGGCCTGCCGTCGATCCACGAGGCCATCGCCTTCTGCGGCACGGACAGGCTGGGGCACGGGGTTCGGATCACCGATGACATCACGATCGGCGACGACGGTGTCCCCGTTCTGGGATCGCTCGCGAACTATGTGCGCGACAAGCGGATTCCGTTGGAGCTGTGTCCGAGTTCGAACATTCAGACCGGAGCGGTCGATGCCCTCGAGAATCATCCGTTCGGCCTGCTCGCACAGTTGCGGTTCAGGGTGACGGTCAACACCGACAACCGGTTGATGAGCGATACCACGATGAGCCGCGAAATGCTTCGACTGGTCGAAACGTTCGGTTACGGCTGGACGGACCTCGAGCGCTACACGATCAATGCCATGAAGTCGGCGTTCATCCCGTTCGATCAGCGACTCCAGCTGATCGACGAAGTGATCAAGCCGGGATTCGCCGTCCTCGTGGGCTGAGCGTTTGCGTGCCTACATCGCGCGCAGGCGAGCCTCGAATTCGCGCTCGAGGGTTCGCCATGCGTCGGCCTCGGCGTCGTACGGCGCGCTGGGCGCCAGACGGGTCGGGTCGGGGTCGAGAATGAACGACACGTACCAGCCGAGCGGGTCGGACGTGGCGAGCGCGGTTTCCACCGAGTCGTCGTCGGCGAAGTCCGCTGCATCGGTGAACAATTCGACGGCGAGGTCGAGTTGGTCCGCGTCCACGGCTTTCGGTCCGGCGGCCAGGTCGTCGGCCAAACCGGGAAGGACGTACACGTTCTCGTCCGTGACCTCCACCTCGAGTGAGCCGTCCACGGCCGCCACCTGAATCTCTTCGTAGGTGCTGACCTGGGCAAGGGCGTGGTCGTGGTTGTCGGCAAGGTAACGCGCGAGGGCACGCTCCGAGGTGAACACGAAGATCATGCCTTCGCGTCCCAGGAAGAGAGCGTCATCGTCGAGATAGCACCGAAGGGTGAAGTAGGTGCCGCCCGAGGTGATGATCTTGATGGGATCGACGCCCACCGAGCCCCAGAACGAGTCGTCCTCGTCGTCGTCTTCTTCTTCCAGATCGAGGGGAACGAACTCCTCCTCTTCTTCGGCCTCCGCGGCGTCGTCCACGTCCACGGTGTTCTCGTCGGCGGCCAGCAACTCTGCTTCCGCAACGGCCACCGCATCGGCGTCGACGTCGGGGGTGGACACGATGCCGTCGATGGCGTCGAGGACGTCGTCCCAGCCTTTCGCTATGGCCGTTCCGATCTGGCTCCAGAGCTCTTCGCCTTCGCGACCCTCGAATGCACTCACACCTGCGGGGAGCGCGCCGAGGATCGGATTGGCGCTGAAGAATTTGACGACGGCGTCGAGCTCGCAGACTTCGCCGATGTTGCGCACCATGTTGAGCGTGTCTTCGAGTTCGCTGACAACGATGGCGTCGGGGTCGCTCGCAGCGAGTTCCGGCACCCCGATCAGATCGAAGCAGAAGTTCTCGTCCGGTTCGAGTTCGGCAGCGGACAGCCCGGATACGACGCTCCACGCAGGATGCTCGACGAGATCGTTGTCGGTATTCGTGCGGATGAACGCAGCCAACTCCGCCACTGATTCGAACCCGTACAGGTCTTCTTCGTGACCCAGGAATGCTTCCCACTCGTCGTCGCCCTCACGCCACCGTGGGGCCCACAGTGTGACGAGGTCGCCGTCGGTGAGACCTAGTTCGATCGGGACGATGTCTCCAGCCATGGCGGGAAGCCTATCGACCCGGCGGCCAAAGATATACCCGGCCCATGGCTAGACCTTCCCGAACTCGTCGTGCAACGTCGTCATGACCTGGCTGCGCTGTTCGGCGGCCAGGCGCGCGGCCTCCTGGGTGGTGCCGGCAATCAGCGTGGCCAGGGCCGCAGGGTCGAGGCCGGAGATGGAATCGTTCATCCACAGGCCGGTCAGGGTTCCGTTGCCGTCCACCTCGGCGGTGACGTGATCGGACTCACTCGAGGCGCGGGCCTTGATCGACCGCAGTCCCTCGAGTGCTTCCTCGAGGAGAGCGACCTGTTCGGTGGCACGGCCGACGATGGTGTCCATTTCGTGTTCGCTCACAGTGGTCGCATCCAGCTCGTCGGGGCGGGTTCTTCCTCGTCCTCGGCGGCCTGGGCCGCTGCCACGTCGGCGCGGGTGGGCAGACCGAGCTTGTCGAGCACGTCGGCAGGCATTCCGTCACGGGCCAGTTCGTCGCGGCGCCGTGCGCCGGCTTCCATGGCGGAACGACGGCACAGCGTCAGAATCTCGTCGGCGAGGCGCTGGCCGCCGTAGCGCAGTTCTCGCGGATCGATGCGAAGTTCGAGGGGGAGACCGTGCTCGGTGGTGCGCACCGACACGGTGCCCGATCGATTGCTCACTGCTGCCGTGACTCCGGCCGGGGGTGGGGTGGGAGGAAACATGATTCCTGTCATTCGGTAGGTCGGTAGAAGCCGTAGAAGCCCATGCCGCTGTTACTGGTTCGGATGGGGCCCACCTGCACGGGGTCACCGGCCTCCACGAGTTGGCCGTTGCCGATCACCATTGCCACGTGTCCGTCCCACACGGCCAGATCGCCCGGCATCAAATCGCCTGGGTCGACCGCGGTACCCACGTTCTGCTCCTGTGCAAGACGTGGAATCCCTACTCCGGCTTCGCCATACGCCCATTGCGTCAGACCGCTGCAGTCGAGGCCCTCGCCGGGAGCGGTGCCACCCCAGACATACGGGACACCTTGTTGTGACAGCGCATTGCGGACGGCGTCGGCGGCTTCCTTGTTTGGTGCCAGGGCAGTGCTGCCGTCCGGGAGAACAACCTCGACGCCCTCACCGCTGTGCGTGGCGTCGGAAGTGGCGGCGCCGCGGCCGGTAACTCCGGAATTGCCCATGAGGGAATCCGATCGGCTCCCACTCGCGCCCCGGCCACCCGAAGAGGCGATGTTCGAGACCGGACTCATCAATCCGGACATCGACGGCGCGCTCGACGAACTCGCGAATCCGGACGCCGCGCGACTCATCGGGTCGGCGCCCGCGGGGGACACCGGCGTTGCGGACGCGGGCACGGTGCTCGCGGCGGACGTGCTCGCGGGAGCAGTGGCGGCGGGCGCGGTCGGTGTGTCCTCGGCAGGGGTGAGCTCCACCATTCGCGCGGTCTGCTCACTCAGTTGGGTCCGCACCGCGGCGACGACGGTGGTCGCTCTCCCGAGATGGTCGATCGCGGCAGCGATGATCATGGCTTGTCCCGGAGGGGTGGCGAGCGCCGGTCCGGCCGCGATCGCGAGGGAGAGGAACGACTGCAGGATCTCCTGCAATTGCGCCATTCCGGCCCGCACGATCTCGGACGCCTCGGCCACGACGGCAGCCATGTCGTTGCCGCGATCGGCGACGGCGACCGTGGATCGTTGCGCCTCTTCGGTCTTCACGATCGCGCCCGTACCGCCTCGTCCTTCCCAGTCGCCGTAGACGGCGCTGATCCCGGTTCGCCCGGTGTCGTGCACGGCGTCGATGGCGACCGAGGATGCACGGAGAGCGTCAGCCGGACCGCCCGCGGGGAGGACACCGCTGCCGAAGGCACCGAGGAGATCGAGCATTGGGCGGGCGAGTATATCGATGGGGATCATGATCAGGCCCCCAGTACGACAGCATCGGCGGCGAGCGCAGCCGTCGTGGCCATGTCGGTGCTGTCGTAGTTGGCGGCGTTGGCCAGCGCGGTCGTGCTGATCGCGCCGAGAACACCCGCGAGCTTCTCGATCGACGCCAGGTGCGCGGCGTGCGCCGTGGCGAAGGCGGCGACGAAGTCTCCGCCGATCACGCCGAACACCGGTCCGAGCAGCAGCGGGCCCGCCGCCGCAGCAGCGAGCCCGGCCGCCTGCATCTCTGCCCCCATGGTCGCGGCCGTGGCCGCGAACGTGGCGATACTCGCGGTATCCGCCCTCAAGTCGTTCATCGTCAATCCCCCCAGTCGGATTTGATACCGGTCACCTTATTGGACGCCGTCGACATCGATACGGTTCCACCCCCCATTGACACCCGAGACGTGCTGCACGGGTAATCCGAATACACATGTCGGCGGACCCGTGTGGCCCGGCGAAGTCGATCCGGAGGGAATCCCCGCCCGGTCCCCTTATTCTTCGAGCATGAACACGCACGTGGTCGACCATCCGCTCGCAGCGGTCCTCCTGACAACCATGCGCGACGCGCGCAGCGACAATGCCACCTTCCGCGGCGCGTTGAGAAGGCTCACGCACATGTTGGTGTACGAGGCGATGCGTGAGGCTCCCGTCGCAACGTTCGACGTGGTAACTCCGGTCGCGGTCGCGGACGGGGTGCGGCTCGCGCAGCCACCTCTCCTGGTTCCCGTGCTGCGTGCCGGACTGGGCATGGTCGAGCAGGCCAGCTCCTTGATCCCGCAGGCCCGTGTCGGGTTCGTGGGGATGGCCCGCGACGAGGAGACGCACCGGCCGGTTCCGTACCTGGAGTCGCTGCCGGAGGATCTCTCGGGGATGCCGGTCTTCGTTCTCGACCCCATGTTGGCGACGGGTGGGTCGATGATTTACACCATCGATCTACTCGTTGCCCGTGGGGCCACCGACGTCACCGCAGTCTGTGTCGTGGCGGCACCCGAAGGTGTTGCGGCGCTGCAGGAGTCGGGACATCCGGTCAGGCTCGTCACCGCTGCCGTCGACGAGGGGTTGAACGAGGACGCCTTCATCGTGCCGGGACTGGGGGACGCCGGTGACCGTCAGTTCGGCCCCCGCTGACTCAGAGAGCGTGGGCGAAGTCGCGCAGAACGGCCAGCCGCTCGCGTGCCGTGGCGCGGGCAGCGCCGAGCCCCTCCCGGTCCGGTGCTCCGACCACGACCTCCAGGTAGCACTTGAGCTTCGGTTCCGTTCCGGAGGGCCGGACCACCACCCGGACGGAGGAACCGGTGAGGACGAGGGCGTCGGTGCGGGATGAGCCGCGCAGCTCCGCCAGGTCGGTTGCCCGCACCGGCTCGCCGGCCAACTCGGTCGGCAGGTTCGCCCGCAGGCGCTGCATCATGGCCCCGATCTCGCTGATGTCCGCGACGCGACGGGACACCTGGTCGCCGGCGTGCAGACCGAATTCGAGCGCGTAATCGTCCAGGCGGTCCAGCAGGGTCGAGCCCTCGCTGCGCAGGGTAGCGGCGAGGTCGGCGGCGACGACGGCGGCGGAGATTCCGTCCTTGTCGCGCACCACGTCCGGGTCGACGCAATGTCCGATCGCTTCCTCGTAGGCGTACACGAGCCCGTGTCCTGCGCGGACGAGCCATTTGAAACCAGTGAGCGTCCGCGCACTTCGCGCACCGCGCGCCGACGCCAGCTTCTCGAGCAGGTCCGAGGACACGATAGTCGTGGCGACGAGCGGGTCGGGCGGTGCGCACGCGAGGACGTGGTCGGCGAGCAGGACCCCGGTCTCGTCGCCACGCAACATGCGCCAGCCGTCCGGTCCCGGCACACCCACGGCGAGACGATCCGCATCGGGATCGAGGGCGAGTGCGAGGTGGGCGTCGACCCGGTCGGCGAGTGCGAGAAGCTCGTCCGACGCTCCGGGTTCCTCCGGATTCGGGAACTCGACAGTCGGGAAGTCGGGGTCAGGGTGGAATTGGGAAGCGACGGTGTGGATATCGGTGAACCCGGCAGCCCCTAGGGCCGCCACCGCCGTCTCGCCGCCGACGCCGTGCATCGCGGTGAGTGCGATGCGCACCGTGCGCGACGTTCCCCTCGGAAGGGAGGCGACCCGCGCAAGATACGACTGCACGAGTTCGTCGGACGCTGGGATTACCGGGCTGCGCGGGACGAGGTGTGCCGGCCCCACCGCGGCAATGGCGGCCTCGACCTCCCGGTCCGACGGCGAGATCAACTGTGCGCCGCCGTCGAGGTACACCTTGTAGCCGTTGTCGGTTGCCGGGTTGTGCGACGCGGTGATCTGCACTCCGGCCGCCGCGCGGAGCCGGCGTACCGCGAACGCGACGATCGGCGTGGGGAGCGGACGCGGCAGCAGGACCACGGAGAAACCGGCACCGGCCAGAACCTCCGCCGCGGCCAGGGCGAACTTCTCGGACCCGTGCCGCGCATCACGGCCGACCACCACGGTGGAACCGCCCAGGCACCGGTCCTTCAACCAGGCGCTGAGGCCGGCAGTGGTGCGGACCACTACCGCGACGTTCATGCCGTTGGGCCCCGCCCGGACCGGCCCGCGCAGGCCGGCGGTGCCGAAGCTCAGTGGCGCGGAGAACCGGTGAGCGAGTTCGTCGGCGGACAGCGAGGCGAGTTCGGCGCGCGACTGTGGGTCGGGGTCCTCGGCGATCCACCGGGTGACGACGTCGCTCACAGGCGCTCCACCAGTTTGCGCAGAAGCCCTCCCATGCGGTCCGCGGACGCGCGGCCCGCGGCGAGCACGTCTTCGTGATCGAGGTGTTCACCGGTAATCCCGGCAGCAAGATTGGTGACCAGTGAAATTCCGAGGACCCGGGCACCGAGGGCACGCGCCGCGATCGTCTCGTGCACGGTGGACATACCGACCAAATCGGCGCCGAGCGTGCGCAGCATCCGAATTTCGGCCGGGGTCTCGTAATGCGGTCCGGGCAGTCCGGCGTAAACCCCTTCGGCAAGGCTCGGGTCGATGTCGCGGGCGAGCGCCCGCAATTCGGGGTCGTAGGCGTCGACGAGATCGACGAACTCCGCGCCGACGAGGGGCGAACGTCCGGTGAGATTGAGGTGGTCGCTGACGAGGACGGGCTGCCCGACCGCGTACTCGCTGCGGATTCCGCCGGCGGCGTTGGTGAGGATGACGGTGCGCGCGCCCGCGGCGACGGCAGTCCGCACGGGATGCACGACGGAGTCCAGCGGATGACCTTCGTAGGCGTGCGTACGTCCGAGGAGAAGAAGTACCCGCCGCCCGCCCACGTCGACGGATCGGATCGTCCCTGCGTGCCCGAGCGCCGACGGCGGCGTGAAGCCTGGTAGTTCGGCCATCGGCACGGTGGCGAACGGTTCCCCGAACCGGTCGGCGGCGGCGTTCCACCCCGATCCGAGGACGACGGCAATCGGGTGTTCGGCACAGTCGGTGTACTCGGCGAGCGCGGCAGCCGCGGCGTCTGGCGTTCCCATGAGGCGATAGTCTTCCACTCATGCCCTATATCGATCGCGACGGTGACGTATTCATCCTGTACCTCGGGAACGAGGGGGAGGTGGACAACGAGAACCGCTTCTCTCCGGACTGGATCGATGCCACCCACGCCACGCTCGACGAGATCGAGTCGCACGAAGGCCCCGCCGCGCTGGTCACGACCGCAACGGGCAAGTTCTTCACCAATGGACTGGACACCACCTGGATTTTCTCCAACACCGACAAGCTCCCGGAGTACCTCGACCGCGTCCACACTCTCTACACCCGGCTGCTGACTTTTCCGATGGCCACGGTCGCGGCCGTCCAGGGGCACGCGTTCGGCGCGGGCGCCATGCTCGCGACATCCCACGATTTCCGGGTGATGCGCGCCGACCGCGGGTTCTACTGCCTGCCGGAAGTGACGCTGAACATGCCGTTCACCGTGGGTATGTCGGCGCTGCTCACCACCCGCTTGCCGAAACAGACCGCCGTGGACGCCATGACGACGGGCCGTCGCTATGGCGGCGCAGATGCGCTCGCCACGGGCATCGTGGAGGAGGTTGCGGACGGGAACTCCGTGCTCACGGCGGCCGTAACCCGGGCATCCGCGCTCACCGCGACACGCGGTGACAACCTGTCCGGCATCAAGCGCGGAATCCATCAGGAAGCCCTCACCGCTCTCGCCACGGTGACGGACAAGAGCAACTTCAGCTTCGGGTGAGAGAATGAGCACGTGAATGCGGATGTCGAGGCGGCGGTCAGGTCCATCGAGACCGATCTGGTTGCGCTGTCCCATTCGATCCACGCGGAACCGGAACTGGCGTTCGAGGAGTTTCGGAGTGTTGCAAAGGTCACCGAACTGCTGAAACGGAGCGGTTTCGAGGTGCGGCAGGGAGTGGCGGGCCTGCCCACCGCGTTCGACGCGACCTTCGGCAGCGGTGATCTGGTGCTCGGCATCTGCGCCGAATACGACGCGCTTCCCGAGATCGGCCACGCGTGCGGGCACAACATCATCGCGGCATCGGCGGTCGGTGCCGGAGTTGCCCTCGCGACGGTCGCCGAGCGCCTGGGCATCACGGTGCGAGTGATCGGGACACCTGCCGAGGAAAGTGGTGGCGGAAAGATCACCATGCTCGAGCAGGGCATCTTCGACGGTGTGGCAGCCGCCCTGATGGTGCACCCTGGGCCGGTCGACATCACGGGCGCCACGTCACTGGCGCTCGCGGACATCGCGATCACCTTCACCGGGCGGGAGGCGCACGCGTCGGCCGCGCCCGAGTTCGGCCGCAATGCGGCCGACGCCGCGACCGTGGCGCAGGTCGGTATCGGTCTGCTGCGCCAGCATCTTTCGCCGGGCCAGCAGATTCACGGCATCGTGTCGGATGGTGGCACCGCGCCCAACATCGTGCCGGCGCGGGCCGAGATGCTCTATTACCTGCGCGCCGAGACGGCGTGGGCGCTGTCCGAACTGACCGCGCGAGCGGAGGCGTGTTTCGCTGCAGGTGCACTCGCAACCGGATGTACCCATGAGATCCGCACGGTGTCCCCGACGTACACGGAGCTCACCCCCGACCCGTGGCTCGTCGCGACCTACCGGGAAGAGATTCTCGACATGGGACGGACACCGGTGCCACTCGAGTGGGAAGGCACACGTCCGCTGGGCAGTACCGACATGGGGAACGTCACGAACGTTCTACCGGGAATCCATCCGATCATCGGACTGGACTCGGGCGGTGCTGTCACGCATCAGCCCGGCTTCGCGGCGGCATGTATCACCGAGTCGGCGGATCGCGCCGTGGTAGACGGGGCAATTGCGTTGGCTCGGACGGCAGTTCGCGCTGCAACGGACGACACACAGCGGGTGCGGCTGTTGGAAGGAGTTGATCGCCGGTGAATGCGGCCGTCGACAAATGGATCAGTGCTCACACCGATGACCTCTCGCATTGGCGTCGGCACATCCATGCCAACCCGGAGTTGGCGCGGCACGAGTACGCCACGACGGAGTTCGTGGCGACCCGGCTTGCTGCCGCGGGTCTTTCACCGGAACTGCTGCCGGGAGGTACCGGACTCACCTGTGATCTCGGCCCGGACACCGGACCCCGGATCGCGTTGCGCGCCGACATGGACGCGCTTCCGCTGCAGGAACTCACCGGGGCGACGTACTCGTCGACAGTGCCGGGTGTGTCCCACGCGTGCGGCCACGACGCCCACACCACGATCCTGCTCGGGACAGGCTTGGCCCTCAGCGAGATTCCGGAACTACCGGTCGGTGTCCGCCTGATATTCCAGCCCGCCGAAGAGGTGATGCCCGGCGGCGCACTGGAGGTGGTCGCGGCAGGGCGACTCGAAGGCGTCTCCCGCATCTTCGCGCTGCACTGCGATCCCCGTCTCGCGGCCGGGCGCGTCGGAATTCGGCTCGGCGCCATCACCTCTGCCGCCGACACGATCGAGGTTGTGCTCGACTCACCCGGCGGTCACACGTCGCGGCCGCACCTCACCACCGATCTGGTCTTCGCGCTCGGCACCGTGGTCACCGGCCTGCCGGGCATGCTGAGCCGGCGAATCGATCCACGTACAGGCACCGTCATGGTGTGGGGAGCGGTCAGCGCGGGCCGAGCCCCCAACGCCATTCCGCAGACCGGCATGATGACCGGCACGGTGCGGACCGGTGACCACGAGACGTGGGAAATGCTCGAGCCGCTCGTTCGCGACATCGTGCACGGACTGCTGGCGCCCACGGGAGTGCGATACCAACTCAACTACCGCAGGGGCGTGCCGCCCGTCGTCAACGACGAGGTGTCGACCCGAATGTTCGAGAATGCTATCCGCACCGTGGGTGCGGACGCCCTCGCCGACACCCCGCAGTCCGGTGGTGGCGAGGACTTTTCCTGGTACCTCGAGGAAGTTCCGGGTGCCATGGCCAGGCTGGGCGTGTGGTCTGGCGTCGGTGAACAGCTCGACATCCATCAACCCACATTCGATCTGGACGAGCGGGCGCTCGGTGTCGGCGTGCGGGTGTTGTCCAGCCTCGTGCTGGGCTGACAGCTCCGGGACGCCCTATTCGGTGCCCGGGCCGACATTGCGGCTGTTGCGGGTACGTAGGTCGCGCACGTAGTCGGCGGGTGCCCCGGCGATTTCGGCGGCGTCGGCCATGACACCGAGGTACCGCGCAGACGGCAGCCCACCCTCGTAGGCGTCGAGCACATACAGCCAGGCCAGCACCGGTTCTCCGTCGGTGTCGACCCGTACCCGGATCTTGCGGTGAATTCCGAGTTCGGAGCCCTCCCAGCGGTCGAGGCTCACCTCGTCCTCCTCCGGTACGTCGTACAGCACCACGAAGACCTTGGAATCGGGGTCCTCGACCACCGTGGCGAGCGCGCCTTCCCAGCCGATGTCTCCGCCGCTGAACGTGAGCCGCCAACCGCGCAACCAGCCCGTTCCCGCCATCGGCGAGTGAGGGCAGCGCTGCAGCATCTGCTCCGGATGCATGTTGGACCCATAGGCGGCGTAGTAACTCACGCAGGTCAGACTACATACCGGGTTGCTCAGGGATGCAAAGGCGTAGGCATGAACCGCGAGGAGTTGCACGACCGCGCGGGAGACGCGCGAGGCGCAGCTCACCTGTCGTTCACTCGATTTCGATCCGTGAAACTGGGTACATCGGAGGGGACCGGTCGGCGTAGCGAAAGGGTGAGAGCAATGGCAGACCAGTACACGAAACAGGATCCCACCACCGCGTACCCGATGCCGGACCGCGAAGGGCAGGGCGAGATCGAACATCCGGGGCTCACCTCGGACATGGTGTCGGCACCCGACCACGGTGAGAAGACCTACCGGGGGAGCGGGCGGCTGGAAGGGCGGAAGGCTCTCATCACCGGAGGTGATTCGGGTATCGGGCGAGCGGTCGCAATTGCGTTCGCGCGCGAGGGTGCCGACGTGCTGATCAGCTACCTGGAAGCGGAAGAGCCGGACGCCCGGAACACGGTTCGGCTCATCGAGGACGCCGGCCGCAAGGCGGTGCCGGTGCCCGGTGACATCAGGTCGGAGGATCACTGCCGAGCGCTCGTCGACACCGCCGTGTCCGAACTCGGTGGGCTGGACATTCTGGTGAACAACGCTGCCTATCAAATGGTGCAGATGGGCGGAATCGCCGAGATCAGTACCGAACAGTTCGACCGTGTTCTGAAGACCAACCTCTACGCGATGTTCTGGTTGTGCAAGGCTGCGGTCGCGGTGATGGAGCCGGGATCGACCATCATCAACACGTCCTCGATCCAGGGCGCGAACCCCTCCCCGGAGTTGTTGGACTACGCCACCACCAAGGCCGGCATCATCGATTTCACCAAGGGGCTCGCCGCCGATGTCGCGAAGAAGGGCATTCGGGTCAACGCCGTTGCCCCGGGGCCGATTTGGACGCCGTTGATTCCGGCGACCATGCCGACCGAGAAGTTCGAGGCGTTCGGAGGCGACGTGCCGTTGGGTCGCCCCGGGCAACCGGCGGAACTGGCGCCCGCGTACGTCTTCCTGGCTTCCCAGGAATCGAGCTACATCACCGGTGAGATCATCGGCGTCACCGGCGGCACTCCATTGACCTGACCGCTCGATCCCGCGCCGAGCCGCCGCCCGAGGTCTACGCGGCGACGGTCCCGATCTGCGGCTAGTAATCTGTTCCCTGGCAGTGCACGACACGACGCGCTGTGATGCTCGAGTTGCAGACCGGAGACCCTGGTCGGCACGTCTATTTGGAGGACAGATGACCCGAATCGTGATCATTGGTGGCGGGCCTGCCGGATACGAGGCAGCGTTGGTGGCCGCTCAGCACGGCGCCGCCGTCTCCTTGATCGATTCGGACGGGGTGGGCGGGGCGTGCGTTCTGTACGACTGTGTGCCCTCCAAGACATTCATCGCCTCGACGGGTGTACGCACGGACATGCGACGCGCCACCGATTTGGGTATCGCTCTAGATCCGGCGCAAGCCACCATTGCCCTGCCTCAGATCCACGCCCGGGTGAAGAGTCTCGCTCAGGCTCAGTCCGCCGACATCCGAACCAGGCTCCAGACGGTTGGTGTGGAGCTGCTCTCGGGGACTGCGGAGCTCACGGACCCGCGCCTCGGCATGGCATCACATCAGGTCCGCGCCACCCTCGCGAACGGCGAGCAGAAGACGCTCGATGCCGACGTCGTCCTCATCGCCACCGGTGCCAGTCCTCGGGTGATCGCCGGGGCCGAGCCGGACGGTGAGCGCATCCTCACCTGGCGTGACCTCTACGACCTCGACGAATTGCCCACCCACCTCGTCGTCGTCGGTTCCGGTGTGACCGGCGCGGAGTTCGTGTCCGCCTACACCGAAATGGGTGTCAAGGTAACGCTGGTGTCGAGCCGGGACCGGGTGCTCCCCGGTGAGGACGCCGACGCCGCACTCGTACTCGAGGACGTCCTGGCCGAACGTGGTGTCACCCTCGTCAAGCACGCGCGGGCCGACGCGGTCAAGCGCACCGAAGACGGTGTGGTCGTCGTCCTCGCCGACGGACGAACCGTGGAAGGCAGTCACGCCTTGATGACGGTCGGCTCGGTTCCCAACACCGAGAACCTCGGACTCGAGAAGGTCGGCATCGAATTGGACAAGGGTGGATATCTGCGAGTCGACCGAGTGTCGCGGACGCCGGTCTCGGGCATCTACGCAGCGGGTGACTGCACGGGGCTGCTCCCGTTGGCCTCGGTTGCCGCCATGCAGGGTCGCATCGCGATGTACCACGCTCTGGGCGAGGGCGTGAGTCCCATCAAGCTGAAGACGGTGGCCTCGGCGGTGTTCACCCGGCCCGAAATCGCCACGGTAGGCGTCAGTCAGGCCGCGATCGACAACGGCGAAGTGCCGGCCCGCACCGTCATGCTCCCGCTCAACACCAATCCTCGGGCAAAAATGTCCGGCCTGCGGCGCGGCTTCGTGAAGATCTTCTGCCGACCTGCGACCGGTGTGGTGATCGGTGGCGTCGTGGTGGCGCCCAATGGGTCGGAGCTGATCCTGCCCATCGCGATCGCCGTCCAGAACAACCTGACCGTCAACGACTTGGCAGCGACGTTCTCGGTGTACCCGTCGCTGACCGGCTCGATCACCGAGGCCGCCCGCCAGCTGATGCGCCACGACGATCTTGACTGATCCCGCTATTTGGGAAATGCATTTCACATACTGACAGCAGTGGTGGGATAGTCGAGGCACGGTCCACAATCATCGGCCGTGCCTCGGCGCTCTACCGCCCCGCAGACCCAGGACGGACAGGGTGTTCTTCTCCTGACCTCTGTCTCGACGTGCCCCTGGGAGTCGATATGCCGCACACATTTTCCCGCCGGATGGACGGCCTGCGCAGTTCCGCCATCCGTGACCTCCTCACCCTGACCGCCCGCCCGGACGTCGTCAGCCTGGCCGGCGGTCTCCCCGATCCCGAATTCATTCCGCGAGAACGAATTCGGAAGGAAGCGGAGTGTGCGCTCGCCGATCCCGCCTCGGTCCAGTACGGCGAAACCACGGGCCTGCGCCGCTTGCGTGACGTGCTCGCTGCCTGTGAGGGCGCCCGGATCGGACGGCCGTTGGACCCGGGCCAGGTGGTCGTCACCCACGGATCGCAGCAGGCGTTGAGCCTCCTCGCCCAGGTTCTACTCGACCCGGCCGATATCGTGGTTGTCGAAGAGCCCGCGTATACCGGTGCGCTGCAGGTATTTCGGGCGGCTCAGGCGGACATCCGTGCGGTGCCGCTCGATCGCGACGGCATGGACACGACCGCACTGCAGGACCTTCTCGAAGCGGGCGTGCGCCCCACTGTCGTTCACACGGTGAGTAACTTCCACAATCCGCGTGGCGTCGTTCTCGCCGCCGATCGGCGGGAGCACTTGGCGGCGCTGGCCGACCGGTACGGTTTCTGGGTCATCGAGGACGACCCGTACGGCGAGTTGTTTTTCGACGCTACGCCGCCCCCTCCGGTCGCTACATTCTCGGACCGGGTGATCCGCTTGTCCAGTGCCTCGAAGATTCTGGCTCCGGCGTTGCGGGTCGGCTGGTTGCACGGTGATCGCGCTGTGTGCGAGGCGGTGGAACTTCTCAAACAGGGCGCGGACCTGTGCGGCTCCTCGCTCACTCACCAGATCACGGCGGGGATGCTGTCGGACGAGGCGTGGCTGGCACTTCACCTCGACACGCTCCGTACCCGCTACGGTGCCCGGGCCCGAGCCTTGACCGCCGCGATGACGACCACTTTCGGTAATGCTGCGACGCTGTCCGACGTGCAGGGCGGGATGTTCTGCTGGGTCGAGTTCACCGACGACACCATCGACACCGCGGATCTGCTGCCGGCCGCGGTCGAGCACGGTGTGGCGTTCGTACCCGGGTCGGCGTTCGGTGTCGGGGCAGATCTCGGCGCCGCACTACGACTGTGCTTCGCCACCTGCCCGGAGGATGTTCTGGCAGACGCTTGCGAGAGACTCGGCAGCGCCTACCTCGCTCACGCCCAGTCGTAGGTGCGCTCGACGGCCTTGTTCCACTCGGCGAACAGCCTGGTGGACTCCGCTTCGTCCATCCCGGGTTCCCACCGCTTGTCCATGGCCCAGTTGTCGCGAATATCTTGTTCACCGGACCAGAAGCCGACGGCCAGTCCCGCGGCGTAGGCGGCGCCCAGCGCGGTGGTCTCGCTGACGACGGGGCGGATGACCGGAACTCCGAGGATGTCGGCCTGAAACTGCATCAGTGTTTCGTTGACGACCATGCCGCCGTCCACCTTGAGTGAGGCGAGCTCGACCCCGGAGTCGGCACGCATGGCCTCGATCACTTCCCGGGTCTGATAGGCGGTGGCTTCGAGAGCCGCCCTGGCGAGGTGACCCTTGTTCACGAAACGGGTGAGGCCTGCGATCACACCGCGCGCGTCCGGTCGCCACCGAGGTGCGAACAACCCGGAGAACGCCGGGACGACATAGGCACCTCCGTTGTCGTCGACCGAATTCGCCAGCGGCTCGATGTCTTCGGCCGACGAGATGATCCCCAGGTTGTCCCGCAGCCATTGGATCAGTGAACCGGTGACCGCCACCGACCCCTCGAGCGCGTACACGGCAGGAGCGTCACCGATCTTGTAGCACAGCGTGGTCAAGAGGCCGTGCTTACTGTGCACGGGGGTGGTCCCCGTATTGAGGAGCAAGAAGTTCCCCGTCCCGTACGTGTTCTTCGCTTCTCCCTCGGACAGGCAGGCCTGCCCGAATGTCGCGGCCTGCTGATCGCCGAGGATCCCTGCGACCGGTACTCCGGGAAGGGTGCCGTGGGGACGGCCCACGCCGTAGATCTCGGAGGAACTGCGTATTTCGGGAAGCATCGACAGGGGAATCTCGAAGTCGGCGCAGATGTCCGGATCCCAGTCGAGTGTCTCCAAATTCATCAGCAACGTACGGGAGGCGTTGGTGACATCCGTCACGTGCGTGCCTTCCGTGATATGCCACAGAATCCAGCTGTCGATGGTGCCGAAACACAGTTCGCCGGCATCTGCTCGCGCACGGGCGCCGTCGACGTTGTCGAGGATCCATCGCACCTTGGGTCCTGCGAAATATGTCGACAGCGGCAGGCCCGTACGCTTCTGATAACGCCCGGGTCCCTCGTCGCCGCCGAGCCGGGTGCACAGCTCGTCGGTCCGGGTGTCCTGCCAGACGATGGCGTTGTACACCGGTTCTCCGGTGTTCCGGTCCCACACCACCGCAGTCTCGCGCTGATTGGTGATACCGATGGCCGCGATGTCGCGTTTGGTGAGATCCGCCTTCGCAAGGGCGGATGCCACCACTTCGCGCGTATTGATCCACAGCTCTTTCGGGTCGTGCTCCACCCAACCGGCACGGGGAAGGATCTGCTGATGCTCCTTCTGAGCGACGCTGACCACCGCTCCGTCGTGATCGAAGATCATGCAGCGGCTCGAGGTGGTGCCCTGGTCTATCGCAGCGATGTACTGAATCACACGCATGAAGCTACTAGCCTGGGCATGAATCCGTCGTCATCTCACAGGAGCCCGAGTTGAGTAGTTCGCCAGGTGTGCAGTTCCTCGGTCCCGGGCAGCGCGACGCTGCGTGGGAGAAGCTGCAGACCGAACAGTTCGACGTCGTCGTGATCGGCGGCGGTGTCGTCGGTGCCGGTGCGGCCCTCGACGCAGCCACCCGCGGACTCAAGGTTGCCCTGGTCGAGGCGCGGGACTACGCGTCCGGAACGTCGAGCCGCTCGTCGAAGATGTTCCACGGCGGGTTGCGCTATCTCGAGCAGCTCGAGTTCGGGCTGGTGCGGGAGGCCCTGCGGGAACGTGAATTGTCGCTGACGACGCTGGCGCCCCATCTCGTCAAGCCGCTCAAGTTCCTGTTTCCCATCACCCATCGGGTATGGGAACGCCCCTACATGGCGGCGGGGATCTTCCTCTACGACCGGATGGGCGGGGCCAAATCGGTGCCTGCGCAGAAACACCTCACCCGGGCAGGTGCCTTGCGGATGGCGCCGGGACTCAAGCGGAATTCGCTGACCGGCGGCATCCAGTACTACGACACCGTCGTGGACGACGCTCGCCACACCATGACCGTCGCCCGAACCGCTGCCCACTACGGAGCGGTGGTGCGCACGTCCACTCAGGTCGTGGGATTCCTGCGGGAAGCGGATCGCGTGTCCGGCGTTCGGATCCGTGACTGTGAAGACGGGCGAACCGCGGAGGTGCAGGCGCACGTCGTCATCAATGCGACCGGTGTCTGGACGGACGAGATCCAGGCGTTGTCCCGCCAGCGCGGCCGATTCCGTGTCCGCGCCTCCAAGGGTGTGCACATCGTGGTACCGCGGGATCGCATTGTGAGCGATGCCGCCATCATCCTGCGGACCGAGAAGTCGGTGCTGTTCGTGATCCCGTGGGGCAGCCACTGGATCATCGGAACCACCGACACGGACTGGAATCTCGACCTCGCCCATCCGGCAGCTACCAAAGCCGACATCGACTACATTCTGGGCCATGTCAACAAGGTCCTGGTGACGGCCCTCACGCACGAGGACATCGACGGTGTCTACGCAGGTCTGCGCCCCCTCCTCGCGGGGGAAAGCGACGAGACCTCCAAGCTGTCGCGCGAGCATGCCGTCGCGCGCGTCGCGCCCGGATTGGTCGCGATCGCCGGCGGCAAATACACCACCTACCGGGTGATGGCCGAGGACGCGGTAAATCTGGCTGCCGATGACATTCCGGCCAGGGTCGCGCCCTCGATAACCGAGAAGGTGCCGCTGGCAGGTGCGGACGGCTACTACGCGCTGGTGAACCAGACCGTGCACCTGGGTCAGCTGTACGGCCTTCACCCCTACCGCGTCAAGCATCTCCTCGATCGGTACGGTTCGCTGATCGGTGAAGTGCTCGATCTGGCGGAGGGTAGACCCGAACTGCTGCAGCCCATTACCGACGCACCGGCCTACCTTCAGGTCGAGGCCGTCTATGCCGCTGCGGCAGAGGGCGCGCTGCACCTCGACGACATTCTGACCAGAAGGACGCGTATCGGGATCGAATACTCGCATCGTGGTGTGAACTGCGCCGAGCAGGTCGCACAGCTGGTGGCTCCTGTCCTCGGGTGGGACTCCGACATGATCGACCGCGAACTGAAGACCTACCGTGCGCGTGTGGAGGCGGAGGTGCAGTCCCAAGCGCAGCCGGACGACCTCTCCGCGGACGCGTTGCGGGCGGCGGCACCCGAATCTCGCGTCGAATTGCTCGAACCGCCCGTCAGTGTGTCAGAAGTACCTTGACCACCACGATCACTGCGGCAACGAACGCCAGGCCGATCGCCGCCCAGTGCGTCGTGTGGGTGACCTTTTCGCGCCGCAGCCGGCTGATTACGTAGCTGATCGAGCCGATGCGGACGATCATCACGATCTCCGCGGTCAGTTGCGCCGTTCGCGGCTCGAGCCAACCCAGATAAGCCGTGCCGAGGATCACGGTGGGCACCACCGCGGAGGTCAGGATGGGGAGACCGTCCCGCAGTTCCCGAACTCTTTCGGTTCTGGACAGCGATCTGCCGAGCCGGAGTGTCTGGCCCACGGACTCGGCAAAAGCGTGGGCGAGGAACGTGGACAGAGCGGCGCCCACCACGATGGCAATGCCCAGGGTCTCCTGGGATTTGGTAACGGGAATGAGCGCGGCGAGCACGAGAATGTTGCCGTAGATATACGCGCTGATGCGGCTTGCCGCATGGTCGGGCGACAGCGTTTTTTCGCTCATCAGTGGCGGACGATTCAAGAGCCTCGGAAGGTCCCACTCCATCCTTCGAGCATGTCACGATTTGCCTGTGCTCTCCCTGGGAATCACACCCGCGGGCTGTAGTGCTTCGGGTCGTCGCGACGCCCGAGGGGCGGCAGGTTCCGCGGCGGCGTATGCACCAGCGGGGCGTCCCGGCGGGTGCGCCCGGTCTCACGGTCCCACCCGGCGCGGGCGCGAGGATGGTAACGGTAGCGCCACGGGACGAGGCGGAACAGGGCATTCACCGTCCGGCCTACCAGGGTGTGCAGGCGTTCGTCGCGCGCCGTCCAGCGGAACCCGAGCCGCTCTCGTACCGCTTCGTCGTACATTCCCACTGTCAGCCAGACGAAGCCCTTGGCGACTGGGATGCGCGCGAGGGCCCATACTCGGTCGGGTAGCCATCTCAGAAACGGTGGGACGCCCAGGCCGGACAGATCGAGCACGTCACGGGTGGCTTTGTTGTCTTCGAGGACGTTGTGGCACATGTGGTCCCAGTACTCCTGGAACGCTTCCCAGGTCTCCGGGACCGGACGCATGCTCATTCCGTACAGGCGGTACCACTGGATGTGTTCGGTGAACAGTTGCCGCTTCTGCTCGTCGGTGAGGCCGCCCATGAAATTGTCGCCCGTGAGGATCGTGCCCATGAAGAAGGTGGCGTGCGCCCAATAGAACGTGTCGGGATCGAGCGCGTGATACTTCCGCCCGTGCTTGTCGACGCCCTTGATGGTGTTGTGGTATCCCCGGATCTGCTCGGCAGTGTGCTGGGCGCGGTCACCGTCGAACACCACGCCGCCGATCGGGTAGAGCGAGCGATACAAACGTTCCCACCGCTCGTCGAAGAACTCGGAATGCTCTTCGACCCCAGCGCCGAGGCCCGGATGCATGTTCTGCATCGAGCCCGCCCAGACGCCTTGCAACATCCCGCGCCAGTCACCGAAGTACCTCCAGGTCAGGGAGTCGGGTCCAAGCGGTGTGGGCGCGGTGTCCTGCACGGACGCGCTGTTCGACTTCGATTGACTACGCACGTTGTCAGACTAGGATCTGACAACGTGCGTAGTCAACAGTGGGAACTGGAAGCGTGACGCTGGAAGACCGTCGCGAGGCCCGGCGAACGGCGCTCTTGCGGGCAGGAATCATGCTCCTGGGCGCCCCTGCAGGGCCTGCAGTCAACGTCCGGGCCGTCTGCCGTGCGGCCTCGTTGACCGAGCGCTACTTCTACGAGTCGTTTGCCGACCGCGACGAGTTCGTCCGATCCGTCTATGCCACGGTCGGCGACGAGGCGCAGGCGGCGCTTCTGGGCGCGGTGGCGTCGACCCACACTGCGCGGGCGCGAGCCGAGGCCGCCGTCGAAGCGTTCGTCGAGCTGATGGTCGACAACCCCGAGAGGGGTCGGGTGCTGCTGCTCGCGCCGCTGTCCGAGCCCGCGCTGAGCCGGCGCGGAATGGACCTCATGCCCGGGTTCGTAGCGCTCGTCCACGACCAACTCTCGGCCGTGGATGACGACGTGGAGAAGCAGCTCGTCGCGATCGGCGTCGTCGGCGCGCTCACGACGTTGTTCATCGGATATCTCGACGGAACCGTTGCCGCGTCGCGCGAGCAATTCGTCGCCCATTGCGTCACTCTGGTGATGGAGGCCAACCGGTCCGGTCACGAATGAGGTGAGCATGCCGTTTCAGGTATCAGCGGACGACCCGGCTCGTCCACAGCCGTCCCTTCGGGCGCTCGACCACAAATACTTTCAGCTCACCGACCACTTCGTGTACGTCCACGGTGAGACGGTGGTGACCGTGCCCGGTTGCGCGCCGGAGCCGTGCGTACTCCGGACCGACCTCGCCTCCGTGCCCGCGCCGCTTCGGGGACTGCTCGCTCCGTACGGCCGCCAGCTGCTTCCCGCGATCATGCACGACGATCTGTGTCGCCGTGCGGAAGCTCACGGAAAATCTGGCATGGCGCTACGCCGCCGGGCCGACGAGTTGTTCCGGACTGCGCTGCTCGACGAGGGCGTCGGACCGTTTCGCAGTCGGATCTTCTGGATCGGGGTAGAGGTCGGGCGGTTCTGGACTTTCACCACGTACACGAGGTTCCTGCTGATCGCCCACCACATCCTCGGAATGCTGTGCTGGGTGGTGGGAGTGCCGTGGGCGATCGCCACCTCCCACTATCCGACAGCGGTCGGCCTTCTCGCGCTTCCGTGTGTCCTCTCACTCCTGTGGCGCAGGGACTTTCCCGTGGCACTGCTCGGATGCATACTCCTTCCGGTGGTCGCACCGACCTACCTACTGACGTTGGCGACCGCGGCAGTGCTGTGGATTCCGGACGTCACCGCCTGGCTGTTCGGCCGCCGAGTGACGCGCAAGCCTCCACCGCTCGGACCGCCGACCACGGTGTTGCGCTAGCGGTCGAACGGTGGCTGGCAGTAGGTGCAGAAAAAGATGTCCTGCTGCCCGAGTTCCCGGCTTCGGATCACCGTTCGGCACCGGCGGCAACGCTTGCCCGCGCGGCCGTACACCCACGGACGGTGCCGGATCGGATTGTTCTTGTCTGCGTGGATCATGCGATGGGCAAGCGCGACCATGGCCGGCAGGTTTGTCACCTCGCGCGCGGGAGTGTAGGGATCGACGCCACGGAGGAAGCACACCTCGTTCCGGTAGACATTGCCGAGACCCGCGAGGTTGCGCTGATCGACAAGGGCAACACCGATGGGTTGATCACCGGCCGCCTGGAGATTGCGGACGGCCGTGTCTGCATCCCAGTCCGGCCCGAGAAGGTCGGGCCCGAGGTGACCAACCGCGGCGGCTTCCGCACTCCGGTCGAGTACTTCGGTGATGCCGAGGGAGAAGCCCACAGCGACATGTTCTTCGGTGGCCAGCACAATACGGGCTTGATGGGCTGGGCGACGCCACCGTGCGCCCGCCCGGTAGATATGCCACGCACCTTCCATCTTCAGATGGGTGTGGATGGAGTACCCACCGACCCGGATGAGGAGATGTTTGCCACGGCTGACGACTTCGTCGACCTTCAACCCGGACAGATCGACGGTGGCGTACCGCGGAACCCGCACATCACACGTGGTCAGTACCTGACCCACGAGTGCGTCACGCAGCGAGTTGGCCGTGCGCCAGACGGTATCGCCTTCGGGCATGTCAGGCTCGCAACCGGAAGCCGCGGGGCGTCGGCGCGAACCCCGCCTCGGTGAGAATCGGCGCGAAATCGCTGCCATGGATGGTCTCGCCGTCGACCTTCTCCACGACGATTCGGTCGATTCCCCCACGTTTGACCACTCCGGCGAGAGCAGACGCCGCGGTGCGTAGTACACCGGGATCGTCGGTGAACGTCAGAACTGTTCGCCCGCCGCGTTCTACGAACAGGATCAACTCGCCCTCGACCAGGACCACGAGGCCGCCTGCCTTGCGCCCGGGGCGATGACCTGGCGCGTCGTCGCCGCGCTTCGGCCATGGCAGCGCCGCACCGTACGGGTTGGCGGGGTCGCTGGCGGCGAGTGTCACGGCGGGCAGCGACGTGTGCCGGCCTTCCAGCGAATCACCGTAACTTCGCAACCGGTCCACGACGTGGGGAGTGGAGAATTGTGCGCCGCCGAGCGACTCGACGAAGTGCCCCCGGCGGCATCGCCCGTTGTCCTCGAAGGTGCCGAGCACCTTGTATATCAGAGCAAATCCACCCGGAACGTTCTCGGTCGTCACGGATCCGCGTGTCACCACGCCGTAGCGTTCGAGGAGAAGTTCGGCGGTAGCGCTGGCACGCAGGGTGGCATCCGTCTCGGCGCCCGGAAGAATCGACCACCGGCCGCCGACGGTGGGCGGCGCCGTGCGAACCGGGGTTGCGAGGCTGCGGTATGCACGGGCGCGCGGTGGGCGCCGTGGCGAACGGTGGCTGGTGGTGGTTCTCGACGTGTCCGAAAGGAGAGCACGCAACGGGGCGAGGGTGTCGTTGCCGATGTGCCCGAGCCACACGAGATCCCACAGAGCAGTGGCCAAAGCACCGTCCTCGGACATCCCCAGCGTGTCGGCGAGCTGACGGAAGAAGTACGCACCGCCGCCGGACAGCGTGTCCAGGATCCGACGTTGCAGGTCGGACAGATCCGACTCGGCGGGGGTCGTCAGCGTCAGGGGGGCGGTGTCGGCCGGGTGGAGACACACCCACCCGTCCTTTCCCGAAATGTTTCCTGCGCCCGACCACAACACCTCTCCGGTGGAGGTCAGTTCGTCGAGCATGGCGGGGGAGTAGTCGGCGACGCGGGACGGCAGAATCAGCGACTCGAGCGCCGACGCGGGAACCGGCACGCCGGCAAGCTGTTCCACAACCGTGGCGACTCCGTCGATTCCGCGCAGAGTTCCGCCGACATGTTGCCAACTCGGGAGGAAGCGGCCCAGGGTGGCAGTGCTGACGGGCTCCACTTCCTGGCGGGCTGCAGCCAGTGAACGCCTGCGGAGGCGACGGAGAACCTCCGAGTCGCACCACTCACTACCGGAGGCACCGGGGCGGAATTCCCCTTCCATGACCCGCTTTTCCGAGGCGAGTCGTTGCAGAACGTCGCGGGCAACAGCGGACCCGATGCCGAAGCGCCCGGCTGCATCACCGAGCGAGAATGGTCCGTGGGTGCGCGCGTATCGGCTGAGCAGGTCACCGAGTGGGTCGTCGACGGGTTCGATGAATGCGGCCGGCGTACCGATGGGCAACGGAACACCCAGTCCGTCTCGCAGGCGCGCGGCGTCCTCGATCGCCGTCCACCAGTGGGCGCCGGCGAAGGAGACGGCGAGGGCACGCTTGGCGCGAACCAGCTCGTCCAGCCACGGTGTGGGATCCTGCGTCGAGCGTGCGGTGACCTCCTCCGTGGTGAGTGGGCCGAGAATGCGGAGCAGGTCGGCCGCGCCTTCGAGGTCTTTCGCCTTGCGGTCCGGGAGCAGGCGTTGCAATTCCAGCTCCGCTTGCGTGATGACATCGGCGTCGAGAAGTTCGCGCAGCTCGACACGGCCGAGCAGTTCTGCGAGTAGGGCAGAATCGAGGGACAGGGCGGCGGCCCGGCGTTCGGCCAGCGGGCTGTCGCCCTCGTACATGAATTCACCGACATAGTTGAACAGCAACGCGCCGGCGAAGGGTGACGGTGACTGTGTCTCGACCTCGACGATGCGGATCTGCCGCCGCGCCATCCGGCGGAACAGATCCTTCAGTGCCGGAAGGTCGTACACATCCTGCAGGCATTCGCGCACGGTCTCGAGCAGAATCGGAAACGTCGGGTGCTTGCGGGCGACGTCGAGGAGCTGCGCCGAACGTTGACGCTGCTGCCACAGCGGCGCCCGTTTTCCAGGATTGCGGCGCGGCAACAGCAGAGCGCGAGCGGCACATTCACGGAACCGCGAGGCAAACAACGCAGACCCGCCCACCTGTTCGGTGACGATGTCCTCGATCTCGTCGGTATCGAAGGCGAAGAGGTCTGCCCCGGGCGGTGTGTCCTCCGTGTCGGGAAGGCGGACGATGATGCCGTCGTCCGATGCAGTCGCGTTGGAGTCGAGACCATGGCGCTCGCTGAGCCGGGCACTGACAGCCAGAGCCCACGGTGCGTGCACGCGCTGTCCATAGGGGGAGTGCAGGATCAGACGCCAGTCGCCGAGCTCGTCGCGAAATCGTTCGACCACGAGGGTGCGATCCGTGGGAACCTGACCCGTGGCGGTCTTCTGTTCATTGACCAGCTGAACAAGATTGTTCGTGGCATTGCCGTCCAGACCTCCGGTGAGGCACCGTTCCTTCACCTCCGTCTCGTGGCCGAGTGAAATCTCCCGGAGGAACTGTCCGAGCGCCTCACCGAGTTCCGCCGGTCGGCCGAGGCCGTCGCCGTGCCAGAAGGGGAGACGGCCGGGCTGACCGTACGCCGGGCTGACCAGCACCCGATCGAAGGTGATGTCCTCGATCCGCCAGCTGGTGGCACCGAGCGCGAAGACGTCCCCGACCCGAGACTCGTACACCATCTCCTCGTCGAGTTCGCCGACCCGAGAAGCTTTCTCGCCCACCATGTAGACGGTGAACAGTCCGCGATCGGGAATGGCGCCCCCCGAGGTGACCGCGAGACGTTGCGCGCCGGGACGACCCATCAGTGTGTTGGCTTCGCGATCCCAGACGAGCCGGGGGCGCAATTCCGCGAACTCGTCGGAAGGATACAGCCCTGCCAGCAGGTCGAGCGTGGACTCGTAAGCGGAGCGCGGCAAGGAGGCGAAGGATCCACTGCGGCGGACCGTCTCGAACCAGTCGTCGACGTCGAGCGGTTCGAGTGCGGTGGCCGCAACGGTGTGTTGAGCGAGGATGTCGAGTGGGTTGGCCGGCACCGCGAGGGCTTCGATTTTGCCGGTCACCATGCGTTCGACGGTGACGGCGCAGTGAATCAGGTCGGTGCGGTGCTTGGGGAACACGACACCGCGGGAGATCTCCCCGACCTGGTGTCCGGCGCGGCCCACACGTTGCAGGCCGCTCGCCACCGAGGGCGGAGCCTCCACCTGGACCACGAGATCCACTGCACCCATATCGATTCCGAGTTCGAGGCTGCTCGTCGCGACGACACAGCGGAGCCGTCCGGATTTGAGGTCGTCCTCGATGAGGGCTCGTTGATCCTTGCTGACCGAACCGTGGTGAGCCCTCGCGAGCAGAGGGTCGGCGCCGAAGTTGACCTCGGAAGGGGTGCCGATCTGCGAGGCGGGCTTCGGGTTTCTGTCGACGTCGGCACCACTACGCTCTGCATAGATCTCGTTGAGTCGTGCGGTAAGTCGCTCTGCGAGCCGCCGCGAGTTGGCGAACACGATGGACGATCGGTGTGCGAGGACGAGATCCACGATCTGTTCCTCGACGTGTGGCCAGATCGACCCGGCCTGCGGAGTCGACGATGCCGAGCCCTCGGCGGGCTCGGCGAGACCCAGCTCCGTCATGTCCTCGACGGGAACCTGAACGGTCAGGTCGAACGTCTTCGGTGACGGTGGAGCGACGATCCGAATCGGCGCCGAACCGGAGAGGAAGCGTGCCACTTCTTCGTGCGGGCGCACCGTCGCCGACAGTCCGATGCGCTGCGCGGGCGTGTCGAGGAGCCGGTCGAGTCGCTCGAGCGACAGTGCCAGGTGCGCCCCACGCTTCGTTCCTGCGACAGCGTGCACTTCGTCGACGATCACGGTATCGACCCGGGTCAGCGTTTCCCGCGCCGACGAGGTGAGCATGAGAAACAGCGACTCGGGGGTGGTGATGAGGATGTCCGGCGGATTCTTGATCAGCGCGCGGCGGTCGGCGGGCGGGGTGTCGCCCGAGCGGACACCGACCGAGATCTCGGGCGGTGTCAGGCCGAGCCGTTTCGCTGTTTGGGTAATGCCGACCAGTGGCGCGCGCAAATTGCGTTCGACGTCCACGCCGAGTGCCTTCAGCGGTGAGATGTACAGAACCTTGGTGGATCGGTCCTTCTCGCCCGTCGCCGCGAGCTGGTCGAGGGACCACAGGAAGGCCGAGAGGGTCTTGCCCGACCCCGTGGGTGCGACCACCAGCGTGTTGGCGCGGCTGGCGATCGACTCCCAGGCGCCGAGCTGCGCGTTCGTCGGCGCGGGGAAGGCGCCGTCGAACCACTCCCTGGTGGCGGCAGAGAACTTGCCGAGGACTTCGGTCACGGTTCCATAGTGCACCGGAGGTCCGACAGACACCGCACGTCTGCTCGGAACGGCCGAGAGGGCGAGAGTGCGCTTGGGGAAGTGTGTCGGAGCGCTGAGATAGGTTTCGCACATGAGTTCGACTGGGGGGTCGGCGGAGAGCCGGGTGGCGGGGCAGCTGTCGCTGCTCACCGCTGCGGTGGACGGGTTGCTGGGCGCCGACGTGGTGGGATTGTCGGACGCCGAGGTGGTCGACGCGATCAGGAACCTGGAACGCGCCCTTCGCCGCGCCGGTGCGGTGTCGCACCGGCTGGTTGTGGAGAGCGTGGAACGGTCCCTGCCCGCATCCTTCGGCTACCGTTCGCCCCACAGATTCCTGGTCGACGTCCTGCGGGTATCCGCGGCCGACGCATCAGCCCGGGTCAGCGCGGCCCGGCAACTCGGGGTGTGGCACGCCTCGACCGGAGAATCTCTCCCGGCCGCTCTGCCCGATACCGCGGCCGCGCAACGGAACGGCGACATAGGCGCCGATCATGCCCGAGCCGTGTCGAGAATTCTGCGCAAGATTCCGCACGCGGTCGACGCCGACGACACCAAGGCAGCGGAATCGACTCTCGCGCGAGTGGCCCGTGACGGGACGCCCGAGGACGTCGAGCAGGCGGGGCACCGACTTCTCGCGTATCTGAATCCGGACGGGAATCTCGGCGACGACATCGACCGCACCCGCCGCCGGGCACTCACCCTCGGCCGGCAGGACGCAGAACTGATGTCGCGAATCTCCGGTGAACTCGACCCCACGGCGCGGGCACTGCTCGATCCGATTCTTGCCAAGTGGGCGCGACCGGGCATGAACAATCCGGCCGATCCATCCTCGCCCACCGGCGATGCCGAGCACCCCACTGTGGATTCGGACGTTCTCGCCGCCGCGGCCGCCCGGGACACGCGCACCACGGCGCAACGCAACCACGACGCGTTCAGTGCCATGTTTCGAGCCGTGCTGGAATCAGGAATACTGGGCCGGCACCGGGGTCTGCCTGCCACCACGATCATCACCATGACGCTCGAGCAACTCGAGGGGGCGATCGGAGGGGTTGCCACCACAGCCAGTGGGGGCCTTCTACCGATCGGGGATGCGTTGGCGTTGGCCGAGCAGGCCCACCCGGTCTTGGTGTTGTTCGACCATGACGGTCGTCCCCTGCATCTGGGACGCCGCCGACGTCTGGCCAGTGCGGATCAGCGGCTTGCGTTGATCGCCGCCGACGGCGGATGCACCCGCCCAGGATGCGCGGTGCCGGCCAGTATGTGCGCGGTCCACCACGTCACGGACTGGCAGAAAGGCGGTACCACCGACATCGACGGCCTCACTCTCGCTTGTGATGCCTGCCATGCTCGGGTCGACGACAGCGCCGCCGGGTGGGCCACCAGGACTGCTGAGGGTCGATATCCCGGGAGGACCGAATGGATTCCGCCGCCGCACGTCGACCCCGACCGAAGGCCTCGCATCAATCATCGCCATCATCCCGGCGAGTTGATCGACCACGCACGGCGTGGAATGCGTGCACCACGAGAAGGGGGTGATGCTGTGCCGTAGCGAAGTTGTGTTCGCTGCCAACCTTGGTCAGACGACGTCGGAATCTGCGGACGCCGGCGTGAACGGCCACGGCACTTCGACCGTGTCGGGCGGCAGTGCGGCCGCCGCGGCATACGCACCGATGACGCACGCGAGCAACACCACTGCTACTGCGCGGACGATCCTGAACACGTTGACTCGCTTCGGTCGGAGGGACCCTGGCTTCGCAGGGCAATCGTCAGACCGTAGACGAACGTACCGACACGTCGGAGTGGGACGGTCAGTCGCGGCTCAGGCGATCCAGCAGTGCGGCTTTGATTGCAGGACGTCCGGCGGCGACCAGAGTGAAGGTAGCTTCGCGCACCAACCGCTCGGCGGTATTGCCCGCGATCAGAGCGGAGCTGCCCTTGGCGGTGACGAGCGCCGACGCGGTCCGCACGGCGAGTTCGGATGCCCGTGCCCGCGCGTCGGCGATGTCGGCCCTGCCCTCCAATGCCGCGTTGAGGTCGAGTCGTGCTCGGGCAGCTTGCTCCTCGAATGGGTCCGAATCGACCCCCAGAGTTTCGAGTTCGCTGATCGCGCGGCGGGTGATGCCCATGGCCATGCACCCGTTGATCCAGGAGCCGAACAGTTGGCTCTTCGCGAATTCGTCGGGCGAGACGACGGCGCTTACCAGTTCGCCTGGCACTGCGAGGCCGTCGAAGGTGAGGCGAACGGTGTTGGAGCCGCGGGCGGCGATCAGCGGTAGGTCTGCTGCGCTGAGCCCGCGAAGCGGTTGGGCGGGAATGATGACGTGCACGATGGTGTCGTCGAACTCGTCGCGGGCCGAAACCTGAAGCAGATCGACGATGCCCCAACCGGTGACGAACGGTGCGACGCCGTCCAGCACGTACCCGTCCTCGACCCGGCGCGCCCACAGCGTGGGTGGTACCGGAATGGCTCCGGCCAGCGCGACTCCGGCTCGCACCGTGCCGTCGACGAGCCCGTCGAGGTACCGTCCCTGCAGGGTGGTGTTGGGTGAGGCCGCGAGACCGGCGACCACTCCGTGATGCTGCATCCACGTGAAGGCGGTCGCGAGGCACCCGCCGCACAAGGTTTCCAGTACATCGACCAGGACGGACGGTGTCACGCTCTCGTCGTCAGGCGCTGCGAGACCGTAGAAGCCGTCGGCGGCCAACGTCTCGAAATGGCTGTCGGGGATCTCACCATCGGCATCGACGCTGTCCGCCACCGGGAACAGGACGTTCTCGGCGATCTCTCGCGCCATTTCGGCCCAGTTGCTCACGTCCCGAGCGTAACCGCTCCACCGGCGCGATCAGGTGAACTCGACACCCTGCGCGAGCGGCAATTGGTCGGAGTAGTTGACGGTGTTCGTGGCGCGACGCATGTAGGCCTTCCAGGCATCGGATCCGGATTCCCGTCCGCCGCCGGTGTCCTTCTCTCCGCCGAATGCCCCGCCGATCTCCGCGCCCGACGTGCCGATGTTGACGTTGGCGATGCCACAGTCCGAACCGTCCGCGGCGAGGAACCGTTCGGCCTCACGCTGGTCGGTGGTGAAGATGGACGACGAAAGCCCCTGCGGGACTTCGTTGTGCATCGCGATGGCCTGGTCGAATGTGTCGTAGGTGAGGGCGTAGAGGATGGGCGCGAACGTTTCTTCCCGCACCACCGATGTTTGTGCCGGCATGCGTACCAATGCGGGTGAGACGTAGTAGGCGGAGCTGTCCGTCCCGCGACGTTCGCCGCCGCAGATTACGGTTCCGCCGTCGGCGCGAGCCTTGTCGAGGGCCGTTTGCATGGCGTCGAACGCCTGCGAGTCCACGAGGGGGCCGACGAGTACTCCGTCGTCGAAGGGGTTTCCGACCGTCAATGTTCGATAGGCCGCGGAGATCCGGTTCAGCAGCTCGTCCGCGATGGAGGAGTGCACGATCAACCGGCGGAGCGATGTGCAACGCTGACCTGCAGTCCCTGCAGCCGAGAAGACGATGCCGCGCACAGCGAGGTCGAGATCGGCTGACGGGGCCACGACTGCGCCGTTGTTGCCGCCCAATTCGAGCAGGCTCTTGCCGAAACGCGCGGCAACCCGCGGTCCGACGGCGCGGCCCATCCGCACAGATCCGGTGGCGCTGACCAAGGCGACCCGGGCGTCGTCCACGAGTTGCTCGCCGACGTCCACTGATCCCTGCACCAGTGCGTGAAGGCCCGTGGGCGCTCCCACTTCGAGTGCGGCCTGCGTTAGCAGGGCGTCGCAGGCGATCGCCGTCAGCGGAGTCTTCTCCGAGGGCTTCCATACCACGGTGTCCCCGCACACCAACGCTATCGCCGTGTTCCAGGACCACACCGCGACAGGAAAGTTGAAGGCGGAGATCACGCCGACGACACCCAGCGGATGCCAGGTCTCCATCAACCGGTGCCCCGGACGTTCCGATGCCATCGTCCTGCCGTACAGCTGCCGGGAGAGACCGACGGCGAACTCGCAGATGTCGATCATCTCCTGCACCTCGCCCCGCGCCTCGGAGGGGATCTTTCCGGCTTCGAGGGTGACAAGTTCCGCCAGGTCGCGTTTGTGTTCTGTCAGTAGCTGTCCGAGCCGCCGCACGACGGCACCGCGCTGGGGCGCCGGAACCGAGCGCCACGTGAGAAACGCCTCGTGGGCCGCGGAGATCGCCGCGTCGACGTCGTCGGTGCTACTCGTATCGACCGTCCGCAAGTCGGTTCCGGTGATGGGGCTTCGGGCCACGAGTGCACCGCTGGGAGCACCGATGTCGGCACCGCACCTGATCAGTGCTTCCTCGGCGCGTCGACGCAACTCCTCGGGGGCGGGAAGGTTCACGATGCTGTCCTCTCTCGGGATCTGTCCTGCTGCTCCTGATAGAGCGCGTACGGGTCGTGCACGGCCCGGCCGAGTGTCTCGGCGAGCCAGGGTAGGTGGTACCGGGCGCCGCAGTCGACCTCGGCGCGGGTACATGCGCCATTCGTCGGCGCAGGGAGGAAGTCTTCGTACACGATCGGTTCGGCGATGTGCCGGCCATACTCGCGTCGATACGTGAAGTACGCCATCCCTCGACTGTCGAGTTCGGCTTCGGTGCGCGGGAACCGGCGCTCCCACTCGGCCGCGTCGGCGTCCGCGGCAGCCAACCGGTCGTAGAGCTCGCGTCCGGGAGGCGTCAGGGCGAGGCGACGAGCCTCGGCCCCCGCGAACCCTTCTCCCACGACTGTTCCGTCGCTCGCGATGAACTGGTGGGGCTCCGACGGCGCGCGGAACGAGGTCTGACGGAGGAGAACGGCGGGCCCATCCCACTCGGGAGGTCCCTGAATGCCGTCGACCATCGCGAAGCCCAGCGCCCTCATGCGGCGGCTCAACTCGTCGATGTCCAGCACGCGCGGCCTGAGGGCGTGGATGCGGGTGCCGGCGCTTGCGCCGACTTCCGCGGCGACCGGCGACACCGCTTCGAGCTCGGAGTACCACCCCTTGTCGACCGGTAGTTTCGCCCGCGCCAACACCGTGGTCGCGAGTGACACGAACCGCTCGGCCGAGGGAGCAGTCAAACCTCCCTCTTCGGCGGCGAGCGCGGCGAGATGCAACAGCTCCGTCGGGAAGAGCGACCGCCCGGCGAGAAACCTTTCGAGGCGTGCGTGCAGATCGGCGTCGAAGAACCGGCGATCCGCAGTCGTGAGCACCGAGGTGAAAATGCCGAACGGGTTGTGGTCCAGTTCGAACGAGTCGATCGGACGGAAGGCGGTCCCGACGACGGGTACAGGGGTGGCGGCATCGCGCAGGTCGTAGAAGCCGACGGGGTGCATCCCGAATCCGGCAAACAGTATCGCGGCCTGACGCAGTTCTGCGGCACTACCCAAGCGGATCGCGCCGTGCAGCTCCGCGGTGACTCGGTCGAGGCTGCCCCATCGCTCCGCCTCCGCGGGCTCGCGTTCGGCGAAATCGGCGTTGACCTCCCCGGTCACCTGTCGGAGCGTGGTGTAAATCGGTACCTCACGGCAGTACAACACCGACAGTGCGCGGGCGAACCGGGCTCGGAGCTCCCACGTTTCAACCATGACGCACCTCCGCTGGGCTAGCCTGCGCTGGTGGTGGAATCTTTTCGCAGCGACACACCCCATACTCCTCTCGACGACATCGATCGGGTTCTGATGCAGGAGTTGGTTGCCGACGGCCGTGCGACCCTGGCGACTCTCGCCGAGAAGGCGGGATTGTCGATTTCTGCGGTCCAGTCCCGGGTCCGCAGGCTCGAAGCCCGAAAGATCATCCGCGGGTACACCGCGAAGATCGACCCCGAAGCGCTGGGCCACGGTTTGTCGGCGTTCGTCGCCATCACCCCTCTCGATCCGTCCCAACCGGACGATGCGCCTGCCCGTCTGCGCCACTTGCCTGCCATCGAGGCGTGTCATTCGGTGGCGGGCGACGAAAGCTACGTTCTGCTGGTGCGGGTGGCGTCCCCCCGGGAGCTCGAACATCTCCTTCAGGAGATCCGCGCTACCGCCAACGTACACACCCGCAGCACGATCATCCTCCAGACATTTTACGACAGCTAGCGGACTCGCCGTATGTTTTCTCGGTTGACACGCGTATGGCAGGAAATATGACGTAATCTCTCGATATGAGCACAGCGATTCGATTTCCCGGCGGCGGGGGCGAGTTGTCCGCCGACCAGGTCCAGGACGTACTGCGTGCGCGCATTCTGGTCGATGGTTTCGACCTGGTGCTCGATCTCGAGCAGTCTCGAGGAACGCACCTCGTGGACGAGCGGGACGGAACCGACTACCTCGACATGTTCGGGTTCTTCGGTTCGTCCGCACTCGGCATGAATCATCCGGCGCTGGCGGAGAGCGACGACTTCCGTGAGGAGCTGGTGGAAGCGGCGATCAACAAGCCGAGCAACTCGGACATTTACACGGTGCCGATGGCGCGTTTCGTCGACACCTTCTTCCGCGTACTCGGGGATCCCGCACTGCCGCATCTGTTCTTCGTCGACGGCGGTGCCCTCGCGGTCGAAAATGCGTTGAAGGTCGCCTTCGATTGGAAGAGCCGATGCAACGAACGCCGCGGCATCGACCCCGCGCTCGGAACGAAGGTATTGCATCTGACCGAGGCCTTCCACGGCCGAAGCGGATACACGATGTCGCTGACGAACACCGAACCGGGGAAAGTAGCGCGATACCCCAAATTTCAGTGGCCGCGGATCGACGCTCCCTACCTGTCCGAGGGACGCGACGTCGAGGTGGCCGAGCGCCGTGCCCTGGAACAAGCGCGGCGCGCGTTTGCCGACAATCCCTGCGACATTGCATGTTTCATTGCCGAACCCATCCAAGGCGAAGGAGGCGACCACCATTTCCGGCCGGACTTCTTCCAGGCGATGGAGCAGTTGTGCCGCGAGAACGACGCCCTCTTCGTTCTCGATGAAGTGCAGACCGGGTGTGGACTGACCGGAACCAACTGGGCGTATCAGCAACTGGGTGTTCGCCCCGACGTCGTGGCATTCGGCAAGAAGACCCAGGTGTGCGGAATCATGGCCGGCGGCCGGGTGGACGAGATCCCGGACCACGTGTTCGCAGTGAGTTCCCGCATCAACTCCACCTGGGGTGGCAACCTCACCGACATGGTGCGGTCGCGCCGGATCCTCGAGGTCATCGAGGACGATCGCCTGGTGGACCGCGCCCGGTTGACGGGGGCGCACCTTCTCGAGCGGCTCCGCCAGCTGGCCGCGGCAGTGCCAGAGATCAGAGAGCCTCGTGGTCGCGGCCTGATGTGCGCGATCAGCCTGCCGACGACATCGCGGCGGGACCAAGTGGTCACGGCACTGCGAGAGCGCGAACGGGTACTTGTTCTCCCGACTGGTAAGTGCGGGATACGGTTCCGTCCTCCGTTGAACGTCACTACCGCAGAACTCGACGCCGCCGTCGATGCGCTGGGCCGAGTGGTGGGCGGTACCGTCGACGGATGACCCCCATTGCGCTCACCTCCGTGCCCAACCTCAGAGACGTCGGCGGATATCGGACAAAGAGTGGGGCCAAGGTGCGCACTGGCGTGTTGTATCGCTCGACCGATCTCAGTCGGGTAGCGGACACAGACATGCCGCTACTCGCGGACCTCGGAATTCGGACCGTCTACGACCTCCGTACCGCCGACGAACGCGAAGTTGCACCCGACAAGCTGCCGGACGGGGCCCGAGCAGTTGCCCTGGACGTTCTCGCCGACAAGGGGATCCGATCGATCCCCGCGCAGATGCTCCAGGTGATCGCCGACCCGATGATTGCCGAACGTGAACTCGGCGGCGGCCGGGCGATCGAATACTTCGAGGGTAGCTACCGTGATTTCGTATCGATGCCGAGCGCGGTGTCGTCGTACCGGGAGCTCTTCCGGGACCTTGCGGCGGATGACAGCACACCCGCTCTCGTGCACTGCACCACCGGCAAAGACCGGACGGGATGGGCTACCGCAGCCCTGCTGCTGTTGCTCGGTGTCAGTGAAGAGGACGTGTTCGACGACTACCTGCTGACCAATGAACTGCTACTGCCGTCCTTCGCCGGGGTCTTCGAGAAGTTCACCGATGCAGGTGGAGACCCCTCGCTGCTCGAGCCGGTGCTCGGTGTACGCCGGCAATACCTGGAGGTGTCTCTCGCCACGATGCGGACGTCATTCGGAACAATCGAGGGTTATTTCTCCGACGGCCTGGGCCTCGACGCGGAGCGTCAGGCGTTGCTGCGGGAGCGCATGACTGCGGAGTGAACGGCGAGGCCCATTACTACACCTAGCGTGTCCGCAAGCAGATCCCACACGGATCCGTGTCTCCCGATCGGCAGAATGCCCTGCAGGATCTCTGTGACCACAGCGAAGGCTGTAAGCCACAGCACCGTGACCCGAACCGGTAGCAGTGCGTAGCGGGAGGCGCCTGCGAGCGCCGCAAACAGCAGGGCGTGCACCACCTTGTCGGCGTGTTCGGGACCCGTTGGCGTTGCCGACGCCGGCGACAGCAGCATGATCAGCGCCAACCCGGTGAGCGCGACTACGGGTACGGACCGCATCGTCACCGCTGGACCGTCAACCCCAACGCGCCCTCCGCGAAGCGTTGTACGGCATCGGCGCCACTGGCAAGGGCGGCGTCGTGCCCGGTCCGAGCCCATCCGGTGAGCACCGCGGTATCACCCGATCGAGTCAGTCCGACCTCGGCCAGCATCTCACCTGTGTTGGGTTGACAGATCGCCCACGAATAGTGCTCGTCGCTCGACCACTGCGCGGTCCGTCGGGCGATGTAGTCGGCGTCGTCGATACCGCCGTCGGCGAGGGCCGGCCGGTCGTCCACCCGTTCATCCGCGCGGAGTGCCCGCAGATACCAGCCGCCGGCATTGACTTCGATCGGTTCCATGTCAGCGATCTCGCTCGCGGTCGTTCCGCGTCCCGAAAAGGATTGCTCCGGCGGCCGGAATCATCAGAAAGAACAACCAACTGTTGTCGACCGGGACGACGAAGAACAGCACGAGCGCCACTAATGGGATCACCGACATCACGATGCGACGCCAGTTGTGGTCACCGTCGGGTTTCGTCGACGTGGGGCGCGCTGTGGCCGGGGCGGCGACGGCGGGAATCGGGAGGTCTGCGAACACCCGATCGAGCTCGCCGCGGGTGGTCGCCCCGGCCACGGTGGCACTGCGCTCGTCGAACTCGACGACCGTCAGGCGGCCGGCCGCGAAATGCTCGCTCAGCAGGTCGAGGGCCTGCTCACGGTCGGCCGTGCCGATACGAATGTCGGGGAGGTCGGACATGCGAGTGATCTCGGACCTATTTGAGCTCGGCGAGGACGGTGCCCTGGGTGATGGCGGCACCGGGTTCGACGGTCAGGCCGGTGACGATGCCGGCCTTGTGGGCGTTGACCGGGTTTTCCATCTTCATGGCCTCGAGGACGGCGATGAGGTCGCCCTCGGCGACTTCCTGGCCTTCCTCGACGGCGACCTTGACGACGGTGCCCTGCATCGGGGCGGTGACGGCGTCACCGGACGCGGCGCCGCCGCCGGCGCCGCCGCGGGTGCGGGCCTTGGGCTTCTTCCGGACGGCACCGTTACCGGTGGTGGTGGGGGCGCCGAGGCTGAACTGGCCGGGCAGGGACACCTCGACGCGGCGGCCGCCGACCTCGACGACCACGTTCTGCCGGGGCAGGGAGTCGTCCTCGTCGACCGGCTGGCCGCCGGTGAACGGTTCGATCTGGTTGTTCCACTCGGTTTCGATCCACTTGGTGTAGACGTCGAAGCCGGTGCCGTCGCCGATGAAGGCGGGATCGGAGACGATGGCCCGGTGGAACGGGATGACCGTGGCCAGTCCCTCGACCTGGAATTCGGCGAGGGCGCGGCGGGCGCGGGCGAGGGCCTCGTCGCGGGTGGCGCCGGTGACGATGAGTTTGGCGAGCATCGAGTCGAACTGGCCGCCGATCACCGATCCGGTTTCCACACCGGAGTCCATCCGCACGCCGGGGCCGGTCGGTGGGACGAACTTGGTGACCGGGCCGGGGGCGGGCAGGAATCCGCGGCCGGCGTCCTCACCGTTGATCCGGAACTCGAAGGCGTGCCCGCGGGGGGTGGGGTCCTCGAGGATGTCGAGCTTCTCGCCGTTGGCGATCTTGAACTGTTGCAGCACCAGGTCGATGCCGGCGGTTTCCTCGGTGACCGGGTGTTCGACCTGCAGGCGGGTGTTGACCTCGAGGAAGGAGACGGTGTCGCCCTGGACCAGGTATTCGACGGTGCCGGCGCCGTAGTAGCCGGCCTCTTTGCAGATGGCCTTGGCGGAGGTGTGGATCCGGTTGCGTTGGTCGTCGGTGAGGAACGGGGCGGGGGCCTCCTCGACGAGTTTCTGGAAGCGGCGCTGCAGGGAGCAGTCGCGGGTGCCGGCGACGATGACGTTGCCGTGCTGGTCGGCGATGACCTGGGCTTCGACGTGGCGGGCCTTGTCCAGATATTGTTCGACGAAGCATTCCCCGCGGCCGAACGCGGCGACGGCCTCGCGGGTGGCGGAGTCGAACAGTTCGGGGATTTCCTCGATGGTGTGCGCGACCTTCATGCCGCGGCCGCCGCCGCCGAACGCGGCCTTGATCGCGACCGGAACCCCGTATTCCTTCGCGAACGCGACGACCTCGTCGGCGTTGCGGACCGGGTCCTTGGTGCCGGCGGCCATCGGGGCCTTCGCCTTTTCGGCTATGTGGCGGGCGGTGACCTTGTCGCCGAGGTCGCGGATCGATTGCGGGGAGGGGCCGATCCAGATCAGGCCGGCGTCGATCACGGCCTGGGCGAAGTCGGCGTTCTCGGAGAGGAAGCCGTAGCCGGGGTGGATCGCGTCGGCGCCGGACTTGGCGGCGGCGTCGAGGATTTTGTCGAACACCAGATACGATTCGGCGGAGGTCTGCCCACCCAACGCGAACGCTTCGTCGGCCAGGCGCACGAACGGGGCATCGGCGTCGGGTTCGGCGTAGACCGCGACACTGGTGTACCCGGCATCGGCGGCGGCCCGGATCACCCGCACTGCAATCTCACCGCGGTTCGCGACGAGCACCTTCGTGATGTGCGCGCTGGCATGACTGGGCACTGAGCCTCCTGTGGTTCATGTGGTCGGTCGCCGCGGTGGTTCCGTGAAGTCGCACCAGCGGTGGGATACGGGCATCACTTCGGAGTCTAAGCACTGAACCGAACGCGGTCGTCACCGGATCGAGATTTTGGTCAGGGCTTCAGCGACACTTCGCGCCCTACCGACGGGTAGGTTACTGCAACCTGTTCTAGTTGCCGCCGAAGGCTCGCCACCCAGGTGTGGACGCTCGCCGCAGCGATGTCGTTGCCCGGATATCGGACCGCCAGATTGACTCCCCGAGGTGTGCGATTGATCCATGCATAGACATCGTGGGTGTATTGCCGGCTTCGCAGCGCCCGGGCATTGCGGTCGACCCACTGGCCCGCATCCGGGACGAAACGGACGTCCATGTAGGAGACGACGAAGCGAGGCCTGATGGGGAGGTGGAGTTCTCGCTCGATCCGGTCGAACGGGACGACGGCGATCGGCTTGGTCCGGGCCGTGCTCGCTTCCGCGGCGCGGGCCACCTCCCCGAACTCGTGGGAGGGAAGCTCGAAATCGACCGGGCTGAGCCCGACGAACCATCCGAGCGCCGACGCCCACTGGGGCGCATGCCGGGTGTGGACCGGCGTGATGGTGCGGAAACGTTGCTGCCCGGCGACTTCCGCGCCTGCCAGGCCCAAGCACGCCAGGAGCCCGGAGAAGAACCCCACATCGGCGTCTCTGCAAGCCGTAGAGAAGGCCGCTGCCTGATCGGCGTCGAGAATCCACGCCGACAGGTTCTGCTGCGCATCGTGTGTGCGCGGCCCGATCTCGAGAGGGAACTCCGGCAGTCCTCGATCGGCGAGAGCACCCCGCCACACGTCGAGTGCCTCGCGCTGCACGTCGGCGTCGGTGGGTGACTCCCGCTCGTCCCGCCCGAAATCGACGTAACTACCGACCGGAAACAGGTTGGCGGCGCGACCCGACAGAATTTCTTCGTACAGCGCCCTCAGCTCGTGCGCGACCAGCACAATCGAGAACCCGTCGATGATCGAGTGGTCGGCAGCGAAGAACACGGTGAACCGATCGCGCTCCACCGGCTCGAGCGTCGCGAACACATAGGACGGCCAGCTGTGCGGAGACGCGTACTCGTCGAACAGTTGCTGGAGGTGGGCGAAGTTGTCACCGCCCGCAGCGTCGTAACCGTGGCTGATGACGCCGATGTGTAATCCGCCGGCCGGTACTGTGCGCCGGCGGATGGTGTCGTGGGCGGGATCGAACGAGGTGTGTGAGCGCAGCACCTCGTGTCGGTCGGTCCACTTCTCGAGTGCCGACTGAAAAGCGGCGACATCGAGGCGGCCCTCGATCTCGAAAGCGGTCCCGAGCCAGGACTCACGCCCGTCGGCAGCGGCGCAGCGGCGCAGGTGCGCCTCGTGGATGTACGACGCCGGGCGTGGATCGTCGATCCACGCCGAGCGCGCACAGGGCAACCACTCGGTGAGTGCTCCCACGGGTATGGGGTAATCGGCGAGTTCTGTGAATTCCATAGGCTGTCGTTGAATTCCGGCCTAGCCGCGCAGATGCCGCTTGATTCGCGCGAGCATCGCGGACATGCCGCGCAACCGGAGCGGGCTGACGGCGTCCGCCAGCCCGAGGGCGGAGTAGAAGTCGTCGGGTACGCCGAGGATCGTGGCCGTGCTGTGGCCGTCGAGACCCTGCTGGAGGATCGACGCGAAACCGCGCGTCGTCGGTGCCTCCGGGGGCGCGCTGAAATGCAGTCGCACGTGCTCGGGATCGGAACTGTCCACCGACAGGAACAGCGGCGACTGGCACTCCGGAACGGGCTCCATGGCGTCCTGCTCGAGTTCGGCAGGCAGAGGTTGCAGTTCACGGCTGAACTCGAGCAGCAGCTGCAGCTTGTCGGAACCGTCGACGGCAGCGAAGTCGTCGACGATCTCGGCAAGGGAATCGGGCATCAGTGTCATGACGGCGAGCCGGGGACCTCGCCCGGCTCCTCACCCCTGACGATGGGAACGCGCACGGTATTGCCCCATTCGGTCCACGATCCGTCGTAGTTGCGGACCTGCGGGTAGCCGAGCAGGTGGGTGAGCACGAACCAGGTGTGACTCGAGCGTTCACCGATTCGGCAATACGCGACGATGTCGTCGGCGGCGGACACGCCGCTGTAGATCTCGTTCAATTCCGTGCGCGAGCGGAAACGGCTGTCCGGCGCCGCGGCCTTGGCCCACGGAATGCTCTGCGCACTCGGGATGTGACCGCCGCGCAGTGCGCCCTCCTCCGGGTAATCGGGCATGTGTGTGCGCTCGCCGGTGTATTCCTGAGGAGAACGCACGTCGATGAGCGGGCCCTTGCCGAGGTGGGCGAGCACGTCGTCCTTGAACGCCCGGATCGGGGCGTCGTTGCGTTCCACCACCGGATAGTCGGTGGGAGTGATGTCAGGTACGTCGAACGCGGTGTCGCGGTTCTCGGCGATCCACGCGTCGCGGCCACCGTCGAGGAGGCGGACGTCCTCGTGCCCGAAGAGGGTGAACACCCAGAGCGCGTATGCGGCCCACCAGTTGCTCTTGTCGCCGTAGATCACGACGGTGTCGTCGCGGCTGATGCCCTTCCGGCTCATCAGTTCCGCGAACTTCTCGCCATCGATGTAGTCGCGGGTGACCGGATCGTTGAGGTCGAGGTGCCAGTCGACCTTCACGGCGCCGGGGATGTGACCGACGTCGTAGAGAAGGACGTCTTCATCGGACTCCACCACCTTGAGGCCGGGCGCTCCCAGATGTGCGTTGAGCCACTCCGTCGACACCAGCCGTTCGGGGTGGGCGTACTCGGCGAAGGAGGGCGTGGGATCTGGCGCTACGGGCACGGGCGGGCTCCTGCGGGATTGGACGACGGGGCAGACTCGGTGGGACGAAAGCCAATTCTAGGCCGACGGCTCGAGTTCGTCCGAACGGCGTTCACAGTAACCGTCCGGGGGTTCGCCGCAGCGCGTTCGGCGTGCGGAGATTCGCCCATGAACGGAGGTTTCATGCCCGACATCTCGACCCGCGCCGACCTGGAGTTGCTGCTGCGGCACTTCTACGCACGGGCGTTCACGGATCCGATCCTCCGACCGGCGTTCGACACACTCGCGACCGTCGGACTCGACGACCATCTCCCCGTGATGTGCGACTTCTGGGAGTCGGTCCTTCTGGGGTCCGGCAGCTACCGCGGCGGCGTCCTCGCCGTCCACCGCGCGCTGCACGGTCAGCACGGGTTCACCGACCGGCACTTCGACCGATGGGTCGAGCTGTGGACCGCCAGTGTCGACGACCTGTTCGGCGGCGAGGTCGCAGGCCGTGCACGGATGCGGGCGGTCGACATCGCGCTGACCATGCGGCAACGCATTGTCGATCCGTCCGACCGAGCTGGGCAGGCGTCAGATGACGGGAGTGCCCTCGAGGTGCAGCTGGGTGGTCAGTTCGGCGATGGGTGCGACACCGTTCTCGCAAATGTTCAGCATGATCTCGCGCAGCCGTTCGAGAAAGTCGGTGATCGCACGCCTTGCCGTCGGGGTTTCGGGGAATCGGGAGCGCAGCGCAAGGCCCCTCCCTGTTCGTGAGATCCAGAATTGTGCGTCGTCGGCCACCGTCACGTTGCTGATGTGGTGGGCGTTCAACTCGTCGTGATCGTCGGTGCCCGGGAGTCGGCGGTAGTCGATGTAGGACACCATGAACACGTCCGTCCGGGTTCGCCGGTACGCGTCGCCGAGCGATTCGCGGACCTGGGCCATCGTGACGCCCTTCAAGGTCAGGGCGGTGCGGAAGGACGCATGCGTGTGCGCCAGCGAGGACTGGAAGTCGCCGTCGGGGGTAACCTCCACGGTCAGGGGGGCACTCGTCGTGAGCCATCCGAGTGCGTTTGCCCACTGTGGGTCCTGGCGAATGTGCAGCGGAAACTGCAGCGGCATCCGGGATGTGCCGTTGATCGACTGGACAGCCAACCCCATCGCGGTAAGCGTGCCGGTGAACAGACTTCCGCCGGAGTCGAAGCAGATCTCCTCGAAGCGTTCGGCGTCGGCGGTGCCCAGTAGTGGGCGGACGTCGGCGCCCTGCGGTGCGGGTTTGCCGGCTTCGACACCCAGGTCCAACGGGAAACTCGGCGCGGTGCCGCCGCACCGCTCGTAGAACCGTGCCCATTCACGAACCCGGGGGTCACCCAGCTCGGTGACCGGCGTCTCGGCCTCGAGTTCGCAATACCGCAGGAAGCTGCCGGGATCGCCGAGTCCCTCGGTCAACTCCGCCGCGGTGATGTCGTGGGGCACGCTGTGCGACAACAGTTTCTGATAGATCTGTCTGAGTTCACCCAGCGCAATGACCAGCGAATAGCCGTCGACCAGAGTGTGATCGAAGGCACTGACAACGGTGTAGTGGTCGTCCCGCTCGATGGTGGCAAAGAGATACGCGGGAAACGTCAACGGGTCGCAGGCCTCGGTGAAGCGGCGGCGCAGGTGGTCACGAAGCTCGTCCGGTGACGACGTGAGCACCGGATCGGAGGCGACCACCGAGGCGAGGGCAGGGTCGAGATCGACCCGCATCAACACGTCGGAGGTGACATCGAACCCGGTCTGCAGGGTGTCGTGACGCCGGATGAAGTGAACGAGCGCGAGTTCCAGGGCATCTTTGTCGAGCCGGCCCGGAAGGTCGAAAGCCGCTGCCATCCATACACTCCGGCCGTTACCGTGGGTGCGCGCCGTGTCGAGGTGGAATTGCTGGTTGTAGGACGGCGGCACCGCCGACTGCGACACCACCCCCGGGTCCACGGACCATTCGGTCACAATGCCGGGTTCGAGCATGTACTTGTCGATGGACGTGACGTGCACTAGCGCACCCCCTCCTGCGGGCGAGTTCCCGAGGCCGCCGGAGTGAAGGACGAGATCGGGTAATCACCTTCGCGGGCGACGGTTCTCATGATGGTCGACAGGCGTCCTGTATAGGCGGCGACGGAGCGATGCGCTTCCGGGGTATCGGGATGGGAAATGGCCATCCACGTTCCTTCGAGGACCCGGTTGATCCAGATGGAGGCGATCTGGGTTGCTTTCCCTCCCACGATGCCGGTGGCGCGGGTGGACGAGAAGTTCTCGGTGTCGGGCAATCTGCGTCCGTCGATGTACGACACGATCGGGGGAGGCGTGAGTGTTGTGTGCTGTGACAGGGTGCCGGGGCCCGAGGCGGCCAGCACCGTGTCGATCACCTGTTGCACCGAGACTTCGCCGAGAGTCTTCCCTGAGCGATATGCCTCTTGCGCGCGCTGCGCGAGCGCGGAAAACGTGGTGGCGCCGTCCAATTCGAATCCGACCGGAACAAGATTGATGAACCACCCCTGTGACCAATAGAACTGCGGATCGTTGCGGGTGGTGACCGGGGAGAGCGCCATGTAACGGTCGCGTCCGACGAGCTCGTGCTCGGTGATGGCCAGTGCCGCGAATACACCACCGATGAAGTTGGCACCATTGGCCTTGCATGCGACCCCGAACAGTTCGCAGTCCCGTGCGTCGGCCAGCTCGAACCGGCTGCCGATTGCCGGCTTCGGCGCGTCGGACGCTCCGAGGTCGAGGGGGAAGCTCGGGAAGCTTCCTCCATTACGGGTGAGGTGACCGATCCAGCTGTGCACCTCCGGAGACGCCATCGTCAACGTCGCGGCCTTCTCACGCTCGCGCCGACTGTAGTCCACGTAGCTGCCGGGGTCCGGCAATTCCGGCTCCACGCCGTCGAGTTCGGCCTGGTAGATCATTCTCGTCTCGGCGAACATCAGGATCATCGACTGCATGTCGGTGTGCGCATGGTCGATCGCGTGGAAGAGCGTAAAGCTCTCCTCGGCGTCGGGTGCGTCAGTCGCATAGTGTTCCACTGCACCGAATACGAAGGCCGGCCAGGCGAGTGCACTGGTGTCGTTCGCGAAGCGTGTCGCGACGTGGTCGCGTACGTGCTCAGGCCTGTCCAGAACGGCGCCCTCGGCTGGGGCGAGGTTGATGGACTCAGCCGGAACGACGTGTCGCCGAACGGGATTCGTCGTATCCGTGGGATCTGCTGCTGGGTCGGCGAACGAGAACCAGCTGTGAAGGGTGTCGTGCCGCAGAACGTACCGCTCGAGGGTTCGCGTCATGGCGGCCCTGTCGAGTCTGCCGGGAAAATCGAACGCGATACCGATCCAGGGGGATTGCGTCTCCCCGTTCTGCACGGCGAGTCGTGCCCGCCTCAGATGTCGTTCCTGCATGGTGGTCGGCGGGGCAGGGTCGATCGGAGCCTGCGCAGCCGCTCGTGCACTCACGTCCGTGACTTTCCACTCGACGACCCTCCCAGGCTGTGGTCTCCAGTGGGTGATCAAGTTCAAGTCCATCGAGCGGCTCCTGAGGTAGTCGAATGTCGAGGTGTGCGAGTTCGGTCGTGCACGCGCGTCTCGCAACAGGATGCGGCACTGAGTGCCTTACCGCGAGAGGTAACGGAGTACGGAGATTGATTACAGGTCGGTTCCAGCCCAGTCAAGTGTCGATCAAACGCCCCCTACGCTGCAACTTCCTGATGTAGCGTCCCGAATCTTTGACCTACCTCACAACCCACGGCGCACTTCGGGCTACTAGCCTGTGCGGATGCCTGTGACACAGCATGAAGTCCCCGACCGCGGAGAGCTCGGTCGATGGGCCCCGTGGCTGGGTCTCACCACCAGTCTCGCCGCCGTGTTCATGCAACTCCTCGACGCCACGATCGTCAACGTCGCGCTGCCGAGCATCGCGGTCGACCTGGGCGCTTCGGTGTCTGCCCAGTTGCTGATGGTGAGCGTGTATACCCTCTCGTTCGCATGTTCGCTGATCACGGCCGCTCGGTTGGGTGATCTGCTCGGCAGGCGCCGGATCTTCCTCACCGCTCTGGCCGTGTTCGTTCTCGCATCCCTGCTCTGCGGGCTGGCACAGACGCCGATGGAATTGGTCCTGTCGCGGGCCGTGCAGGGCCTGGCTGCCGGATCGATGTCTGCCCAGACCTTCGCCATCATCTCGGGCCTGTTTCCCCAACGTGCCCACCCGCGGGTCTTCGGTATCTACGGAGCGACCATCGGGCTTGCGACGATCTCAGGTCCCCTCGTCGGGGGCCTTCTCATCCAGTGGGATCTGCTCGGTTGGGGGTGGCGCCTCATCTTCTTCGTCAACATCCCGCTCGGCATCGCCGCGCTGGTGCTCGGGTACTTCTATCTCGTCGACGCCAAGGCTGACGGTGTCCGGCGCCTCGACGTGGGCGGCGCCGTCCTGTCGGCGTTGGGCCTCTTCCTGCTCATCTTCCCGCTGGCGGAGGGACGCGAGCGGGACTGGCCGACCTCGATCGTGGTGATGCTGGCCTGCTCGGTGCCGGTGCTCATCACCTTCGTCGTGTACGAGTGGCGTCTCGGGCGCCGGGGTGGCGACCCGGTGCTGCGAGTGGAACTGTTCGCCGATCGTGCGTTTTCGATCGGCGCCGCCATCGCCTTCGTATTCTTCGGGACACTTACGTCGCTGATTTTCACCATCTCGCTCACGCTCCAGTTCGGCTTCGGATTTTCCCCGTTGCGGGCGGGGGTGATGACGGTGCCGTGGGCGCTGGGCACGGGTCTCGCCGCGCTGGCGTCTTCGGTGGTCTACCGGCGAATCGGCAACCTCGTACTTCCGCTGGGGATGCTTTTGTTCGCGGGCTCGCTCGTCGTGCTGGCCGCGCAGTTACAGCACGAGGGCACCGATCCACGGTGGGGGGCCTTGGCAGGTCCATTGTTCCTGGGAGGTGCCGGGCTCGGGTTGTTCGTCGCCCCCCTGCAGACGGCGATCCTCGCCACTGTGCGACCGGACAATGCGGGCTCGGTGTCCGGGTTGCTTCCCACGGTCCAGCAGGTAGGCAGTTCCCTCGGCCTCGCCGTGATCGGGGTGGTGTTCTTCAACCTGGTGGCTACGCAGTCGTCGCAGGCTGTCCAGGCGGAAAGGCCCTCATTGACCGCGGAATTGGTACGGGTCGGTGTGCCGGCGGCCCTCGTTCCGCGGGCCGAGGAGACCTTCGTGCGGTGTGCCACGGACCAGCTCGGGTCCACCTCGCCGATGAAGGTGCCTGACGACTGCCGGTCGCTCGGGCAGGGAAACGCTACGGCCTTGGGTGCTTCGGGGCAGCAGATCGCAGATTCCGCGCTGGTCGCCGCCCGAGAATCCACGCGTGCGGCGGCGGGTGAGGCCTTCCTGCAGGCGGAGCGGCGCATCCTGTGGATCATCTCGGCGGTGGCCGCGGCAATCGGCGTGGCGTCGCTCACCCTTCCGCGGCGGAACCGGCAGGGCGAAGCAGAGTCAGGCGGTACGGCCCGACGTCGCCCACAACTCGGCGATACCGACGCCCACCCGGCCGAGCAGAGTGCGCACGAGGGGTAGACCGATCCCGATCACGCTCGACGGATCACCGTCGATGCGCTCGACGAACCACCCACCGAGACTGTCGAGTGTGAACGCGCCCGCAACCTGCAGGGGCTCTCCCGTGGCGAGGTACGCCTCGAGGTCGGAGTCCTCAGGGCTCGCGAAGTGAACCACCGTGGCGCTCGACTCGTGGGCGTCGCCGATCACCGAGCCGTTCATCACCCGCAGAACACTGTGCCCGGTAAGCAGGGTCGCGCTACGGCCGGCCATGGACGCCCAGCGAGAGCGCGCAACTTCTACCGACCCGGGTTTGCCCTGCAACTCGCCGTCGAGCAGCAACATGGAGTCGCATCCGACCACCACGAAGTCGGAGAGGCACTCGCTCGTCAGGCCGGGCAGCACATCCTTCGCCTTGGCGCGGGCCAGTTCGGTGACGACGTGCTCCGGGGGCGCCTCGGCACCGAGTGCCGCGATGAGCGCGTCCTCGTCGACGCCGGACACCCGGACGATCGGCTCGACCCCGGCGCTGCGCAGCACAGCGAGCCGCGCCGGGGAGGCCGAGGCAAGTACGAACGCCGTCACAGTTGGCGCCTCACGACCACCGGCAGCGTCACCGTCAACGCCGGGATGCCGACACGTTCGGGAACGCGTACGGCGAGAAGGGCGCCACACTGCGGTGCATACGCGTCGGAGCACCCCAGGACTCCGGTGGCAGATGCGAATCGGGGTCTCCGCTGCCGGTGTTCGCGGCGGCCGTCAACACGATGACCAGGGCCGCGATCTCCTCATCGGTGGGCGAGCCCTTGATCACCGTCACGAAGGGTTCGGAGGCGGTGGCACCCGGTTCCGCACCCGGCAACAGCGTGGTGTCCGCGTCCGCGAGGGCTGCCTCGGCGGCGGAACCGTTGACCGACGACCTCTCGGCCGTCGTGTCCGAACCGTTCTCCGTGCGCTCTTCAGTGAAAGCGGTCATAGGGGGATGTTCCCATGCTTCTTGGGCGGGAGGGTGACCATTTTGCGTTCGAGGAGGCGCAGGGCGGCCACGATCTGTCCGCGGGTGTGGGAGGGCGGGATGACGGCGTCGACGTAGCCGCGTTCGGCGGCGACGTAGGGGTTGACGAGGGTGTCTTCGTATTCGCGTTGCAGTTGCAGGCGCAGCGCGTCGACGTCGTCACCGTTCTTGGCGGCCTCGAGGAGGCGTTTGCGGTAGACGAACCCGACGGCGCCGGAGGCGCCCATGACGGCGATCTG
>NZ_JAWLSG010000007.1:0-314331 GCF_033142305.1 Rhodococcus sp. IEGM 27 | reverse complement strand
GCTAAGCCCTCCAGCGCCGATGGTACTGCACTCGACAGGGTGTGGGAGAGTAGGACACCGCCGAACATCCGTTACCGAAAGGGGACCCAATATACTGGGTCCCCTTTCGTGGTTTGTGTGAAAGGAATGACTGTGTCGGAGAGCGACGACGGACGTCGATCCTTCCGCGGAGGCGGTGCCTCTAATTCTGGACGAGGCGGTGCCTCTAATTCTGGACGAGGCGGTGCCTCTAATTCTGGACGAGGCGGTGCTTCCGGTTCGGACCGAGGCGGTGCCTCGGGGTCGAGCAGAGGTGGCCCGTCGGGTGGTCGTGGTGGATCGTTCGGCGGACCGCGAGGTGATTCTCGTGGCGGTGCCGGCAATGACCGGCGGGGTGGGCAGCGCCGTGGGGGCGAGGGCGGATTTACTCCGCGGGGGCGTGATGGTGACCGGCCGCAACGGCAGGATGCCCGTCCTGACGAACCCGACCTGCCCGAAAATGTCGAGGCCGGTGAACTTGATCCGACTGTCCGGCGTGACCTGCTGAGCTTGGACAAGACGAACGCGAATACCGTTGCGCGGCATCTGGTGATGGCGGGCAAGTTGGTTGACGACGATCCCCGACTGGCCCTGGCGCATGCGCGTGCGGCGCGGCAGCGGGCCGGACGTATCGCCGTCGTTCGTGAGGCCGCGGGCATCACCGCGTACCACGCTGGTGAATGGGCAGAAGCGCTGTCCGAGCTGCGGGCCGCACGCCGGATGGCTGGCGGTCCCGGACTCCTCGCCGTGATGGCGGACTGCGAACGTGGATTGGGCCGACCCGAACGGGCGATCGAACTGGGTCGGAGCGAGGAAGCAGCGGCTCTCTCTGGTGACGATGCCGCCGAGCTGCGCATCGTAGTTGCAGGTGCGCGCATGGACCTCGGGCAGTTCGATCAGGCCGTGGTCACGTTGCAGACGCCGGACCTCGACGCTTCCCGTACCGGTCCGGGAGCTGCGCGTCTCTTCTATGCGTACGCCGACGCCCTGGTGGCCGCCGGCCGTATCGAGGACGGACTGAAGTGGTTCCTCAATTCGGCTGCGGCGGACCTCGAAGGTGATACCGACGCAGAGGAGCGTGTGGCCGAGCTGACCGGAGACGATCAGTGACGGTGGAGCACGGTGTGGCGTCGTCGCTGCGTGAGGGATACGACGCTCTGCTACTCGACCTGGACGGCACCCTGTACCGGGGGCCGCTGGCAATTCCCGGTGCCCGGGCCGCGCTGGCGTCGGGAACGCAAGCCCTCTATTACGTGACCAACAATGCGAGCCGTAGCCCAAGTGAGGTCGCCGCACACTTGACCGAGCTCGGTTTCGACGCCTCGGAGTCGAGGGTGGTCACGAGTTCGCAATCCGCAGCTCGACTCCTCGCTGAGAAGATCGAACCCGGTGCTGCAGTGCTGGTGGTCGGGACGGATGCCTTGGCGGATGAAGTGGCGCGGGTCCGCTTGCGCCCGGTGCGGTTGTTCGCGGATTCGCCCGTCGCGGTGGTGCAGGGCCATTCTCCGACAACCGACTGGGCGATTCTTGCGGAGGCGACTCTCGCCATCCGGTCGGGAGCTGTCTGGGTAGCGGCCAATGTCGATTCCACGCTCCCTACCGAGCGTGGGCTGGTGCTGGGCAACGGATCCATGGTGGCCGCTCTGCGCACCGCAACGTCCTCCGAACCTCTGGTCGCCGGTAAACCGGCAGCGCCTTTGATGGAAGACGCGATACGCCGTAGTGGGAGTTCGCGCCCTCTGGTTGTGGGCGACAGACTCGATACCGACATCGAGGGCGCCAACGCCGTGGGTCTCGAATCCCTGTTGGTGCTCACCGGGGTCAGCACTGCCATCGACGTCCTACGGGCCACCGAGGAACAACGCCCGACCTTTATCGCTTCCGAACTGGATGCCCTCAACCGGCCTGCTGACGAATCGAGGGTCGGCGAGGACGGTCGCTTCTCCGTCGAGTTTGATGGCACTGATCTGGTGATCGAACCGAAAGGTGGATCGATCGGCACTGCCGATTCGGTGACGCTGCTCCGGCACGTGGCCGTGTCAGCATGGAAGTACCCCGAGTTCGGCCGCGTCACCTCCACTCACCCGGCAGTCAGCGCGCTCGTGTCCGATTGGATTGCTTGACCGCGCATCTCGAGTGCCCGTAGAGCCTTTGTGTCCGCGGCGCGGTTCGCTGTATGCGTATCCGAAGGGGATCGACTAGCGTTGTGCCCGATGAGCACGCCAATACCGCGCCCGGGAGCCCATCTACCTGGGCCAACGCCGAGTGTCGACCCCGAGAAGATTTCCGCGGAGGTGGACGGATTGCTGACGCGGCTGCACGCCGTCGAACCAGATCCCGAGGACCGACACGGAGTCGGTGTCATTCCGAAGAAAGCGCATCTGCTCGAGAAGGCCCACGACGTTCTGGTGGAAGCGCTGGCCGCCGTGGACAAGATCTGAGGTGGCCCGACGCGCGCGGGTGGATGCCGAACTCGTTCGGCGTGGACTGGCCCGGTCCCGTGAACACGCCCAGGAACTCATAACTTCCGGCAGAGTACTGATCTCCGGAGTAGCTGCGACCAAACCCGCTACCGCCGTCGAAGCGGGAACACCGCTACGGGTGGTCGAGGTGGACAACGAGGTGTCCTGGGCTTCGCGTGGCGCTCACAAGTTGCTCGGAGCTCTCGAAGCGTTCGGACCTGGCGGGCTCTCGGTCGACGGGAAGCGGTGTCTCGACGCCGGCGCCTCGACGGGAGGCTTCACGGATGTACTTCTCCACCACGGCGCCCGGGAGGTGGTGGCGGTGGATGTTGGATACGGCCAGTTGGTGTGGCGGTTGCAGTCGGACGATCGGGTTCGTGTGGTCGACCGCACCAACGTGCGTGCTATCGACGCCGAGCGCATCGGCGGACCTGTCGATCTGGTGGTCGCCGACCTGTCGTTCATTTCCCTCGAACTCGTGCTGCCGGCCTTCGTCGCGTGTGTGACTGCCGGCGCAGATCTCGTTCCGATGGTGAAGCCGCAGTTCGAAGTCGGTAAGGATCATGTCGGGTCGGGCGGGGTGGTCCGTGACCCGGAACTGCGGGTGGCTGCCGTCCTCAGGGTCGCAAGGGCCGCGGAGTCCCTGGGGCTGCGTACGCTGGGAGCCGTCGCGAGCCCGTTGCCAGGTCCCTCCGGAAATGTCGAGTATTTCCTGTGGCTCCGCTCGGGTGCCACTGCGGTGCCGGAACCGGGTGTCGTATCCGGAGTTGATGATGAACCGGTCGACTCGATCGAAGAGTTGATCCGCACCGCGGTGCAGGAAGGACCACAGTGAGCGCGGGGAGCAGCGGCACGGCACGCGAGATTCTGCTGGTGGCGCACCCGGGCCGGGCCGAAATCACTGAGACGGCACGGCGCGTCGGTGAGATCTTCAAGAGCGCTGGAATCGGACTGCGCGTCCTCGTCGACGAGGTCGACAACACACGCATCGAACCAATGGATGGCATGGCGCCCGACGAGTTCCTCGTGCCGGGATTCGAGGTGACGATCGTCCAGGCCGGTCCGCACGCGGCCCTCGGCTGCGAAATGGTGCTGGTCCTCGGAGGAGATGGGACTTTCCTTCGCGCCGCGGAACTTGCTCAGGCCGCGTCCATTCCGGTGCTGGGCATCAACCTCGGGCGCATCGGCTTCCTCGCCGAAACGGAGGCCGAACATCTGGACGAGGCACTCGGTCAGGTGGTGCGCCGCGAATACCGGGTGGAACAGCGAATGACGCTGGACGTCGTCGTCCGGGTGGACGACGAGATCATCGAGCGGGGCTGGGCGCTCAACGAAGCGAGCATCGAGAACCGGTCCCGGCTCGGTGTTCTCGAAGTAGTGCTCGAAGTCGACGGCCGCCCCGTGTCGGCCTTCGGATGCGACGGAGTGCTCATCTCGACACCGACCGGGTCGACGGCCTACGCCTTCTCCGCCGGCGGTCCCGTCGTGTGGCCCGAACTCGAAGCCTTGCTGGTTGTTCCGAGCAATGCCCACGCACTCTTCGCGCGGCCGCTCGTCACCAGCCCGGAGTCGATCATCGCTGTCGAGACGGTGGCCGGTAGTCATGATGGACTGGTTTTCTGTGACGGCAGGAGAACTCTCGAACTTCCTGCGGGTGCGCGGGTGGAGGTGGTGCGCGGTAAGGAACCCGTTCGCTGGGTGCGACTCGATTCGGCTCCCTTCGCCGATCGCATGGTGCGAAAGTTCGAGCTGCCCGTCACCGGGTGGCGAGGAAGGAAACCCTAGACGTGCTGGCAGAGATCAGGATCGACAACCTCGGTGTGATCTCCGAGGCGTCCGCGCAGTTCCACGAAGGCTTGACAGTGCTCACCGGTGAGACAGGCGCCGGAAAGACGATGGTGGTGACCAGCCTCCATCTCCTCAGCGGTGCCCGGGCAGACGCGGGCCGGGTGCGTCTCGGGGCGCCGCGAGCCGTCGTCGAAGGTCGTTTCGTGACGGACGAGAATTCAGAACGCGTCGAGCGGGCCGTTGCCGAGTTGCTCGAGTCGACCGGCGCCGAGCGGGACGAAGACGGCACCATTATCGCCGTGCGGACTGTCAGCAGCGACGGCCGCTCGCGCGCGCACCTCGGCGGCCGCAGTGTCCCGGCAGGAGTGCTGTCCGAGTTCACCGACCCGCTACTCACCGTGCACGGGCAGAACGACCAACTGCGGCTGTTACGACCTGACCAGCAGCGTGCTGCGCTCGACCGATTCGCGGAGAAGACCGTCGGCCCTCTCCTGGCGCGGTACCGCAAGCACCGCGACGAGTGGCTGACCGCGCGATCGGAGTTGATCGAGCGAACCGGCCGCACGCGCGAACTCGCGCAGGAGGCCGATCAGCTGACGTTTGCTCTCAACGAAATCGACGGCATCGCACCCACCCCAGGGGAGGATGAGTCGATCGTCGCCGAAGTGCGCAGGCTCAGCGAACTCGACTCTTTGCGGTCGGCAGCGCAGGAGGCGCAGACCGCGCTTGCCGGCGGTGACGAGATGGACGGTGACGGCGTGTCGCCGCCCGCCCTCGACTTGTTGTCCGAAGCCCGCGCCCGTATCGAGTCCGCCACCGATCCGGAGCTCGACGGTCTGGGTTCGCGTCTTGCGGATGCCATCGCCGTGGTCACGGACGTGTCGGCCGACCTCACCACCTACCTGGCCGGACTGCCCGCGGACCCCGGCGCGCTGGATTCGCTGTTGTCGAGGCAGGCGGAGCTCAAGAACCTCACGCGCAAGTACGCTGCTGACGTCGACGGCGTGCTCGAGTGGGCCGAGAATGCGCGGGCGCGGCTCGAGAAGATAGATGTGTCGTCCGATGCGCTGGCCGCGCTGACGAAGCAGGTGGAAGAGTCGGCGGCGGCGACCGCCGAGGCGGCATCGAAACTCACCGCCGCCCGTATCAAGGCTGCGGCCAAGCTCGCCAAGGCAGTGAGTTCGGAGCTGTCTGGTCTCGCGATGGGCCGCGCAGCTCTCGACGTGTCGGTACGCGCACGTGCGGCGGGCCCTCAGGACACCGCTCCGCTCACCGTCGAGGGCACGCAGGTGCATGCCGGGTCGTCGGGTGTCGACGAAGTCGAATTCAGGTTGTCGGCCCATAGTGGCGCACAGTCGCTGCCGATCAGCAAAAGCGCCTCGGGCGGTGAACTTTCCCGGGTGATGCTTGCACTCGAGGTGGTGCTTGCCGGATCCGATTCGGGTGCGACCATGGTGTTCGACGAGGTCGACGCAGGGGTTGGCGGCCGCGCTGCAGTCGAGATCGGCAAGCGACTGGCCCGGCTGGCGAGAACCCACCAGGTGATCGTCGTGACTCACCTGCCGCAGGTGGCGGCATTCGCCGATACCCATCTAGTGGTCGACAAGGTCGACGACGCCGACGGAGTCGTCAGTAGCGGGGTGCGCACTCTCACCGATGACGAGCGGGTCGTGGAACTGGCCAGGATGCTCGCCGGTCTCGACGACACCGAAACCGGTCGTGCGCACGCTGAGGAACTGCTGGCCACGGCAAAAGCCGAACGTGCTGTCTGAACGAAAACTGTTGGTGATGGTGGGACCGATGTGGTAGCTGGTTCGGCGCGCCTCCACAGGTGGGCTGTGCATCCGCGTCATCATCGAAGCCATGAAGATGCCGGCACTGCTGTCACGTAACACCGAAACTTTGCCTGGGGTCAGCGGCATCGCCAGGGTGGACCGCAACACAGCCAAGCTGCTGAGGCGTGTCGGGCCAGGTGACGTCGTCGTTCTCGACGAGCTCGACCTCGATCGCGGTACCGCGGACGCCTTGGTCAAGGCCGGCGTTCTCGCAGTGATCAACGCGTCTCCGTCGATTTCGGGGCGCTATCCGAATCTGGGACCGGAGGTGATTGTCGCCAACGGGATCCTCCTGATCGATTCCGCGGGAACCGAGGTCTTCAAGAGCATCAAGGACGGAAGCAAGGTCCGGATCGACGGCGGCTGCGTCTATTCGGGGGAGCGGCGCATCGCCAAGGGCGACGAGCAGACCGAGGCCGAAATCTCCGATCGGATGATCGAGGCGAAGACGGGACTGGTCGATCACCTGGAAGCGTTCTCCGGCAACACGATCGAGTTCATCCGCACCGAAAGTCCGCTTCTCATCGACGGGGTGGGAGTGCCGGATGTCGACGTCGACATGAAGGATCGGCACGTGGTGATCGTGTCCGACGGACCGGATCACGCCTCGGATCTGAAAAATCTCAAACCGTTCATCAAGGAATACTCGCCGATCCTCATCGGGGTGGGGGCAGGCGCCGATGTTCTCAGATCTGCCGGCTACCGGCCCGACCTCATCGTCGGTGACCCGGAGGACATCACCAGCGCGACGCTGAAGTCGGGCGCCGAGGTGGTGCTGCCGGCAGACCAGGACGGGCATGCCTCGGGCTTGTCGCGTATTCAGGACCTGGGCATCGGGGCGATGACGTTCCCGGCTTCCGGGTCTCCGTCGGACCTGGCGCTGCTCCTTGCCGATCACCACGGTGCCTCGTTGATCGTGACCGTGGGCAACACGGTCTCTCTCGACGAGTTCTTCGACCGCGGCCGCCGCGACAGCAATCCGTCGGCGTTCATGACCCGGTTGAAAGTCGGACCCAAGTTGGTGGACGCCAAGGCCGTGGCGACCCTCTACCGCAGCAGGGTGTCGGGAGGTGCCATCGCTCTGCTCGTACTGGCCGCTCTGGTCGCGGTGATCGTGGCCCTCGTGGTGTCGAATGTCGGTGGGGAAGCTCTGGACTGGGCCATCGCGACCTGGAACAGCTTTGCGCTGTGGGTGCAGGGGTTCTTCAAGTGATTTCTCTGCGTCAACATGCCATTTCGATCGCAGCGATCTTCCTGGCGTTGGCAATCGGGGTGGTGCTGGGATCCGGCCTGCTGTCGAGCGGTCTCGTGTCCGGTCTCCGCGACGACAAGGTCGATTTGCAGAACGACATCGAAAAAGCGAACGAACGCAACAACCAGCTGACCGAGCAGCTGAATTCGGCCGATGGTTTCGACTCGGCGGTGGCCGGCCGGGTGGTGGCCGACGCCCTTGCGGGGCGAACTGTCGTCGTAGTGACCACGCCCGACGCCGACCCTGCCGACCTCGACGGGGTGAATCGGATGATCGGGGCGGCCGGTGGCAGCGTCACGGGACGGGTGTCCCTGACGGACTCGTTCGTCGACGCCACTGGTGGTGACCGGCTGCGCACGGTCGTCAACAATGTCATCCCCGCCGGTGTCACCTTGAAGACGGGTGCTGTGGATCAGGGCAGCCTGGCGGGTGACCTCCTGGGCTCGGTGGTTCTGCTCGGCAAGGAGACCGGTCAGCCGCAGAGTTCACCGCAGGAGAGGGCGCTCGCTCTGGAAACGCTGCGGGGGGCGGGTTTCATCACCTATGACGACGGCGGGGTCGAGCCCGCCCAGCTGGCGGTGGTGCTCACGGGGGACCGTGACGTGGAGGACGGCGCCAGCGGTAACCGGGGCGCGGTGGTTGCCCGGTTCGCGGGAGCGTTGGACTCGCGCGGCGGCGGAACCGTCCTCGCCGGGCGTCCGGCTTCGGCGCAGGGAAACGGTGCGGTCGCCGTTGCCCGTGCCGATGCCGCACTGTCGGCGGCGCTCACGACGATCGACAACATCGACCGCGAAGCAGGGAAGATTACCGTTCCGCTGTCGTTGCAGGAACAGCTCGGCGGCGGCGCCGGCCGGTATGGGACCGGACCCGGAACCACCGGAGTCACGGTTGGGGTGACGCCCGCGTAGTGCACGTCACACCCTGGGGGAGTGCAATCTCGGCGCGTTGTTTCCCGCAGGTCTGCCGAGGTGTTACCGTGAAGTCCCGTGGGTCGGCAGGCCCCAGCATTGCTCGAACAGACCAAGCCCTGCACAGTCGTCACGGGAGCCCCTTTGCCACAGTCACGCACTTCTTCGCGTACCGCCACCAAGCACATCTTCGTCAGCGGCGGCGTCGCCTCCTCGCTCGGCAAGGGCCTCACAGCCTCGAGTCTGGGACAATTGCTGACCGCGCGAGGGATGCGCGTGACCATGCAGAAACTGGATCCGTACCTCAACGTCGATCCAGGAACGATGAATCCCTTCCAGCACGGTGAAGTCTTCGTGACGGAAGACGGCGCCGAAACCGACCTCGATGTCGGCCACTACGAGCGCTTCCTCGATCGCGACCTTTCCGGTCAGGCGAATGTGACCACGGGCCAGGTGTATTCGACGGTCATCGCCAAGGAACGGCGGGGTGAGTATCTCGGGGACACCGTCCAGGTCATTCCGCACATCACGGACGAAATCAAGAGCCGCATCCTCGCGATGAGTGGGCCGGACCTGCAGGGTCAGCGTCCCGATGTGGTGATCACCGAGATCGGCGGCACCGTCGGCGACATCGAGTCGCAGCCGTTCCTCGAGGCGGCCCGTCAGGTGCGACACGACGTCGGCCGCGACAATGTCTTCTTCCTCCACGTCTCTCTGGTTCCGTACCTGGCGCCGTCGGGTGAGCTGAAGACGAAGCCCACCCAGCACTCGGTTGCCGCGCTGCGGAACATCGGTATCCAGCCCGACGCGCTGATCCTGCGCTGCGACCGCGAGGTCCCGCCGGCGCTGAAGAACAAGATCGCGCTGATGTGCGACGTCGACGTCGACGGATGTATCTCGACACCCGACGCGCCGTCGATCTACGACATTCCGAAGGTTCTTCACAGCGAGGGTCTCGACGCATACGTCGTGCGTCAGCTGGGGCTACCGTTCCGGGACGTGGACTGGACGGTCTGGGGAAATCTTCTCGAGCGCGTCCACCAGCCGCGCGAGACGGTGCGGATCGCGCTCGTCGGCAAGTATGTCGACCTTCCCGACGCGTACCTGTCGGTCACCGAGGCACTGCGAGCCGGAGGCTTCGCTCACCGATCCAAGGTGGAGATCTCCTGGGTTCCCTCGGACGCCTGTGAGACCGAAGCCGGAGCGCAGGCAGCGCTGGGGGATGTGGACGGGGTGCTGATTCCCGGCGGTTTCGGGATCCGCGGCATCGAGGGCAAGCTCGGCGCCATCCGGTATGCGCGTCACCGCAAGATCCCACTGCTCGGCCTGTGCCTCGGCTTGCAGTGCGTCGTGATCGAGGCCGCCCGCAGCGTGGGGCTCGAGGATGCCAACTCTGCGGAGTTCGAGCCCGAGACGACGCACCCGGTCATCTCCACGATGGCCGATCAGGAAGACGTCGTGGCCGGCGAAGCCGACCTCGGTGGGACGATGCGCCTCGGCGCCTATCCCGCCGTGCTGGCCAAGGGTTCGGTCGTTGCGCGCGCGTACGGCAGCGAGCAGGTTTCCGAACGTCATCGGCACCGCTACGAGGTCAACAATGCCTACCGCGACCGGATCGCCAAGAGCGGTCTTCTCTTCAGCGGGACCTCGCCGGACGGGCACCTCGTCGAGTTCGTCGAGTACCCGGCGAAGCAGCATCCGTTCTTCGTCGCCACGCAGGCCCACCCGGAGCTCAAGAGCCGTCCGACTCGTCCGCATCCCTTGTTCGCAGCATTTGTCGCAGCGGCGTTGACGTACAAGCTCGAAGAACGCCTTCCCGTCGACGTCCACGGTGAGGAGCGGACGGTCGAGGTCGCCGTGGCGGACGAGGTGGCTGCCGCCACCGACCGGGCGTCGATCGACAGTGCCGGATAAGTAGAGCCGGCGCATGACCGACACCGATCGGCACGAATTCGACATTCTCGACTCGCGCGTCGTCTACAGCGGAGCCATCCTGGCATTGCGTCTGGACGAGGTGGCGATGCCGAATGGGCGGACAGCCGAACGAGAGGTCGTCGAGCATCACGGCGCAGTTGCCGTCGTGGTGCTCGACGACGAGAACCGGCTCGTCCTCATCCACCAGTACCGGCACCCGGTGGGCCGCCGGCTGTGGGAGATTCCGGCGGGCCTCCTCGACGAACCGGACGAGGACCCGCTCGAGGCTGCGAAGCGGGAGCTGGCCGAGGAAACAGGACTCGCGGCGAAACAGTGGGAGGTCCTCGTGGATGTGGCTGTCTCGCCCGGCTTCACCGACGAGTCGGTGCGGGTGTTTCTCGCGGAGGACCTCTACACCGTCCACCGGCCCGAACCGGAGCACGAAGAGGCCGACCTCGAGATAGAGCGGTTCCCGCTCGACGAGGCGGTGGCGATGGTCCTGCGCGGTGAGATCGTCAACGCCACCGCGGTTTCCGGGATCATGTCGTTGGCCGCAATCAAGTCGCGACCTGACACGCCACTACGCGACCGGGATGCACCGTGGGTCGATCGTCCGGCGAGTTTCAGTGAGAGAAAACGCTCACGTGCCGGGGTCGAAGCCGCGGGAGAATGATCCGGTGATCGCGCGGCAGGTCGAGACGTACCTCGATCACCTGGCAGTCGAACGCGGTGCTGCCCGCAACACCATCTCGTCGTATCGGCGTGACCTGTCGCGGTACACACAATTCCTCGCCGATCGAGGGATCACGGACATCGGACGGGTCCGCGAGCAGGATGTCAGTGAATTCGTCGTCGCGCTGCGCAGCGGTGACCCCGAGCGCGGCCTGCCGGCGCTGGCCGCGAGTTCGGCCGCCCGCGCGTTGATCGCCGTGCGCGGGTTTCACCGTTTTGCCACCGCTGAGGGGATGGCGGCGGTGGACGTGGCTCGGGTAGTCCGACCACCCTCGCCGGCCACCCGGCTTCCCAAATCGTTGCCCGTCCGCGAGGTGCTGTCGCTACTCGAGGCCGTCGGCGGCGGAGGGCCCGCTGACGGTCCCCGGCCGGTACGCGACCGCGCTCTTCTCGAGTTGCTGTATTCCACGGGGGCCCGCATCTCCGAAGCGGTCGGCCTCGATGTAGACGACATCGACACCGAGAACCGCTCCGTCCTGCTCCGGGGCAAGGGCGGAAAGCATCGGGTGGTCCCCGTGGGCAGGCCCGCGGTCGAAGCCCTTGACGCCTACCTCGTCCGCGGCCGGCCGGCGCTGATGTCGCGGGGCACGCCCGCACTCTTCCTCAATGTCCGCGGTGGTCGACTGTCACGGCAGAGCGCTTGGAAGGTGTTGCAGACTGCGGCGGAGGCTGCCGGGATCACGGTAGCGGTCTCGCCACACACGCTGCGGCACTCGTTCGCCACTCACCTGTTGGACGGGGGCGCCGACGTGCGCGTCGTCCAAGAGTTGCTCGGACACGCCTCCGTCACGACCACGCAGATATATACCCTGGTCACGGTTGGTGCGCTGCGTGAAGTGTGGGCCCACGCGCACCCTCGGGCGCGGTAGGCGAACGCGTGTCGAGGGGAATATTCACGGTACGAAGCGGTAGCGTTCGTATAACGATGTGTGATCGACAGCGAGCATCGAGAGAACAGGGGATCATCGGACCGTGGTGACACCGCAGCCGCCAGCAGCGGAGTCAGGGCACTCGCAATCGGAGGGCGACATGTTCGACATGCGACAGACCGACCCCGCAGCCCTGTTCGACGACACTGTCGTCGATCAGGGTGAGCTCGGCCCCACGGGGAGACCGACCCGTGCGGTGCCGGAACCCACGCCGCTGCCATCCCACGGTCCCGCGAGGATCGTCGCGATGTGCAACCAGAAAGGTGGGGTCGGGAAGACGACGTCCACGATCAACCTGGGGGCCTCGCTCGCCGAGTACGGCCGTCGGGTCCTGCTCGTCGATCTCGACCCGCAGGGCGCGCTGTCTGCCGGCCTGGGGGTCGCGCACCACGACCTCGACCTCACCGTGCACAACCTGCTCGTCGAACCCCGCGTGTCGATCGACGACGTGCTGATGCGGACACGCGTCGAAAATCTCGACCTGTTGCCGAGCAACATCGACCTCTCCGCCGCGGAGATTCAGCTCGTCACCGAGGTCGGACGGGAACAGACCCTGGGCCGGGTGCTGCATCCCGTGCTGGACCGGTACGACTACGTCCTGATCGATTGCCAGCCGTCACTCGGGCTGCTCACCGTCAACGCTCTCGCCTGCGCGGACTCGGTGATCATTCCGATGGAATGCGAATACTTCAGCCTGCGTGGACTGGCACTGCTCAACGACACCGTCGAAAAGGTGCACGACCGACTGAACCCGAAGCTCGAACTCGCCGGGATCGTGGTGACCATGTTCGACGCCCGCACGCTCCACGCCCGCGAGGTGATGGCCAGGGTGGTCGAGGTGTTCGGCGAGGTGGTGTATGACACGGTGATCAACCGGACTGTGCGATTCCCGGAGACCTCTGTGGCCGGTGAGCCGATCACCACCTGGGCGCCGAAGTCGCCCGGTGCCGAGGCGTACCGCGCGTTGGCCCGTGAGGTCATCCACCGTTCCGGCCGGTAAGTGGTGAACACCCAGGACGTCGTGGCTCCATCGCACACCGAGAATCCCGGCGCAGTATCGGTGCCGGCCGAGTCGAACGATCAGCAGGCCTCCGCCGTCAAGGCCGGCTTCCGGGTGACGCTGCGGAACTTCGAGGGACCGTTCGACCTGCTGCTCACGCTCATCAACCAGCGTGAGCTCGACGTAACGGAAGTCGCGCTCCATCAGGTGACCGACGACTTCATCGTTTACACCCGCGAACTCGGTGCGGAGATGGGCCTCGACCAGACCACCGAGTTCCTGGTGGTCGCCGCAACACTTCTCGACCTCAAGGCGGCGCGACTTCTGCCGGCCGGACAGGTGGAGGACGCCGAGGATCTGGCCCTGCTCGAGGCCCGCGACCTGCTGTTTGCCCGACTGCTCCAATATCGCGCGTACAAGCAGGCGGCCCAGCTGTTCGGCGAACTCGAAGCCGCGGCCCTTCGGCGATATCCGCGATCGGTGGCGCTCGAAGACCAGTTCACAAGCCTACTTCCCGAGGTGTTGCTCGGTGTCGACCCGCAGCGGTTCGCCGAGATCGCCGCAACCGTGTTCACCCCCCGCCCGACGCCGACCGTGGGACTCGACCACCTGCACGACATGCATGCGGTGTCGGTACCGGAGCAGGCCGCCCGGATACTGGAACTGCTTCGCGGACGTGGCGCGAATCAATGGGCGAGCTTCGGTGAACTGGTGTCGGAATGCGAGGTAGCAGTCGAGATCGTGGCACGATTTCTCGCGCTGCTCGAGCTGTACCGCGAGCAATCGGTGCTGTTCGAGCAACCCGAGCCTCTCGGTGAATTGTTGGTGAGCTGGACCGGGGGCGACATCCGTCTCCCGGTGACCGAGGAGGATTACGGATGAGCTCGGCCCCGCACGACGAGCCCCACGAGCCCCATGCCTCCGGCGGTGACGACGAGCCGGCTTCGCTCGGCGGTGACGTTGAGCCGGCTTCGCTCGGCGGTGACGTTGAGCCGGCTTCGCTCGGCGGTGACGACGAACTGTCGGACGCCGAGCTCGAGGCCGTTCTGGAGTCGCTGCTGTTGATCGTCGATTCGCCTGCCGGGGTCGACCTGCTGTCCTCCGTGACCGGGGCTTCTGTGAAACGCATCACCGAGACCCTCAACCGGATGTCCGCCGAGCTCACCGCCCGCAGTAGTGGCATGGACCTCCGATATGCCGGTGACGGTTGGCGTCTCTATACCCGCACCGTCTACGCGCCCTACGTGGAGCGCCTGCTGCTGGACGGGGCACGCTCCAAGCTGACGAGGGCTGCTTTGGAGACTCTTGCTGTCGTGGCATACCGTCAACCGTTGACCCGCGCACGGATCAGTGCGGTGCGCGGCGTCAACGTGGATGGTGTGGTGCGCACGCTTCTCGCTCGTGGATTGATCGCCGAAGCCGGGGTCGATCCCGATACCAACGCCACGCAGTACTCGACGACGGAGCTCTTCCTGGAACGGCTCGGCTTGGCCTCTCTGGCCGATCTGCCCGCCCTGGCCCCGTTGCTGCCGGACGTGGACCTGATAGACGACATCAGCGACAGTCTGGAATCTGACCCACGATTTGCGAGAATGAATAAAGCTACGGCGTCCACGGACAAGTTGGACACCGGGCTCGACACCGAAGACTGACAGGGATCGTAGAAAAAAGTGAAGAAACCCGCTCGCCGAGATGGCACACCGGATCGCAACAACAACAAGCATCGCACCGACAAGACGGAGACCGGCCACAGGTCGGGCCGGTCGGACACCGGCCAGCGTCCAGGTCGGCCGGAGGCCGCAAAGACCCGAACAGGTCGGCCGGAGGCCGCAAAGACCCGAACAGGTCGGCCGGAGGCCGCGAAGGGCCGCTCAGGTAGGCCGGACGCCGCGAAGACTCGAACCGGCAGGCCGGAAGCCCCGGTCGCCACGAACAAGCGGGGCAAGCCGAAGTCGGCCAAACCCCAGCGCGCACAAACTCAGGCGCCCAAGGTCAGCAATGCCAAGCCCGCCCGGCACCAGCATGCAGACGCCGAAAGGCCCGTCGGGCCCCCACAGGGCGACGGTGTGCGGTTGCAGAAGGTGCTCGCCCAGGCCGGAGTCGCGTCACGTCGCGCCGCCGAAGAACTGATCTCCCGGGGCCGGGTCGAGGTCGACGGTCGCATCGTGATCGAGCAGGGATTGCGGATCGACCCCGAAAACGCTGTCGTTCGCGTGGACGGTGTACGCGTCGTCGTCCAGAAGGATCTGGTCCATCTCGCGCTGAACAAGCCTCGCGGGTGGCAGTCGACCATGTCCGACGACCTCGGTCGTCCGTGCGTGGGTGACATCGTCTCCGAAAGGGTCGCGGCCGGTCAGCGGCTGTTCCACGTGGGCCGCCTCGACGCCGACACCGAGGGTCTGCTGCTGCTGACCAACGACGGGGATCTGGCCCATCGGCTCATGCACCCGTCGTTCGAGGTGTCGAAGACGTATCTGGCGACCGTGTCCGGTGCACTCGAGCGCGGTGTCGGGAAGAAGCTCAAAGAGGGCGTCGAACTCGATGACGGGCCGGCGAAAGTCGACACCTTCACCCTCCTCGACATCAATGAGGGCAAGTCTCTGGTTCGGGTCACGCTCCATGAAGGCCGCAAGCACATCGTGCGCCGACTGTTCGACGCAGTCGGGCATCCGGTGATCCGGCTCGTTCGGACGGACATCGGTCCCGTGGCCCTGGGTGAACAGCGCCCGGGAACGCTGCGAGTCCTCGGCCGCGGCGAGGTCGGCGGCCTGTACGGGGCGGTGGGTCTGTGAGCGCCGCCTCGCTTGTCGTCGCCATGGACGGGCCGTCCGGAACCGGCAAGTCGAGTGTGTCTCGGCAGCTGGCGCAGGAGCTCGGAGCCCGCTACCTCGACACCGGTGCCATGTACCGGATCGCTACCTTGCACGTACTTCGCAAGGGAGTGGACCTCGGTGATCCCGACGCGATTGCCGACGCCACCGCCGGTCTGCCCTGGTCGATCGGCACCGACCCCACCCGTGAGCAGGTTCTGCTCGACGGTGAGGACGTCGCCCAGGAGATTCGAGGTGACGCGGTCACCAAAGCGGTCTCTGCGGTCTCTGCCGTCCCTGCCGTTCGCGCTCGCCTCGTCGAGGCGCAGCGTCGTCTGACAGCGGAGGCGGACCGGATCGTCGTGGAAGGGCGGGACATCGGGACGGTCGTCCTGCCTGACGCCGACGTAAAGATTTTTCTCACCGCTTCGTCGGCCGCCCGCGCTCAGCGCAGGAACGCGCAGAATCTCGCGGAGGGGCGAGGTGACGATTACGCCGCGGTCCTCGCCGACGTCGAGCGCCGCGACCACCTCGACTCCACACGCGCCGTGTCGCCGCTGCGGCCGGCCGACGATTCTGTGCTGGTCGACACCAGCGAACTCGGAATCGACGACGTGATCGGCAGGTTGCTGCTGGTGGTAAGCGAGAGAACTGGAGCAGTGCAGTGACCGAACAATTCACAACTGAATTCGCGGGCGACGGAACGTGGAGCGAAGAGTCCGACTGGGAAGTCGTCGATCTGGAGGACGGAACCGACGGCGAAGCCCATATTCCCGTACCTACCGTTGCGGTGGTAGGCCGTCCGAACGTGGGTAAATCCACGCTGGTCAACCGCATCATCGGTCGTCGCGAGGCGGTCGTCGAGGACATTCCCGGTGTGACCCGCGACCGCGTGTCCTATGAGGCCAACTGGAGCGGTCGCCGATTCCTGGTACAGGACACCGGTGGTTGGGAGCCCGACGCGAAGGGTCTCCAGCAGTCCGTGGCGCGGCAGGCGGAACTGGCGATGCAGACCGCGGATGCGATTCTCCTCGTGGTCGACGCCGTTGTCGGCGCTACCGCCACCGATGAGGCCGTCGCCAAGGTCCTGCGCCGCTCCAAAACTCCAGTCTTGCTGGTAGCGAACAAGGTTGACGACGGGCGCACTGAATCCGAGGTTGCGGCCCTGTGGTCGCTGGGCCTCGGGCAACCGCACTCGGTGAGTGCGACACACGGCCGCGGTACCGGCGACCTCCTGGACGAGGTTCTCGCCGCGCTGCCCGAAACCCCTCGCGAAGGCATCCCGGGTGGCGGTCCGAGGCGTGTCGCTCTGGTCGGGAAACCGAACGTCGGTAAGTCGAGTCTGCTGAACAAGCTGTCGGGTGACGAGCGTTCCGTCGTCCACAACGTCGCGGGCACTACCGTCGACCCGGTCGACTCGATCGTCGAGCTCGGTGGCCGGCCGTGGCGTTTCGTCGACACGGCAGGCTTGCGCAAGCGCGTCAGTCACGCCAGCGGCGCCGAGTTCTACGCGTCCCTACGCACGAAGAGCGCCATCGAGGCCGCCGAGGTGGCGATTCTGCTCATCGATGCGTCCGAGCCGATCTCGGAGCAGGACCTGCGCGTGCTCAGCATGGTGGCCGATGCGGGTCGCGCGCTCGTGATCGCCTTCAACAAGTGGGATCTCGTCGACGAGGATCGCCGCCTTCAGCTCGATCGGGAAGTCGACCGGGACCTGGTCCGGGTGCCGTGGGCCCAGCGGGTCAACATCTCGGCGCACACGGGTCGGGCGGTACAGAAGTTGGTACCCGCGCTGGACACGGCGCTCGAGTCCTGGGACAAGCGCATTCCGACCGGCCGGCTCAACAACTGGCTGAAGGAAGTCGTGGCTGCCACCCCGCCGCCGATGCGTGGTGGACGTCTCCCACGGGTGATGTTCGCCACCCAGGCCGGAACGCGGCCGCCGACCTTCGTACTGTTCACTACCGGCTTCCTCGAGGCCGGGTACCGGCGATTCCTCGAGCGGCGCCTGCGTGAGGAGTTCAACTTCGACGGCAGCCCCGTCCGGATCTCGGTTCGTGTCCGCGAGAAGCGGGACCGACGCGGACGGTAGCTCGAGAGAATTGCCCTGACCAGGCGATTAGCGTTCAGGACTGCCACTGATGTAATCTCATCGAGCACCTGAACGAGGGTGTGGACGGGCTGTGGCGCAGCTTGGTAGCGCACTTGACTGGGGGTCAAGTGGTCGCAGGTTCAAATCCTGTCAGCCCGACCGCACATGACCTGGTGGACGAACATGTCCGCCAGGTCATTGTCGTTTCTGGCCTTGCTCCCTCACGCGAGACTCGCGGACACCGATGGCGGGAAGGCAATGGCCGAGGAAGCGCTCTGGCGTCAGTTCGTGACGATGACGGGGTCACCGATCTTGGCGTGGTCGTAGAACCATCGCGCATTCTCGATGCTGAGATTGATACAGCCGTGACTGACGTTCTCGCGCCCCTGCGAGGCGACCGACCACGGCGCGCCGTGGATGAAGATCCCGCCCCAGGTGATGCGGGTGGCGTACTCCACGTAGAGCCGGTATCCCTCCGGGGAGTCGATCGGGACGCCGTACGTCGACGAGTCCATCACCATGTCGCGGAACTTCTCGAGGACGGGGAACGTGCCGAGCGGCGTTTCGTAGCCGGGTTTACCAAACGACGCCGGCATGGTGTGCACTACGCGGTCGTTGATGCTCACGGTGAACTGGTGTGTCGTAGTGTTCGCTACGGCGACCAGCGCGTCGCCGACCTGGAACTGGGTCTTCGATCCCGCGAATTCGACGGCGACCGCGGTGTGCGCCGGCCAGAAAGCGACCGGGCTCCACCGCAGTTCGCTGTCATCGATCCACGAATACTGTCCGGTCACAGGCGTCGACGGTGAGATCGCGACGGCGCGTTCGGCGCTCGCGCGGTCTGCAACAGGCGATCGGAACCGGATGATGATCGGTTGCGCGACGCCGACGACCGCACCGCTCGAGGGTGCGATCTCCGGAGCGACGACTTTTGCAACGACGGCCGGCGGTACAGCGGCGCCGGCGGCACTCACCCCGCACAAGGCCAGGACGGCGAGAACCGCCACGAGAAACAGGCGTACACCGTGCTGCTGCGCTTTCCGCATGGCCGTCAGCCCTTCGCATCACTGTGAGCTCATTTCAGTCAAACACAGCGTCGTCCGGGAACGGAACCGAGGAGATGTCACGACTTCATGACTGCTCGACGGTCCCGCGAGTACCGTCAGTTCCGGGATGTCAGCGAAACGGAGGCGCACATGTCGGGAAGATTCGAAGGCACCGTGGTGATCGACCGCCCCATCGAGTACGTGTTCGCCTATCTCGCGGCAGGCGTCAACGACCCGGATTTCAGTCCCCGTGTGCAGAAGATCACGAAGTCCACCGACGGACCGCCCGGAGTCGGGACCGTGTTCGTCAGCACCGTGAAGGATGCCGGAATGACCACCACGCGGGAATTCGAGCTGACCGAATTCGAGGCACCGAAAAAGATACGGTGGACCGAACGGTCCAAGAACATCGTGACGGCGAAGGAAGGCGGCTACGACCTCGAGCCGGCCGGAGCCGGCACGAGAGTCACCATCTACAACGAGCTGGAAGGCCACGGAATCGGCAAGTTGATCGCTCCTCTCGCGCTCCGCGCTGCACGCAAGGACGCGCCGAACTTCGCTCGGCGAATCAAGGCGGCCGCGGAGAAGTGATTCTCCTGTGTGCCGGCCGACAGCGGGACGTACCGAGAGATTCACACGGCAGGAAATCACGCGCAGGGGCGGATAGTGTCGGGTGATGGTTGATGCGCCCGTCCTCGATAGAAACCACCTCGCCGACGCGCTCGCACACTTCGAACCGCGGATAGTCGATCCGACCCATCGTCGATCGGCGGCAGTCGTGATCGCCGTGATGAGCGACGGATCGGGCGGGCAGGCCATTCCACTCACCATGCGCCCGACCAAGATGCGAGCGCACCCGGGCCAGTTCGCGTTGCCCGGGGGCGGCGTGGATGCAGGGGAGACCGGGGCGGACGCGGCGCGCCGTGAATTGCACGAAGAGCTCGGTCTCGATGTGGAGCCGTCCGCGGTTCTCGGCCGCCTCGATGACTACGTCACCCGCTCAGGTTACGTCATCACCCCCTTCGTTGTGTGGTCGGATCGATCGATCACTACTCTCGTTCCCCATCTCGAGGAGGTGGCGGAAGTCTTCGCGGTGGGACTTCCCGAAATCGACACCGAGCCGCGGTTCGTCGACATCCCCGAATCGTCGAAGCCGGTGATCCAATGGCCGTTCCGGCGACACCTGGTACACGCGCCGACCGGCGCCGTGGTGTACCAATTTCGGGAAGTCGCGCTCCACGGCCGCCACACCCGCATCGACGGGTTCGACCAACCGGTCTTCGCTTGGCGTTAGCCGGATCACGGCGGGGTCGCCGCGACTAGGGTCACACCCTGTGACCATCTTCGAGTCCGTGGCTCGCAAGTTCGACCGCACAGGCGTCGACCCTGTCGTCTGGCATGCTCCCGCACCGCCCACTCCCACAGGTCTTCTCGCGCCCAACCGATTGCTCGAGAATGCCGAGCGATGGCAGCTGCCGTCCGGTGAAGGTCCGGAAGACGTTGCCGTCGATGCCGAGGGACGGGTGATCACCGGGGGCAACGACGGTCGGATCTGGCGGTTCGATATCCACGGGAAGGCTATCCCGATCGCCGACACCGGCGGGCGCCCACTCGGGATCGAGGTGCTGGACGACGGCCGATTTCTCGTGTGTGATGCCGCGCGGGGGGTCCTGCGGGTAGATGACAGGGGGCGCGTCGAGGTGCTGGCCGAATCCGCTGTGGGGCGACCGATCCTGGCGTGCAACAACTCTGCCGTCGGCCGTGACGGGATCGTGTATTTCACCGACTCGTCGGCCCGCTTCACCATCGATGATCATCGGTACGATCTTCTCGAGCACCGGGGGACCGGCCGACTGCTCCGGTTGGACCCGAAGACAGGGGAGACCGATCTCCTCGCAGAGGGGTTGCAGTTCGCCAACGGCGTCGGATTGGCGGCAGATGAATCCTTCGTCCTGGTCGCCGAGACCGGGGCCTATCGAATTTCTCGCGTCGACCTCACGGGCCCGTCTCGGGGGAGCGTGTCGGTATGGGCGGAGAACCTCCCCGGCATTCCCGACAACATGACGTCGCACACGTCGGCCGGTTTGTTCTGGGTGGCGCTCTACAGTCCGCGCATGAGGGTGCTCGACATGCTCGCGCCGTATCCGACGTTACGGATTCTGGCAGCAAATCTGCCCGAAGCGGTGCAGCCCGCGCCGCAGCGTGCCGGCTGGGTGATCGCCCTCGACTCGAACGGCACGATCGTGCACAGTCTGCGCGGTGGTAAAGGAAGCTACTCACACGTCACCGGTGTCCGGGAGCATGAGGGGTGGCTGTATCTGGGAAGTCTGACCGCGGACTGTGTTGCCCGCGTCCCAGCGCCGCGATGATCGGACTCGGTTCGCACATCGACGAGTGACACGTGGCTGAGGTGGCCCACGGTCGCCTGAAGCCCGGACCCGTTGTGGAAGAGTGGCGAGAGCGTTGCGAGTAGCAGCGCGCGACACTGCGCAATCGAGGGCTGGGGAGACTGTGGTGGATTCGGTGGACCGGGACATCGTGCGGTCGGACCGCATCGTGACCGTGCCCAACGTCCTCAGTGTCATCCGCTTGATCGGCGTGCCGCTGTTCGTCTATCTCTTGCTCGTCACCCACGCCGACGGGTGGGCGCTGGCCATCCTCATGATCAGTGGATTCACCGACTGGCTCGATGGCAAGCTGGCGCGGGTACTGAACCAGTCCTCGAAGCTGGGTGCGCTCCTCGACCCCTTCGTCGACCGCCTCTACGTCGTGACCACCTTGGTGACTTTCGTGGTGCGCGGGTTCATTCCCTGGTGGGTGGCCGCCATCCTCATCGGGCGTGACGCCGTTCTGGCGCTGACCCTGCTCATCTACCGGCGCCGCGGACTGCCCCCACCCGAAGTGATGTATCTGGGTAAGGGTGCAACCTTCCTGCTCATGTTCGCGCTGCCGATGATCCTCGCCGCGCAGGTCGACTGGGACCTCGCCCCGCTAGCGCAGCCTGCGGGTGCCGCTCTCCTCATCTGGGGCACAGCGTTGTACCTCTGGACCGGTCTGCTGTACATCACCAACGCGCTCGTCGTGGCACGTACCGTTCCCGTGCGAGCGCCGGGTGGCGACGACCGCGAGGTCCGCTGATGAAACGGATCGACGCAGGCGTCCGCCGAAATCCGGTGCCGTCCCTTCTCCGGTCCCTGATGAACGATCACCTGGACCCCGGCTACGAGGGCGCCGCCGAGGATCGCGAACACGGCCATGCGCGGCAGACCCGGTGGGGAAACCGGGTATGGATTTCACTCGGTGCGCTGCTGATCGGCCTGGTGCTCGCGGTGGCGTACCGCCAGGCCACCGAACGCCTGCCGGGTACCGAACAGGTCCGGGCAGAACTGCTCGGCAAGGTACACGACGCCGAAGCCCGTGTCGGGAGTCTCGAGGACACCCGCGACGGCTTGTCCGTGCGCACGGACGACGCCCGCGCCGCAGCCTTGGCGGGTGATGCCCGCGGATCCGCCGTCCTCGCGGAGTTGCGCGCCCTCGAGGGTGACGCCGCGGTCGAGGCCGTCCGCGGTCCAGGACTCACCGTGACACTGACCGATCCCGCGGCTCGGCCCAACCTGTCCGACTCGTCGCAGCGCTCGGTGGGCGGAAAGGCTGTCGTGCTCGACCGCGACCTCCAATCAGTCGTCAACTCGTTGTGGGCCAGCGGAGCCGAGGCCGTGGCGGTCGGTGACGTACGGATCGGCCCTACCGTGACGATCCGGCAGGCGGGCGGCGCGATGCTCGTCGACAATCAGCCCGTGTTCTCGCCATACGTGGTGTCTGCGATCGGACCGCAGAGGCCGATGCAGACGGGTTTCGTGGTGAGCGATGCGTATCTGCGGATGTCGAGTATCGCTCAGCTGTACGGCATCGGCTTCTCGGTGGCCGAAGCAGACGAGCTCGACCTTCCTGCGGCCCCGGCCCGCGAGGTGCGCTCGGCGCAGGTGGCAGGAACTCGATGAGACGGTGGAGTGACCAGGAACTCGATGAGAGGGCTAGTGACATGGAGGCGGCGCTCGGATGAAGGCAGTGCTCAAGGGTGGATCGGCGGTGTACGGCGTCCTCGCGCTGGTGGTGGGCATCGTGCTCGGAGTGGTGTTCAGCCCTCAGGTGCCCGATGCCGTGCAGCCCTACCTGCCGATCGCCGTGGTGGCGGCGCTGGACGCCGTGTTCGGCGGACTGCGTGCCTACCTGGACGAGATCTTCGATTCGAAGGTGTTCGTCGTCTCGTTCGTGTTCAACGTTCTGGTGGCCGCGCTGATCGTGTGGCTGGGGGATCAACTGGGAGTGGGCACCCAGTTGTCGACCGCGATCGTCGTGGTCCTCGGTATCCGGATCTTCGGCAACGCGGCGGCTCTCCGCCGTCGCCTCTTCGGGGCGTGATCGGGCAATGAGCGGTCACGAGGGCAGACACGAACTCCACCAGGACGAATCGGCTTCGCGCCGATCTCATGTCGTCTTCGCCGTGCTGGCAGCACTTCTTCTCGGTGGCCTGGGAATCGCGATTGTGACTCAGGTGAAGAACACCGGCTCCGGTGACACGCTCGACTCCGCGAGCCCGGCGGACCTCCTGGTCGTGCTCGATACGCTGAACCAGCGGGAGGCTGCCCTGCGGCAGGAGATCGCTTCCCTCGAGCAGACGTTGGACACTTTACGGCGAAGTGGTAGCTCGGGTGCCGCCCTCGATGAGGCACGTGCACGCCTGACCGCGTTGTCGATCCAAGTGGGGAGCGCACCGGCCACGGGGCCCGGGGTGACGATGAGCATCACCGACCCGGGGAGAGGGGTGGGCTCCGAAGTGCTCCTCGACCTCGTGCAGGAGTTGCGGGCGGCGGGTGCCGAGGCCATCTCACTGCAAGGCGCGCAGGGTGCTCCCATCCGGATCGGCGTCGACTCCTGGGTGTCGGGGTCTGCGGGCGATCTGTCGGTGGACGGTCAGCGCGTGACCGCGCCGTACAGCGTTGTCGCGATCGGGGATCCGCCCACCCTCGCGGCCGCTCTCAACATTCCCGGCGGGGTGGTCGACACCGTCGCGCGCAGCGGTGGACAGCTCGAGATCGAACAATCACAGCAGGTCACGATCTCCGCCTTGCGGGAGTCGAAACCTCGCCAATACGCTCAGCCCGGAAATTGATCTTCGCATCCGCCCGCGGATTGCCATCGAAAGGACGCCACTGTGAGTGAGCTCGAAATTCCCGCCGATCGTCGGTACACAGCCGAACACGAGTGGGTCGAGCGGACCGGAGCCACGACGGTACGGATCGGCATTACCGATTTCGCGCAGTCCCAGCTCGGTGACGTGGTGTTCGTCCAGCTGCCCGCTGTCGACGAGGAGGTGACTGCGGGCGAATCGCTCGGCGAAGTGGAATCCACCAAGAGTGTGTCCGACATCTTCGCGCCCCTCACGGCGAAAGTCGTTGCCGCAAATGCTGATCTGGACGGTAACCCGGAACTCGTGAACTCGGCGCCGTACGCGCAGGGCTGGCTCGTCGATCTCGGGGTCGACGACGAGGCGACGCTCGACGCCGCCCTCGCGGAGATGTTGGATGCGGCAGCCTATGCGGACATCACCGCAGGCTGATCTCGGCGGGCTGAGGAAGCGGTGTTCCGCCGCCTCGGGAACCCGGCGGCCCGCGTCTCGGTCACGACGGGTCGTTCCGGCGGCGTATTACCGGTTCGTAATGTGCTGGCGGCCTGTCTTACTACACGCACCGGCGCGCGCAGGGTACGGTCGAGGTGAACGCATGTGCCGTGTCGGGGCGCAGGTCCGTAGTTTGACTGTGGTTGTGGCAGTGCACGGAAGATAATGTGCACAAATATCGAATTATGTAGAACCGAGTGGCATTGCGTAGTCCAGCGAATCTTGCTGGATGATCGAACTAGGAGGAGAAACGGTGAGCGAGAACGGCAATGACGCGGTTTATGGGGAGTCCCCGGCGGAAACGACGTCGGTCTTCCGCGCGGACTTCCTCAACGAGCTCGACACCTCCTCGGCAACCCAGGCGCCGGAGGCTCCGGTGTCGGGTGTGGAGGGACTGCCAGCAGGTTCCGCTCTGCTCGTCGTCAAGCGTGGACCCAACGCGGGTTCACGTTTCCTGCTCGACCAGCCGACGACCTCTGCGGGGCGCCATCCCGACAGCGACATCTTCCTCGACGACGTGACGGTCAGCCGTCGTCATGCGGAGTTCCGCCAGGAGGACGACGAATTTCAGGTCGTCGACGTGGGAAGCCTCAACGGCACGTACGTCAACCGGGAACCGGTCGACTCGGCAGTGCTGGCCAACGGTGACGAGGTCCAGATCGGGAAGTTCCGACTGGTGTTCCTGACGGGTCCGCGTACCACCGCGGGTGGTTCGCAGATCGGTGAGACGTCAGCTGGTGCGGGTAGCCAATGACCGCGGTGCGGCAGCAGCAGGCGCAATCGGGAATGTCGATCGGCTCGGTGCTGGATCGACTGCGGCCCGATTTCCCTGATGTGACGATCTCGAAGATCCGATTCCTCGAAGCCGAGGGTCTCATCAGCCCCCAGCGGACTCCGTCGGGTTATCGGCGCTTCTCGATCGCCGACTGCGAACGTCTGCGCTACGTCCTCACTGCGCAGCGAGACCAGTATCTGCCGCTGAAGGTCATCAAAGAGCAGCTCGAGGCCATCGACAGAGGTGTGGCCACGGTCGGTGCAGGCGACTCGTCGCCGCGCCGGCCGCGGGCGCTCACCGTCGCTCCGGGTGAGGTGTCACCCGAGGAGTTTCTCACCGATCGGGAAGTCCGGATCAGCCGCGACGACCTGATTTCCCGGGCAGGCATCGACGAGAAATTCCTCGTGGAGCTCACCCGAGGAGGTCTCGTCGTGCCCGGCCCGGCCGGCTTCTTCGACGAGGATGCCGTGACGCTTGCACGCACAGCGCGGGCGATGTCCGAGTTCGGCCTCGAGGTGCGGCACCTGCGGGCATTCAAGCTCGCCGCCGACCGTGAGGCGGGGCTGGTGGCCCAGATAGCCGGGCCGGTGGCCAAGGGACGTGACGCGGGTGCCCGCGACCGCGCCGAGGAAATGGTGCGGGAACTGGCGGCGTTGTCGCTGACTCTGCATACGTGTCTGGTGAAGTCTGCTGTGCGCGGTGCCCTGGACCGGTGAGTTGTTGCCAGGCACGCCTCTGACGGGGAACTTCTCAACGACGCTGCGCTCGAACGGCTGTACGGTCGACAGCGGACACGAATCGAATAGAATCCTGGTAGGCACGGTGTGCCGCGTACGGACCATTGCAGGGTGGAGGCAGACGCGATGAGCGAAATGCACGTGATCGGAGTTCGTGTCGAGCAGCCTCAGAGCCAGCCTGTTCTGCTGCTGCGCGAAACTGACGGCGACCGTTACCTCCCTATTTGGATCGGGCAGACGGAGGCCACCGCAATTGCACTCGAACAACAGGGTGTCGAGCCTGCGCGGCCTCTCACACATGATCTGATCAAGAATTTGATCGAGGCCCTTGGCCGCACCCTCAAAGAAGTGCGCATCGTCGAACTCCGCGAAGGCACGTTCTACGCCGATCTCGTGTTCGATCAGAACACGCGTGTCTCAGCTCGGCCTTCCGACTCGATCGCCATCGCGTTGCGTATCGGAGTCCCCATTTTCGCCGAAGAGTCGGTTCTGTCGGAGGCGGGACTCGTCATGCCGGACGAGCGTGAAGACGAGGTCGAGAAGTTCAAAGAGTTCCTCGAATCCGTCTCGCCGGACGACTTCAAGGCCACCGACGGCTAGGGCTCCTGTTGCCCAGTAACGGTTGAGGTTCTTCCGGCGCGTTGCGTTGACCCTGACTGCTCGGAGTCATAGCGTTCGGTGCAGTGATTTTCTGCCTTGCAGATTCGATCGGGCGTACGCTGAGTAGGTTCAGGGTATGGATGTGCTCGGTGTCACTGGTGGCGACTACGCCGCCCGAGTGCTGTGGTGCATGCGCCGCGGCTACTGGCGACGCGTGTCACAGGCGCACTGATCGTCGGGTTCAGTGCAACATGCGAGAGGGAGTAGTCAGTGGGAGATCGGCCGCAGGAGAATCCGCTGAATCTTGCGCCCGGCGACAACGTTGCCGAGCCAGAGTTCAGCTCCGAAGAGATCCAGCCGGGCCTCTTCCCCGACGATTCCGTGCCTGACGACCTCGTCGGATACCGCGTCCCCATCGCCTGCCAGATCGCCGGAATCACCTACCGGCAGCTCGACTACTGGGCGCGGACGTCACTGGTGGTGCCGTCCATCCGTGGGGCGGCCGGCTCGGGGAGCCAGCGCCTGTACTCGTTCAAAGACATCCTCGTTCTCAAGATCGTCAAGCGCCTGCTCGATACCGGAATATCCTTGCAGAACATTCGTGTGGCCGTCGACCATCTGCGTAAGCGTGGGGTGCGCGACTTGGCCAAGATCACACTCTTCTCCGACGGCACCACCGTCTACGAGTGCACGTCCGCCGAAGAGGTTGTCGATTTACTGCAGGGTGGCCAGGGCGTGTTCGGTATCGCTGTGAGCGGTGCCATGCGTGAGCTGACCGGCACCATCGCGGACTTCCCGGCGGAGCGTGCCGATGGTGGCGCACTCGAGCAGAGTCCCGAAGACGAACTCGCGTCCCGGCGGAAGACTCGCGCAAGCCGTAAGACGGGCTAAGTTCCCGTCGGGCAGACAAGCGCCGGTGGCGCCCGGTCGTGTTCCGCCGCAGAAATGCATGACATGGGCGTGCGTGAACTGGTCGCGGGTGTGACATAGACTGACGGTGCGTCGACGCCGTGCGGGAGAGTTCCGGGCACTGCATGCACAGAAAATCGTGTGTGGAGGACTCGGGCGCCGAAGGAGCAGCACCTCCCCGTCAATCTCTCAGGCACACAGGACCGTGCGGGCTCCGACGTCTCTGGAAAGCGGTGGGAGCACCCACCCGCCCACGGGGAAAGGGCCCGTCCACACCTGGACGCCGGTACCGAATCTCTCAGGCGCTCGAAAAGAGCAGGCGACAGAGGGGGAGGGACGCACCGCTGCGCGGGGCGGGTCCTGGTCCTCCGAACTGCTTGGGAGTTGTCGTGATCGACGCTGGAAGCCGTACATTCGCCGACCGCCATGTCGGCCCGAACGCGGCGGAACTCGCGCACATCCTCGACGTCGTGGGTGCCGGATCGCTGGACGACCTGGCGTCGAAGGCGGTCCCAGCCGCCATTCTCGACGGCGTCACGAATGGTGTGGCCGACGGGCTCGACGCTCTGCCTGCCCCGGTGTCCGAGCACGAGGCTCTCGCCGAGCTTTCTGCACTCGCCGCCCAGAACACCGTGGCGACCACGATGATCGGACTCGGGTACTACGACACCCTGACGCCTCCGGTCCTGCTCCGGAACATCATCGAGAATCCTGCGTGGTACACCGCCTACACCCCGTACCAGCCGGAGATCAGCCAAGGGCGTCTCGAGGCTCTTCTGAACTTTCAGACGATGGTGGCCGATCTCACCGGTATGGAGGTCGCGAATTCGTCAATGCTCGACGAGGCGACCGCAGCCGCTGAGGCCATGACACTCCTGCGGCGCGCGAACAAGTCCAAGTCGCCGCGGTTCGTGGTGGATGCCGATCTGTACCCGCAGACCCTCGCCGTGGTCGAGACCCGGGCCGAGCCTCTCGGTATCGACATCGTCGTCGCTGATTTGTCTGCCGGGCTGCCCGACGGTGACTTCTTCGGTGTCCTCGCTCAACTGCCGGGCGCGTCCGGCCGCGTCGTCGACTACACCGACGTCATCGCCGAGGCTCACGAGCGCGGCGCCCTCGTCGCGCTCGGCGCCGACCTCCTGGCCCTCACCCTGATCACGCCGCCCGGCGACATCGGCGCGGACGCCTGCTTCGGCACCACTCAGCGGTTCGGTGTCCCCATGGGGTTCGGCGGCCCGCACGCCGGGTACCTTGCCGTGCACACCAAGCATGCTCGCCAGCTACCCGGCCGCCTCGTCGGCGTGTCCGTGGACGCCGATGGAGACAAGGCGTATCGACTGGCTTTGCAGACCCGTGAGCAGCACATTCGCCGGGAGAAGGCCACGTCGAACATCTGCACCGCCCAGGTGCTGCTTGCCGTTCTCGCGGCCATGTACGCGAGCTATCACGGTGCGGAAGGCCTGAAGGCGATCGCGGAGCGCGTCGCGAATGCTGCGCACTCGCTCGCCGCCGCCCTCCGCAAGGCCGGGGTGACCGTGGTGCACGAGCACTTCTTCGACACCGTCCTCGTTCGCGTCGAGGGGCAGGCGTCGGCAGTCGTGGCGAAAGCCAAGGAGTCGGGAATCAACCTCCGCTTCGTCGATGCCGATCACGTCGGCATCGCCTGTGACGAAGCGACGACCCCAGCACACCTCGAGAGCGTTCTCGCGGCATTCGGCGGTACCGGTGCGGTCGGCGTCGAACCGGGTACCGCGGTGCCCCACCCTCAGCGCCGCGGCTCCGACTATCTCCAGCATGAGGCCTTCACGCGGTATCGCACCGAAACCGGGATGCTGCGGTATCTGCGAGCGTTATCGGACAAGGACATCGCACTCGACCGCAGCATGATCCCGTTGGGTTCGTGCACCATGAAGCTCAACGCGACCGCCGAGATGGAAGCAATCACCTGGCCGGCGTTCGCCCGACTGCACCCGTTCGCACCCTCCGGCGACGCGCCGGGGATTCTCCGCATCATCGAGGACCTCGAGAACTGGCTCGTGGACGTGACCGGTTACGACGCGGTCAGCCTGCAGCCGAATGCCGGCAGTCAGGGCGAGTACGCGGGACTCCTGGCGATCCGCAACTATCACCTGAGCCGCGGCGACGACCACCGCGACACCTGCCTGATTCCCTCGAGCGCCCACGGCACCAACGCGGCGTCCGCTGTCATGGCCGGTATGCGCGTGGAAGTGGTGGCCTGCCGACCCAACGGTGACGTCGACCTCGACGATCTGCGGGCGAAAATCGCGGACCATGCCGAGCGCCTCGCCGCGATCATGATCACCTACCCATCCACCCACGGCGTGTACGAGCACGAGATCGCCGACATCTGCGCTGCCGTCCACGACGCCGGAGGCCAGGTCTACGTGGACGGCGCCAACCTGAACGCCCTCGTCGGGCTGGCCCGACCCGGTCGGTTCGGCGGCGACGTCAGTCACCTGAACCTGCACAAGACGTTCTGCATCCCGCACGGCGGCGGTGGCCCGGGTGTCGGACCCATCGGCGTGCGCTCCCACCTGACGCCGTTCCTGCCCGGGCACCCGCTGGCGCCGGAGCTCGGCACTGCCGGACCGATTTCTGCGGCACCCTATGGAAGCGCCTCCATCCTGCCGATCACCTGGGCCTACATTCGGATGATGGGCGCGGTCGGACTGCGCCGGGCCAGCCTGACGGCCATCGCCTCGGCCAACTACATCGCACGCCGCCTCGACGAGTACTTTCCCGTCCTCTACACGGGCGAGGGTGGAATGGTGGCCCACGAATGCATTCTCGACCTGCGTCCGATCACCAAGGACACCGGTGTCACTGTGGACGATGTGGCAAAGCGTCTCGCTGACTACGGTTTCCACGCCCCGACGATGAGCTTCCCGGTAGCCGGGACGCTGATGGTCGAGCCCACCGAGAGTGAGAACCTCGAGGAGATCGACGCCTTCTGTGAGGCGATGATCGCGATCCGTGCCGAAATCGACCGGGTAGGGGCAGGCGAGTGGCCGGTCGACGACAATCCGCTGCGCGGAGCCCCGCACACGGCGGGCTGCCTCGTTGCCGAGTGGAACCACCCGTACTCGCGAGAGGTCGCTGTCTTCCCCCGCGGCAAGGCTCGGCCGAAGGTGTGGCCTGCCGTGCGTCGCATCGACGGAGCGCACGGTGACCGCAATCTCGTATGCTCCTGCCCGCCGATCTCGGCATTCGAAGGGGCCTGACGGCTGGGCCCGCCCTGCTCACCCGGGGCGGGCCCGGATCGGGTCAGTCGGCGCGCACCAGTTCGAGGATAGTGATCTCCGGCGGTGCGGCGACGCGTACGGGCGGGCCCCAGGCGCCGACTCCGCGCGTGGTGTAGAGAACCGTCTTCCCGATCCGATCCAGACCCGTCACCGAAGGTTGCTGCAGCGGCACGAGATAGCGGAGCGGCCACATCTGCCCGCCGTGAGTATGCCCCGACAGCTGCAGGTCCACGCCCAGATCCGAGGCCTCCAGCGCCTGCCGTGGTTCGTGGGCGAGCAACATCACGAACGTCGACGGGTCACGTCCCGCGAGGGCTGCAGACAGGTCGGGCTCGTAGGGCGTCGGCGACGAGTAATCGTGAATGCCCGCGATGTCGATCGTTGCGTCGCCGCGGCGGAGAGCCACACGTTGGTTCCGGAGGGTGGCGATGCCCAGACGGTCCCAGACATCCAGCCAGCGGCCGCCGTCGTCGGCGTAGAACTCGTGGTTTCCGCTGACACCGAAAATCCCCATCGGTGCGCGAAGATCCGCGAGGGGTTCGAGGTCGGGCGCGACCTTGGACACCGTTCCGTCCACCAGGTCTCCCACAATCGCCACCAGGTCGGGTTCCTGAGCGTTGATCACATCCACGACCTCCCGAGTGAAGCCCACCCCTCGTGCCGGACCTACGTGGAGATCGGACACGAGGGCGACGCGCACACCCTCGAATTCGGGAGGAAGGCGCCGTAGCGGGACACGGACGCGTACCACCCTCGGGCGGGCGGCCTCGGCGACCCCGTATCCGGCGGCCACGACGGCGCCGACCGCGACAACCGACGTCGCGAGGCGCAGGGTGCGGCGCCGGGACAGGTCGACCTGCTCGGCACTCTCGCTCCTGTGGCGAAACCGTGCGACAACGCGAACGACCAGCGAACCGATCGCAACCAGGAGCAGGCCCAGCACCAGATACAGCAGTGCTCCGAGCCACACCCATCCCACGAAGCCGGGAGGTCGCGCCCATCCGGTGTCGAATACCTCACCGCTGCCGGCGCCGATCACGGCAAGAACCCACAGGACGACGAGGACGACATCGACGACGACGGACCATGGCCGGGTCAGGCCCGTGGCCCGCACGAGCCGCCGGTGAAGCCACCAGGTGAGCAGCGCGAGGACGACGCCGAAAACAACGACCCTCGTCATCGGACGTCCGCGGGGGAAGCGGCCCGCTCTGACACGGGTACGAGCGGGTGAGGGAGTCGAATCTCCGGATACATGGCGGTGCTTTCTGTCACGGTGTCGCCGCACCCGTCGACGACGTCAGCGGTGTCCTTGCGAGGTGATGTTCCGGTGCGGGAAGGGTCAAGACAACAACTTGCCGATGGCAGTGGCCAAAGCGGGTCCGTCCGAGGAGGGGACCTTTTCGAGCGATCCGCCGGTGCGATCGGCGACGGCCTGAAGGGTATTGAGATCAGGGTTCTGCCCGATGGTCACGACGTCGATGCGAACAGGCTTCGATGGATCGCCCGCGGCTGCGAGGGACGCCAGGAGATCGGCGCGGGTGAGCGAACCGTCGTCGTTGGCACCGTCGGTCAGGAGTAGCACCGAGTTCGTGCGTCCCGGGGTGTATCCGGCAACCGCGCTCTTGTACGCCGCCTCGAGCGAGGCGTAGGTGGCCGTGCCGGCGGCCGGGACGGCCTTCGCCAGCCGGGCACCCAGGGCTTGCCTGCGGCTTCCCTCGATGAAACCACCGGCCGAGAGCGGGCCGGTGGCAACCACCGTCGTGTAGGGGCGGGTTCCGTCGAGGTTGGTGCTGTATTCCCACAACCCCAGGCTCGAGGCGTCCGGCGAGCGGCTGACGTGGGCCGCCAGAGCAGCAGTCGTATTCGTCAAGCGTGAGGTGGCTCCCTCGCCGGCACCCATCGAACTCGACACGTCGAGCAGAATTGTCGACGTCCGTTCGGTCACGGGATTGCGGATGACCCCCATCATCGCTTCGGCGGCCGCGGAATCCGCGGGCAACAGCGTGGTGGGGAAGCCGGGGAACGTCAAGGCTGTGTCATCCGGCCTGCCAAGTCCCTCCACCCTGAAGCCCGCATCAGCGAGCACCTGACCCTGCTCCGGCTCGCGAAGAAACTCCGTGAACTGGGCAGCGGCCCGGCTCTGCGTCTCGTCGACAGCGGGCCCCGACAAGATGGCCGCCGGATGATCCGCTACCGGGGTCGCGCCCTTCGGCATGAAAGTGGTGACCCCGGAGCCAGGGGCCTCGCGCAGCGCCCGGTAGACCTGCTGTTCGGTGACCGGTACCGCGTGAATGCCCTCCATGGACGGGTCGTCCGCGTCGGCGAGGAGGGTGAGGGCCTCGCGCGTCGTTGCCGGCTTCGCGCCGGGCAGTGCTTGATACCCGAGCGCCAGCCCGGTGAGCGCGGAGGTGACCTGGGCTGATCCGGCCTGCTCGGCGGTGATCGGGCCTGCAGAATCGCCGGCAACGGAGGCGGCGACGGCTTCGACCGCCAATTCTGTACTGCCGGAGCCGGATCCGACGGGTAGCGCCAATCCCAGGCTTCCCCACTCGGAGAGCCCGAGGGTCGCCAATGACCCTCGCCCTGTCTGCAGCGACGGCAGATCTTTCCACTCGACGGCAGCGGTGGTCAGGGCGTTCTCGAACTCGGCTCGGACGGCGAGCACCACGGGGCTCGCGGCAAGGGGGCGAGCCTCGCCGTTGACGATGGCGGGCGGCACCTGACGGACCCATTGTGAACTGGACGGAATCCACAATGCAGGACGCGGGCCGAGAAGCTTGTCGTCCCACGCGCCGTCCGGGCCTGTGATCAGGGCATCGCGCACCTCGCTGGAGTCGACCGACGTGACGGTGACGGAGATGCAGTGATCACGGATGACGGGGGAGGTGGCGGTGAAGCGGTCCGCGAGAGTCCGGATATCTGCCGCGATGTCCGGGTCGGCTGCGACAGTGAGCACACTGCCACCCTCGACACACGCACCGGCCGCTGCGGCACCCTGATCTTCGATTCGGTCAGCCAGCTGGAACCAGCCGAACACCCCAACGATGATCACCACGACGAGGCCGAGCGCGATCAGGGGTCCCTTACTGATACCCCTGGCGCCCTTTCCGCCGCGATGATTTCCCACGTGGTTACCTGCTCCTGTCGGTCGAGTCGATCGAAGTCGACTCCCGCAGTGTAGTGAAGCGTGGAGCGGAAGCCGGAAAAGCGGCCCCCGTCACCAGATGATGACGAGGGCCGCTGACCGTGCGCAGTACTCAGGCGTTGGCGGCCTTGTACTCGCGACGACGGCGATGCAGGATCGGTTCCGTGTAACCGCTGGGCTGCTTGCCGCCTTCGAGGATCAGTTCCTTCGCCGCCTGGAATGCGATGCTGTCATCGAAGTTCGGCGCCATCGGGCGGTACGTCACATCGGCCTCGTTCTGGCGGTCGACAACCGGTGCCATCCGCTCGAGGCTGGCGACCACGTCGTCCTCGGTGACGATGTCGTGGCGCAGCCAGTTCGCGAGGAGCTGGCTGGAGATCCGCAGCGTGGCACGGTCCTCCATCAAGGCGACGTCGTGGATGTCGGGCACTTTCGAGCAGCCGACGCCGGCGGTGATCCAGCGGACGACGTAACCGAGGATGGACTGGCAGTTGTTGTCCAGTTCCTCCTTCTTCTCTGCCTCGGACCAGTCGGTGCTCGGGGCGAGAGGAATGGTCAGGATGTCGTCGAGGGTGGCCCGGGGCTTGCCCTTCAGTTCGTCCTGAACAGCGAAGACGTCGACCTGGTGGTAATGGGTGGCGTGCAGGGTGGCGCCGGTGGGGGACGGAACCCATGCGGTGTTCGCGCCGGCCTGTGGGTGACCGATCTTCTGCTCGAGCATCTCGGCCATCAACTCGGTCATCGCCCACATGCCCTTGCCGATCTGGGCCTTACCCTGCAGTCCGGCGGCCAGACCGGTGTCGACGTTCCAGTCCTCGTAGGCAGCGATCCACTTCTGCTTCTTCATCTCGGCCTTGCGGACCATCGGTCCGGCCTCCATCGAGGTGTGAATTTCGTCGCCGGTGCGGTCGAGGAATCCGGTGTTGATGAACACCACCCGCTCCGACGCCTCCTTGATGCAGGCGGCCAGGTTGACCGTGGTGCGGCGCTCCTCGTCCATGATCCCCACCTTGAGGGTGTTGGCGGGCAGCCCGAGGACTTCCTCGACACGGCTGAAGAGTTCGGTGGTGAAAGCGACTTCCTCGGGACCGTGCTGCTTGGGCTTGACGATGTAGATGGAACCGGTCCGGCTGTTGTCGAGGGGGCCGTTGGCCTCGCTGATGGACAGTCCGTGGACCGCGCAGAGGCTGGTGACGAGGGCGTCGAGGATGCCCTCGGGCACTTCGTTGCCGTCCGAGTCGAGCACTGCCGGGTTGGTCATCAAGTGACCGACGTTGCGCACGAACAGCAGCGACCGTCCGTGCAGCGAGAGCTCGCTGCCGTCGGGTGCGGTGTAGGTGCGGTCGGCATTGAGCTTGCGCGTGAAGGACTTTCCGCCCTTGGCGATCTCCTCGACCAGGTCGCCGCGGTTGAGGCCGAGCCAGTTCCGGTAACCGATCACCTTGTCGTCCGCGTCGACCGCGGCAACCGAGTCTTCGAAGTCCATGATCGTGGTGACCGCGGACTCGAGGACGACGTCCTTGACACCGGCGGCGTCGGTCTTGCCGATCGGGGACTCGGCGTCGATCTGGATCTCGGCGTGCAATCCGTTGTTGCGGAGCAGAACGCTCGTGGGGGAGTCCTTCTCACCGAGGTAGCCGACGAACTTCTCCGGCTGCGCGAGAGTCGCGACGTTCCCGCCGTCGAGTTCGACCTTCAACTCCGCGCCGTCGACGAAGTACCGGGTGGAGTCGGCGTGCGACCCGGACGACAGGGGTGCCGCGGTGTCGAGGAACTGGCGAGCCCACGCAATCACCTTGTCGCCACGGACCTTGTTGTACCCGCTGCCCTTCTCCGCGCCGCCTTCCTCGGAGATGGCGTTGGTGCCGTAGAGGGCGTCGTACAGCGATCCCCACCGCGCGTTCGAGGCGTTGAGGGCGAACCGTGCGTTCAGAATGGGCACGACCAGCTGTGGGCCGGCCGTCGACGTGATCTCGGTGTCGACGTTCGCGGTCGAGACCTCGAACGGTTCCGGAGCGGGAACCAGGTAGCCGATCTCCTCGAGGAATTCCTTGTACTCCGCCGCGTCGATGGGCTTGCCGGCGCGGTCACGGTGCCACCCGTCGACGCGGGACTGCAGTTCGTCACGCTTCGCGAGGAGGTCCCGGTTCTTCGGGGCGAGGTCGTGAACAACCTTGTCGGCGCCGGCCCAGAAGGCGTCGACATCGACTCCGGTTCCGGGAAGAGCTTCATTCCCGACGAAGTCGTAGAGAACCTTGGCGACCTGAAGACCGCCGACCTGAACACGCTCAGTCATGAATAGCCTCACTCTTCCGCTATCGGAGCACCGGACGGGTGCCATGAATCGCGACCAATGTTACCTGGGAGTAAAGGCGTGGGGCCGACGACGTCCGGCCTTCCGGATGCGTTCAGACCTTCCCGCCGGTGGAAGGCTCGAACACCGGGGTTTCCGGCAGTGCGGACAGCTCGTGGCCGGTGCCGAAACGCTGCAAGTCGCCCGCGGCCTCCGCTGCGCTGAGGCGCGAGCGGCGCCATGCGACCACCAGCAGTCCCGCCCACAACCCGACGAGCACGACATAGCCGAATGCCGACAGCGCTCCGCTCACGTCGAACGTCGAAAAGAGCTTCTGTGCGTTGGTGATCACGATGATCCCCCCGACACCGGTCCCGAGCAGAGTCGCCGGGACTCGACTCACCAGCCACGCCGCCAGGGGTGCAGCGAGGACTCCGCCCAGTGCCAATCCGGCGATGATCAGCAGGTTGTCGAAGAAGGCGCTACCGAGGCCGAAGATGAAGCCGACACTGGCCGCACCGGACACCAGGAACTCCGAGGCACTGACAGACCCGATGACGGTCCGCGGTGCAGTTTTGCCGCGGGAGAGCAGGGTGCTCGACGTGATCGGACCCCAGCCACCGCCACCACTCGCGTCGATGAATCCACCGAACAAACCCAGCGGCGAAAGAAAAGCGGCCGTATGAGGGGACGTTCGGGCGCCGTCGACTGCCGGCGGCCGGATCGAGAACCGGAGCAGCACATAGATTCCGATGGCCAGCAGAATGGTGGCTGTCACCGGAAGCGCCGCTGCGGTCGACAAGCGGGACAGGACGACGGCGCCGAAAAAGGACCCGATAGCGCCGGGCACGCCGAGTCGCAGGACGAGCGACCAGTCGATGTTGCGGAATCGCCAATGCGCTGCACCCGAAGCGAGGGTCGTGCCGACTTCCGCGAAATGGACGGCAGCGCTCGCCTGCGCCGGCCCGACCCCACTGACGACGAGCAGGGTCGTGGCCGTCACACCGAAAGCCATCCCGAGCGCTCCGTCTACCAGTTGGGCACCCACGCCGACCAGCGTGAAGATCAAGAGCTTGAACATCGGGACTCCGAGCGGGGGAAGCGAACGTCAGGGCAGCGAAAGACCGGCCCGAAGGCCGGTCAGCAACATCCCTGATCGAAAGCATGACCCCGGCGCGACGGCCAGAACGGCATGAGAGCGAGCACGGCCGCGGGGCCTGCCATCGCGCTCGAGCCGTTCATGGACACTCCGTATGCCGTGAGAGGAGGCGCGGACTACCCGCGCACGTCGTTCGAGATTAGCGGGGCGGTTCGACGCCTGTCACGTCGACCCGCCCGGACCGTCACAACTTGCGTGCCGAGATTTCCAGACCCGCGTCGCGGAGGCGGTTGACCAGGACGTCACCGAGCGCCGTCGCCGGAGTGAGGACACCGGCCGCGGCGGGGAGCGCATCGCCGCCGAGAACGAGGCCGAGCGCGGCTTCACCCAGCATGACCGCGGTGGCGCGGTACCCCGGATCGCCTTGGGCCTTCACCCGAGCGGTGTACCGGGCACCCGTCGTGGTGGTCGTATAGATGTCGATCGTGAAGTGGCCTTTGCGTTGCGCATCTTCGCTCGGACCTTCGCCGGGTGCGGGAAGAACCCGGTCGAGGAGGTAGCGGGTGGGCGGGACGCTGAGGCCGAGTACCAAGCCGCCCAGACCGACGGCGACGGCACCGGCGATCAGAGGCGAGACCGGAGACTGGCCGACGCTCATGACCTCGCGATACTTGAAATCGCGCCCGTACGCCCATTTCCGGAGGGCGTTGCCGCGCCGCACCACGCGGGTGTTGTAGGACGCCATCACGAACGGCGCCTTCCAGCCCTCGAGTTCGGGGGCGATGTCCTTACCGTTGACCACGCTGACATCGGACTGTTTCCCGAGATCGGGTTCCTGAGACCGGTCCGGGCTGAGCGAATAGGGCGACGCCGCGAGCCGGCGCAGCGCCGAATCCTTCTTCGACACGTCGACCTGGGTCCGAAGGGAGTCGATGGTCCCTCCACTCACGCCGCCTCGGAGCGAGGTGACGACCAAGGTGGTGTCGGTGAGTTCGCCGGCCCCGTCGGCCTGCACGGCTTCGTGGAGTACATGCACTCCGATGTCGGACGGAATGGAGTCGAAACCACAGGAGTGCACGATTCGTGCGCCGGTCTCCCGGGCTTTGTCGTGGTTGGCGTCGATGCTGTCACGGGCGAACAGCACCTCACCCGTGAGGTCGACGTAGTCGGTGCCGGCCTCGGCGCATGCCGCGACGAGGCCGTGCCCGTACTTGGCGTAGGGACCCACCGTCGTCGCGACCACTCTGGTGCCGGCGGCCAAGGCGGCGAGCGACGCCTGATCGTCCGAGTTCGCGACGATGATCGGCCACTGTGCCGCGCGGGGGCCGAGCGACGATCGCACCGATTCGAGCTTGGCCTGTGAGCGTCCGGCAAGGCCGATTCGCACGTCTTCGGGCGCTGTGCGGGCGAGATAGTCGGCGAGAAGTTTGCCGACGAAGCCGGAAGCCCCGTAGACGACCAGATCCAGTTCACGTGCGCTGTCTGTCATGGCTCGACACTACAAGCTCGTCCAGCCGCTCCGTGGGCTACGAACCAGCGTGACCGGAAGCGGTGTGCGCGAATGTGCTGCGGGCCCGGAGACGGAGAATGCCGTACCCGGCCCAGGAGAGGACGACGCCGAGGGCTACCGACACCTGGATCACGCCGGCAGCCGACTCGGGGTACAGAACTCCGGTCAAGTAGTGGTCGATGAAACCGGAGGACGGCAGTGGAGCCTGTCCGGCCTGCACTCGGGCCCAGCTCTCGAGATGCGTGAGTGGGCAGTCGATACCTACGAGCAGTCCGGTGAAACCCCAGGCAACGGCCGCGACGTGGAGGCCGATCGTGCGCGGCAGCCGCCAGGCGAGGAAGCCTCCGGCGGCGACATACAGGATGAAGGCCAGGTGCACGACGACCGTCGCGTCGGCAACCACCCTGTAGAAAGCTGCACTCCCCATCGGTGTACTCCTGGTTCCGGGACCCGCTCTGTCATCCTAGGCGCGGCGCCGGCCCGGCCGCCGGAAGAACGTTCAGGCGGAACCGTGCAGTTCTTCCTTGACGACGAGAACCGGGATGTCGACCTCGAGGAGGAGCCGTTGCAGCCAGCGTTCGAGAAGGAACTTGCCGATCGGTGACATGCGTCGGGTACCTACGACGAGGAGGTCGGCACCACTACGGTCCACCAAGGTGTGCAGCGCACTGACCTGGTCGCCATCGCCCGCCTCGGTGCGCAACTCCCACGAGGCCTCGCCGACACCGTTGCCCTCGAGCGTGGCCTGGACTTCGGCGCACAGAGCGGAACGATCCGATTCGGCGTCCGCATCCGCAACCTCGTCGACGACGGAGAGAACCACGAGCTGTTCGTGTCGATGCACGGCCTCACGGGCGGCGTGGACGATCGCCGCCCGGCCCTCGGGGCTGTCTCGGTGGACAACGGCGATCGCCATGTGTGGTGCCTCCAGTTCAGGATTCGTTTCGAACCCCATTATCCCCGTGTACCAGTGTCCTTCGGCTGTGTTGATGCTCTCTGGCGCGCCGGATGGGGTGCTCGGTCACCAGGGGGAGGGTTCGTAATCCTTCAGGAAGCAGCCGTGCAGGTCGACGCCCTGCTCACCCTGCACGATCGGGTCGTACACCCGCGCCGCGCCGTCGACGAGGTCCAGGGGGGCGTGGAAACCCTCGTCGGCCAGCCGCATCTTCGTGTAGTGCGGTCGCTCGTCGGTGATCCAGCCGGTGTCGACCGCCGTCATGAGGATGCCGTCGTCGAGCATTTCCTTGGAACTGGTCCGCGTCAGCATGTTCAGCGCTGCCTTCGCCATATTGGTGTGCGGATGCCCCGGTCCCTTGTATGCCCGGCTGAATTGACCTTCCATCGCCGAGACGTTCACCACGTACTTGCGCCGGGCGGCGGCCGCCGCCATCGCGGGTCGCAGCCGGGATACCAGGATGAACGGCGCTACCGAATTGCACAATTGCACTTCGAGCAGCTCGATCGGGTCGACCTCCTCGACGGTCTGGACCCAGCTGTTCGTGTGCGCGAGATCGGGCAGGAGACCCCCGGCGTCGATGGCGAGACCCTGCGCGATGCGATCGGGGGAGGCGGATTTGGCGACGAGTGCGAGGGAGCTGACGGATTCCGGTGCCATCGCTGCACCGGCCATGGCCGACACGTCGGACAGGGAGCCGGCCAAAGCCGCCGGGTGCGCGTCGCTGGTCTTTCCGAAGGTCAGGACGTCGGGAAGAACACCGGCGGGCAAGGCGCCCGATTCCGCGTCCGCCAGTGCGCTGTAGGCGCCGGGGGAGCGCCGCACCGTCTGGGCGGCATTATTGATGAGAATGTCGAGGGGGCCCTGGGCGGCAACGGAATCGGCGAGAGCGACCACCTGCGCGGGATCGCGGAGGTCGATACCCACCACCCGCAGACGGTGGATCCAGTCGGCGCTGTCCTCCATCGCCTTGAACCGTCGGATCGCGTCGTTGGGGAACCGTGTGGTGATCGTGGTGTGCGCGCCGTCGCGGAGCAAGCGCAGCGCAATGTACATCCCGATCTTGGCGCGACCACCGGTGAGGAGCGCCCGGCGTCCCGTGAGGTCGGTGCGTGCGTCCCTCTTCGCGCGGCTCTTCCCGGCGCAGTCGGGGCACAGTTGGTGATAGAACGCGTCGACCCGCGTGTACCGCTGTTTGCAGATGTAACAGGGGCGGGGACGGATCAGCGTGCCCGCGGTGGCGCCGTCGGCGTTCGACGTGAGCGGAATGCCGGCGGTCTCGTCGTCTATCCGATCAGGCGACCCGGTCGCCGTGGAAGCGACCACCCGGCGGTCCGCCTCGGCGACGGCATCCCGGGCGGCGAGTCGGCGCCGCTTCTTCAACTTCTTGAAGAGATGGCCCACGGCGCGCTGCACGGTGACCGAATCAGGGTCGGATTCGTCCAGACTTGCGGCCTGATCGAGAACCCGCAAACAGATCTCCAGATCTGCCGGATCGATTGCCGTCGCTGTTTCACCCATCGAACTTCGCCCTCTCACGAAGAAGGCCCCGGTTCGATGAACCGGGGCCTTTTCGTCTGTCTCAACTCAGAGTGTCCGAGGGGGGACTTGAACCCCCACGTCCGTTAATAGGACACTAGCACCTCAAGCTAGCGCGTCTGCCATTCCGCCACTCGGACTCGCACCCATTTCCTGGGCGCTGGGAAAGACTATCTGATGAAGCGCCACGGCCCAAATCGCCCCTTTCACCTGAGCGTTTCCGGTGGCGCGGTGGTAGGAAAGTGAAGTGCCGACTACACAGGAAACGCCAGGCCGGGGTCGCGCCGAAGCCGAGGTCGTCGAGCTCGTCAGCTCACTGATCCGCTTCGACACGTCCAACACCGGGGAACTCGCCACGACCAAGGGTGAGCGTGAGTGTGCTGAGTGGGTCGCCGCTCAGCTCGAGGAAGTGGGATACGAGACGGAATACGTCGAATCGGGGGCGCCGGGACGCGGGAACGTCTTCGCAAGGCTGAAGGGGTCGGACCCCACCCGCGGTGCGCTGATGTTGCACGGTCACCTCGACGTCGTGCCCGCCGAGCCCGCCGATTGGCGCGTCCACCCGTTCGCCGGCGCCGTCGAGGACGGCTACGTGTGGGGCCGCGGCGCCGTCGACATGAAAGATATGGTCGGCATGATCCTGGCGGTGGCCCGCCAGTTCAAGGCCGAGGGAATCGTTCCGCCGAGGGATCTCGTGTTCGCGTTCGTCGCCGACGAGGAGGCCGGGGGCAGATACGGGTGCCAGTGGCTCGTACAGAATCGTCCCGACCTGTTCGAAGGTGTCACCGAAGCCGTCGGCGAGGTCGGTGGGTTCTCACTCACCGTTCCGCGCCCGGACGGCACCGAGCGGCGGCTGTATCTGGTGGAGACCGCGGAAAAGGGTCTCGGCTGGATGCGTCTGACGGCTAAGGGCAGGGCCGGGCACGGCTCGTTCCTGCACACCGACAATGCCGTCACCATTCTCGCGCAGGCAGTCGCCCGCCTGGGTGCGCACACCTTTCCGCTGGTCATTTCCGATTCGGTCGCCGAATTCCTCGCCGCTGCAGGCGAGGAAACGGGCCTCGATTTCGATGCGACGTCGCCCGACCTCGACGGCACCCTGGCGAAACTGGGCAGTATCGCCAATATCATCGGCGCCACGCTGCGGGACACCGCGAACCCCACCATGCTGTCCGCCGGCTACAAGGCCAACGTCATCCCGCAGACCGCGGAGGCCGTGGTCGACTGCCGCATCCTGCCCGGTCGGCAGGCCGAGTTCGAGGCCACCGTCGACGAGCTGATCGGGCCCGACGTGCAGCGGGAGTGGATCACCAACCTCGACTCCTACGAGACGACGTTCGACGGTCACCTGGTGGACGCCATGAACGAGGCGATCCTCGCGCACGATCCCGGTGCGCGGACCGTGCCGTACATGCTGTCCGGCGGCACGGACGCCAAGGCATTCGCCAAGCTGGGCATCCGATGCTTCGGCTTCGCGCCGCTGCAGCTGCCCCCCGACCTCGACTTCAGTGCCCTGTTCCACGGCGTCGACGAACGGGTACCGGTCGACGCACTACTGTTCGGAACGCGTGTGCTGGAGCACTTTCTGCTCCACAGCTGATCCATCGCCCATTCGCGACAAGAGAGGAACCGCATGTCCTACGACCCGTACGAAGCACTTCCCGACCTGCCGAGTTTCGAGCTGACCTCCGCCGACGTCACCGACGGGCAGCCGCTGAAGAAGGATCAGGTCAGTGGAATCATGGGAGCCGGCGGCTTCGACAACTCGCCACAGCTGTCGTGGTCGGGATTTCCGCCCGAGACGAAGAGTTTCGCGGTCACGGTGTTCGACCCGGATGCGCCGACCGCGTCAGGTTTCTGGCACTGGGTGGTGGCGAACATCCCGGCGGACTGCACGTCGTTGGTGAACGGTGCCGGTGACGACGACGGTACCGGGCTCCCGAATGGCGCGATCCAGCTGCGGAACGACGCCGGACAGCGCCGCTTCATCGGGGCCGCCCCGCCCGAGGGGCATGGCCCGCACCGCTACATCGTCGCCGTCCACGCTCTGGACGTCGACACCCTCGACGGCGTGAGCGAGGATTCCACTCCGGCATTTCTCGGATTCAACCTGTTCTCGCACGCCATCGCCCGGGCGAAAATCACCGGCACCTACGAGCAGTAGGTCAGACAAGCAGCAGGTCGGAAACCGGTGGCCGGCGACTTCTCGCGGAAGTCGCCGGCCACCGGTCGTTGAGGCACCCGTATCAGCGGACGACTCCCGCGCCCACCGCGTCCGCGATGCTGTCGAAGCCGGCGTCGCGGACCTTGCGCGCCAACCCCTTGTGGATACGGCGCGCCCAGAACGGTCCGCCGTAGATGAAACCCGTATATCCCTGGACCAGCGAGGCCCCGGCCAGGATGCGTTCCCAGGCCTGCTCCGTGGTCTCGATCCCGCCCACTGAGATCAGCACCAGCCGATCGCCGACCCGCGCGTGCAAGCGGCGCAGAACTTCGAGGGACCGTTCCGCGACCGGTGCGCCCGACAGCCCACCCGCCCCGATCGCGGTGACCTCGGCTTTCGGCGTCCGCAGGCCGTCGCGCCGGATGGTGGTGTTGGTGGCGACGATCCCGGCGAGGCCCAACTCGACCGCGAGATCAGCGACGGCGTCGACGTCATCGTCCGACAGGTCGGGGGCGATCTTCACCAGGACAGGAACGTTGACGGTCTCCTGAACTGCGCGAAGCAACGGCCGCAGCGACTCGACAGCTTGCAGGTCGCGTAATCCCGGTGTGTTGGGTGAACTGACGTTGACTACCAAGAAATCGGCAAGGGGCCCGAGAAGCCGCGCACTTGCTGTGTAGTCGGCGGGCGCTTCAGCCGCGTCGACGATCTTGGTCTTGCCGATGTTCGCCCCGATCGGAACACTCGCGCGTCGCTGCCGGAGATGGTTCGCGGCATTGCCTGCGCCGTGGTTGTTGAACCCCATTCGGTTGATCAGGGCGCGGTCGGCGGGCAGCCGGAACAAGCGGGGAGCTGGGTTGCCGGGCTGAGCCTGCGCCGTCACGGTTCCCACCTCGGCGAAACCGAATCCGAGGGGACCCCACGCGTCCACACCGGTGGCGTCTTTGTCGAAGCCGGCGGCCAGTCCCAGCGGGGCGGGGAAGTCCAGTCCGAACACGGTGTTCTTCAGCACCGGATCATTGACCACGAGGACCTTGCCGACCAGCTGGCGCAGCGGGGTGACGCCTGTAGCCAGGCGCATCGCCGTGAAGGCCAGATGATGAATGCGCTCCGGGGGAACGAGGAACATCAGCCGCAGGAGCAGGTGATACAACGGGATCTCCCTAGATAGCCGGGTCGGGAACATGGTGGGTGGTCTTTCGTCGTTTGAGCAGCACGCGCCGGCTGCCGTCGGAGTACAGCCGCACGCGCGAGAGCTCCCAGCCACCGAACTCCGCCTGTATGGCGAGTCTCATCGACGCACTGACGCGGGTGACGTCCGGTGGCAACCGCAGTGGCACGTACTCGAAGTCTTCGGACTCGATTTCCCAGCCGGAGGGGAGACGGCGTGAATGCGACGACATCTATGAGCTCCTCGTCGGTATCTGCTGCAACCCGTCACCCGTGCCGGAACCGATGAGTAGATCACCGCTGACGGTGTCCACCGCGATCGAGTTGGGCTGGCGGACCGTGGGATAGCGTGCGGTTTCCACCCCGACACCGCTGGCGAGGTCGTACGCGACCACCTCGTTCGTACCGGTCGACGTGACCCATGCCCGGTTGGTCTCGTCGTCGTAAGCGACGCCGTAGGGCGCATCTCCCGCCGGAAACCGCTGGCGCAGCATCAGAGTGTCCGTCGTGTACGCCAACAACTCGTCACCGGCCGTATCGGTCACCAGAATGCGGCCGAAGTGATCGGTGGTGAGTTGAGTCGCACCTTCACCGGCGCGAAGAGCGGCACCGAGGGAGGATTTCGGAATGTCGACTTCCGTGACGGAAGTTTGACCGCGGTCGAGTGCGGTGAGCGACTCGCCGACAACGGCCAGCGCATCTACCGAAGTCAGTCCGTCGATCACTTGTGTCTCGGCGCCCTCGCTGCCCGTGATGTGAATTTCGCCATTGCCGAGTCCTACGGCCAGCCGTCCGTCGGGCAGCTGCGCCACCGACCGGACGTCCCCGTCCGCAGGGACGGAGTCGAGCTCGGCGGATCGGAGGTTCAGCCGTCCCACCTGGCCATTCATGGCGAGCAGTGCAGTTCCGCCGGGGGCGAGGGACACCTGGGTCACGGGCTCGTTCAACCGAATCGAACGCGGTGCGGCGCGGAGGTCGCCGCCGGCGAACAGAAGAACTTCCCTCCGGTCGCCGACCAGGACGACGGCGGTACGCGTGTCGGGGTCGATTGTGACCGACTCGATAGGTTGCCCGATCGGATGGACGACACCGGCAGGCGTCGTGGCCTGAGCGGGTGACTGAGCTGCACTGGCCGGCGCGATCGTGACTGCTTGATCCTCGTCGTTGCTCGAAGAACAGCCCGTGACCAGCAAAAATGCCGCTCCGACGCACGACGCGACGACGCGCGCTCCAGGTCTGCCCATGCGCTGCTCCTCGGGTTTCTCTTCTGTCCGTACCTGCACAACTGTCCACCAAGCATCCCTGATTCGCGAAACACCGGGCAAAGCGGTCGGTGCCCAGCGCGTCGCGAGGCGATACCGTAGGGGCTATCGACCCCACGTGCGGTTGTTCCCGACAACCGGACGAGGTCATCGAGGAGAACACCGTGGAACTACCCGAAACACCGACGTTCACCGTCGAAGACGTCTCGGTCGGCCCGCACGCGCACGGCTTCGGTCGCACGGCAGAGGGGAACTCCTATGCCTTCCGGGTACGGAAGAGCACCCTGTTCGTCGAGGTGTACCGGGCGGACGTCGAGACGGATGTGCCGGCACCGGACGACATCATCGCGACGGCTCGTCGCTCGATTCGCGAGATCGATCTGACCGACGAACGCTCCATCGTCGCGGTGGTGCGAGATGCGGTAGCCGCCCCCGATTCGGTTGTCGTCGGACAGGACGACGGCAGAACGGTCCGCGCTGTACTGGGCCGCCTCGGCGCCGTCATCGACGGACTCTGACACCCGTACGGCCTCAGCGTCGGTCACGTCGAGGTAGCACAAGGGGCGTCCCGGTTTCCGGGTGCGCGATGACCTCCACGGGATGGCCGTAGACGCGGGTCAGAAGTTCCGGGGCCAGCACTTCCCGGGGTGGGCCGTCGGCGGCGACGCGGCCGTTCTCGAGCACGACGATCCGGTCTGCATAGGCGGCGGCGAGCGCAAGGTCGTGCAGCACCACCACCACAGCGGTGCCGGAGCGGGCACGGTCGCGTGCAAGCCGCATCACTGTCTCCTGGTGACCGAGGTCGAGCGCTGCGGTCGGTTCGTCGAGCAGAATCGTCTCCGTGCGCTGAGCGAGCACTCGTGCAAGCGCGACGCGAGCACGCTCACCGCCGGAGAGAGCTGTGAAAGGTCGATCGGCGAAGGGCTCCACATCGCAAATTCTCATCGCCTCGGCGACTGCGGTGACGTCCTCGTCCGACCGGGACGTTCTGGCCCACGGGGACCGGCCCATTGTGATGACCTGGCGTGCGGTGAACGAGAATCCCACCGTGTTCTGCTGGGGGAGTACGGCGCGGCGCTGGGCCATCTCGAGGGGCGTCCACGTGTCGACGTCCCGGTCGTCGAGGTGGACGGTGCCCGACTGCACGTTCTGATCGCCCGACAGCGCCGCGAGGAGGGTGGATTTGCCGGCGCCGTTGGGTCCGACGAGGACGAGAACCTCCCCGACGCGCACGTCCACCGAGACCTTGTCCAGCACGGGTCGTCCCCCGCGGTGGACGTCGATGTCGACCGCGCGCAGCGTTACCGCGCCCGGGCGCGGTAACGGTGGAACCGGATCGGTCCGGCGGAGGAAGTTCTGCGCGAGAGCTTCCCGGATTCTCGTCCGCAGATGGCTGGGGCTCATGCCCAACCGCCCTGGCGGGCACGGGTACGGCGGAGCAGCCAGAAGAAGAACGGTCCACCGACCAGCGCCGTCAGCATGCCGAGGGGAAGGTCCGCGTTGGCCACCAGGGACCGCGCGCCCAGGTCGGCGAGGAGGAGCACCAGCGACCCGCACAACGCGCTGGCCGGAATGAGCACTCGGTGCCCCGGACCGACGGCGATACGCATGAGATGGGGTACCACCAGGCCGACGAACAGAATGATCCCGGTGAAGGCCACGCTCGACGACACCAGCAGCGCGACGATGAGGACGGCGATCAGGCGCAAACGCTCGACGTCGAGTCCCAGATGTCGCGCTGCGCTCTCACCGAGCGAGAGAAGGTCGAGTTTTGCCGCGATCGCCATGGTCGCGGCGATACCGGCGACGGTCATCGGCGCCACTACCGCGACAGCGCTCCACGTGGCGCCGTTGAGGCTTCCCAGTTGCCAGAACACGATCTGGTCACGGGCGGCCGGCGAGGCAATGAAGGTGAAGAAGGCGATCAGTCCGCCCGCGAAGGCATTGACCGCGACGCCGGTGAGTACGAGGGTGACCACCTCGGTGCGGCCGTCGTGGCGGGCGAGGACGTACACGGCGACGGTCGTGATGAGTCCGGCGATGAACGCGGACGCGGCCACGGTCCACCCGGCCGCGAACGCCCCGCCGACGACGATGGCGGCACTGGCACCGACGGCTGCCCCGGCGGAGACCCCGATGACGCCCGGCTCGGCCAGAGGGTTGGCGAAGACGCCCTGCAGGAGAGCACCGGCGCAGCCGAGGGCCGCGCCGACGAGGATCGCGAGGACGACCCGGGGGAAGCGGACCTCCCACAGCGTGACCTCACCGCTGGGATGTGCGGGGAGGGGGCCCAGGTCGAGTCCTACGCGGTGCGCGATGCTGCCGAGCACCTCGCTCGGTCCGGTGGGCACCTGGCCGATGCACGCGGAGAACACTGCGGCGACCGCGAGCGCGATCAGCAACCCGGCCAGCACGATGCCGGTGCGTGTTCGAGAAGAAGCCTGAGCTGGTGTGACGGTGCCGAGGCTCATCGATCGGCCGGCTGATAGACGGCGTCCGCCAAGGCGTCCAGCACACGACCGGTGTTGGGTCCGAAGCTGAGAAGCACCCCGTCCTGCATGTCGACGACACGCTGGTTCTTTCCTGCCGGGGTCTGCGCGACACCGGGAATCTTCGCGAGTCCGTCGATCCCCCCGATCGATTCGAGGCCACCCGTCATCATCAGGATCACATCGGGTGCCGCGGCGATGAGGGCCTCGCTGGTGATGGGCGCGAACTGCTGGGTGATTCCGGAGGCCGTGCCTGCGTCGACGGCTCCGAGGGCCTCGATCAACGAGTCGGCCCCGGATCCCCGCCCGCCGATCATGGTGATCGCGGTGCCGCGCAGATAGAGGAAGGCGATCTTCACCGGATTCTCACCGTCGGGCGCCCGGCTGCGGGCCGCTGCGATCTCGTCGTCGGTGCGGGCAGCGAGTTCGGCTCCGCGCTCGGGCACACCGAGCGCGTTCGCCACCGCGATGATCTGCGGGGACACGCCGGCGAGGGTGCGCGTCGGGTCGAAGTAGACCACCGGAACGCCCGCCGCGCGCAATTGATCCTGAACGCCTTTAGGTCCGATGCTGGTGTCGGTGAGAATGACCGTCGGCGCAAGGTCGAGTACTGCCTCGGCGCTGAGTGACTGGCCGCCCGGCGTCACCACCGGCACATCGGCGGCGGCGGGGAACTCGGCTGCGATGTCGCGGCCGACCACGTTGTCCCCGAGTCCGAGAGCGAAGACCGTTTCTGTCAGGGTGCCGTAGCGGTCGGCGGTCACGATACGGCTCACGTCGTCGATCGTGACGTCCACGCCGTCGAAGCTGCGGACCGTAGTGGGCAGCACCGGTGCGGCCGTCGACGCGACAGGTTGCGGATCGAGATCGTCCAGCACCGCGGTGTGCGCGCCGTGTGGGACCGTCCCACCGTCACCGGTTGCGGATGTGCACGCGGAAGCGCCGACGGTGGCGACGAGCACCACTGCCAGTACTGCGAGAACTGATCGGGGAGTGCGCGTGCGGACCACGGGCCTCACCGCGCGAGGTAGTTGTCGATGTCGGCTTCGAGATCGGCGAACAGGTCACCGTTGAGTCGATACGCGAGGTTCACCTCGTCGATCACCCGTTGCTGATCGGCCGCGGACAACGGGGCGGCGTCGAGTTTCGCGCGGTACGCATCCTTGAACAGTTTCGGTTTCGGGATCTCGTCGAAGATGTAGAACCGCAGGCCGTTCTCGGTGTATCCATATGCTCGTTCGAGCATCCGGCGAATGATCTGGCCACCGGACAGATCGCCCATGTACCGAATGTAATGGTGCGCAACGAAACCGGCGGGCCAGTCGTACGCCACCTCACGCAGCCGCTCGAGGTACCGGGTGGTGGCGGCGAGCGGGGACACGGTGTCGCGCCACGACGAACCGCGCAGGTAGGCCAAATCCGCTTCCAGGGCCGGCACGCGTATCAGCTTCTCGGACAGAAACGGTGAGGCCACCGGATCATCCGTGTGGGTGCGTCCGGCCTCTTCCAATTCGCGGTAGACGAGATAGGTCTGGGCAAGCAGTTCGGCGTAGCCGTCCGAACTCAACTCTCCGGCGAGTAACGCTCCGACGAACCGGGACTGTTCGGTCTCGCGGTGAGCGGCGTCCGTGCCGTCCTTGATGCGCTCGGCGAAACCGACCGCTCGGCGATCGGCCGCGTCGGCCTCGTTCAGCGTGGTCATGAGCTCTCCTGCATCTACGACGTCGACCGTTGAGCACCAGGTTAGCCTGGCCTGCTTTGTCGCGGCATTCGCACGGAGGGCGTCCCACGGGCCCCTCAGGCGCTGACGTCGTCGAGGGCCGCCGAGATGGCGGGCGGCAATTCGAGTTCCTCGGCGACGAGGACACCGGTCAGCTGGGCGATGTCCCGGGCGCCGACCACCGCGCTCGCGACACCGGGACGGTCCCGTGCCCACGCGAGCGCGACCGCCAGCGGTGAGGTCCCGAGCCCGTCCGCGGCGGTGACAACGGCATCGACGACACCGACCGAGGAGTCGGTGAGGTAGTTCTGCACGTCCTGGGAGTGCGCGTCGTCGGCCCCGCGGGAGTCGACGGGAATCCCGTTCCGGTATTTACCGGTCAGGACGCCGCCCGCAAGGGGCACCGCCGCGAACACCCCGATCCCGTGATGTGCGGCGGCAGGGAGGAGTTCCTCTTCGACCCCGCGCGCGAGCAGGGAGTACTCCACCTGCGTGGCGACGAGGGTGGTACCGCGAGAGGCTCCCGCAGCGGTGGCCAGCTGCCACCCGAGGTAGCCGCGGGCGCCGACATAACGGACGCGGCCACTCGAAACCGCGAAATCCAGTGTCGCGGCCACCTCGTCGACCGGGGTGAACGGATCCCAGGTGGCGACCTGCCACATGTCGAGGTAGTCGGTTCCGAGTTCGCGGAGGGTGGCATCGAGTTGAGCGAGCAGCCCTCGGCGCGAGCAGTCGACCCGCAAGGGGCCGTGCGGGTTGATGCCGGCACTCGAACTCAGGACGAGTTCGGTTCGGGGTACCACGTCGTCGAGCAGTTCCGCCAGAATGCGCTGCGCTGCACCGTCACCGTAGGCGGGCGAGGTGTCTACGAGGGTGCCGCCGGCATCGACGAAGGCCGCGATCTGCGCGGCGGCTTCGTCGCCGTCGGTGTCGCGTCCCCAGGTGAGTGTGCCCAGGCCGAGGCGTGACACCCGCAGACCACTTGCTCCGACCGATCTCTGTTCCATAACCGCCTGCGTCTCGTGCTGTTTCCCCGGACGGCGACTGCCACCCGGGACGGGCCACCACAGGAGCAGAGTAGTGGTGTCGCGTGGAACCGGCCGTCCTGCCACGCCGGATTCTGCTGCGACCGGGGCCTCCCGGTACCGTGGCGCCGGTGAATGACGAACGCGACATGGGAAATTGGCGTCCTGACAGCAGATTCGAGGCCTCGCGGGCCGGTGTGCTCCACCTCGGGACGGGTGAGTGATGGGGGAGGCGATGTCGTGGCTCCAGGCGATCGTCCTCGGAGTCGTCCAGGGGTTGACGGAGTTTCTGCCCATCTCCTCGTCCGGCCATCTGCGGATCGTGTCCGAGGTCTTCTTCGGTGACGACGCAGGCGCCTCCTTCACCGCCGTCACCCAGCTCGGCACCGAGGCGGCCGTTCTCATCTACTTCGCACGAGACATCGGCCGGATCGTCGTCGCGTGGTTTCGCGGATTGCTGCATCCCGAGCATCGAGGTGACCTCGATTACCGGATGGGCTGGTACGTGATCCTCGGCACCCTTCCGGTCGGAATTCTCGGCTTCCTCTTCAAGGATCAGATCCGCACCGGCGCACGTAATCTCTGGCTGATCGCCACCATGTTGATCGTCTTCGCGCTCGTCATCGCAGCGGCGGAGTACTACGGACGCAAGGTCCGTCCGGTCGAGGACCTTCGCGCCAAGGACGGCATCATCATGGGTTCGGCCCAGGCACTCGCGTTGATCCCCGGCGTCTCGCGGTCCGGCGGCACGATCAGCGCGGGCCTGTTCCTCGGACTGACCCGAGAAGCCGCGGCGCGCTATTCGTTCCTGCTCGCCATTCCGGCCGTGGTCGCGTCGGGTCTGTTCAGCCTCCCCGACGCCTTCGAGCCCGCGGGGGAGGGCCTCAACGCGAGCGGTGCCCAGTTGCTCGTCGCGACGCTGATCGCCTTCGCCATCGGGTACGCCTCGATCGCGTGGTTGCTCCGCTTCGTCGTCGACCACTCGATGTACTGGTTCGTCGGCTACCGGATCATCCTCGGCGTCGTGATGCTGTCACTCCTGGCAACCGGTGTCGTGTCGGCAACCTGAGATCGGGCGGACGGCGGGTGCACGACACTAGGCTGGGCCAATGACTGTTGTCCTGCTGCGCCATGGGCGGTCGACCTCCAACACCGCACGCACGCTCGCCGGCCGGTCGCCGGGAGTCGAACTCGACGACCACGGCCGGGAACAGGCAGAGGCGGTTGTCGCCAGGCTCGCGGACGTCGTGATCGAGGAAATCGTGCACTCACCGTTGTTGCGGTGTGAGCAGACGGTGCAGCCACTCGCGCGGGCGCGGGGACTCACCCCGGTGGTCGAACACCGGCTCGTCGAGGTCGACTACGGCGACTGGACCGGCCGTGAACTGAAGGCCCTCCTGGAGGAGCCGCTGTGGAAGGTCGTCCAGCAACATGCGTCCGCCGCGGTGTTCCCGGGCGGCGAGGGCCTCGCCCAGGTGCAGGCACGGGCAGTCGCAGCCATCCGTGAGCACGATGCCCGGCTCGCGGAACGGCACGGCCGGGACGTGGTGTGGGTGGCATGCTCGCACGGTGACGTGATCAAGGCGGTGCTCGCGGATGCGCTCGGCTCCCATCTCGACGGCTTCCAGCGGATCGTCGCCGAACCCGCGTCGATCAGCGTCGTCCGCTACACCTCCACCCGGCCGTACGTGCTCAAGATGAACGACACCGGCCACGACCTGTCGGCGGTCAACACTCCACCGGCGTCGGGGGACGGTGCCGCCGCCGAAGTTTCGGGGTCGGTCCCCGGCGGGGAGGTTCGCCTGTAACGATTGACGGATAATGAACGGGGCACGCTGCTAGGAAGAGTCCCAGACGGATCAACGAGTGGGCAGCGCCGCAGAAGGGCCCGGCTCCAGCTGAAGGAGGTGCAATGTCACGCGCAATTCACGTATTCCGCACTCCTGACCGGTTCATTGCGGGAACGGTGGGTGAGCCCGGCGACAGGACGTTCTATCTCCAGGCGGTTCACGAGACACGTGTCGTCAGCGTGTTGTTGGAGAAGCAGCAGGTTCAGGTACTCGCGGATCGGATGGGACTCCTGCTCGAGGAAGTACACCGCCGGTTTGGTACGGAAGTACCACCGCAGGGCGCCGAACTCGACGACGCGAGCCCGCTCGTCACCCCCATCGACGCCGAATTCCGGGTCGGAACCATGGGGCTGGGGTGGGACGCGGACGCCGGAGCCGTCGTCGTGGAGCTGCTGGCCGTCACCGAGACCGAGTTCGACGAGTCCGTCGTTCTCGACGACTCCGAGGACGGCCCGGATGCCGTACGGGTCTTTCTCACCCCGTTGCAGGCCAGGGACTTCTCGCTGCGTTCCGAACGAGTCATCGCCGCCGGCCGGGCGCCGTGCCCGCTGTGCGGGGAGCCGCTGGCGCCGGAGGGTCACATCTGTATCCGCACCAACGGATACCGCCGCGGCCACAGCTTCGGCCTCACCCCGGAAACGGACGAGGAGGACTGACAGTTGCCCGCCGAGGAGTCGGATCCTCTGGAGTTCGGCGAACTGACCCTCATCGGCCAGATCACCCACGCCAGTAACGCGACATTGGTCTGTGATGCGGTAATCGGTGAGACCGCGGTCCGGTGTGTGTACAAACCGATTCGCGGGGAGCGGCCGCTGTGGGACTTCCCCGACGGAACCCTCGCCGGCAGGGAGTACGCGTCGTATCTGGTGTCCGAACAGCTCGGATGGGGTGTGATTCCGCGCACTCTTCTTCGGGACGGTCCATTCGGACGGGGGATGGTGCAGCAATGGGTGGACACGGCCGACCGCCACGGAGACGACCGGCCCGGACTTGATCTGGTCGACATCTGCGCGCCCGGCGCAGTGCCGGACGGTTGGTTCGAAATTCTTCGCGCCAGCGACATGGATGGCGAGCCGGTGGCCCTCATCCACGCCGACGACCCCAGGCTGCAGCGTATGGCGGTCCTCGACGTACTCATCAACAACGCCGACCGCAAGGGTGGGCATGCGCTCGAAGGACTCGACGGTTCCGTGTACGGAGTCGACCACGGCATCTGCCTGCACAGGGAGAACAAATTACGGACCGTGCTGTGGGGGTGGGCGGGGACGCAGGTGCCGGGTGCCCTGGTGGTCGACATCGCCGAACTGATTCCCGCGCTCGAGGGCGACTTCGGTGCGCGGCTCGCGGAGCACATCACCTCCGCCGAGGTCGCGGCCCTCTACGAACGGGCGGTCGACCTGCTCGACGCCCCCGTGATGCCCCGTCCCAACGGGCACCGGCCGATCCCGTGGCCCGCATTCTGAGACGTGCGTGCACGACCCAGGAATCCGGGTTGCCCGGCGACGGGCGGCGGCTCCCTCGAGGGCGGTGACGCCGGTCCACTAGGCTCGCATGCATGCAGTCTTGGTCCGATACCGCTGTCCCGTCCGTCCCTGGCCAGGGTCCCCCTCTGCGGTTGTTCGATACCGCTGACCGGCAGGTTCGACCGGTCACCCCGGGGCGCACGGCGACCATGTATGTGTGCGGTATCACCCCCTACGACGCCACCCACCTCGGCCACGCCGCCACCTACCTGACATTCGATCTGGTCAACCGGCTGTGGCGTGACGCAGGCCACGAGGTGCATTACGTCCAGAACGTCACCGATGTCGACGACCCGCTGTTCGAGCGCGCCGCCCGTGACGGCGAAGACTGGGTCGTCCTCGGCATGCGGGAGACGGCGCTCTTCCGCGAGGACATGGAGGCCCTACGGGTCATCCCGCCCCGCGACTACATCGGCGCGGTCGAATCCGTCAACGAAGTGGTCGAACTCGTCGAGAAATTCCTCGCCTCCGGTGCCGCGTACATCGTCGACGACGCCGAATTTCCCGATGTGTACTTCCGCACCGGTGCCACCGAGCAGTTCGGCTACGAGTCCGGATACGACCGCGAGACGATGGAGAAGTTCTTCGCCGAGCGCGGGGGAGACCCCGACCGCCCTGGAAAGGAAGACCCCCTCGACGCCCTGGTGTGGCGTGCCGCCCGCCCCGGCGAACCGTCGTGGCCGGCAACGTTCGGGCAGGGTCGTCCCGGCTGGCACATCGAGTGTTCGGCTATCGCCCTCAATCGCATCGGCTCGGGCTTCGACGTGCAGGGCGGAGGCAGTGACCTGATCTTCCCGCACCACGAGTACTCGGCTGCACATGCCGAATCCGTGACCGGCGACCGTCGCTTCGCACGCCACTACGTGCACACCGGGATGATCGGTCTCGACGGTGAGAAGATGTCGAAGAGCCGTGGCAACCTCGTGTTCGTGTCGAAGCTGCGGGGCGAAGGCGTCGACCCCGCCGCCATCCGGCTCGGACTGCTGTCGGGGCACTACCGGCAGGACCGTCCGTGGACCGAGCAGGTACTCGCCGACGCGCACACCCGGCTGAAGCTGTGGAAGGACGCGGCCGCCCTCGAGTCGGCGCAGTCGGCCACGGACACGATCGCCCGGCTGCGTCAGCATCTCGCCGACGACCTCGACACCCCGAAGGCCCTCGACGCACTCGACGGATGGGCCCGCCGCGCGCTCGATCACGCCGGTTCCGACACCGATGCCCCGCGCCAGTTCGCTGCAGCGGTCGACGCACTGCTCGGCGTCCGACTCCACCCGTGAGTACTTCTTAACAAACCGAGGTTGAGAAGTACTCACGGTGGGGAGTGCCCCAGGTAGTCACACCTCACACCTCGGCGAATTCGAGCCCGCCCTCGACGGGGGAGGGCACTCGTCGACGCAGGGGTGATCCGAGTGCCCGCGCCAGATCGGTTCCGTCGTGTTCGGCGAGCAGTTCGCCGTCTGCCCATACCAGCAGTGCGGCGCTGACGCTGTGTTCCGCCGTCGAGTGCGCGAGGTCGTAGTGCGCACACCCCGGGACCCCGGCATACGTGATCCAGAGGTCGTACCCGGTCATGAACAGGTCGAGGTCGAACTGGACGCTCAAACCGAGGAGTTCACCCCGACCGTTGTCGTCGACGCCGGCGAAGGCCTCGTCCAGGGCGAGAAGTCGCGGTGCGTGTGGATCAGCGGAGTCGAGCATCACGTGGGCGGCCGCGAACAGCGGCAGGTGGAGCGACACCGATTGTTCACCGCCGGAGAGTGCACTGTGCCGGGCGACGGTGAGGCGGTCTTCGCTGCCGTCTCCGCCGACGAGGGTGAAGGAGAACACCCGCCACCTGCGGTAGTCGAGTGCGGAGGCGAGGATCTCGGGGTACGAGCGTTCGGGGTGCGCGGCCCGGGCGGTGCGAATCTGGGCCGCGAAATGTGCACGCATGGCGGCGAGATCGTCCGGACTCAGCGCGGACGCGTCGCGATCGAGCAGCTTCGAGATGGCGCGGGCGTTGTCGTCGAGGTTGTCGGCGAGAACCCAGTGCACGCCGATCGTGTTACCGGAAGACATCCGCCGCTCGCGCATCTCCGAACCCATTCGCGCGATCAGGTCGCGGGCGTCGACGGTACGTTCGTGGATCTGCTGCGCGAGTCCGGTGAGGAGGGCGTCCTCGAGTATGCGTCGTTCCGAGTCGGTGAGGAGGAGTTCCTGATCGGCCCGGGCAGCGGCGATGCGGGACGCGAACGCACCCACCGACGAGTAACCCTGATCGTCTTGGACCTGTACCACGGTGAGCCCGTCGGGTGCATCCCAGTGCACGCGGTAGTCCTGACCCGCGGATGCGAGGCCGGCGTCGAAGTCCTGCAGGGCTGTGGTGAGCGCGGTGCGGGTGGACTTGCGTGCCGCCTCGCTGACTCGCACCGCGTCGGTGGCCGAGTCCAGCGCGCTGTACAGGGCGAGCACCTCGGCGGGCAAGACCTGTGCTGTGTTGTCCGCGTTCTGAATTCGGTAGACGAGCTGATCCGCGTTCATCCAGGCCGCAGGACTCGCCGGCCACACGTGCTCGGTGTCGACGCCGAGTAGTTCGAGGAGGTCGCGTCGTGCGTACGGGGCCAGGCGCGCCGCATCGTTGTGGGTTTCGGTGAGCGCGATGCGCAGGGTGGCAACTGCCGCCGCGTAGGCGCCCTCGGCTTTGCCGATCGCCTCTCCCGCATCCTTGTCCGCTTTGCGGGCCTCCCGCTGCCGCTGCTTGCACGCCTCGATCCGGGCATGCGCTTCCTCGAGCTGAGCATCGATGTGCTCCGCGCTGGCGCCGAGGCTCTCACGGAGGGTGTCCAGCCGTTGGACCTGTGTTGCGAGACTCTCTTCGGCGATGGCCGCCTCCTCGGCGAACTCCTCCGCGTTGCCACGTGCCTCCGCGAGCCGCTCGTGCGTTTCCCGCGTGTGCTCGAGTTCCTTGAGATGCTCACGCCGACAGCGCAACACCAGCTCGCCCTGCTTCTCGAAGTGCCGGATGGCTGCGGCCAGTGAGTCGATCTCGCGTGCCACGTGTGGAGTTCGGTGGGTGACGGCCGCCGTGCGCAGCTGCTTCTCTTTGGCCGACAAGTCGGCGATGGCCTGATCGAGATCGCGATCCGCCGCCGCGGACGCCTCGGTGCGTGAGCGGAGCATCCCCGCATTCTCGGTCACCGATTTGAGTGCGCGGAGAACCGATGCGGTGCGGGGCAGTGACCGGCTGGTCGTGGCGACCTGAGCGAACAGCGCCACGGCCTCCGCCTCTGCGGTGCGGGCGTCGGTCAGCGCTGCCTCGGACTCGTCGATGGTCCGATCGAGTTCGGCGATGCGGGCCGCACGTCTGCGCGCACGTGCCGTCGCGCCGATATACTCCGCGTCGCCCTTGGCATGCGAACCCTGTTGTACGCCTTGCCTATACCCGCCCGCACCATCGACGGCGACCGTCGTGCCGGACACCGAGGCGCTGTCGGGCACGACGGCGATGGACTCGAGGACGGCCTGCACGCGATCAGCGGGGACGCCGGTGTCGGGCTCGACCTCGAGGACGTCGGCCAGGGTGGGACCGTCCGGGCGATCGCCCGTCGGCAGTGGCAGCAGAAATTGCTCGGACTCGGTGTCCGGCAGCGGTCCGTCGCCGCCGAAGATCCACCCGTCGAGGAGGTTGGCGGCCTGTAGCGCGGACTCGACGCCGGTCGCCGCTGCGGCCTCCACGTTGTCGCGGAAGCGGACGAGACGCCACAGTGGTGCGCCGGGCAAGTCCTTCCGCGACCCCGTTCGGGCCGCGAAGGGCGCCGGGGCGTCGTCGTGCTCGGCGGCAACCTCCGCACGGGTGGCCCGCAGGTCGCTGATCCGCTCGGTCAGGGTCGTAATGTCCGATTCGGCGCGCCGACGACGGAATTGGAGCGACTCGACGGCGTCGGCGGTATGTGCGGTGAGCACTTCGGCCAAGGTGGGTGCGTCGTCGTCACCGACTCGGTGCAGCGCGGCGTCGAGTGCGTCGAACAGCGATGCGGGCACTCCGAGGGAGGTGTAGAGCGGCGCATGTTCGACCCACCAGGACCGCAGGGAGACGGCGGTTTCGCTGCGTGCGAGCTCGACAGCCGCTTCGGCTTCGAGGACCGCGGCCCTGGCCTGCTCGAGTTGCTCGCGACTGCGACGTGCTGCGGCGTCGGCGCGGGTTCGTTCGGTGGCGGCTTTCTCGACCGTGCTCAACGCAGCCCGCACGGCCCGCACGTCGCCGTCCCGCTCCTCGGCGTGCCCGTGCAGCGCCGCAGTCAGCTGGGCGGAGCGGGCACCGGCGGGCAGTGGGGTCCACGTGATGCCGGCGTCCTCGGCAGCGACGTGCAATTCGTCCTCGGCGCGCGCGAGCGCCTCCACCAGTTTCGCGACAGCGGCGTCGGCCCGTTCGGCTTCCTCGGTGCGCTGCGACAGCGTGGCCCGCGCTTTGGCCGCCTTGTCGACCTGTTGCTCGGTGGCCTTCTCGAGAGTGGCCACGGCTTGGGCGAGATCGTCGAGTTGTGTGCGTCCCTCGTAGGCGGTGGAACGCTTGAGGGCGTCGAGATTTTCGGTCGCCTGATCCAGTGCCCGCTCGGCGTCGATGAAGCCCTGCTCGGCCGCTTCGCGTGCTTCCCGGCTGCGGGTCTGTTCGGCCGCAGTCTCCCGTAATGCGGCAATCCCGTTCTCGACGGCGTCGAGTCGCCCGGCCAGCTGGTCGACGTCCGAACGCGCCTGTTGGCGCAGGTACTTGGTGTACACACTGATGAATCGTTGGGTTGCCCCGTCCGCCGCGGCGAGGCCTTCGAGGGCACGTCCGACTTCTTCCATGTCGCTGAACGAACGGGCAGCCTCGAGGACCAGTTGCTCGTCGAGGGGGCGCAGACCGTCGGTCAAGGCCTGGGACAACCCCTTGGGATCGAGGTTCTTGGCAAGCTGTGGACGTCGGAGGGTGAGGATCAGATTGATCAACTGGTCGTATCGCTCGGCGCCGAGGCCGAACATGCGTGCATCGATCGCAGCGCGATAGTCCACCGGCCGATCGGTCAGACAATCGGTTCCGATCTGCTCGCCCAACTGCTTCTTCGTCAGCGGGCGATCGTCTGCGCCGAGCAGGGAGAAGTCGACGCCGACGCGACCGTCGGCGACGAAATACCACCGGGTGACCTTGTCGTTGGACCTCGTCGCGCGCATGCCGATACCGACCGTCACGGCTTCGGGATCATCCTTCGGCCCTCGACAGAACTCCATCCACACATACGAATACGCGCTGTCCTGGCCCCGGTAGAGAAGGTTCGACTTCATTGTCCGCTCCTCACCCGCAAATGGATTGAGGCGCCGCGGTTCGATGCGGCCGTCGAGGACGAACGGGAACAGGACTTCGAGCGCCTTGGTCTTGCCCGACCCGTTGGGTCCCCGCAACACCAGTCGTCCGTCGGCGAAGGAGAACTCCTGGTCGCGGTAGTCCCAGAGGTTGATGATTCCGGCACGGGTGGGCCGGAAGCGCGCGCTGGTCATGCGAAGGTGTCCTTGCTGTCGTTCGAGGAATGGGGGAACAGATCGATTTCGGGGGTGCGGTCGCGAATGTTGACCACGACTCCGCGATATCGCGCCAGCGCCGGTAGTACGAGAATCCCGCCGGGAACGGCGGCGACCAGGCTGAGGCGGTCGAGCAGTGCGACTGCGGCACGTCCCAAACCCTCGGGATCTGCCTGCCACCCGGCAGCGAACGTCTTGCCGAATTGATCCACCAGTGACGCCATGGTCAGTCGAATCCAGCTGTCCTCGACGAATGGATACGCAACCGGTTCGGCGGCCGGCAGCGTCGCCGCGTTGGCGGGGGCATCTGTGGCCAGGCTGTCGAAGATTCCGGACAGTGGAACGGCACCGTCCAGCTGCTCGATCAGAGCTGTCGCCTGTCGGTCGGGCACCGGCAGCTGCACCGGTTCGGCCCCGTCGGGATCGAGCAGGTGATCCGCGAGCTCGCCCGCCAACAACAACGCGACCTGCGCGACGGTGCCGGTGCCCGGAAACCGGATGTCGGACAGGCGTCCCGACGAGTCGATCAGGGCGACGCCCTCACGCCGCCTTTCGGCGACCAGTCCGGTGAGAAGTTCGACGTCGGCTGCCGTTCGAGGGAGGGCGAGCTGCAATTGTTCGTCCTCTTCGAGTTCGGCCGCGTAGACGACGGGACGCTCGATGAGGGCGCGTCGGACGCGCCGAGCTACTTCCTTGGTTTCGACAGCGCGGTCGAACGCGGCGGGATCGGAGTCGCCTCCGCGCCCGGAAAGAAGTTCACGGACCGACCGGAGATGCTGGAGAGCGCGGGACGGCCGGAACAAGGCGATGACCACCGAGCGGTCGATGTCGTACAGCGCCTCACCCGCATCAGGATTGGCTGCCCAGCTACCCGCGTCACCGTCGGCCAGCGCTATCGCGCCCCGGGTCGCGAGCCAGCCGACCGCGTCGACGAAGGCGTCCCGGTCGGCGGCCCGCTCGGTGGCGAGTTCGATGCCCTCGACCTGCGCCGCGGAGGCGGCCACGTGGTCTGCAAGTTCGGAAAGGGTGATCTGATTGCCCGCCCGCCCGAGGGCGGCCAGTGCCAGTGCAAGGTATGCATAGCGGTAACGGTCGAACGTTCGATCCGTCGCGGTCTTGGCCGGGGCCCCGGCGTCGAGTCGATCGGCAATGGTGAACAACCGCGCGGTGGTTTCGGTGACCTCGAGTCGATATCCGAACAGATCGAGCAGGTCATCGCGTAACTCGGTGGCCCACCGGCGGAGCAGCGGAAGCGCGATCCGATCCGGGTAGGTCGGTGTCACCATATGATTGGACAGAATGATGCGGGCCGCCCGCTGGTAGGAGTCGAGCGCGAGCGGCGGTATCTCCCGTGCCCTCACTGGACCGTCACCCGCAGTCCGTCGAGGTGGAGCCGGCCGCGGGCCGTGTGTACCACCGTCGATTCCGAATGGGGAGTCAGGGTGAGTTTCACCCCGTTACCGGATCCGGACGCGCCGCCGACTTTCCCGCTCACGGGGACACGAGCCGTCAACGCAGCGTCGAGCAGGCTGAGAAGAACATCGGTTTCCGCGTTGTCGAGCACCCGTTCGTGCACTCCTCCCGACGCGAGCGATTTCGCCGCCGAGGCTCGGGCCCGCTGACCAGCCAGCTGCTCTTCTCGTAACCGTCTGATGCCGGCGTCGTTCCGCTGGACACGGGCGGGGGCGCCGGGGGAGGGCGCACGTCCCGTCTCGGCGAGCGTGCGGGAGATCTCGACGGGCGGTGCCTCCCACCACGACCGTGAGTCGGGAATGATGTCGGCGTCCGGGTGCACCATGGACAGATGGCGGGGACGGCCGAGGTCGAACACGGCGCGGAACAGCGCGTGCGCCGCCTCCTCGGAAGGTGTGGCAGCGAACCAACCGGCGAGGTGCCGCAGCTGGCTTTCCCGGCTGACGCCTCCCCGCCGCGTCTCGGTGACCCGGCGTAGAAGCGACAACACGGCGGCGATAGCGCTCATGGTCCCTTCCCGGAGCCGTTCCGACTCACTCGGCCCGGACTCCGGTGGCAGAAACCAGTGCGTGAGGCCGTTCCATCGTGCCCGCCAGTCGGCTTCCCGCTCGGCGGGCGGCAGGAATACCCGCTCGTCGCTCATCGCGGCCCTCCGGAGGAGGTCGTCGATCCCGGTGTCCTCGACCTCTCTGATCGCTTCGGCCAGTTTCGGTGCGTAGCGGGACAAGTCGGAACTGAACTCGCGCATGTGGGTGAGGAGCGCATCTTTGTGGGACAGGAATGTTTCGGGCGTGATTTCGGTAGTGCGCACCAGATCGCCGAGTGTGAGATAGAAGTGAGCGGCACGGGTGGCCATGTCGGACAGCGTGGCGTCGAGGCGACTGAGTTTTCGGAAGATCACGTCGTTGTCGGCGACCCTGTTGGCGGCAGCGAGTTCCTTCATGTCCGCCAGCAGTTCGGGCAGAGCGAGCCGGGAAAGTGAGGCGTCGTCGAGGCGGGCGGCGAGGACCTCCTCGACGGCCCGGAACACTTGGTAACCGGCCTGGCTGAACTGGTAGACGAAGTGCCGATTTCGGTACTCGGCGAGGCTGGCGGCCCGCGTTCCGTCGTAGCTGCGTTCGAGAACCTCCCATACGTGGAGTTGCTCGAGCAGGGGAGTGACCTCGGCAGGGGAGAGCTGCCCGGACGCGTCGTCGGCGGCGATGCGTCCGAGGATGGTGGCCACCTCTGCGGCATGCAGGAGCACGACGTAATTGGCGCGGGCATGGTCGAATGCCCGGAGCACCCACAGATACTCGACGCGTTTCTCGGCGGTGGCGAAGGAGAACAGCTTCAACCGATCGTCGCGGACTAGGAGATCGGGGAGTGGCCCCTCGGGACGCGACCACTCACGGGAGTTGCCTGATTCGCTCACCGGAACAGGTTATGCGGTCGTGTACCCAGTGGCCGAACGCCGTGCCGACCTGCGCCTTTATCCGTCGCCGATGAATCGGGCCGGGACGGAATCCCGAAATTTCGCGAACTAGCGATCCCGCGCGGGTAGGCGACAACAGCCGTCGCCGCCACCCAGCGCAGGTCCTGACCGAAGACCCCAGTCCGTAGGGCCTCTACGCAGAGAGCAGGTCGGATGTCACAGGACGAACAGGACGAAGACGATGGCGACCAGTACGAGCGCCAAGCCGACTACCGCTGCGACCAGCCAGGAACTGCGGGTGTCGGCGCCGGTAATGGGCGCGTCCTGCGCGACGGCGCGCGGTTCCGGCGGTGTCGCGACCGCCGTTGCACCCGTGGCACGCGCAGGGGCGGCACCCACTGCCGCGGCAGATGTGGGTTCTGTCGTGCGCGCCGCGGATCCTCTCGGCGTCTCGGCCGCTGCGGGCAAAGGCTCGCCGACAACGGCGTCGATCACCTCGGTGACGTCGTAGGAGGGTGGGAGCCCGATCGGGGTCACCCGGTGAGTCGTCGGATTGAAGCCCGCCGCGCGAATGGCGGCGCCGAGGGCAGCTGTCTGTTCGGGGCCGGGGCCGACCACACACCGCACGTCGAACTTCTCGCTCACCGAGGTCGCGAAGCCTCGAATCGCTGCCGCATCCCGCGCAATCAGCCCGTCACCGGTGACCACGACCGCGTCGAGGTTGCTCGGAAGCCATCCGAACGCCCCCAGTGCGGTGGCGATCTGGGCGGAGGGCGTTCCCCCCGACGCGAAGCGGAAGGCCTTTCCCGCCTCGACTCCTGAACGGATCAACGCAACCGTCGCGCCCGTGTCGTCGACATGATAAATACCGACCAATTGTCCGGGACGTTCGGCAATTTCGGATTCGAACCAGGCGGCCGCGGCTTCGGCGTCCGATACCAGGGACAGGTACGACATGTCGGCGTAGTCCAAGGCGTCGCGGAGGGCGGCAACTGCAGTCGAGTCCCACCTTGTGGGGTACGACGCCATGATGTCGGGAGCGCCGCCGGTCCGCCCACCGTGGTCGGGCAGTGGTTCACACTCCCGGAGCAGGCAGCGCATGGCGCCCGCGACCAGGTCTTCGGCCCGGTAACGGGTGCCGTCAGCCAGCGCGACGCCGGCAGGGTCACCGACCCGAGGAAGAAATCCCGACACGGTGTGCGTCCGACCGAGGGTCTGTGGTGCCGAACCACCGAGGATCGCGGTGCCGTCCGGGCACATGTGCAGGACGGTGTCCCTGACGATGACGACGGGATCCGGCGACCCCGGGTCGTTCGACGCGACCACCGCTGTGGACACGACACTGCCGATCCTGAGCCCGACTCCCATGGACATGCAAGTACCCCTATTCGTGTGCGAACGGATTGTGAATTCCGCCTGGCCGTTCCGACGCGCTCGTCGCGGCCACAAGATGTACATCCTGCTACTCGGAGGGGCCTGTGCCCGCCATCACGCGCGGCGTGGCGGCGGCGTGTCGCTCGTATCGACCACTTTCCTCGATATTTGAGCGATCGCAGTCACGGAGGAGTGTGTGGGGCGAGTGGGGTTCGCCATTCGCTCTCGTGGTCGGAGAGCCAGCTGAGGAGATGCTCAGCCTCTTGGGGATGACGCCCGGTTCCGGCAAGCAAGTCGGCGAAGGCCTGCGTCGGGGCCACCAAGCGAACGTTCTCGCGAAACAGCGTGCGCTCGAACACGGCCGCTGACCGGGGAGTGGCGATAAGGACGTTGGCGCCTTCGTCGACGGGGCGCAAGTGGAGGGCCTTGGCGAGGGCCTCGCCGTGGTCGGCATAGATCTGCACCTGGTGCGCCGGTGCGTAGTCGACGAATGCTGCCGCAGCGACCGAGCCCGTGACTGCATACAGCTGATCTGCGTGCTTCGCGAGACCGGCGAGGACGGCGGCGACGCCTTCGGGGGCGAAATATCCGACAGTGGGGGAGTCCTTGAAACTGGCGTCGCTGCTCCAGGCACGCAACATGTGCTGCCACCGCACCCTCGTCACGGGTCCCCGGGGGAGTCGCTCCAGTAGATCGCGTTCTTCGAGCGTTTCGACGACTCGATAGGTGGCTCCAGTCGAGGCCCCGGAGAGCCGGACGAGTTGAGGGACGGTGAGTTGACCGGAGTGGTCGGCGAGCGCCCGCACCACCCGGGCGGCCGGGTCGCCGGTCAACTGGGCCGCAGGCCGGCCGGGACCGCGCCAGGGGTCGGCGTCGGCACCGCGATCACGTACCCAGATTGCCGGCCGGTCGGCAGACAGCGAGGTATTGCCCGTGGCGTCGGCGTAGGAGAGGCCACGCGCATCGAGTTGACGCCGAACCGGTTCGGAAAGATAACGCGCACAAACGAATCCGCGATCAGAATCGGAAAGGCTGTCTGCGAATCTGGCCGCGTCCCCCGCAAGCACACCGCGAGCGGGGATGACCGAGAAGGAGGCTACCTCGCCGTTCGGCGCACCCACGAGGAGGCGTTCCGGAGCGTCGGGGAGCGAGCGGGACTTACCGGACGTCAACGTCCAGCCGTGGGGGAGCGCTGCCTGGAGCGTCGCGATCGACCGGCGGTAGAGGTCGATGTCGCGCTCCGGCTTGGGGAATGGCACCTTTTGCTCGCGACCCGCGAATTCAGTGTTCTCCTGACCCGGCACGCCACAACAGTAACATCTGTCACAGACGGAATGCCTGGAAAGTCCGAATGGGGCCCGCGTTTCCGGTGCCGCTGAGGGGTCGGTTTTCGCAAGAATCTCACCGCGCCACGGCGACGACTATCCGACAGCCGCGGGGGAGTCGCCGATATGTGCGGGATCTCGATGACCGGGCTTCCCAAGGGGAGCGTCGAGCTCCATCGGGGAGGGGCTTGGCACGGTGAGTCAGTCCGCGGGGGAGCGCGCTTTACCGGCCGGCGCCGGTACCGCTGGTGGGGAGCGTTTGTGCGCCATTCTGGTCGTCCCAGCTACCGGAAAGGGCGTACAGGTGAAAGTGTGTTATATCTGTCCAGGACGGAACTCCATAATTAACCGAAAAATCCGGTAGTGCTGTCAGCCCCCAACCGACTGGCCAGCTCACCCCAGCACCTCACCTCCCACTCGAACCACTCTCAACCGCCGAGGCATCGGCCCGCCCGAGCCGTACGTGTCGGGCCGGAAAAGGTGCGTGCAATTCGGCATTCGGTCACCTGGGATAGCCTCGGCTTCACACGACGAGTTCGGGTGGCACGGTGTACGGGATGCGGGCCGAAGCGAGGAGAGATCGACGATGAGTGAACGCACTCCCAGCCAATGGGAGGAACTCGCAGCCGCCGACCCAGCGCATTCCACGTGGTACGTGGAGCGGTTCCGGACGATGGCGGCCGAGGGAAAAGACATCTTCGGGGAGGCGCGGCTGGTCGACGCGATGCTCGGCCGTGGCGGCCGGGTTCTCGATGCCGGGTGCGGGCCGGGTCGCCTGGGTGGCTATCTGCACGAGGCCGGGCACGTCGTGGTCGGTGTCGATGTCGATCCGGTGCTGATTGCGGCTGCCGAGGAGGACTATCCCGGCCCGACCTGGCTGGTCGGTGATCTCGCCGAGTTGGATCTGCCGGGCCGCGGGGTGAAAGCAGACTTCGATGTCATCGTCTGCGCCGGGAACGTCATGACGTTCCTCGCGCCGTCCACGCGGGAAGCGGTGTTGGCGGGGTTCGCTCGCCATCTCGGCCCCGCAGGCCGGGTGGTGGTGGGATTCGGTGCCGACCGCGGGTACGACTTCTCACAATTCCTGACCGACGCCGCGACTGCTGGTCTCGCCGTGGATCTGCGACTCTCGACGTGGGATCTGCGCCCGTTCACCGACGAGTCGCAGTTTCTGGTGGCGGTGTTCTCGCGAGCAGGTGCCTAGACACACAGGGTGAGTATCCCGTCCCGCACCGATGCGGGGTAGGTGCGTACCGACTCGACGCCCTCGGACGTGCAGGCTCCGGTGTCGAAGGAGAACGCGTACTGATGCAGCGGGCACATCACGACCGCGTCGTCGATCTGCCCGTCGGCGAGGGGGCCGCCCTTGTGTGGGCACACGGCGTCCATGGCGCGAACGGTGCCGTCCGACAGCAGGAATACGGCGACCTGTCGGCCCTGCACGACGTACGTGCGGCCCTCGCCGGGCGTGAGGTCGTGGACTGGGCCGAGTGCAATCTCCGATGCACCCTCGATGGTCGCGGTCATCGAACCGGCACCTGGGGGAGTGGGAGGAGAGGAAGCGACGGCGCGAACTGTGCCGGTGATTTCGGTGCGCTGCGTTCCTTCCATGGATCACGGTAGCCGTCGACTGCCGTCTGCATGCGCTGATCCAACCCTGCCACGATGCCCTCCTCGTCTCGGACCAATACCGCCTGAAGGTGCTCGAGTCCGACTCTCGGCACGAAGTCGTAGGTGCGCTCGAGCCATTTCGCGTTCTCGCGGTAGTACTGGATGAACCGTCCACCCAGTTCCAGTACGGCTTCGGGTGAGTCGACGGTCGCCAAGAGATCACCCTTGCGCACGTGGGCGCCCGCTGCGCCGCCGACATATATTTCCCAGCGGCCGTCGCCCACGGCGACGACGCCGAAGTCTTTGCACAACGCCTCGGAGCAGTTGCGCGGGCAGCCGGCCACAGCCAGTTTCAGTTTTGCCGGCGTTTCGAGGCCCTGGAAGCGTTCTTCGATCGCAATGCCGAGACTCGTCGAATCGCCCAGGCCGTACCGGCAGAAGTCGGTACCGACACAGGTTTTCACCGTGCGCATGCTCTTCCCGTAGGCGAACCCGGAGGGCATGTCCAGATCACCCCACACCTTGGGGAGGTCTTCCTTCTTGATGCCCAGCAGGTCGATACGCTGTCCGCCCGTCACTTTCACGAGTGGCACGCCGTATTTGTCGGCTACATCAGCGATCTTGCGGAGCTGATCCGGGGTGGTGACGCCGCCTTTCATCTGTGGCACCACCGAGAAGGTGCCGTCACGCTGAATGTTCGCGTGCACCCGGTCGTTGATGAACAAGGCGCCGCGTTCGTCCACCCAGTCCGGACCCCAGACGGTCCGCAGCAGCGAAGCCAACGGCATCTTCGCCGCCGCGTCCTCCTTGCCGTCGGTCGCGAGTTCCGCGAACACCTGCGACACGGCCCGCAGGTCGCGTTCGCGGATCGTAGCGATCAAGTCGGGCTTGGACATCGGGATGCAGGGCACATACCAGTCGGCGGCCGGGTCGACCTCCAGTTCACCACCCGCTGCGGCCGCCACGATGTCGGCGACGAGTCCCTTGCAGGACCCGCAGCCCTTACCTGCCCGCGTCTGTGCGCACACTGCGGACAGTGTTGTGGCCCCGGAGTGCACACACGCGACCAGATCGCCCTTGCTGACTCCGTTGCAATTACATACCTGCAGGTCGTCGGGCAGATCGGCGGCACTGGCCGCGACGCTGGGTGTGCCGAGGTCGAAGAGCATACTGATGCGTTCTTCGGGCAGCGGGACCTTCCCGTCGAATGCCTGAGTGAGGTAGCCGGCCTTGCTGATGTCGCCCATGAGGGTGGCGCCGATCAACTTTCCGTCGCGGACGACGAGGCTCTTGTACGTGCCGCTGCGGGGTTCGTAGTACTGGACGAATTCGTCGTCGGCGGTTTCCGGACCTTTGACACCCATTGCCGCCACGTCGACGCCCGCCACCTTCAGTTGTGTGGTTGTGCGCGAACCGACATATGCCGCTTCGGGATTCGTGCCGGTGAGAACCTCCGCGAGAATGACCGACTGCTCCCACACCGGGGCGACGAGACCGTACGTTTCGCCGCGGTGCTGTGCGCACTCGCCGACGGCGTACACCGAACCCTCGTCTTCACACCGCATCTGGTCATCGACCACGATGCCCCGCTCGACCACCAGTCCGGCCGCCCGCGCCATTTCGACGTTGGGCCGAATACCGGCGGTGACCACGACCATGTCGGCGTCCAAAGTGCTGCCGTCGACGAACGAGACACCCGTGACACGTCCCGCATCGTCGCGCAGAACCGCGGTGGTCCGCATCGAGGTATGGACCCCGACACCGAGTTTCTCGATCTCGGAGCGGAGCATGCTGCCGCCGCGCTCGTCGAGCTGCTGATTCATGAGGTGGCCGGGGGAGTGCACTACGTTGACCTCGAGGCCCTGGGTGCGGAGCCCGTAGGCAGCCTCGAGTCCGAGGAGCCCGCCACCGATGACGACGGCGGACACGTCGTCGTGGGCCTGCGCCATCTGCAGCATGCCGTTGGTGTCGGCGATGTTCCGGAACCCGAACACACCGCGGGCGAGCCGTCCGTCGGCTTCCCTGAGACCGTCCATGTTGGGGAAGAACGTGTTGCTTCCGGTGGCGATGATCAACACGTCGTAGTCGACGACGCGGCCACTCTCACACGTGACGGTCTTCGCGAAGCGGTCGAGGGCAACCGCCCGATCGCCGGCGTGGAGGGTGACGCCGTTCGCGGTGTACCAACCCATCGGGTTGAGGATCAGGTCCTCGTCGTCGACCGCCGCCTCGCCGGACAAGACGTGCGAAAGCATGATGCGGTTGTAGTTGCCGTAAGGCTCGTCGCCGATCATGGTGATCTCGAATCGCTCGCGGCCGCCGCGGTTGATGATCTCCTCGACGGTGCGTGCGCCGGCCATACCGTTGCCGACGACCAGCAGCTTGCTCGAACTCGGTGTGTTGGCCATAGGACGAGGCTCCGCCCCCGCCGTGTCGTAACGGCTGCGCGGAAGTTACATGGGAATCAGGAACATCTCACAGGGTCCGCGGAAGTTGCGTCAGACGGAGGAGTTGTCGCGCGGCATGAGCAGGGGAGCCGCCACCGCGAGCAGCACGGCAGGAAGTAGAAACCCCGCTGCCGGGGAGATCGCATAGACGGGAGTGAGAGTAATGGGTGCCAGCGCATTGCCCGTGAACCTCAATGCCTGGACCACCGATACCGCCCCACCCCGATTCGGTCCGGAAGACCCGAGAACTGCAGCGTTGACGCCGACCAGGATGAACTGGCCCGCAGCTCCGGCCGCGAACCAGGCCACGGCCACGACGGCGAGGAGTGAGACGGTGCCGGCGGCGGTGATGAGCACGGCACCGGCAACGGCACCGATCACGACGGCCGTCCGTGCGCCGATCCTGTCGATCACTCCGCCGACGAGGCGCGCAGTGAGGATTCCGGCCACTCCGAAGCCGGTGAGCAGGAGGCCCCGCTGGGTCGGGCTCAGGCCGAAGACGTCCTCGGCACGGAACGCCACCAAAAAGCTGAGTCCCCCCAGGGCGCCCCAGCCGAGGAGTGCGACAACACCCATTCGCAGCACCGGCAGTGTCAGCGCGTCGCGCAGGCGTGGACGCGCGGCCCCCGGCTCGTCGCGTGCAGCGTCCGGTATTCCGATGAGGCCGAAGGCCGCGGCGACGAGGGCGATGACGAGGAACGACAGCCGCCAGTCGATCTCGGCGGCCAGTCCGCCGACGAGCGGCGCACTCGACTGACCTGCAGCTTGGAAGGCGCCGAAGATCCCGAGTGCACGTCCGAGACGCTTCTTCGGCGTGGAGGCGGCGAGCGCAGCCAGCAGCAGGGGCGTGGTGAACGAGTTGGAGCATCCCTGCAACACCCGCGCGCCGAGAAACAACGGCAGCGTGGGCGCGAGGAAGCACGCGAGCGACGACACCAGGTAGACGGCGTAGGCGGCCCGCACCGTCCGAGTGCGACCCCAGCGCGCCCCCAGTGTTCCCGACACGAGCATCACCAGTGCGAAGGGCAGCAGGTACGCCGTCAGGGAACTGGCGGCGGCTGCGGCGCCCACACCCAGGTCGTCGCCGATCTCGGGGAGGATCGAGACGACGATGCCGCCGCCGAAGGGTCCGAGGAAGCCACCACCATAAAGGGCGAGGCGTTGCAGTGCAGAACGAAGCGACTCGGGGGAGCGCTCCGTCACAGCCCGAAGCTGCCGGGCCCACGCCGGCGGAGGTACCGCTCGAACTCGGCCGCCAATGCGTCACCGTCGATCTTCGAGATCGCCTCGGAAATGTCGGTCTCGGCGTCGCCGCGTTCCTCGAGCGAGCGGACGTAGTCGCCGATCTCTTCGTCGTCGGCGGTCATCTCCGTGACGGCTTCCTGCCAGTCGTCGGCTTGGCTCGGCAGCTCACCGAGCGGAACCTCGATGTCGAGAACATCCTCGACGCGTTGGAGCAGAGCGACGGTGGCCTTCGGGTTCGGTGGCTGCGACACGTAATGGGGCACGGCCGCCCAGAACGACACCGCGGGCACACCGGCGCGGACGCAGGCGTCCTGCAGCACCCCGGTGATGCCGGTAGGCCCCTCGTATCGCGTCTGCTCGAGCTTGAACCGCTCGGCGGCCTCACTGCTGTACGCGCTGCCGGTGACGGGGACCGGCCGGGTGTGCGGCGTGTCCGCGAGAAGCGCACCCAGGATGACGACGGTGCTGATCTCGAGTTGGTCGATCAGCTCGAGGAGGTCCTCGCAGAAGCTACGCCAGCGCATGTTCGGTTCGATACCGCGAAGAAGAACGACGTCACGCTCACTGCCGGGTGGAGAGCACACGGACAGGCGGGTGGCCGGCCACACGATCTCCCGGGTGACGCCGTCTACCTGCCGGACGGTAGGGCGATTGACCTGGTAGTCGTAGTATTCCTCGGAATCCAGCTCGGCCAGCGGCTGGGCGTCCCAGGTCAACTCCAGGTGTTCGACGGCCCCGCTCGCGGCGTCGCCGGCGTCGTTCCAGCCTTCGAAGGCGGCGACCATGACAGGGTCACGCAGCACGGGAACGCCGTTGTCTTCGGCGCCGGCATCCGCGGTGTCGAAGGCGTCATCGTCGCGGCCCGCGGGCGTGACAGGGAACTCACTGGAACTCACCCACCCAGCCTACGGCCAGCATCCGCCCCCGCGCCCATTAGTCTGGACGGCATGTCTGCGCCATTTCACTCTGCCCTGCTCGATGCGTTGAACCAGCGCGTTGTCATCGGCGACGGCGCCATGGGCACCATGTTGCAGGCCGCAGATCTCACCTTGGACGACTTCCTGGGCCTCGAGGGCTGCAACGAAATTCTCAACCACACCCGCCCCGACGTGCTGAAAGACATTCATCGCGCGTACTTCGAGGCCGGGGCCGACGCCGTCGAAACCAACACGTTCGGCTGCAACCTGCCCAACCTGGCGGACTACGACATCCAGGACCGAATCCGTGAACTGGCCGAGAAAGGTACTCGGCTGGCACGTGAGGTCGCCGACGAGATGGGGCCGGGACGCGACGGCATGGGCCGGTTCGTGCTGGGGTCGATGGGCCCGGGAACCAAGCTGCCGACACTCGGTCACGCATCGTTCGCGAGCCTGCGGGACGCGTACGCCGAGGCGGCGATGGGAATGATCGACGGGGGCGCCGATGCGATCCTCGTCGAGACGTGCCAGGACCTTCTGCAGGTGAAAGCCGCGATCCTCGGCAGTCGCATGGCGATGGACAAGCTCGGCTCCCGGCTGCCGATCATGACGCACGTCACCGTGGAGACCACCGGAACGATGCTTCTCGGCAGTGAGATCGGTGCCGCGCTGACCGCCCTCGAGCCGCTCGGGATCGACATGATCGGACTCAACTGCGCTACCGGTCCGGCCGAGATGAGCGAGCACCTTCGGCACCTGTCGAAGTACTCGACGCTGCCGGTGTCGGTCATGCCCAACGCCGGTCTGCCGACGCTGGGAGCCAATGGCGCCGAGTACCCGCTCACGGCGGAGGAGCTGGCGGAGGCGCTCAGCGGGTTCGTCAGCGAGTACGGGCTCGCGCTGGTGGGTGGTTGCTGCGGCACCACCCCGGAGCACATCCGGCAGGTGGCCGAGGCGGTGCGCCTGGTCGAGAAGGCCGAGCGTAACCCGGTGCGTGAGTCGGGGACGTCCTCGCTCTACACCGCGGTGCCGTTCCAGCAGGATGCGAGCATCCTGATGATCGGCGAGCGCACGAACTCCAACGGATCGAAGGCGTTCCGTGAGGCGATGATCGCCGAGGACTACCAGAAGTGCCTCGACATCGCCAAGGACCAGACCCGCGACGGCGCTCACATGCTGGACCTCAACGTGGACTACGTCGGCCGCGACGGTGCCGCAGACATGGCCGCTCTGGCGAGCCGGTTCGCGACGGCGTCGACGTTGCCGATCATGCTGGACTCCACCGAGCCAGCAGTGCTGCAGGCGGGCCTCGAGCATCTCGGTGGTCGGTGCGCCGTCAACTCCGTGAACTACGAGGACGGCGACGGGCCGGATTCGCGGTTCCAGAAGATCATGCGGCTGGTGAAGGAACATGGCGCCGCGGTGGTGGCCCTGACCATCGACGAGGAGGGTCAGGCGCGTACCGCGGAGCACAAGGTCCGGATCGCCGAGCGACTCCTCGAGGACATCATCACCAACTGGGGTCTCGACGAGTCCGACATCATCATCGACGCGCTCACCTTCCCGATCTCCACCGGTCAGGAGGAGGTGCGCCGGGACGGCATCGAGACCATCGAGGCGATCCGGGAGCTGAAGAAGCGACATCCTGCGGTGCACTTCACCCTCGGTGTGTCGAACATCTCGTTCGGTCTCAATCCGGCCGCGCGGCAGGTGCTCAACTCGGTATTCCTGCACGAGTGCACCGAGGCCGGTCTCGACACGGCGATCGTCCACGCGTCCAAGATCTTGCCGATGGCCCGCATCCCCGACGAGCAGCGAGAAACGGCCCTCGACCTGGTCTACGACCGTCGCAGCGAGGGTTACGACCCACTGCAGAAGCTGATGCAACTCTTCGAGGGTGTCTCGGCGGCGTCGGCGCGTGAATCGCGCGCCCAGGAACTTGCTGCTCTGCCGCTGTTCGAACGACTCGAGCGACGCATCGTGGACGGGGAGCGCAACGGCCTCGACGAGGACCTCACCGAGGCCATGACGCAGAAGCCGCCGCTCGAGATCATCAACGAGACGCTGCTCTCGGGCATGAAGACCGTCGGCGAACTCTTCGGCTCCGGTCAGATGCAGCTGCCGTTCGTCCTCCAATCCGCCGAGGTGATGAAGGCGGCGGTGGCGTACCTCGAACCACACATGGAGGCCACCGACGAGGACGGCAAGGGTCGCATTGTCATCGCCACGGTGAAAGGCGACGTCCACGACATCGGCAAGAACCTGGTCGACATCATCCTGAGCAACAACGGATACGACGTCGTGAACCTGGGCATCAAGCAGCCGATCGCCACCATTCTCGATGCCGCGATCGAGCAGCGGGCCGATGTGATCGGCATGTCCGGTCTGCTGGTGAAGTCGACCGTGGTGATGAAGGACAATCTGCAGGAGCTCAACGCCAAGGGCGTCGCGGAGAAGTTCCCTGTGCTGCTCGGGGGAGCGGCCCTTACCCGGTCTTATGTGGAGAACGACCTCGCCGAGGTGTACGAGGGTGAGGTCAGTTACGCGCGGGACGCTTTCGAGGGCCTGCATCGGATGGACGAGATCATGGCCGTCAAGCGCGGCGGCGGACCCGATCCGGACAGCCCGGAGGCGATCGCGGCCCGCGAGAAGGCGGCGGAGCGCAAAGCCCGCCACGAACGATCGAAAAGGATCGCCGAGAAACGCAAGGCCGCCGAAACGCCGATCGAGGTGCCCGAGCGGTCCGACGTGGCCACCGACATCGACGTCCCGAATCCGCCCTTCTGGGGTAACCGGATCGTCAAGGGCGTCTCGCTGTCCGAGTATTCGGGACTCCTCGACGAGCGTGCCCTGTTCCTCGGACAGTGGGGCCTGCGCGGACAGCGGTCCGGCGACGGTCCTACCTATGAGGAGCTGGTGGAGACCGAAGGTCGCCCACGGCTGCGGTATTGGCTCGATCGCCTGAGCACGGAAGGCATCCTTGCGCACGCCGCGGTGGTGTACGGGTACTTCCCGGCCGTGTCCGAGGGTGACGACGTGGTGGTGCTCACCGAACCGAAGCCCGATGCGGACGAGCGTTTCCGGTTCACGTTCCCGCGTCAGCACCGTGACCGCTTTCTCTGCGTCGCCGACTTCGTCCGCTCGCGGACCGAAGCGAAGGAAACCGGCCAGGTCGACGTGTTCCCGATGCAGTTGGTCACCATGGGGCAGCCCATTGCGGACTTCGCGAACGAGCTGTTCGCTGCAAACGCGTATCGCGACTACCTCGAGGTGCACGGCATCGGTGTGCAGTTGACGGAATCGTTGGCCGAGTACTGGCATCGCCGCGTGCGGGAGGAACTGGTGCTGCCCGGCGGACACAATATGGCGGAACAAGACCCGTCGGAGGTGTCCGGATTCTTCGACCTGGCGTATCGCGGTGCCCGCTACTCGTTCGGCTACGGCGCGTGCCCCAACCTGGAAGACAGGGCCAAGATGGTAGCTCTGCTCGAGCCCGAGCGGATCGGTGTGAAGTTGTCCGAGGAGTTGCAGTTGCATCCGGAACAGTCCACGGATGCGTTCGTTCTGCACCATCCCGAGGCGAAGTACTTCAATGTCTGAGGCGGGCAACAAACTCGCAGGTGTTCTGTGGGACATGGACGGAACGCTGCTCGACTCGGAGAAGATGTGGGACGTCGCGGTGCGGGAGTTGTCGCTGCACCTCGGCGGTCCCATGACCGAGGAGACACGGCTGAAGACGATCGGTGCGTCCAGTGCCGATGCGCTCGGCGTCATCTTCGACGCTCTCGGCCTCGGGCAGGACCCGGTTTTGCTCGCCGAGGCCAAGGAGTGGATGTTCACCCGCGTCGAAGAGTTGTTCGCCGACGGCATCCCGTGGCGTCCCGGCGCACTTCGGGCATTGCAGGCGGTGCGTGAACACGGCCTGAGCACAGCCCTGGTGACCAACACCGAGCGTCGTCTCACCGAGCGCGCACTCGACACCCTCGGGCGACAGCACTTCGACCATTCGGTGTGTGGTGACGAGGTGCCGTTCGGCAAGCCGCACCCCGGCCCGTATCTGCGAGGTGCGGAACTGCTGGGGCTGGACCCTGCTCAGTGCCTTGCCATCGAGGACTCTCCCACCGGTGCCGCGTCGGCGCAGGCCGCCGGATGCGTCGTGCTCGTCATTCCCTGCGAGGTCGTCGTACCGCAGGCTCCGGGCAGAGTGTTCCGGGACAGCCTCGAAGGGATCACGGGCGTAGAACTCGGCGCGCTGTGGTCGCAGCCGCAAGCGCAGCTGAGCGGCCTGCAGCTTTAGGTATCCTGGTTTCCCGTGGCTGTGCAGAAGATTGTGCTGTTCTATGTGTTCACACCGCTCGCCGACCCGGAAGCGATCCGGCTGTGGCAGCACACCCTCGCCGAGGCCAACGGTCTCACCGGCCGAATCCTGATCTCCGAGCACGGCATCAACGCCACGGTGGGCGGCGACATCCGGGACGTCAAGAAGTATGTCAAGGGCACCCGGAGTTACGCACCCTTCCGCGACGCCGACATCAAATGGTCCGATGGACACGGCGCCGACTTTCCCCGGCTCAGCGTCCGGGTACGGCCCGAGATCGTGTCCTTCGGTGCGCCCGACGAGCTGAAAGTCGACACGACCGGGGTCGTGGGCGGCGGCACCCACCTGGCGCCACACGAGGTGCACGAACTGGTCGAGGGTAGGGGCGAGGACGTCGTGTTCTTCGACGGCCGCAACGCCTTCGAGGCGGAGATCGGCCGATTCCGCGGGGCCGTCGTCCCCGAAGTGTCGACGACCCGGGACTTCGTCCACGAACTCGACAGCGGCAAGTACGACCACCTCAAGAACAAGGCGGTGGTGACGTACTGCACAGGCGGGGTGCGCTGTGAGGTGCTGTCGTCGCTGATGCGCTCGCGCGGTTTCGGGGAGGTGTATCAACTCGACGGCGGCATCGTCCGGTACGGCGAAGCCTTCGGTGACAGCGCCCTGTGGGAAGGGTCGCTGTATGTCTTCGACAAGCGGATGTCCGTGAACTTCAGCGAGCGGGCGAGCGTTCTGGGAACCTGCACCGTATGCGGGGATCCCACGTCCCGTTACGAAAATCTGCCCGAGAATCAGGGGCGTGCGCTTGCCTTGGTGTGTGAGGGCTGCACCGCCGACAGTCGGGTCGGCTGACGTGGCCGGTGCCCCTCTGCCCGTCCGTAACGGCCTCGGACCGGACCGCATCCGGATGCCCGCCGACCTCGACACGAAGACCGTTGCCGACTTTCTGCTGCGGACCTACCCGGACGACAGTGCGCACTGGCTCACGCTGATCGACAGTGGTGGTGTGGTCGACGAACACGGGCGGGTGGTCGATCGCCGAACACGGTACTCGCCCACGCGGTTCGTGTATTTCTACCGTGATCCTGCCCCCGAGATCCCGGTGCCCTTCGACATCGACATCCTCCACCACGACGACCGGCTCGTCGTGGTCGACAAACCGCACTTTCTCGCGACCATCCCGCGTGGCGCCCACATCACCGAGACTGCGGTCGTACGACTGCGTAAGGCCCTCGACCTCCCCGAACTGACGCCGGCGCACCGGCTCGACCGGATGACGGCGGGTGTGCTCGTGTTCCTCGTCCGGCGTGAGGATCGTCGACCGTATCAGGAGTTGTTCGTCTCCCGGCAGGTGACGAAAGAGTATGAGGCGCTTGCCGGTACCGCTTCGGCGTTGACCTTTCCGCGCACCGTTCGCAGCCGCATCGTGAAGGAACACGGGGTGATGACGGCAACGGAGGAACCGGGGGAGCCGAACAGTGAAACCGTGATCGACCTGCTCGAGTCGAGGAATGGTCGCGGACGTTACCGCCTGCTGCCCAGGACGGGTCGCACGCACCAGCTGCGGTTGCACATGTCGTCGCTGGGATTGCCGATCGAGGGCGACAACTACTACCCGACCTTCCGCCGCTCGGTGCCCGGCGACTTCTCTTCGCCCCTGCAGTTGCTCGCGCGGGCCATCGAGTTCATCGACCCGGTGTCGGGTGGGGTCCGCCGGTTCGAGAGTCGCCGCACTCTCGGGTGGTGACCGGTTCCGAGGGGACCGCGGTGGCGTGAAACAATGGGTCCTCGTGAAGACCTTCGAATCCCTGTTCGCCGAGCTGACTGAACGCGCCGCCACCCGTCCCGAGGGCTCCGGCACCGTTGCCGCCCTGGACGCCGGCGTCCATTCGCAGGGAAAGAAGATCCTCGAAGAGGCCGGTGAGGTGTGGATTGCCGCCGAGCACGAGAGTGACGACGCGCTCTCCGAGGAAATCTCCCAGCTGCTCTACTGGGTTCAGGTGCTGATGGTGGGTAAGGGGCTGAAACTCGAGGACGTCTACCGACATCTGTGATCGGTCGATCGAGCCTTCCCTCACCCCGCGTCTTCTCCGAAAGGACCCCTCCCATGCTGCGCGTTGCAGTCCCGAACAAGGGCTCGCTGTCCGAGTCCGCCGCCGAAATCCTCAGCGAAGCCGGTTACCGGCGCCGCACCGACTCCCGCGATCTGACCGTTCTCGACCCGTCGAACCAGGTCGAATTCTTCTTCCTGCGGCCCAAGGACATCGCCATCTACGTCGGTTCGGGTGAACTCGACCTCGGGATCACCGGCCGCGACCTCGCCCGCGATTCGGGCGCACCTGTCTCCGAACGGCTCTCACTCGGCTTCGGCCGGTCCACCTTCCGGTACGCCGCCCCTGCCGGGAAGGATTGGTCCGTGGAGGACCTCGCGGGGCTGAGGATCGCCACGTCCTACCCCAACCTGGTGCGCGACGACCTGTCGGCCCGAGGCATCGATGCCTCGGTGATCCGCCTCGACGGCGCGGTCGAAATCTCGATTCAGCTCGGTGTCGCGGACGCGATCGCCGACGTGGTGGGGTCGGGACGCACACTGCGCCAGCACAACCTGGTGGCCTTCGGGGACACCCTCTGCGACTCCGAGGGTGTGCTCATCGAACGCGCGGGTTCGCCCGCCGACAATTCGGCCCGCAACCAGTTGGTGGAGCGGGTGCGGGGCATCGTGTTCGCGCAGCAGAACCTCATGCTCGATTACGACTGCCCTAAGACGATCCTCGACGACGCGTTGAAGATCACCCCGGGTCTGGAATCCCCGACACTGTCGCCGCTGGCCGACGAGAACTGGGTGGCAGTGCGGGCGATGGTGCCGATCAAGGGGCACAACGGTGTGATGGACGAGCTCGCCGAACTCGGTGCCAAGGCGATTCTGGCCTCGAACATCCGGTCGTGCCGGGCTCTGTGAGTCCGCGTTCCGCTTCGGTCTGCGCTCGTTCCGAACTCAGGGGCGGGCGCGGACCTGTACGGATTGGGTGATGCGCCCGACCGCACCCGCGTGGTCGTAGAGCACGCCCGCGCACATACCCACCCCGTCGGGGCCGATCGAGGTTTCCGCGCTGACGCCAACCCAGCTCCCCGACGGCACCCGGAACACGTGAACCGTGAGGTCCGTGTTCAGAAACGTCCACTGCGTCGGGTCGAGTTTGGAACCGACACCGTTGGCGATATCGGCCACGGAGAACAACCGCTCGAGCGGAGTCATCTGCTCGCCCCGGACGAGGGCGGGCTTCGGCTTCGCCCACATCGCGGCGGGACCTTCGCCGCCGATCTCGGTGATCCACCGGTAGTCGAGGGTGTCGAGGTAACCCGATGCGGGGAAACGCCACACGGCACCGTCGCGGCCTGCTTCCGGCGGTGGGAGAGGCGTGTCGGCGGTGTGCACCGTGGCGGCGGTATCAACGGTCTCCATTCGCCACCCGGTAGCCCTGGCCACCGCGCGCGATCGGCCGGCGGTATCGGTGCTCCACAGTTCCGCGACCACCAACTCCACCCGCCGCCCGGGACGCTGTACCCAGGAGCGGACCTCGAGTTCGGCGATCGGGATGGGGCCGAGGATGTCGACGGCGACCCGGGTGACCCGCACGTCGTTTCGGGCGTCGCAGCGCTCGAGCGCGCGAAGGAGGAGGGCGGACGGGGGCGCGCCGTGTTGCATGGTGTCGGCCCACACGCTGACGGTCAGGTCGGTACTCGCGAACCGCTCGATGGTGACCTTCCGATCCGGATCGGACGCTGCAGCGCTCAGCGACTTCGAACCGACCGGAACGTAGTAGGACTCCGCACTCATTCGACGATCTCCTCGAACGCAGGTGTCTCCTCGGCCGGCCCCTCAGGCCATCCCGGATAGGGCGGCGGTGTTCCGCCGAACGACGGGCACAGGGCCTTGTGGTCACACCAGTCGCACAGTCGGCTGGGCTTGGGGCGGAAGTCCCCGGTCGCACCCGCTGTCAGAATCGCTTTCCAGATGGCCGAGAGCGTGCGTTCGAATCGCAGCAGTTCGTCCTCGTCGGGCGCGTAAGTGAGCACGATGCCGGAGGCCAGGTACAGCAGGCGCAACTGGGCGGGCACGATCCCCCGGGTCCGGAGCAGCACCAGGGCGTAGAACTTCATCTGGAACAGGGCCTTGGACTCGCTCATTTCCCGCGGGGCGCGACCCGTCTTGTAGTCGACCACCCGCACCTCGCCGGTGGGCGCGACGTCGATGCGGTCGACGAAGCCGCGCAGCAACACCCCGTCGGCAAGTTCGGTCTCCACCCGCAGCTCACACGACTCGGCCTCGAACCGCGTCGGATCTTCCAGACCGTAGTAGGCGGTGACCAGGGAGCGGGCCTCGTCGAGGAACCCTTGACGCTCCTCGGCGGGTACCAAGTCGATCAGTTCGGGTGTCTCGGCGAGCATCCGTTCCCACGAGGGATGGACGAGGTCGACGGCGCGCTCGGGCACACGCTCGGCGGCGGGTAGCCCGAACAGGGTTTCCAGCGCCGCATGCACCACAGTGCCCTTCACCTGCGCCCGCGAGGGCGCCTCGGGGAGTCGGTCGACGGCCCGGAACCGGTAGAGCAACGGGCACTGCTTGAAGTCGCCGGCCCGGGAGGGGGAGAGCGCGGGGCGCCTGCGGGTTGCCGTTCCCGCTCCGAGCTGCAATGGGGAACCCTTCGTCTGTGATGGGGGACCCTCTGTCACAGGGGCTGCCGACTCTGAGATGCTCACACCTGGCAGGGTAGGCGCCTGGTCCGACAGTCTCGTCGCGGCCGCCGGCGAGTACGACGGCCGGAACGAACAGGCTGAGGAGTCGTTGACACATGGTAGGACGCGAAACGCGACCGAGCGGACCGTTTCGGGTGGGCGATCGCGTCCAGCTGACCGACGCCAAGGGCCGGCATTACACGGTCAACCTGGAGGCGGGCAAGGAGTTCCACACCCACCGCGGCGGCATCCTGCACGACGACCTGATCGGCACCGACGAGGGCAGTGTCGTCAAGTCCACCAACGGCACCCCCTACCTGGCGTTGCGGCCGCTGCTGGTCGACTACATCCTGTCGATGCCGCGCGGCGCCCAGGTGATCTACCCGAAGGACGCCGCGCAGATCGTGCACGAGGGTGACGTGTTCCCCGGTGCGCGGGTGCTCGAGGCGGGCGCCGGATCCGGGGCACTGACCTGCTCTCTTCTCCGTGCGGTGGGACCGCAGGGTCGGGTCATCTCCTACGAGGTGCGGGACGACCACGCCGAGCACGCGGTGCGCAACGTCGAAACCTTCTTCGGGGAACGACCGGACAACTGGGATCTGACCATCGCCGATGTCGCCGAGTTCGACCCCGAGGCGGCCGGCGGACAGGTGGATCGGGTCGTTCTCGACATGCTGGCGCCGTGGGACGCCCTGCCCGCCGTGTCGAAGGCGCTGGTTCCGGGCGGCGTTCTCGTCGTCTACGTCGCTACTGTGACGCAGCTCTCGAAAGTCGTCGAGGCGATGCGGGAGCAGGAGTGCTGGACCGAGCCCCGGTCGTGGGAGTCGATCGTGCGGGGTTGGCACGTGGTCGGCCTGGCGGTGCGCCCCGAGCACCGGATGCAGGGCCACACCGCGTTCCTCGTCAGTGCCCGGCGCCTCGCCGAGGGCACCGTCACCCCCAAGCCGCAGCGCAGGTCCGGCAAGGGCTGACACCGACGAAAGCGGCGGCGCCCGAAGGGACGCCGCCGCGGAAACGGTCTCGCGGGTCTGTTCTAGCAGCCGGTGCGGGCCATGCCCAGCAACGCGCAGGTGCTCTCGTCCGACACCTTCCAGGTCCCGTCGACGTTCTCCCACGTCCACGGGGTGGGAGCGGCGGTGCCGTGCGGGCTCGTCACCGCCACCTTCGCGGTGGCAATATCACGGTCTACCTGCACGTCCGTGACAGTGAACGACACCGGGTAGTTGGCGGTGGCGGCGGTCATGGCCTCGATGTTGGAGCGGCGCTCGTCACCCTTGACCACCACGGCGGTCTTCTCGTCGACCGGTCGTGCGGGATCGACGAGAACCTGCAGTGTGGTGAGCAGTTCCTCCGAGCTGGGCGCGGCCACGGAGTCCTCGGTCGACGTCGCGGCCGCGGCCGCCGAGGCCGTCGTGGCGGTGGCCGCTGTGGTGTCCGCGGTGTCGTCGGACGAGCACGACGCCAGGCCGAGCGCGAGGACGACGGCACCCGCGGCGACTGCAGTCCTGCCGACGAGGGAAGTGCCGATCAGCGATGTGCGGATTATCACGACGAGCCCTTTCGTTACACAGAAGAGAGAGACACTGCTCAGCAGGTAGGCAAGGCTAACATGATGGAACTGGAGGTTCGGGTCTCTCGTTGGCCGATTCGCAATCGGCAGATTCCGTGTCACGGCGCAGAATTCGGGCGGTGCCGGTAGCGTTGATAGATCTTCATTGGGAGGAGACGCACATGAGCTCGACAGAGAACCCCGATTCGGTTGCGGCCGCACGAGAGCTCGAGGCGTTGCGCGCAGAGGCGTCGGCATTGCGGAGGCAGCTCGCGGAGTCGCCGGAACAGCTCCGTGAGATGGAATCGCGAGTGGACTCGTTGTCCATCCGTAACACCAAGCTGATGGACACCCTCAAGGAAGCACGCCAGCAGCTCATCGCTCTTCGAGAGGAAGTCGATCGCCTCGGCCAGCCGCCGAGCGGATACGGCGTCCTCCTCGGAGTGCACGACGACCAGACCGTGGACGTGTTCACCTCCGGTCGCAAGATGCGGTTGACGTGCTCACCGAACGTCGAGGCCGAGACGCTCAAGCTCGGTCAGACCGTGCGCCTCAACGAGGCCCTCACCATCGTCGAGGCCGGCACCTTCGAGCGTGTGGGCGAGATCAGCACCCTGCGCGAGATCCTCGACGACGGCCAGCGTGCCCTCGTGGTGGGTCACGCCGACGAGGAACGCATCGTCTGGCTGGCCGAACCCCTCGCCGCGGTCTTCGCCGACAGTGAGCGAGAGTCGGTCGCGTACGACGCGGAGTCACCCACCCGCAAGTTGCGGCCCGGCGATTCTCTGCTGGTCGACACCAAGGCCGGATACGCGTTCGAGCGGATACCGAAGGCCGAAGTCGAGGATCTCGTCCTCGAAGAGGTCCCGGACGTGCACTACGACGACATCGGCGGGCTCGGACGGCAGATCGAGCAGATCCGCGACGCGGTGGAGTTGCCGTTCCTGCACAAGGACCTCTTCCACGAGTACGCGCTCCGCCCACCCAAGGGTGTGCTCCTGTACGGCCCGCCCGGCTGCGGTAAGACACTCATCGCGAAGGCTGTCGCGAACTCGCTGGCCAAGAAGATCGCCGAGGCCCGCGGTGAGGACAGCAAGGAAGCGAAGTCGTTCTTCCTCAACATCAAGGGTCCCGAGCTGCTCAACAAGTTCGTCGGCGAGACGGAACGGCACATCCGGCTCATCTTCCAGCGGGCTCGCGAGAAGGCCTCGGAGGGTACTCCCGTCATCGTGTTCTTCGACGAGATGGACTCGATCTTCCGTACCCGCGGATCGGGTGTCTCGTCCGACGTCGAGACCACCGTCGTCCCGCAGTTGCTCAGCGAGATCGACGGTGTCGAGGGGCTCGAGAACGTCATCGTGATCGGCGCCTCCAACCGCGAGGACATGATCGACCCCGCAATCCTGCGTCCGGGCCGCCTGGACGTGAAGATCAAGATCGAGCGTCCCGACGCGGAATCGGCACAGGACATCTTCTCCAAGTACCTGACCGAGACGCTGCCCGTCCACGCCGACGACCTGGCCGAGTTCGGTGGGGACCGCACCGCCTGCATCCGGGCGATGATCGAGCGGGTCGTCGACCGCATGTACGCCGAGAGTGAGGAGAACCGCTTCCTCGAGGTCACCTATGCCAACGGTGACAAGGAGGTGCTGTACTTCAAGGACTTCAACTCGGGTGCGATGATCCAGAACATCGTCGACCGGGCCAAGAAGTACGCGATCAAGTCGGTGCTCGACACCGGGGCCCCCGGCCTGCGGGTCCAGCACCTGTTCGATTCGATCGTCGACGAGTTCTCGGAGAACGAGGACCTGCCGAACACCACGAACCCGGACGACTGGGCACGCATTTCGGGCAAGAAGGGCGAGCGGATCGTCTACATCCGCACGTTGGTCACCGGCAAGAACGCCAGCGCGAGCCGCGCCATCGACACCGAATCCAACACCGGCCAGTACCTGTAGCGGTTTGCCCATACCGGCACGGCGGGAACGTCATTCGTTTCCCGCCGTGCCGGTCTGTTCTCCGGGCCGGTTCACGTCCGGGGCGACACGGTTTCCGAGCAGTGCGCGGGTGTCGGGGGCGAACGGCCAAGCCGGGTCGCGGAGGTGCGTGAGCAGCTCTTCGGGGGTCCACCACCAGCCGGCCGCGATTTCACTCTCCTGGTGAATGATCGGGCCATCCCAATGGGTTTCGTAGGCGTAGAGGTGGCAGCGCAGGCGCAGCCCCTGCCACCGGCCGTTCCAGGACACCCGGGCGATCGGGGTGAGCACGGCACCGGTGATCCCCAGCTCCTCGGCCAATTCCCGGCCGGCGGCCTGTTCGGGGGTCTCGCCGGGATCGAGCACACCGCCAGCCAGGCAGTCGTGATGACCGGCGAACACCCTCTTGGTGTCGGACCGCCGGTGCACGTAGAGACGTTTTCCGTCGCCCGACCGCACGAGCACTCCGGCGCTGGCATGCCACAGCCCCTCGTCATAGACCCGTGATCGTTCGGCGGACCCGACAGGGTGGCCTGCGTCGTCGAACACCGCCACCACTTCGTGTGCCTGTCGTGAAGTGTCCGGCGCGGAATCCATGCGTCCGATCCTGCCACCAGCATGGTGACGCCGTCCCCGTCCCGTCGGCGTCGGGGTACTCATGGCCGTGCCACGGCCGGTCGCTCGATTTCGGCCCGAGCCGTGGCAGGTTCCGTCGACCGCAATCGGGAGTGCGCGCAGGCCTGACCGTCTCGGGAACCGGTGATCGCATAGGCTCGCAGCATGCAGCGGATCATCGGTGTCGAAGTCGAGTACGGAATCTCCTCGCCCAGCGAGCCGTCGGCCAATCCGATTCTGACCTCGACCCAGGCGGTGCTCGCCTATGCGGCAGCGGCCGGGGTGCCCCGGGCCAAGCGGACGCGGTGGGACTACGAGGTGGAGTCGCCCCTGCGCGACGCCCGCGGATTCGACCTCGGCCGGCTCAGCGGCCCCGCACCGGTCATCGACGCCGACGAGGTCGGTGCCGCCAACATGATCCTCACCAACGGCGCGCGCCTGTACGTCGACCACGCCCATCCGGAGTATTCCGCCCCCGAGGTCACCGACCCGCTCGACGCGGTGATCTGGGACAAGGCGGGTGAGCGGGTGATGGAAGCCGCCGCCCGGTACGCGTCGAGTGTGCCCGGTGCACCGCGACTGCAGCTGTACAAGAACAACGTGGACGGCAAGGGCGCCTCCTACGGCACCCACGAGAATTACCTCATGTCGCGGGCTACCCCGTTCTCCGCGGTGATCAACGGCCTCACCCCGTTCTTCGCGTCCCGTCAGGTGATCACCGGGTCCGGGCGGGTGGGCATCGGTCAGTCCGGCGACGAGGCCGGTTTCCAGTTGTCGCAGCGTGCGGACTACATCGAGGTGGAGGTCGGCCTCGAGACGACGCTCAAGCGCGGGATCATCAACACCCGCGACGAACCCCATGCCGATGCGGACAAGTACCGCCGGCTCCACGTCATCATCGGTGACGCCAATCTGGCCGAGATGTCGACGTACCTCAAAGTCGGCACCACCGCCCTGGTTCTCGATCTCATCGAGGCCGGCGTCGATCTCACCGACCTCCAGCTCGCACGCCCGGTCACCGCCGTGCACCACATCAGTCACGACCCCACCTTGCGGGCCACTGTGGCGTTGGCCGACGGCCGGGAGCTGACGGGGCTTGCCCTGCAGCGGATCTATCACGACCGGGTTGCGAAATTCGTCTCCGCCGAGGGCAACGACGACCCCCGCGTCACCGACCTGCTCGAAAAATGGGCCATGGTGCTCGACCTGCTCGAGCGTGATCCGTTGGAGTGCTCACACCTACTGGACTGGCCGGCGAAGCTGCGTCTTCTGGAGGGTGCGCGCAGCCGGGAAGGCCTCGGATGGGCCGCCCCCAAATTGCACCTGATCGACCTCCAGTACTCCGACGTGCGTCTCGACAAGGGGCTGTACAACCTCCTGGTGTCGCGCGGGTCGATGGAACGGCTCGTCACCGAGCAGCAGGTCCTGGACGCCGTCGATGCACCGCCCATCGACACCCGCGCGTACTTCCGCGGCGAGTGCCTGCGCAGGTTCGGTGCCGACATTGCGGCTGCGAGCTGGGATTCGGTGATCTTCGACCTGGGTGGAGACTCCCTGGTCCGGATCCCGACACTCGAGCCGCTGCGGGGCAGCAAAGCCCACGTCGGAGCGTTGCTGGAGTCGGTGACCACCGCGAAGGAGCTCGTCGACGAGCTCACGAACTGAGCCCTCGGGCCGGCCGCGGTAGGTCCCGCCGGGGAACTCACCGCCGCGTCGGCACACGTGGGGCGTCGGCGCTCGGTAGGGTGAAGGTCCGAGCGGATGATCAGTCAGACTGCTTGGCAGAACAGGACGCTCGGAAGAAGAGCTCCCTTTACACAAGGAGGTCGGCGGCGATGGCACAGGAGCAGACCAAACGTACTGGTGGCGGCGATGAGGACGACACCCCCGGCGGTGACGGAGCTGCAGGTCAGGAACGTCGTGAAAAGCTGGCAGAAGACACCGACGACCTCCTCGACGAGATCGACGACGTGCTCGAGGAGAATGCCGAGGACTTCGTCCGGGCCTATGTCCAGAAGGGCGGCCAGTGACGGCGGATCGACCGGCACTGCGGATACACAACGGTGACACGAGGCTCAGCTTCGGTTCGAACCTGTCCTCGTTCACCGAGTATCTGCGTGGTCATGCACCAGAATTGTTGCCGGAGAATCGGATCGGCCTTCGCTCGCACTCGACCGCACGGGGTGGTGACGGGATGGACAGCGGTGATCTCGCACCGCACGGAACGACGATCGTGGCGCTCACCTACAAGGGTGGGGTGCTCATTGCCGGTGACCGGCGAGCGACACAGGGAAACCTGATCGCCAGTCGCGACGTGGAAAAGGTGTACATCACCGACGAATACTCTGCTGCCGGAATCGCAGGTACCGCCGGTATCGCGATCGAGTTGGTGCGGCTCTTCGCTGTCGAGCTCGAGCACTACGAGAAGATCGAGGGCGTTCAGCTCACGTTCGACGGCAAGGCGAATCGCCTGGCGTCGATGGTGCGCGGCAATCTCGGGGCCGCGATGCAGGGCCTCGCCGTGGTGCCGCTCCTCGTCGGCTACGACCTCGACGCGGACGACGACGCGCGGGCGGGCCGGATCGTGTCCTACGACGTGGTCGGCGGTCGCTACGAGGAACGCTCCGGATACCACGCGGTCGGTTCGGGTTCGTTGTTCGCGAAGTCGTCGCTGAAGAAGCTGTATACGCCGGAGAGTGACGAGGAGACCGCGTTGCGCGCGGCCATCGAGTCGCTGTACGACGCCGCCGACGACGACTCGGCCACCGGCGGCCCGGATGTGACCAGGGGTATCTACCCGACCGCGGTGACGATCACGCAGGCCGGGGCGGTGCACGTGTCCGAGGACACGACGTCGGAGTTGGCGCGGCGCATCGTCGCCGAGCGGACCGAAGAAGGGGGGTCGGCGCGATGACCATGCCGTACTACGCATCAGCCGAGCAGATCATGCGGGATCGCTCGGAGCTGGCGCGCAAAGGCATCGCCCGGGGGCGCAGCGTCGTGGTGCTCACCTTCCACGACGGTGTGCTGTTCGTCGCGGAGAATCCGTCGACCGCCCTGCACAAGGTGAGCGAGCTGTATGACCGCCTCGGGTTCGCGGCGGTGGGGAAATACAACGAGTTCGAGAACTTGCGGCGGGCCGGCATCGTGCACGCCGACATGCGCGGTTACTCCTACGACCGCCGCGATGTGACGGGTCGGTCGCTGGCCAACGCCTATGCGCAGACGCTGGGCACGATCTTCACCGAGCAGCCCAAGCCCTACGAGGTGGAAATTTGCGTCGCCGAGGTGGGGCGGGTGGGAAGCCCCAAGGCGCCGCAGTTGTACCGCATCACCTACGACGGATCCATCGTCGACGAGCAGGACTTCGTGGTGATGGGTGGCACGACGGAACCGATCGCTACTGCCATGCGTGAGTCCTATCGCGCCGATCTGGGCCTCGAGGACGCGGTCGGGGTCGCGGTCAACGCATTGCGGCAGGGCGGTGCGGGCGACGGTGAACGCCGCAACGTCGATGTGTCGGCTCTCGAGGTGGCGGTGCTCGATCAGACCCGTCCCCGGCGCGCGTTCCGGCGGATCGTCGGGAGTGCGCTCGAGGGGCTGCTTCCGGAGCCGCCCGCCGCCCCGTCGGAATCGGCCGCAGAGCCGACTCCGGACAACGGGACGACGTCGACCGAATCTCAGGGCTGAGGGCGGTACACCGCGAGCGCTTCGGGCTCGGCCCGGAAGTCGAAGGTGCGGGCGTCGGCGACTACTTCGCCGTCGGTCGCCAGAGCGACCGGTGATCCGTCGACCTGCACGGTCAGCCTCGGCACCAGCGACCGGACGTACACCGGTGTGGTGCCGAGGGTGCCGGTCGCCGCGGCGAACAGCAGCCGGGATCGTGAGGCGCGGCGGTCTGCCCGCACATATCGCACATCGAGCATTCCGCCGGTGATCGCCGGGCGTGACATCGGAACCTGATCGGCCGGCGAGTACCGGCCGTTTCCGACGAACAGCATCCAGATCAGCACCGGTTCCCCGTCGATGGTGACGGCGAGGGGTGCGGCGGCGGACAGGATCCGGATCATTGCGGCGCAGGCGGCCGGCCATTTCCCGAGCCGCGGCTGCCACTTTTCCCGTAGTCGCACGGCGTCCGGGTATCCACCCAGGCTGGCGGTGTTGAGGAACGGGGCCGGCGCTGCGACGTCGGTGCCGACGACGGCCTTGTCGACGTGCCGGGCGCGCCCCTCCTCGACAGCCTTCGCCGTTCCGGCGATGTCGGTGACGCCCGCGTCGCGGGCGAAGTGATTGAGGGTGCCCCCGGGAAATACCGCCAGCGGCAGCGTGTGGCGGACCGCTGCCGCTGCCACCGCGACCACCGTGCCGTCGCCGCCGCAGACCCCGAGCGCCTGCGGTTGGGTCCCGCCGATCCAGGTGTCGAGCTGCTCGGCGAAATCCTGGTCCATGTCGAGGGTGCGCACCAGTGCATTCGGCAAGGCGGCGCCGATCTCGTCGGTCGGCGCATCGTCGCCGGGTCCGGATCCGGGATTGACCACCACGAGTAGGCCTTCGCCACCGGGTAGTGCGGGAACGTCGGCCGCGGAACCGAGGTCGGCCGGGTCCTCCGAGCGGACCGCCCACCAGCGTCGGGTGCTCGAGGCCACGACACCACCGAACGCGAGCCCGACAAGCACGTCACTCGGCCAGTGGACTCCGTTGTGGACGCGGGAGTAGGCGACTGCCGCCGCGAGCGGTGCCAGCACGGCGCCGGTGACCGGCGACTCGAGGGCGACCCCGGTGGTGAAGGCCGCCGCGGATGCGGCGTGCCCGGACGGGAACGACGACGACAGCGGAATGCGCACCCCCCGCAGTACGCTGGCCCATTGCCGGGCGGTGGGCCGCCGCCGAGGGAACAGCGGTTTCAGGATCCCGTTGGCCAGCATGCTGGCCAGGGCGAGGGACAGCAGACCGCGGACACCGCCGCGCCGCGCCCGCCCGCCGACGGCGGTGAGTACTGCCGCGGCTGCCCACCACAGCACCCCCTTGTCGGCGGCACGGCTGAGGAAACGCATCACCCTGTCGGCCTCGGACGGACGTAGATTGGCGCTGCGGTCGAACACGAACTCGTCGGCTCGGTGGATCCGGTGTAACGGTGGCTTCACGACCTCAGAGTATGCGTGCGGTGTCGCCGACGGTTTTCTCGCTCCGCCGCGTGATCCGCGTTGTACTGTCGAGGTGTGCAGCGACGAATCATGGGTATTGAGACTGAGTTCGGTGTGACCTGCACCTTCCATGGTCACAGGCGACTGAGCCCCGACGAGGTTGCGCGCTACCTGTTCCGGCGGGTGGTGTCGTGGGGCCGTAGTTCCAACGTGTTCCTCCGGAACGGTGCCCGCCTGTATCTGGACGTCGGCTCGCACCCCGAGTACGCGACGGCGGAGTGCGACAACCTGATCCAGTTGGTCAATCACGACCGGGCGGGGGAGCGGGTTCTCGAGGAACTGCTCATCGACGCGGAGCAGCGGCTCGCCGAAGAAGGCATCGGCGGCGACATCTACCTGTTCAAGAACAACACCGACTCCGCCGGTAACTCGTACGGCTGCCACGAGAACTTCCTGGTGGCGCGGGCCGGGGAGTTCTCCCGGATCTCCGACGTTCTGTTGCCGTTCCTGGTGACGCGGCAGCTGATCTGCGGTGCCGGCAAGGTCCTGCAAACTCCCAAGGCGGCCACCTTCTGCCTGTCTCAGCGGGCGGAGCACATCTGGGAGGGGGTGTCCTCGGCGACTACCCGGTCGCGGCCCATCATCAATACGCGCGACGAACCGCACGCCGACGCCGAGAAGTACCGTCGCCTCCACGTGATCGTCGGCGACTCCAACATGTCGGAGTCGACCACCATGCTCAAGGTGGGAACCGCGGCCCTCGTCCTGGAGATGATCGAGGCCGGGGTCGCGTTCCGCGATTTCGCGCTCGACAACCCGATCCGCGCCATCCGCGAGGTCAGTCATGACGTCACCGGACGTCGCCCGGTGCGGTTGGCCGGCGGCCGGCAGGCCAGTGCACTGGACATTCAGCGCGAGTACCACGCGCGCGCGGTGGAACACCTGCAGAACCGCGAACCCGACGCACAGGTCAGCCAGGTGGTGGATCTGTGGGGCCGGATGCTCGATGCGGTGGAGTCGCAGGACTTCGCCAAGGTGGACACGGAGATCGACTGGGTGATCAAGCGCAAGCTGTTCCAGCGCTACCAGGACCGTGACGGGTTCGAGCTTGCCGACCCGAAGATCGCGCAACTCGACCTGGCATACCACGACATCAAACGTGGTCGCGGTGTGTTCGACCTGCTCCAGCGCAAGGGGCTGGTGAAGCGGATCACCGAGGACGAGACGATCGAGGCTGCCGTGGACACACCGCCGCAGACGACCCGCGCGAAGCTGCGCGGTGAGTTCATCACCGCAGCTCAGGAGGCCGGCCGCGACTTCACCGTCGACTGGGTGCATCTCAAGCTCAACGATCAGGCGCAGCGGACCGTCCTGTGCAAGGACCCGTTCAGGTCGGTCGACGAACGGGTGGAGCGGTTGATTGCCTCGATGTAGCCGCGCTGCGGAAGTTCGGAACCAACCCACCCACTAGGCTTCCGGGCGTGCCGACATCCAAGATCGAGCGCTTGATGAACCTGGTGATCTGTCTGCTGTCCACCAGGCAGTTCCTCACGGCCGAGAAGATTCGCGAGAGCGTAGCCGGATACGCCGACTCCGCCAGCGACGAGGCCTTCAGTCGCATGTTCGAGCGCGACAAGAACGAACTCCGTGACCTCGGTGTGCCCCTCGAGACCGGGCAGGCGTCGCGTTTTTCCACGGTCGAGGGCTACCGCATCAACCGCAACGCGTACGAACTTCCCGACATCGACCTCACCCAGGAGGAATCGGCGGCCGTGGCGGTGGCGGTGCAGTTGTGGGAGTCGCCGGAGCTGACCTCGGCAGCACAGGGTGCGTTGCTGAAATTGCGGGCGGCGGGGGTGCAGGTGGATCCCGACTCTGCGGCCACCCCCGTTACCGCCGCCCCGGCACGCACACGAGGGTCGGAACCGGCGCTGGGCAAGCTGCTGGCCGCGATCGATGCCGGTCGTGCCGTGCACTTTCCCCACCGGGGGGCGCTCAACGAGCCGTACACCGAACGCACCGTGGAGCCGTGGGGTGTCGTCACAGCGCACGGTCGCTGGTATCTCGTCGGCCACGACGTCGACCGTGGCGCCGTGCGGACGTTCCGGCTCTCGCGGATCGGTGACGAGGTGACGGCGTTCGGCCCGGCCGGTGTGGTGCACAAGCCGGCCGACGTCGATCTTCGTGCAATCGTGGATCGGGTCACCGGATCGGGTGCGGTCACCGGCACCGCAACGGTGTGGGTAGCCGAAGGGCGAGCCCAGGAGTTGCGCCGACTGGGCACCACCACCGGGGAACGGCAAGTGGCCCAGCGCAGCGGAAGTGTTCTGCAGATTCCGGTGCGGTCGCGGGACTGGATCGCCCGGCTGGTTGCCGGACACGGGGCGGATGCATTGGTCCTCGACCCACCGGAACTGCGCGACGACGTGCTGGCCAAGTTACGGGACGCGGCGGGACAGGGGGCGCGGAGTGAGTAACAGATTGTCGTCGAGACTTTCGCGGCTACTCAATTTGGTGCCGTACTTCATCGCGAATCCGGGAATGAGCGCGGCGGAAGCCGCCGCCGAACTCGGGGTGACGACCACCCAGTTGATGACCGACCTCAATCAGTTGTGGGTGTGCGGGTTGCCGGGGTACGGCCCCGGCGACTTGATCGACCTCTCGTTCTCCGAGGAGAGCATCGAGGTGACGTTCTCGGCGGGCATCGACCGTCCGCTGCGGTTGACGTCCACCGAGGCGACCGCGCTGCTGATTGCTCTGCGTTCGCTGGTCGAGATGCCCGGCATGGTTGACCCTTCGGCGGCGCACAGCGCGATCGCGAAGATCGAGGATGCCGCCGGCACGGCCGCGGCGCGTACCCCGGCAACGGTGTCGCCAGGCCGGGAGACTGCCGAGGACGTGGAAGAAGACCCCATCGCCGCAACGGTGCGCGCCGCCCTCCATCATCGCCGCGCACTCGACCTCACCTACTATTCCGCTTCGCGGGACCGGGTGAGTGAGCGCACGGTGGATCCGGTCCGCATCGTGCTGGTCGACAACCACAGCTACCTGCAGGCGTGGTGCCGTCAGGCCGAAGGGGTGCGTCTCTTCCGGCTCGACCGCATCGACGCCGCCACCGAATTGGAGGAGCCCTCCACACCGCCGGCGCAGGCGCTGGTGCGGGATTCGAATCTGGAACTGTTCAGTGGCGACCCCTCCCTACCGCATGCCCGGCTGCACATCAGCGCCGAGTGCGTGTGGGTGCTCGACTACTACCCGATGGATGTGCTGGCCGTGGGTGCGGACGGTGCCGTCGAGGCGAGCATGAGCTACGGGGCACTCGAGTGGATGGCGCGGCTCCTCCTCGGCTTCGGTGGTGGCATCACCGTCCTCGAACCGGTCGAGCTCGTCGAGGAGGTGCGGCGCCGCGCGGTCGAGGCCCTCGCGGCGTATGAGGCCGTGGACGTCTGAGTCAGCGTCGAGGACTGCTCGCCGATGTGCGTTCACCGCGTTCGGTGAGGAAACCGACAGTCGAATCGCAGCGTGACTAGCCGGTTTCGACGCGGCTGGTCCGGGGCCGGTCCGGTAGCATCGGGGTCACCTGATCTTTTGGAGGTTTCATCATGGGAGCCATGAGCCCCTGGCACTGGGCCATCGTTGCGTTGGTCGTTGTCATCCTTTTCGGTTCCAAGAAGCTGCCCGACGCAGCTCGTGGACTCGGCCGCTCGCTTCGCATCTTCAAGAGCGAGGTCAAGGAGATGCAGAACGACAACAACGCTCCGGCGCCCACCGCGCAGCAGAGCGCGCCCGCCGAACTGCCCGTGGCGGATACCACCACCACGCCCGTCACGCCTCCCGCTCCGGTGCAGCCGCAGCACCCCGAGCACAAGTCGGCGTAGTCCGAGCCGTCTGGCAACCGGGGTGACCTCGTCACCCCGGTCGCTTGCTGACCGAGACCGGTTCGCCTGCTGATCAAGACTAGGGCCCATAGTGCGTATTCCGTTCGATCCGCGACACAGCAAGCGGAGGACCAATCCCGACGGCACCATGTCGTTGGTCGATCACCTGTACGAGTTGCGCACGCGACTGCTCCTGTCCGTGCTGGCGATCCTCGTCACTACCGCGGTCGGCTTCTTCTGGTATTCCCATCAGCTTCTCGGCATCGAGAGCCTGGGTGAGCTGCTGCGCGGGCCGTACTGTTCACTGCCCGACTCGAGCCGGGCGGATCTCAGTAGCGACGGCGCGTGCCGGCTGCTCGCCACCGGACCGTTCGAGCAGTTCATGTTGCGGTTCAAGGTGGCTTTCACCGCGGGCATCGTTCTGGCGTGCCCGATCTGGCTGTACGAGCTGTGGGCCTTCATCACGCCCGGCCTGTACGCGAAGGAACGCCGCTACGCCATCGGCTTCGTGGTGTCGGGGGCGCTGCTGTTCGTCGCCGGAGCGGTGCTGGCGTACGTGGTGGTCGCCAAGGCGTTGCACTTCCTCTTGACGATCGGCGACAACGTTCAGATCACGGCGCTCGGTGGTGCCGAGTACTTCGGGTTCATCGTCAATCTCCTGATCATCTTCGGTGTCAGTTTCGAGATTCCGTTGCTCATCGTCGCGCTGAACTTCGTCGGCATCTTGCCGTACGCCAAGCTCAAGGCATGGCGGCGCGGGTTGATCTTCGCGTTGTTCGTCTTCGCCGCGATCGCCACGCCCGGGCAGGACCCGTTCTCGATGCTGGCGCTCGCGCTGGCCCTGACGGTGCTGTTCGAAATCGCCGTGCAGATCGCCCGCCTCAACGACCGAAGGAAGGCGCGGCGCAGCGAACAGGAATGGGGGGCGCTGGACGACGACGAAGCGTCGCCGATCGCCGCCCCGAAGGACCTGGACGAGGCCTTCGACGCCGCGCCGACACCGGTTCCCGAGCCCGCCGGCCGCTTCCGGCGTGGCCGCAAATCCGGCCGGTCCGGTTCAGCGCTCCAGGGTGACGGCGCCACCACGACCGGCCCCAACACACCGGGTCAGGACTTTTCCGACACCCTGTGACAATCTGACGGGGTGGCTGTAACAACAGGCGAGGCAACCGGCGGCACCGAGCTCGACGTGTTCTCGGAACTGCTCGGTTTCGTCCTCGACCCCTTCCAGATCAATGCTTGCCGCGCGCTCGAGGCCGGGCACGGTGTCCTCGTGTGCGCACCGACCGGTGCAGGCAAGACAGTGGTCGGTGAGTTCGCCGTGCACCTCGCCCTCGCGTCGGGGCGCAAATGCTTCTACACCACGCCCATCAAGGCGCTGAGCAACCAGAAGTACGCCGAGTTGGTGCGCAGGTACGGCAAGAATTCGGTGGGTTTGCTGACCGGCGATTCGAGCATCAACTCCGACGCCCCCGTGGTGGTGATGACCACCGAGGTCCTGCGCAACATGCTGTACGCCGACTCGCCGGCGTTGCGCGGTCTGTCCCATGTGGTGATGGATGAGGTGCACTTTTTGGCGGATCGGTTCCGCGGCGCGGTGTGGGAGGAGGTGATCCTGCACCTGTCCGAGGACGTGCGGCTGGTGAGCCTGTCGGCGACGGTGAGCAACGCCGAGGAATTCGGTGCCTGGATGGAAACCGTCCGGGGTGACACCACCGTGGTCGTCGACGAAACCCGCCCGATCCCGCTGTGGCAGCACATCATGGTCGGCCGTCGACTGTTCGACCTCTTCGACACCCGGGCCCGCACCACGGACGGCCGCCGCGACCTGGTGGTCGACCAGGACCTGGTCCGGCACGTCAAGCAGCGGCAGGCACTCGAGCGGGTCGACCCTTGGGAGTCGCGTGAACGTGGGCGGCGAGGAGGCCGAGGTGGGGTTCCGAGCGACTTCCGCCCGCTGCCGCGTCCGGAGGTCATTGCCCGCCTCGACGACGAGGGGCTGCTGCCGGCCATCACCTTCATCTTCAGCAGGGCCGGCTGCGACGCCGCCCTGGCGCAGTGCCTGCGGTCGCGGCTCGACCTGACGAGTGCCGAGCAGGTAGCCGAGATCCGCACGATCATCGACGCCCACACCGGTGACCTACCGAAGGCGGATCTCGAAGTGCTCGGCTACTGGGAGTGGCGGAAGGCGCTCGAGCGGGGACTCGCCGCGCACCACGCCGGCATGCTGCCCGCGTTCCGTCAGACCGTCGAGGAGTTGTTCGTCAAAGGGCTGGTCCGCGCGGTCTTCGCCACGGAGACATTGGCGCTCGGCATCAACATGCCCGCCCGCACGGTGGTCCTGGAACGGCTCGTGAAGTACAACGGCGAAGCGCACGCCGAATTGACGCCGGGGGAGTACACCCAGCTCACCGGCCGCGCCGGTCGCCGCGGCATCGACGTCGAGGGGCACGCGGTGGTGCTGTGGCAGCCCGGGGTGGAGCCGGTGGACGTCGCGGGCCTGGCCTCCACCCGTACCTTCCCGCTGCGCAGTTCGTTCCGTCCCGGCTACAACATGACGATCAACCTGATCGACCGGATGGGTGCTCCCGAATCGCGGGCCCTGTTGGAGAGGTCGTTCGCTCAGTTCCAGGCCGACCGTTCCGTGGTCGGGCTGACGCGGGGTATCGAGCGCAACGAGGCGGCGATGGCCACCCTGCGGGAGCGCCTCGGCGGAGAAGACGGCGAGTACTTCGAATACGCGCGGCTGCGGGAAGAACTGAGCAGCAGAGAGCGGGCCCTCGAGCGACAGGGCCGCAGCGAGCGCCGCGACGCCGCCGTCGAGTCCCTCACCTCGTTGCGGCGCGGTGACGTGATCGCGATTCCGGTGGGCAGGCATTCAGGTCTGGCCGTCGTCCTGGAACCAGACCGGGACCCGACCGATCCGAAGCCTCTGATCCTGACGGAAGGGAAGTGGGCGGGCCGGGTGTCGGCCGGCGACTTCCCCGAGCCCGCACGGTCGCTGGGCTCGATGCGGATGCCCCGCCGAGTCGACCATCACACCGCCCGGGTTCGCCGCGATCTGGCTTCGGCGTTGCGCAGCACCGGCATTGTCGTGCCGGGACGCCGCAAGAAGAAGAAGGCGGGCGCCGCCGACGACGCGGAGATCGCGCGGCTACGGCGGGCGATCCGTCAGCATCCCTGCCACTCCTGGCCCGACCGTGAGCAGTTGAGTCGGATCGGTGAGCGGTATAACCGGCTGGCCCGCGAGACCGAGACCATGCGGCAGAAGGTGGCCGCCACGACCAACTCGTTAGCCCGCACCTTCGACCGCATCCTGGCGCTGCTGACCGAACGTGGGTATGTCACTGCGGGTGAGCATCCGGAGGCCACCGAGGACGGTGCCCGACTGAGTCGAATCTATTCGGAGAGTGACCTTCTCGTCGCCGAGTGCCTGCGCCAGGGCGTGTGGAAGGGGCTGGGCCCCGCCGAGCTCGCCGCCGTCGTCTCGTCCGTCGTCTTCGAATCGCGGCGCGAAGGCGACACCATCGAACAGGGTGGCCCCGGGGCGTTGCGGTACGCGCTCGACGAGACGGTGCGGGTGTGGCGGGATCTGCGGGCCGAGGAGATCCGGTACAAACTGCCGCCGACGCGTGAACCCGACTTGGGGTTCGCCTCGGCCATTTTCCAATGGGCGAGCGAGAATTCGCTGGTCGACGCGTTGATCGCCGCCGGCGATCAGGGGCGCGCTCTCTCGGCGGGTGACTTCGTCCGCTGGTGCCGACAGGTGATCGATCTGCTCGAGCAGGTCCGCTCGACGTCGCCGGACCCCGGGGTGAGCAGGGCGGCCGGCCGGGCGGTGTCCGCGATCCGTCGTGGTGTCGTCGCGGTGGATGCAGCGTGACCCGGCGACTGTGTGGTTCGATTCGCACGCCGTCCGACGACCCGAATGCGGGTGCGGGGCGCTACGGTATGACGACAAGTGACACGTGAGCGGGAGGCGACGATGAGCGGCCCTTACGGACCGAACGACCCGAACGGACAGTGGGGCCCGGGTCAGGGTAACCCTGACCAGACCGGCGGCCAGTACGGGTCGCCCCAGTACGGTCAGCAACCACCTGCCCAGCCGTGGGGGCAACCGGCACCGGGGGGTCAGCCGGGGCAACCGCAGTGGGGTCAGCAACCGCAGCAGCCCGGCCAACCGCAGTGGGGTCAACAGCCGCAACCCGGCCAGCTCGGTCAACCGGGTCAGCAGCAATGGGGTCAACAGCCCGGCCAGCCCCAGTGGGGTCAGCAGCCCGGGCAACCTCAGCAGTGGGGACAGGCTCCCGGTCAGCAGCAGTGGGGTCAGCCGCCGGCGTCGTCCGGCAAGTCAAAGGTGCCGTGGATCATCGGTGGTGTGGTGGCGCTGCTGGTGGTCGTGGGCGTGGCACTGGCCCTCGCGTTCACCGTGTTCGGCACGGACACCCTCGACCAGAAGGCCGCCGAGGAGGGTGTCGAGCGCATCGTCACCGAATCGTACGGTGCCGAGAACGTGTCCGGCGTGTCCTGCCCGGCTGACCAGGAAGTGAAGGAGGGCAACAGCTTCGAGTGCACGCTCACCGTCGATGGTGAGAAGAAGCGAGTCACCCTGACCTTCACCGACGACAAGGGCACCTACGAGGTCAGTCGTCCCAGTTAGATCCGGTAGTCCGCCGCGGTCGGTCCCTACGGGACCTGCGCGGCGGCCACCGACTGCATCGCCGCCGTGAGGCGGGCAACGGAACTGCCGATTCCGAGTTCTTCCGCCAGTCCGCCGAGCCGGTCCGCATCGACCGGTTCGGCGGGCAACGTGTCTTCACGGGACAACACGACGTCGGCGTCGCGTACCACCCGTACCACCGGCAGGGCGGCGTCGAGATAGTCCGCTGCCGCAGCGAATTTCGCGCGCGCCCCCTTCGCCATGTCCGATTCCGGATCGAGTGCGGCGGCCCGCAGATTCGCGAGCGATCCGTATTGCATGATCAGGCTCGATGCGGTCTTCTCACCGATGCCCTTCACCCCGGGCAACCCGTCCGAGGAGTCGCCGCGCAGCAGGGCGAGTTCGGCGTAGGCGTCGCCGGCCCGGTCCGCCGGCACCCCGTATTTGGCGGCCACCTCCGCCGGACCCAGAAGTTCGGCCTTCGCCAGGCCGCGCACGACGTACAGGACGCGGACCGGCACCGGTTCGTCGGCCACCACCTGCAGGAGGTCGCGGTCTCCGCTGACCACGATGGTCGGGTCGCGGGTCTCGGTGGCGGCGAGGGTGCCGAGCACGTCGTCCGCCTCGAGACCCTCGGCACCGGCCGTTGCGATCCCGGCGGCGGCGAGGACCTCGAGGATCATCGGCACTTGAGGAGACAGCGTGTCGGGCACCTCTTCCTCTGCCCCGTCGCTCTCCTCGGCGACCCGGTGCGTCTTGTAGGTGGGCACTGCGGCCACCCGGAACGCCGGCCGCCAATCGAGGTCGAGGCACACGGCGAGCCGGGAGGGCCGGTGGGTGGTGATCAGCGCGGCCATCATGTCGGTGAATCCGCGTACGGCGTTGACCGGTCGGCCGTCCGGGGACGTGATGGAATCGGGCAGCGCGTAGTAGGCGCGAAACCACAGGCTGGCACCGTCGAGGAGAAGCAGGGGCTTACTCATGGCTCACATACTGCCAAACGGCATTAACCTGAGCGCATGAGTTCCCTCGGAGCGTCCACGTCCCGCTTCCCCGCAGCCAGTTACGCCGACCGGATTGCCCGGGCCGGCGCGCTCGCCCGCGAGTCCGGACTCGACGGCCTGCTCATCACACCCGGTCCCGATCTGCGGTATCTGCTCGGTTCCCGCGCCGAATCGTTCGAAAGGCTCACCTGCCTGGTGATTCCGGCGACCGGTGAGACCGCCTCGGTGGTCGTGCCGCGCCTCGAATTGGCATCGCTCACCGAGTCGGCGGCGTCCGAACTCGGCGTGAGGGTGCTCGACTGGGTCGACGGGGTCGACCCGTATGCCCTGGTCGCCGGAGCGCTACCGGCGCCGGCGCGAACCGCCGTCACCGACGCCATGCCGGCGTTGCATCTGCTGCCCCTGGCCCAGGAGCTCGGCGCGCTGCCCGTTCTTGCAACCGGAGTGCTGCGCGAGTTGCGGATGGTCAAGGACGAGGCCGAGATCGACGCCCTTCGCCGGGCAGGTCGGGCGATCGACCGGGTGCATGCGCGGATGGGCGAGTTCTTGACGGTCGGCCGCACCGAAGCCGAGGTCGCCGCGGACATCACCGCCGCCATACTCGACGAGGGGCACACGGAAGCCGCCTTCGTGATCGTCGGATCGGGCCCGCACGGCGCCGATCCTCATCACGAGGTGTCGGACCGGGTAATCGAATCGGGTGACGTGGTGGTCATCGACATCGGCGGCCCCGTGGACCCGGGGTATAACTCCGACTCCACCCGCACCTACTGCATGGGCGAACCGGATCCGGCGGTGGCGGCCCGGGTGGCCGTCCTCGAGGCGGCGCAGGCGGCGGCCGTCGACCTCGTTCGTCCCGGGGTGGCGGCGGAGGCCGTCGATGCGGCCGCGCGGGACCTGCTGGCGGCGGAGGGCCTGGCCGACGCCTTCGTCCACCGCACCGGTCATGGCATCGGTCTTTCCGTACACGAGGAGCCGTACATCGTGTCCGGCAACGCGATCGAGCTGACGGAGGGGATGGCGTTCAGTGTGGAACCGGGAATCTACTTCCCCGGGCAGTGGGGGGCTCGCATCGAGGACATCGTCGTCGTCACCGCCGACGGCTGCGAATCCCTCAACACCCGGCCGCACGGGTTGACGGTCCTTCCCGGCTGATCCGGCTCGGCCGATCCGGACGTGCGGCAGGGCCTGCCGCCACGGGTAGTAACATCTAACCTTTGTTCGCGACCGCACTCGCCGCCGCCCGTCGGCGGCGGGTCGGGATCACAGATCAACCGAAGGTGTCATGGAGAGCGTCGCCCCGAAGGTAACCGTCGTCGTACCGACGTACAACGAACGCGACAACCTGCCCAAGCTCGTCGAATTTCTCGACGCGTTGCAGATCGCGAACATGCACGTGCTCGTGGTCGACGACAACTCGCCGGACGGTACCGGCGACGTCGCCGAGAAGCTCGCGATCGACGCGCCCATCCCGGTGGGCGTCCTGCACCGCACCGTCAAGGACGGGCTCGGGCGCGCCTACGTGGCCGGGATGACACGGGCGCTCGACGAGGGCGCCGACATCGTCATTCAGATGGACGCCGACCTGTCGCATCCCGCCGAGGCGATCCCGCGCATGGTCGAGACACTGACGCAGACGGATGCCGCGGTGGTGCTCGGTTCTCGCTACGTGGCCGGCGGTGCGGTTGCCAGCGACTGGCCCTGGCACCGTAAAGCGCTGTCGGCGTGGGCCAATTTCTATGTCAACGCGATTCTGCGGCTGCGGGTGAAGGATGCCACCGCCGGGTTCAAGGCCTGGCACGCCGACACTCTGCGGGCGATCGACGTCCACGGGGTGCAGAGCAACGGCTACGCCTTCCAGGTCGAGATGAACTACCGGACCGTGCAGCGCGGCATGCGCATCGCCGAGGTGCCCATCCGTTTCGAGGAGCGCACCGATGGTGTGTCGAAGATGAGCCTGGGTGTGCAGATGGAGTCGGCGCTGGTGCCGTGGAAACTGCGGTTCAGTGGCCGCGCAGCGAAGCGGAACCGAGCACGCGGCTGACCGCGATCTCGACGACCACCCGGGTCGGATTCTCGCGCGGCTGCCGGTAGCGGGCCGCGTACCGCGCGACCGCATCCGCCACCGCCTCCGGGTCGGTGAGCACCCGGGACGGCCCCTCGAGGGTCATCCACCGCGGGCCGTCGACCTGGCTCACCGCGGCGTACCCGCCACGGTCGGCGTTGAGCGCCTTCTGGGACGAACCGTTGGTGATCACCCGTGCGATGCCGTGCTCCTGATCCCAGGTGAAGCCGACGGCCACCACATGGGGGGTGCCGTTCTTGCGCAGTGTGGTGAGGGTGCCGAGGTGATATTCACCGAGGAAGGTGAGAGCTGAATCGGTGAGGCGAATCGGTGCCTGGGGGGTGCGGTCCATGACCCGACGGTAATCCAGGACACTGGACCGGTGAGCCTGGGATCGAAGAGGAACAGCCGACAGCATGTGGACGACGGGGCGGTACTCCTGCTGGGCGGGCGCAGCGAGATCGGTCTCGAGATCGCGACCCGGCTGGCGCCCGGCCGCACGATCGTCCTGGCGGCGCGCCGAAGCGGCGACCTCGCCGCTGAACGGCAAGCGTTGCTCGACGCCGGTGCGTCGGCCGTGGAGTGCGTGGAATTCGATGCCGACGACCTCGGCAGCCACGAGGGCCTTCTTCGGTCCGTCGTGACCGCGCACGGCCCGGTGGCGGTGGCGATCCTCGCGTTCGGCATTGTGGGCGATCAGGCGCGCGCCGAGCGGGACGCACGACACGCCGTGGCGGTGGTGCACACCGATTACGTCGCACAGATCAGTGTGCTGACTCATCTGGCCACCCTGCTCCGCGCCCAGGGGTCGGGACGCCTGGTGGTGTTCTCGTCCGTCGCCGGAGTGCGGGTACGGCGGGCCAACTATGTGTACGGGTCCGCGAAGGCCGGGCTCGACGGATTCGCCTCCGGACTCGGGGACGCCCTCCACGGCAGCGGGGTGTCCCTCATGCTGGTCCGGCCGGGTTTCGTCGTCGGACGGATGACGGAGGGGATGTCCGCGGCACCGATGTCGAGTACGCCCGGGCAGGTCGCGGACGCTGTGGTTCGCGGACTGCGCCGGGGGTCGGCCCGGGTGTGGGTGCCGGGACGGCTGCGCCCGGTGTTCTTCGTTCTGCGGCTGCTGCCGCAGGCACTCTGGCGCCGGATGCCGCGATGAGTGATGTCGTCGCCGTAGTGGGTATCGGCGCGGACGGCTGGGACGGGCTGTCCCCGCGCGGGCAACGGGAGATCCGGGAAGCCGACGTGCTGATGGGCTCGAGCAGGCAACTCACGCTGATCCCCGAATCTCCTGCGCTGCGGGTTGCATGGCCGTCGCCGCTGGTGCCGGCGCTCGGTGGTCTGTTGGACGCTCATGCCGGCCGGAAGGTGTGCGTGCTGGCGAGCGGCGACCCGATGTTCCACGGCATCGGGGTGACACTGGTCGAGCTGCTGGGTCCGGAACGGGTGCGCGTTGTCAGCCATCCGTCTTCGGCGACGCTGGCCTGCGCCCGGTTGGGCTGGCCGGCGCACGACACTCCCGTGGTGAGCCTGGTGAGCCGGCCGCCCGAGACTTTGTTGCCCGCCCTGCACGATCAGGCGCGCATTCTGGTGCTCAGCCGCGACGAACACACCCCGGCCGCGGTGGCCGCGCTGCTGCGAGGTCACGGGTTCGGCGACTCGCGCCTCACCGTGCTGGGGGAGCTGGGCGGGCCCGGGGAATCCCGGGTCGACGGGGCGGCGTCGACGTGGAACCACGACGCCGGGACCCGGCTGAACGTAATCGCCGTGGCGTGCCGCGCGGGCGCAGACAGCCCACGGCTGACCAGGCTTCCCGGCCTCGCCGACGCGGCGTACTCGGGTGACGGCCAGATGACCAAGCATGAGATCCGGGCACTGACGCTGTGCGCCCTGGCGCCCGCTCCGGGAGAGGTCCTCTGGGATGTGGGCGGCGGGTCGGGCACGATCGCGATCGAATGGATGCGCAGTCATCCCCGGTGCCGGGCCGTCGCGTTCGAGCGTGATCCCGCGCGCGTTGCCCAGATCGAGGCAAACGCAACTGCACTCGGGGTGCCCGCCCTCACCGTCCACGGTGCCGCGCCCGCGGCGTTCGGTGCCGTACGGGAACAGGAGGGACGCGTGCCGGACGCCATCTTCGTCGGAGGCGGCCTCACCGAGGACGGTGTTCTGGACGGGTGCTGGTCCCGGCTCCGTGACGGCGGCCGATTGGTGGCCAACGCCGTGACGGCAGAGTCGGAGGCGCTGCTGCTGCGGTGGTTCTCCGTGCACGGCGGGCAGCTTCGCAAGTTCCAGGTGTATCGCGGCCAACCGCTCGGCGGATTCACCGCCTGGCGTCCACAATTGCCGGTCGCGCAATGGTCGGTGACGAAGCAGGCGAAAGGTGATTCAGCATGACGGTCTACTTCATCGGGGCCGGTCCGGGAGCGGCCGACCTCGTCACCGTGCGGGCGCAGCGCATCATCGCGGCCAGCCCGGTGTGCCTCTACGCGGGAAGTCTGGTTCCCCGAGAGTTGCTCGCCGAATGCCCTGACGGCGCACGGGTGATCGACACGGCCCGCCTGAGTCTCGACGAGATCGTCGCCCTGCTGATCGAGGCCGACGCCGCCGGTCAGGATGTGGCGCGGCTGCATTCGGGGGATCCGTCGATCTTCAGTGCGGTCGCCGAGCAGGCGCGCAGACTCGACGCCGCGGGCGTGGAGTACACCCTGGTGCCCGGAGTTCCCGCGTTCACCGCTGCGGCAGCGTCGCTCGGGCGGGAACTGACGGTGCCCGGCGTGTCCCAGTCGATCGTGCTGACCCGGGTGTCCACGTTGTCCACCGCCATGCCGGAGGGAGAGGATCTGCGGTCGCTGGGTCGCAGTCGCGCCACCCTCGTGGTGCATCTCGGGGCGCACCGGATCGATCAGATCGCCCTGGAACTGACCGAGAACTACGGTCGCGACTGCCCGGCCGCCGTCGTCGCCTTCGCCTCCCGACCCGACGAGATCGTGTTGCGCGGCACCCTCGCCACCATCGCGGACCAGGTGAAAGCTGCCGGCGTCACGAAGACGGCTGTTGTGATCGTCGGCAAAGTCCTTGCTGCCGAGGGCTTCCCGGACAGCTACCTGTATTCGGCCGCCCGCGAGCGCACCACCCACTGACCGTGCGGCGGATACTGATCCTCGGAGGTACCGGGGAGGCGAGGTCGCTGGCAGCGGCGTTGGCGGATGATCCGTCGATCGACACCGTGTCGTCCCTCGCCGGCCGGGTTCGGGATCCGCGGATCCCGGCCGGCGACGTCCGGATCGGCGGGTTCGGCGGAGAGGACGGCCTCGCGGACTGGTTGCGGGGCAACCCCGTCGACGCGATCGTCGATGCCACCCACCCGTTCGCCGCACGCATCACCGAGAACGCGGCCGAGGCGGCCCGGCGCTGCAGAATTCCCCTGGTCGTGCTGCGACGGCCCGAGTGGTCACCCGTCCCGGGTGACGACTGGCGCCGCGTCCCGGACCTCTCCGCAGCGGCCGCACTCCTTCCCGGGCGCGGAACGCGCATCTTCCTCACCGTGGGACGGCAGGGGGTCGGGGCATTCGCCGACCTGCGTGCACTGTGGTTCCTCGTGCGCGCGATCGATCCACCGGAAGTCGACCTTCCCGCGCGCTCGACTCTGCTTCTCGCCCGCGGGCCGTTCACCGTGCCGGCAGAGATCGACCTCATGCGGGAGCACCGCATCGACGTACTCGTCACCAAGAACAGCGGTGGTGAACAGACCGCCGCGAAACTGCATGCGGCGCGCGACCTCGGGCTTCCCGTGGTGATGATCGACCGCCCACCATTACCCTCCGCCGCCGCGATCGTCGGCGACGTTGCGGGCGCACTCGACTGGATCCGCTCGGACCGGTAGGTCCCGGCACAGCGTCAACACGTGACGGCGGGCGCGTCCTCCGACAGGGGTTTGCCCGCCGGTTCGGTGTAGAACGCCAGCAGAACCAGTGGAACCTCACCCAGATTGGAACCGATGTGCACGTGGTCGCTGCCGAAGTTCTCGGTGATCGCCTGCCCGGCGGCGGTCACCACTGTGGTGCAATCGTCCAGAGTTCTTGTGAGAACCCCTGATTCGACGAACGCGTAGACAGGACCGTCGTGGTAGTGCCACCCCGTGCTGCCGCCGGGTGCGATTTCGATGCGGCGCAGGGTGAGATCGGTGGCACCGGTCTCCGCGGAACCGGTCATGGCGGGCACGGTGGTTTCGAACAGGATCTGCGCCGTCACGCCCGACGACGGAGTGGCCTGCGCAGGGGAGGGAAGAAGCACTGCCAGAGCTACACAGGACAACGCAGCCAGACTCGGTTTGACGGACATCGCCACCACCTCTCGGGGCACGGAAGTGCCCGAACACCCCAGCCTACGGTTGGCGGGGTGACCCACGGGCCCGTTTCGGGATCGGATACTTCGGGCCCATTTTCGCCTCCCGCGCCCACCACACCGGGTTAGAGTCGGAACGGTTTTTCCTTCGTCAGCAGGGTGGGATCACGATGAACTTGGTGAAGAAGTCAGTAGCGTCGGCTCTCGTTGCGGGGGCGTTGACCATGGGAGCGGGTACGGCGCACGCCGATCCGGTGGAGCCGAGCGGTATCGTGCCCGCTCAGGTTGCTCCCTTCCGGCACGAGGTCGACAAGCAGAAAGCCCTCGAGAACATGCTCAACGAGCTCGGCGTCGGCTGGGCCAACGGCGGAGCGGCGGGGACGGCGATCGGCGCCCTGATCGGTCTCGGGGTGGGGTGTGTGTCGATGTTCCCCGGTAGCCTCGCCGGTTGCATGATCGGGACCCCCATCGGCGCCATTACGGGCGCCATCGTGGGTATCGGTAACGGAAATCCCAGGGCGCAGCAGGCCATTCAGGAGTACATCACCACGCCGTAGCGGTGAGCGGTGGCCCGGACGGTGACCGTCCGGGTCACCCACGCTTGCGGAGAGCGGCGATGACGGGCGCGAATACCTCCATGTAGGGGTCGTGGACGGTGATGTAGGAGAAGCCGTACCGTTCGCGGTGCCGCGCGAGTTGTTCGGCCATCTCGTCGACGGTTCCCAACAGCAGATACGGCGTATCGAGCACGGCGTCGGCTGTCATGCTTCCGGTCATCCGTTCGGCGATGCGCTGTGCCGCGGACTTTCGGTCGTCTGTCTCGACGACCATCTGCACGAGCAGGTGCCATTCGATGCCGTCCGCCCGACTTCCGGCGTGCTTGCGCACGAATCGGATTCGTTCGTCGGTTTCTTCGGCTGTGGCGAGCCGGAACGTTCCCGGCGGCTTACCGGGAATCTGGAATGTGCCCGCCACCCCGACGGTGTCCGCGTGTGCCGCAGCGATGCGCAACACACGATCACCGGTGCCGCCGATCAGCAGGGGCGGTCCCGACCCTTCGAAGCCCGACCGCTGGAGTGGTCGGGGTGCGTCCCGTTCTTCGGGGAGCTCGTCGAAATCGGTGGTGAAGAACGTGTGCAGGTCGTCGACCGTGGTCGCCAACTGCTCGACCCGCCCACCGAACGGTTTCCACTCGATGTCGGCGGCGTCGAACTCCCACTTCATGTGCCCCGCGCCGAGACCGATCTCGATCCGGCCGTCGGTGAGGACGTCGGTGGTCGCGATCTCCCGCGCGAGGAGGGCCGCGTTCCAGAACGGAGCATTGAGTACCAGGGTGCCGACCCGCTGCGGGGTGGCGTCGGCGATGGCCACCAGCAGCGGAAACGGTGCCGGTGCGCCGAGATGGTCGGCGGCGAGCACCACGTCGTAGCCCAGTTCCGCGCTGCGGCGACAGCGATCGATCAGCGCGTCGCGGGAACCGACATCGAGGATGTTGAAGGAGAACCGGAAATCGCGCATGACCACCACGATGCCTGATCGGCGGGGGAGTGCGCAGGAAATCCGGGACCGCTGTCGTGAAGCGATGGTAACGATAGTTCTGCGATGAACGACCTAACGGCACAGAACTGTCGTGTCCCCGCCACGTGAAGGAGCTTTCGTGCAGAAGAAGTCCGTTCGGCGAACCGCAGCACTCGTCGGCCTCCTGGCCGCACCCCTCGTTCTCGGATCCACCGTCGGGGCAGGCACGGCCGGGGCCGACCCCTGGCATGTCGGCCCCGTCTACCGCGCCGAGACGTCCGGTGAAGGTGGCGAGTACTTCTGCAACAAGGCAGCAGCGCTCGAGAAGACCACCGGTTACATCATCATCCCCTGCACCTTCGATTCCGCGGCGGACGTGTGGTATCGGGTGGTGTTCAACCCGGTCAACTGGGCTTTCGACATCTGACCCGTGACGAGTCGGGTCGGCGCACCTGACGAAGCGGCAGCTTTGTGTGCCGGGCACACTCCACTTCGGCGAGTGTGCCCGGGTGCCGGTCTTCAGCAGACTGTCGAGCATGGCAGAGCGTAGAGCGACATGAGTATCGACATGGTCCGGACCCCGTCGGTCGATGTCCTGATGGCCCGCAGCTGGTTCCTGGTTCCCGCAGTCGATTCCGAAACAATCACCGCCGCAGCCCAGTCCGGAACCGACTGCCTCGTCGTCGACCTGGAGGACGGGCTGCCTTCGGCCGCAAAGGACGACGGACGTGCCTGCGTTGCCGGATGGCTCGACAGTCACCGCGGCTGGGTACGTCTCAATGACGCGACCACCGACCACTGGCAGCGTGACCTCGAGTCGATCCGGGGGTCGAGGGGCTTGCAGGGGGTGATGTTGTCGAAAACGGATTCGCCCGAACAGATTCGTGCCACCGCCGCCGCACTTCCCGGTGTGCCGGTGGTTGCCCTGATCGAATCAGCCGCCGCGGTGGTGGCCGCCGACGAGATCGCCCGCACTGCGCCGGTGGTGCGGCTGGCATTCGGGATCGGCGACTACTGCCGCGACATCGGCGCGGGCCGCAGCCCGATGGCGCTCGCGTACGCGCGATCACGGCTGGTCAACGCCAGTCGCGCCGCGGGCATCGGTGCGCCCGTCGACGGACCGACACTCGTGCTCGACGCCGAGGTGACGCGGTCCGATGCGCTGCTTGCTCTCGACATGGGTATGACGGGCAAGCTGACCTTGTCGAGCGAGCAGGTCCCGGTGATCAATTCGGCGTTGGCCCCGGATGCGGACGAAGTGGTCTGGGCCGAGACGATCATCGACCGTCTCGGCGCCGACGGCAGTCGCGCCACCCATGGCGGTCACCGACCTCAGCTCGCCCGTGCCCATGACATCTTGCGGCGATCCGCGCACTTCACGGGGCGTCGAGCGCTCCGATGACCGCGGTTGTCGTCTCGGCAATGGCGTCGCTGTTCGGTTGAGCCGCTTCCTGATTGGTCGAACTGTCGGTCAGGATGACGAGCACGAGGGGGTTGCCCTCCCGATCCCACACCACGCCGGCGTCGTTGGCGGTTCCGAATCGTCCGGTTCCGGTCTTGTCGGCGGCGGACCACCCCGGCGGCAACCCTGCCCGGATACGCGTGTCGGAGGTGGTGCTGGCGCGCAGCCAGTCGAGCAACTGCCGTCGGTGGGTGGGCTCGAGCTCGTCGCCGAGGAGCAGTGCCCGGTAGCCCTCGGCGAGGCCGTCGGTCGTGGACGTGTCGCGGGGATCGCCGCGGAGGGCGGTGTTCAGTTCGGTCTCCCAGCGGTCGAGTCGGGTGGTGTCGTCACCGATGCTGCGAGCGAGTGAGGTGATGGCCTGCGGACCCCCGATTTCCGTCAACAGTAGGTTTCCGGCGGTGTTGTCGCTGCGGGTGAGGGCCGCTTCGGCGAGCTCCGCCAGCGTCATCGAGGTGCCCACTGCCGCCGCGGTGACCGGTGAATTCTCCACCAGAGCAGAGGCTTCGACGGGAATCGCCTTGTCGAGTGACGAGGTGCCTTCACTCGTACGGCGGAGAACCTCTGCGGCGGCGTACGTCTTGAACGTCGAGCACAGGGCGAACCTTTCGGCGCCGCGATGCCGGTACACGGCCCCGGTGGTGGGATCGACTGCCGTGACACCGATGCGGGTCGAGTACTGTGCCTCCAGCTCAGCGATGCGTGAGTCGAGGAAAGCCGCCTGCGCCGACGAGACCGCCGACGCGACGGCCGGTGCCGACGTGACGGGTCGAACGGATTCCGCGGCGTCCGTGCAGGCGCCGAGCAGCAGAGGCAGTGCGAGCGCGAGGGTGTAGACGTGGCGAGGAGATCGTAGTCGGGTCATGCACACAATCTCGGGCTGATGGGGCGCGAACGCAAAGACGTGAACGTCGCCCCGCCGAGTCGTCTTCGATATCACCGCAGCGTGGCACCCGTCCGCACAGGACCTTTTTGGTGGACGCACCCGGCCGCGTTGTTCGCCGCTGGTTCAATAGTGGGCATGGATCTTCTCCGCCATCTCAGTTTCTTTGTCGCCGTTGCGGAAGAGGGTCACTTCGGAAACGCCGCAACCCGGCTGGGGATGACACAGCCGCCGCTGTCGCAGGGAGTCCGGCGGCTCGAACAGCGACTCGGCACCGAACTCGTTTCCCGCAGTGCGCGCGGTGTCGGGCTGACGGAGGCGGGACGGCACCTGTTGCCGCGGGCGCGGCTGCTCGTGAACGATGCCGCCCGGTTCGAGGACGAGGCGCGCCGCCTCGGAGGTGGAAGCGACGCGGTGGTGCGATGGGGTGTGACGCCCGCGTTGGGCGACGATATCGTGGTGCGGTGTGTTCGTGCCCTCCGCGACGCGGACCGCGCCCACCGGACGAGGGTGATGACGCGAACAGCGGCAACGACCGACTTGGTGGAAGAGGTCCGCAGCGGCAGTCTCGACGTGGCGGTGATCGAACATCCCGCGCTGCTCACCGGGCTCGGCAGTGGGCCTGTCCTGAAGATCCGGCGCTGGGTGGTGGTTCCGGACGATCACCCCGCAGCGACCGCCCGACAGCCTCAGGTCCGAATGTTGCGGGGGTTGACGCTGTCGACCGGCCCACGCTCGGACAACCCACCGGCGCACGATCTGTTCGTCGACCTGTGGCGGGCCCGCGGCCTCGACCCGGACGTCGTCGTCGCGCCGGGACCACGGGAGGTGCTCGCCCACGTGGCGGCCGGTGGCTGTTTCGGGGTGACCACGACTTCGCCGGCGGACATGCCGGGGGTGGCCTGGCTCGACCTGGTACGCCACCACCTGGCCTTGCGCGTGCGCATCGTCTGGCGGTCGGGCAGTGACGTCTCCGTCTCCGCAGGCGCACTCGACCGAGTGCTGTTCAAGGGCGGGCGATGACTTCGTCGCCCGAGAAACGGATCCGTGACGTCTTCGCCGACGCCGGGTGCGTCGGCTGGCTCCACGCGCGCCGGGTCGGCCCGACCGATGACGGCGTTCCGGCCGTCTCCGTCGACGGTGACGACCTGGTCGTCACCGCGTCGGTGTACAAACTGCCGCTGCTGGTCGCCCTCTGCCGCGCCTTCGACGCGGGCACACTGTCGCCGACGTCGACGGTGCGTGTCAACCCGGCGGACTGCACACCGGGGCCGACCGGGGTGTCGATGTTCCGCGATCCCGTGGTGATGAGCTGGCGGGATCTCGCGCTGTCGATGATGACCGTCTCCGACAACGCCGCGGCTGATCTCGTTCTCGGCGGAGTCGGTCTCGACGCCGTCGACAGGGTGCTCACCGACCTGTGTCTGACACGGACCCGCATCGTGGGCGGGACAGCGGACGTGCATCGGAAACTGGTGATCGACTCCCACGCGCACACCACTGCGGAAGCGTTCGCCGCGCTCGCCGACAACGACGATGCGTGGACGGTGTCGGCCTACGACCCCTCGTACGCGAGTGCCACCACCCCGCGTGAGATGACGGCGTTGCTCGACGCGATCTGGACGGACCGGGCGGTGTCGCCGGTGCAGGGCGAGTTCATCCGGCAGGTGATGGCTGCGCAGGTGTGGCAACACCGAATCCGCTCGGGATTTCCCTATGCCGACGTCACCGTGGCGGGGAAGACCGGGACCATCGGGGCGATCCGCAACGAGGCGGCCGTGGTCACCTTCCCGGGTGAGATTCCGGTGGCCGTGGCCGTGTTCACCCGGGCCGCGCGGGCGGATCCCCTTCTGCCCGTGGTGGATCAGGCGATCGGCCGCGCCGCCCAGATCGCGGTGACCGAACTTCGGTCCGGACGCATCGAGTGAGACCCGGTGTCGATGTGCTGCGTCCGCTCAGCCGGGATAGCGGCGGGGAGTGAAGACCCGGATGCCGTGTTCGTTCTCGACGACGGTGGTCATCGAGGAGCCGACGATCAGCAGGCACCGCATGTCGATCTCGGCGGGGTCGAGATCGGCGAGGCGGACCACCCGCACCGATTCCTGCACGCCGGCCACATCGCGTCCGATGATCACGGGGGTGTCGGGGGAGCGGTGCTCGAGCACGAGGTCGCGCATCGCGGCCACCTGCCAGGTACGTGACTTCGACGCCGGGTTGTAGACGGCGAACGCCATGTCGGCGCTCGCCACCGCCGAAATACGTTGCGCCACGATGTCCCACGGCTTCAGCCGGTCCGACAGGGACAGGACGGCGTAGTCGTGGCCGAGGGGAGCACCGACACGGCTCGCCACCGCGTTGGCGGCGGTCATGCCGGGGAGCACGCGGACGGGAACGTCACGCCACTGGTCCTCGGCAGCCACCTCGAGCACGGCCGCGGCCATGGCGAACACCCCCGGGTCACCGGAGGACACCACGGCCACCCGGGCCCCGTTCTTGGCCAGGTCGAGCGCCATCGCCGCGCGTTCGGCCTCGACGCGGTTGTCGCTGGCATGCCGGCGCTGACCGGGCCGTTCGGGCACCCTGTCGATGTACGGACCGTAGCCGACGACGTCGGTGGCGAGGGACAATTCGTACTGCACTTCGGGGGTGGTCCAGGCGTGATCGCCCGGACCCAGTCCGACGACGACGAGTTCGCCGGTGGGTGCTGTGGTGTCCCCGCGGCTGTTGGACGGGCTCGGGATCACGGCGATCGAGAAGTAGGGCACGTCGCTGTCGGATACCTCGTCCGCGGAGGCGATCCGTTCCCGGTCGGTGCTGGCCCGCTCGACATACCAGGCCTCGTCGATGCGGCCGGAATCTTTCAGCGCCTGGCGGACCGCCGGATAGGTGCGGCCGAGCTTGAGGATCGCGGCGGCGTCGGTCTCACGGAGGCGTCGGGTCAATTCCGCCTGCGGCAACGTTCCGGGCAGGACGGTGAGCACTTCCTCACCCTCGACCAGCGGCATGGCCAGGGCGGCCGAGGCGGCGCTCACGGCAGTCACACCGGGGATCACCTCGGCGTCGAACCGCTGCGCCAACCTTTTGTGCATGTGCATGTACGAGCTGTAGAACAGCGGGTCACCCGCGGCGAGCAGCGCGACCGAACGACCGGCCTCGAGATGCGCGGCGAGCCGCCCCGACGCGTGCTCGTAGAACTCGTCCATCGCCCCCTGATAGCCGCCGGGATGATCGATCGTCTCGGTGGTGACGGGGTAGACGAGGTGCTCCTCGATCTGGTCCTCACGCATGTATGGGGCCGCGACACCGCGGGAGATGCTTTTGCCGTGCCGGGCGCTGTGGAACGCCACCACGTCGGCCTCGGCGATGACCCGCGCCGCCTTGACCGTCACCAGTTCCGGATCGCCCGGACCGATTCCGACTCCCCACAGTTTGCCGTGCGCACTCGTCTCGGCGCTCATTCCACTTCACTCGCAATCGCGTTCAGGGCCGCCGCCGTGATGGCACTGCCACCCCGTCTGCCGCGCACCACCAGGTAGTCGAGGCCGCTCCGATGCTCGATCAGTGCTTCCTTCGATTCGGCCGCACCGATGAAACCGACCGGACCACCGATCACCGCGGCGGGACGCGCCGCGCCCGACTCGATCATGTGGAGCAGGTAGAAGAGGGCGGTGGGGGCGTTCCCGATCGCGACAACGGCACCCTCGAGTTTGCTGCCCCACAACTCCAACGCGGCGGCCGACCGGGTGTTCCCGATCTGCGCGGCCAGGACGGGTACCCGGGGGTCGCGGAGCGTGCACAGCACTTCGTTGTCCGCGGGCAGTCGCTTGCGGGTGACGCCGGCCGCCACCATCTGCGCATCGCAGAAGATCGGGGCGCCGTTCGCGAGGGCCTCCCGCGCGGCCTTGACGACACCGGGGGTGAATGCGACGTCGTCCACCAGATCGACCTGGCCGCTCGCGTGGATCATGCGGACCACGGCCTGCGAGACGTCCGCGGGGAAGGCGCTGAGATCTGCTTCGGCGCGAATCGTGGCGAAGGACTGGCGGTAGATCTCCGCGCCGTCTCGGATGTACTCGATCATGGCCTCACGATAGAGGCAGTGCTGTCAGCGGTGGTCCACCCGGTAACCGGTTGCGGTCGCAACGACATCGGTCACCTCACCCTTGGGGCGCCCGCAGCAGCGGTCGCAACCCGACCAGTGTTGCCTCCCGTCGGAGGGGAGCTCGCCACCGAGAACGGCGTCCCGGGCGTCGGTGCGTACGTCGGCGAGCGCCTTGTCGCAGCCCGGCCGGCCCGTGCAGGCCGTGACGTTCAACCAGGGGGAGTTCTCGTCGAAGATCAGGCCCATCGGTGCGAGGACGCGGACCACCTGCTCGGCGGACCACTCGTCGAGGTCGCACAGCAGCACCGACCTCCATGGGGTGACGATCACCGGTTTCTCCACCGCGGCCAGGAACTCCGCCATCCTCGAGTCGAGGACCCCGAACGCGAGGCCGCCGCCGAGCGTGACGGTGCCGTCCGGCTGATCCAGCCACCCGATCGGGGGCCGGTGCTCGGCGAACCCGGCCACCGGTTGTGCGGTGGGCGCAAGGGCAAGGGCGGTAAGGGTCCGTTCGACGCCGTCGTCGATCTCGGACAGCCGCCACTGCCCGTCGCGTAGGCCGAGGAAGGTGCGGGCCGCGTCGAGCAGCACGTGCACCGACTGGGTCGCGGAAATCCGGGCCCCGCTGTCGCGGCCGGCCAGCACCAACGCCACCTCGGTCTCGCTCACCGCGTGTATCCCGAAATCGCCGCCGAGCGCGGACACGTCACCGCGGCCGTCGTCGAGGGTGAAGAGGACGCGGCCGGGGAGGTCGGCCAGCGCGGTGTCGGCGCACAAACTCCGGTCGAGTTCGTCGACCACGTCCCGCAGGTCGGCGACGCCACCGATGCGCCCCGTCAACGGCGAGGCGAGGATGTTGCGTACCCGTTCGTGGGTGTGCGAGGGCAGCAGGCCGGTGTCTGCGAGCCGCCTCGCGAACTCCGGGGGATCGCCGACGGCGCGAAGCTGCACGTTGCCGCGGGAGGTCAGTTCGATCTCCCCGTTCCCGAGGTCGCGGGCCGACTCGGCGAGCACCTGCAGCTGCGCGGGCGTGAGAACACCACCGGGCAGCCGCACGCGGGCGAGCGGACCGTCGGCGGCCTGATGGACCTGTAGCGCCCCCGGGCAGGCGTCGGGGCGGGAACGAGGGGCGACCATGGTCCCAGGTTACGTCGGCCGCCCGGTAGCATCACGAGCACTTGCGGCAGCAGGAGAGGAAGCCGGTGCAATTCCGGTGCGGTCGCGCCACTGTGAGCTCGCCGAACCCGGTGGGCGAGCCAGACCCTCACCTGCCGTCCTGTTGACCCACGGTTCCGAAACCGACCCGGTTTTCGGCAACCACCGCCACGGGGCGCGACACCCCAGGAAGGCTCCACCTGTGATCCTGCTGCTCTCCACCTCCGACACCGACCTGCTCAGCGCACGTGCCAGCAAGGCGGACTACCGCTGGGCCAACCCGGCACGGTTACTGGTCGAGGAGGACCTGCCGGGACTGCTCGCGGGCGTGGACCTCGTCGTGGTCCGGATTCTCGGTGGCCGCCGGGCGTGGGAGGACGGGCTCGACGCGGTGCTGGCCAGTGGCCTGCCGGTGGTGGTCCTGGGCGGTGAGCACGCCCCCGACGCCGAGTTGATGGAGTGCTCGACCGTGACCGCCGGCGTCGCCGCGGAGGCGCACAACTATCTGGCCGAGGGCGGAGCCGACAACCTCGCCCAACTGCACCACTTCCTGTCCGACACGGTCCTGCTCACCGGTCACGGTTTCGAGGCGCCGGTGCATCTGCCGAGCTGGGGTCTCGCACCGTTCGCCGTCGAGCCCGAAGCGCAGCGCCCCACCATCGCCGTGCTCTATTACCGAGCCCAGCACCTGGCCGGGAACACCCGCTACATCGAGGCGCTGTGCGCCGCGATCGATGCTGCCGGGGGCAACCCGCTGCCGATCTACTGCGCGTCGCTGCGCACCGCCGAGCCCGAGCTGCTGCAGACGCTGCGCCGCGCCGACGCCATGGTGGTCACCGTGCTCGCCGCAGGCGGCACCAAGCCCGCCGGTGCGTCCGCCGGCGGCGACGACGAGGCGTGGGATGTCGCCGCGCTCGCCGCACTGGACGTGCCGATCCTGCAGGGGCTGTGCCTGACGAGCAGCCGGGAGTCGTGGGAGTCCAACGACGACGGGCTCTCCCCGCTCGACGTCGCCACTCAGGTCGCGGTGCCCGAGTTCGACGGACGCCTCATCACGGTGCCGTTCTCGTTCAAGGAGATCGACGCGGACGGGCTGTCCACGTATGTGCCCGACGCCGAACGGGCATCCCGGGTGGCCGGCATCGCCGTCCGGCACGCCCGCCTGCGCCATATTCCGGCGTCCGAACGTCGCATCGCCCTGATGCTGTCGGCGTATCCCACCAAGCACGCGCGGATCGGCAACGCGGTCGGTCTCGACACCCCGGCGAGCGCGATCCGCCTACTCACCGACATGCGGGCGGCCGGGTACGACCTCGGCCCGGCCGACGGCCCGGACGCGGTGCCCGGTCTCGCCGCGCAGGACGGGGACGCGCTCATCCACGCCCTGATCGCCGCGGGCGGCCAGGACCCCGACTGGTTGACGGCCGAGCAGCTCGAGGGCAATCCGATCCGCATTTCCGCCGCCCGCTACCGGGAATGGTTCTCCGCGTTGCCGGCGGAGCTGCGCGACGGGGTGGAGGAACACTGGGGCCCGGCACCGGGCGAGTTGTACGTCGACCGCTCCCAGGACCCCGACGGTGAAATCGTTATCGCCGCAATGCAGTTCGGCAACCTGGTGCTCATGGTGCAGCCGCCCCGCGGTTTCGGGGAGAAGCCGGTGGCCATCTACCACGACCCCGACCTGCCGCCGAGCCACCACTACCTCGCCGCCTACCGCTGGATCGCCGCGCAGACCGCGGACGGTGGATTCGGCGCCGACGCGGTGGTGCACCTCGGCAAGCACGGCAACCTCGAATGGCTGCCCGGTAAGACCCTCGGCATGTCGGCGTCGTGCGGCACCGACGCCGCCCTCGGCGACCTCCCGCTCATCTACCCTTTCCTGGTCAACGATCCCGGCGAGGGCACCCAGGCCAAACGGCGTGCACACGCCACCCTGGTCGATCACCTGATTCCGCCGATGGCCCGCGCCGAGAGCTACGGCGACATCTCCCGGCTCGAACAGCTCCTGGACGAGCACTCCAACATCTCCGCCCTCGACCCGTCGAAGCTGCCGGCCATCCGCCAGCAGATCTGGACGCTGATGCGGGCCGCCAAGATGGACCACGACCTCGGGCTCGAGGAACGACCCGACGAAGACGTGTTCGACGACATGCTGCTGCACGTCGACGGCTGGCTGTGCGAGATCAAGGACGTCCAGATCCGGGACGGGCTGCACGTGCTGGGGCAGGCGCCCCGCGGCGACGCCGAGGTGGAGTTGATTCTCGCCATGCTCCGCGCCCGGCAGATGTGGGGCGGCGAGCAGAATGTTCCCGGTTTGCGGGAGGCACTCGGACTCAGCGAGGACGGCGACGAATCGCGCACCCGCGTGGACGACGTCGAGGCCCAGGCCCACGCGCTCGTGCGGGGCATGGCCGACGCCGATTGGCGGCCCGAAGCAGCCGACTCGCTGACCGAAGACGCCACGGTCGCGAAGATCCTTCGTTTCGCCGCGACCGAGGTGGTGCCCCGACTCCGGGAAACCGACAACGAGATCGCGCAGGTTCTGCACGCCCTGGACGGTGGATTCATCGCCGCCGGGCCGAGCGGTTCACCGCTGCGCGGGCTCATCAACGTGCTTCCGACGGGCCGCAACTTCTACTCCGTCGACCCGAAGGCCGTGCCGTCGCGGCTGGCCTGGGAAACCGGGCAGGCGATGGCCGACTCGCTTCTCGAGCGGTACCGAGCCGACCACGGGGATTGGCCGCGGTCGGTGGGGTTGTCGGTGTGGGGCACGTCCGCGATGCGCACCTCCGGCGACGACATCGCGGAGGTGTTCGCGCTGCTCGGTGTGCGGCCGGTGTGGGACGAGGCCAGCCGCCGGGTGGTGAGCCTCGAGGTGATCGACCTCGCCGAGCTGGGCCGCCCGCGCATCGATGTGACCGTGCGGATCAGCGGCTTCTTCCGCGACGCGTTCCCGCACGTGCTGGCCCTGCTCGACGACGCGGTCCGGCTCGTCGCCGCGCTGGACGAACCGGCGGAGAGCAACTTCGTGCGCGCGCACGCGCAGGCCGATCTGGCGGACCACGGTGACGAGCGGCGCGCGACCACTCGCATCTTCGGGTCGAAACCCGGAACCTACGGCGCCGGACTGCTGCAGCTGATCGACTCCAAGAGCTGGCGCGGCGACGCCGATCTCGCCGAGGTGTACACCACCTGGGGCGGTTTCGCCTATGGACGCGGACTCGACGGCGCCCCCGCCGCCGACGACATGCGTGCAGCGTACCGGCGAATCACCGTGGCCGCCAAGAACACCGACACCCGCGAGCACGACATCGCCGATGCCGACGACTACTTCCAGTATCACGGTGGCATGGTCGCGACGGTGCGCGCGCTCACCGGGACGTCACCGGAGGCGTACATCGGTGACAGCACCCGACCCGACTCGGTGCGGACCCGCACCTTGTCGGAGGAGACGTCCCGCGTGTTCCGCGCCCGGGTGGTCAACCCGCGCTGGCTCGAGGCGATGCGCCGGCACGGGTACAAGGGGGCGTTCGAGATGGCCGCCACCGTCGACTACCTGTTCGGGTACGACGCCACCACCAACGTCGTCGCCGATTGGATGTACGAGAAGCTGGCCGAGTCGTACGTACTGGACGAGCAGAACCGCAAGTTCATGGAGAAGTCGAACCCGTGGGCGCTGCACGGAATCGCCGAGCGGTTGCTCGAGGCCGCGGAGCGGGACATGTGGGAACACCCCGAGAAGGCCACGCTCGATGGGCTCCGTCAGGTGTACCTCGACACCGAGGGTGAACTCGAGGGCGACTGAGACGGCGTTCCCGCGGGCTAGCATGGCCGGGTGACCACAGAATTCGATCGGGTGTCGGCCGCCAAGTATGTTCTGCTCACCACGTTTCGCAAGGACGGCTCCCCGGTGGCGACGCCACTGTGGGCGGCCCCCGACGGGGACCGGCTACTGATGTGGACGGTCACCGACTCCTACAAGGTGAAACGAATCCGCCGCAATCCGGAGGTCACGGTGGCGGTGTGCGATGTCCGGGGAAAGCCGAAGGGGCCGGAGGTCCCGGGTCGGGCGGTGGTCCTCGATACCGCGGGCACCGATCGCGCGCGCGAGGTCATCGCGCGCAAGTACGGGATTCTCGGGTGGATTTCGATGAAGCTCAGCCTGCTTCGGCGAGGTAGGACGGGCACCATCGGACTCGCCGTCAACCCGGACGACCGGTAGCGACCACCCGCGCCGACGCGAGACCGTCGGCGAGCAGCGCGATCTCCGCGGGATCGGGAAGCAGGACGTCGGCGTGCCAGGGGAGTGCACGCACCGTGGCCTCGGACGACTGTGCCCCGAGGAGACCACCGACCAGGGCGGCGACGGTGTCGGTGTCGCCGCCGAGCCCGATGGCCTGCTCGAGGGCCTCTCGGAGTGGTCGGGCGGAAGCCGCGCAGAACAGCACGGCCGCGAGGGTGTCGTACGGATCGAGTGACACGCCGGCCGCATCGGCCGCCCACTGATCATCGGCGACCGCGGCGAGGAGTTTTTCGATGCGGCGATCCGCACCGCACAGGTGGACCGCGACGGCGGCTTCCTCACGGGCGACCTCCAGTAGTTCACGCCCGGTTGCACCGTCGAGTGCCCATGCCGCGCAGGCCGACATCACCACCGCCGCGCCCTGGGCGTTCGGCGACGGGTGCGTAGTGCGGGACAGCGCGTGGGTGAGGGCCCGGCGACCGTCGGGGTCGTCGACCGGGACGAACCACCCCACCGGCAGCGCTCTCATCACCGCACCGTTCGTGTTTCCGCCCGCCTCAGGTGGGCGGCCGTGGTCGCGGTAGTGCTGGATCGCCGCGTGTGTCGAGGGGCCGATACCGGGAACGCGGTCGGCGCGCTCGCTCAACAACCGCAGGAAGTGCTCCGCCGGATCGGCGTGCGCCGCGGTGATCAGGACCTCAGCCACCAGAAGGGTGAGCGCTGTGTCGTCCGACGTCGAGCCGCGCGGCCAACCCGGGCGCACCGGCAACGCCACCGCCGCCGAAAGGTCGATCTCCGCAGCCGGCGCGCCCTCGCAGGGAACGCCGAGAGCGTCACCGCAGGCATAGGCGCGCAGTGCCGCGCCGATCCGGTTCCGGTAGATGTCCACGGTGACTGCGTCGCTGTCCATCCGGCCTCCCTCCGCCCGCGCGGGCCCGTGTGTGAGGGCAACCTACAACAGCTTTGTCCAGGTTTACAGGGGCAGCCGGCGACGGCGCGCCCGGCGGCAGGGTGGGGATGCGGCCACCCAGGTGTTGGATTTACCCACTCCGGGGTGGTGGCCACCGATCCCGTTGAGCGCGACGATCGACCCTGTGCGCCATGTCAGGTCCCGATCCGCCCGATTGCTCGCCGCCCAGCCGAAGGACGGCACCCGATGAGCCGTCGGATGATGGTCGCGGCCGTCCTCTCGGCGGTCGCGCTGGCTGTCGCGGTGACGGCGTCCGTCGAGTGGCGGATGTGCCGAACAACCTTCGGCCCTACGGAATTGGCGTTGTTTCTGACGGTCGGTGGGGTGTTCGTGGCGGCGGGTCTGGTCGCGGGCCGGCACCGGCCGGCCGACACCCTGGGACACCTGCTGGTGGCGGCCGGGTTGCTCTGGATGACGAAAGGTCTTCGGCTGTCGTCGATTCCGGTTCTATTCACCACCGGCGCGGTCTTGACCAACATGTATATACCGGTGCTGATCCAACTGGTGTTCAGTTTCCCCTGGGGGCGGTTGCACCACCGGTGGGAGCGTCGGTTCCTAGGCGGATGTTACGCGTATTACGCGGTGTCCGTGGTCTTCGAGCTGGCCTTCCTGGACACCCGCCGCGTCGATTCCACCCATCCACCCGGGTTGAACCTTCTCCTGGTACGGGACGACCCGACGGTCTTCGCAGCGATGCAAATCGTCTTCGGAGTCGGGGGAATGGCGATCGGTCTGGTGCTGATCGGTGTCCTCCTCGCGCGGTGGCGTTCGGGTACGCGGGCATACCGGGCCGCCGTCGCACCGTTGTGGTTCGCCGCGCTGCTCGGTACCGCCGCCACCGCGTGGACCCCGCTCGCCTCGGTCTGGGTGCACGGTCCACAACAGGCGTGGACCCTGCTTCTGCGGTATCCGTCGACCGCGCTGATCCCACTCGCCGTGTTGGTGGGGCTGTGGCGATACCGAGTCACCCGGGCTGCGGTGCGCAACCTGTCGATCGATCTCGGCGCCGCCCCCTTCGGTGCGGGCGTGGTCGACGCACTGCGTGAGGCACTCCGCGACCCCAGCCTGGTGCTCTGGTCGTACTCCCGCGCCTACGACGGATATGTGGATGCACAGGGACGACACCAGATCCTTCCGCGAAGAAACGATCCCCGGGAGGCGACCACTCTCATCCACGACGGAGTTCTGATCGGGGCCTTGGTGTACGACAAGGCGGTCTCCGATCAGCCGCGGCTCCTCGCGGAGGTGCGCACCGCCACCAGTCGGGCGCTCGGCGCTCGGCGACGGGACGACGTACTCGGGCAGCGTCGTCGCGGGGTGTCAGCACGGGGCAACAGGTAGCGCGAGGGACGCGATCCCGTCACGCAGTCGGCACCGACAGAGCAGGTGGGCGACCCGACGGCGACAGGGAGGTGGCCCAGTCGCCGAACGCCATCGCACTCGATCCGGCGGGCAGCGGCGCCGCCTGTCGCCGATCGGCCAGTACGACCAGCATTCGTGCGGCGCGCTGCACGCTCACGTGGTGGTGCCGGGAGACATCCAGCAGTTCCTCGAATGCTTCGGCGTCGCCATACCCGCGGCTGGCGATGAGAATGCGCTTCGCTGCGGCGAGAATCTCGCCGGGGCCGGGCGGGTGCGTCGACGTGGTGCCTTCCGGGGAAGGACACAGACGGAGTGAAGTGCTCATACAGCGGCAACGGACAGGGCGGTCGCCAGAAGAACGATCAGTCCCACGGACGCTCCCACCAGCAGCGAGTCGGTAAGGACGCCGCTGCCCACACCGGAGACAAGGCACACGAAGCCACCGAGGGCAACATTCCCGAAGTCGGCTTTCGCCGCGACGATCGATCGGCGCGACTCGGGGGTGAGCGTGTCGCGATCGAGGGCACTGGAGTGCATACAACCTCCTGGGCAGAGTGCAAAAGGACATAACTCGGCGCACGCCGAATACGCGGCAAAGTCACCTGAGTTGTGGTCCCCTTCTCTGGAGACCGAAATGTGACGTCCCTCGCCACTTCCTCGGTGAGTGAGAAATGTCATAAACGGGACGCCTGGACCTTTATAGCGCACACGGGCACCTTATGTCACCTGGACAATTGTCCAGCACGATGCGGCGCCGTTTCGGTGTGCGTCGCCGCGGGTACCGACACGACATGAATTTCCCACGCACCGCGGTCGTCACCGGCTCCGATTCAGGAATAGGTCGCGCAGTGGCGGTGGCCCTCGCGGCAGCAGGGATGAACGTCGGTATCACCTATCACACCGACCGCGACGGTGCACAAGACTCGGCCCGGGAGGTCCGCGACAACGGTGCAGACGCGTACGTCCGCCACCTCGACCTGACCGACCTGCCGCACTCCAGTGCCGTCATCGACGAACTCGCCGCCGAGCTCGGCGGCGTCGACGTGCTGGTGAACTGTTCCGGCACGGGTACCGCGGTGCCGGTCATGGAGATGGACTTCGCGACGTGGCGCGAGGTGCTGTCGGTCAACCTGGACGGCGCTTTCCTGTGCACGCAGCGCGCCGTCCGGCACATGATCGATGCCGGGCGCGGCGGCCGCATCATCAACATCACCAGTGTCCACGAGCACGCACCCAAGTTCGGGGCGGCCCCGTACTGCGCGTCGAAAGCGGGGCTGGGCGGGTTGACGAAGGTACTGGCGCTGGAACTGGCGCAGTACGGCATCACGGCCAATTCGGTGGCACCTGGCGAAATATCTACGCCTATGACGGGACAGACGGACGAGGAGCCCCGTGCGAAGGATCGGCCGGGCGTCCCCGGGCGTCGTCCCGGCGACGCGCGGGAAGTGGCCGCCGTCGTGTCGTTCCTCGCGTCACCCGAGGCGAGTTACGTCACCGGGTCGTCCTATGTGGTGGACGGCGGAATGCTCCTGATGGGGCCGGAGGCCAACGCCCGCTTGCAGAGCGGTGAATGGACGGTCGCATCGGGGAACGCCTGAACTATGATGCCTGACTCACCGAGGACATGTGGAAGTCGGGAATCCGCAACGGCGGCATGGCTGTTCGGGTGAACCAGTCCTTCCATTCCCGCGGCAGCGTGCGTTCGGTGGCCCCGGCCTGGGAGACTCTTCGGAGCAGATCGAGGGGGCTTTCGTTGAATCGGAAGTTGTTCACGGCGCCCGTCACCTTCCCGTTCTCGACGAGGTAGACGCCGTCGCGGGTCAGCCCGGTCAGCAACAGGGTCGCCGGGTCGACCTCGCGGATGTACCACAGGGTGGTCAGCAGCAACCCGCGTTCGGTCTCGGCCACCATCTGATCGAGCGACAGCGAACCACCCGCGTCGAGAATTAGGTTGTCCCCAGGCACGGTGACCTCGGCGCCGAACTCCCGGGCCGCCGCACGCGGATAAGCGAGTGCATGGACCGAGCCCTCCCGCACCCAGTCGACGCGGCCGGCGTCCAAGCCGTTGTCGAACACCGACACCGACTCGGAGGAGGATCGGGTCGCGACGAACGGGGCGTATTCCAAGCCCAGTGCGGCGGGATCGGAGGTGAGCGTGAGAGGGAGCGCGGAGAGGCGTTCGCCGATTCGGGTGCCGCCGGGCGCCGACAGCGCGGAGTGCCCTTCTTCCGCGGCCCTGCCCTCCATGGTCCACATGAGATAGATCATGAGATCTGCCACGGCCGACGGCGGAAGAAGAGTTTCGTAGCGGCCGGCGGGTAGCTCCACCCGGGTGCTCGCCCAGTCGAGGCGCGTGGACAACTCCTCGAGCATCTTCGAGCCGGGGACGTCGGTGAAGTCCTTGGTGCTCGTGCCCACCCACGCGCTGGCGTCACCGCGTTTGGCATTGATCTCGACGGACCCGGTGGGCTGGACGAATCGACGCCGGATCCCGGTGGAGGTGCCGAGCCAGGTGGTGTGCAGTTGGTGATGGGCGAAGCCGTAGAGCTGATCGCTGCCGTCGAACCCCATCGCAAGGTCCTGGGCGAGTTGCTCGAACGCGCCGATCTCGGTGACGGCGGCCGTCTCGTCCCACTGCGGGTCGGTGTCGGTCGCGGCGAGTAGCGGCATCGCGTCGGAGGCGGGACCGGCGGCGCGAGCGGCAGATTCGGCCGAACGGACGACGCCGTCGATGTCCGCGGCGTCCACGGAGGCCGAGGTGACGATCCCGACCTTCGCCTCGTCACCGTCCCGGACGATGGAGACCACCGTCCAGCTGCGTGACGTCGAGAGGCCGTTGGTGGTCATCGAGTTGCCGGCCCACCGCAGTGCGGCCTCGCTGGCGTCGGTGACGAGGACGATGGTGTCGTCCACCGTGGCGCGGGCGAGGACCTGCTCGACGAGTTGCTGCGGGGCGATCATCGGGCACCTTCCGTCCGGGTGTTCAAAACGTTGACGCCGCGGAACAACGCGGACGGGCAGCCGTGGCTGACAGCCGCGACCTGACCGGGTTGCGCCTTGCCGCAGTTGAACGCGCCGCCCAGTTGCCAGGTGGAACGTCCCCCGAGGGCCTCCAGCGACCCCCAGAAGTCGGTGGTGGTCGCCTGATACGCGACGTCGCGTACCTGCCCGTCGATCCTGCCCCCGCGGATGCGGTAGAACCGCTGGCCGGTGAACTGGAAGTTGTACCGTTGCATGTCGATCGACCAGGACTTGTCGCCGACGATGTAAATCCCTTCCTCCACGCCGGAGATGAGGTCCGTGGTGCTGCGATCGGTGTCCGGGTCGGGCTGGAGCGACACGTTGGCCATGCGCTGAATGGGCACGTGATGGGGCGAGTCGGCGTAGGAGCATCCGTTGGACCGGTCGAGGCCCAGTCGTGGCGCGAACGCCCGGTCGAGTTGGTAGCCCACCAGCACACCGTCCGTCACGAGGTCCCAGGACTGCGTTTCGACGCCCTCGTCGTCGTATCCGACGGTGGCCAGGCCGTGGGGTACCGTCCGGTCCGCGGTGACGTGCATGATCGGGGTCCCGTACCGCAGGGTGCCGAGCTTGTCGGGTGTGGCGAACGAGGTGCCCGCGTACGCGGCCTCGTACCCGATCGCCCGGTCGTATTCGGTGGCGTGCCCGATGGATTCGTGGATCGTCAACCACAGGTTGGTCGGGTCGATCACCAGGTCGGTGGGTCCGGCCACCACGGTCGGGGCCTTCACCTTCTCGGCCAGTAGTTCCGGGAGTTCGGCGAGTTCGGTGGTCCAGTTCCACGTGTTGTCGGATCGGAGGTATTCCCAGCCGCGGCCGACCGGGGGCGCGAGCGTGCGCATGGTCTCGAACACCCCTGCCGACTGATCCACGGTGGTGGCCTCGAGTTGTGGGTGCAGGCGAACCCGCTGCTGCACGATGGAGGAGCCGGCGAGGTCGGCGTAGAACGTCTGTTCTTTCACCTGCAGGCACTCGGCGGTGACATGGTCGACACCGTCGGTCGCGAGCAAGCGATGGGAATACTCGCCGAGCAGTGAAATCTTCTCTGCTGTCGGCACTTCGAACGGGTCCACCTCGTATTCCGACACCCACTGGGCCTCGGCGTACACCGGTTCGTCGGCGAGTTCGACCTGTTCCCGGTTCAGTCCGCGCAACGCCCTCGCCACCGCGACCGCCTGCTCCGCCGTTGCCGCAGCGGTGGCCGGGGTGAGCTCGGCGTGCGAGGCGAACCCCCACGTGCCCTCCACCACCACGCGGACCGCGAAGCCCACCTCGTTGGTGTCGACCGCCGCCTGAACCTTGCCGTCGCGCAGCCGAAGAGACTGGCTGGTCAGTCGGTGAACCCGCAGATCGGCGTGGGAGGCGCCGGCCGCGCGCGCGGCGCCGAGTGAGGCGTCCGCCAGCACACGCAGAGGGAGGGCGAGGAATTCCGGATCAACCTGTCGTGGAGCCGTCACGGGGACCACCGTAGTCGGAAACTCAACCGAACTGTTGCCAACCCAGCCGCAGCACCATGCCGATGACCACCACCAGCAGGGTAATTCGGACGAATCCGGCACCCTTGCTCAACGCCATGCGCGAACCGACGACCGCGCCCAGCACATTGCACATCGCCATGCCGAGGCCCAGCGCCCACAACACGTTTCCACTGGCCGCGAAGAACGCCAGCGCACCGAGGTTGGAACCGAGGTTGATCACCTTCGCCATCGCGGCGCTGCGCACGAACTCGGTGCCGAGGAACGTCGCGAAGATGATGATGAGGAAGGTTCCGGTGCCGGGGCCGAACAGCCCGTCGTAGAACCCGAGCAACCCGCCGGCCAGCAGTACGACGGCGACCATCTTCCGCTGCGTCGGCGGATCCTTCGCCAGGGTGATGCCGAGTTGCGGCCGTGCGGTCACGAACACGGCGACACCAACGAGAACCACCATGATCAGCGGGATGAAGACGTCCTTGTCGATGCGGGTCACCGTGGCCGCGCCGAGCGCGGACGTCGCCGCAGCAAGGAGACCTGCTGGGATCAGTAGCCGCCACGCCATCCGGACACGTCGTGCGAAGGTCACGACGGCCGCGAAGGTGCCGGTCACCGCGGTCAGTTTGTTCGTGCCCAACGCGACCTGGGGCGTCAGGTGCGGGGCGACGAGGAACAGCGCCGGGATGAGGATCAACCCGCCGCCACCGACCACGGCATCGACCCAACCAGCGGCTGTCGCGGCGATCAGCAGCAGACCCCAATCGCCGGCGGTCACTGCCGAGTCGCTGCCGCGGTCGGAGTGGGCGAACTTCTGCGGACCAGCGATCGTCGGGGCACGGCTCACCATAGTAGGAGTGGGCACGGTCCCTACCTGCGTTCGGGCGCTGTGACCGCACAGCTACTGGGGTTTCGGCCTTGGGGTGCAGTGCTGAAGCAGTTGAGTGACACGGTGTTCCGGAGCCGCTAGAGGCGGCCGCCGAGGATGAGATTCCAGTAGATCCGCGGCAGCGCGTAGCGGTCGAACGCCCAGGCTGTGCGGCGCGGCTTCAGTGGGTCGAGGAACGAGGGAAGCGACGAGGCCACCGAACCGGTGCGGTCGTACTCGCCGGCGATGAGTCGCCGCGAGCTGATCGTGATGGGGGCGACGGTATATCCGTCGTAGTCGGTGAGGGCTCGTCCCTGCCTGGTAGCGAGCAGATTGTCCACCAGAATCGAAATCTGCTGTCGCAGAGCACCACCGGACGGGTCGGTGTCGACGGCGGCTCCGTCTCCCGCCGCCCAGACGTTCGGGTGCGCGCGATGCCGGAAGGTGTGCGGATCGATGTCGACGAGTCCGTGCGGATCGTCCCCGGTCAGGTTCGACGTCTCGAGCCAGCGCGGACCCCGGAAGGGCGGCACCAGGTGGAGCATGTCGTACGACAGGTGCTCGGGGGTCCCGTCGGAGTCGGTCACGGTGATCGCGCGCTCGTCCGGTTTCAGCTCGGTGACCGTGGTGTCGTGCCGCACGCGAACGCCGAGGTCGCGGAGATGATCGAGGAGCCGGGCGTCGAGGTCCGGAACACCCAACAGTTGGGGGCGGTCAATGACCAGCGTGATGTCGACACCCGGCAGCCGTCCGGTGTGCTTCCAGTGCGCGGCGGCCAGGAACAGCGGTTTGACAGTGGTTCCGGTGCAGCTGACCGGTGGGCGCGGCACGGTGAACACCGCGTGCCCTCCGGCCGGCATCGCCTGCACCAGCTTCCACGTCTCCTCGGCGCGGTCCACATAGTTGCTCGCCACCGCGGAAGTGTGCAGTGCCGCGTCGATACCCGGCAGGGCGTCGGTGTCCGGCACCAGGCCGGGCCCCAGCACCAGGTCGGTGTACCCGTAGGTCCGTCCGGACGCGCACCGCACGGTTTTCGCCGCCGCGTCGACGACCAGGGCCGTGTCCTGAAGCCAGGTGCACCGGTGCGGCGTCACCGATCGTTGGGTGCGTTCTGCGCTCCGCAGGGAGGCCTGTCCGCCGCCGACGTAGGACAGCAGCGGGCGGTAGGTGTGCACGCGCTGCGGCTCCACCACTGCGACGTCGGTGATGCCGCGGCGGATCAGCCGCCCTGCCGCACTGAGTCCGGCGTTACCGCCGCCGACGATCAGTACATCGAAGGATCGGTCACTCTCGCCGCCGTTGGCATTCATTCTTCGGGCAGTACCCGGGACGGAAGTCCGGCAATCATCCAGGACGTGAGGTCCCCTGGCGGTGGCACGTGCTCACCTCGTGGGTCCGCACTACCTACGCTGTGGTCATGCGAAGGTTCAGCCTGTGGCTGCGAGGCAAGCCGACGGTTGCGGACTCCATGCTGGCGGCGATTCTGTTCACGCTCGAGGTGTTCGCGTTCGCGGCGTCCGACGACCGGCCGCCGTGGGTGCAGTTGTTCATGGGTTTTCTGGTGTGCGTGCCGATCGTGTGGCGCCGCCGCTATCCACGTGCGGCTGCCGGCGCCATCCTGCTGGTCTCCATCACCGTCACCTTCGTCAGTTATTCGCTCGGTGACGTCGACGCCGAGCATCCCGCCCTCCTCGCACTCGCCGTCGCCCTCTACACCCTTGTTGCGTATGTCGACCGGCAGACGGCGGCTGTCTACGCGGTCGGGCTGCTCGTCGACTCCGCTCTCTCCATCTGGTTGCTCGACCAGCGGGTGATCGAGATCGGTCTGTATTCCGCGTTGATCTACGCATTGTCCTGGATCACCGCGGAATTCCTGGGTGCCCGCCGGGCCTACGACGAGGAAGTGGCGGCGCGGTTGGCGGTCGCCGACTACGACCGCGACCGCCGCGCCGAGGACGCGGTGGCCGCGGAGCGCACGCGCATCGCGAGGGAACTGCACGATGTGGTGGCACATGCCGTGAGTGTGATGATCGTTCAGGCGGATGGTGCGTCGTATGCGATGACGAAAAATCCGGCGGTAGCGAAACAGGCGCTGACCAACATTGCGAGCACCGGGCGGGAGGCGCTTGCGGAACTGCGGCGCACGGTGTCGCTGCTGCGGACCGAACCCGCCGTCGACGACATGCCCCAGCACGGTACCGCTGGTCTCGCCCGGGTGGTCGACATGATGCGTAGCGCTGGTTTGCCGGTCGAACTCGAACTGACCGGGGAGCTGGACGACATCAGCCCCGCCGTCAGCCTGGGCATTCACCGGTTGGTGCAGGAGTCGTTGACCAATGTGTTGCGCCACGCGGGGGAGCGTCCCCGGGCCAAGGTCAGGGTTCGCCGCCGTGAAGTCGACGTGCTCGTCGAGATCACCGACAACGGCAACGCGACCGAAAAATTCACACTCGGCTCGGGCAACGGGTTGCTCGGGATGCGGGAACGGGTTGCTGTGCTGCACGGCACCCTCGAGGCAGGTCGGCAGACCGACGGAAGCTGGCGGGTGACCGCGGAGTTACCGCTGCAGCTCGAGGACTGAACCCGGCGAATCAGTTAGCCCTTGACCTAAGTGTTCTACCGGTGATACTTTGCCTTATGGCTCAGTATTCGGAGCAGTTGGACGGCATTTTTCAGGCACTCGCCGACCCCACCCGCAGGGCAGTGTTGACCCGACTCGGCGAAGGACCGGCGAGTGTCGGCGAATTGGCGAAACCGTTCGACATGGCATTGCCGTCGTTCATGAAGCACATCCGCTTCCTCGAGGACAGTGGGTGGATTCAGACCCGTAAGCAAGGTCGCGTTCGCACCTGCGTCCTGGAGGAGACGTCGATGGTCACCGCTCAGGCGTGGCTGGCGGAACAACGCGCCCTGTGGGAGGGCCGCACCGATCGGCTCGCGCAGTTCGTCACTACTCGAGAAAAGGACAATCGGAATGAATCCGTCACTGACACATGAGCTGGACCTGACGATATCGCGCGTCATCGAGGCGCCGAGGTCGGCTGTCTGGAATGCCTGGACCGACCCCGCCAGCTTCGAGCAATGGTGGGTGCCGGCTCCCGCCAAGTGCCGCGTTCTGGAAATGGACCTTCGCCCCGGCGGGGCATTCACCACCCAGATCAGCGAGGACGGCGGTGAATTCGCGCCCCACATCAACGGATGCTTCCTCGCGGTCGACCATCTCGAGCGGATCGTCTTCACCAACTCCCTCGTCGGTGGATGGCGACCCGCAGAAAACCCGTTCATGAGCGCGATCATCACCCTCGCCGACCATCCGCAGGGCACCGAATACGTGGCCCATGTGATGCACAAGAACAATGCCGACCGGAATATGCACGAGGAAATGGGTTTCGCCGACGGGTGGGGCACCGTGATCGCGCAGCTGGCCGCAATGGTCGAGCGGTAGGGGAGTGCACGGTGGGCGCATCGCACCGGCCGCCGTGGTGGAAGTGGCGCCGATGTCGATCAGTGCCCACACTGGAGGAGGTACCCCACCCGAGGACGTTGGGTGGGGCGAACCGTCAGGAGACCGCTATGGCCAACGAGAGACCGTTCGGATTCGACCCCGACGACCTCGACCGCGTGATTCGGGAAGCGAGTGAGGAGCTGCGCGGCTTCAAGGACAAGATCGTTCACTTCGTCGAGGCGGACGCCCAGATTCCCTGGACAGGCCTGTTCGCCGACATTGCCGCCAGAACGAAGCGTCCCGAACCCCGGCCGGAAACGACCGGCGACACCGGTGACGGCGTGTGGGCAATCTACAGCATCGACGACGGCGGCGTCGCCCGCGTCGAGGAGGTGTACGCCACCGAACTCGACGCCCTCCGCGCCCACAAGCACAACACCGATCCGCGGCGATCGGTGCGCTTCCTTCCCTACGGCGTCACCGTCAGCGTCCTCGATCAGCCGAAGGAGGATCAGCCGAAGGAGCCGCCGGCACCGGAAGCTGAGTAACCGGACGCGTCTTCGTGGAGGGTCTCGGTGGCCGCCCGCTCCTGGTGCGGGCATGCCCATCGATACCCGCTGCTGCGGGCGTGGCGGTCTCAGTCCCAGGCCTTGCGCTCACGACGTCCGCGTGTCACGCTCTAGAACTATGACTATCGGAAAGGCGAACCCCGCCACCGTCGCGTGAGCGCCGCACCGTTTCGTTCGGGGTCTCGACACCGAACGACATTCCCCGAAAATCTCGGTACCTCGACCGAGCTCATGTTCGCCGTCGAATCCGTGCGCGATGCATGGCTCGGGCACGGACTGTGTACACGCCCCGCCGATCGTGCCACTGCAGAATCGGCTGTGGCGCAACTGTATCGGCATGCACGATCCCAGCAACCGGAGTTCGTATGGGTTCGCTCTCCCGCAGCCGGGTCGGATCTGATCGTTGCCGAAGGATTGTCGACGCCGATGTCGTTCGACGACAACGGAATTCACTGTGCATCGGCTCGTATCGCTACCTTGGTGTCGGAATCGCGCAGACGCATGGATGCGGGTATCGGACGGAGGAGACCAGACTGGCCGTATGAACGCCGGGCGGTCGAGATCGGACGAATCCGGTCGCCCGAGGATGCTGCCCGGCTCGGCATCGGCCCGGATGGAATCATCCGAGCCAACCTCTGGAATTCCCTGCGTACCACTCTCTTCGGCGGAATCGCGGCTGCGATACGGACGCTTGCGACCCCGGCTGCCCTCGGCGTGACCTGGTATGGACAGCAAGAAGCCCACCGGGTCGCCTACTACGACACGTACCGCCGGTTCGGCCTTGCCCGCTTTCGCTCCGACGACGACGAGCTACTCGACGTCCAGATCGCGCTGACCGGCGCAACCGGGTGGTGGTGGGCGTTCGACAACGTATGCGTCATGGCAGAACGGCCCACTGCACTTCGCACCGAGCCCATACCGGACCGGGTACACAACGAACGTCGGTTGCACGACTTTTGCGCTCCCGCACTCGAATTCGCCGACGGTCGAGCAGTGTTCGTTCAGCACGGGACCATTGTCCCGGACTGGGTGGTCCGCGAGCCGACTGTCGAACGCATCGCACGCGAACGCAATGTCGAGATTCGCCGATGTGCGATCGAGCGCATCGGGTGGGATACCTACATCGACACGGCCGGACTCGCGCTGGTCGACCAAGCCGACGATCCCGGCAATGCCGGTTGCACTCTGCAGCTCTACGTGACACCCGACGGTTGGGGGCGCCGCGACCGAATCCTTCTCGCCGTCAACGGTTCGTCTGAAAGGGACGGCCGCCGTCGGCGATACGGCCTGCACGTGCCCACCTGGATCTCGTCCGCACTGGATGCCGCCGCGTGGACCTACGGCATCAGCGGCACCGACTACGCCCGTCTCGTTCGACGAACCTGAACCCGAAACCACTCATTCGAAGGTGATCGATATGGATGTAACCATGACCTTGTCCGCACTCACTGCCCTCTCGGGCCTCGATGTCTTCGACTATCTCGACCAGGAAGTGTCCATACCTGTTATCGACGGGCTACAGGCGCAAGGCGATCTCCTGGTGATCCCGCATTCGCTCGTCGCCGACATCGTCACCACCACCATGTGGACGCGATCGGAGAGGGTACCGCTCTCAGGAGTGGAATTGCTGCGTAGCGCTGCGGGCGGAAACCCGCACAGCCTGGTCGCCGACGAAGGGGTGTGCATCTGGTCGACGCCCGTGAGCGATCCACGGCGCCTTGCGCTCGGTATCCTCGACGCCCGCGTTACTGCCTACCTCATCCACCCCGAGCACGGAGCCACCGGCATCGCCCCTGGCCGGTATGTCATCGGACGGCAGCGAGAACAGGGCGTCGGGCGGTCCTTCGAGGGTGCGCAGCTGGTCGCCGACTGACCTATAGCGCCGTGGCCGGCGATGATGCGAGCGCCCAGGAACTAGATCTAGCTCGCCCGCAATGTCAGCCCGATTCCGTCGGCGTTGACCAGTCGCAGCGAGTCCGAATGGACGCTGTAACTGGTCTCGCCGGTCAACGCCGCGAGTACGGCACGTTCGACCTCCGACACGTCCGGGGGGCACGCAATCCGGGTGGTCGCCCAGGGCCCGAACTCGATCGAACTCTGTCGCACGTCTGCGGTCCCGGTCATCCGGTTGCAGCCGGTGAAACCGGAAGCGGAACCGTCGCCGGCGATCAGCAACTGCGGTGTCGTTCGCTCCAGCGCCGCTGTCGTCGTGACCGCGTCCGGGCTGATCAGTGCGGTGACCGTCCAGGTGGTCCCGACGACGGGCCGATCCGGCCGGACGACCTTCTCGTCCGTCAAAGTTACCGACCCCATGGGCCTGGTGAGGGTCAGTGTGTCGCCGCCGAGGGTCCAGCTCGGCTGCGCGTCCAGTAGTCCCGCCACCCAAGCGTCTGCGCCGGCGGCCTCTCCCGGACACGCCATCAGGGTCATTGCGAGCGGACCTGCCACCACCTTCCCGCCGGACAGGTCGACGTCGGCGCTGCCTTGATTGCACCCGGCGTCGAAGGAGAGGCGTCCGGGGTCGGTGAAGCCCAGCACGAGCGGACCACCGCCGGGAATGGGATCGCCCTCGACGGAGGTGGAGACGAAGGTGCGGCCCACCGGGTCCGGGGCCGCAGTTGGCGCGTCCCCGCCGCAGGAAGTGAGCGAGGCGAACGTCAGGAGGCCGAGAACGATGGCGGTGGCGCGCATTCCTCGAGGTTAGACACATCGTCCGCATGTGGTATCAGCGCGGGGTGGGGGCCGCACGGAATCCACACGGCCGCGTGTGCACTTGTGCAGGACGGCCGATGTGCCCGACTGATGGGCTGAGATATTCGTTGGTGTACGAGTGCGAGCGCCGGTCGGTAACGTACTTCTCGTGATCGGATCTCCTATCACGTCCGGTGCCGGAAATCGTCGCGCCGCTCATCGGTGTGTGGTGATGGTGATTCCACCATGAAGGCCGCGGCACCGTCGGGCCGGCAGCAAGGAGCCGACTGCGTCATCGAAATGCGCGGATTGTCGAAATGCTTCGGTGATCTCGTCGCCGTCGATTCGCTCGATCTCGATGTCCATCGGGGGGAGGTCTTCGGTTATCTCGGCCCCAACGGGTCGGGGAAGAGCACGACGATCCGTATGCTGTTCGACTTCATCCGTCCGTCCGCCGGAACCTATACCGTGCTCGGCGGCAGCGGGGCCGACCCGGCGATCCGCCGTCGGCTCGGCTACATCCCCGGCGAGCTCCGATTCGACCCCAAATACACGACGGCAGACCTGATCGCGTTCTACGGCCGGCTACGCGGTAGCGTCGACATGCCCTATGCCCATGAGCTCCTCGAACGTTTCGACCTCGACCCAGTGCGGCCGATCGGACAGCTCTCCACGGGCAACCGCCGCAAGTCCGCAATCGTGCAGGCCTTCATGCATCGGCCGGAACTGTTGATCCTGGACGAACCCACGGCCGGTCTCGACCCACTACTGCAACACGAATTCCACCAACTGATCGGCGACGTGAAACGCGACGGCACCACCGTGTTCCTGTCCTCACACGTTTTGCCCGAGGTGGAAGCTCTCGCTGACCGCGTCGCAATCCTGAAGAAGGGCAGGCTCGTCACGGTCACCGCAATCGACGATCTCCAGCGCCACGCCCGCCAGCACATCGACCTCTACCTTGCCTGCGAAGCAAATGCCGAGCCCTTCGAGAAACTCCCGGGAGTCCTGAGCGCCACCTCGTCCGGAGCGGTGATCGCGCTCGTCATCGAAGGCAATGTCGCCGACGTCCTGAAGCACGCCGCGACGCTGCCGGTGCGGCGGATCGTCACGCACGAAACCGACCTCGAGGACGTGTTCCTCAACCTGTATCGGGATCAGCCGTGAGGATCTTCGGGCGTTTCCTCGAGGACCGGCGCCGATCCACGGTGTGGTGGTCGGGCGGCGTGGCCGCCTACGTGGCGGTCAACAATGCGTTCTATCCGACGATCAAGAACACGGCCGGCATCGAGAACCTCGTCAAGAACCTTCCGGACACCTTCAAGACACTGATCGGCTCGAGCGACCAGATTCTCATCACTTCCCCGGCGGGGTACCTACAGGGACGTGTGTTCGGCCTCATCCTGCCCGTCCTGCTATTGGTCTTCGCCGTGGGAGCCGGCGCCTACGCGATCGGCGGGAGCGAGGAGGACGGCACCCTCGAACTACTCTTGTCCAACCCGGTGACCCGCGGACGTGTCCTGATCGAACGATTTTTCGCCGTCGTAGCACTCTCGATCAGTCTCGGGATCGTCGTTGCTGCAAGCCTTCTCGCGTTCTCCCCGCCGTTCGGTCTGCTCGAGGGCGTGTCGATTCCCGGACTCGTCGCGGCGGTGTTCGCGGCGACTGCTTTCGGCGTCATGCATGGTGCGATCGCGTTTGCTGCCGGCGCCTGGACGGGTCACCGGTCGGTGGCGATCGCCACGCCCACGACCGTGGCCGTCGTGGGCAATCTTCTCAACGCCGTCGCGGCGGCGAGCGAGAGTTTGCACATCTTGCGCTTCGCTTCGCCCTGGCATTGGTACGGGGGCCGCAACATGCTTGCGCAGGGGATCGCGCTCGAGCCCTTCCTCGTTCCGATTGCCGTTTCCGTAGTCTGCGCGGCAGTGGGTTGGTGGAGCTTTCGACGTCGAGATCTGCACTGACCACGGGGGTGATGCGGAACGAACATTACGGCCGAAGGAACCGGGCGACGAAAGAGTCGGGTGCCGCCCACCGCCAGGCGTTTTGCCCTTTCCTATCCGGTTTCGAGAGTCACCTCGAAGGGTAATTGCGATGTATGGGTGCACCAGAAAGGGTCGACGGCCGGACCGCACCGGCCGGGCCTGACCGCGCAGGCACTCGCTCTCGTGGCACTACCACCGGCAGTGGCAGCCAGGCGTCGGCGCGGGCCGGCGCAGTTGCCCATAAATCCAGGACTGCACCTTCCGAAGCGGCATCGGGGCGACTGCCACGAAGGCGCCCGCTTCCCCCCAGGCAACCGGCTGCCAAGACCGCGACCGTGTCCCGTGGCAGCGTTCCACGGAAGAAAATTTCGACGTCACGCCCGACACGAACCGATACCACCGCACCGTCCGCGGGCGCGCCCCGTCGGTCACATCCGGACGGCACCGCCTCCACCGAACGTGCGCGGGAAAAGACCGGCATCGCGAAGCCGACGGCTCGGAAGCACCCCCGAGGCGCAGGGGCCCACGCACAAGCCCATTCCCGGTCCACCACGCCGGCCCGTATTCGACCGCTCGACACGGCCTCGCGAGGGACGGAACACGGCCCGCTCACCGACGCAGTCATCGAGTGGTTGAAGAACACAGTTCACAGGCTCCTGGACGCGGCGCGGGACCGCAGCGACACACTGACACAGAAGATTCAGCAGAGACTCCGAAAATTTATGGACACTCTCGTCGACCCCGCCGCACAAGGCAACGCGGGCCTGCTAGCCGGACTCGAAGCACTTCGCGCCGTCCTGACGGGTAAGAATCCGGTGTGGGCGGCGACCAAGGCGCTGGTGTCCCGACTGAGTGGCAAGACCAAGATCATTATTGTTCTTCTTCTCATTCTCGGACTGCTGCTAGGGCCGGTGCTGCTCGTAGTCCTCCTCCTGGCTCTCGTTGTCGCGGCGGTGGTTGCGGCAGTGCGGGCCGCTGCCAAGTGACGTCGCCGAGCGGGATGCCGAGACCAAGGGTGTGCTCGAGTCCGCGGGTGAAGGGATTCGACGTACCCCGAAATGCTTGAGCGCGAAGCTCTTTCGCGCAAGTCAACCTCGGTTCGGCACGTGCTGTCCACCCGATGTGGACGCTGATCAGTATGCGCTCGGCGGGGGAGACGGACTCAACAACGCCGCCGGCACTGTCGTCAACGGAGTTCAATGAGGCTTGCGGCGGGGTGCGGGTTCGCGTGCGGTTCCCGATCCGCCGAGCAGCTCACCGAGCGACTCTCCCACGGCCTCGAGCGCGCCCTTGGTCTTCGCCTTCGCACTGTCGCTGCCCTTCACATCGGAGTCGAGGTCGGCAAGGCCTTCGGGTTCGTTGCCGAACTCGAGTCGGTTCACCGCCTCCGCGAAGCGCAGGTAGGTGTCGACGCTGGCGACCACGACGCGTGTATCGATGGTGAGCAATTCGATTCCGACCAGCGAGACTCGCACGTTGGCGTCGATGACCAGGCCCTTGTCGAGATGGTGTCGACGACGTCGGCGAGGCTGCTCGAACTCGGGCCCCCTCCCGCTGTGGTCATCACTACGTCCTTCCCGGTCGCCCAACGGAGGTCTACTCAGCACCCCGTCTGCGGGGCCGCCGTCGCGCCGGTCGCTCCTCGGCCTGCTCGACCGGCTCGTCTCCCTTCGGCCGCTTCCTGCGCCCAAGCGAACCCAGCGCGCCGAGCGCGTCGCCGGTGACTTTCCCGACCGTGCCCACGGCATCGCCGGTGACATCTCCCACCGTGCCCACGGCATCGCCGGTGACGTCTCCGGCGATGTCCGCGGTGTCCTCGACCAGCTCTTCGGCTGTCTCGAGTACCGCATCGTCTCCGGAGAGGAGCCGATTGTTCAGGGCGTCGATTCGGGCGGTGGTAGCGGTCATGGCCGCAACTTTCACGGCGTCGAGGAGTTGGCCACGCACCGATTCACTGAGCTCGGCGAATTCGGGCGAGGACCGGAGTAACTTGGCGGCCCGGTCAACCATCTCCTGGGGTCCCCCGGCGAGGCGGCCGGCCCCGGCAGCCGCGAGCAGGATTCCCAGTTTCTTCCGGTGCCCTCGGCCTAACCAATAGCCCACCAACACCGCTGCTGCGACCTGCACACGGGTCATCATCGTCGACTCCCTCCACCCGGCCCATCTTTGGTCGGGGCCGGGCGACTCGGAGGTGGCCGGCCGGCGTACCCGAAGTGAGGCCCTGCCGGCGCGAACCGTCCTGAACCTGACTACCCGCCACGGACAAGCTTCAAGCGGTCAAAAGGGGTGATTGAGTTCCCCTGGCGTATCCGGGCGCGCACCGGGACAACCCCCGACACGCCCACCCGAGATAGCGTCTTCTGGGTGGGCGTGTTCTTGCCGGGGTCAGCGGGCGTAGCGCTGATCGATCGGAGGCAGAACGGTGGGCCCGAAGTTGTTCACGATCGGCATCATCGCCTTGAACCAGGTGCGGGCCGGTTCGGTGCCACCGAACAGGTTGCCGTCTCCGCACGAGCGCAACGGGCTGGTGCAGATTTGACCGGGGGTGGGTGAGTCCCCGAACACGTAGACGCTGCCGGCCAGGTTGTTGGTGTACCCGAGGAACGCCGACGACATGTGCGACTCGGTGGTTCCAGTCTTGCCGGACATCGGCAGCTTCCACCCGGCGCCGGCAGCTGCCGCCGACGCGGTGCCCCCGGGCAGGTCGTCCTTGCTGAGCGCGTTGGACAGGGTGTCGGCCAGGCCGGGGTCGATAACCTGCTCGCAGGCCTGCTGGGTGAGCGGGACCGGCCGCCCCTGCCGGTCGACGATGGAATCGATCGGGGTCGGTGGGCACCACTTGCCGTGCGAGGCCAATGTCGCGGCAACATTCGACAGCTCGAGCGGATTGAGCCACATCGGGCCCAGGGTGAAGGATCCCAGGTTTTGATCCTTGACCATGTCGGCCAGGCTCTTGTCCCCGAACCCTGAGGTGCCCGGTTCGGTGTAGGAGCGCATGCCGAGGCGCACCGCCATGTCCACCGTCGCATCCACCCCGGTGGTCTGGATCAGCTTCACGAAGGCGGTGTTCGGGGACTGGGCGAGGGCGTCGGTGACCGAAAGTGCCCGCGGATACGGGGCGGCGTTCTGCACGCAGTAGGTCGCTGCCGGGCATCCGGGGGCACCGCCGTCGCCCATCCCACGAGCATCGAATCGGCCGGGCACATCCAGGACCGTGTTCAGCCGCAAACCTTTCTCCATCGCGGCGGCGGTGGTGAAGACCTTGAACACCGACCCGGCACCGTGCCCGGACAGCGAGTAGGGCAACTCCTGCACCGTCTCGGCCGCGGCCGCGTCCAAACCGTAGTTGCGGCTACCCGCCATCGCGAGGACCCGGTGCTGGTCCTGCCCGGGCTGCACGACGTTCATCACGCTGGCGACATCCGGAAGTTTCGCATCGGCGTAGGACGACACCGCCGACTTCACCGATCCCTGCACGGCAGGATCCAAGGTCGTGCGGATCAGATAGCCGCCCTTGTCGAGTTGCTCCCGGGACAGGCCGGCGTTCTGCAGGTACTGCAACGCGTAATCGCAGAAGAATCCGCGGTCGCCGGCGGCGATGCACCCGCGGGGCAAATTGTTCGGCTTCGGCAGCACCACGAGCGGGGTGTCCTTCAGGGCGCGGATCTCGTCAGCCCGATCCGGCACGTTCACGATCAGGGTGTCCAGCACCACATTGCGGCGTTCGATGACCCCGTCCGGGTTGGTGTAGGGGTTGAGCGCCGAACTGGACTGGACCATGCCTGCGAGCATCGCCGACTGCGCCAGGTTCAGGTCCTTGGCGTCGATGCCGAAGTAGGTGCGGGCGGCGTCCTGCACCCCGAAGGAGCCGTTGCCGAACGGCACCAGGTTCAGATATCGGGTGAGAATTTCCTCCTTGGAGAGTTCCTGATCGAGGGTCAGGGCCATCCGAATCTCCCGGATCTTGCGGACCGGAGTGGTCTCGATCGCCGCGCGGCGTTCGGCGTCGGTCTGGGCGACGACGTGCAGCAGGTAGTTCTTCACGTATTGCTGATTGATGGTCGAGGCACCCTGCTCGATCTGGCCGCTCGAGGCGTTGGTGAAGAACGCACGCATCGTGCCCTGCCAATCCACGCCCTGATGCTGGCCGAACCGTTTGTCCTCGATGGAGAGGATCGCCAGTTTCATGTCGTTGGAAATCTGGTCGCTGGGCACTTCGAAGCGGCGTTGATCGTAGAGCCAGGCGATGGGGTTGCCGGCGATGTCGGTCATCGTCGTCACCGCGGGCACCACCCCGTCGGCCAGTTCCGCCGAGCTGTTTCCGACGCTGTCGGCTGCCCGGTTGGACAGATAGCCGACGCTGGCGGCGGCCGGAAACAGGATTCCGGATAGCAGCACCCCTGCGGCCGTGGTGGCGCCGGCGAGTTTGGCAATAGTCTTCGAATGCAATACGGCACCTCATTCGGACGGTGCACCGGAACGCGAATCAAACGGTGCAAGAACGATTATCGGGCCAAGGGCAGAGTACGGGCGGGAATGACACACCTGTGGCGCCCTGACCGTGATAGCCACACGAGCGGCGAGGCGTCAGCTCTCGCGGGAGGGCAGCCGGCGACCCGTCACACCTGAAGCACGCAGGTGGTTCTGAGCACGGACATCGGAGATACCGCCGCGGTCGAGGCCGGTGCTCGGGCACCGGCCGGCACGGACAGCCCTCTCCCGAGGCGCTGCCCTTTGGTGCGGCGCCGCGCGAGCGCGCTGATCAGGACCGCCAGCGACGCGGACAATGCTGTCAGAGCCAGTTGCCGATGAATCTCATCCGCCGGCAGGTCCGTGCCCGTCGTTCCGGCTTCGAACGCGCCGGGCGTGAGCGATTCGGTGACGACGAGCAGCGCCGAACGCCGCCGCGAGAATTGCCGAACACCACGCACAGGGCTCAAGGTAACACCGCCGGTTGGGCGGGGTGGGGCATCGGACACTCTCGAACGTGTTCGGCGTGCTCGCTGCCAGTGAGGCCCGCCGGGATGGGTCGCCGATGACGGCGATGGCGAGGACGTCGAAGTTCGGTGGAGGAGCTATTTCGTCCCGCCGATCACGTCCAGCACGTCACGGAGCGCGGACACGGAATGCGCGGGGAGGAAGGCATCGCAGAACGGCAGCGCGGCCGCCATCGATCCGGCGAGAGGCCGGAAGTCGGGGTCACCGGCGCGGGGGTTGAGCCACACCAGTCGGTGGGCGCGGCGACGGACCCTGGTGAGGGCATGCGCCAGACGCTTCGGGTCGTCGCTGTCCCAACCGTCGGACGCGATGATCACGACTGCCCCGCGCAGCGCGTTGCCGTGCGGGGACGCCAAGAGTTCGCTCACGCTGCCCGCGATGTGGGTGCCGCCGAATCTGTCGACCACCTTGTCGTTCGCCTTGCGGACCGCGGTCTCGGCGCTGCGGTGGGCGAGGACGGGGGTGAGCCGCGTCAGCGACGTGGAGAACGCGAACACCTCCGGCCTGCCCGCGGTCTGCCGTTGCACCGCCGCGCGCATGAGATGGAGATAGATCGCAGCGTAGGGCTGCATCGACCGGCTCACGTCGCACAGCATCACGATGCGCCGCGGACGGTTCCGGGCACGGCTCCGCGCGAGAACCACCGGCTCCCAGCCCGTGGCTCTCGACAGGTTCATGGTGGCGCGCAGGTCGATACGCCGGCCGCGGCGGTGCACTTCGCGACGCCGGGTGCGGCGGGACGGCCAAGCGGCGGTGGCCTGTTCCAGCCAGGATCCGAGGAGCCGGAGGTCGCCGGCGTCGAATCGGGCGAAGGGCTCGTCGGCGCGGGCCACGAGCCTGCTGGGCAGGGTGTCCGGCACGGCGGTGAGCGCGTCGCGAAGGTCGTCCTCGCCGCTGTCGTCGCCGCCGGTCATCATCGGTCGTGTCACCCACGGCACGCCCTCCACGTCCTGCGCGTCACCGGGCCGGTCGCGACCCTCGCGGACCCCGGCGAGGGCAGTCTCCCGTCCGGCAGCGGCGCGGCGCGCGTGCGGGTCCACGGACAGCACGGCGTCCTCGAAGACCGCGGAGAACACCGCGTCGAACGACGCGAGGTCGTCGACGCGGTTGACCAGCGTCAGGCGCGCCGACCAGTACAGCCGCGACCGCGAATTCGGCGGCGACAGGTGCAGCGCCTGCACGAACACCGCGGGGCCACTCGCCGAGACGACGACACCACGCGAGCGCAATCGGGCGACGAGTGCCACCGCGAACGCCGCGAGGTCGACGCCCCGCAGGACGCCCGACGCGCTCATCGCCTGCGGCGGCCCACCACGAGCACGACCACGATTCCCGCGAGGACGGCGGCGAGAATCGGCGCGTACCGCTTCCACACCCCCGCCCCGGACAGCGCGAGGAGGTCCAGCGGAGCCGGTTCGGCGGCCGGCGGGGCCACGGAGAGGTTCGTGGTCCCGGCCGCCTCGGGCTCGGCCGTGGACTCCTCGCCGGGACCTCCGGCGAGCTTCGCTTCCAGCGACTCCGCGAACTGACCCATGAGTTTCTCCGACACCTGCTGAATCATTCCGCTGCCGAACTGCGCAAGTTTGCCGACGATCTTCATGTCGGTGTCCACGGTGACGCAGGTGCCGGCACCGGTCTCGTGCAACTGCGCGATGATCGTCGCGGACGCGTTACCGGAACCGCGTGAGTCCCGACCGCGGGCGTCGATCACGGCGCGATGCTCCCGCGGGTCACGCTGCACGAACGTGGCCTTGCCCTTGAATTCACTCGTCACCGGGCCGACCTTGACCTTCACCTTCCCCAGGTAGTCGTCGCCTTCCCGTCCGGTCATCTGTGCCCCGGGCAGCAGCGGGGCAACCTCCTCGAGGTCGCTGAGTACCTCCCAGGCCTGCTCGATCGGTGCATTGACGGTGAACTCGTTGGCAATCTTCATGGCAGTTGCCTTTTCATCCGGTGGCCAGGACGTGCGCATAGTCGGTGAATGCGTCTTGAACTATTGTGCGGTCGTCAGGGGTCTTCGCGAGGGCACTCAAGCTTTGAATTGCGTCGTCGCGAACCAGATCCGCCACACCCAGGGCCGCGAGTGCGGATACCCAGTCGATCGTCTCGGCGATTCCGGGCGGCTTGTCGAGATCGAGTTCGCGGGCCCGGCCGACGAAGCGGGTGGCGTGCTCGATGAGGGGTGCCGTCGCCACGGGGACCGTGCGGCGCACGATGGCGGCCGCCCGGGCCGGCTCCGGATAGTCGATCCAGTGGTAGAGGCACCGCCTGCGCAGCGCGTCGTGGAGGTCGCGACTCCGGTTGGATGTCAGCACGACGACGGGGTGATGTTCGGCCGTGAACGTTCCGAGTTCGGGTACGGTGACCGACGCCTCGCCCAGAAATTCGAGGAGGAGTGCCTCGAACTCGTCGTCGGCTCGGTCTATTTCGTCGATCAGCAGGACGGGCGGGGTCGGTCCCCGATATCTCACGCAATGGAGGATCGGACGCTCGAGCAGGAATTCCTCGGTGAACAGATCGTCCTCGGTCAGACCGTCACCCCGCGATTCGGCCAGCCGGATGGTGAGCAACTGCCGCTGGTAGTTCCAGTCGTAGAGGGCCTCGTTCGCGGTGAGGCCCTCGTAGCACTGTAAGCGGATCAGTGGGGCGCCGAGGACGGCCGCGAGAGCCTTCGCCGCGGTGGTCTTACCGACTCCGGGTTCGCCTTCGAGCAGGAGCGGACGGCTCAGCGCCGCCGCGAGATACAGAGCGGACGCGGTTCCGAAGTCGAGGAGGTAGTCCTCGGCATCGAAGCGCCGGATCACCTCCGCCACATCCTCGAAGGGTGTCGTCATACCGCTTCCGTTCCCTGCGCGAACGAAGTCCGGCAACCCGGCCCGCAGAACCAGAAGTCGTCACCGCCGCGCCGCAGGTGGACAGTATCCGGCCGGACCGAGACGCGCATCCCGCACACCGGATCGACCGCTTCCGTCACCGCCTCCCGCGGAGGCGTATCGTCCTCGGGCGCACGTAGTCCCGCGGTGCGCAGTTCGTGCACCAGTTCTGCGGCGATCGACACCGCGATCTCCGCCGACGTCCGCGCCCCGATGTTCAGGCCGACCGGGGTATGTACCCTGGCCCGCTCGGATTCGGTGAGACCCAGGGCGTCGAGGATGGCGCCGCCCCGAGTCCGGCTGGCGACGAGCCCGACGTATCCGACCCCGGCGTCGAGCGCCGCGCGAATGACGTCCGCCTCGGGGCCGCCGTGACCGGCCAGCACCACGGCCGTCGTGCCCGTGAACTGTTCGAGACCGGCGTCGTCGTGCTCGACGGAGAACTCCAGCAATTCCGAAATGTGCGTCAACGCCTGCGCGATCGGTGTGGTGCCGTAGATCCGCACCACCGGCGGTGGCAGTTGCGGCTCGAGAAAGATCTCCATGGCGCCACCGGACAAGCACGGATTCACCACGACGGATGCGCCCGGCATCTCGGGGAACTGCACGGCCCCGTCGGGAAGGACCCGCAGCAGCACGCTCTCGTTGGTCTTCAGCACACCCAGGGCTGCCGTGCGCACCGAGTTCTGCGCGCACTGGCCGCCGACGAAACCCTCGATGGTCCCGTCCTGCAGGAGAATCGCCTCGTCACCGGTATGGCTGGACGTGGGTGGCTGCGCTCGCACCACGGTCGCGTGGACGAACGGCCTGCGGTCGCGCACCAATTGCGCCGCACGCTCTTTCAGATCCATCGGGCCTCCTGCCGAGAGCCGGGCAACGTTCAGATCGGTGGTGTCGCGCGGCCCTGCATGGCCTCCCACACCCGGGACGGGGTGAGCGGCATGTCGGCGTGCCGCACACCGAACGGGGCGAGCGCATCCACGACGGCGTTCACCACGGCCGGCGGAGACCCGACCGTCGCGGACTCGCCGATGCCCTTGGCGCCGATCGGGTGATGGGGTGACGGGGTGACGGTGAAGCCGGTCTCCAGCTTCGGCACCTCCAGCGCCGTGGGGATCAGGTAGTCCATCAGCGATCCGCCGAGGCAGTTGCCGTCCTCGTCGAATTCGATGATCTCCATCAACGCCATCCCGATGCCGTCGACGATGCCGCCGTGCACCTGGCCCTCGATGATCATCGGGTTGATGCGGGTGCCGCAGTCGTCGACGGCGAGGAACCGCCGCACTTTCACCACCGCGGTGCCGGGATCGATGTCGACGACGCAGAAGTACGCGCCGTAGGGGTACGTCAGATTCTCCGGGTTGTAGCAGATCTGCGCGTCGAGTCCGCCCTCGATGCCCTCCGGCAGATCACCGGCGCCGTGTGCCCGCATCGCGATGTCCTGGATGGTCACCTTCGCTGAGGGATCACCCTTCACATGGAATTCGCCTTTCTCCCATTCCAGATCCGCGACCGAGGCCTCGAGCATCCCGGACGCGATGATCTTCGCCTTGTCCCGTACCTTGCGGGCCACCAGCGCCGCGGCCGCGCCCGACACCGGCGTGGACCGGCTGCCGTACGTGCCGAGCCCGAACGGTGTGTTGTCGGTGTCGCCGTGCACGACGTCGATGTCGTCCGGTGGAATGCCGAGTTCCTCCGCGACGATTTGGGCGAACGTCGTCTCGTGCCCCTGTCCCTGGGTCTGCACCGACAACCGGAGGACGGCTTTTCCGGTGGGGTGGACGCGCAGTTCGCACCCGTCGGCCATGCCCAGGCCGAGAATGTCCATGTCCTTCCGCGGACCGGCGCCGACGGCCTCGGTGAAGAACGCCATGCCGATACCCATCAGCTCACCGCGTTCGCGGCGTTCCTTCTGTTCCTCCCGCAACTGCTGGTAGCCGATCAGGTCCATGGCTTTGCGCAGGGTGGTCTCGTAGTCGCCCGAGTCGTACACCCAGCCGGTCTTGCTGGTGTAGGGGAACTGGTCGGGACGCAGCAGGTTCTTCAGCCGAAGCTCCGCCGGATCCATCTTCAGGTCGAACGCCAGGCAGTCGACGAGCCGCTCGACCAGATACACGGCCTCGGTGATGCGGAACGAGCACGCGTACGCCACCCCGCCGGGCGCCTTGTTCGTGTAGACCGCCGTCATCGCGCAGTGCGCGGCCTCTATGTCGTAGCTGCCGGTGAAGACGCCGAAGAAACCCGCCGGATACTTCACCGGGGCCGCAGTGCCGTTGAACGCACCGTGGTCGGCCAGCACCTTCGTGCGGATCGCGAGCATCTTGCCCTCTTTGGTCGCAGCGATCTCGCCGACCATGATGTAGTCGCGGGCGAAGCCCGTGCTCATCAGGTTCTCGCTGCGATCCTCCATCCACTTCACCGGTTTGCCCGTCACCAGCGACGCCACGATGGCACACACGTATCCCGGGTAGATCGGGACCTTGTTGCCGAATCCGCCGCCGATGTCCGGGGACACCACCCGAATCTTGTGCTCCGGGATCCCCGAGACCAGGGCGTAGACCGTCCGGTGCGCGTGCGGGGCCTGCGACGTGGAGTACAGCGTCAACTTGCCGGACACCTTGTCGACGTCGGCGATCGCACCGCACGTCTCCATCGGCGCCGGATGCACCCTCGGGTAGACGATCTCCTGCTTGACCACGACGTCCGCCCTCGCGAACACGGCCTCGGTCGCGGCGGCGTCGCCCGTCTCCCAGTCGAAGCAGTGGTTGTCCGTTTTGCCGTCGAGATCGTCACGGATCACCGGTGCGTCGGGTGAGAGCGCCCTGCGGGCGTCGACGACAGGATCGAGCATGTCGTACTCGACGTCGATCAGCTCCAGCGCGTCCCGAGCCGAATAGCGGTCCTCAGCGATGACGAATGCGACTTCCTGACCTTGGAACCGCACCTTGTCGGTGGCGAGTACGGCCTGCACGTCGTTGGACAGGGTCGGCATCCACGCGAGGTTCTTCGCGGCGAGGTCGGCGCCCGTCACTACCGCGGTCACCTTCGGGTGTTCCTGTGCCGCAGAGGTATCGATGCTCACGATCCGTGCATGCGCGACCGGCGACCGCAGGATCGCCAGGTGCAGCATGCCGGGGAGGGTGATGTCGTCGACGTAATTCCCGAGCCCCCGGATGAAGCGGGGATCCTCCTTCCGGAGCATGCGGCCGTGGCCACAGGGCTTCTTGTCGTTGTCGATAATTTCGGCGTCGCCCGATGGCGGACGCGATTCGACGGTGGTCATGACTTACTTCCCGTGGTCGCGTGTTCCTCGACTGTCATCGGTGCGCCCTCGGCGCCCCGCGTCTTGTCCTCCTGGACCTCCGCGTCGAAGTCGCCGGCCGGTTCCGGCTCGGCGGCCTCGCCCGCCCGATGGTCCGCCGCCCACTGGATCGAGCGCACGATCGTGGTGTATCCGGTGCAGCGGCAGATCTGCCCGGAGATCGCTTCCCGGATGGTGGCCTCGTCGGGGCTCTCCTCCCGGTCGAGCAGTGCCCGCGCCGTCATCATCATGCCGGGGGTGCAGAACCCGCACTGCAGTCCGTGGCACTGCATGAAGCCCTGCTGAAGGGGATCGAGTTCGCCGTCGTGTTCGAGACCCTCGACCGTGCGGACGTCGTGCCCGCTCGCCATCGCGGCGAGCATCGTGCACGACTTCACCGGATCGCCGTCCACGGTGACGACACACGTCCCGCAGTTGCTGGTGTCGCAGCCCCAATGGGTCCCGGTCAGACCGAGCTGGTCGCGGAGGAAATGGACCAGCAGCATGCGCGGTTCCACCTCGGCGCTCACTGCCTCGCCGTTGACGGTCATGTTCACCTGCATGGCTATGCCTCTTCTCCGGTCGGCTCGTGCTCCACATCGCTGCGGAGCACCCGGTCGACCGCTGTGCGGAGTGTGCGGATCGTGAGTTCGGATGCGAGATGGCGCTTGTAGTCGACGGTGCCGCGGGCGTCTCCGACGGGCTCGCAGGCCTGTGCGGCCAACCGTCCGGCTTGGGCGAACGCCTCCTCGGAGGGGGGACGTCCGGTCAGGTAGTCGGCAATGGCCGAGAGCCCGGACGGATCCGGGTTCACGGCGGTCAGGCCGACGGCTGCCCGGGCTATCTCGCCGCCCTCCACCGTGACTGCGGCGCCGGCCGCGGCGATCGCCCAATCTCCGGTTCGCCGTGCAATCTTGGCGTACGCACTGGAACTGTGGCCGTGAACCGGTATCACGATCTCGATGAGCATTTCGTTGTGTGCGAGCGCCGTCTCGTATGGTCCGACGAGGAACTCGGACATCGGGATCTCGCGACGTCCGCCGGGCCCGCGCACCACGCACGTGGCGTCGAGTAGAGAGCAGACCGTGGTGAGATCCTCGGCCGGATCCGCCTGACACAGAGATCCGCCAATGGTTCCGCGGTTGCGGACCACCGGGTCGGCGATCACCTTCTCCGCGTCGCGGAAGAGGGGGAACGCCGCCGCGAGTTCGTCTGATTCGAGTAGCCGGCGGTGCCGTGTCATCGCACCGATCCGCAGCCTCGACCGCTCGGTCGTGATGTAGCCGAGTTCGCCCTCGAGGTCGTTGATGTCGATGAGGTACTCGGGATTGGCGAGGCGAAGTTTCATCATGGGGAGCAGGCTGTGGCCGCCAGCGACGAGGCGGGCTTCGTCGCCCAGCCGGTCGAGCAGGGCGATGGCGTCCTCGACGCCCGTGGCACGCTCGTATTCGAAGGATCCTGGAACTTGCATTGTGACCTACCTCACAAATGTGGATCCTCTCAGCCTGCGCAAGAACCGGTGGTCCGTCAACCCCGGTAAACCGCCCTAGTCGACGCAGAAATCGACAGGTTCCTCGTGGTGGATCCGGCCGCTCGACTCCATTAGTGGGCGCCCCGTGCCACCCCACCGGCGGGCGATGATCTCGGCGGCGATGGACACCGCCGTCTCCTCGGGTGTCCTGGCACCGATGTCCAGGCCGATGGGGCTCGACAGCCGGTCGAGCTCGGTGTCGGTCAGACCGGCCTCGCGGAGGCGTTCGCGCCGGTCCTGATCGGTTCGGCGTGATCCCATGGCGCCTATGTAGGCGACGTCGGGGATGCGTAGTGCCGTCTCGAGGAGGGGAACGTCGAACTTGGGGTCGTGGGTGAGTACGCAGATCACGGTCCGGCCGTCGATGGCCTGTGCCTCTGCCTGCGCAGCGAGATACCGGTGCGGCCAGTCCACCACCACTTCGTCGGCCGTCGGGAACCGCGCGTGCGTCGCGAACACCGGACGGGCGTCGCAGACCGTCACCCGGTATCCCATGAAGGCGCCCTGCCGGGCCACCGCGGCGGCGAAGTCGATGGCCCCGAACACGAGCATGCGCGGCCTCGGCGCGTAACTGGCGACGAACACCTCCATGCCCTCGCCGCGGCGCTGACCGTCGGTGCCGTACGTCAGCACCGTGCTGCCGCCCGCCGCGAGGAGCCCCCGGGCGTCGTCGGTCACCGCGGAATCGGCTCGGTCGGAGCCGAGTGAACCGCTCACGTTCTCGGGCCGGACGACCAGACGTCGCCCCACCCGCGCGGCATCGGGATGCGCGACAACGGTGGCCACGGCGACCGGCAGGTGATTGTCGATGTCCTGGGCGATCTCATCGAGCTCGGGGAAAGTGTTGCGCGACACCGGTTCGACGAAAATGTCGATGATTCCACCACAGGTGAGACCCACCTCGAACGCGTTCTCGTCGCTGATCCCGTACCGCTGCAGCACCGGCGTGCCGGACGCCGTGACCTCGCATGCAAGTTCGTAGACCGCTCCCTCGACACACCCACCGGACACGGAACCGGATGCAGTCCCATCGGGTGCCACGACCATCGATGCCCCCGGCGGTCGCGGAGCGGATCGGAATGTGCGGACCACGGTTCCGACACCCGCCGTCCCGCCCGCGGTCCACACCGCCATCAGGTCCGCCAGTACCTCGCGCATCAGCACCCTTCCCGCTCGAGTCCGGACGTGTGATAGACGCTCAGCTACAAGCCTATTCCGCCGAGGCGGGTTTGGTCCGGGAGACCGGACCTCACCCTCGCGGCCTCAGGTGCCTGCTGGGTGTTGCGGCAGTCGGAATCGCCGGCCAAGACCACAGGCGCCACCTTTGTGGATCCGCAACGCGGGGCATGGCGGTGCTAGGTTGGCGCTGTGCCGATCACCGTGCTACTTGTGGACGACCAGGAATTGATGCGTATGGGCCTCAATATGGTGCTCGACGCGCAGGACGACATCGTGGTGGTCGGCGAGGCGGGCGACGGGGCGGCCGCGGTGGCGGCGGTCCGTAAACTTGAACCCGATGTCGTGCTGATGGATGTGCGCATGCCGGTGGTGGACGGGGTCAGTGCGACGGCGCAGATACTCGAATCCGGGGTCGCCAGCCGCGTACTCGTCATGACGACCTTCGACCTCGACGAGCACGCAATGGGGGCGTTGCGGGCGGGGGCCAGTGGCTTTCTGCTCAAGGACACCCCCTCGGAGGACCTGGTGTCGGCCATCCGCAGTGTGGCGGCGGGAGACGCTGTGGTGTCGCCGAAGGTGACGCGGCGACTGCTGGCCCGTTTCCTCGACGAAGGCCGGGCTCCGCGCCGCGACCCGGCGGTACTGGACGTGCTGACCGAGCGGGAGCGGGAAGTGCTGCAGCTGGTCGCCACCGGATTGTCGAACACGGAGATCGCGGAAAGTCTGTTCCTGTCCGAGTCGACGGTGAAATCGCACATCGGCCGGATACTCACCAAATTGAATGTGCGGGACCGGGTGCAGGCGGTGGTCCTGGCCTACGAGACGGGCCTGGTGCGGCCCGGCTCGTAGGCTCGTCCGCCGCCGTGACGGTCAGGACGTGAACGTGCCGACGGTCGGGACCACCGTGCAGTTGACGTTGCCGGGATAGCTCACGGTGCCGAACATCGTGCCGAGCACCGTGCCCGCACCCGTGTCGACGATCTTCGACAGCAGCGGGGTGTTGATGATGGGCAGGCGGTCGTCGAGTTTCACGATCCCGCCCTGGAAGGTGTTCAGGTTGATCCAGGCAACACTGAGGTCGGAGGACTGCGGTATCGCCACGTAGGCGGGAATTGCCTGGAATCGCAGCTGGCCGGCGGTGATCGGGGGAAAGAGATTCGGTCCTGCCTGAGCGCTTGCGAGGGTGACGGTCGCCGGCTCGTCGGCGACACCGCATCCCAGGGTGGGGGACGGGTACATGAAGTCCTGGGGCGTGGTGAGCCCGAGTTCGAGCACATCCTTCGGGACGAAGACGCTGGCGCCGAGGAGTTGGTTCACCGCGTTGCTCGCCACCGGCGACATCTCGGCGGCCAGCGCCTGCAGTTCCCCGATGCCCCGAGCCGCATCGGGTAGGGGCTGGGCCGAGGCGGGTGCGGCCGACAGCGTGCAGGCGACAGCGGCCGATGCCAATACCGTCGTGGCACGGCGGAACAGGGTGGACCGGAACATAGCGGCTCCTTGTTGTGCGCGGGATCGGAAGATCCCCCATCCGAGAGAACTGCATCACGGCACAACTCTCAATGTCAACTTTAGGGTTAGATTGTGAGCGGTTCGAGATCTGTGCCGGGAGAAATCTGGCGTCCTCGAACGTTGAACGGACAGACGGCCAGAGTGTCGGTATCCGCCGTTCGAAAGGGGGCGTCATGTACGCCGCAATGTTTCTGCTCTACGTGGTGGCGGAGATCGCCGCACTCATTTGGGTGGGCGGCACGATCGGCGTGCTCTGGACAGCCTGCCTCTTCCTCGGTGGATCGCTCGTCGGACTGATGCTGATGCGCTCGCAGTGGCGTCGAGTGATTCAGGGGTTGCGTGCAGCCGCAGGCGGCAAGGGGTCGCCGGGCGCGGCGGTAGCGGATGGCGCCCTCGTGGCGGTCGGTTCGGCGCTGATGGTGGTGCCCGGACTCGTCACATCACTTCTCGGGCTGCTTCTGTTGATCCCGCCCACCCGATGGCTGCTGCGGCCCGTGGTGGTGCTGGTTGCCGGCAAGCGCGCCGCCGTCGTCGCGGCCGGCGCCGAGGCCTTCGCGCGTACCCCTCGTCGAGGCCGCGGTGAAGTGATCGAAGGTGAGGTGGTGCACGACGTGTTCGACGGTGAGGTAGTCGATCCGCAACCTCGAACCCCGACCCGTGATCCACGCCTTCTGCCCTAGCAGGCACACTAGGTGCCCGTGACTACCCAACTGCTGGTCGGCGGCCGAATCTACAGTTCCTTTGCACCAGACGCCACGTCGATGGCAGTGACCGACGGAACCGTCGTGTGGGTCGGCGACGACCGCGCAGCCCGCGCACTGCACCCGGACGCCGAGGTCGTGAACCTGGACGGCGCGTTCGTCACTCCGGCGTTCGTCGACACCCACGTCCACGTGACCGCCCTGGGGCTGAACATCGTGGGCCTCGACCTCGTCGGTGTCGGCTCGCTGCGCGAGTGCCTCGACCGGTTGCAGTCCTTTGCTCGCACCCACGACGACGCCGTCATCTGGGGGCACGGCTGGGACGACTCGAACTGGCCGGAGGGCGCCGGCCCCACCACGGCGCAGTTGGACGAGGCCGCGCCGGGCCGCCCGGTGTACCTTTCGCGGATCGATGTCCACTCCGCGGTGTGCTCCACTGCGCTGCGGCAGCTGGTCCCCGATGTGAACGGAACCGCGGGCTACTCCCCGGACGGACCGCTGACCTTCGAGGCGCACCACGCCGCCCGCACGGTCGCCCGATCCCTGCTGACGGAACGGCAGCGGGCAGCCGCCCGCGCCGCAGCGCTCGACGCCATTGCCGCCCGCGGAATCGTCGCGGTGCACGAGTGTGGCGGTCCGGACATCGCCGGACTGGACGACTTCCGCGAATTGTTGTCCACCTCCCACGCAGTGGAGGTGCGAGGTTACTGGGGGCAAGCAGTCTCCGACGTCGAGGAGGCCCGGAAGCTCCTGCAGGACACGGGCGCTCACGCTCTCGGCGGCGACCTGTTCATCGATGGCTCCATCGGGTCGCACACCGCGTGGCTCCGCGAACCCTACGCCGATGCGCCCGGCACCACCGGGAAGAGCTACCTCACCGTCGACGAGATCGCGGCCCACCTTCGGGCCTGCACGATCGCCGGCATTCAGGCGGGCTTCCACGTGATCGGTGACGCCGCAGTCCGGGCCGCGGTCGATGCCCTCGCGCTGGTGGCCGACGAACTCGGCGGACCCGCCGTCGCCGCGGCCGGACACCGGCTCGAGCACGCCGAGATGATGAGCACCGAAGACGCGGCCCGCCTCGCGACGTGGGGTGTGATCGCCAGCGTGCAGCCCGCGTTCGACGCCCTGTGGGGTGGGACGAACGGTCTCTACGCACAGCGTCTCGGCCGCGACCGGGCCCTCACCTTGAACCCGTTCTCCGCGGCCGCGTCCGCCGGAGTGTCGCTGGCGCTGAGTTCCGACGCTCCCGTGACCCCGGTCGAACCGTGGGCGATGGTCCGTGCGGCAGTCCAGCACCGGACTCCGGGGAGCGGCATCTCGCCGCGTGCCGCGTTCTCCGCTGCCACTCGTGGGGCCTGGCGGGCCGGCGGGGTCCGGGACGGGCTGGCGGGCACCCTCAACCCTGGCGCCCCGGCGTCGTATGCGGTGTGGGATGCCGGGGAGCTGGTGGTCAGCGCACCCCAGGATTCCGTCCAGCGGTGGTCGACCGATCCGCGGTCCCGGGTGCCCGCCCTGCCGCGACTCGACGAAGACGCACCCACGCCGGTGCTGCTGCGTTCGGTGCATCGGGGGAGCATCGTCCATGAGCGCTGACGGCGGAGCGTCGTCCATGAGCGCAGACGGGGGAGCGTCGTCCATGAGCGCTGACGAGGCCGTGCCCGGCCGGTCGACTGGCGTTCGCGGGCTGGTGTCGCGTGGCCTCGTGTCCGTGGCCGCCGGGTTTCTGATCTTCGCTGGGTTTCCTCCCCGGCCGCTGTGGTTCCTGGCACCGGTCGGTGTCGCACTGCTTGTCCTGGTTCTCACCGGGGCCGGTGGGCCGGCGCCGCGACTCCGCGCCGGCTTCGGCTACGGGTACCTGGCGGGTCTGGGCTTCCTGGTACCGCTGTTGCCGTGGATCGGCGTGTTCGTCGGCGCCCTGCCGTGGCTGGCGCTCGCGGCCGTCGAGGCGGTGTTCGTGGGCCTGTTCGGGGTGGTGGCTGTCCTCGTGTCCCGGTTGCGCTGGGCGCCCCTGTGGATCGCGGCCGGCTGGTCACTCACCGAATGGTTGCGTGCCAGCATCCCGTTCGGCGGTTTCCCTTGGGGCAGGCTCGCTTTCGGGCAGTCAGAGGGATGGCTACTGCCGTTGGCGAGTCTCGGCGGCGCCCCACTGCTCAGCTTCGGGGTGGCCTTGACGGGCGCCGGACTGGCCTCCGTCGCCGTGACGGTGTGGGCTCGGGCGCACGGCGCGGCGGACTGGAAGCGACCTCTTGCAGGCGGTCTGGCCGCGGCCCTCGCTGCCACGGTGCTTTCGGTGGCGTTGGCGCCGGCGCTCGCCGACATGGGGTCGGGAGACCGGACGATTACCGTCGCGGCAATCCAGGGGAGCGTGCCCAAACTGGGGCTCGACTTCAACGACCAACGCAAACGGGTCCTCGACAATCACGTGCGGCGCACACTCCAACTGGCCGACGAGGTTGCCGCGGGGGCGGCGCCGCAACCGGATGTCGTCGTCTGGCCGGAGAACGCGTCCGATATCGACCCGCTGCGTAACGCGGACGCGGCCGCGGACATCTCCCGCGCGTCCGAAGCGATCGGCGCGCCGATTTTGGTGGGTGCGGTGCTGGTCAACGGCGACCGCACCACGACCAATTCGGTGATCGTCTGGGACGGCGACGAGGGACCGGGCGAACGACACGACAAACGCATCATCCAACCGTTCGGCGAATACCTGCCCTACCGCGATTTCTTCCGGCACTTCTCCTCCTACGCCGACCGGGCCGGCAACTTCGTACCCGGCGACGGCGACGGCGTCGTCCACGCGAACGGTGTTCCCGTCGGGGTCGCCACCTGCTACGAAGTGGCGTTCGATCGCGCCTTCGAGGGATCGGTGCGGGCCGGCGCGGAACTGCTCGCCGTTCCCACGAACAACGCCACCTTCGGCGATACCGAGATGACGTATCAGCAACTCGCCATGTCGAAGGTGCGGGCCGTCGAGCACGGGCGGGCGGTGGTGGTCGCTGCCACCAGCGGTGTCAGTGCGATCATCGCGCCGGACGGCTCCACCGTGGAACAGACGTCACTGTTCGTGCCCGCCGCCCTGGTGTCGGAGGTGCCGCTGCGGACCCAGCTGACTCCGGCGAGTCGCCTCGGGCCTCTGCCGGAGGTCCTGCTCTGCCTCGCCGCCGCCGCTGCGGTCGTGGCCGCTCTGGTGCCACGCCGACGATCCGCCCGCCCACCATCAGGCAAAATGCGCGCCGTTCCAGAATGTGGAATGGGTGAAACGCTTCGAACCGGATGCCCGATAGGGAACCCGAGGCGTACTCCTGAGTAAGGTTTGGAAAATTCCCAGGGTCGCCAGTCACTGTCGGGTGGTGACGGGGTGGTTCGTCCGCCCGCCGAGATGAGAAACAGGGGTGGACGGGTGGTCGACGCTGTGCCGGTTCCGCCCCTGCCTCCGACAGGTGATCTCCCGGAGAATGCCTTCCCGCTTTCTTCCGCGCAGCAGGGAATGTGGTTCGCCCAGCAGCTCGAACCCTCGGTGCCGGTCAACATCGCTCAGTGTGTCGAACTGGTCGGGGAGCTCGATGCGCCCCTGCTGTCCGAGTCGATGATCACCGCCGGCCGCGAACTCGGGTCCGCGTTCCTGCGCCTGATCGAGGTCGACGGTGTCCCGTATCAGGTGGTCGATCCCACCCTCGAAGCCTCGGTCCGCTTCGTCGATTTGCTGCACGAACCCGACCCGCGGGCCGCCGCCAAGGAGTGGATGCGGCAGGAGTACACCGCCCCGATCGACGTGTTCCGGGACCGGTTGGTGTTTTCCGCGCTGCTTCGAATCGCGCCCGACCGCCACTATTGGTACAGCCGGGTTCATCACGTGGCCCTCGACGGAATGGGCTCGGTCACGCTCGTCGACCGAGCGGCGGAGCTCTATACGGCTACCGTCCGAGGGGTGATCGCCGCGCCGTCCAAGGCGGCAGACTTGACGGAGGTCGCCGGCGTCGACCACGACTACCGCACCTCCGCCCGCTACGACGCTGACCGCCGATACTGGTCGGAACTCGTCGCTCGCATCGGCGAGCCGCACAGTTTGGTGGACCGCACCGCACCGGCGCGCGCCCGCAGTCGTACCACGGGCAGCCAGTTGCCCGGCACCCTCGTCGACCACCTCGACGCCGCCGTCGATCGGCATGCCTCCTCCGTCGCGTTCGAGGTAATCGCGGCATTCGCCGCCTACCTCGCACGCATGACAGGCCGCGAGGACGTGGCCCTCAGCTTGCCCGTCACGGCCCGAACCACCGCGCTGCTCCGCCGCTCCGGCGGCATGGTGTCGAACGTGGTTCCCCTGCGACTGCAGGTCCGCCCGGACATGACGAGCGCCGACCTCGTCGCCGCGGTCCGGCTCGAGGTGACGGCGGCGCTGCGCCACCAGCGGTATCCGCACATCGACATCCGCCGCGACGCCGCCGCCGACGACCAGGGCTTCTACGGACCACTGATCAACGTGATGCTCTTCCACAACGAGATCACGCTCGGCGACATCGTCGGCAGACTGGAATTGCTGTCGACCGGCCCGATCAGCGATTTGGCGGTCAACGTCTACCACGGGGTGGCCGGCACGAGCCTCAACCTCGATTTCGAGGCCAACCCGGACCTCTACTCGGAGACGGCGCTCGACACGCATCACCTCCGGTTCACCCGATTCTTCGGCGAGTTCCTCACCTCTGATGCCCTTCGGCCCGGTCGGATCGGCGACCTCGGCATTCTCGACGAGCACGAACACCGCAGCCTGGTGCCCGCGACCGGCCGTGCCGGGTTCGCCCCGGTCACCCTGCCGGATCTGCTCGCCGGGGCCGTCCGAAGCAACCCGGACGGTGACGCCCTGGTCGTACCGGGAACGGAAGCGCCCGCCGGCGTCCTCAGCTACCGCGCCCTGGACGAGACGTCGAACCAGCTGGCTCGACTGCTGATCGACCTGCAGGTCGGCCCCGAGGTCGCGGTCGCCCTCGCGCTGCCCCGCTCGCTCGACTCGGTGTCGAGTGTGTGGGCGGTGGCGAAAACCGGGGCAGCCTTCGTTCCGGTGGATCCCCGCTATCCGCGCGAGCGGATCCTGCACATGCTCCAAAACTGTGGGGCGCCGATCGGCATCACGACTGCAGACCTGCGCGCCGACCTGCCGGACTGCACACACTGGATCATCCTCGACGACAACCAATTCCGGGCCGAACTCGCCTCCTATCCGACCGGTGCCGTCGTCGACGCCGACCGCACCGCGGCCCTGTCGCTGGACCACCCTGCGTACGTCATCTACACCTCCGGGTCGACGGGCCGGCCCAAGGGTGTGGCGGTGACACACCGCGGTCTGGTGAACCTCGCCGCGGACGAACGCGACCGGCTCGGAGTCACACCGGACTCGCGGGCACTGCATTTCGCCTCCCCGAGCTTCGACGCCTCGGTGTTCGAGCTGGTGATGGCGGTGTGCGCGGGTGCGGCGCTGGTGATCGCGCCGACCACGGTCTACGGCGGCGACGAGCTTGCCGAGTTCCTCTCCGAGCAGCACATCACCCACGCCTTCTGTACCCCTGCGGCCCTGGCGTCGCTCGATCACCGTTCGCTGCACGACCTTCGGACGATCGTCGTCGCGGGGGACGTGTGCCCACCCGAGCTGGTCGCTCGCTGGGCACCCGGGCGGACGATGATCAATGCGTACGGGCCGAGCGAGACGACGATCATGTCCTCCGCCACCACCGCTCTGACGGCCGGACAGCCGGTGAGCATCGGAGCACCCACCGTCGGTGTGGATCTCGTGGTCCTCGATCATCGGCTGCGGCCCGTTCCCGCCGGGGTTCGCGGCGAGCTGTATGTTCTCGGCGCGAGCCTGGCCCGGGGTTACGTGCACCGGGCCGGGCTGACGGCGGAACGGTTCGTGGCCTGCCCGTTCGGAACGGGTGGACGGATGTATCGCACCGGCGACGTGGTCCGCTGGGTGTCCGCAGCCGACGGGACACCGGTGCTCGACTTCCTCGGCCGCAGCGACCATCAGGTCAAGATCCGCGGGTTCCGCATCGAACTCGGCGAGATCGACGCGGCCCTGTCGGCGCATCCGCTGGTGGAGTTCGCCCACACGATCGGCCACGAGGGCGCCGCAACCACACGCCTCGTCTCGTATGTGCTGCCCGCGCCGCATTCCGTGGTCGACACCCGCGAGCTGGCCGAGTTCGCCGGGCGCAGCCTGCCCGCGTACATGGTGCCGTCCGCAATCATGGTCCTCGACTCGCTGCCGCTCACGCCGGCAGGCAAACTCGACCGCAACGCCCTGCCCGCCCCCGTTTTCGCCGAGCGGTCCGCCTCGATCGTGGGACCCCGATCCGGCACCGAGGAGGTGCTCGCCGGGATCTTCCGGGACGTCCTCGGCGTCGACTACCTGAGCGTCGAATCCAGCTTCTTCGAACTGGGCGGCAACTCGTTGATGGCCACCCAGGTGGTGTCCCGGGTCGGAGCCGCGCTGAAGGTGCGGATCGGTGTCCGTGACCTCTTCGAGTCGCCGTCGGTGGCCCAGCTGGCCGTCGCCGTGGCCGAGTCGACGTCGCACACGCGCGCGCGACCGGTCCTGCGGCCGCGGGAGCGCCCGGATCGGGTGCCGTTGTCTGTTGCGCAGCAACGGATGTGGTTCCTCAACCAGTTCGACCCGGCGTCTCCGGCGTACAACCTGCCGATCGCCCTCCGGCTCACCGGGGACCTCGACCACGACGCCCTCCGGTGCGCACTCACCGATGTCGCGGAACGTCACGAAACGCTGCGCACGATCTTCCCGGACAGTACGGACGGACCACACCAGGTGATCCTGCCGTCCGGCGCGGTGCTGCCGCCGGGCGCGCCGGTCGCGGTGGACGCCGATTCCCTCACAGCCGCAGTGGCGTCGCTCGGGGGCACCGGCTTCGACCTGACCACCGATCCACCGCTTCGTGTGGGGCTCTTCCGCGAGGCCACCGACCGTCACGTGCTGGTTCTGGTGGTTCACCACATCGCCGCCGACGGGTGGTCGATGACCCCCCTCGCCGCCGACGTGATGGTCGCCTACGCGGCGCGTGCCCACGGGCAGATCCCGTCCTGGGCGCCGCTGCCCGTGCAGTACGCCGACTACACGCTCTGGCAGCGCGACATGCTCGGCTCGGAAGCCGATCCGGACAGTGTGGCCGCCCAGCAGCTGAGCCATTGGCAGGGCGTACTCACCGGTCTGCCGCAGGTGCTCGACTTGCCCACCGACCGTCCACGCCCGGCCCAGATGTCGCATCGCGGCGGCCGAGTCGACTTCACGGTGCCGGCCCTCGTGCACGAGCAACTGACGCAGCTGGCCCACCGCACCGGCACCACGCCGTTCATGGTGACGCACGCGGTCCTGGCCGTGCTGTTGCACCGCCTCGGTGCCGGCTCGGACATCGTGATCGGCACCCCGATCGCCGGCCGCGGTGAGGAAGAACTCGACCACCTCGTCGGCATGTTCGTCAACACCCTGGTGCTGCGGACCTCCCTGGAACCGGACGACACGTTCGCCGACCTCCTCGGCCGTGTCCGCACCGCCGACCTCGCCGCGTTCTCGCACGGCGACGTTCCCTTCGAGCGCCTCGTGGAGGTCCTCAGCCCGGAGCGCTCGTCGGCGTATCACCCGCTGTTCCAGGTGATGCTCTCGTTCCAGAACACCGCGACCACCCGTGTCGAACTCGACGGCCTCACCGTGGAGGCGGCCGAGATCGACGTCCACATGGCCAAATTCGACCTCCAGCTCACCGTCGTCGAGCACGTCGACGCCGAGGGCCGGGCCGCGGGCATGTCGATGGACCTCTCGTACGCGACCGACCTGTTCGACGAGCGCACGATCGTGGCGATGGGCGCACGGTTCCGCAGAATTCTCGACGCCGTACTCGACGACGACCCGGTCACTATCGGCGACATCGACCTGCTCGAGGCACCGGAACGGGCCGCCCTCGACGCGCGCAATGCCACCGACCATCCCGTGCCCCCCGACACGTTGGTGTCGCTGTTCGCAGCCGGTGCCGCCGCCGCCCCCGACGCCGTGGCACTGATATTCGAGGACGAGTGGCTCACCTACGCAGAGTTCGACGAGCGTAGCAACCGCCTTGCCCACCACCTGGTTTCGGAAGGCGTGGGACCGGAATCGGTGGTCGCCGTGGGCATGCGGCGCTCGCTCGACCTCATGGTCGCCATCTACGCGATCCTGAAGGCCGGCGCCGCGTACCTACCGGTCGACCCGGACCATCCGGTGAACCGCACCACGTACGTTCTGGAGACTTCGCGGCCGGTGTGCCTCCTCACCCGCAGCACAGAAGGCGTCGAGTGGGTCACCGATGCACCGGTCCTGCACGTCGACATTCTCGACCTGTCGACCGGCGAATCCGGGGCGCTGCCGGTGGCACCGGCTCCCGAGCACGCCGCTTATGTCATCTTCACGTCGGGGTCGACGGGACGACCGAAGGGCGTCGTGGTCACCCACGGTGCGATCGTGAACCGGTTGTTGTGGGCGCAGGATGAATACGCCCTGACTTCCACCGATGCGGTGTTGCAGAAAACGCCGGTCACCTTCGACGTGTCGGTGTGGGAATTGTTCTGGCCCCTCCAGGTCGGCGCGACATTGGTGATCGCCGCACCGGACGGACACCGTGACCCCGAGTACCTCGCCACGCTGGTGCGCCGACACCGCGTCACCGTCATGCATTTCGTGCCCTCGATGTTGTCGGTCTTCACCGCCGAACCGTCCGCAGCGCACTGCGATTCGTTGCGTATGGTCATTTGTTCGGGTGAGGCGCTGACACCGGATCAGGCCGCGAAGTTCCGGGCCATCAGCGCAGCCGACCTGCACAACCTGTACGGGCCGACCGAGGCCGCGGTCGACGTCACCTTCTGGCGCACCAGCTCCGCAGACACCGTTACGGTGCCCATCGGCAGACCGGTGTGGAACACCCGACTGCACGTGCTCGACGCCCGGTTACACCCGGTGCCCGACGGGGTGGCCGGTGAGCTCTACCTCGCGGGCGCGCAGCTGGCCCGTGGCTATCTCCGCCGTGCCGATCTGACGGCAGACCGGTTCATCGCGGATCCGTTCGCGGTAGGTGCCCGGATGTACCGGACGGGCGATCTGGTGCGACGCCGCCCGGACGGTGCCGTGGAATACCTGGGACGCACCGACTTTCAGGTGAAGCTGCGTGGACAGCGCATCGAACTGGGCGAGATCGAGAGCGCCTACGAATCGCACCCGGACATTCGACGCGCAGTGGTGACGGTGCACCGCGACGACCGCGGTCAGGAGTCCCTCGTCGCGTATGTCGTGGGTGAGGAGGGGGTGAACCCCGCCGCAGTGCGCGAGCACGTATCGGCTGTGCTGCCGTCCTACATGATTCCGGCCTACGTGGTAACGCTCGACGGTCTTCCTCTGTCGGCCAACGGCAAACTCGACCGGGCCGCGCTGCCGGCCCCGGTCATCGAGGCTGTGAGCACCGAATATGTGGCACCTCGGACCGCCGTCGAGATCGCAGTCGCCGAGGCGGTCGCCGACGTACTCGACCTCGGCCGGGTGGGGTTGACCGACAACTTCTTCGAACTCGGTGGCAACTCGCTCGTCGCCACCCGCCTGGTGTCCCGGCTCCGCAGCGCCGCGGATCTTCCGGTGTCGCTGCGCGACGTCTTCGACGCGCCGACCGTCGGCGGGCTCGCACAACGATTCGACGGTGCCGATCGCCAGGTCCACGCCGATGTCCCGATGCTGTCCGCTCGGGCCCGGCCGGAGCGGGTGCCGTTGTCTTCCGCTCAGCAGCGGGTGTGGTTCCTCAACCAGTTCGACACCGGCAGCCCCGTCCACAATCTTCCTCTCGCCGTGCGGTTCTCCGGCGACCTGGATGTCGCTGCACTCGGTCGGGCCGTGTACGACGTAGTCGAGCGGCACGAATCGCTGCGCACCGTCTTCCCCGATTCCGGCACCGGACCGTGGCAGCGGGTTCTCGCGCCCGGCGAGGTCGACGTAGAGATGACCGTCACCGACGCGGACGTCGACCGACTCGACCACGCGATCCGTCAGTTCGTTCTCACCGGATTCGATGTCACTACCGACATCCCCGTGCGGGCGCGGCTCTTCCGAACGGGAGCCGGCGAGCACGTCCTCGCGTTGGTTCTCCATCACATTGCCGCCGACGGCTGGTCGTTCGCTCCACTGTCCCGCGATGTGATGATCGCCTACGCGGCGCACAGTGCCGGACACGACGTGCCGTGGTCGCCGCTATCGGTGCAGTACGCCGACTACACCCTCTGGCAGCGCGAAGTGCTCGGTGACGAGGACGACCCGCAGTCGCGGGCGGCGCAGCAACTGACGTACTGGGACACCGCGCTGGCCGGGCTGCCGGACAGCCTCGACCTGCCCACCGACCGTCCCCGACCCGCGGCCGCGTCGCAGCGTGGTTCGACGCTTGCCTGGAACATTCCCGCCGACCTGCACGAACGCCTTGTGGCGTTCGCCCGCACACACAACGTGACCCTGTTCATGGTGGCGCATTCGGCGTTGGCGCTGCTGCTGAGCCGGTTGAGCGCGTCCCGCGACATCGCGATCGGCACCCCGGTAGCAGGCCGCGGAGATCGTGAATTGGACGACCTGGTCGGCATGTTCGTCAACACCCTGGTCCTGCGGACCGAGGTCGACCCGGCGATGTCGTTTACCGCCCTGCTGAACCACGTGCGTGAGGTCGACCTCGGAGCATTCGGTCACGCCGAGGTGCCGTTCGAGCGGCTGGTGGAGCATCTCGATCCCACCCGCACCACCGCACACCATCCATTGTTCCAGGTGGCGCTGTTTTTCCAGAATCATGCGCCCGCGCATCTGGAACTGCCGGGGTTGTCGGTGTCGAGTGAGCCGATCGTGCCCGATGTCGCCGCATTCGATCTGCAGCTCGTGCTCACCGAAACCCATGACGGCGGCCGCCCCGGTGTGATCGGGGCGCAATTCAATTACGCTGCAGATCTTTTCGACGACGCCACGATTCACGGCTTCGCGGCGCAGTTCGTGCGCATCCTGGATGCCGTCACCGCCGAACCCGGCATGGCGGTCGGCGACGTGGCGATCACCGATCCGGCTGTGCGCGCCCGGGAGTTGACGACCTGGAATGCCACTGACCATTTCGTTCCGGCCGGGACGTTGCCGGAGTTGTTCGGGGATCGGGTGGTGCGGTCTGCGGGTGCGGTGGCGGTGGTGTTCGAGGGTGTGTCGTTGACGTATGCCGAGTTGGGTGCGCGGGCGAATCGGTTGGCCCGGTATCTGATCGGGTTGGGGGTGGGGCCGGAGTCGCGGGTGGTGTTGGCGATGCGGCGGTCTCTGGATTTGGTGGTGGGGATGTATGCGGTGCTCGGGGCGGGTGGTGCGTATGTGCCGGTCGATCCGAATCATCCGGCCGAGCGGATCGGGTATGTGCTCGATTCCGCGGGCCCGGTGTGTGTGTTGAGCACGGCGGCGGATCGGGTCGGGTTGCCGGCGGGGGTCGAGGTGGTCTCGATCGACGAGGTGGATGTGTCCGGTTTCTCCGATGCGGCGGTCACGGACGCGGAGCGGGTGGTTGCGCTGCGGCCGGAGAATCCGGCGTATGTGATCTTCACGTCGGGGTCGACGGGGAAGCCGAAGGGTGTGGCGGTGCCGCATGCGGGCATCGTGAATCAGTTGCGGTGGATGCAGGCCGAGTACGGGTTGACCGGTCGGGATGTGGTGTTGCAGAAGACGGCAACGACGTTCGATGTGTCGGTGTGGGGGTATTTCTGGCCGTTGCAGGTCGGTGCCAGGTTGGTGTTGGCGACCGCGGACGGGCATCGGGATCCGGGGTATCTGGCGCAGGTGATCGATGAGCATGGGGTGACGGTCACCGATTTCGTGCCGTCGATGCTCGATGTGTTCGTTGCTGCGGTGCCGGCCGGTTCCTGCCGGAGTCTGCGGCATGTGTTCGCGATCGGTGAGGCGTTGCCGCCGGAGACGGTGGCCCGGTTCCGGGCGGTGACGCCGGCCCGGTTGCATAATTTGTATGGTCCGACCGAGGCTGCGGTGTCGGTGACGTTTTGGGAGTGTGGGGTCGCCGACACGGTGTCGGTGCCGATCGGTGTTCCGGAGTGGAATACGCAGGCGTATGTGCTCGATTCGCGGTTGCATCCGGTGCCGGCGGGGGTGGCGGGGGAGTTGTATCTCGGTGGTGTGCAGTTGGCTCGCGGGTATGTGGGGCGGGCCGATCTGACGTCGGATCGGTTCCTGGCCAATCCGTTCGGGGTGCCGGGTGCGCGGATGTATCGGACGGGGGATCTGGTGCGTCGCCGTCGGGACGGGGTGCTCGAGTATGTGGGGCGCACCGATTTCCAGGTCAAGTTCCGTGGTCAGCGGATCGAGCTGGGGGAGATCGAGTCGGTGTTGCGGGCGTATCCGGCGGTGACCGGTGCGGCGGTGACGGTGTATGCCGACGCGGTGACCGGTGATCATCTGGTGGCGTATGTGACGGCGGAGTCCGCGCTCGAGGTGTCGGTGGTGCGTGCTCATGTGTCGGGGGCGTTGCCGTCGTACATGGTGCCGTCCGCGTTCGTGGTCCTGGACGAGTTCCCGCTCAATACCAGCGGCAAGCTCGACCGGAAAGCGCTTCCGGCACCCGAATTCACCAGTACCGGCACCGAATACACCCCACCGCGTACTCCGGGTGAGCAGCAGGTGGCCGCCGTTTTCGCCGAGGTGCTCCAGGCCGACCGGGTCGGGGCGCACGACAACTTCTTCGACCTCGGCGGCAACTCGCTCATCGCGACCAAGCTGGTGTCCCGGATCCGCGCCGAACTCGGAGTGCCGTTGGGTGTGCGAGACCTTTTCGAGGCGCCGACCGTGGCGGAACTCGCGGCGACGGTGTCGGGGACGACGGGTGATGAGGTCCGTCCCGCGCTGATGCTCCGGCCACGCCCGGAGCGGATTCCGTTGTCCCCGGCGCAGCAGCGGATGTGGTTCCTCGACCAGTTCGACACCACCTCACCCGCCTACAACCTGCCCGTCGCGGTACGCCTGTCCGGTGTACTCGATACCGGCGCCCTGACCGCCGCGGTCGTTGATCTGATCGAGCGGCACGAAACCCTCCGCACCGTGTTCCCGGACTCGGAGACCGGACCGCACCAGGTCGTCCTCGACGCCGACTCCGCAACTCCCGAGTTGCCGGTCACCGTCGTCGACGAGAAGCGGCTCGAGAACGAACTTGCCGGCTTCCTCGGTGCCGGTTTCGACGTGACGACCGAGCTCCCTGTCCGCGTCGCCCTGTTCCGGATCGACGCCGAGGAGCACGTCCTCGCGTTGGTGGTCCATCATATTTCCGGCGACGGCTGGTCGATGGCGCCCATGGTGCGCGACACGATGACCGCGTACGCGGCACGCACACAAGGGAAACAGCCCACCTGGTCACCGTTGCCGGTGCAGTACGCCGACTACGCGTTGTGGCAACGCGAACTTCTCGGGGACGAATCCGACCCGGACTCGCTCGCGGCACAGCAGGTGGACTATTGGACGACCGCACTCGCCGGGGTGCCCGAGGAACTGGACCTTCCGGTCGACCGGCCCCGGCCGGCTGAGCAGTCCTACCGCGGAGGCCACGTCGACGTCGCACTCGACGCATCCGTGCACCGGGCGCTGGCGTCGCTCGCACAGTCCGAGCGGGCAACGCTGTTCATGGTGGTGCACTCCGCGCTCAGCATCCTGCTCAGTCGTGCGAGTGCGACGCCGGTCGTCACGATCGGCACCCCGGTAGCAGGCCGTGGTGAACGTGAACTGGACGATCTGATCGGCATGTTCGTCAACACGATCGTCCTCCGCACGGAGGTCGATCCCGGGGCGACCTTCCGCGAACTCCTGGGCCGGGTGCGGGACGCGGACCTGCAAGCGTTCTCCCACACGGACGTGCCGTTCGAGCGGCTGGTCGAGATACTCAGTCCCACTCGCAGTACCGCCCGCCACCCACTGTTCCAGGTGATGCTCACCTTCCAGAACCTCGAGCAGACCACGCTCGAACTCGACGGTCTCACGCTGAGCGGCCTCGACGCGACCCTCGATGTCGCGAAGTTCGACCTGCACTTCACGCTCGTCGAACAGTTCGACGAGCACGGGCTGCCGGACGGCATCTCCGCTCAGCTGATGTATGCGACCGACCTGTTCGACGAGTCGACGGCCGCGGCAATCGCCGAACGCTTCAGCAGGATCCTGGATGCCGTCGCCGCGAACCCGACGGTGCGCGTCGGTGACATCCCGCTGCTCGACACCGCCGAACGCTCCGCGTTGACGACCTGGAATGCCACTGACCATTTCGTTCCGGCCGGGACGTTGCCGGAGTTGTTCGGGGATCGGGTGGTGCGGTCTGCGGGTGCGGTGGCGGTGGTGTTCGAGGGTGTGTCGTTGACGTATGCCGAGTTGGGTGCGCGGGCGAATCGGTTGGCCCGGTATCTGATCGGGTTGGGGGTGGGGCCGGAGTCGCGGGTGGTGTTGGCGATGCGGCGGTCTCTGGATTTGGTGGTGGGGATGTATGCGGTGCTCGGGGCGGGTGGTGCGTATGTGCCGGTCGATCCGAATCATCCGGCCGAGCGGATCGGGTATGTGCTCGATTCCGCGGGCCCGGTGTGTGTGTTGAGCACGGCGGCGGATCGGGTCGGGTTGCCGGCGGGGGTCGAGGTGGTCTCGATCGACGAGGTGGATGTGTCCGGTTTCTCCGATGCGGCGGTCACGGACGCGGAGCGGGTGGTTGCGCTGCGGCCGGAGAATCCGGCGTATGTGATCTTCACGTCGGGGTCGACGGGGAAGCCGAAGGGTGTGGCGGTGCCGCATGCGGGCATCGTGAATCAGTTGCGGTGGATGCAGGCCGAGTACGGGTTGACCGGTCGGGATGTGGTGTTGCAGAAGACGGCAACGACGTTCGATGTGTCGGTGTGGGGGTATTTCTGGCCGTTGCAGGTCGGTGCCAGGTTGGTGTTGGCGACCGCGGACGGGCATCGGGATCCGGGGTATCTGGCGCAGGTGATCGATGAGCATGGGGTGACGGTCACCGATTTCGTGCCGTCGATGCTCGATGTGTTCGTTGCTGCGGTGCCGGCCGGTTCCTGCCGGAGTCTGCGGCATGTGTTCGCGATCGGTGAGGCGTTGCCGCCGGAGACGGTGGCCCGGTTCCGGGCGGTGACGCCGGCCCGGTTGCATAATTTGTATGGTCCGACCGAGGCTGCGGTGTCGGTGACGTTTTGGGAGTGTGGGGTCGCCGACACGGTGTCGGTGCCGATCGGTGTTCCGGAGTGGAATACGCAGGCGTATGTGCTCGATTCGCGGTTGCATCCGGTGCCGGCGGGGGTGGCGGGGGAGTTGTATCTCGGTGGTGTGCAGTTGGCTCGCGGGTATGTGGGGCGGGCCGATCTGACGTCGGATCGGTTCCTGGCCAATCCGTTCGGGGTGCCGGGTGCGCGGATGTATCGGACGGGGGATCTGGTGCGTCGCCGTCGGGACGGGGTGCTCGAGTATGTGGGGCGCACCGATTTCCAGGTCAAGTTCCGTGGTCAGCGGATCGAGCTGGGGGAGATCGAGTCGGTGTTGCGGGCGTATCCGGCGGTGACCGGTGCGGCGGTGACGGTGTATGCCGACGCGGTGACCGGTGATCATCTGGTGGCGTATGTGACGGCGGAGTCCGCGCTCGAGGTGTCGGTGGTGCGTGCTCATGTGTCGGGGGCGTTGCCGTCGTACATGGTGCCGTCCGCGTTCGTGGTCCTGGACGAGTTCCCGCTCAATACCAGCGGCAAGCTCGACCGGAAAGCGCTTCCGGCACCCGAATTCACCAGTACCGGCACCGAATACACCCCACCGCGTACTCCGGGTGAGCAGCAGGTGGCCGCCGTTTTCGCCGAGGTGCTCCAGGCCGACCGGGTCGGGGCGCACGACAACTTCTTCGACCTCGGCGGCAACTCGTTGTCCGTTACACGGGTGGCGGCGCGGCTCACGGAACTGTCCGGCAACAGACTGTCGGTCCGGGATGTCTTCGACGCCCCCACCGTGGCCGCGTTGGCACTGCGCTTGGCGCAGCCGGTGCCCAGTGGGCCCCGCCCCGCACTGACCGCGGTGACTCGCCCCGACCACATTCCGCTTTCGCTTGCGCAGCAGCGGATGTGGTTCCTCAACCAGTTCGACACCACCTCACCCGCCTACAACCTGCCCTTCGCGGTACGCCTGTCCGGGGTCCTCGACGCGCGGGCGTTGGCGTCCGCGGTCGACGACGTGGTCGCTCGGCACGAAGCCCTCCGCACCGTGTTCCCGGACACCCCGGACGGACCCGCACAGGTGGTGCTCGCGCCAGCCGATGCCGCCGTTACGGTAGAGACCATTGATGCGACCGAGGGCGAACTCGGCGCCCGGATCATCGCCTTCGCCTCGCGGGGATTCGATGTGACGGTGGAGACTCCTGTTCGTGCCCTCCTCGTCCGCACGGGACCCACCGAGCACGTACTTGCCATGTCCCTGCACCACATCGCGGCCGACGGCTGGTCGTTCGGACCGCTCAGCCGCGATGTCGTGACCGCCTACGCGGCGCGCACGGCCGGTGTCGTCCCGCAGTGGGCGTCTTTGGCGGTGCAGTATGCCGACTTCACCCTGTGGCAGCGAGCGGTTCTCGGCACCGACGACGACCCCAGTTCGCTGATGTCGACCCAACTCGCGTACTGGGCGAACACCCTCGCCGGCGCTCCCGATGAACTCCGGCTTCCGTTCGACCGGCCTCGTCCGCCGCAACCCACGTTCGCCGGGGCGACGGTCGCCTTCGAGATCGACCCCGCGGTCCACCGCGGCATCGACCGGTTGGCTCGCCGGGACGGTGCCACCACCTTCATGGTGATGCACGCTGCGTTGGCGCTGCTGCTGGGACGCTTGTCCGCCACCGACGACGTCGTCATCGGAAGTCCGATCGCCGGCCGGGGCGAGCGGGCCCTCGACGACCTCGTCGGGATGTTCGTCAACACCCTCGTCCTGCGGACTGCATTGCGCGGTGGTGACACTTTCCGTGAACATCTCGACCGCGTGCGGGATGCCGACCTCGAGGCGTTCGGTTCGGCGGACGTCCCGTTCGAGAGACTCGTCGACGTCCTCGCCCCCATCCGCACCACCGCCCATCACCCGATCTACCAGGTCGCCCTGTCGATGAGCCCGACGCCCACCGGAACCGTCGATCTGCCGGGACTGCGAGTCGGGGTCGAAGACATCGACCCGGGGGTCGCCAAGATCGACCTTCAGCTGACCTTGGGTGAGAACATCGACGCGGACGGGGCGCCCTGCGGTATCCGCGCGGAATTCCTTTACGCCACCGAACTGTTCGACGCCGACACGGTGCGTGGCTTCGCGCGGCGATTCCAGCAGATCCTCGCCGCAGTCGTCACCGATCCGGACCTCGTCGTCGGCGACGTCGACATTCTCGAAGCGGGCGAGCACGCCGCCCTGACGCCCGCCTCGGGCAGGACGGGTTTCGATCCGGTGCCGTTGCCGCAGTTGCTCACCGCAGCGGTGCGGAGCAACCCGGACGGTGTGGCGGTGACCGGGCCGTCGGTGGCCGGTGTGTGGGCGGCAATGTCATACCGCGAAATGGACGAATCCTCGACACAATTGGCGCGGCTGCTGATCGATCTTCAGGTCGGCCCGGAGGTGACGGTGGCGGTGGCGCTGCCGCGTTCGCTCGAATCGGTGTCGAGCGTCTGGGCGGTGGCCAAAACCGGGGCGGCGTTCGTCCCGGTGGACCCGGGCTATCCGGCCGAGCGGATCGGGCACATGCTCGACGACTGCGGCGCCCCGGTAGGAATCACCACGACGGCGCTGCGGGCGGCGCTGCCCGACCGTGTGGAGTGGATCGTCCTCGACGATGACGAGGTGCAGGCTGCGCTGGCGGGATATCCGTGCCTGCCGGTGACGGATGCGGACCGGGCGGCAGCGCTGTCGGTCGACCATCCGGCGTACGTGATCTACACCTCGGGGTCGACGGGACGACCGAAGGGTGTGGCGGTCACGCATCGCGGACTCGTCAATCTCGTTGCGGACGAGCGTGAGCGGCTGTCCGTGACCCCGCAGTCGCGGACTCTCCATTTCGCGTCCCCCAGTTTCGACGCCTCGGTGTTCGAATGGATGATGGCCATCGGTGCGGGGGCGACGATGGTTGTGGCGCCGCCCACGATCTTCGGTGGTGCGGAACTGGCAGAGTTCCTGGCCGAGCATCGGATCACGCATGCGTTCTGCACACCGGCGGCATTGGCGTCGGTGGATCATCGCGGCCTCGACCACCTCGAGACGGTGGTGGTGGCGGGGGACGTGTGTCCGCCGGAGCTGGTGGCGCGGTGGGCGCCTGGCCGGCGGATGGTCAACGCCTACGGGCCGAGCGAGACCACGATCATGTCCTCGGCGACGTCGCCGTTGGCGGCGGGGGAGCCGGTGACGGTCGGCTCGCCGACCGTGGGGGTGGACGTACTGGTGCTCGACGCGCGGTTGCGTCCGGTGCCGCGGGGGGTGCGGGGCGAGCTGTACGTGTCGGGACCGAGCGTCGCCCGCGGATATGTGGGCCGCGCCGGGCTGACGGCCGAGCGGTTCGTGGCCGATCCGTCGGGATCGGGCGGGCGGATGTACCGCACCGGTGACGTGGTGCGGTGGGTGCGCGACACGGCCGGTACCGATGTTCTGGAATTCCTCGGGCGCAGCGACTTCCAGGTGAAGATTCGCGGGTTCCGCATCGAGCTCGGCGAGATCGACGCCGTGCTGTCGGGGCACGAGGCGGTGGAGTTCGCGCACACCGTCGGGCACGAGGACGGCGCAGGACTGACCCGGCTGGTGTCGTATGTGCTTCCGGCGTCCCGCGCCGTGGTGGATCCCTCGGTGCTGACTGCGTTCGCCGGACGAAGTCTGCCGGGATACATGGTGCCGTCGGCGATCGTCGTTCTCGAGTCGCTGCCGTTGACCCCGGCCGGGAAACTGGACCGCGCCGCGTTGCCCGCACCCGTCTTCACCCGACGGGCCGAATTCGCTGCACCCGAGACCCCGCAGCAGCAGGCCGTCGCCGCGGTGTTCGCCGACGTGGTGGGGGAGCCGTCGATCAGCCTGGACGACAACTTCTTCGACCTCGGCGGTAACTCGCTGTCCGCCACCCAGGTGGTCTCGCGTGTCGGCTCGGCGCTGGGCATCCGCATTGCGGTCCGTACCCTGTTCGACAACCCCACCGTGCGCCTGCTCGCAGCGGCCGCAGAGTCCGGGGCCGTCGTCGACCGCCCCGCTCTGGTAGCGGTGGAGCGGCCGGCGCAGATTCCGTTGTCACCGGCGCAGCAGCGGATGTGGTTCCTCAACCGGTTCGACCCCTCCTCCCCGGCGTACAACATCCCCCTCGCCCTGCGCATGTCCGGGCGAATCGACGTGGCCACCCTGCGGGCGGCGCTCGCCGACGTCCTCGCCCGTCACGAGACCCTCCGCACCGTGTATCCGCCGACCGACGACGGCGCGGAACAGGTCATCGTCGCTGTCGACACGATTCCGCTCGACCTGACCCCGCTGCGGTTGTCGGGTGAAGATCTGACCACCGCCGTCCTGCGGTACGCCTCGACCGGCTTCGACGTCACCGCGGAGCCGCCGCTGCGCGTGCACCTCTTCCGCGAGAGCCGCTCCGAGCACATCCTCCTGTTCGTCGTGCACCACATCTCCGCCGACGGCTGGTCTTTCGTGCCTCTGGCCACGGACGTCATGACGGCCTACGCCTCCCGCGCCGCGGGCCAGCCCCCGGTGTGGGGGCCGCTACCCGTGCAGTATGCGGACTACGCGGTGTGGCAGCGGACTCTGCTGGGGGACGCGGCCGACCCGCAGTCGCTGGCAGCCGGACAGCTCGCGTACTGGACGACGACGCTCGCCGGGCTGCCCGATCACCTGGCGCTGCCGACCGATCGGCCCAGGCCGCCCGTTCCGTCGAACCGAGGCGGCACCGTGCGGTTGTTCCTCGACAGCGACAGCCACCGCGCTCTGCTGGATCTGGCCCGGGCCCACAATGCCAGCCTGTTCATGGCGATCCACACCGGCCTCGCCGCCGTGCTGGCGCGGGTCGGTGCGGGCGCGGACGTCGCCATCGGCACCTCGGTGGCCGGACGCGGCGAGCAGGCGCTCGACGCCCTCGTCGGCATGTTCGTCAACACCCTGGTGTTGCGCACCGAGGTGCGGCCGCATGCGACGGTCGCTGAACTCCTGGGCCAGGTCCGAAGCGTCGATCTGGAGGCGTTCTCCCACGTCGACGTGCCCTTCGAGCAACTGGTCGAGGTGATCAACCCGACCCGATCGACGGCATTCCACCCGCTGTTCCAGGTGGCGCTCGCGCTGCAGAATCTCGAACGCCCGACACTGGAACTGCCGGGACTCGAGGTGTCCGGATTCGACATCGACTCGCCCGTCGCCAAATTCGACCTCAACTTCGTTCTGGCTGCCCGGCACGACGACGACGGCACGCCGGCCGGTCTGGACCTCGAGCTCGGCTACGCGCGGGACCTCTTCGACGAGGAGACGGCCCACCGGATCGGCGCCGCCTTCCTCCGCGTGCTCGCCGAGATGGCCCACAGTCCCCGCACCCGGATCGGCGACCTAGACCTGCTCGGCGACGACCAACGCGTTGCCCTCACCGAATGGTCCCGCGGACCCGCCCGGGAACACCGGCACCGCACGCTCGTCGACATTCTCGAGGAGCAGGCCCGCACCACACCCGAGGCGCCGGCCGTGCTCTGGCGTGATTCGGCACTGACCTACCGCGATTTCGATTCCCGGGTGAACCGGCTCGCCCGCAAGCTCATCGGCGCCGGTGTCGTACCGGATCGCGTTGTCGCGGTGGAAATTCCGCGGTCTCTGGATCTCCTCGTCGCGATTCACGCCGTGATCAGGGCGGGCGGCGCGTACACCCCACTGGACCCGGACCAGCCGGCGCAGCGGAACAACGACATCGTCGAGCAGTCCGGGGCCCGCCTGCTCCTGACCACGAGCGCACTCTCCGACGACGGGGACACCGCACGCCGGTACGGCATCGATGCGATCGTCGTGGACCACCTCGACCCGCACGAGTTCGCCTCGGCGCCGGTCCGTCCGGACGAGCGCATTGCGCCGCTCCGCCCCGACAACATCGCCTACGTCCTCTTCACCTCCGGTTCCACCGGCCGCCCGAAGGGGGTCGCCGTCAGTCATGCGGCGATCAGCGGGCAGCTCGACTGGTTGTGCGCCCACTACGAGATCGGCGGCGGCGACACCCTGCTGCTCAAGACGCCGATCACGTTCGACGTGTCGGTGTGGGAGTGCTTCGCCCCCCTGGCTGCCGGCGCCCGGCTCGTCATCGCCGAACCCGACGGGCATCGCGACCCCGATTACCTCACGGCGGTCATCCGGCAGCACGAAGTCAGCGTCATCCATTTCGTGCCCGCCATGCTCGCGGCCGTGGCCGGTGGACCGGGCCTCGCGGACCTGCCGTCCTTGCGATACGTGCTCGTCGGGGGAGAAGCGGTGTCCCCGGAAGCCGTCGACGATTTCCGGGCCGCGCACCCGGCGGAGATCGACAACACGTACGGCCCCACCGAGGCGGCGGTGACCACCACCTCTTTCGCCGCCCGGTCCGACAACGGCGACACGGTGCCGATCGGTTCGCCCGTGTGGAACACCAGCACACTCGTTCTCGACGAGCGTCTGCGTCCGGTGCCCATCGGTGTGCCGGGTGAGCTGTATCTCGGCGGGGCGCAGCTTGCGCGCGGGTACCTCGGACGCCCCGACCTGACTGCCGATCGCTTTGTCGCCGATCCCTATTCGGCGGCCGGGGAGCGGCTGTATCGCACCGGCGATCTGGTTTGCTGGAACCGGGAAGGCCGGCTCGAGTACCTCGGACGCACCGACTTCCAGGTGAAGGTGCGCGGTTTCCGCATCGAACTGGCCGAGGTGGTGTCCACTCTGCTGCGCCACGAGGACGTGCTTCAGGCCGTCGTGGTGTCGCACAGCGACCCGCACACCGGCGATCACCTCGTCGGATACGTGGTGCCTCGCGTCGGGATCGACCTGGACGTCGACGCGGTCCGCGACCACGCCGCCGGGGCGCTGCCGTCGTACATGGTTCCGTCGCTGCTGATTCCGCTGACCACGCTGCCGCTGACCCCCAACGGCAAGGTGGACCGGAACGCTCTGCCCGCACCGGTGTTCGCGGTGGCCGCCGACTACACGGCTCCACGAACGGAGACCGAACGGCTCGTCGCCGACATCGTCGCCGACCTACTGGGTGTGCCGCGCGTCGGGGTGCACGACAACTTCTTCGCACTGGGCGGCAACTCGTTGTCCGCTACGAAGCTCAGTACCCGCCTGGGCGCGGCGACCGGAACGCGAATCGCCATCCGCGACGTGTTCGACGCCGCCACGGTGGAGGCGCTGGCCCGCCGGGTCGCGGCGCAGGTGCCCTCGGGTGCCACCGCGCCGTTGACCGCAACGGAACGCCCGGCCCGCATCCCGCTGTCCCTGGCACAGCAGCGGATGTGGTTCCTCAACCAGTTCGACACGTCCTCACCCGCGTACAACCTGCCCGCGGCAGTGCGGTTGAGCGGGGCGCTGGACACGGCGGCGCTCGCGGCGGCGATCGACGACCTGATCGCCCGCCACGAGTCGCTGCGCACCGTGTTCCCCGATTCGCCGGCCGGGCCGCATCAGGTGATCCTCGAACCCGGCGACGTCGTCCACGACCTCACCCCGGTGGCCGTGACCGACACCGGCCTGCGCGACGATCTCGCGGAGTTCGTGCTCACCGGCTTCGACGTGTCCCACGCGGTGCCGGTGCGAGTGCGGGTGTATTCGCTCGGCGCCTCCGAACACGTCCTCGCGCTCGTCGTGCACCACATCTCCGCCGACGGCGCCTCGATGGACCCGCTGATCCGGGATGTGATGACGGCGTACGCGAGCCGCGCCGCCGGATCGGAACCCCTGTGGGCACCCCTGCCCGTGCAGTATGCCGACTACGCGTTGTGGCAGCGACAAATGCTCGGCGATGATTCGGACCCGGGGAGCCTCGCCGCCGAACAGGTGCGTTACTGGACCCGTGCGCTGGACAATGTGCCCGACCAGCTGTTCCTGCCCCGCGACCGGGCCCGGCCCGCGGTTCCGTCGCATCGCGGTGCTGCCGTGCGTTTCTCACTGTCCCCGGACACCCATCGCGCACTGGCAGGGCTGGCCCGGGCTCACGGCGCGAGTCTGTTCATGGTGGCGCACGCCGCCCTCGCGGTACTGCTGAGCCGAGTCAGCACCACCTACGACATCCAGGTCGGCACCGCTGTCGCCGGGCGCGGTCGCCGGGAACTCGACGACATCATCGGCATGTTCGTCAACACTCTCGTTCTGCGCACCGAGCTCGACCCCGCGGCTTCGTTCGTGTCGCTACTCGGGCAGGTACGTGACGTCGACCTGGAGGCGTTCGCGCACGCGGACTTGCCGTTCGAGCGTCTGGTCGAGGTACTGAGCCCCGTCCGCTCCACGTCCCATCACCCGCTGTTCCAGGTGGCGCTGGGCGTTCAGACCCCGTCCGTGGACCGGCTCGAGCTCGACGGCGTCACCGCCTCGCCGCTGTCGGTCGACGTGGACATCGCCAAGTTCGACCTGCACTTCACCCTCGTCGAACGGGTCGACGGCTCTACGGAGCCCGCCGGCATCGACGGCGAACTGGTGTATGCCACAGACATTTTCGATGCCGATACCGCGGCGGAATACACGCTGCGGCTGCAGCGGATCTTCGAGTCCGTCGTTGCCGATCCGCAGCGCGCTGTCGGGGACATCCCCGTACTCGGAAACGACGAATACGAGGCGCTGACGCCGGTTCGGGGCGCCGACGCCCGCCCGGTGCAGATGCTCACCGAGATTCTCGCGGATGCGGTGGCCGCCGCTCCGGACGAACCCGCGGTCGTCTTCGACGGCCGAAGCATGTCGTACCGCGATCTGGACGAACGGTCGAACCAGCTGGCCCGGCTTCTGGTCGATCGGGGGGTAGGACCCGAAACGCGGGTGGCGCTGGCACTGCCGCGCTCGTCCGAATCGGTGATGGCCGTCTGGGCGGTGGCGAAGTCCGGTGCCGCCTTCGTGCCGGTCGATCCCCGCTACCCCGAGGACCGGATTCGGCACATGGTGCAGGACTCGGAGGCGATGGTCGGCATCACCGTGTCCGCGGAACGCCCCCTCCTCCCGGATTCGATCCGGTGGCTGTTGCTCGACGACACGGCGCTCGAGCAGCGCTGCACCCACGAATCACGGCTGCCCCTCACCAATCGGGACCGCATGCGGCCGATCCTGCCCGACCAGGTGGCGTACGTGATCTACACCTCCGGGTCCACCGGCCGCCCCAAAGGGGTCGCGGTGACCCACCGTGGCCTGGTGAACCTGGTGACCGACGAACGCGAGCTTCTCACGGTGACGTCCCGGTCCCGCGTCCTGCACTTCGCGTCCCCGAGCTTCGACGCCTCGGTGTTCGAGATGTTGATGGCGCTGAGCGCCGGCGCCGCCCTGGTGGTCGCGCCGCCGACCATCTACGGCGGCTCCGAACTCGCGGAGCTTCTCGCCGCGGAACACGTCACCCACGCGTTCTCCACGCCCGCGGCCCTCGCCTCCGTCGACCATCACGGGCTCGACGACCTCGCTGTCGTGGTGGTGGCCGGCGACGTGTGCCCGCCGGAGTTGGTGGCCCGCTGGGCTCCCGGGCGTCGCATGATCAACGCATACGGGCCGAGTGAGGCGACGATCATGTCGTCGATCACCGAACCGCTCCGGGCGGGCGCACCGGTCACGATCGGCGGGCCCAGTCGCGGCGTGCAGGCACTCGTGCTCGACGGGCGGCTGCGTCCGGTGCCGGTGGGCGTGCCCGGCGAGCTGTATGTCAGCGGGCCGAGCCTGGCCCGCGGCTATCTCGGCCGCCCCGGTCTCACCGCCGAACGGTTCGTGGCCGACCCCTTCGGCGAACCCGGGGCACTGATGTACCGCACCGGCGACCTCGTCCGGTGGCGCGAGGATCGGGTTCTCGACTTCGTCGGCCGTACCGACCACCAGGTGAAAATTCGGGGCTTCCGAATCGAACTCGGTGAGATCGACGCCGCGCTGACCGCGCACCCGCAGCTCGAGTACGCCACCACGATCGGTCACCAGCATCCCAACGGGGACACTTCCCTCGTCGCGTACGTGCTGCCGTTCAGCGGCGAGGACGTCGACCGGGTGGAGGTGGCGAAGTTCATCGGCGCAACCCTGCCGGGGTACATGATTCCGTCGTCGATCACGATCCTCGACGCCCTACCGCTCACCCCCGCCGGCAAACTGGACCGCGCCGCACTGCCCGAGCCGGTGTTCGCCGCCGCGGACCGCCCCTTCGAGGAGCCCCGCAACCCGCTCGAAGTGATCGTCGCGGGTGTCTTCGCGGAGGTCCTGGCGCTGCCGGAAGTGGGAATCCACGACGGATTCTTCGACCTCGGCGGCAACTCCCTGCTGGCCACGCAGGTGGTGTCGCGGATCAACGCCGCTCTCGACGTGCACGTCGGCGTCCGCGAAATCTTCGAAGCGCCGACGGTCGCGGCGCTCGCGGCCCGTCTCACCGAGTCCGCCCGCCACGGTGTGCGCCGCCCGCCGCTCGTCGCCGGGCCCCGCCCCGAGCACATTCCGCTGTCACTCGCCCAGCAGCGAATGTGGTTCATCAACCAGTTCGACACGGCGTCGCCCGCCTACAACCTGCCGATCGCACTGCGGTTGACGGGGGAGTTCGACCTCCCCGCGATGCGCGCCGCTGTCGCCGACCTGGTCGGCCGGCACGAATCGCTGCGCACCCTCTACCCCGACTCGGACTCCGGTCCACATCAGGTTGTCGTCGACGCCGCGGGCGCGGTACCCGATCTGACCCCGATTTCCGAGCATCCCGACGACGTCCTCGAGCGGGTAATCGACTTCGTGACGACCGGATTCGACGTCACCGCGGAGGTGCCGCTGCGCGCCCGCATCTACCGCGTCGCCGCCGAGGACCACGTCCTGGTCATGGTGGCTCATCACATCTCCGGTGACGGATGGTCGCTGGCACCGCTCGCGCGGGACGTCATGCTGGCCTACACCGCACGGGCCGAGGGGCACGCGCCGCAGTGGTCGCCGTTGCCGGTGCAGTACGCCGACTACAGTCTGTGGCAACGGGAACTGCTCGGTGACGAGACCGACCCCGAATCTCTTGCCAACGAACAGATTACGTACTGGAAGTCCGCGCTGGCGGGGATACCGGACCGGCTCTCGCTGCCGACCGACCGCCCCCGGCCCGCGGTGGCGTCGAACCGCGGCGCGCACGTCACGTTCACGATCGATGCCGACACCCACACCGCGCTGCTCGCGGTGGCGCGCCGTCAGAACGCCTCGCTGTTCATGGTCATGCACACCGCCCTCACGGTGCTGCTGGCGCGGTTGAGCAACGACACCGACATCGCGGTGGGCGCTCCCGTCGCCGGGCGCGGTGACCAGTTTCTCGACGAGCTGGTCGGGATGTTCGTCAACACACTGGTGCTGCGCACCTCGGTCGAGCTGGGTGGTTCGTTCGCCGACAATCTCGCTGCCGCGCGAGCAACGGACCTCGGCGCCTTCGCGCACTCCGACATTCCGTTCGAACGGCTCGTCGAGGTGCTGAACCCCGCCCGCTCCCGGGCGCACCACCCGCTGTTCCAGGTGGCGTTCTCGTTCCAGAACCTCGCTCGGACCGCCCTCGAACTCCCCGGACTGCACGTCGAGGGCCTGGACGTACCCAGTGCCGTCTCCAACTTCGATCTGCACCTGACGTTGTCGGAAAGCTACGACCACGATCGGAACCCGGACGTGATCGAGGCGCAGTTCACCTATGCCACCGACCTGTTCGACGAGTCGACGGTGCAGTCCTTCGCGGACCGGTTCCTGCGGATTCTGGGATCGGTCGCCGCGGATGCCGATGTCGTGGTCGGTGGTATCGACCTCCTCGACGGCGCGGAGAAGGTGCGAATCCTCGGTGGATTCAACGACACCGCCGCTGAACTGCCGGCCGCCACACTGGTCGACCTGTTCTCCGCGCAGGTGACGCGCACCCCCGACGCGGTCGCGCTGTCGTTCGACGGCGTCGACGTCACCTATGCGGAATTCGACCGCCGCGTCGGCGTGCTCGCCCGGCACCTCGCCGACCGTGGGGTGGGCCCGGAATCGGTGGTGGGGCTGGCGATGAACCGGTCCATCGAACTTCTGGTCGGAATGTACGCCATCCTGCGCGCCGGTGGTGCCTACCTGCCGATCGACCTCACCCACCCCGCGGACCGCCTCGCCTACGTTCTCGACGTCGCGGCACCGGTCTGCGTTCTCACGACGTCCTCGGACGGTTTCGTCGCCGACGGCGTGCCCACCATCGAAATCGACGGGTCCTTCCTCGACACGCCGATCCCGGGAGCGCCGTTCGACGCGCCGAACCTCGCGGCGCCGCGACCCGAGAACACCGCCTACCTCATCTTCACCTCCGGCTCCACCGGCCGACCCAAGGGTGTCGCAGTACCCCATGCCGCCATCGTGAACCAACTGCTGTGGAAACAGCACCAGTACCCCCTCGACACCGCCGACGCCGTGGTCCAGAAGACACCGGTCACCTTCGACCTCTCGGTGTGGGAACTGTTCTGGCCGCTCGTCTCGGGGGCGCGATTGGTGATCGCCCGACCGGACGGCCACCGTGATCCGGCGTACCTGGCCGAACTCATGCGCGAACAACAGGTCACCGCAGCGCATTTCGTGCCATCCCTGCTCGAGGCGTTCCTCGCGACACCGGGTGCGGCGCAGCAGCCTGCCCTGCGCCGTGTGCTGTGCATCGGCGAGGCCCTGCCCCCCGACCTCGCCGCCCGCTCCCGCAGCGCGTTCGGATCGGCCGTTGCACTGCACAACCTGTACGGGCCGACCGAGGCCGCGGTGTCGGTCACCTCCTGGCAGCACACCGTCGACGACCGCGACAGCGTTCCCGTCGGCACCCCCGCCTGGAACACGCAGGCGTTCGTGCTGGATGGGCGCCTGCAGCCGGTTCCGCTCGGGGTAGCCGGCGAGCTGTATCTCGCCGGTGACCAGCTGGCCCGCGGGTATGTCGCCCGGCCCGATCTCACCGCGGAGCGTTTCGTCGCCAACCCGTTCGGCGCGCCAGGCTCCCGGTTGTACCGGACCGGTGACGTGGTTCGCTGGCGCCTGCGCGGGACCGAGGGCGTGCTCGACTACCTCGAGCGTTCCGACTTCCAGGTGAAGGTGCGCGGATTCCGGATCGAACTCGGCGAGATCGAGTCGGCGCTGAGCGGGTGCCCCGGCGTGCAGCAGGCCGTCGTCGTCGCGCATCAGGATCCGACGACCGGAACGGCTCTGGTCGCATACGCGGTGCCCGAGGATGGCGCCACCCTCGTCGTCGCAGACGTGCTGGCGGACGCGGCCCGTCGAGTGCCGGGGTACATGGTGCCCGCAGCGCTCGTCGTCCTGGACGCCCTGCCCCTGACCGCCAACGGAAAACTCGACCGCAAGGCGCTGCCAGTACCGGAGTTCGGGACCGCGCACGACGAGTACCGGGCCCCGGAAACGGATATGGAGGCCGCGGTCGCCGCGGCATTCGGGGACGTGCTCGGGGTCGAACGCGTCGGCGCCGACGCGAGCTTCTTCGAACTCGGCGGCAACTCGCTGGTCGCCACCCGGGTGGTGGCGCGGCTGTCCGAAACCCTGGGACGCCGGGTAGAGATCCGCACGCTGTTCGAGGCCCCGACGGTGGCCGGCCTCGCTGCGCTGCTCGAGTCGACGGAGAACGCCGACGCCGACCGTCCGCGCCTCGCACCGGCCGAACGCCCCGCACGCATCCCGCTGTCGTCGGCGCAGCGCCGGATGTGGTTCCTCAACCGGCTCGACCCGGACTCGGCCGCCGACAACATTCCGGTGGCGGTGCGCCTGTCCGGGTCCCTCGATGTCGACGCGCTGCAACACGCGGTCACCGACGTCGTCGGTCGCCACGAGTCGCTGCGGACGGTGTATCCGGATTCCCCGGAGGGGCCGCACCAGATGATCCTCCCCGTCGACCGGGTCGGGGGTGAACTGTCCGTGGTCAGCGCCGAGGAACCGGAGCTGGCCGGGCTGATCGCCGCAGTGGCCACGACCGGGTTCGACGTCACCGCCGAGGTCCCGTTGCGAGTGCGGATCTTCCGGTTGTCCGACACCGAGCATGTGCTGGCGCTCGTCGTGCACCACATCTCCGGCGACGGTTGGTCGATGGCACCGATGGTGCGGGACGTGATGACTGCGTACGCGGCCCGCTCGGCAGGTGCCGCACCGCAGTGGTCGCCGCTGCCGGTGCAGTACGCGGATTACGCGTTGTGGCAGCGGGATCTGCTCGGCGACGAATCGGATCCGACCTCGCTGGCGGCGCAGCAATTGGCGTTCTGGACCCGCACCCTGGCGGGCGCCCCCGACCAGCTGAATCTGCCCACCGACCGGCCACGTCCGGCTGTGTCGTCGTACCGGGGTCGGAGCATCGACTTCCTCGTTCCGGCCGCCCTGCACCACGGCCTCCACCGGACGGCGCGGGACGCGAACGCCACCCTGTTCATGGTGGTGCATTCGGCCCTCGCGGTGCTGCTGAGCCGGCTCGCCGGGACGAGCGACATCGCGATCGGCACCCCGGTCGCCGGCCGCGGCGAGCGCGCACTCGACGACCTGATCGGCATGTTCGTCAACACCCTGGTTTTGCGACAGCAGGTCGACAGCGCACGCACCTTCGCCGACTTCGTGGCAGACGTCCGCGACACCGACCTGGCCGCATTCGCCCACGCGGATGTCCCCTTCGAGCGTCTCGTCGAAGTGATCAATCCCGCGCGGTCCACCGGGCGGCACCCGCTGTTCCAGGTGATGCTCACCTTCCAGAACCTGGACCAGGCAACCCTCGAGCTGGGGGAGCTGGCGGTGAGCGGTGTCGACGTCGACGTCGCCCTGGCCAAGTTCGATCTGCAGCTGACGCTGACGGAACGCTTCGACGCCGACGGCCGCGCGGACGGGATCACCGCCCGGCTCACCTACGCCTCCGATCTCTTCGACGAATCGACCGTGCACGTCTTCGGTGAGCGCTTCCTGCAAGTGCTGGCCTCCGCCGTCGACGATCCGGGTGTTCCGGTCGGCGACATCGACGTCCTCGGCGCCGGTGAACGGAAGCAGATCGTCGGCACCAACGCGACGTCGCACGACGTCCTGGCGGGAACGTTGCCGTCGCTCTTCGGTGCGCAGGTCGCCGCCACCCCGGACCGAACCGCCCTGGTCTTCGACGGGGAGGAATTGACGTACGCCGAGTTCGACGCGCGCGCGAACGCGCTCGCGCGCCGACTGATCGAGCAGGGGGTGGGCCCCGAATCGGTGGTCGCAGTGGCCATGCGCCGCTCCCTCGAACTGCTGGTGTCGATCTACGCCGTCGGAAAGGCCGGCGGCGCATACCTTCCCGTCGACCCCGATCACCCGGCCGAACGCACGGCCTCGGTCCTCGAGACGGCGGCACCGGTGTGTGTGCTCGTCGACGGTGAGACCGTGGACACCGCGGTGCCGGTCATCGACATCGCCGCCGAGGATTTCACCGGATACAGCCGGGTCGCCGTCACCGACCGGGAACGGCTGGCGCCGCTGTCGTCGGCGAACACCGCGTACGTCATCTTCACGTCAGGATCGACCGGCCGGCCCAAGGGCGTCGCCGTCACCCACGGTGCGATCGTGAACCGGCTGCTCTGGATGCAGCACGAATACGGACTCACCGCCGAAGACGTCGTTCTGCAGAAGACACCGGTCACATTCGACGTGTCGGTGTGGGAATTGTTCTGGCCGCTGCAGGTGGGCGCCGGCCTGGTGATCGCCGCACCCGACGGGCACCGCGATCCGCGGTATCTGTCCAGGCTCGTCCGGGAACGGCAGGTGACGACCATTCACTTCGTGCCGTCGATGCTCTCCGTCTTCCTCGCCGAACCCTCTGCCGCCCAGTGTGAGTCGCTACGGTTGGTGTTCTGTTCGGGTGAGGCTCTCACCCCGGAGCAGGTGCAGCGGTTCCGGTCGGTCAGTGGGGCGGACCTGCACAATCTGTACGGCCCCACGGAGGCGGCCGTCGACGTAACCTACTGGGCCACAAGTGCCGCCGACCTCCACGCGGTGCCCATCGGGCGTCCGGTGTGGAACACCCAGCTCCACGTCCTCGATGCGCGGTTGCATCCGGTGCCCAACGGTGTGGTGGGGGAGTTGTACCTGGCTGGAGACCAGCTGGCGCGCGGCTATCTCCGGCGGCCGGACCTGTCGGCGGACCGCTTCGTCGCCAACCCCTACACGCCGGGGGCTCGCATGTACCGGACCGGTGACCTCGCGCGACGCCGGGGTGATGGAGCGCTGGAGTATCTGGGCCGCAGCGACTTCCAGGTGAAGCTGCGCGGCCAGCGCATCGAACTCGGCGAAATCGAAACAGCCCTCGAAGCGCATCCGGATGTCAGCCAGGCGGTGGTGGTCGTGCACCGCGACTCCCGTGGGGACGAGGCACTGATCGCGTACCTGGTGCGAGGGCACTCACCGAATTCACCCGACGTGCGCGCCCACCTGTCCGCGCGGCTCCCGTCGTACATGATCCCGGCGCACGTCGTCGAGCTCGGCGCCCTCCCGCTGTCGGCGAACGGCAAACTCGACCGCGCCGCGCTGCCCGAACCGGAGCTGTCCTCGGCTGCCGTCGAATACGCGGCGCCTCGCACCGCGGCCGAGAAAATGGTTGCCCGTGTCTTCGAGGAAGTGCTCGGCCTGGAACGGGTGGGCCGCACGGACAACTTCTTCGATCTGGGCGGCAACTCGCTGATCGCGACCCGTGTCGCCTCCGCACTCGCCGATGAACTGGCAATCGACTTTCCGCTTCAGTGGATGTTCACCGACCCCACGCCGCAGTCGTTGGGGGAGCGGATCGCGAAGTCGACGGCGGACGGCGTCCTCGACACCGGTGCGTCGCTCGACGTCCTCCTGCCGATCCGCACCCGCGGAGCGGCGGAACCGCTGTTCTGCGTCCACCCCTTCATCGGGCTCGCGTGGAGTTACGCCGGGTTGAGTGGGCACCTGACCCAGGATCGGCCGATCTACGGGCTGCAGTCCCCGGCACTCACCGAGGACGAGGCGCCGCTCGCGTCGATCACCGAGTTCGCCGCGCGGTATGTGCGCGAGATCCGCTCAATTCAGCCCCACGGCCCTTATCACCTGCTCGGATGGTCCCTCGGTGGGGTGATCGCCCAGGAAATGGCCGTACAGCTGCAGGAGGCGGGCGAGAGCGTCCGACTTCTCGGGCTGCTCGACAGTTACGTCGGGCTCGATCGCAGTGCGAGCGCCGAGAACCCCGCTACCGTGGCGGACCTCTTGGGCGGTTTCGGTCTCGAACTGCCCACGACGGGCGGATTCGACGAGCTCGCGCCGGACGGCATATTCGACGCAGAGCGAGCTGCAGCGCTCCTCGGCGCGATCGGGGGACCGCTGGCGAGCCTCACCGCGCCGCAACTCGCCCGTATTTACGCAAACGCGCAGCGGGCGCCGGAGCTGATCGATCGGCACCAGCCGCGGATGTTCGACGGCGACCTCGTATTCTTCACCGCTGCCCTGGACGACGGATTCCACGTCGATCCGGTGACGTGCTGGAATCCGCACGTCGGCGGCGACATTCACGAGCACCCCGTCGACGCGACGCACTGGACGATGACGACGCCGGAGGCGCTCTCGGTGATCGGGCCGCGCCTCGCGACACCCGGTCCAGTGCGTGATGCCATCAGCGGACCCGATGGCAGCGACCCCGACGACAGCGAGGAACGGCAGCCGTCCGTCCGCTAGGTGAGAGTGCCCGAAAGTCTGCCGCTCCGTGGGGCAGGTCCTGCTCACCGACCAGTGCCATACCTGTGAGTCCCGGCAACGAGGGCCATGCCTACAACCGGCGCAATCTCGACGAGGGCTCAGCGGCTTTTCCATTGACACCGACAGACCCGGTCACAGGAGCGAAGAGACGAACGGCACGATCGCGATCACACACGCGGAGCGGGTAACGGCACCACCCAGTGCCGCGATCACCGAGAGGACTGCCAGCGGGGCAGGCACTTCGCGGACAAGGATTGCGCGCCCTCCCGCTGCCTCGTTTCTCTCGGTCTTCGACATTGTCATTTCGCCTCGGCCGCGAAATCGGACACGGTAGGTAGGGTACCGGCGAGGATCTCTGCACGCGCTGCAACGACCGCGTCGTCGTGCGCGGACTGTGTATCCCCATTGGGGCCCAGCGCAAGGTATTCCAAGAGCAATCCACGATGCACCGCAACGATCCGCGCAGCGATCGACCGAGCTGCTCCAGGCGATGCCCCCGCTCTTTCGATCGCATCGGCCATCGGGGTAAGCCACTCGTCCACGGCGGGCCGGAGAAAGCTCTCACGCAACCCTGGATCTCGCGCTGCTGCTGAATAGATTTCGAAGAACAGAGCAATTCGACGTCGCCCGGAAGGAGTCGAAGCCTCCGCCCATGCCAGGTTCAATCCTTCGGCAATGACGTCCGCAACTGCTTCGGGTCCCGATCGCTGCTCCGATTCCTCTGCGAGGCAACGGATTCGGAAAATCAACTCGCGCGACATGTCCAGGTAGGACGCGCGCACCCTGTCCACCACAGCTTCGACCAACAGCTCACGGCTACCGAAATGGTGAAGGAGATTGCGAGTTGACGTTCCGAGATCTTCGGCGAGTGGGCGCAGCGTCAGGTCGAACAAGCCGTGCTCCTCGGCATATGCAGTACATCCGTCGAGCAACTCTCGGTACCTGGCGGCATCCTTGTATCGACCCATGCCGGCAATTTTATACTACGATCGGTTCATGAATCGCTCGTAGTACAAAAAGGGGATTGACATGCACAGCCTGACGAAGAAGGAGATTCTTCGCTCCTTCGTCAACAGCTCCCAGAGCCGAATCAAGACAGTGGCCTTTCCTCCGAGCTTCGATGAGACGGAGTGGGAGGAGTTGGACTTCTACGGATGGGTCGATCCACGCTCCCCCCAACGGGCGTATTTGGTCACCACGCACGCGTCCGGAGCGACTGGCATCGAACTCCGGAGGGCGAACTCCGAGGGTGCTCGTCCACGCAGTGCCATGTGCAACCTCTGCCACGCAGTACATCGTCACGGCGGGACTGCTCTTTTCACCGCGCGTAAGGCCGGCGCGTCGGGAAAGGCAGGTAACAGCATCGGCACCTACCTGTGCACCGATTTCTGCTGCTCGCTCTATGCCCGGGGCCTGAAATTGTTGCCGGACAATCAACCCGAACATGCCCTCCCCACACAGACGCGTATCGCACAGCTATGCCATCGACTCGACGGATTCGTCGCCCGCGTTCTCACTACGTGATGAATACGCACTCCGCACGCGTATATGGTGTCCGAAGCTCTTGACTGCAGGGACCACGAAGCTGGGCGGGGTGGATGGATACCGGATCAACTCCGGCTTGCGAATGCGGGAAACCCGGTCACCGTTCGCTGTCTTCTGGTCCCGCGAGGAAAGCGAGACTTCATGGGAACGGCGAGTTGTTCCCAGTTTTCGAGTCGAGGACGCAACGCCCTGTGAGGACAAGAAGCGGGCCGCCGCATCAGGCGTTGTTCCTGTGTGCCGGTCACGTGGAGGTGAAACCAGTTGTCACTGGTTGTCATCGATGCCGAACAGGCGTGTTACCCATTCGTCGATTGCCTCCCAAAGGGTTTTGTCGACGCGTTCGAGGCCTCCGTGCCACATTTCCCAGACTCGACCGGTGTCGTCGCGTGTATCCAGAGCGACTGCGTTGTCGGAGGCGTCGCGGCAGACGCCGACGAGTTGGTCGATGTCGGGTAGTTCGGATTCCACGATCTCCACGAATCGGAGTTCGTTGCTCACCGGGTCCCGTGATTGCCCGACGTACTCGAAATCGGCTGCCTCCCCGAAGTTCGAAATCCGCGGCATGTCTTGAGCTGGCATCAGGCCGATGGGGTCCTCGTTGAAGAATCCGTTCTGCACGGTCGTATAGAAGGTCTTGAGCCCGTGATCGATCCCCGCAGCGAACAACGGAATTTCGTTCTGCGGCAGCGGCGCTAGCCCGTATGCGACTTGAAAGTATGATGGGTGGGCTTCCCCGAAGATGTAGGCCAGCACCACGGCGGTCCGACCACCCTCGGAGAGGGTCGCGCGGCACAGTCTGAGGGTGGGTGCGGCGTCCCGGATGATCCGTGTGACGCGCGGGAGTTGCCCGGGGACCGCGTTCTCCCATGCCCGGAGCGCGACGTCGACGGGATTGCTCGAGGTTTGCGCGTCGATCCACCATCGGGGGATGGTGCCGACCTCGTCGTCGCTCAACTGGCCGGCGTCAATTGCGTCGAGATCGTGGAACGGATGCCGCGTCGCCAGAAGCTGCACAACTTCTTGGTCGGTGGTCACAAGCCACACCCTTTCTGATCCTTCGCCATGCGATGAATTCGCCCCCGGGGTAGCCGCGTGACCAGTCTCTCCCGCCCATGACTTTAGCAACTGTTTCTCGCCCCAACGCCGGCGGCTTTGGTGCCGCGGGCGGGGCGTGTCGGCTGATCTGGACGCCGCCGTAGGTGCGGTGGTCCCGGCAAGGGAGTAGCGGGCGACGTTGTCGTTGTGGCCGGCGCCTAGCAGGATCCCATGGTGGGTCTGTGCTGGGTGTGATCGCGCATGTTCTCGTCGATCCAGAACACGCAGAAGTCGAGTTTTGCCGACGTGCTCGGGTTCGAACCGGCCTATCTTCAGTTCGACCACGACGAAACAGGCGTGGATCCAGTTGCAGAACAGCAGGTCGTTCCTTGGGCGTCCGGAACCCTGCGTACCGCAGGGTTCCGGATTCATCCAGCACGATCCTCCGTCGCAACTTGGTGATCTCGTTCTTGCGAGCCATGCGGAGGGTAGACAGGACGCAGCTCGACGAAGACTTCACGCGGCCACTTCAGTGCGTCCTCAGTCAGGGTTGGTCAGGTCCATCAGCACTCCATTCTCAAGTTCGGAGTAAGTCTGACTGGCCCCCGGTCGCGGCATGCAGGGGACCCGATCCTGATCGACTTCAATGGCGGATCCGCCCGCGTCGGTGGCCGAAAATCCACGTCGGCGACCATTTCGGCAGCCCTCAGAGCTCCGGCCGGCTGGTCACTGCTGCTTGGTCCAGGTGCGGATGCGATCGAGGTTGTCCTCCAGCGGGGAGATGGCGTCCACGGTCAGATGGGCACGCTCAGTGGCGGTGTTTCGGCGCGCATGCGCTGCACGTGGTTTCAGTCGACTTCGTGCCAGCCGAGGATGTTGCGGTGCCGGCCTTCGATACGTCGGCGGTGTTCGTGTTCGTCGCTGCAGACGCATTCGACGATGTGGAGCCGGGCATCGTGGTCCTCGGCGATTTGTTGCCACCGCTGTGCGACGGTGCCAGTGATCGCGCAGTCGACGGTGGCGCCCTGGTCGAGCATCAGCTGTCGGACGATCAGCGATTCGAGGAGGCTGTGGTACATCGCGATCCGGCCGTTTCAGCTGAGCCAAGACGTGGTGGGCGGGCGCGAGTGCGCCGAGCAGCCAGTCCCCGAAAGGACGACCACCCGGCTGTTCATGGCTTGGATCGTCCTCCACCAGCGTTCGTGGTGTCACAAGTACTCGAAAATCGTTCCGGCCGTGGTGATCACCGGTGATGCGAGTAGCTGGGCCGGGCGCCTGCGGATGAGGAACCTTTCGACGCCGGGGTACTTCTCGCCGAGCGAGGTGCTGGTGAAGCCGGTCTTCTCGTAGAAGCGCACTGGGTCGGCGTCGGTTTCGGCGACGATCCGGTGCTGGGGTGGCGGGATTGTACTCAGTAGATGAGGACGGTGCCGGTACCTTGTTGCCGGTAGTGGGGGTTGGTGGCGAGGTGCAACAGCGTCACCCGATGCGGTGCGGCGCTGTATCCGATCACACCGACCGGCAGGCGACGGGTTCGGGCGACGGCGAGGACCGTGGAGCCGGTCCGGTAGGGCACGAGCGCCACGTCGAGGCGGTCCCGATCTTCCGATCCGACCGCGTATGTCAGGAGCGAGATGATGCCGTCGGGATGGGTCTCGTCGATGGCGACCGGGGTTGCGCTCACGTGGCCCACGGTAAGGCCGGTGTGTGCGAAACGCCGTCTGCGGGCCCCAGCGAGTCGAATCCCCAGGAACCTTTGGCCGCCTTCAACCTTCCTGGCGCCGGTCGAGGGCGTCCCAGGCGGCGCGCTGCGTGCACAGTTCACCGATGGCGGCGACCGCGGTGTCGGTGTGTGGGTCGACCCACACCGGTCCTTCCTGGCGGAGGCGGGGATTGAGGATGTGCCGTCCTCGCGATGGCCACTGGATGAATTCGTATCCGGTCAGCTCGCCTTGCGCGGTCTCGGCGACCCATGCTGCGACCTGCGGGTAGGGCGCATCCATCGATATGCCGTGGCAGAGGTTGAACCCACCGACCCCTGGTCCGCGCCAGCCGAGGGTGACGGCGTACTGGTCGCTGATGGCGAGTTCCCACACCAGACGGCTTACCTGCACGTCGCGTCCGTATCGCAGGCAGCGCAGATCACGGACAACGGCTGCGATCGCGGGTAGCCACGGGTCCGGTGGCTCGAAGCCCTGGGTGTCGTGGAAGTCCGGACCGTCGTCGGTCATGGCAAAACGCCACACCAAGCTGTCCTGGTTCCACTCCGGCATCGGCATGGAACCATCCTCGCCGTCGACGACTCCCTGCGATGCGCCTTTGCCCTACCCGTCCCGTGCCCCGGCACGAGGTGGGCGGGGGACGGTTCGGGGGTTGAGGGTTTGATTCCCGGGGCCAGGTACAGCTGGGTGTGGGTTAGCTTGTGCTGCAGTGGGTTAGCTGCCGAAGAGGGTGCCCGGCTCGCTGAGATCGGGTATGTCCTCCCGTTTAGGGTCGGAGTTGGGGACGGTGACGACGGTGGAGGCTTGTTGCACGGTGTAGGCGGTCATCGGGAACTGGACCAGGTATTGCTCGATCCCGGGGTAGGCGGAGACCCACATGGCGGGGTCGGTGCCCTCGCGTCCGCAGGAAGCGAGGGCGACGTAGGAGCCGTCGGGGATATCGGTGACCGTTTGGGTGGTGGTGCCGGGCGGTATGTCGCCCTGCTGGTACAGGGACTGACCAGTACGCATGATGTCGTCAACCGGTGGAAGTTCTCCGTCGGGGGCGGCGGCGAGGGAGGTGGTGCAGCCGATGGACGCGCCGGTGTTGTTGGTGATCGTGTTGGTCACGGTTGATCCGGTGACGCTGAAGGCGTAGGTGACGTCGCTGGCTTCGGCCGCTGATGCCGGCGCGGCGGCGACTGCGACGGCGAGTGGAATGGTCGCGGCGGCGAGGAGTGTGGTGCGGACGGTCATGCGCATGGGGTGGTCCTGTTCGTCGGGGTGGGTGGTGCTGGGTGAATCGTGCAGTAAAACCGACCGAATGGCATGGTTTTGATGACTATCGGCGAAGTGATGTATCCGCGGGCGGGCTGTGTGCGGTGAATGCGTCACTCGACCACATCGCGGCCTCGGGAATCACCAGGGTCCTGGCACCGCTGGATGGATGTGCCACCACCGCAGGTGCGCGGTAGCGACCTCTCACACTTCGGGCTATCATGGATTTGTGCCCGATAATCAGTGAAAGCGAGGGGTGGGTGTGATGAATGAGGCCACCGATATCAGCACCGAAGCCCGCTATCTGCGCGGGGATCTCGGTTTCGAGGACGCGCTGCGGGAGGTGACCGGCACCGATGTCGGCCGGAAGTTCTTCGCCCAGATCCTGCACAGCCTGTCCGACCGGAATCCGGCGGCGCCGCCTCTGTCCGACCACGACGCAGCGCTGCTCGATCAAGCCGGGTTCGTCGACGATCCGGCCGCGGCGACGGCCGCACGGGTGGACCGCGACATTCGCATGCAGGAGCTGGTCCGCAGCTCCCTGTCCATCGCGCAGGCCGCGGACCGGCTCGGGGTGACCGCGGCCCGGATCCGGCAACGCCTCGGCGAGGGCACCCTGTGGGCATTCGCGTCGGGTCGGAACCGGTTGCTGCCGCCCGCTCAGTTCACCGATACCGGTGCGGTGCCGCACCTCGATCAGGTGATGCCGTTGTTGACGAAGGATCTGCACCCGCTGACCGTGCAGGCGTTGCTCACCCTTCCGCAGCCGTCGCTGACCGTGGAGGGCCGGTCGGTGTCGATCGTGGCGTGGTTGACCGGCAGCGCCGGAGCCGCCGCCGATATCGAACAGGTCCACGATGTGATCACCGCCGCCGAATGGGAATCGGCATAGATGGGGTCGATGCTGCCCACACCACCGACCATCGCCGACCTCCGCGACGCGGGACTGCGCCCCGAGGAAGTGATCGACTGGCAACCGGCCGAGGTGGTGTGGCGGGTGCATCGCACCACCGGCACCCATGTGCTGCCGTGGAATGGACTGCGCACGTTCGGGCCGATCCTGCGGTTCGACCACCACCCGCCCCCGCGGGTCGAACATCCCGATTACGGCATCTGGTACGGCGCATCCAGTCCCCGCGGCGGGTTGGCCGAGGCGTTTCAGAGCGCCCGGGTGATCGACCGCCACCGCGGCGATCCGTATCTGACCGGGCTGCGATTCACCCGGCCGCTGAGACTGCTCGATGTTTCCGGCATCGGTACTGGGACGTGGGCGACCCGGGTCGGCGGCAACCACGCCCTCGACTCCGCCGCACACGGGCGAACCCAGCACTGGGCCCGCACCATTCACCGGGCCCACGACGATCTCGACGGGATCATCTACCGCGGCCGGTTCGCCGGCAGTGTGTGTATCGCGATCACCGAACGCGCCACCGACGCGTTCCCTGCGTTGCCGGCGTTGTCGCTGCCGTTGTCGCATCCCGGGTTGTCCGGACCGATCGACAGCGCGGCCTATCAGCTCGGCTACACCATCACCTGAGGCTGAGACACAAGCGTGGGCGAACCGGTTGGGCCCGCGGCACATGTCCCGTAGCGGCACGGCATCGCGATGCGGCGCTACACAATTGCCGCTGGACTCGGCTTCGCGGCCGTGACGGTTGCCGTCTTCGCCGGCGCGTGGCAGGCGCCGTACGCGGTTGTCGTGGCCGCGCACGTCGTGGCTTTTGTTGCTGTGCCGATGATGTGTCTGTGGGCATTCGGCTTCCGCCTGATTGCTGAGGCCGATTTCGCAACCTTGCCGGGCATCGTCCTTTCCGCTGCAATCGTGGGCGCAGTCCTCACTGTCGAGCATGATCAGCACCCGGGACCACTTCAGTGGATCCCGTGGGCTGCCTACGCCACAGCATTGGCGTTCGTCGTCCTACGCCTCGGCCTTGCGCACACGAAACACCGAGCAGGACTCGCTCTCGGAGCGCGCCGCGCCGAACATCTACAGGAGCGGCGAGAACACCTGGGTCTTCCAGCCCGAGCAGCTTCGACTGCTTCGGCACCTGATGAATCCATCGGAGCCGGACTGCCGGGACTGAGACGCGGAAGGGATCGCACCGCCACGCCAAAAACGTTCTGCCACATATGCGTCCGGCTCATCCTGCGCGCCGACACTCATTGCAGCAGGTTCTCGTACGCGCGGCGGTCGATGAGGGCGCCACCGAAGGCCGCGGCGACGAGCCACCAGGTCCGCCGGCGTACCAGCGTGCCGCCCACTACCGACTGTTGGATTGGGCCCACCTGATGGTGACCGGTCAGATGGGCAGTGGGGAGTCCGGAGTTGTGGACCGAAAGCGCGGAACGCGATTCCGGTCCACACCGGCGTGCTACCGGACGAAGTCGCGGACCTGACCGTAGATCGTGGAGTTCTCGAGTATCCCGTTGTGGGTGAGGCATCCTGTCTGCGTGTTGGTCGCACCGGCAAGGGAAACGCTGGAGTCGGGGTTGATCACCGTGTCGCAGGGCGACCACCACGTTCCGTAGGCGGGCGCACCGGGCGTCTCGTCTCCGGAATTGAGACTCGTCAGATACGCCGAGCCGATCCGCATTTCGGTGCAGGAAGCGGTGAAGCAGCCGTTGGAGGTGTCGGTGCCGTGGTTGGGGCCCGCGAGGGAGATCCAATCGTCGATTTTCGTGGCGCCGCTGAGGTTCTTGGCGTAATACCGGGTGGATAATCCGCCCATCGAGTGTGTGACGACATCCACCTTGGCGGCGCCGGTGGTGCGGAGAATGTCGTCGACCTTCGCCTCCACCTGTGCGGCGGTCGTGACATTGGATTGATTGGAGTTGTACGACCAGTTGAAGAGCTCGGCGTCGGTCCATCCGTCTGCCTTGAATGCCGCGATCATGGTGTTCCACTGCGAAGAGCTGCCCTGCCATCCATGCACGAAGAGGATGGGATCGTGCCCGGTCGCGTGAGCGGGCGCCAAGGGTGCGATCAGCAACGACACCGCGGCCAGGCCGACGGCGGCGAACAGACGCGAGAGTAGAAGACGAGGCATGTAGGGCTCCACTTGTAGGAATTGATAAGGACTGGTGATGTTAATCACCGGTAACTTAGCCGCTGGCTGAGGAGCGGGGAGCGTTTTGGCCACACTCGTTCATGGGGACCTCGCGGGGTGAATGTAACCATGCGACAACAGATAACACCTTCCACGCCATGGTCTCGCCCACGCGGTTCTCGCCCCGGGCCACTCCCTCGACTCGGAGGCAGCGCACTCCGCGATCGCCGAACCAAGGACGACTTCCTCCCTCGACGCACGAACATCTTGGCGGCGGCGGGTTCCATCACACATTGAGCGGTCGAGACATCGCGGGTCTGCGACCAGTCCGGCCATCAGCTCAGCTAGCTAGGCGTCGCTTGGTCCCATCAGACCGTGATGTGCGATGTGGGAAGTAAGTGGATCGGAGCGTGGTGGCGATCTGGGGGTCGCAGTCCGGCTTTGAGAGGGCATCGGCAAGAACCTCGAGGTATCGCGCCACTGTCATGCCGTATCGGGCGAAAATCTCTTCCGTGGGCACCTTTCCGTAGGGCGCCCATGCCTGTGCGAAACGTATGAGATCAACGCTTTCGTCTGGTAACTGGCGGTGTCGCGCTCGACGCAGTTTCTCGGACATTCGAGCGCGGCGCCGGCGGCGGTAGGCGCTCAGCTGGTCGGTGAGGGAATCTGAGGACATGGACGTGTGGTTTCCGGTGGTAGTGCTGCGTTCGGGATACTCCGAACGGCTATTCGATTTCGTTTGTTCGGACATGATCGCTTCGAGAACTCGGTGCTCGCTCCGCTCAACTGCAGATTGTCGGTCGTGAGGCGTCCAACTTGTGCTGGCAGAGTGCGATGATGTGTTGCCGGTCCGATGGATCCAGGCGCGGGCACGGGGGCGTCAGAAGGAGTGTGAGGAGTCTCCGGTAGTACATCGTTGGCTGCAGTCCGAACTCCGGCAAGATGTACTCGTCGAAGTCGGGGAAATCGTCGTTGAGGGCAACTATCGGTGTCCACCGTAGGGCGAATTCGACGAGTCGGTGATCGTCACTGGTGCGGTGTCCGGGCATAGAACCTGGGACGTGTGCTTGCGCATTCACTGCAGGTCCGAGGGGAGAAATCCGCCTTCGAGGATGCGACGGACGGCGGCGAGGTAGCCGGCAGCGTCGGCGCCGTCGACGATGCGGTGGTCGTATGACAGTGAGAGGTACGCCATCGACCGGACGCTGATCTGGAGTGCGCCGCCCTCGCCGCGCGTGGGGACGACGCGTTCGACGACGGTTCCGATGCCGAGGATGGCCGATTGCGGCTGGTTGATGATCGGGGTGTCGAACAGGGCTCCGCGGCTGCCGGTGTTGGTGATGGTGAACGTGCCGCCGGAGAGGTCGTCGGGCCGGATCGTCCCGTCCCGCACGCTGTCCGCGACGACGGCGATTGCATTCGCGAGCTCAGGAATTCGCAATGCTCCTGCGTCGCGGATGACGGGAACCATCAGTCCCTTGTCGCTGTCGACGGCCATGCCTAGGTGCACCGCCCCGTGGTACGTCACCTCGGTGCAGTCGGCGTTCAGGGACGAATTGATCACGGGATGCTCGGCGAGCGCTTCGACGGCGGCGGTGACGAAGAACGGCAGAAAAGACAGCTTCACCCCGGTGCGGCGCAGGAACGCATCTTTCTCCCGGAGACGCAGACGTGCGATGCCGGTGACGTCGACTTCGACGATCGTGGTCAATTGCGCTGATGTCTGCAGGGATTCGAGCATGCGCTTTGCGATGGTTCGCCGAATGCGGGGCAGCTTCTCCACCCGGTCACCTGCGGAAGGCGGTGAAGCTGGAGGGGGAGCCGGGTTCGATAGGGATGTGGGTGCAGGCCCCGCGGGAGCGGCAGCGGGCGCCGGCGTGTCCTGGGGATCGCTGCACTGTGGGCCGAGGATGGCCATTGCCGCCCCGACCTCGACGACAGTGTCTTCCGGGGCGACAATTTCGAGGAGGGTGCCGGCGGCAGGGGAGGGGACCTCGGTGTCGACTTTGTCGGTGGCCACCTCGAGCAGCGGCTCTCCGGCCTCGACTCGGTCCCCTCGGGTCTTGAGCCAGCGGGTGATCGTGGCTTCGGTGACGTTCTCACCGAGCGACGGCAACACCACGGTGGTGCCTGTCTGTGTCGTGGTCATTCGTGATGTCTCTCTGGGTCAGTCGGTGAGGTCGAGGGCGGCGCGGACGATGTTGTCGGTGTCGATGCCGTGGTAGCGGTAGACGTCGTCGAGGGAGCCGACCTGCCCGAACTTGCTGACGCCGAGCGCCGCGCCGGGGACGTTGTTGATCCCGGTCAGGAATGCGAGGGTGTGCGGGTGGCCGTCGAGGACGGTTACCATCGGTGCCGCCCGGTCGGCGGGGAACACTTGGTCGAGGATCCACGACGGGCCGTCGGCGAGTCCGTGGCGGGCCTGCACCGCCTCGAACAACAGTCCCGGGCTGGTGACGCACACGACGTCGGCGGCAATGCCCTGATCGGCCAACCGGTCGGCGGCGGTGAGGGTTTCGGTGATTACGGCGCCCATCCCGACCAGGGTGACGGCCGGATTGCCGGTGTGGCGGAGGGTGTAGGCGCCGGCGACGACCTGACGGCGGCGACGTTCCCGCGCAGCGGGATCGGTGGGGACGGCGGCGAGGGTCTGATCGACGGGGCGGGTCGACAGGCGCAGGTACGACGAGGAACCGTCCGGGCGGCCGAGGCGGGAGATGCTGTCGAGCAGAGTCCACTCGGTGTCGATCGCGAAGGCGGGCTCGTAGCTGACGCAGCCGGGTTGTTCGAGGCCGATCGACGGGGTCTTGATCGACTGATGCGCCCCACCCTCCGCGGCCAGGGTCACCCCAGAAGGGGTGCCGACCAGGATCGACTGCCCGCCCGCGTAGATCCCGTACGACCACGGCTCCAGGGCCCGTTCGACGAACGGGTCGTACATCACCCCGATCGGGAACAGCGGCTGCCCCCACCGACTCCACGTCGCGCCGAGTTCGCCCATCAGCCCGACCAGGTTCGTCTCGGCGATGCCGAGTTCCATGTGCTGCCCGGTGGGCTTTTCCCGCCAGTGCATGATCGTCTCGGCGTCGTCGTCGAACCAGTTGCGCCGCTCGTTCGGCGACCACACCCCCACCTTGTTCAGCCAGCCGGCCAGGTTGGTGGTGGAGCTGACATCGGGGCTGACGGTGACGACCCGCTTCGCGGCGTCCGGGGCTTGGCGGCTCAGGTCGAGCAACGCCCGGCCGAGTGCGGCCTGCGTCGTCGATGTGCCGGACGGCGTGCGGCCGATGTCGGCCGGCACCGCGGGCGGGGTTGCCAGTTCGACGGGATCGCGGGTGAGCCATTCGGCGGAGGCGGCGCAGACGCGGCCTGCGGTGCTGTCGGTGTCGAACCGGGCCCATGGGTTCTTCGAGTCCATGCCCAGTTCGGTGGCGAGTTGTTCGTACTGTTCGACGGTCAGCAGCGAGGAGTGGTTCTGCGGGTGCCCCTGCGTGGGCAGGCCGCGGCCCTTGATGGTGTAGGCGATGATCACCGTCGGGCGGGTGTCGTCGATCTGCGCGTACGCCGCGCGCAGGGCGTCCAGGTCGTGACCACCGAGATTGCGAATGGCGCGCAGGACGGTGTCGTCGTCAAGACCGGCGATCAGGGCGGCGATCTCCCTCGCAGCTGGATCGCGGCCGGGCAGCCGGTCCCGCACCTGCTCGGCCGTGCAGCGCAGCAGCCTCTGGTACTCGGGATTGGGCATGTCCAGGATTCGGGTGCGCAGCGCCGACCCGCCGGGTCGGCTGAACAGCGATTCGAGCAGGGTCCCGAATTTCACGGTGAGTACCTGCCAGCCGGCGGCAGCGAACATCGCCTCGAGCCGGCCGGCGGCGATGTTGGGCACCACCCGGTCCAGGGACTGCCGGTTCAGGTCGACGATCCACACGATCTCCCCGAGTTCGGCGACGGAGTGATCGAGGATCGCCTCCCACACTGCGCCCTCATCCAACTCCGCGTCCCCGACTAGCGAATACTGCCGGCCCGTCCCGGCGCCGCCGAGATGGGTGTCGACGAAGCGGCGGGCGATGGCACCCCAAATCGGCGCCGTCGCCCCGATCCCGACCGACCCGGTCGAGTAGTCCACCGGATCAGGATCTTTCGACCTGCTCGGGTACGACTGCAACCCACCGAACTCCCGCAACGTCGTCAGATACTTCTCGTCCAGCTCGCCTAGCAGGTAGTTGATGCCGTGTAGCACCGGAGAGGCATGCGGCTTGACCGACACCCGGTCACCGGGACGGAGCTGCTCGAACCAGAGCGAGGTCATAATGGTCACGATCGACGCACACGACGCCTGGTGGCCACCGACCTTCAGCCCCGTGGGATTGGGGCGAACCCGGTTCGCGTGGTGGATCATCGCGGTCGACAGCCACAACACGCGTCGCTCGATCTCCACGAGCGCCTCGGGGGTCGGGGAGGGAGTGGTGTTGATGCCGGTGTCGACTGTGTTCGTGCCCTGCATAAGATTGCGTCCTTGCCTATGAATTCGTGGGACCGACTGAACACGGCCAGACTCAGGTCGTGAGCGTCGGTCGGTGATGTCAGCCGGCGGCTCTGGTGAGAGCCCGAAGCCGCCGGTGGCGGTCGGTGAATCCGCTTGCTAATAGAAAGTTCCGTGTGCAGAACTCGCCTAAAGTTCAGCATCGGCAGGTACTTTGTGCAACACCCATCGCAAGACTTCAGCATTCTGCGCACCAGTGCGCCTGCAACCTCGATGGGGGCGAGCACAATGCCCAAGCACGATCACCATTTTCGGCGATCTCCGCGGCGCGGCGACGTGATCACTGTGCTCTCCGATAGACGCCGGAAGTGTTCTGGTGCAGGCATTCTGCGAACGAGTCAGGGTGCAAACGCGGGTCGGCCCGAGGAATAGCCGCCCGGCGCCGGACATGCCCCGGTGCGGTGGCGGGCGCCGCCGCCAGTGCAACAGCTCGACAGTTCTCAGCCGTTGATCATGGTTGGCCGTGAACTCCACTCCGCGTCACGCAGTTCGTTCTTGCGGATCTTTCCGGTTGACGTTCTGGGAAGGTCGTCGACGAACTCGACCGATCTGGGTGCCTTGTATGACGCGATTCGCGACTTCACGTGTGCGATGACCTCGGCCTCGTCGATGTGCGCTCCATTGGCAGTCATCACGAACGCTTTTGGCCGTTCGCCCCACCTGTCATCAGGTACCCCCACGACGGCGGCTTCGAGTATCGCCGGATGCGACAGAATTGCTTGCTCTACCTCGATCGTCGAAATATTCTCTCCCCCGGAGATCACCACGTCCTTCGCACGGTCGAGAAGTTGCACGTATCCGTCGGGATGCATGACGCCCAGATCACCTGAGTGGAACCAGCCACCCTCGGTTGCCTTCCGCGTCCCGTCCTCGTCGTCGTAATAACCTTTCATCACGGTATTGCCGCGCATGACGATCTCGCCCATCTCGGTGCCGTCTGCGGCCACGTCGGTCAACTCGCCCGCCGGTGAAAGCCCGGGACGCACAACCCGCAGCCGCTCGGCAGTGATCATGCCGACACCCTGGCGCGCCATGAGTTTCGCGTGGTCCTCGACATCCAGCTCGTCCCACTCGGGCTTGGGTTCACAGACCGAGTAGGGTCCGTAGGTTTCAGTGAGGCCATAGATGTGCACTATCGATGCGCCGAGAGCGCGGATCCCGGCGATGATGGTGGGGCTGGGCGGTGCACCTCCACTGCTGATGGTTAACGGTGTCGTGAGGGGATGGGCCTGCTCAGCGTTGGCCAGGAGGGTCAGAACTGTCGGTGCTCCGTTGAGGTGGGTAATCTGGTGCTCGTCGATCAGCGACCACATGCTGTCGGCGCGCACCGCCCGGTAGCAGACGTGTGTACCGAGCGCGGCAGTGACCGCCCAGGTCGTGCACCATCCGTTGCAATGGAACATCGGCAGAGTCCACAGATACTTGGTGGTCTTATCAAAGCCTGCATGTAAAATTTCGCCGAGCGAATTGAGGTAGGCGCCGCGATGGGAGTACATGACTCCTTTAGGGCGGCCCGTGGTGCCGGATGTGTAGTTTATTGCCAGCGTACGGTTTTCGTCGTCAATCTCCCAGCGTAGATCCTCACCCTGGCCGCGTGTCAGCAGCGAGTCATAGCTGTGAAGTTCGTTAGATCCGGTGAAAAGACCTCCCACCGACGGTAGTTCGATCCACTCGTCGACGGTGGAGAAATCGAGTCCGGCGTCGAGCAGCGGCTTCAGTAGCTCGATCTCACCGAAGAGCAGGTGCACACCAGAATGCCCGCAGATGTATTCGATCTCGGCCGCTGACAAGCGTGTGTTGATCGCAACGAGTACACCGCGCGCGAGCGGGACGGCGTAATGGGCGATGAGCAGCTCGGCGGAGTTGGTGGCCAGATATGCGACGCGTTCGCCATCCGAGACACCGGAAGCTCGGAGCGCTTTCGCGAGGGCCTGTACTGAGGCACCGAATTCACGGTAGGTCCATCGACGCTCGCCGTCGATGATAGCGATTTTGTCGGGCATGACCTCGACTGCACGTTCGAGGAAGCGAATGGGTGTCAAAGGAACGTCGAGACCGGTCACGGATCCTCCAGTTGAGGCAGCGCTTCATCCGAAGCGCTGGGCGGGTCGGGTTGCGAGTTGGCGGCACCGACTACGTCGGTACCCGAGGGGGGAAGTGGGGTTTCAGCGGCGTCAGGTTGGCCCCCACGGTTTCGGTCCCCCTGCCCCAGTTGGAGGCAGTCAGAGCGAGGCGGCGGTCTTGTAGGCCGGATTGCGGACAGTCGGCGTCAGGTCGAGCGCGCGGGCCGATGTCGGGTGCTGATCACCCGGCCATCCGGACACGATGACCGTGGTGAATCCAAGGTGGGTGAGGATGGAACTGATGGATCCCTGTGCGAGTTCGTGTCCCTGAACCGTGTACTGGTTGGCGGGCCGCGGGTTCGACCGCAAGTAGACGATGATCCCGCCTTCTGCGGCGATTCGGGTACGACGGGTTTCGAACTCCTGTCGGCACCCGCAGTCGGGTGCGAGTGGATCGCGGTGCGAACATTCGAAGACGATGTACACCGTCGGAGCTGCCGCAGGCGTTGTCGAACCCAGGAAAGCCGTGTGGTGTGCGCCGGTCAGTTCGTCGTCGAAGTCGACTACACGCATGCACCTGTCAGGAACGTCCACAATTCGTGTGGCCGTCTGGCGAACCCGCCCAACGTTGCCGTCGCCGTGGTGTAGGCGGTAGTGCACCACATCCTGGACCCGCACCGCTGGAACGCCGTGAACCTGGGCGAAGGCCGCGAGTTCCTTGCCCTGCAGCAGGGTTCCATCGTCACCCAGCAACGTGGCCGTCAGCGCTACCGGCGAAAGTCCGGCGATTTCGCACAGGTCGACCGCCGCTTCCGCACTGTTTCGGCGCTCGAGCACTCCACGTGAAGCCGTTCTCAACGGCAGGACGTGTCCCGGCCGCGTCAGATCCACTGGGCGGGTCTGCGGGCTGGCGAGCACCCGAGCGGTCCGCGACCGGTCTGTCGCACTGATACCGGTTCCGACGCCGGCAACGGCGTCGACCCCTACACCGAAGGCCGGAGTTGTCGTGCTGGAGCCGTTGCCCCTCACCATTGCGGGCAGTTCCAGCTCGTCTGCCCGGGTCGAACGCATCGCCGCACACAACAGCCCGGAGGTGTATCGAACTGCCCAGGCGGTCCACCGTGGGCTGGCTAGGGCGGCAGGAATCAGCACATCGGCGACCTCCTGATCGTCAGCTCCGCTGACGATCAGTGCCGGCCTTCCGGTGGTCAACGCGTTTGTAGCGGATTCGATTTTCTTTTTCACGTCACAGACGTCGGTCATCACGATCCCTCACCGATCACCAGGGTGCGGAAACGGCTGTCATGAAAGACAAGGGGTTGTGCTGTCTCATTTACCGCGGTGCTGTTGACCTCCAGAAGTACGACATCGTGGTCCCCTGCGGGGATCGACGTCGAGATCTTGCAATCGAGCCATGCTGCTGCGTCGGCTAGGAATACTGCAGTGGATTCGCCTGCAAACCAGGAGATCCCGGCGAACCGGTCGACGTTCTTGGCCGCGATCTGGCGACTCGCCGCTTCGTGCGTCGATGCCAGGACCGAAATACCTAGATGGCCGTCCTTCGACAGAATCGGCCACGTCGTCGAAGTGTGCTGCACGCAGATCGATACCAACGCCGGGTCCATGGACACTGGTGTGAACGAGGTGGCTACGATTCCCACCGGTCGTCCCTCTTGGAGCGCGCATACTGCCGCGACGCCAGTCGGATACTGCCCATACAGTCGGCGGAGCCTGGTGGTATCCCGTTGCGAGTCACCTGTCTTTACTGGATCGAAAGTCATCATGGCGTACCGCCCTGGCTGAGAAGTGAATTGGATGTATCGGCGTCGGATGGCCGCGTAGGGGTTGCTCGCATCTCGTGCATGTCACGCACCCCTGGCGCGCGCATGCTGGACAATGAGGGAGGTGACGGCGTCGAGGCATACCGTCCCGATGGATGGCGACGCGCCTGCAGGGTCTCCCAGGATTCCGTTGGGGGATATCGAATGAATGCCCTCCCGGAAGGCACGATCGAGGAGTCCCTTGTCAACCATGCCCGAGTATCCACGGGCAAAGCGCTCGACGCGAACCTTGTCGGGATGAAGTGCGAGCATTACGGAGGTTTCTGCGACGTCAGCATGCCCACCGACGTTTCCGCCCAGGGAGGCCACGTCCTCGGCGGCACAGCGCCAGGCGTCCAGAATCGCTTCACTGTCGGTGAAGACGATGACCGACAGTGGTGCCAATTTGTCCGCCAGGCGCAACTCGAAGTCGCGCATGACCGGGTAGTTGCCGATGTGGCCCGAGAACACGACAATCCGCTCGAAACCGGACGCAGCCAGGTGCGCGCTGTAATCTTCGCAGATCGCCTCGAGAGTCGATGCGCGGAGGGACAGTGTGCCGGGGAATCCGAGGTGATGCGGCGAGTACCCGACACGAACGGTCGGCAGGACGAGCGCACCTCCGAGGTCGTGCGCGACCCGCACTGCAAGCGCGTCGGCGTGGTCAGCATCCATTGACAGCGGTAGATGCCGGCCGTGCTGTTCGACTGCACCGAGGGGCAGGATCGCGGTGCGCGCCCCACCTGCGATTGCGTCACCGATCTCGGCACTCGTCATGTATTCGATCCGAAGTTCGTTCATTGTGGCACCTACTTGCGATCCGGCCTGGCAAATCGGGCCTGACGGGCAATCTCGTCCTGCTCGCCTACGTCGTACATTTCGTCGACGAGATCGGTGAAGGAGGCGAGGATGTTAGAGCGTCGGATAGTGGCTTTGGCCGTCAGCTCTCCCGCTGCCGCTGACAGCGCCCGCGGCAGAACCCGGAACTTCTTCAATTGCAACGGTCGGGCGAGTTCGGAGTTGACCTCGTCGATCCATCGGGTCAGAGCAGCATCGCGGTCATCCCGAGTCATTGCCTGCGCCTCGTCGCTGACGCTGAGCAGTACGGTGAGGTACTTGCGGCCTTCGCCCACAACGATCGCCTCGTCGATAAGCGGACTCGCTTTGAGCCGTACCTCTATCGGCTGCGGGCTGACGCTCTTGCCGCCACTGGTCTTGAGGACATCCTTCATTCGCCCGATGATCTTCACCTCGCCATCGGAGCTCTGCTCGACAAGATCGCCTGTGCGGTACCACCCCTCTTCCAGCGCCGAGGCCGTCGCCTCCGGATTGTTCCAGTAGCCGTCGAAGAGACATGGGCTGCGCACCTGCAACTCGCCTTCGGGGGATACACGGACAACCCACCGGGGATCGGGCATGGCCTTTCCAATGGTTCCTGGCGCTGGAAAGGCGCGATCCCACTGGGCGATCACGGAGCCACACGTTTCCGTTGTACCGAAAAGCTCGCGAAGATCGAGACCCCACATATGCCAGAGCGCGGTCACGTCTGGGGCCATGCTCCCGGAGGCTGTCCAGCTCACCTCGATGCGATCCATGCCGACTTTCGCCCGCAGCGGCAGGAACACGTATTTCAGGCACACGCCGTAGAGGACTTCGAGGTACCTCGGCACCTGTTGCCCACGCCAGCGTAAACCGCTGACCCTGCGCGCGACCTTCATTGCAATCGCGTATCCGAAGCGGAAAGCTCTGCCGGACTCGGCAAGCGCCTGCAGTATTTCGCTGGCGAGCTTCTCGTGCATCCTCGGCGGCCACAGGACAGCAGTTGGCCGCACCCCGCAGAGCGCTTCGACCCGTTGATCCATGGTGCAGTAGGTGACGACGAGCCTGGTCATTATCGGCGCGAAGACTCCGATCAGAGCCGGCGCAACGTGTGAAAGTCCGAGGAATCCCACGAGGTCGTGCCGGGCCCTGCCGATCTCGGGGTAGGACATTGCGAAACCAAGTACCGAGTACTGGAGTGTGCGGTGCGTGTGTCTCACGCCCTTCGGCGCTCCAGTGGATCCTGAGGTGTAAAACAGGGCCGCCAGCTGGTCGATGTCGCCCGATTCGACAAGAAGCGAGAACAGTTCCGGCTCAGCCATAGCCCGAGCGCTCCCGACGGCGCGTAAGGACTCCCAATGTACTGCTTTGACGGTTTCCGGCAGGTCTGCCGGTTCGGCATCGAAACCGACAGTTGCCCGTAAGTGCGGCAACTTGGGAGCGACCGCAGCAACTTTCGCGATATCGGACCTGCCCTCGGCGAAGATCGCGGTCGCGCCGCTGCTCTCGAGCGCGTGCTCTACCTCAGGGGTCGAGCTTGTGGGGTATACCCCCACGGGAACGCCACCCACACTCAGGATCCCGAGTGCCGCCACAACCCACTCTCGGCGGGTAGAAGACATGATGGCCACCCGGTCGCCCGGCGCCACCCCGAGATCATGGAGGCCCAGTGCGGTCGCCCGCACGTCCTCTAGATACTCGCTCCAGCTGGTCGGGCGTGCAGCGCCGTCAACCCAGCTGCAGAATGCGACCGTGTCCGGTTCGCGCTCGGCGCGGTCGCACAACATCTGCGCGAAGGTGCGATCCACGGCCTCGAATCCCGAGACGCTGCGCAGTACCGGTATTCCATCCCTGCCGCCCTCACGCGAACTCATTGAAACAGTGTTCTCCATCTCCATGGTCACTGCAATTCCTCAGCTAAGTCGTTGATCTCGGTGCCCGTGTAACGCTTGACTACCTCCCACTTCCCGTCGACTACCTGATAAATCCCGTAGTCGGGCACCGCAGTGTTCGTCGAGTTGAAATTGACGGGACCGCTGGCACCGTGATAGTCGATCGTTTCATCTCTCGCCAGGAGATCCAGGCCTTCATCCAGGGAGAACACCGGCGTTCCGCCGGAATCAGTCACGTTGTGGAGGTTCTCGGCAATCGCCGTGCCCGTCGCCTCGCCGCCGGCCGCCATCGCCAACAGTCCCGAAACGATCGCATCGTATGCCATGGCAGCCGTGGGCTGCTGAGCGATGACCGCACCTTGCTCGACGCCATACTCCTCGACCAGCACATCGCGCATCCCCGCGACGGACGGCGAGTCTGCCGCGACCGCGGACTGACCGTACGCGCCTTCGAGGTATTGGGCCCCGACCTCGTCGAGCAGCACGGGGAAGGTCAACTCTGCGATAAATGCCCATTTGCCAGGTAACCCCGACCGCGCCCACTCGCGCACGATCGGTACAGCGGGCTCCACGGAGCCGGCGAGGAACACCATATCGGGTTGAGGCTCAAAGGCGCTGCGCACCTCCGGCAGATAGGAACTCTGTCCGCCGTTGAAAGCGACCTTCGCCACCACCTTGCCACCGAGCTTCGTGTAATAATCCTCCAACCAGCTCGACGTGCTTCGCGCTGAGTCGGAGTTTTCGTAGAGTATGGACAGGGTCTTGATGCCGTTGTCCCAGAGGTTTTTAGCGACCGCCAGGCCATCGAACGTGTCCGGACCAACAGTGCGGAAGGTGTAGGGATTGGCCTGGTCGTCGTACTCGACGATGCCGGAGTACGGAGACGCGATCGCAACCTCGCTGCGTTCTGCCTGGCTGAGTGTCGCCATGAACGTCGATGACGTCGGACCCACGATGAATTGCGCGTCGTCTTTATTGATGAGCTTGGTGACGGCGCGGACTCCATCCTCGGCGTTGAACTTCTCGTCCTCGCTCACAACCTCGAGGGTCGTCCCATTGATGCCGCCACGCTTGTTGACATGGTTCACTACTGCTCGGGTGATCGAATCGACAGGCCCGCCGAAGACCGCCGCTTCGCCTGATAGCGGCGCGGCCACACCGATCACCGTGGTTCCGCTCGACGCCCCTCCACCGTCGCCGCAACCTGTGAGCACTGCCCCCGTCGCCATGACGACGCATGCGACCGATACCTTGCCTGCTGTTGTTCTGAGTACTTTCATCGCTCAAAATCTCCTGTGAAGTGCTGCTTTGGGGGTCGAACTTTCTCTGGTAGAAGCGAGGAGAGTGAAGCCTGCTTCTCTTTTCGCGATTGCGGTAGGCATGCGTGCTGCTCAGGCCTGTGGGATTCGAGCGCCCAGGAACATCTCGGCGAAGCCCGGATCCGCTAGCAGTTGCGGCCCGTTTGCCTCGTGATGAATTTGGCCCGATTCCATGAGAAATACGCGTTCGCACAGTGGCAGGATCTGGTTGGGATGCTCCTCGATAATCCATAAGACGCCGGTCCCGCTGCGCTCGATGACGCAGATCTGCTCGATGAGCGAATCGACAATCTGGGGCGCTAGACCGGTGGTGGGTTCGTCGAGGATCAACAGCCGTGGTCGCATGAGCAGCGAGGAAGCGATTGCGAGCTGCTGGCGTTGTCCGCCGGACAGCGTTCCGGATCGCTGCTTTCGGCGCTCTGCGAGGATCGGAAACAGTTCGAAAACCTCGTCCACGCGCTCATGAGGCAATCGCATCGCGCGGGTGACAACTTCCAGATTGTCCTCGACGGATAGTGCACCGAAAACGTTGCGCAGCTGAGGTGTATATCCGAGGCCACGGCGTGCGCGCTCGCGGGCGGACATCCCATCGAGGGGCTCGCCACCAAGTCTGACGCTCCCGCCGCGTGCATCGACTACCCCGGCGATGGTCTGCACGAGGGTTGTCTTGCCGGCTCCGTTAGGGCCAATGATGGCTGTAATCGATCCTTCTTCTGCGGCAAGAGAAATGCCCCGGATGATGTTGTTTCGACCGTAGCCGCTGGTGAGGTTTTCGACATTAAGCAGTGGCACGGCGTACTCCCAGATAGGTTTCGATAACTAGGGGGTCGCGGATTACGTCCGCCGGCGGGCCGCTTGCAATGACGTGGCCGTCGTGCATGACGTACAGCGCATCGGAGATTGCGTTCATGAAGGACATGTTGTGCTCGATGACGAGCACCGTGACACCCTCGACATCGCGCAGCTGACGCACTGTCGCAGATAAGCGGTCTTGATCGTCGGGGTTGAGGCCCGAGGACGGCTCGTCGAGCATCAACAGCGACGGCGGTTCCATGAGCAGCCGGGCGATCTGCAGTAGGCGGCCTTGGCCGATCGACAGATCTCCCGCCCGGACGTTCGCCAATTCGACCAAACCCAGGCGATCGAGCAGAATCCATGCACGGTCGACCAAGCTGCGCTCACTCGCCGAGATCTCGCGCGGAGACGTGAAGAGGCGTGAGAGGCGCTCGCCTGGCACAGTGCGCACAGAGGTGAGCAAATTCTGCACGACCGACATGTCGGTGAAGTCAGCAGTGTTCTGGAACGTGCGCTTCAGACCCATCCGCGCAAGTTGATGCGTCGGAGCCCCTGTCACGACACGCCCGTCGAACACGACCGTCCCTGCATCAGGCTTCAGGAAACCGGAGACTGCATTGAACAGGGTGGTTTTGCCGGAGCCGTTTGGCCCAATGAGTCCTGTAACCTTGCCCCGGCTAACGGTCATATCGACACCGTCGAGCGCCCGGAGCTGACCGAAGCTCTTCACAACGCCCTTCACTTCGAGCAAGGGATTCGGTGCAGTCATCAGCGACCACCTGCCACAGAAGTCGCCAACACGGCAGGTGTCACGGAGGGGGAGCGTGGTGGCGGGTAGACGGACAGTCGCGGCCGGAAGAGGCCGCCCGGCCAGAAAAGGAGTATCACAATGAGGACCAAACCTTGCAGTGCGTCCTGAAGGCTCGCCAGCAGCTCCGGTGTAATAAATTCCACTTGAATGTATGTGAGGCCCTCACGCAGGCCCAACAGAACAACCGCACCAAGAATCGCGCCGACATTGCTGCCTGTCCCGCCGATAATCAGAGCAATGAAGACCGTGAAGGTGATATTCACGTTGAAGAAAGTCGGAGTAAGGATCGACAGATACCACACATACATCACCCCGGCCAGACCCATGAAGAACGCCGCAAAGACGAACGCTTTGAGCTTTACCGCGTAGACGTTCACACCGAGCGAGCGGGCCACTGCTTCGTTCTGGTTGATCGCGAGCAGACTTCGGCCGAACGCCGACCGAGTCACCCGCCGGAAGAGCAAGAAGCTGATTCCTAGAACAACCACAACGATCGCAGCGACGAACAACACCTGCGCTCGACCCGGGACGATATCGAGGCTGGGCACCGGCGCGTTCAGCAGCCCGCGCGCCCCATTGGCGATCGCCGGCTGGTTGATGAACAACTGGCGGATCACCTCGGCAAGCGCAAGCGAGACAACGGCGAGGTACTCCCCACCGACCTTCAGCAGGCCGCTTCCGACAACGAACGCGAGCAGAGCTGATACAAGACCACCAATGATTGCGCCCGCCCACCACGGCAAACCGAGCCCGAGAAGGTATGTGTACGATCCGGACGGTGCCGGCAGGACGGTGAGTGCGTAGGCATAGGCGCCGACACCGAAGAATGCCGCCACACCGAAATTCACCATCCCGCCGACGCCGAACTGAAGGTTCAGCGCCAAGGCTGCGACGGCGTAGATCCCCATTAGAGTGATCAGTCCGCCAAGAATCAGCAGAGTGCTCATGCGACACGCTCCTTCGGCCCGCTGAAAAGGCCCTCAGGCCGGATGAACACGACCAAGGCGATCACCGCGAACACAACCATCTGGGTGTATTCGGACGGAATGACAAGGGTCGCGAGACTTGACGTCAGACCGACGAGGACTGCCGCGAGCATCACGCCATAGATACTGCCGAGCCCGCCGATGATTGCGGCGGCGGAGATGATCAACACCTGATCCCAGCCAAGCTCAGGGTAAATGCGTGCGGTCAGGGCGATGAGCGTTCCCGCCAGCGCAGTCAGCGCACTCGCTACCGCCCAGGTGATGTATTGCAGATAAGTGGTGTTGACACCGCGAATCTGAGCCAGTGCCTGATTGTTGGCCATCGCGCGCAACGCCCGTCCGCTGTAGGACTTCGACAGCCAAAAGTGCAGTGCCATAACCACCAGAGCGGCAATGACGATGACAGCGACCTGATCGATGCCGGCCACGGCAATCCCACCGATACGGAAGGTCTCTTGAAGAGGGACGTCGAGGGTCTTCACGCCGTACCCCGTGAAGACCTCGATCATTGCGTGAATGAAGAACGCGAGACCGACAGATGCGATCATGGGGATATAGTGCGGACGTCCGCGCATCGGCCAGAAGATCAGCCGAGCTGATACGACGCCCGCCACCGTTGTGACCGCGATCGCCGCGAGACATGAGACTGTCCAGTGCAACCCGAGCAGCACATTGAACCCGTACGCGCTGAACCCACTGAGCACGATCAGCTGGGGCAGCGCGATATTCAGGAAGCCCTCCACCCGGCGCACCAATTCGAAGCCCACGGTCGCGAGCAGCAGAACCGCACCGCTGACCAGGCCCGCAACAAGGACGGCTAACATGACTCCACCCTCATCCCTGACCTCCTCGAGTGCGACTGCCGTTCCAGCTATCTCGTAGTCCACGGGCGACGGGGTCATCGAAGTACTCGGCGGCAGACCCGAGTGTGCGATGCAGGGAGACCTCGTCGCGGGAGTCGTCGGAATCGTTGATACTGCGTTTCAATGCGCCGTAGAGCACCGGTGCCTTGGCCCCGGCCTCACGCGCCGACGCGACAGCCGCAGCGACGAGCTCTGCGGGGTCCGCGAGGACATCGACGAGACCGATCTCCAGCGCGGTTTCAGCGTCGAATAGTTCCCCCGACAACAGCAGTCGCCTCGCGGTACGTGCTCCGAGTAGTCGGGCGGCACGCTGAATACCCTTATCGGCCGGTAGGAGGCCGTGATTGATCTCTGGGAATCCAAAACGCGCACCGTGGACGGCCAGCACGGTATCGGCGAACAGAGCAATTTCCATGCCACCGCCCACACAGTGACCGTTAATCGCGCCGATCACCGGTCGCGGGTATCTGTCCATTGCTACAAGTAGCGAGTGAAACTCCCGCATCCGGGCGTCCAACTCTTGTTGGGGTGCTTGTTCGAGTTCTGTTATATCGCCTCCGGCGCAGAAGAATCGTTCTCCCTCGCCTGTGAGGACGACCGGGGGTGCTTCACGCATCTCGGTGAGGTCGGCAAACAGCGCCGCGAGATTGCGAATGGCTGATCGGTTCAGCGCGTTTGCCGGCGGCCGGTCCAAGGTGACGACAAGGACACCCGTATAGTCCGCGGCGGTGAACCCGGCGGTCTGTGTGGTCTCAGGCCCTCTCATGCTTCACCTGGCAACTTCTTGCGTCGCCGGGGAACCAACGACGAGGTGGTCATCGCGGCGGGCGGAGGGAAATTGGGCCGGTCGCCCTTCGCGGAAGGCTTGTCGGGCTTCGGCGTAGTCTGCGCCGGCGAAATTGAGGGTTTCCAATGCCGCCGACAATTCCTGCTGCGGAAGGGCATTGGTCAGCCAACCCGAGTTCAGTGAACGCTTCGTCCAGCGGATTGCCTGCTGCGAGCCCTGGGCAAGGTCATCCGCGATCGCCAAGGCGCGTTCGAGCACGGCGCCTTTCGGTTCAGTGAGGCTCACCAAGCCGATCCGCTCGGCCTCCGCGCCGGTCAGGCTTGCTGACGTCAGCTGGTAGTACTTAGTTTTGGCCATGCCGACCAGCAGCGGCCAGATCAGGGAAGAATGGTCGCCGGCGACCACCCCGATGCGGGTATGGCCGTCCAGAAGCAAGGCGTCTTCAGCAGCTACGCTGATATCCGCGAGCAGTGCCATCGACAAACCCCAGCCCACCGCTGGTCCGTTGATCGCGGAGATGAGAGGCTTGTCCATGTTCAGGAGGGTCGTAATTCGCCGCCGCTCATCCTCCATGAGTTCGATCGCGTCATCCAGAGTGGGGTCTGGTTCGCGTACGTCCATGCCCGTGCAGAAACCGCGACCGGAGCCGGTGATGACAGCCACACGCGTTTGGGGGTCTCGGTCGACGTCCACCCAGATTTCGGACAGATGCTTGAACATCGGCAGCGTCAGGGAGTTGAGTCGCTCGGGACGATTGATGGTGATGAGGAGTACCCCGTTCGGCTTGCGCTCGATCAAGATCTCCTTCGGGTATCGGCTGAAGATGTCATCCGTGGCCAATGTACTCATCGTGCTTCTCCTACCTCGACACTGTTTCCGGTTGTTTCTTTCTGTGCACTTTCGAACGCTTCGACCTCGGCGTAGTGGGCCGGCCGGGCGGCGCGAATATCGTCCAGAACCGCGGCAGGGGTGCGCACCACAGCGCGGGGGTTCTTGAACTTGGGGATTACGTACTTGCCGAAAAGTTCGATCGACTTCATCAATTCCCTGTGGGGGAGCCCGTCGATGCGCATAACGAGCGAGTCGGCGCCCAAGTCGGCGAACCGCTGTACCTGGGCGACACAGTCGTCGGGATCGCCCACGATGAAGCCGGAGGAGTCCTCGAACATGTAGCGCTCATCGTTGAAGTCGAGATGCTTGACGGCTCCCATGTACTGGTAGTCATCGGAGAGTTTCGAGAGGCGTTGGTACGCGTCGGTCGATAGCGCGACCGATTCAGTGAGGCTCCTCGCCCATTTGACGGCTTCGTCGCGTGTTTCTGCGCAATGCATACCGCCGCCGACTGCAACGAGCTTTTGTGCCTGAACTGGGTAGGTGTGCGTCGCGCCGTCGAGAGCGTCATCGTAGATCCGCAGCATATTCTCGAGGAATTCGAAGCCCAGGTAGAAGCCTCCGACGATCGCGCCGACGCCGAGCTCCGCCGCAGTTCGAACAGACTCGGGACTCCCGGTCGCCATGTGGATCGGAGGATAGGGAGTCTGAATTCCTCTGGGTACCAGACTTCGTGGTGGGATCTTGTAGTGCTCGCCCACAAAGGAGAAGACGTCGTTGTGCAGCGCGCGGCGAATGACTTCGAGCCCCTCGATCTGCTGGGCCTTGTTTTCCGTCGGTGAAACCTCAAAGGCCCGCAGTGCAAGGGTGGTGTTGCCTCGGCCGACACCGAGTTCCACGCGGCCGTCGGACAGGATGTCTTCGGTGGCCAGCCTCTCGGCGACCCGAAGCGCGTGGTTGATGCGTGTGGGCAACAGGGTCACCAGGTGCACGAACCGAATGCGTGAGGTCAGCGCCATCAGGTACGGATAGAGGACCTCCGGCGCGGACGTCGTCGCCGTGCCAATCGCCACGTGCTGCTCAGAGGTGCCGAACGCATCAAAACCCACCTCTTCGGCGAGGAGGACCTCGTCGACGAGCTCCCGGTAACGGTGCTCATGGGTATGCCCTGGGGGCGTTTCGCCCTCGCTCATGAAGATGAATCGCATGGCCACAACCTTTCGTGTGTGAATGCGCATTAACGTGAATGAGCATTAACGTAGAGCGAGAGTGTGAGCTTGTCAACACTCGGCGGGTATTTGGGCGCTTTCACTCGCCAGGGCTCGCAACATGCCTGGCCAGGCGCAAAAGTGTGCGGTCGCGCGGGGAGTGTGGGCCCGCACCTAACACCGAAAGGTGTCCGATTGCTGTCCGATTGTGTTAATGCGTGTTACTATTGGTCGCATGGAGCTGATCAAGGTAGATGCGAGCGACGCTTGCAGGCGGTGTGCAACTCGGCATGTGCTGATTTCAGATTTCTCGGGCTGCCCCGTTGCTGTTGTGAACCATGAAGGCTGACCAGATGCCGTCGGCCGCGCCTACGGTTCGCCGGTCACGCCGGGAGCTGCTGCTGGAAGTCGCCGCCGATCTGTTCCTGCACAAACCTTACGACTCGGTTACGGTCGAGATGATCTGCGCAAAGGCAGGAATCTCCGCTCCCGGGCTCTATCGTCACTTCCAGAACAAGCAGGCCCTCCTCATCGCAGTGGTGGAGAATCCGTTGGAGTTTCTCCATCAGTCCGCCCGGGCGACGGTGGAGTCGGAGCCCGATCCGCGTGCTGCGCTGGACGCCATGGTCGAATTCCACATCAGGTCGGTCCTGTCTGCCGCTCCGACAACGCTGATTTTCCTCAAGAACGAGCACGCGTTTCCCGAAACGGATCGCCGGCGCATTCGACGAGCGATGAATCTGTACGCCGAGGAGTGGATTTCGACAGTGTCGCTGCTGCGGCCAGAGCTGTCGGATCCGGAGGTACGCCTGCTTACGCAGGCGGTGTTCTCGATGTTGAATACCGTACCCACCCTCAACAAAGGTCTTGACCAGGAGTCGATTGTCAAGACAATGTCAACTGCGGCGGTCCAGGCATTGACCTCTCCTCGGGCCGAGTGAGGTCGGACCTGCCGGATTGATCAGGCGCCTACGGAACGTTGCGATAGCAGCCGGCACTGGCCTGTAAGTAGACCCCGTTTCAATTGGATATCCTGATTGAACGGGGTTTGGCGTTCGATCGTCGACGATCGAGCGAAGGCGACTTCCGCCTGTGTCGGTCGCACCAGTCTCGACCTCGAATCTTCAAATACACTGTTACACAGCCGAATACTGCGGACTACGCGATCGTCGATGCGGCACGTGGAACGGAACAGTGACGCCATTACAGGGAGACTCAAATTGAGCGAGCATGATGTGCGAATGATCGTCCTGTCGACCGACAACTTGGACGAATCGGTCCGGTTTTACTGCGAGACCCTGGGAATGCCGTTGAAGTTCCGCGACGGGGACCACTTCGCGGCCCTAGATGGAGGGACTATCACCGTCGCGTTGGCGACTGCGGTCGACCACCCCATGCCGGGGCAAGTTGTCGTCGGCATAAGGACCGCCGACGTCGACAGTGCGGCGAAGACCGTGGAAGCCAACGGCGGTGGCATTGTGGGAGGCCCGTATGACCACGGACACGAACGCCGTGCAGTGGTCTACGACAATAACGGCAACGGCTTGGTCTTCTACAGCCCGCTTACCCGATAGCACAGGGCTGTCGGTGCTCGAAGAGCTGGCAGGACGAGTGGACGGGTTCAGCGTCGCCGAAGTCGTCGAGTGTGACGGGAAGGCCCCTGGGTCGAGTACACCTATGACCGGTTCGATTCTTGGGGCCTACCGCGGGCTCGCGCATTTCACGTGGTCAGCCCCGCATTACCCGATGGGTGTGGGTGTAGAGGTTCATGTTCTGGCCACGAAGAAACCCCACGAGTGTTAGTCCTGTTTCGTCTGCGAGGTCGACAGCGAGTGAGGACGGCGCGGAGACTGCGGCAAGTATGGGTATGCCTGCCATTGCGGCTTTTTGGGCGAGTTCGAACGAGGCGCGACCGCTGACCATGAGGATGCTGCCCCGGCAGGGGATGCGGTGTTGAGCGATTGCCCAGCCGACGACCTTGTCTACGGCATTGTGTCGGCCGATGTCTTCGCGGAGGGCGAGTAGCTGCCCGTCCTGATCGAAAAGTGCGGCTGCATGTAAGCCACCGGTGCTGTCGAATACTTTCTGCGACTGGCGTAGTCGGTCGGGCAGTGTCGCCAGAACATCGACATGCACCGTGGTGGTGTCCTCGGCCGGGGAATGGACCGTCGTGAGGCGAACGGCGTCGAGTGACGCTTTCCCGCATACTCCACATGAGGAGGTTGTGTAGAAGTTGCGTTCGACACCGGGTTGCGGTGGGGGGATGCCCACGGTGAGGGTGATGTCGAGGACGTTGTAGGTGTTGAGGCCGTTGTCGTCCACTCCGTCGCAGTAGCGGGCCGAAGCGACGTCGTCAACGCTGCTGATGACTCCTTCGGTGAGGAGAAAGCCGTGCGCGAGTTCGACATCGTGGCCGGGGGTGCGCATGGTGACCGCGAGCGGGGCGCCTCCGACACGGATTTCGAGTGGTTCCTCGACGACGAGTGTGTCGGGCCGAGTTGTGGAGTTCGGTCCACGCACGCGCACGATGGGGCGTCGGGTAGTGATGCGTCCCATCAGGGTCGGTGCTCGAGCCGGATCAGGATGGCTTTGCTGACGGGGGTGTTCGATTTGTCTGCGACGTGGTCGAGGGGAATGAGGGGATTGGTTTCGGGGTAGTAGGCGGCGGCGTTGCCGACAGGCGTGGGGTAGGCGACGAGTCGGAAGTTGTCGGCTCGTCGTTCTTCGATGTTCCCGCTCCGGTTCTTCCATTCGGAAATCAAGTCGACGTGGTCGCCGTCTCGGTATCCGAGTTTTTCGATGTCGCGGGCGTTGACGAACAGAACTCGCCGGCCGCCTTTGACGCCGCGGTAGCGGTCATCGAGACCGTAGATGGTGGTGTTGTACTGGTCGTGACTTCGCATGGTCTGCAACATGAGTCGGCCAGGCGGGACAGGTAGCCACACGAGGTCGTTGACGGCAAAGTTCGCTTTACCGGTCTCCGTCTGGAACGTGCGTGAGTCTCGCGGCGGGTGGGGGAGTCCGAACCCCTCTTTCTGTCGGACCTTGGTATTGAAGCCGTCGAAGCCGGGCACGACGCGCGAGATCACATCCCGGATGAGATCGTAGTCGGCGGTGAACGATGTCCACGGCACGGGATGGCCGGGGCCGAACAGCGTCTCGGCGATGCCGCAGACGATGGCGACTTCGGAGCGCATGTGGATGCTCGACGGGGTAAGACTTCCGCGGGAACGGTGGACCATCGACATCGAATCCTCGACGGTCACGAACTGCTTGCCAGTCGCCTGGACGTCCTTGTCGGTGCGGCCGAGCGACGGCAGAATCAGTGCGGTGCGGCCGTGAACGAGATGGCTGCGGTTGAGTTTCGTGGACACCTGGACGGTCAGCGAACAGTTCCGGAGGGCGGCCTCTGTGACGTCGGTGTCGGGCGTGGCGGACACGAAGTTGCCGCCCATTGCCATGAACACCGAGGCTCGCCGTTCGCGCATCGCGCGGATGGAGTCGACGGCGTCGAGCCCGTGTTCTCGTGGTGAGGTGATGCCGAATTCGGTGTCGAGGGCGGCGAGGAACGAATCTGGCATCTTCTCCCAGATGCCCATGGTGCGGTCGCCTTGGACGTTGGAGTGCCCGCGGACGGGGCATACCCCAGCTCCGGGTTTACCGATCATGCCGCGCATCAGCAGCAGGTTCACGGCTTCTTCGATCGTGGCAACACCGTGTGTTTGCTGGGTCAGTCCCATCGCCCAGCAGATGATGGTGGCGTTCGACTCGATCAGGGCCTGCGCTGTGTCGTGGAGTTGTTCGATTGTCAGGCCGGTGGCGTCGACGACCGTGCCGAGATCGACTCTGCGGATGTGATCGAGCCAAGCGTCGAACCCCGCGGTGTGGCGGTCGATGAAGCGTCGGTCGAGGACGGTGCCTGGTGCGGCGTCCTCGGCGGTGACGAGCAGTTTGGCCAGCCCCTGGAAGAGGGCCATGTCGCCGCCGATGCGGATCTGCAGGAAGTCGTCGGAGATCGCGGCTCCGTCGCCGATGACACCATGAACCTTCTGTGGGTCTTTGAACCGCAGCAGTCCGGCTTCGGGAAGCGGGTTGATGGCGATAACCCGGGCGCCGTTGGATCTGGCCTTTTCGAGTGTGGACAGCATGCGTGGATGGTTGGTGCCCGGGTTCTGGCCGGCGATGAGGATGAGGTCGGCGTTCTCGATATCCGGAACGGATACCGATCCTTTGCCGATGCCGATCGAGGCGGTCAGTGCGCTGCCGGACGATTCGTGGCACATGTTCGAACAGTCGGGCATGTTGTTGGTGCCGAAGGAGCGAATCAGTAACTGGTAGAGGAACGCTGCTTCATTGGACGTTCGGCCAGAGGTGTAGAAGATCGCCTCATGTGGGCTACCCAGCGCGTTCAGTTCGTCTGCGATGATGCGGTTCGCGTCATCCCATTCGATTGGTTCGTAGTGTGAGGCGCCTGGGCGTAGCACCATGGGGTGGGTGAGGCGTCCCTGCTGTCCGAGCCAGTATTCGGTGCGGCCGAGGAGATCGTCAATGGAGTGTGCGGCGAAGAAGGCTGGGCCGACGGTCCGTTTGGTGGCTTCTTCGGCGACGGCCTTGGCGCCGTTCTCGCAGAATTCGGCGTGCTTGCGGTGGCCGGGTGTTTCCGGCCAGGCGCAGCCGGGGCAGTCGAAGCCTTTGCGCTGATTGAGTTTGGCGAGAGTGGCAGCGGTGCGCGTAGCACCCATCTGTGACATGCCGCGTTGAAGTGATACGAGCACCGCCGGTACGCCTGCGGCGTACTGCTTGTTCTTCGTCACGACGATGCTGTGCTCGTCGTATTCGTAGTCGTCTCGACGAGCCATCAGCAGTGCAGCCTTCCCCAGGTTTACAGACAGTCGGTCGAGGATGCACCACGGATATGGGTGGTGTCCAAGATGCCCGTCCTACTGGTCGATAGGCGTTGCCGATGATGTCTGGTCGAGGACCGAAGCCGTCGCTTCGAGAGCCTGAACGAGGAGGGACGACGGGCCTTCTGCGCGGGTGATCAACCCGACCACTGGAGCTGTGCGACCTTCGATGAGTGGAGTGGACCGGAGGCCAGGTGGTTCACCGAATACTTTGAACCACACCTGAGGCACCACTGCAGCCCACTGCCCGGTCTTGACGTGGGCATAGAGGGAAGCGATGGAATCGGTTTCGACTTGTGCGGTGTGGACTGCTCCGTCGTCGGCGAAATAGTCGTCGAGGATGCGCCTGCCGCGCATGATCGACGGCAAAGTGCACATCGGCAACGTCGACGCTTCGCTCCAGGAGATGTCGGCGCGGCGCGGGTGGGCCGGGTCGTCGGCGGTCAAGAGTGCGTATCGCTCGCGATAGAGCGGGAAAGTGTGATAGCGCAGGGCGATGTCGTCGTCGAGGTAAGTGATGCCGCCATCGAGCTCGAAGCGATCGAGCCGAGCTGTGATTTCGCTCGAGGACAGGTCTTCGGCGAGACGCACCGTGATGAGGGGATGCCGCAGACACAATGGGCTCGACAGGTCGGCGACTGTCGCGGATGCGGTGGGAATGACCCCGATTCGGAGGGTGCCGGTGACGCCCGACCGTAGGCTGGCGGCCTCGTGTAGGAGTGATTCCTGGTTGGCAAGAATTCTCTGAGCCCAACGTACGATCTGCTCGCCCTCCACCGTGAGGCCTTCGAACTTGCGGCCTCGAACGATCAGCGGCAGATCGAGTTCGATCTCCAGTTTGCGGATCGCCTCCGACAAAGCCGGTTGAGAGACAGCACATGCATCCGCTGCGCGAGTGAAGTGCTTCTCACGCGAGAGAACGACGAGGTACTCGAGCTGCCGGAACTGCACAGCATAATCTTCTCATTCCCGTCTCGCTCCCCGGAGAAGGCGGCGAAGTTCTGCGGCCCGACAGCCGAGTATCGGATGCGTCGCTTGGTGCCCAGGTCACCTCTCTCACATCGCTGGCCAGGGTCTACGCCCTGCCGTTCTGGCCGTTTCGTCGATCGTGGGTGAGGACTCCCCAGGCGACTGCAACGGGACCAGACGGTCGGTATCGACGATTCGATCAACCCAATTGCCCCGACTCGGTGGCAGGTGGCGTTACCCTGAATTCAGATCATTGAGGGACAAAAAATGCTGTGTCTTTGGGGTACCGCCGGATCGAGTGAATCGCCAGCTGCGCATGGCAAATGGTGATCCGCTCGAGACTCAGCGTGACGTGGCGTCCGCCGTCGTTGCGGAGTTGACCACGGCAGGGTTTACGGAGGTCCACGAAATCGGACGTGGCGGCTTCGGTCTTGTCTACCGTTGTGGGCAACCCTCGCTGGACCGCACTGTCGCGGTGAAGGTCCTCACCGCCAATCTGGACGAAGACAACCGGGCCCGGTTCTTTCGAGAGCAGCGGGCGATGGGCCGCCTTACGGGTCACCCGAACATCGCTAATGTGCTCCACATTGGAACCACAACCAGTGGTCGGCCCTACATCGTGATGCAATACCACTCGCACGGTTCGTTGGACACCCGAATCCGTCGGCATGGCCGACTCGCGTTGGACGAGGCTCTGCGATTCGGCGTGAAGTTGGCCGGCGCGCTCGAGACCGCGCACCGGCTCGGCATCCTCCATCGAGACGTCAAGCCGGGGAATATCCTGATCACCGATTACGACGAGCCGGCCCTGACCGACTTCGGCATCGCTCACTTTGCTGGGGGATTCGAGACCTCGACGGGCATTCTCACCGGATCCCCGGCTTTCACAGCCCCCGAGGTCCTCGAGGGAGAGGAGCCGCCCAGCACGGCCGCAGACATCTACAGTCTCGGCGCGACCTTGTTCTCGGCCGTGACCGGGCACGCAGCTTTTGAACGTCACAGCGGCGAGCAAATAGTCGCACAGTTCATTCGCATCACTACCCAACCGGTACCAGATCTCCGCGAGCAGGGAATTCCGGATGATGTCAGCGCGGCCATCGAACACGCTATGTCAGCAAATCCTCGGGAGCGTCCCCTCAGCGCGGCGCAGTTCGGTGACGAACTACGCCGGAGTCTGCTCGCTCACGATTTACCGGTCGAAGAGATGGACCTGCTCCCCGAACGTGGCGCGAAGCGCTCCGCACAAGACCAGCCAAGAGCCCGTCGCCGCTCCACCGCCGGCCTCCTCCATAACGCGATCCCGCCGTCAACATGGGGATCGGCGGGAGATCTTCCGTCGGATCTCACCAGCTTCGTAGGCCGCCGTCGCGAGCTGACCGACGCCAAGGCGAAGTTGTCCAGTTCCCGTCTGGTCACCTTGACCGGGATCGGCGGGGTCGGCAAAACGCGCCTTGCGCTACGCGTTGCGACGGAGGCGCGGCGCGGGTTCAGCGGCGGTGTGAGGTTGGTCGAGCTAGGCGAACTGAACGAGCGGTCACTGCTCGTGGATGCGGTCGCTGCGGCCGTCGGAATACATCATCGCTCGGCACGACCGCTTGAACGCGTCATTGCGGAGTTCCTCGCCACACGCAACCTTCTGCTTGTTCTGGACAACTGCGAGCGTTTGGTGGACGCTGTCGCCACGCTCGCCGGGAAACTGCTTCGGACCTGTCCCGAGCTGCGGATTCTGGCCACGAGCCGGGAGGTCCTAGGTCTCGAAGGGGAAGCGGTGCTGCGCGTACCGCCGCTGACGATTCCCGACGCGGACGATGAGTCGTCCCTGCGCGGGTTTTCCCAGTATGACGCCGTGACGCTGTTCTTGGAACGTGCCGCCGCTGCGGTGTCCGGGTTCGAGTTGACCGAGGAAAACCGGATCACCGTAGCGCACATCTGCCGGGCACTTGATGGTCTACCCCTGCCGATCGAGTTGGCGGCCGCGCGGTTGCGGGCGATGTCCGCCGACCAAATCGCCGAACGACTGAATGACCGGTACAAACTGCTGACCCTGGGACGTCGCGGTGCGCCGAGGCGCCAACAGACGCTGTGGTTGTCGATGGACTGGAGTTACGACCTGTGCAGTTCCTCGGAACAGCAGCTGTGGGCACGAGTGTCGGTATTCGCCGGGAGCTTCGAATTGGACGCGGCGGAAGGCATTTGCGTGGGGGAGGAGGCTCCTGAGGATCTGCTCGACGTGCTCACAGCGTTGGTCGACAAGTCGATCCTCATCAGGGAGGCTCCGGGCGGAGTGGTCCGCTTCCGCCTTCTCGAGACGGTACGTGACTACGGCCGACACAAAGCAGAGCAGTCCGGTGATTACGAGGCGTTGCGCTCGCGGCACCGGGATTGGTACGAGAAGCTGGCATTGACAGCGGAGGCGGAGTGGGTCAGTTCCCAGCAGTTGAAATGGATCGCACGGCTCGGGCGCGAGGAGTCGAATCTGCGTGAGGCGATGACGCTGTGCCTATCCGAGGTAGGCGATACCGACCCCGAAGCCGGGCTGCGGATCGCAGCTGCGCTGTATCCCTTCTGGCTTACCCGCGGCAAGCTCACCGAGGGACGATACTGGCTCGACCGAGCCCTCGCCTGCCATCCACGGCAGCCCACCGTGACACGAGTCAAAGCCCTGTACTACGGCAGCGTGCTGTCCGAACTTCAGGGTGACATCCCCGCTGCGACTGCCCTGGTCGAGGAGGGGCGATCCTTGGCTGAGCAGATCGACGACCCGATGACGCGTGCACTCGTCGCCCAAGCAGAAGGGTTACTCGCGCTCAACAACAGCGACCTCCAGCGCGCGAGCGGACTTCTGGAAGAAGCCCGCACCCTATACGCGACACTGAACGATGACCATCGGAAGGTTGCAGTTCAGTATCTACTGGGTTCGGCATACGGACTGCGGGGAGACATTCCGCGGGCGATGGCAAGTCATGAGAGGGTAATCGCGATGACGGAGGATCTGGGCGAGTCGATATATCGTTCGTACTCGTTGTGGTCCATGGGTGTTGCGGTTTGGCAGCAGGGAGACTCCAAGCGTGCCGCCCGCTTGCTTGAAGACAGTTTGCGGCTCGGCCGACTGGCGGACGACCAGATTACCGTCACTGTGTGTCTGGAATCCCTCGCGTGGCTCTGTGACGAGAGCCGTGCAACGCGTGCTGCGGTACTAATGGGCGCCGCCGAAGAATTGGGGAACACGGTGGGCAGCTCGACGGTGATGTTCCCCTACCTCCTCGTCCACCATGAAGAGAACAAGCGCCGGATTCGCCACACACTCGGTGAGCGCGCCTTTCACGCCGCCCATCGGGAAGGGCGCGCGCTCGGAACGCACGATGCCATTGTGTATGCCCTGAACGAACAGCCCAGGGACACGACGCGGCCCGCCGGTATCGCGACGAACCTGACCAAACGTGAATGGCAGGTCGCCGACCTGGTAGCAAAGGGTTTGACCAACAGGGCGATCGCAAAGAATCTCGTCATCTCGGACCGTACCGCCCAAGGCCACGTAGAACACATCCTGACCAAGCTCGGGTTCACCTCACGAGCACAGATTGCGGCCTGGTTCGTTGACCAGACCCGAGGTGACCCAGTCTGACTCGTGAGCTCCGCGTTCGCCGTCCCACTCGTTCGGATCGGCGGCCAGCGCGTCGTCAATCGCGGCGGGCACAGGGGTGAACTCGGTTCGCTTCGGGTTGTTGAACTTGCCGCAGGTGAGGTGCTGGGGCGGATCGGCGTCGGCTGCCCGACCAGGGACAGCGATGCGCAAACGCAGCCGGAGGCTCGATCTTGTGTCACCGTTCGCGGTGGACTTCTTCCCGTACCCGCTCAGATCGGTCAACGGCGCACCCGATAGCGCAGGTGAAGCACCCGATTGCCCTGAATCACCACGTCAGGATCCTCCAACAGGTGCTGCGCGTGGACCGACCCGAAGAAACGCTTGCCGGACCCGAACACCACGGGTGCGACGTCCATGCGCACCTCGTCGACGAAACCCGCGGCAAGCACCTGGCCACCGACGTCGCCAGCGGCGACCTCGACGATGCGGTCACCCGCGAGCTCCTGCGCCTTGGCCACGGCTGCGTCGACGCCGTCGACGAAGTGAAACGGCGCCTCGGGGTCCCAGCCCTCGGGCTTCGGCCGGTGCGTCACGACGATCACGTGGTCGATTCCGCCCGGAGGCTTGCCGTCCCAGCCGTCCGTCATGTCGAAGACGTGGCGGCCGACGATTGTCGCCCCGATCTGGTCCCAATACGGCCGGGTGTAGTCGTAGGACGTCTGCGACATCTTGATCTCGCCGCTCTCGTCCAACGGGACGTCACCGCTAGACAACCAATCGAACAGCGGTCCGGGCTGGTCGTTCTCGTCCGCGATGAAGCCGTCCACCGACACCGAGCTGTACATGACCACCTTGCCCATGGGGCTCTCCTCTGCTTTGGTGCTCCAAATTTAGCGGGTCGTGAGCTGTCGCTCTTGTAAGAAATCAATCGCCTGGCAGCGGCCACGCGAATGATGCGTCGCGCCGGATCGGTGCGGCGCGGCAGACCATTGAGGAGATCCACCGCAGCACCGCTCTCGAGATCGCGGAGGGGAAAGCCTTGGATGCTGAACGGGATTTTCGTGGCTTATGGATAGGGTTCGGCTACTGATCTGTGCGGCGCCGACGATCCGTGGGCCAGGGGCCACCCCGGAGCGGTCGGTCGTCGAGCGTGCGTTTCTCGTTGTCACGGAACCGCGGCTCGTAGTGATGGAAGAACACCTTGCCGACCAGGTCCCGTCGGCTGTGCACGCCGGTCTTGTCGAAGATGCTCTTCAAATGTTGCTGCACGGTCTGCGCCGACACGTGAAGCTCGGCGGAGATCTGCGAAGTCGACGCCCCTTGCAACACCATCGACGTGACCTCCTTCTCCCGCTCGGTCAGCCCGTACGCCGACATCAGCAGCGGATACAGACGACTCGGGTGCGCCGGCTCGACGATCACCGCGATCCGCCGCCTGTCCGTCGACGTCTGGCATGCACCGTGCAGCACCAACCACGCACCCGACCGCGACAGCACCCGCGAGATGGCCACGTCACCCAGCCGATCGCGGTCTTCCACACACCGCAACACACGACCGGCGAGCATGATCACCGCGGCCGGCAACTCGTCCCGATCCCAATCCCCACTCGGCAGATCCACCATCCACCGGTCGACCCCGGGCGTCGCGGATTCGATGTTCCAGTTCCCGTCGAGAACGAGCAGACCCGGCGAATCGGCATACTCCGGTTCCCAGGCCTGCCCGTACAGCAGTGCGCGGCGGGCACCACCCGCGAGGACCGGCGCGATCTCCTTCACGAACGACTTCTCGGTTTCGGAGAACATCGGCATTTCTTCGTCGCGATAGAGGCTCAGCGCTCCCCACGTTTCTCCCGAGCGCGTGCGTAACCGTGCGATCAGCTCCTGGTCGCCGCCGAGCGTCCGGTTCCGGCGCCAGCGCGGACTTCCCGACGGATCACCGTGCGCCGCTTCGTGCAACGTGGAAACCCCATCCGCGGAACGCATTTCGTCGGGGACGGACTGAACGTGGTCCTCGTAATACTCGGCGGCCAACCATTCCCCGGGAAACTCATCCATGCCGAAGTGATAATGACTGGTCATCAGCAAGGACACGGGGTCGAGGGTGAACCAGCACGGTGTCCAGTAGTACGGGACGACCCCGCGACGACGTCCGACGCGTCCCGCCACAGCGAGACCAGCCCGCTTGGGGCGGCGCACAATCGTGCGACCTTGTCTACCGCGCACTGAACGGAATCCACGCTCACGAGTCAATCGTACGAGCGCGGATCGGCAATCGGATATACCAGAATTGTGGAATGGTGCCCCCTCCGCGTCGGGCCTAGCGTCGGTGACATGTCCAAAACCGATACCACGAATGTGCGGCTGAGCCCGCCGCCGCCCCAATTGATGCCGCTGGTCAATCCGTTGGTCCGGCGGGTCATCACAACCCGGTCACTCGGTTCGGCGCATCCGGCGCCAAGGACTGATCGAGTTCACCGGCCGTCGTACCGGGCGTACCCTGCGGGTGCCGGTATGCCTCCACGACGTCGACGGTCAGACGCTCGTCTTCACCGAGCGTCCGTGGCGGCGCTACTTCGCCGGCGGTGCACCCGTGACGGTCACCCACCGGGGCCGTGTCCGCCGGGGGGCGGGCCCTGCTACTCGAGTCCACCCCCGCCGAGGCAGGCGCCGCATTCCGGGCAGCTCTCGATGACGGGGCCACCCCGTTCGAACTTGGGCTGAAGGTTCCGCGAGGATACGAGCCGACCGAAGCCGAACTGGCCGCGATCGCCAGGTCACTGATCCGCGTCGACTACGATGACTGAGGAGAGTTCTTATGCGTATCAACAGAATCCGACGTGACGTCACTGCTCTCAGCGACGAACTGGAAGTACCGGGGATCGGACACCTGCCGGTGAACGCGTACGTTCTGCACGCCGCCGAACCCGTCGTCGTCGACACCGGACTGAGTCTGCCCGAACGCGGGTTCATGGACGCCCTGGGATCGGTGCTCGACGCCGCGGACGTCGAGTGGATCTGGCTGACGCATCCGGACCGCGATCACACCGGCGCGCTGTTCGACCTGCTCGACGCGGCACCGCGCGCCCGCCTGATCACGACCTTCGCGGGCGTAGGCATCATGTCGTGCGCACGGCCCGTGCCGATGGACCGGGTCTATCTGCTCAATCCGGGTCAATCCCTCGACGTCGGCGATCGGACGCTGACGGCGTTGCGTCCGCCGCTGTTCGACAATCCCAGCACGGTCGGCTTCTACGACGACCGCAGCGAGGCCTACTTCTCCTCGGATTGCTTAGGGGCGCCGATGGAGACCGCCGAACTCGCCACCGCCGACGACATCGGCTACTGCACGCCGACCACGGTGCGCGCTGCCCAGCACCTGTGGGCCACCGTCGACAGCCCCTGGGTTCACACGGTGGACCAGGACAAATTCCTGGCCACCGTGTCAACCCTGAGCGCTCTCGATCCCCGACGACTACTCAGCACTCACCTGCCCCCGGCGGACGGGCGCACTGCGGAGTATCTCGACATGCTCGCCACCGCGCCGCAGGCCGATGCCTTCGTCGGACCCGACCAGGCCGCACTCGAGCAAATGTTGGCCGGATTCGAACCCGCTCGCTGAGAATCCTGCGAGGTGGAGAACGAACCTGGTCCAACCATTTGTCGCTTCGTCCGGAGCCTCAGCAGGCCGCACCGGATGTTCTCGCGAATCCGGACGGCGCCAACGCGATATCGAAATCGGGCGGGTCTCCACCTCCCGCCCACAGCGGCGCGGGCCCTGGTACGACCCCGAATACGGGGCCGTCCTGCGGGTGAACCCGGAGCCGCTCAGGGAACCTCGACACGAGGTCCTCGTGACCGACCCCGGCAAGCAGGAACACGGTGAAGCGGTTTCCCACCACGACGGGCTCGACCAGGTCGCGCACCGAAATCTGTGACGGTGTGGGCAGACGCCTATCTCCTCACGTTCAGATGGACGCCGGAACTCCGGTGCGCCCGACCCGCGCGACGGCCACATGAGCGGTCGAGCGTCTTTCGTGAAACTCTTCGAGCGTCGTTGTGTTGCAGCAGAGGTAGAGGGTGTCGAGGTCTTCTCCGCCGAATGCGCACGCCACTGCCCACGTGTCGGTGACCTCGACCTTATCGGTGATCTGGCCGCCTTCGACGACCCGATAGAAGCCACTGTCGGCACCGAGGGTCAACGCGTTCCCGAACCAGAGGCCGCCGTCACTATCCAGGGCGATACCATCGGGATGAAACGACTCGTCGAGCTGCGCCCATACTCGGTGGTTGGTCAGACCACCATCTTCCGCCATGTCGAACGCGCTGATGCGGTGCGGGAAGGTTTCCGCGACCAGCAGGGTGCCATCGGGGGTACGTGCGCATCCGTTGGGGAAGATCAGATCTCCAGGAACCTGCGAGACACTGCCGTCGGCACGGATGTGGACGAGGTGAGTCGGCTTCGGATCCTCTTCACCGAGCGTGAATCCGAAATTGCCTGCATAAGCGTCGCCCGCCGGTGAAACGTACAGGTCGTTGCCGATCCCTCCAGCCAGTGCGCTGAAGTCGGCATACTGCTCGAGCTTGCCGCCGGCGGTGATGCGATACACCGACCGCTCGTTCTGCGAGACGACAAGAGGTGTCCCGTCGGGAAGGAAACCGAGACCGGACGGTCGTCCGGGCACTTTGGCTATCGGCGTTGCGGCGCCGTCCTCAGCGAAGGTGAGCACCTGTTCGCTGAAGAAGTCGCTGGCCCAGAGTTTTCCGTCATGCCAGCGAGGTGCCTCGAGAAACTGATGCCCGGTCGAGAATACTGTGGGTTGGTAGGTAGCCATCGCGTGAACTCCTAAGTCCGTGCGGGTTGAGGTACTGGGTGACTTTCACTCGGCTGTCAGGAATTGGATCTCGAGCCAAGGATCACGATTGTGGTGGATCAGCTCCTTGTGGAGAGGGTGATCGAGCTACTGCTGGAAGTCGGCATCGTCCTGGAAATGGCCACCCAGTGCGTAGCCTGCGTTGTCCGGTCGCTTTCCGAGGTCGAAACCGTGTCGGGCATTGCGCGCGTACGGAACTCGTTCGACGAAAAATCCGAAATCCTCATCGGAAATCGTCGATTTCACTGGTCTAAATGGACGGCTTGAAGGCGAATGTCACAACATGTATGAGCATGTTTACCCTCGGGTTCCGATCGGGGTGGCTGGTCAGGTGAGATCAGACAAGTTCGAACTGCTCCTGATATCCACCGGCAGCAGCCTTCTCGAGGATTTCGAGGTATACCGAAAGACCGCCGGGATACATGAGCATTTCGACGGTTTTGCCGGGTACGTTGGCGCCCATGTACCATGACTTGGCCAGCGGGAACAGGGTGGCCGAGGTGAGATCTGCGATATGCGCACCCCAATATTGCTGGGCTTCCGGCTTGGCCTCGATTCGGGTGTAGCCGTTGTTCCGCATGTGCTCGACGATTTGGATCAGATGTTCGCCTTCAAGTTCGGCGCATGTCGGACCATTGCAGAATGCGTTCGGGCTCTGGGGCCCGTAGACGTACAGAAGATTCGGGAAGCCTACTGTCGCCTTGCCCAGTGCTGTCCGGCTGCCGCCGCGGAACACCTCCTCGAAGGTCTCATTGCTGGTGCCGCGAATATCGATGGCAGTCAAACCTCCGGTGACCGAGTCGAAGCCGGTGGCCAGCACGATGACATCGACTTCGTGTCGAGTTCCGTCCGCGGTGACGATGGCGTCACTGGTGACCTCCCGGATCGGATTGGCAGAGGAATCGACGAGCTCGACATCGTCACGGCACAGGCTCTCGAAGTAGTTCTGCTCCAGGGAGACACGCTTGACGCCCCACGGATGGATCGGCTCGGTCGGTGCAAGCAGTTCCACCAGCTCCGGCCTGGTGATACGTTGACGTGTCTTGTCCCGCCAGAACGCGTACAGGATGTCGTTGTCGTCCTTGTCGAACAAAACATTCAGAAAGCCACCCAGCCAGGGCTGCAGTCCACCGTTGGTCCAGAGTTCCTCGAGTATTTCGTTGCGACGTTCCTCGCTCAGATCCTGGAGGTTCTCTTTGAGGAAGTCATAATCGAAACCGGCCCAGGTGTTCTTGCGGTTGGCGAATCGCTCCGGGTAGGTCTTCTTCATCTCGGCATTGTCCGCCTCAGTGAGCGCTCGCTGATTCATCGGAAGCGCGGTGTTGGGGGTGCGCTGGAACACCGTCAGATGATCTGCGACCTTCGAGGCCTCCTGGATTACCTGGATGCCGCTGGCTCCGGTGCCGATGACGGCGACCCGCTTGCCCGCAAGGTCGTAGCCCTCCAGTGGCCAGCGTGCTGTGTGGAAGTAGTCGCCCCCGAACTTCTCGAGGCCAGGGAGGTTGGGGAAGAGGGGCTTGGAGCCGGCACCGAGGCACATGATCACGAACCGCGCCTGGGTGGTGAATTCCTCACCGGTGCGCTCGTTGCGGGAGACCAATGTCCACTTATGGGTTTCTTCATCGAACCGGCCTGCCAGGACACGGGTCTCGTAGCGGACGTCTTTGCTCAGGTCGAGCTTCTCGTCGACGTATTCGAAGTAGCGAACCAGCTCGTCACGGCCGGGGTACATCTCGCTCCAGTTCCAGTCGCGCCAGAGCTCTTCACGCGAGAACTGGTAGACCGGCGCCCAGGTATCGACGCGTGCACCTGGATAGGAATTCCAATGCCAGACGCCGCCGAGTCCGGTGCCGGCCTCGTAGATCTTGACGTTGTAGCCGAGGGTGCGCAGCCGGTCGAGCTGGTAGACGCCGGAGAAGCCGCCGCCGATGACGAGGACGTCGAGTTCCTCGAGGAGTGTGGTGTTCACGGGATTTTCCTTTCGGAAGGGGTACGAGGGAGATGGGGGAGTGCGATCAGACAGCGTTGTCGGAGGTCAGAGCCTCTCGGATTCGGTCACGCAGGACGAACTTTTGGATCTTGCCCGTCGCCGTCCGCGGTAGTTGTTCGACGACTTCGAGCCGCTCGGGCAGCTTCTGGGTAGCCATCCGATGTTCGCGCAGGAACGACGTGAGCTCGTTCAGGGCAGGTGGATGCGCCTGGTCGATCGGTACCACATAGGCGCAGATGCGTTCGACCATGATCGGGTCGGGCATGCCGATCACCGCGATATCGGCAATACCGGGATATTCGAAGAGCAGGTCTTCGATCTCCTTGGCGGAAATGTTCTCCCCGCCCCGGACAATGATGTCCTTACGCCGGCCGGTGATCTGGATGTACCCGTCCTCGTCGATCACCGCCAGATCACCGGTCCGAAACCAGCCATCCGAGGTGAAGGCATCCGCATTGAGTGTCGAATCGAGGTATCCGGTGAACAGGTCAGGGCCGCGAACCTGCAGATCGCCGACCGCGCCCGGGGGGACCGGAGTGTCGTGCTCATCGACAGTCCTCGCTTCTGCGGACCCGATGGGACGCCCGTCGGTGGTGGCGCGCTTGTCCAGCGGATCGCTCGCGTTTCCGCCGGACAGAGTCGGGAATTCGGTCGATCCGTAGATGCGGGTCGCGGTGCAGCCCATCTGCTCCTCGGCCTGCCGGATCAGTTCAGGAGGTACGTCGGCGCCACCGCAACCAAAAACCCGCAGGGTGATGTCGTACTCGGCGCGATCCGGGTGGTGTACCAGCCCGTGCAAGAAGGGTGTGGCACCGACGACGAACGTGCAGCGTCGGCGTTGGAGCAACTCCAGGCCGGCGCCGGGGTCCCAGATATCTTGGAACACGACATGGCTGCCGAGCATGAACGGCAACTGCAGTCCGTACAGAATGCCGGTGATGTGACCGACCGGTGAGGGCATGTACACGATGTCCTCGCCGGTCAGATCGAAGAGTTCGATGATGCTCCGGTTCTCGTAATCCAGGCTTTCGTGGGTGTGCAGAGCACCCTTCGGATCGGAGGTGGTTCCGGATGTGTACAGAAGCAATGCGATATCGGTACTGGCGTGCTCGACGGGATTGTCGAGTGAAGTTGCGCCCGAAAGGAGTTCGTCGAACTCGTTGTCGGAACCGCGAACGGTGATCACATGCTCGAGGTCGGGGAGCGTGGGCGCCAGATCGTCGAACATCCCGCGGTGGTCGAAGGCGCGGAACATGCCGGGCACAAACGCGACACGCGCTCGCGATTGCTTCAGAATGAACTGCACTTCGCGATGTCGATAGATCGGGATGATCGGGGTGGAGACCGCGCCGATCCGCAGCGCACCGTGATGTACGACGATCGCTTCGAGCCAGTTCGGTAACTGCCAGACCACCGAGTCGCCCGGCCGAATCCCACGCTCGAGTAGCACGCCGGCCAACCGGCGGATCATGGCGTCGAGTTCGGCATAACTGACCTGACGATCGCCATCGACCACCGCCAGCCGATCAGGGTGATGGTGTGCATACTCGGCCAAAGCAGAATCGATCGTACTGTGGCTCCACTCGCCGCTGGTGAGGTAGCGGTCGCGGCGCGCGGAATCCGTGTACGTTGCGGTGATCATCGGTCGACTCCGTCGGTCAGGCGCCGCGAACCGATGAGTGCGTGGAGTTCGTGCTCGTCCCCATACCAGCTCCGCAGGGCGAGGACGCGGCGGTAGTACCAGTGTAGGTCGTACTCGGTGGTGAAGCCGATCCCGCCATGCAACTGCAAGGCATCCTCGACCACCTGCCGTCCGGCGCCGGCGGCATAGGCCTTGGCCGTCCACGTTGCCATCTCGATGTCGAAATCAGCGTCAGCAGAGGCAATATCGGAAACCGTTGCCTCGCAGAGCGCCTCTATCGAGATGGCCGCCTGTGCCATCGACGCCGCAATATGTTTCACGGCTTGGAAGGATCCGACGGGCTTGCCGAATTGCTGGCGCTGCGCGACGTACTCGACGGTTTTCTCGAGCATACGGCGGGCGATACCACTGATTTCGCAGGCGGTGAGAAGCCGGAACCATGCCCGGATCTGTCGTAGGAGTGTGGCCGCTTCGATTCCGATAGCGAGGATCTCGGCGTCGGCGACAGTTCGCGATGCGATCTCCAGGCGCACGTAATGCGATGTGGGATCAGAACTGCTGATCGGCGTGAGCGTCAGCGCCGGGTCACTGCCCGGTAGGAGCAGCAGCGCCGGTCCGTCCGGGCCGTCGACTGCCAGTACCAGCGAGTCGGCCTCGGCGCCAAAGCGTACGAGTTCGATCGTTCCCTGGATCTGCCCCGATTCCATGTGCACGTAACCGATCGAGGATGCCCAGTCGAGGGTGACGGCAGGGTCGGCGAAGGCGACGAGCGAACCTTCGGGAATGTCTAGGTAGGCCGGCAGGATCAGTTGCTCGACCAGGGGGCCGGGTACGAGTCGATCACCGACCAAGGCGATCAGGCCGGCGACCGCAGTCAGGTCGATCCCTAGACCACCGCAGTTTTCGGGGCGGGTCAGCTCGAACCAGCCGAGGTCGTCGAGTTCGGCCATCAGATCCGGGTCCCAGCCGCCGCCGCTGAGCAGGGCATGACGGTAGTCGGATGTGACACGGCGGTCGAAGAATTCGCGGATAGGGGTGACGAGGTCCACGTCAGGTGCGGTGAGACTCATCATCAGCTCCTGGGTAGGCCGAGCAGCCGCTCGGCAACGATGTTGCGTTGGATCTGTGATGTACCGCCGTAGATCGATGCGGCACGCGAGAAGTAGTGATCGTGAATCAACTGTTCGGCGTTCAGGCCGAGAGGTTGTGATTCGGTGTCGAGGCGGAACGGTCCGAGAAGATCGGCGAGGGCGCGACCGACCACCTGCTCTGCGTCGTTGAGGACGAGCTTGTCGATCGAGTCGAGCGGATGTGGTCCCTCTTCGTCGATCAGGCGTTGCACAGTTCGGCGGATCTGAGCGTCCAACACCCGCAGCGCCACGTGTGACTCTCCGATGGCGGTGCTGATCCGACGATTGGTCGCCGATTCCGGGGAGGTGCCTCGTAGTCCGTCGATCGTCTTCTCGACACCCCAGCCGATCTCCACCTGTCGGCGCATTGCATAGTTGCCTCGTTCCTGAGACAGGGTGTCGAGGGCAATTCGCCAGCCGTCGTTTTCCTTGCCGACCAGGTTGCCGACCGGGACTTCGACGTTGTCGAAGAAGACTTCGCAGAATTCGGCATCGCCTGTCATCTGGACGAGTGGACGGACGGTGATTCCGGGAGAACTCATGTCGACGATGAGGTAGGAGATGCCGGCGTGCTTGGGATCGGCGTCGGGGTCGGTGCGGCATAGCAGTGCGCACCGACTGGCCTGATTACCCCAACTGGTCCAGACCTTCTGTCCGTTGACGACGTACTTGTCCCCGTGGCGAAGAGCGCGGGTCCGCAATGATGCGAGGTCGGAGCCGGCGGAGGGTTCGGAGAACCCCTGACACCAGATGTCTTCACCAGCGAGCAGCGGTGGCAGAAAACGGGAGCGCTGCTCGGGCGAACCGTACCGGTGGATCGAGGGGCCGACCACATCGAGGCCGATCAACCCGATCGGGGCGGGTGCGTGAGCGCGCGCCAGCTCCTCGGAGAAAACTTGCTGGTGGCACGCGGTGAGGCCACGTCCGCCGGCTTCCCGTGACCATCCCAGTCCCATCCAGCCGGCATCGAATAGTGTGCGCTGCCATCGACGAAGGACGTTGAACCGTTCCTCCAGCTCCAACGGCACGGTGGGGATCTCTGCTTCGGCGAGCCACCTCCGAGCCTGGCGCCGCAGATCGGCGATCTCGGTGATCTGCTCGACCGGCACAGGTGAAACAGCATTCATCTCATGCTCCCGTGTAGGCCGGTGCGCGATGCTCGAAGAATGCTGCTACGGCCTCTTTGGCGTCTGAGTAAGCGGACAACTCGCCGGAAAGACCCTGCTCGAACTCGTAGCCGCCCTTGAGGTCCTGGTATTCGATCGCATTGAGGCTGCGCTTGGCGAACCGCAACGTGACCGGGGAGTGCCGAACCATCTTGGCCGCCACGTCGTAGGCTACGTCGAGTAGCTGATCGGGATCGACGACTTTCAAGACGCCGCCCTGCTGCGCGAGTTCCTCGGCAGACAGCGGTTCGCCGGTGAGGTGCAGGTAGCGGACCAACTGCTGCGGCACCAGGCGTGAGGCATGTTTGGCGCCGCCCATCACACCGACGTTGACCTCGGGAAGCGTGAAGGTGGCGCCCTTGGCTGCGACGACCAGATCACACGACGCTGCGAGGGCCAATCCGGTGCCCACGGCCACTCCGTGGACAGCCGCGATCACCGGCAACGGGCAATCGTAGATCGACCAGAACGCTTCACGGACCGCAAGCATGCGCTCACCGGCGTTTTCCGGCGTCATCGTCTGGAATTCGGTGAGATCGTTGCCGCCGCAGAAGTGCTTGCCGGCGCCGGTCAAGACGATCGCCCGAGCCTCGGGGAGATACTCCTCCGTGTGGGTGAAGAACCACTTGATCTCTGCGTACATCTCCCGGGTGACCGCGTTGACCGGTGGGCGGGTAAGCCAGACTGTAGCTACCTTCTGATCGGTCTTCCATTGCAGAAATTGCAGATCCTTCATCAAAGTTCCTTTGTTCGAACGGGTGTAAGCAGAAGCTCAGACTGGCCGGGTGCGGATGGTCACCTCATGAGGCACCATGTCCTTGATCCCTAGTGGCTTGCTTCACAAACTGGTGTGCTTCTACTCACATTAGTAGGCCCCTATCCGTAGATATGTCAATAGCTCGTATCTGAAACTGTGGAACTGATCGGAGCCGGGAAGTTCAGTGATGCATTTTTGAACTTTCGTTCATTCGCAAACATATGACCTGGTTGATGCTGTAAATCCGAGCAAGGAGGGCTAACTCTCCGCGAGTGAACAGCGGCAGCTCGAGGTGTGCCTCGCTGCTTGTTAAGCCCGAAAATGTCATGTGAACGTATCTTCCGCTGAATCGAGCAGGTAGCATCTCATTCAACAATTTTGTCCATGACCCTTATCGTAAGATTTGCGTACTGTACGGACTGCGGCCGTAGTGGCGACCTCACCTACGCTCGGACGCAGTGCGCCTGCGTCGCCCCGCCTAGGAAGGAGGCATTGTGTCCGATCGGCTCTCGAACGGGGGCAGTGCGGGATACTGCGGTGGACCGTCCGCCGCCGGTATATCGTCGGAAGGCTGTCTTGACGGCTGTGCCGCCAGTCCGGACACCGTGTGCATCCCATAGGGGCGTCGAGGAGGAAAAGGGTGTCGTGACCGCATCGCAAACTGTGAGGGCGTCCAGTGCCTCGCGCCGGCGACCCCGTGACCGGCGTGCGCAGATTCTCCACAACGCCAGTGAGTTGTTCACGAAATACGGGTTTCACGCCGTGCGGATGGAAGACATCGCTGAGGCAACCGACGTCACCGCACGGGCGATCTACCGACACTTCGCCAACAAGCAGGATCTACTGTCGCAGGTTGTCCTCGAAGACCAGGACCGACTGCTCATGGCAGCCCAATCCGGCGAGAGCTCCGAATCCGGCGTCTGCAGCTTGGAGCAGTTGTTGACGTTGATGGTCGAGGCATCACTGGAGAGCCTTCGACTCGGCCCCCTATGGCAGCGAGAAGCACGGCACCTCACCGCCGACGACTTCGAGCGAGTGCGCGAGGGTACTCGTCGCATCGGAGGCGCGGTGCGAAGGGCCATTGAAAAGGCCGATCCCTCCAAGAGTAGATTCGGTGCCGACGTACGCGCGTGGATGGCAGTGAGCATCATCACCAGCCCAGGGCACTACGACCGTTCGCTGTCACAGCGTCGCCTGTCCCCACTGCTGGTGTCGGCTGCGTTGGCAGCCATCAATACCCCCGAATGCGCGTCAGCGTCACCCGAGTCCGGCGATGCGCCAGCGGCGGAGGCTCCAGTCGCAAATGAACGGCCAGGTACCTCGCGTCGCGAACAGATCATCGCAGCAGCTGCGCGCGCGTTCCGGGAGCGCGGTTTCGGTGGAGTCAGCCTGGATGAGTTCGGCATCGCAGGCCCTGCCGTCTACAGGTACTTCGACAGCAAGGCAGACATCCTCTCCGCCTTGATCATTCGAGTACAGGAATGGATGGCCCTGGAGAGCTCCAGGGCCATGCATCACAGCGCCTCGGATGAACAGGTCATCGAAGGCCTCGTGAGAGGTTATGTGCGTATCGCAACCGAAGCAACGGATCTGCTCGCCGTTTCGGTTACCGAAGCCCTCAACCTCCCCGCTAGTGCTGCCGAGCGTAATCGGCGAGTCCGCCAGGACGACCTCGCCGAATGGGTCAAATGGCTACGAATCTCGCGTTCAGAAGTCACCGAGGCCGACGCACTCGCGCTGGTGAATGCGGTTCGCACGGCACTCAACGATCTTGTCCGTATTCCGCACCTTTCACGACACGCCGAGTTCCCCGACGAGCTTGTTGCGTGCTCGCTGAATGCTCTTCTGAATACCCCTATGCCATCGGCACGATCGGGTCGGCGGCGTGATGAATAGCCCTGGTTGGCTAGAGAGCGGTGCCCGAGAGTCCGCTGCACGAAGGCCCCGAAAACGACTCAGCCCGTTGGCGAGCTGAGTAGCCGCATACTGTGCCGACACGGATTGCGAGCCGAGGCGGTCGAAGGCGAACCACGGTCACCGACGTGGGCAAGTGCCGATCCGATGTCAGTGTGTCCAGCAGCTCGTCCGTGGTAAGGCCTTTGCCGCACACGTTCTCCGCGGCATCGAGTTCGAAGCTTCCCGCGAAGACCGCCACTCGCCCCCACACCAGTTGTTCACGGGTGGTCCGCAATTCGAAGCTCCAGTCGATGCACAGCCGCAGTGTCTGTTGCCGTGTCGGCGCACCCGTGCTGCCGGGTGTAGCGGTCGGTCAGCCGCTCGAGAATCTGCTCGGGAGACTTCGCCCCAACCGAGCCGCCGCCAGCTCGATTGGTAACGGCAACCCGTCGAGCCGGTGACAGATGCCCGCCACCGCCACCGCATTCTTTTCAGTCACGTGTCCGGCAACCGCGGACCAGGTGGTCGATCGGCCCGGAACCGGGCTTGTCGGGGACTGACAGCCCGTAATCGGCTAGCCTGCGCAGATGAGGTTCTTGGTCGGCTGTTCCTACGTCAGTGTGTTGTGCGCCTTACTGATCGGAGTGTGGGTGCTTCCCCAGCTGTTGACGAAGGGATATGTCGATGTCGGCGGTTCCCCCGCCTTCGAGCCGTTGTTCATCTATCCAGGGGTGGTCGGGTTTGTCGTCTGCATCATGGGTGCTGTGACTTCGTTGGTCCTGATTGGACGCCGCAGACTTACATCGGTCGGTCAACGCCTCATCGCGGCTGGCCAGGTGTTTATAGTCACGTTGTTCGCCGCATGTATTGCGTCGCTGTGGCTGCCATCGGCGACTGGGTGGGAGCTACACGCACTGCCCGGAGCATTGCTGATCGGTCAGACCGCGGTGGGGGCCGGCTTGGTGTTTTCGAGATCGCTGAGGGGCAATTGATGAACGGGCTGCTGTGAGCACTTGCTTGCCGCGACGGGCCTGACCGGTTGCGATGGCATGCTTGCGATGCGGGAACGGAACTGACGTACGACACGGTGGTGAGCAACTGTGCCGCCTCCTGGGTCCGCGCTTCGCGGTGGACAACGGCTTCGGCGAGCCGCACGTCGACGTGTGCGGCGCGGCCACAACACGCCCTTGCCCTCCTCTGATAGGGCGACGCCCACCGTGACCACGCGACCGGGGGATCGTTGGACGTGCCATGACCTCACAGTGTGAAGCGAGGGTGCTAGCGTCGGCTTCCTTACTCGGGAACCAGGAGCGCTCCGCCATGAAGTACACCGTCTCGATCGAGATCGCCCTGCCTCTGGAGACAGTGGTACAGCTGCTCGCCGATACGGCACACCTGCCGAAGTGGCTGCGGGGTCTGGTACTGCACGAGCCGCTGAGTGGGGTGCACGGGCAAGTCGGTACCAAATCGCGAGTCGTGATGCAGATGGGGAAGCAGACGATCGAGTGCACCGAGACCATCACGCGTCGGGAACCGTCAGATCTGCGCGAGATTCCGAAAGGGAGCGTTGTTCACTTCGACCGCGAGATCGTCGGCGAGGGCATGTGGAGTGGCGTGCGCGAACGGCTGACCGAAGCGGGTCCGGAGATGACGCTCTGGGTGAGCGAGAGCGAATATCGGTTCAGCGGCTTGCTGATGCGCCTGGTGGGACTGCTGATGTCGGGCTCCTTCCGCAAGCAGTCGCTACAGCACATGCAGGACTTCAAAGCGTTCGCCGAGCAGGGAAAGGACGTCCGCGAAGCGAAGGACTGATCAACGAGCAGCTCTCGTTTCCCGAGAGTAGGGAGAGGCCGACGTGACCTCATGAGGCACCGCAAGGGGTCCGCTTTCGGAAACCACTCGGAAGCTCGAGGTTCTGATTCGGGCGATCGGGCTGGGTCAGCGCGGTGTGGACGAGTTGCGGGTCGCCGCGGCCGAGCTGGTACTTTGTGTGCAGTGCTTACCATAACTCGTCTGTGACCCAGACCCTTAGCGTTGATCGTGTGCCGCGCCTTCGTGCGGTGGTGATTCCGTGTGCCTCGAGAGGGAACCCGTTGGCGGGTTCCCTACTCCTGTCCTGCACTGGAATCGCCACTTGGAGCTCACTTGATCATTTCATCGACAACCATGTCCATGCCGCGTCGGCGGTGCCCGTTCGTCCTCCGCCGTGCTGAGCTGGAGATTCTGCGATGACCGCCGATCCTGCGCCCCAGCGCCGTCAGGATCTGCGCGCCGACTGCGGAAGCTGTTTCGCTTTGTGCTGCACCGCGTTCGGGTTCTCCCGGTCGGTCGATTTCGCCGAGGACAAGCCAGCCGGCGCACCATGCCGACACCTCGGTTCGGAGTTCTCCTGCACTGTCCACGCGGGACTCCGCTCACGGGGGTTCCGCGGCTGTACAGTTTTCGACTGCTTCGGCGCCGGCCAGGCCGTATCCCAGCGATTGTTCTCCGGGATCAGCTGGCGGGAGCGTCCGGATTTGCAGCAACGCATGTTTGCCGCCTTCAAGGTCATGAAGCAACTGCACGAGATGCTGTGGTACCTGCTCGAGGCGCAGGGGCGTACCTATGACCCGGACGCTGCACATGAAGCTCGCGACCTCGCCTCAGTCATCACCGCACTGACTCGTGGCGGACTGCCCGAACTACTCACGGTCGACATGGATGCTCTGCATTCCGATGTCAAAGCAGTCCTCGTCGACACCAGTGAGGAAGTTCGAGCTTCCTACTTCGCCGAAAATGGACACCTGGACAAGGGCCTCGGCCCCGGGGCGGACCTTGTCGGTAAGAATTTGCGCGCACGCAGATTGTGCGGCGCGGACCTACGCGGAGCCTGTCTGATTGCCGCAGACCTGAGGGAAAGCGACCTCACCGCGGTTGATCTGCTCGGAGCGGATCTTCGTGATGCCAGGTTGGAGGGCGCCGATTTGTCGGCCGCGTTGTACGTCACCCAACCCCAAATCAACGCCGCCCGAGGTAGCGGCGAAACGCGTTTGCCGACCGGTATTTCTGCTCCCGCACATTGGCACAGCCAGTAGCCGGTCGGCCGACCATATCGAGTCCGGGGTAAGCGATTCCACCGGATAGAGGGATGTCGACCGTCAGCCCGCTTGCTACGGACACCGGGCACTTGAGCGATCTGGCCGCCCGTGTGGCTCACGGCCTGGCGCATCCCTCTATCCGGCCTGTTCGATGCAACGAAGCTCGGCGGCCTTCGGCAAACCCTCGCGACGCGGTGATCGACGAGCTTCCCGCACTTGTGGTGCACTCGCACATCTATCGACACGGATTCGGACCACGCGGGGCGCACCGCTGAACCCTGATCGGCGCGAGCTACCGGTGGACGATCGTGGCACCGAGACGAAGGCTGCCGGTGAGAAACTCGGCGACTCGGTCGATCTCGGTGAGCGAGCAGCTCACCAGTATTTTCACTTCTACGTCGCGTTTCATCGCGTCAACGGTGAGCGCGACCGCGGTGATGCCGGTGGTCGAATCCGTACCACGGAAAATATCGACGCCCGCGCCATCGGCTGCTGTGGTGCCGATCAGGTAGCCATAGTCCAGTGGGTAGGTGACGGCAGGATACCTCGGGTGAGCAGTGCCTTTCGGTCGATCTATCCGCACCTCGGCCGAGGAGACGAGACTGTCGAGGGCATCGAAGAATGACGTCTGCATCAATACAGTCTGCGGCATCTATGAGGCTCTGATCCGTCCGGTGGGGAATCGTTGACCGCTTCTGGTGCCGTTCCTGTGAGGTCGCGGTCAGGGACGTGCAAAAAGGCACGAGTGTCGTCGTCGCGCCGGGCAAGCCTGACGAGTGCCCTGGACCGACCGCGCCGCCGCGCTGGTAGGCAATTATCGGAGGACTAGCGGCAGTGTCGCGGTGAGCTCGCCCAGTTCGGCCTTCTCCGCGTCGGTCGGGGCCCGCCGTCCGGTGCCGACCAGCAGCGCGTCCCTGTCGGAGAACGACGTGGGGAAGGTGGTGCCGGCGATTTTCTCCAACATGTGGCGGGATTGGGCAAGTCCCTCGATGGGCGGCTGCGCAGCGTCCGGGAGGTGTGCGATGAGGTCGAGGTGGTGCAGCGTCCACTCCAGGACGTACGCGGTGAGGTAGTCGCCGGCGAGGAGGACCTGATCGCGGGTGCTGACCCGCAGGTCTGGGTCGGCGAGTTCGGCGGCGCGGCCGGCGGCGGAGCCAACATCGTCGAGGTGGAACTGCAGCAGCCGCGGCTCCTGGTACGCGGCGGCGAGCCGGACGATCAAGGAGTCGAGTGGGTCGTCGCCGCTTGGCGGTGTTTGGGCGAGGTCCCAGTAGGTCACCGCGTTGCGGGTAGGTTCCGAGTCGCTGGGAGTCGCGAGGGTGATCAGGACGTCCTGAGCGTCAATGATCAGGTGGCACACCAAGTCCCGCACGAGCCAGCCGGTGCAGCCGGAAGGATGTGCGAAGTCCTCGTCCGGAAGTTCGGCGACTGCCGTGCGCAACGCTGCCCAAGAATGTGAGAAGAGGTCCACAACGGCAAAGGTAGTGCGGTGCGGCAACGGCGGACAAGCGTCCCCGCCACGGGCGTCGACACCTTCGCGTCGCCACCGCAGCCTGTGACCACCCGGTGATCGATCGATTCATGGAATACCGCCGGACCGCCCGAGAATCGGCTCCCTCTGTCCATGTCCACTAGATGTGTCGCAGACGTGGGGCCCATCTGGATGTGCCGAGGGTGACGGTTACTTTGCCGAGTGGAAGTTCTTGCGCTGGTTGGCATTGAAGCGCGCTTTCTTCTGACGATTCCCGCACGTGTTCATGTCACACCACTTGCGGGTGCGACTTCGGCTGGTGTCGAAGAAGGCGGCTTGGCAGGTTGGCGATGCGCACAAGGCCAATTTTCCGTCTCGTTCGCCTGCGATGATGCTGATAGCGTCGGCGGCGATCACGCCTAGGGCATCTTCTACGCGGGAAGCCGAGCTCAGTCGCCATCGCCGATTGCCTTCGGACGTCAGGATAGCCGCGGCCCGGCCCTGAATGCTGCAGTCATTGATGACTTGGACAGCAGACGCAGGGAGAGCGTCCTGGATTGCGGCCGCTGTCGTTGCGGCGTGATTTGATTCCCCTCGAGTACCGTGACGTCGCAGCTGATACGACGGTTGGGACTTCTCGGGCCGGTACACGACTCTCGAAGGGGTAGGAACCGAATACGCCGGAAAGGGGCCGCAGGCGGGTGCAGATGCTGGTCAGCCGCCGCTGTCGGGGAGTTCATTCGCGTTGGAGCGAGTCGACCGAGGGGTGAAGGACCGGCGTTCTTTCCGGTCTTGATCCGCCCTCGGGGAACAGCGGAACAGCCGTTGGTGTTGAAATCGACCTTGGTCGACTTCGAGGTCGGGGCCGCGGGCGACTATGAGTGGTCTGGGCAAAGGAGCGTCGGGCTGATCTGCCATCCGGCGTTGGTGAGCCAGCGCTGGACGATGTCGGGCAGGTGGGCGGGGTCGGAGACGTTGGCGAGGGACGCGGTGAGGATCGGGCCGTCGCCGCAGACGGCGCACGAGATGTCGAGGGTTGGTCCGGTGGGATGACAGCTGCGTCAGTGCCGTCCGGTGGCGATCTGGTCCGGCCGCTCGCGGTCGGGTTCGAGCCAAGTGACGTCGAGGTCGGCGCGTTGGTGGATGGCCTGGGCGCGGGTGGTCGGCTCGTGTCCGCAGGTCGGGCAGGCGCGCGGGGACGGCGCCGCGAGGGGTGCCGGATCGGTCGGAGTCGGCGCTGCCTCGGGGGCACCGTCCGTCGTCGGTCTTGATGCTGCGGGCGAAGGTTGGGGTAGGGGCCCGTCCGGGTGGGGTGTTGCGCGCGTCGACTCGGCCTCCGCCAGCGCCCGGTAGAGGGAGGCGACCGAGGGGTGTCTGCCCGCGTTCTTGCCGGTCTTGATGGTCAGCTTCGTGGCGATCTGTGGCACCGGGGTGCCCTTGGCCTTGAGCGCGAGCGCGAAGGTGAGCATGTCCTCGTCGATAACCTTCGGCTGCCCGCCGTGGTGGCCCTTCGCGGCGGCGGCCTGCTGGCCTTCGAGGGTTTTTCCCGGATGTAGTTGCGGTCCAGTTGTGCGGCCACGGCCAGCACGGCGAAGAGCATGGCGCCCATGCCGTTCGGGTCGTAGATCCCGGTCAGCGGGCCGGTGAGCAGTTCGAGCTGGATATCGCCGACGTCCAGGGTCGCCGAGAGCGCCATGAGTTCGGCGGCATTGCGGGCGAGGCGCTTCATCTCGTGCGCGCACAGGATCACCGGTTGGTCGGGCGCGGCCTGCTTGATGTCCCGGGCGAGGGCGAGGGCCTTGTCGTACTCGGGCCGGACCGTGATCCGGCTGCTGATCTTCTCGGAGAAGATCCGCGTGCACCGGGCGCGTTCGAGCGCGTCGAGCTGGATCTGCAGATCTTGCTGGGCTGTGCTGCAGCGGGCGTACCCGATTCGGATCGGGGCTCCGGCCGGTGCCGGTTCGGCCGCCTCGACGGGCGGGCGGGGCGTCCACGGCGCCCCGGGGCTGCGGTTGGTGGGGACGGGGGCGGCCAGGGACTCGCGCAGCGCGGGCACGAGGATGAACCGGGCGGTGTGGTACTTCGCGGCGACTTTGCCCGCCCGCGTCCGGCAGGCGCTGCCCGCCGGCACCTCGCACTTGGGACACCGGTGGCGCTCGACCGCGGCGGCGGCCTGTTCCGGGGTCAGATCCATCCCCGAAGTGTCGCAGAACTCCCTCTCAGAAGTGGCGAGTTGTGAGAGGAGTTTTGAGAATGACGACCTGGGCGAACACGAGCCCGGCGAGGTGTTCTCAGCACGGCGGGTCCGCCTTGATACCGCCGGGATCTGCGTCGCGTCCGCGGAGTCGGGCGCTCACGCGCGTGATCCGAACAGCACTCGCGGTTCCAGGTCCAGCCGGGTGACCGGCGCTTGTTCGGGTGGGGACAGGTTGAGCACGAGGTCGCCCATGCGGCGGATGGTGTGTTGGATGTACGGGGTAATGGTGGCCAGATCGTCGGCGTCGACGGGATAGCCCTCGGCGGCGAGGCCGTTGGCGACGTCGGTGATGTCCAATGCGGTCGAATAGATCGCACAGTTGGCCAGCAGCTCGTTGAACCTGACCACCCGTTCCTGGTGGTCGGGGTCGTTGTGGCCGATCAGCCTGCCGCCGATCATCAGCCATTCCGAGTAGCCGTGGAACGCCTCGGCCTTGTTCGTGACCGCCGTGATCTGCTCCCGCAGCCCGGGTTCGGGGACTGGCATCGGGGCCCTCGTGCCGCTGCCATCGAAAACACTTGGCGGATTGTGCTCGGGAAACCTTGGTGAGTCCTGATCGCGGCGGAAAGACGTAGTTACATCGTTGAATCGGAGAACGTATCCGATTCAGCGTCTGGGCTTCCTCACCAGAACCGTCGAGCCGAGGAAGTGGCACACGTTCAGAGCAACCGCGATGTCGACGCGATTCGACGTGACGGAACTGTCTCGCTCCTCCAACGCCTTCTCGACCCTGTACTTGACCGTGTTGCGGTGGAGATTCATCAGCTCGGCAGTCCCGGTGTAGTTCTCGCCGGTCAGGTAGAAGACGCGGAGCGTCTCACGCAGGGTTGCCGAACGGTCATCGTCGACCGCGAGGCGTCCCAGCACCTCGGCGATCCAGAGCCGCGTCGACTCGATGTCCCTGGCGAGCAACGACGTCACGGCGACGCCGTCGTCGCCGAAGCTGACGACTGGCGACGCGCTCTTGCCCGGCACCGCCGCGACCGAGCGCGAGGCCTGCGCCTGCGAATGCGTGCGTCGGAAACCGACGATCCCCCGGGCGGGAAGTCCGAGGGAAACCCGACATCCGCCGCTCTCGGCTACGACGCGGCACAGCTCGGCCATCTGGCCTGATGAGGGCCTGGCCGCGAACGGCAGCCACGCCCACGCGGTCCCGCGGTCGACGGCGGTGGTCAGTGGTGGCGCAACACAGTTGGCGGCCGTCGCCATCTTGCGCACCACCTGCTGCAGCAGTCGCAGCTCGTCGGGCACCGACTTGCTGCTGACCGTCCAGATCACGACGCCGACGTGGAACGGCTCGAGACGATACCCCGTCTCCGCCTCGAAGCCGAGGCCGTCCGACGACTTGCTGTTGAGCATCTCGTGGACGAAGGAGGCGTGGACGTTGCCACGGGCGCTGATCCAGCGCAGCCGCTCCTGCTCGTAGACATCGAAGACGTACTGCGAAATCCAGTCGACGTAGTAGCCCGCGACCATCGACATGTGGTGGAGGACCTTGAACTTGTCCTCCGACGTGCAGTCCAGCGACTGGACGTCCGGAAAGATCTGCTCGATGAAGTCGTCCTTGCCGACGTGATAGGCGCGCACGAGTGAGTTGGACGGGATGTCGCGCTGCGCGAGCCGCACCGCGTACTCAACGGCGGCGGTCGTCGGCTGGAGGTGCTCGATGGGGATGTTGTTGATCAGGACGTGGATGACGGTCTTGACGTTGGCGTCGGTGCTCGCGTGCATGAGCTCGAGGATCTGGTCGTCAGCGTCGAGGTACTTCACCTCGCGAGCGATCAGGTCACTCATGCCTCGCGCGATCCACGGCTGGCGCGCATCCATGCGGCTTGCCGCCTCGGACACCAGCGCGATGATCCGGCTGTCGGGCACCTGGCGGCCGAGTGGTCCAGTTGTGCCTTCCGGCTCGGGTTGCGTGGTCATACGGCGCTCCTCACGCAAGGTTCGTACTATATCCCTCATTTCCCGGATTCGCAGCTGCTCATAGGAGGGTGGTGACAGGACCGGCTAGGATCGTGACTCCGGCCGCGGCGAAGTTCGACAGGTCGGCGACGGCCTGCTGGCCGACCTCGCCGCCCAGCGCAGCAGCGAAGGACGCCTCGTCGTCGAATGTCAACGTCGAGACCAGGTGATACTCCGACGGCTTGCCCTTCGGGCCCGGTGCCGGGTGGGTCATCGTGAACCTGCGAAGACCTGGGAGAGTCGCCGCGAGCGGGGCGTGGACCGTCGCGTAGTGGTGGTCGAACGTCGCCACGTCCTCCGGGGTGCGGTACATGCCGATCATCTGGAAGCTCATGGGCTCTCCTCCTGGTGGTGGGTGGTCATGTCCGAAGACGTCCGAGCGCGAGGTTCGCAGCGTTGTAGCCGCACATCCCGTGGGCGCCGGCTCCCGGCGGTGTCGCCGCCGAGCACAGCGACACCCCGTCGATGCCGGTTGAGTACGGGTCGAGGGTCGCGCGCGGGCGGAAGACCAGTTGCAACGGGTCGTTGGCGCCGGTCACGACGTCCCCACCGACGTAGTTGGCGTTGTGCACCTCCATCGCTGGGACGTCCCGGACGTGGCGGGCAAGGATCCGGTCGCGGAAGCCCGGCGCGAACCGTTCGATCTGCGACTCGATCGCCTCGGTTGCGTCGCCGGTCCAGCCGGTGGGCACATGGGCGTAGGCGTAGAACGGGTTGACGCCGTCCTTCGACCGCGAGGGATCCGCGACGTACTGCTGGCCGGCCAGGATGTAGGGCCGCTCGGGCATCGTGCCGCGGGAAATCTGCTTCTCGCTGGCCGCGATCTCGTCGAGCGTGCCGCCGACGTGGATCGTGCCGGCACGACGCGCGGGCTCGTATGTCCACGGCACCTCGTCCTCGATCGCGAACTCGACCTTGAAGGCTCCCGGGCCGTGGCGGTAGCGGTTGAGCGCCCGGGAGACGCGCTTCGGCATCCGGTCGCCGGCGACGCGGGCTGCGGCGGCGGGCGCCAGATCGAGCATCACGAGGTCGGGTGAGCCGAGCTCGTCGAGCGAGGTTACCTCGACACCGGTCTCGACCTTGCCGCCAAGGCTTTCGAGCATCGACACCATGGCACGACTGATCGCCCCGGAGCCTCCTTGTGCGACGGGCCAGCCGTAGCGGTGGGCAGCCGTCCCGAGCGCCACGCCGATCGCCGAGGAGACCGGCGACCCCAAGGGACGGAAGGCGTGGGCGGCGACACCTGCGAACAGCGCCTGCGCCTCCTCGCTCGACCACCGCCGCGCCAACAGGCTGGCCGGCATCGCGGAGTACGCCCCGAATCGGGCCAGCTTGATGGGGTGCGCCGGCGCGTGCAGGATCGGTCGCAGGAAGTCGACGGCGATGTCGTCGAAGCGCTCGGTCAGCGGCCCGAACATCGACCGCCACCGTTTCCCGTCGGCCCCGAGCCCGGCGGCCGTACGCTCGACCGACTGCCAGGCAGCGGCCCCACGCCCGTCGTTGAGGGGGTGGGCGTACTGGATCTCCGGCCAGAGCCAGCTCAGGCCGTACGACTCGAGGTCGAACGCCCGGGAGAACGGCGTGTCCACGGCCAGGGGATGGAAGCCCGAGCACTCGTCGTGGATCAGGCCGGGGAGCGTCAGCTCACTGCTACGGGTCCCGCCGCCCGGGGTGTCGGCCGCCTCGAGCACACGGACCGACACCCCCTCGGCGGCGAGGGTGAGGGCGGCAGCGAGCCCGTTGGGCCCGCTGCCGACCACGACAGCATCGGTCACGCGTCCACCGCATCAGGTGCCGACACGGTCAGCTCGGGCTTGGCGAGCTTCGGGTGGCTCACCCGCTCGTAGCCGGGCATCCGCCAGTCGACCACGGTCTCGATGGCGCCGTTCGGCAGCCACGGCTGCTCGGCAACGGCGTCCTTGACCGCATAGCTGCCCCGCTCGACGACACCGAGCGCCGCATCGACAACCTTGTACTGCTGCCGACCGTTGAAGATCGGCTCGGACTCGATCCACACCACGATGAGCTCACCCGGGTCGAGCTGGGCACGCCGCTGCAGGGCCTCGATGAACACGGGGTCGTGCAGGTGGCCGTCACCGAAGTTGAAGGCCGCGATCGCGTTGAAGCTGTACTCCGCCTCGCGCAAGATGTAGTGGTCGATGTCGTCGCCGAGCTGCTTCATCATGACCGAGTTGAGGCCGCGCCCGTGGCTGTGCAGCGAACGCCAGCCCAGGATCTGCTCGAGCACGACCTCGGAGACCTCGGGCCCGTAGATCGCCGAGAGCTGGTGGAAGGTCATCGGGGACGACTTGATGATGCGCTCCTCCAGCTTGTCCTCGACACCGGGAGCCATGGCCCACATGCCGGTCGCCCAGTTGCCGGCGTACTGACGCATTGAAGGCAGGAAGGAGACCAGGTCCGGGCGCAGATTTCCGAGCACCGGGAAGAACAGGACACCGACGAGGGTCGCGATCAGCAGACCTGGGTGCATGTCACCGACACCGTAGCCGTCACGCGCCGGGTAGCCCAGGAACAGGAACACCGTGAGGAACATGAAGAGCACGTTCCACTCCAGCGGCGTCGCGAGCGGGAATGTCGAGGTGATGACGAGGTGGAACAGCAGCATCAGCCCGACCGCGATCGCCGTCACGAGCACGTTGGTCGAGAACAGCAGAACGAAGGGCGTGACGCACTCGACGAGCGTTCCGCCGATGTGGGCCACCCCGGTGCCGATGTGCGAGGGACGCAGGTCGTCGGGGAAGCTGCGGTAGTGGGCGCGCTTGACGGCCTTGGACGTGATCCACGGCGTGTTGCTGATCATCGGCGGGATCACCATCGCGAAGTGACGGCTCCACTTCGACACTCCTGCACCAACCCACACCGCGACGATGAGCAGCTTGGCCGCGACGATCATGTCGACGAACGGGAAGAAGGCGAAGAAGATCAGCGCCGGCAGGTACTGCTCACCGCGGGAGGCCAAGAAGATGACCTTGTCTCGCAGGCCCACAAGGATGAGCAGAGCGCCGACGACGATGGCGAGCACCGGGAGGACCAAACCGTGATTGTCGCTACCGATGGCCCTGTCCAGAGTCGAGCTGGTGTGCCCCGGTGACACGAGCGCGACGACGATCGAAACGATGTAGACGACGTACAGAGCCGCATCGCCCACCGTGCGCGAGTCACCACTGGTGAAGGGCACCTTTCCCGGCCACGGAGGAAGCCGAATCGTCTTCGGTCTTGCCCAGTAGCGGCATCCGCCTGTCTTGGGCGTGAAGTGGCCGGACAGCGGACCCCAGGAACCGCCGAAGCCGATCGACTCGAGCAACAGGGTCCACAGGATCGCCTTCTGGTAGAAGATCGGCTCGTTCCACCAGTCATTGACGTGGAACGGGTTCATGCCGGAGGTCAGCGTCGCGATAGCGATGCCGCCGATGATGAACGGGAAGAACAGGCGTGCGACGTACAGGAGCGGGACGATGACGGCGCCGCCGAAGCCGTACTCCACCCAGTGCGTCGACATCACCTTGAGTCGATCTCGGTATGGCATGTCCATGAACGTCGCCGGATCGACCGGCGGGAAGTTCCCTGTCTTCAGTCCCATCGTGCTCTCCTTGCTTCTTTTGGTTGGCCGGTCCCGGACGGTTGGTCACAGGCGCGGTCGATCGCCCGGAGACACTCCGGGTTCTGACGAGTGGTGCGGTGGTCCTACTGCGGTTGCAGCGATGCTCTGAGGGACGGCTTGTCGATCTTTCCCACGGGGTTGCGGGGCAGTTCGCCAAGGATCGTGATGCCGGCGGGGATCTTGACCTTCGTCAGGTCCTGCCGGCACAGCTCGAGGAGATCTGCGACCGACAGACTCGAGCCGGGGTAAGTCGTGACAAACGCGATCGGGATCTCGCCGTAGCGGTCGTCGGGCTGTCCGACGACCGCGGCCTCGAGAACATCGGGATGGCTGACCAGCACCGACTCGATCTCCTTGGGGTAGAGGTTCTCTCCACCGCGGATGATCATGTCCTTGATGCGGTCGACCAGCGTCAGGTACCCCTCGTCGTCGAGCACGCCCACGTCACCCGTGTGCAGCCACCCGTCGACCACGGTCAACGCCGTCTCGGCCGGCCGGTTGAGGTAGCCACCCATGACGTTGGGGCCCTTGACGACGACTTCACCGGACTCGCCCGTCGGTCGACGCGTGCCGTCGGGCGCGACGATCGCTATCTCCTGGCCCGGCAACGCAGTCCCGACCGAGCCGAGTTTGCGAACCCCGTCCAGCGGGTTGCAGGCCGAGGCGCAGGTGCCCTCGGTCAGGCCATAGCCCTCGACCAGCGAGAAGCCGTAGCGTTCGGAGACACGCTCCAACAGCTGTCGGGAGACCGGCGCAGCACCACAGTTGACGAACCTCAACGATGAGGTGTCCGGGTCGACATCGTCAGGAAGCTCGGCCAGTCGCGCGTAGATCGTGGGAACGGCCGCGAAGTACGTCGGACGGTAGGTCTCGATCGCGGCCAGGAACTCGTACGGCTCAAAGCGCTCGAGGATCGTCAGCTCACCACCGTTCAGCATCGCGGGCAGGAAGCTCACGCAGATCGCGTTGGCATGGAACAGGGGTAGAACGAGCAGGCACCGGTCGGCCGCAGTGATGAGTAGCCGCTCGGAGATCTGCGACGACATGGCCAGCAGGTTGCCGTGCTCGATCATCACGCCCTTCGGCTGACCGGTCGATCCGCTGGTGTAGATCAACAGGGCGAGGTCGTCCTCTGCCGTGACAGGCTCCTCGAGAGGGCCGGCTGCGGAAGGATCTATGTCATCCACGAGCATGGCGGGCACTCCGCCTGTCGGAGAGTCCGGCGACGCGACGACGATGAGGACCGCGCCAGAGTCGCTGACCTGGTAGTTGACCTCACGTGCGGTGAAGACCGGATTGATCGGGGTTGCCGCTGCTCCGAGACGCCAGGCCGCCATCATGGCGAGAAGAAGCTCGATGCGGTTGGGCAGCATGATCGCAACCACGTCACCCCGGGTGACGCCGGCACCGGCGAGCTGGACGGCCAAGGCATCGACCCGTGCCGCAACCTCCGCGAAGGTCAGCTCACTGCGGGAGTCACGCAGGCACGGCCTTTCGGCGCGGTCGACCGGCTGCAGCCAAGGGAGATACGCGATGGTCACGTGATGATTCCTACATCGAGTCGTGGTGACGGGCACCACCTTTTGTGGTGTGACTCAGGACACTAGTTATGCGTGAAGCCCGTACCTATAGGGATGACGGACGAAGTTCACCGCCGCGTTTGTGCACGTTGCACGAACAGCACCAACCCGTCGACATGGCGATGGCCGGACCCGTGAAGGCCCGACCATCGGCGCGCCCGTGAGGTCAGTGCAGCTCGAGAGACCGAACGATCCCGGCCGGCACCTGCCGCGCCCCGCCGCCTTCTCCCCGGCCCGGCCACGGCGACCACAGCGCGGCCTCGCGCTGCCGAATCGGGTTCGCCCGCACCAGATCCTGCTCGAAGGCCCACACGTAGAACTGATTGACCGTGGCGACCTCGCGATCCCACGTAGAGTCCTGCACTCGTGGCCCGCGCTCATCCCGGCGCCGCCACCACTCGTAGGCCGCCCGGTCGTCCTCCGTTGCGTCCCGCCACCCTCGGCCGTCCCTCGCCGACCACAGGAACGAGAAGAACGTCCGCAGATCCCTCGCGTGCGCGACCTGCGTGTTCCACGGCGAATGCGCCAACCACACCGAGAAATACCGGTTCAGCGCCACGTCTGTTGCCCGTCACTGAAGATGCAGATGATCGCGTCGCTGTAAATGCAGACGGTTTCGGAGGGTTTTCGAGGTTTTCGTCGGCATGGTGACGGCGTCGTCGTCACGCTGACGGCGTGGTCTGCACGTTGACGGCTGGCTGCGGGCATGCGGATACCCCGCGGGACCGGTTTTCAGCCGCCGCGGGGTGGTGCGAGGAGACGTCCACGGGTGTACATCCCGATAAGAGTCCATGGCGGGTCCTCGAACCCGAACCGTTCACGGGCGTGGAAGGCCGCGGCGGCCAGCATTGTCAGTGCGTGATGCAGCGGATTGCGGGTGTTGCGGATGCGGCTGAACGCGTCGGCCGCGTACGTGGCGAGGCGCTCACAGCCTTGGGTGTACATCCAGTGCAGATGCTCGGGCGGGACTCGTCGCAGCCATCGGCGAACGGTCGATTCAGGCCGGTCCAGACGTTCCGCGATGCGCAGGGTATCCGAGCCCATTCGCCTTGTGCACAAACGCCGTTCCGATGACCTCGGTGGTGTCGGCACGGCGCACCTGCAGCGCTGTCGGCAACAGCACCTGGGTCTTGCTGCAGCCGGCGCAACGTACCCGGGCAGGACGGGCGGTCACGGTGCTGGTGCCGAGCCCGCGGACGGTGCGGATGCGGCCGAATCCCCATTTGCGCAGGACGTCGCCGCATTCAGGGCACGCCATCGCACCGGATGCCAGGTGCTCCTCGGCGTCTTCGGCGCGCAGAACGACGATCACAGGGGAAGGCTCCATTCATAGTTCTTCAGTCTTGACTAGCACAGGGCCGGAGCACCAGCGGCCAATTGGTGTTGGGCGGTGAGACTTGCACCGCCGCCGTCACCTTCGATGCAGACGACGAACCACGCCGTCACCGTGCCGACGGGCGGATCGCGGTATCTGGCGGTGAGCCGGGACGCCTCCGTCGTCTGCACACTGACGGTGCAGAGGAAGTGAACTCAACCGAAGAGCTCTTCGGAAAGCTCGTTGACGGAACACCCCTGATTCGTCTGCATACAGAGCGACCGTCAACACACGTCATACTCACCGCGCGGCCCCAGTTGGAACGGCTGGTCCTCCGGTGCGCCCCGCTCGGCCGAGTCCTCCGGTAAGCGCGAGAACAGCTCGGGAAACGCCCGCATCAACGCGGTGTCCTCACGCGGACGCACCGGCTCGCGCCGGGTGAAGTGCACCCACCACCCCATGATCGACATGACGGCGGAGGCTACTACCGGACAGTTCAAAAGCGCATAACCGAAGATGGACGGTTGGCGCGGTGCCGTCTCGAGCCGCGGCTTGTGGTCGCGCGCGGGTCGCTCCTTGAATACCCGAGTCTCGGCGAGTACTACCGCAACCCCTCGTCCCCCATTCAGCCGGAACCGCGAAGGGCCGGGAAAGCGGTCCTCCACGGTGACTGGGCTTCGCGCGCCCGCTAACCGAGGCGCAACTGCTGGCGCCGAGATCGCGAGGTCACCGTGTCGGCGACAGTCGCCGCCCAGCTATCACCGATTTGGCGATTCCGGCGCGCGCCGTTGTGCCACCCAGGTCGCGATCTGAGTGCGGGAGTTGAACCCAAGTTTTTCGAAGATGTGCTCCACGTGTACGTCGACGGTGCGTCGGGAGATGACCAGCTTGGCCGCCACGTCCTTGCTCGACATTCCCTGCGCCACCAGGTCCGCGACCTCGCGCTCTCGAGGTGTCAACAAGCTGTCGGCCTGTCGGGGCTCGACGGGGGAGACTCGGTGCTCTCGGAGCGCGAAGGTCAGCATGTCCTCAACGGTGAGCTGGCCTCCACGCGCAAACGCGGTGTCGAAGCCGGGGTTGCCCATCGCCTGCCGAGCCATGTTCTCGAACTGTTCGCGCCGCGCGAGCAGGTGTTTCGCTCCGAGCAGTGGGACGCCAATGGTCTGCCAGGCCTGGTCCGATGCGCCGAGGAGTACGGCGGCCCGCTCGCAGTCGCCGCTCGCCGCGGCGGTCCAGGCGAGAACGTCCAGGATGAACGCCAGGCCCAGACTGTCCTGGGTGAACCGCTTGAGTTGGAGCGCCTCGCACAGATCGGCTTCGGCCTGCTCGAGCTCGCCCTGGAGGAGCCTCGAGAACCCCTTCGCCCACATGGCGTAGGACAACAGCCAACGCTCGCCGGCCTGCTTGCACTGTTCGCATGCCTCCTCAACCACGTCGGCGGCTCTGTCCAGCTCGCCCGGTTGTCCTTAGCCCCAGGAGAACCCGAAGATCCCCAGCTCGAAGGGCCTACCCAGGCATATCCGCCCGATTCTCGGCGAGTACTACCGCAACCCCCCGCTGACGGGCGGCGGTGTCATCGCGTCCCGCCGCGGCCAGGTCGATGCCCTTGGTCTCGGGGATCAGGCGCCAGGCCGTGAACGCGGTGAGCAGGGCGAGCGACATGATGTAGAAGTTCGCGGCCCAGGGGACGTCGAGGCTGTTGAGCAGCTGGTTCACGTAGGGGGCACTTCCGCCGAAGATCGCCGAGGCACTCGAGAAACCGATACCGAGTGCCATCGCCCGGATCGGCGTCGGGAGAATCTCGGGCATGGCGGCGGAGACACAACTTCCTGCGCAGACAATCATCAGGCCGACAGTGGCGGCGACCAAGAGCGTCCACGGCCGATCGCTGATCAGGGTCATCAGCGGGAACTGAAGGACGACGATGCCGACGCCGAAGGTGATGAGCATGGGACGTCGGCCGATCTTGTCCGACAGCAGGCCGAACCAGGGCACGGCGACAGTGGCGATGACGGTGGCAATTAGTGACATCCAGAATGCCGAGTTGGCGTCCATGCCCTTCTGCACGATGGCGTAGGTCGATGCGTAGGACAGCCAGGTGTAGTGCGCGGCGCTGATACCGGACATCAGGGCGAAGCAGAGCAGGATGCCGCGGATCAGCTGCCTGCGGGAGACCGGCGGCGCAGTGGTCGTGCCCGAAAACACGCCTGCGGCATGCTCTTCGAACACCTCACTCTCATCCATTTGGCGGCGGAGGATCAAGACGACAACCGCGAAGGCGCCGCCGAGCAGGAACGGAATGCGCCAGGCCCAGTTCGAGACGGCGGTAGCGTCGAGGGCGCCGGTGACCGTCGCGCCGGTCAGGTAGGCGATCACGGCTCCACCGAAGACGGCGACGAAGGTGAAGCTGCCCCACATACCGCGGCGCTGCGGAGTGGACATTTCCGTGATGTAGACGGCCACGGTCGCGGATTCGCCACCGTGCGCGAAGCCCTGGATCAGTCGCAGTGCCAGCAGAAGCACCGACGCCCAGGTGCCGATGGAGTCGTAGGTCGGCATCAGTCCGATCGCCAGGCTTCCGCAGGCCATCATCAGCATCGTCGCGATGAGCACGAACTTACGTCCGCGGCGATCGGCGAGCCGACCGAAGAAGACTCCTCCGAGCGGGCGCATCAGGAAGCCGACAGCAAAGACGGCCAGCGTGGAGAGCAGGGAGGAGACAGGATCGTCGGCATTGAACACTGCCGCGGCGATGAACGGTGCAAAGACAGCGTAAGCGGTCCACTCGTACCACTCGAGTACGTTGCCGACACCGCTCACTACGACGGAGCGCAGCGGCGAACGGCGCCGCGCCGCGTCGGGCGCGATTGTATGGGTCATGAGGGCTCCTGAGTCGAACAGTGCTGGGAAACCGGTTAAGGCTGGTGACAAAGGACGCGACAATTCTTGGATCAGGGACACCACCAAGGTATGGATGAGTGAAGGGCGACACGTAGGACAACCGTGCCCACTGGGGGGAGGGAAGCGCCCTTCTCCATCCAGTTCGAGTATCAGCTTCCAGGAAGGGACTGGAACATCGTGAAGCTGGTCACGACATGCGGGTACTCGGGCCAGCGGAGGTATCGAGGCCTTCCACCTACGTCCCTCCCCCATTCAGCCGGAGCCACGAAGGGCCGGGAAAGCGGTCCTCCACGGTGACTGGGCTTCGCGCGCCCGCTAACCGAGGCGCAACTGCTGGCTCCGAGATCGCGAGGTCACCGTGTCGGCGCCAGTCGCCGCCCAGCTATCGCAAGCGTTAGGCCGTCCGCACATTTGCTTGGACGGCCTAATGCTTGCCAACAAGCATCTCGGCATTGGGCTGTCACCGTGGTGGACAGCCCAAGACGTATTCCGAATCAGCGTCGATCGGTGAGTGCCTGGATCAGTGTTCGCAATCCGTCGGCATCGAGGTGGTCGACGAGGGTGTCGGCGAGCGTGGCTGGGTCGGCTTCCAAGCGACGGAAAGTGCGGGTGACCTTCGCCGCGGTGACGGGAGTTCTTGTTGGCATACGGTTTTCAGGATCAGGTGTGGGATCCGGCTCGGGCTTCTTGTGTTCTCGCTGTTGTTCGGCTGCCCAGGCTTGGACTTGGGCCTCAGGTCGGTACACAAGCGGGTGGCTGATGGACGTAGTCGGAAACAAGGGCGCGCACAGCGAGATTCAGGCGATCAAGATCGCAACACCGACAACGGTGTAGTGGATCCTCGACAAGGCGATTCAAGTTCACGGCGCAGCAGGCCTGTCACAGGACTTCCCCCTCGCGAACATGTATGCCGGGATCCGCACTCTTCGCTTCGCCGACGGGCCGGACGAGGTGCACAAGAACGCTCTGGCGAGAAACGAGCTCCGCCGCCGGGCAGCAGAACGCGCAGCACGATGAGGCCCAGTCGAGGCTTCATCGACTGTTATGTCCCGACGGTGGGCGCGTTCGTCCCTGTGGCGCCGCCCTGCGCGCCCTTACGGTCGATGAAGACCGCAAGCGAGAGAAGAGGATGTGCCGATGTCCGGTGAGGACGTGGAGTTCGACGCCGATGGCGTGACATTGCGCGGCTGGTTCTACACAGCGCAAGGAACTGATTCTCCCGCGCCGGCCGTCGTGATCGCGCACGGCTTGTCCGGCGTGAAGGAAATGCATCTCGACGACTTCGCCGAGGTGTTTTCGTTCGCGGGCCACGAACGAGCGCTCGAACCGAAGCGGCTTGTCGTCACGGACGGTAGGCACTTCGATCCCTATATGGGCGTGATCTTCGACCAGGCCGCGCAGGCAGCCTGCGACCATTTCACGGCTCATCTGACATAGCGGTTTGGTCGACTCCGGCGGTTGCTCTCAACAGACTGTCTGGATATTCGGCCGGGAAGGTTGCACGGCGAAATGCAAGATATCTCCTACCAAGAAGTAGGCCACGTCGGGGTGATCACGCTGATGCGGCCCGAGGTGCACAACGCGTTACGGCTCGAGACCTACGCCGAGCTGACCGAACTCGTGCACAACGCGACGGCTCGCGTATTGGTCATCACCGGTGCCGGACGATCCTTCTGCTCGGGCGACGATGTCCGAGCGGTGGGCGGTGGCGCAGGTCCGGGCCCGGTGTTTGACGAAGAAATCACTCCGGCCGCGGGGGCCCTGTTGGCCACAGATATTCCGGTCATCGCGGCTGTGAATGGCACCGCCGTGGGATGGGGGATGGAGCTTGCGCTGCTGGCCGACATCCGCATCGCGGCACGGAGTGCGCGTTTCGGCGAGCTGTTCGTCAAACGGGGGTTGTGCAGTGACGTAGCGGGGCTCGGCCGCCTCGCGCAGATCGTCGGGCGCGAGCTGGCAGCAGAGTTGCTTTTCACTGGCGAGATGATCGACTCGGAGAGGGCCCGGCAGATCGGACTTGTCAGCCGAGTCGTCGACGACGAGCAGGTGATGCCGGTCGCACTCGAGCTGGCGGAGAAGATCGCGGCGAACCCGCCGTTGGCTGTCGCCGCGACCAAGCGCGGCCTTCGACTCGCACTGGATCCTGACTGGCATGAATTCGGACGCTGGGTGACCGCCACACGGACGTCGTTGTTCACCACCGAAGATCACAGTGAGGGTGTCCGCTCATTCCTCGAGAAGCGCGAGCCGCGGTATGTCGGTCGCTGATCGCGTCGGCTGCGAACAAGGTGTTTCGCAGCCGTGGGGCGGTGAGCGATCGACACCGGTCGCGGAGAACAAGGAGCGCAAGCCGATGAGTTCTACACGAGACAGCGCCGCTGATTCCGGGGCATCCGCAACGAACTCCGTGCTCGTCACGCGAAGCGGCGCGATACTCACCCTGACGATCAACCGTCCCCATCGCAAGAATGCACTCGACGAGGCCGCTTTCACCCGACTTCGAGACGAGATACGAAACGCAGGAGCCGACGAGACCGTCCGTGCTGTCGTGCTGACAGGGGCCGGAGGAGACTTCTGCTCCGGCGCCGACCTTGCAGGTGAGAAGGAGCCGCGACACCCTCTGAACCGGATGCGCTGGATGGGTGACATCGCCGAGGCGTTGCATCACTTGCCGCAACCGACTGTGGCCAGGGTCGAAGGTGTCGCGGTGGGAGCCGGGTGCAATCTCGCGCTCGGATGCGATCTGGTTGTCGCCTCCACCACGGCACGCTTCTCCGAGATCTTCCCCAGACGCGGTATGTCCGTCGATTTCGGCGGATCGTGGCTCCTGCCTCGCGTCGTAGGGCTTCAGCAGGCGAAGCGGATGGCCTTCTTCGGCGAGATCATCGATGCCGACGAGGCACTGCGGATCGGAATTGCGACCTGGGTGAAGGCACCGGACGAGCTCGACCACTTCGTCCTGGACCTGGCTACTCGGCTGGCCAGCGGTCCTCCCATCGCGCTTGCACAGTCCAAGGTGATGATCAACCAAGCGAGCAGCTCGACATTCCGTGAGGCCTTGGAAGGTGAGTCCCGTGCCCAGCTGATCAACTTCGCGACCGACGAGCCCTTGGCATCGCGGGCGTTTCTCGACAAGACCGAACCCACATTCGAAGGGACCTGGCAGTTATGAGCGAAACCGACCACCGCCGTTTCCGGCGCGACTACCGAGCGTCAGCGCACGTCGGCGCACCTTCACCCTCACCGACGAGGCGTGGGCACTGACCACCGCACCGGAGGCGCAGACCTGGTCTCGGCGCCGCATCCTGGCCATCCAGGCCACGTTCCAGGTGGGCTGGATGGCAGCGCCACCCTCGGCGCCCTCGCCGGGGGGCTGGTCGGCGGATCTAGCTCTAGAAGGCTGCGGAGCCGGGGCAGCAATCTTGGTGATTGGTGACGAATCGCTTCCTCGACTCGGACGCCGGCTGGTGGGCGTTGTCGGCTGGTCTCGCCACTATTGGGGCGGACGTTTCTCTGTGGGTTCAGCCGATCGCAGGTGCGTTAGCCCCGGTCACCGAGATGGGCGTGACGGGAACTGGCGCGGGCTGGTCGTTGCGGGCACGCTTGCCGTGAAGCGCAAGAGACGGCCCCGGCACGCGTGTGACAGATGGATCCGACTTCATCGAGTTCGAGATTCGAAGTTCCCGATGATCCATCCGCTTGCGCAGACGCTTCTACCTCGATGGCCACCTGGCGACACGCCCGCGCTCCAAGGTGCAGCGCCGTGTCCGACCACTCTTCGCCCGTGCCGAACACCGACGCTGGGGCCGATCACGGGGTTGGGGCGAACAACACTCGCGGTTCCAGGTCCAGCCAGGTGACCGGCGCTTGTTCGGGTAGGGACAGATTGAGTACGAGGTCGCCCATGCGGCGGATGGTGTGCTGGATGTACGGGGTGATGGTGGCCAGATCGTCGGTATCGACGGGATAGCCCTCGGCGGCGAGGCCGTTGGCGACGTCGGTGATGTCCAATGCGGTCGAATAGATCGCACAGTTGGCCAGCAACTCGTTGAACTTGACCACCCGTTCCTGGTGGTCGGGGTCGTTGTGGCCGATCAGCCTGCCGCCGATCATCAGCCATTCCGAGTAGCCGTGGAACGCCTCGGCCTTGTTCGTGACCGCCGTGATCTGCTCCCGCAGCCCGGGTTCGGAGAGGTACCGCAGCAGCGTCACCGTCCGGATGACACGGCCCAGTTCGCGGAACGCCCGGTACAGGCGGTTCTTGTGCGAGTGGTTGCCGAGGCGACGCAGCAGCGTCACCGAGGACACTCGGCCTTCGCGGATCGAGATCGCGGTGCGCAGCAGGTCGGTCCAGTGCCGCTCGATCAGGCCCCAATCGATGGCGTTGTCGCCGAATAGGGAGTCGATGGGAGTACCGGGTGGCCGGGTCGGGGCGGTAGAAGTTCAGGTCGTGCCAGTTGCGGATGCGCGGCAGCAGCTCGAACCCGAGCAGCGCGGCGAGCCCGAACACCGGCAGCGACTGCCCCTGCGTGTCGGCGTGGATGGTGTCCGGCTGGACGTCGGACTCGTTGCGCAGCAACCCATCGACGATGTAGACGGCTTCCCACGCCCCGCACGGCACGAAATGACTGAACAGCGCGATGTAGGAGTCGGACACGAACCGCATCGCCAGCCCGCCATAGCCGCCGTAGCGGATGTGGGACTCGGCGAGCAGGTTGTTCTCCCAGGTGTCGATCTGCGAGCCGTCGACGGCGACGATCTGCCCGTCGCCCCGCATCCCGGCCACGTCCAGGGTGGTGAACGCGTTGATCACGTCGGCCGAGCACCGGTGTACCTTGTCGGCGGTGGAGTGCTTGTTGCCCGCGGTGTAGAGCTCGTGGGCGGAGACCTGGCCGCGCATGTGCCGGGCCACCTCGGTCGCGCCGAGGTTCGCGCCGTAGGCGTAGGCGGTGAGCACGTACCGGCCCAAGACGTCGCCGCGGATCTTCGGGTCCGACCCGGACGCCGGTCCCAGGTGCCGCGGCCACCCGGTCAAATAGGCGGCGCGGGTGAGGATGTCGAGCAGGCTGCGCTCGGGCAGCCGCTGGTGCACCGCCTGCTCCAGTGCCAGCGCGGACGGGCGCCGGTCGGCTCCCTTGCGGCGCTTGAGCATCGGCTTGCCATCCTCGAGGACCAGATCGGTGTTGGCCGGGTAGCCCGCGTCGACCGCGGCCGCGGTGCCGGTGAGTTGGCGGCGGTAGAACTCGACCAGCGCCGGGGCCTCGGTCGGAATGCCAGCCAGATCGCAGAACTGCGCCGCCAGCGGCGCGCACTCGTCCCAGCTCATCAGCTGCGCGCCCAGGTCGGCGTAGGAATCCGACCCGACCACGGCGACATCGCCAGAGCGCAACTCGGCGGCCAGGTGGGAGAACACGCACACCTCCAGGTGCCGCCGCGACAGCATCCCCGGCCGGTTCTTCTCGCGCAGCACCTTGCGCCACATCACGCTCGCGAACGCGTCGACGTCCACCGCGACCGGGTGCTGCTGCCCGTCGCGGCTGTGGGTGGTCGTCTCCTCGATCCAGTCCCCGCGCCGGTGCCGGTTGGCGCGGATGAACTCCATCGCGTTCAGCACGCTGCGGTCCGCGGTCGTGGGCACCATGTCCAGAGCGGCGACCAGCGTGAACAGCGCCGGGCGGTGCGAGCGATAAAACCCCTCCAGCAGCGACAGGTAATTGTTGCCGTGATACGCCGACACCGCCTCCTGCGCCGCGGACAGCTGCTCCAGCCCACCGGCGGACTCCAGCGTCTTGAGCAGCAGCCGTCCGGCCCGCTCGGCGACGTCGACCTCCGCCCCGGGGGCTGCGGCGGACGGCGGGCCGTCGCCCGGGTCCGGCTCGGGTGGGGTGGTCGCCTCGCGGGCGCCGGCCAGAACATCGCCGAGCACGCCGATCAGCCGCTCCGTCTCGGCACGGTGCGCCTCACGCAAACTCCTCCAGGCGCTCCCGGCCCTTCTTGTGCAGGGCGGCCATGCGCTTGCAGAACATGGTCACCACCTCGTCGCGGGCCTCCACCCGCTGCTGGTGCACCAGGCTGACCAGCAACGTCACCCGCTTGGCCTCGCCGGTCTTGCGCATGTCATCGACGCCCGCGACCCGCGCCTCACCGGCGACGTGGGCGACCTTGCCCGGCGGAACACCGTCGAGCCACGCCTCGGTCGGCCCGATCGCATCCAGGGCCTGCACATGCGCCAGGCGCGCCTTGAACTTGCCCAGCGTCGCCGCCTGCGCCGGGGTCTTGATCCGGTCGAACTCGCTGCGCCGCGTCGCCGGGTCCACCACCAGCAGCCGGTCCAGCCGGGCCCGCTCGGCCCACACCGGGCGTCCCGACACCTGCGCGAGGAACTCGCCGTTGACCTCCGCGCGGATCGTCGCGGCCACCGCATCCAGCGTCGTGTAACCCGGTAGTTCGCAGCGGGCCCGGACCAGCTCCTCGAGCGCCACGTTGATCAGGTCGGCCGGGTTGTCCTTGGTCTGCACCGCCACCTGGATCGCCTGTTCGGCGACCGCCCGCACCTTCGCCGCCTCGTACTTCACGCCCTGTTGGCCGGTGAGCTTACGGTTACTTATGCAGACGGCTCCCAGGAACCTGTCGTCGGCGGTGACCTGTTCTACTGGCCGCCCGGCCACACGGTCAGAGCCGGTCAAGACGCGGAGGTCATCTTGTTCAGTCCACAGGAGGAACACGGCCGGGTCCTCGACCACATGCTCGAGAAGATGAGCGAGCGGTAGTAGTCGATCTTCGAGGCCGGACCGCCGGATGCGCCGCGTCGGCCTCGAAGAAGCCGCACAGGTTTGAATGGGCGATGACGACCTCCGGTGGCGGCGGGATGTCCTCGGATGTGCTCATGACAGTGATTCCCCTCCGGGTGCCCAGACACAGCCACGGGATCACCGGATATCATCGGGCCTGTCAGACACTCCGAAACACTGACTTTGACCGTTAGCGCCTGCGCTGAGGATGGGTGCTGCTGTCCGTCCCGGGCCCCGCCGCTACTGCATCCATGCCGCCACCCACCCGTCGGGCGGCTGGGAGCGGCGATGCTCGGCGGGCGAGAGATCGTAGCGGGAGTCGGCGCTCGGCTGGGTGGTGCCGGCTAGTCTCGATCGTGCATGTTCGGACGCGCCGGCCGGAGCGGATTCGGGTTGGGTGTTTCGGGCGCGGTTTCGGTGCTCGGCGATGAGCGCTCGCCCGACGCGGTCGGGTGGTCGTCGGGGTCCACGGTCCGAAAGTTGATTCCCTTCGTCTTGCTTGGTCGGATTGGTACAGGTCCAGCTACACCGAGAGGTGCCTCGCCGCAGGACCGAATGCGACCTGCGGCGAGGCTATCGCGGTCAAACTGCAGCTTCCGGACTTTTGGGACCGTTCCTGGGAGCACGAGAGTAGCTGGTCGCGAGTTCTTTCTCGTTGACAGCAGTGCGGCGTGCCAGTCGGCCTGCCATCCATGCGCACACCAGTAACTGCAGTTGATGAAACAGCATGAGTGGCAGCACGATCAGTCCGATCGGCTGACCGGCGAACAAGATGGTCGCCATCGGGAGACCGGTGGCGAGGCTCTTCTTCGAGCCGCAGAACGTGATCGTGATCTGATCGGCCCGGTCGAAACCGAGGCGCTTCGAACCGAACCAGGTGACGGACAAGACGATCGCGAGCAGCGTCGCACACGCCGCGAGCAGGCAGAGGAGTCGGCCGACGGAGAGCGTGCCCCAAATACCCTCGTTCATTCCCTCACTGAATGCGACGTAGACGACCAATAGGATCGATCCCCGGTCGACGAGCTTGAGCGGTGCGCCGTGCTTCGTCACCCAGGAGCCGATCCATCGTCGCACGGCCTGGCCGGCGATGAACGGCAGCAGGAGCATGACGAGGATGCCGATCGCGGAGGACCCGTCGAATCCAGCCCCCTCGCTCGTCATCAGCAATGCCACGAGGAGCGGTGTGACGAAGATGCCGAGGATGTTGGAGAACGAGGCACTGACGATCGCGCCGGGCACATTGCCTCGGGCGATCGACACGAAGGCGATGGACGACTGCACCGTCGACGGCAGGAGACAGACGTAGAGGAGGCCGAGGTACAGCGGTTGGGTCAGGATCGTCGGGACCAGCACGCGCGCAGCGATTCCGAGTAGCGGGAAGATGACGAACGTCGCCGCGAGGATGGTGAGGTGGAGGCGCCAGTGACGCAGACCGTGTAGCGCCTCCTGCGTGGACAGTCTGGTGCCGTAAAGGAAGAAAAGGATTCCGACGGCCACTTTCGTGGCCCAGGTGAATGCGGTCAAGGCCGTACCGTCGGCGGGTATCAGGCTGGCGATCCCGACGGTGATCAGGATGCCGAGAATGAAGGGGTCGAGTCTTCTGAGCAGGGGGATCTTCGTCAGCATGGTTTGACCGTAAGGAACGTACGGATATTTCGAAAGACGATAGGTGCGTTTACTGTAATGCTGAATCGTGATAACAATGGGAGATGTTCGATCCGGTTCATCTGCGGAGCTTTCTCGCTGTCGCGCGCACCCGAAGTTTCACCGCCGCGGCCCGGCGACTGAGCCTGCGACAGTCCACGGTCAGTCAGCATGTGGGAAAGCTGGAACTGGCGGCCGGGCGCCGCCTGTTTCTGCGGGATACGCACTCGGTCGAGCTGACCGCGGACGGCTCCGTCATGGTGGGTTTCGCGACCTCGATACTCGAGCGGCACTCGGACGCCGAGCGCTACTTCACGCAATCCGGTGTGCGGGGACGCGTCCGGTTCGGGGCATCCGAAGATCTGGTTCTGCACGAGCTACCTCGAATTCTGGGCGAATTCCGCCGCAGCCATCCGCTCGTGGATCTCGAACTCACGGTGGCGTTGAGCGAAGTGTTGTTCCGGCAACTGCACGAAGGCCGGCTGGACCTGGTCTTCGGGAAGCGTCGCAGAGGAGACCGGCACGGCGAATTGGTGTGGACCGACCGGTTGGGGTTCTTCGCCGCACCCGACTTCGTTCCGGACACGGAGAGTCCGGTGCCGTTGGTGACGTACCCGCCGCCGTCGATCACGAGGGAAGCGGCGCTCGACGTCCTGGAGAAATCCGGGCGCGGTGCGCGGGTGGCCTGTGTGACGGACAGTTTGAACGGGTTGCGGGCCGCGTGTCTTGCGGGTCTCGGCGTCGTGTTTCATGCCGAGACGCTGCCACCCGCGGGGCTGACGCCGGTGCGGATGCGCTCTCGCGACGAGTGGGGGCCGACGGTTGACGTCGAATTCGTGCTGGAGGCCCGCCGGAGTGTTCTCAGCGAACCGGAGCAGGCGCTGCGTGCCGCGATCCTCGAGAATGCGGATCGACTGCGCGCGTGACCTCGGTGGGAATCGCCCACCGAGGCCGGCGTGCCGTCAGAAGATCAGTACGGAGAGCGCGGTGGACAGCACCAGGCCCGACACCACGGGCACGAAACATTTCCGGGCGAGTTCGAGGACGGGAACCCGGGCGAAACCGGCGACCGCGATCAACGACGACCAGGCGACGAGCGTGCCGCCGCCGGACCAGATGTTCCCCATCTGACCGATCGCCGCCAGGGTTGCGGGATCCATTCCGACAGCAGGACCGAGCGCGCCCGCGAGCGACCCGGTCAGCGGCAGCCCCGTGAATCCGGAACCCTCGAGACCCGCGATCATTCCGATGGCGAGAATGCCGAACGACGTCACGAACGCGTTCTGCGGAAGGTGGGACTGCGCGGCGTTCACCAGGTCGAAGAGCAGCGTCGGACCGGTCACGTCCGCGGGAAGCCCGAGAATGGCGGCGGAGAAGTCACCGTTGCCGATGAAGAAGAATCCGGCGATCGGGATCACGATGCCCATCGCCTTGAACGCGAAGACCAGGCCGTCGATCAGATGCTCGGACGTCGTCTCGAGGAAGCCCTTCTTGTCGTTGGTCGCGGCAGCGGCGAACAGGATGAGCGCGGCGATACCGCCGACCATTGCCGCCGCGTCGCCGCCCTTGAGGTCGGGCACCAGGTCGGTGAACTTTCCGACCATGAGGTAGACGATGAATGCCAGGTACGCGGTGGGCACGATTACTGCGAAAGTCTTTGCGGCGCGGATGCTCTGGAACGTGTCGTCGATGACCTGGCGGGCGGAGGCCGTGACGGGTTCGGCGAGCACGGCAGTCGAGGTTGGGGGAGCGGGCGTGGCGGTCGTGACTGTGCCGGCGGTGGCACTCGTCGCCGCTTCGGCCGGTACGCGACCGATCGCGCGACCACCGGTGGGTGCCGAACCGCCGTCGGGGGCGTCGTCGCCGGGCTTGCCGAAGTCGCTCTCCGCGCGTGACTCCCAGTCGGTGAGCAGTTCCGGTGCGGGCCGGCGCATGTGCCTGCGCTGCGTGAAGTAGGCGATGAGGAGAGCGGTGAAACCGACGATCAGGGACATCACCAGGGCGCGGTCCGCGACGACGTCCGGATCGACACCTGCCGACTTCGCCGACAGGCCCGGCGCCACCTTGATGATGTAGTCCGAGGACAGTGCCATGCCCTGCCCGCAGATGGCGATCGCCATGCCGACCGCCATCGGCGGAAGTCCCGCGCGGATGGCGACGGGGATGAGGACGGCTCCGATCAACGGAACCGCGGGGGTGGGCCAGAAGAACAGCGAGATCGTGTAGGTGACGACGGCCAGGACGATGAAGCTACTGGTGCCGCCGCGCATGACGCGCCGGAACGGGGCGACCATCAGCCGGTCGGCCCCCATCTGCCGGAGGGCGCCGAGCATCGCTGTCACCAACGCGATGATGAGAAAGATGTTGAACAGCTCGCGGGCGGCGACGAGGCTCGCATTGAAGATCGACGCGAGACCGGTGACGAGGCTGTCGGAGAAAACGAAGGCGGTCAGGAACGTGCCGATGACGGCGGGGACGACGATGTTCTTCCGCATGAGCATCGTCCCGAGGATGACGATGATTCCTCCGAGATACACCCAATGTGCGGCGGTGAGACTTACATCCACGGTGCGCCCCTTCGAAATAGGTACAGACTAGTGGCACTAGTCACAATGCAGTGATAGTGCGCGGGGCGTTTTCCAGGGTCAACGTCCAGAGTGCACATCGGTAACCAGCGTATTTGTGCATTGTGCCCGGCATTTTTCTCCGGGATTGCTTGTTGTCACGCGTAAGTAAAGGAATGCTCGGCAGAAGCCGTTTCACGGAATCCCGTGTTAATAATTAGGCTTGCCTATCCAAAATTGACGGGCGCAATGCGGCATGGGTATCCGGCGGGAACTGGCATCGCCGAAACGCGAATTCTCGGATGGAAGTGGACTCTATGAACACGGCGGTCGGTCAGGCTCAGAGTGCAACCGCGGGTGACGAACGCGGACCCGGCACGTCGCCCGCGCTGGCGGCGCTGCTCGCCGGAACGTTCGTCGGCACGGTCAGCAACAACATCGTCAACGCCCCGTTGAACGCGATCCTCACCGACTTCGACGCCGGTCTCGGCAGCGGCATCTTCGTCGTCGTCGGATTCCTCCTCACCTTCGCGGCGACGATGCCACTGGCCGGGTGGATCGGGGACAGGTTCGGGCGCAGGCGCGTGTACTGCGCGGCCCTGCTGGGAACCGCGGTCTGCTCGCTCGGCGCGGCGCTCGCGCCGTCCCTGCCCGTGCTCGTGATGTGGCGGTCGCTCGGCGGCATCGCCGCGGCAGCGTTCGCGCCCGCGGTCATGGGCTTGATCGCGTGGCTGTTCGGGCCCGCACGGCGGGCGCGCGCCGTCGGCGCCTGGGCTGCGGTGAACGGGATCGGGCAGGCCGTCGGCCCGTCCATGGGCGGAATCGTCAGCGACTTGTGGGGCTGGCGGTGGGCGTTCGTGCCACTGGTGCCGGTTGCCCTGATCGGGTTCGCCGCAACCCTCCGCTACATCCCGTGCTACCCCGGCAAGAAGATGCGACTCGATGTGATCGGAGCGTCCACCGTCACGCTCGGCGCGGTCCTGCTGATCCTCGGCCTCACGACCGTCTCGATGGAGCAGGTGCCCGCCTGGGTCAGCATCGCGACCATCGGCGGCGGAGTCGTCGTCATGGCCGGGTTCGTGCTCCATTGCCGGCGGGCGGCGAACCCGTTCGTGCCCATCGACCTGGTGCTCGAATCGCGGTTCCTGCGTAGTGCACTCGCTGCATTCACCCAGATGTTCGCGCTGGGGGCCCTGCTGCTCGCGCTTCCGCTCTACCTGACGGGTTCGGGCAGTTCAACCACACAGGCGGGGCTGATGCTCTTCGTGCTACCGGTCGTCATGACGTGCGTGGCGCCCGTCGTCGGGCGTCTCGTCGACAGGATCGGGGCCCGGGTGGTGATGCGAACCGGTCTGGCGGTCTTGATCAGTAGTCAAGTGGCATTGTCGATCACGTTGTCCGCCGACATCCGGAACCTGATCGCCGTCGGCGCCGTGCTCGTCGTCGCCGGAGTGGGGATCGGCATGGTCCAGACGCCCGCCGCGGCCGGTTCGACCCGTTCGCCGGCGGGGGCCGTCGGAACCGGTCTGGGACTGTTCAACCTCATCCGCTTCGGTGGCTCCGCCGTGGGTGCCGCCTGGGTGGGCGTGGCGGCGCACCTGGCGGCCGATCCGTACGGACTGCTGTTCGCCGTGGCGGCACTCGTCGTGCTCGCCGGATTGGCCGGGACGTTCGCAGGCGAGAACCCGGGGGGGTCGTCTGAGGGCTAGCGGGTCACGATCTCGTGGTTGACGGTGTCCTGCACCTGGGAGAGCAGATCGAGACGGAGAGCCAGCCACAGCGTGAACTGGTTCTCGGGTTCCCGGATGTCCATGCCGATGAGCCGTGACGTGCGATCGAGCTTGGCGATCATCGTGTTCCGGTGGATCCGGAGGCGCCGCGCGGCCGCATTGATGTTGCCGCCCTCCTCGAGGTAGGCGAACAGCAACTCCTCGGTGTCGGCGTGTGAATTCGACGCCCGAAGGGGGCCGAGGACGTCACGGATGAGCCGTCGGCTCTCGTCGGTGTCGGTGGCGCGGGCGAGCACACTGAACCCGCGAAGGTCGTTGTAGGCCACCGAACCGGACAACCCGAGCCGCTGGGCGATGCCCAGGGTGATCCGGGCCTCACGGTAGCTTTCCCCGATATCGCGGGCGCCCGCCGCGGGACGTCCGTGGGCCACCGGAATCCGCTGACCCAAACGGGTTTCGAGATCGAGCGACATGGCGTGCGCGTACTCGCTGATCTCGGATTCGACACCGGGCGCGTCGACGGAACTCAGCGATCGAATCACCACGAGCACGTCGCCGATGACGGTGACGTGCGAACGTACGCCCGGACGCGGCAGGACGCCGGCGGCGTACCGTGCCAGCCGGACCATGCTCGCGCCGGGCCGTCCCGAGGCGCGGTCGACGAGACCGGGAGCGACGAACACGATGTAGTGCAGGTCCAGATCGATCTCGTGCAGCGCGGCCCGGGTGCGCAGGTCGTGGTCGTTGGCGAAGTTGCCGTGCACAAGGGCCTGGACGAAGTCGCCGCGCGCCCGCTCCTCGGCCTCGTCCACGCTCCGCTGCCGGAGCATCTCGGTGCCGATGATCGTCCCGGCCTGTTCGACGACCACCCGGTGCTGCGCGATGTCGTGTCTGCGGGGGTTCGCCCCGGGCACGACGACCACGATCCAGCCCTCGTAGCGGCCGGCGAGTTGCATGGCCCCGGCGACTGCCGTCGTGGGCGCGAACAGTCCCTCCGGATGCTCCAGGCGGAACACGTGCACGTTGTGCATCCGTGCCGGTGGCGATTCCTCGAGGCGCGGCAGGGCGCCCGCGAGAGCCTCCAGCAGGGCGACGGTGCCCGCGTCCTCGACGTCCGGAAGTCCCGCGTGCGCGAGGAGGCGTCCCCGGACGTCCAGGGCGACGGCGACGTCCGAGGTCAGCGTCGCGACCTCACGGATCAGCATCGGCAGACCCGCTCCGCGGTGCAGCAACCCCGCGAGCGACTGGTGCACGGTGAGGGCATAGCGCATCACGTGCGCTTCCTGGGTGAGAGCGCGCTCGGCGAGGAGCCGGTTGAGCGCGGTGAACCCGACGGGAAAACCCAGCTCCACGACCGTGAGTCCGGTCGGCCAGACCGTGCCCGCGGGCGCCGACCCGTCGACGAGAAGGACCCCGGCTCCCCGCGCCACCAGCGACTCGAGTTCACGTCCGTGCGCGGAGAGGGTTTCGGGCCGGGTGTACACAGCGACCTCGGCGAGCGAGTCGGGCCGGCTCATCACCTCACCCCACGGCAGGCACCACGTCACCGGGCCGCGCAGGGCGTCCGTGCCGGACAGCAGCCGGGCCGACGCGAGCAGGGGTTCTTCCAGCAGGCCGCGTAACGACAGTCGCTCGTCCTCCGCGTTCGGTGTCGTGGTGTCGTCCACTACGGACCCTCCTCGGGTGGTCGAAAAGTGCAGTATGGCGGAGCGCGTGCCCGCACTTCCTATGCACTATGCCCTGATTTCGCCGAAAATGCCGGATAGTTTGACCATGGTTCCTCCGGCTGTGCCGGTGATAGAAATCGGTGCATCACTTCCTCCCGAATACGCAACGGAGAAGACAATGCATCAGGTTCACCGAATCACCCTCGACGACGCACTCCCACTGCTCGCCGCGGGACGCGCGAAGGCCGAGGAAATCGGCGTCAAGCAGACCCTGTGCGTCTGCGACGACGGCGGCAACGTGCTGGCCTTGCACCGGCTGCCCGGTGCGCGCCTGACCGGCGTCGACATCGCGATCGCCAAAGCGTTCACCGCCGCCGGTCACGAGCGGGCTACGCACCTCTTCAACGAGGCCCCCGACGGTCCCGCGTTGCCCGGAAACGAGGCATTCGGCATCAGCCAGATGCTGCCGGGCAAGTTCGCGGTGTTCGTCGGCGGATTTCCCCTCGTCTTCGACGGCCAGATCGTCGGCGGCGTCGGTATCAGCGGCGGAAACGGCAAGCAGGACAAGGAGGTCGGAGCAGCGATGCTGGCCGAGTTCGAAGCCCTCGCCGCAGTAACCAGCTGACGGTCACGACGTGCCGACAACGTGCACATCGAAACCGCTCCAACGCAGTCACTTCGACCGTGGTCGGGCAGGCTGCGAGTCGATAACGTCGAATTCACTCCAGTCGGAGCATCCCCAACCAATCTCATACTCGAGGAAGACGAGGCACATCATGACCGAACTTCTAGGCAGGGACGAATTCCGCACAGCTCTGGAGAACGCCATCAAGGGCCGCGAAGCGAAGAACGCGTCGTTCAGCAAGGCGTGGGCCGAGGGCAAGCTCGAGAAGCACCATTTCGCGCGGTGGGCGGAGAACCACTACCACTACGTCGGCCCCTTCGCCGACTACCTCGCGAACATCTACTCGAACACCCCCGACAACTTCACCAATGCAAAGGATTTCACCCTCCAGAACATGTATGAGGAGGAACTGGCCGACATCCGGCACACCGACCTCCTCATCAAGTTCGCCGAGGCGTGCGGCACCACGAAGGAACGCGTCGAGGATCCGTCGAACATGAACGCGATCACCCGCGGACTGCAGTCCTGGTGCTACGCGGTATCGCAGCGTGAACACTTCGTCGTGGCCACCGCCGCGCTCGTCGTCGGACTCGAGTCGCAGGTTCCGAGCATCTACAAGAAGCAGATCATCCCTCTGCGCGAGGTATACGGGTTCACCGAGGACGAAATCGAGTTCTTCGACCTGCACATCACGTCGGACGTCGTGCACGGTGAGCGCGGATACCAGATCGTGCTCGACCATGCGGATACCCCGCAGCTGCAACAGCGTTGCCTGCAACTCGTGCAGTGGGGGGCCGAGATGCGCTTTTCGTACACGAAGGGGCTCTACGACACGTACGTGGCAACCGACCTCGAGCTCGCGACCGCCTGACCGTGCGCAGGGAGGGGCCCGCATCGGGCCCCTCCCGACGCAGGCATCTCGCCCGACAGGAGAGAACGATGGAGACGAACTGGACCCGGGTGGTCACCGTGCGTGAGCTCGGCCGCCGCCGGAAGCTTCGCGTCGAGGTCGGGGACACCGCGGTCGCCCTGTTCCAGGCCGACGACCGGATCTACGCCTTTCGTGATCTGTGCATCCATCAGGATCGGTCACTGGCGAAAGGCACCCTGCTGCACGGGCGGGTCATCTGCCCAGGTCACCAATGGGCGTTCGACCTCGACACCGGCTACGAGGAAGACCAGGACCTGTGCCAGCCGACCTACGCGGTGAAGGTCGAGGACGACGTCGTCTACGTGGATCTCACCCGCAGCCCCGATTACGCCGAGACCGCGACTTCGCCGGCCGAAGTCGACTGAGAGAGCGAGTGACCCCATGACGTTGAACACCATCGTCACCATCGGCGCCGGCCAGACCGCTGCCGTCGCGGCGCGCACCCTGCGACGCCGAGGATTCGACGGCAGGATCCTCCTCGTCGGCGACGAGTCGCACGCGCCGTATCAGCGGCCACCGCTGTCCAAGGAATTTCTTGCCGGGCAGGAGGATCGCGAATCGTTGATGCTGCTTCCCGACACGTGGCGAGACAAGCAGAACGTCGATCTCCTCACCGGCACGACGGCGACCCGGATCGACGCGAGCGGTGGATCGGTCGACCTGTCCGACGGGCGAAGCATCGCGGCCGACGCGGTACTGATCGCGACCGGCGGCAGACCGCGCACGATGCCCGTGAACGGGCCTGCGCGCGAACGGGTGCACTACCTGAGGACGATCGACGACGCCGAACGGCTCGCCGCCCACCTTCGTCCCGGCGTCGGTCTGGTGCTGATCGGCGGAGGCTTCATCGGACTCGAAATTGCCGCCACCGCAAAAGCCTTGGGCGCCGAGGTCACCGTCCTCGAAGCGGACCCGGTGCCACTCGCCCGAATTCTCGGACCCGAGATGGGCGACGTCTGTACCCGGTTACAGCGGGAGAACGGAGTCACCGTCCGCGCGGGTGTCCGCGTCGACACCGTGAGGACCCGGCCCGACGGCGTGCTCATCGCGCTCGACGGTGGAGAAGTGATTCAAGCCGACGTCGTGGTGGTGGGCATCGGGATCGTACCCAACGTCGAGGTCGCGCAGGCCTCCGGACTGGCCGTCGACGGCGGAATTCTCGTGGATGCACAGGGGCGGACATCCGTTCCGCACGTCTACGCCGCCGGTGACGTGGCAGCGCGATTCTCCGACATGGCAGGCAGACACGTTCGCGTCGAACACTTCGACAACGCGAGCAAGCAGGGAGCGGCGACCGCGAACCTGATGCTCGGCCGCGCCGGGGTGGTGGACCCAGCACACTGGTTCTGGTCCGATCAGTTCGGCAAAAACATCCAGTTCACCGGCACCGCCCGCTACACCGACCTGGTTATCCGGGGCAGCGCCGACGGCGGCGAGTTCACCGCCTTTTACCTGGACAGCGGTGTCGTACGCGGCGCCTTCACGCTCGAGCGCGGCGAAGAGATCAGCGCGGCCAGAGAACTGATCGGCCGGTCGATCGCGCCTGCCCGGCTGGCGGACGAGGACGTCGATCTGTTCGACCTGATGGACGAGGACGACGAGGAATTGGTGACGGTGTCATGATCGAGGGACTCAATTTCATTGACGGGCAGTGGGTCCCGTCATCTTCCGGAGTGACGTTCGAGCGGCGCAACCCCGCCGACCACGACGACGTGATCGGCGTGTTCCCGGATTCGACCGCGGCCGACGTGGATGCCGCCGTCAGCGCGCTGGCCAAGGTGGCGCCGCAGTGGGCCACGACGCCCCCGGAACGCCGCGCGGCGATCCTGGAGGCCGCGGCCGCGCACCTGGAGGCGCGCACAAGTGAACTCGTCGACGAACTCGTCCGAGAGGAGGGCAAGACCCGCGCGGAGGCGACCATGGAAGTCGGTCGCACGCCGATGAACCTGCGCTTCTACGCGGGTGAGGCGCTACGCACCACCGGCAGCACGTACCCCACCCCGGGGAAGGGACTCGTCATCACCCTGCGCGAACCCGTCGGAATTGTCGGGGCCATCACCCCCTGGAACTTCCCACTCAACATTCCGTCGCGCAAACTCGGACCGGCGCTGGCCGCCGGAAATGTCGTGGTGTTCAAACCTTCCGAGCTCACGCCGTTAATGGGACAGCGGCTGGTCGAGGCACTCCTCGCCGGGGGACTTCCGGCCGGGGCCCTCGCCCTGGTCCAGGGTTCCGGTCGTGCCGGTGCCGCGGTCGCGGCGGACGAGCGTGTAGATGCGGTGACGTTCACGGGCTCCACCCAGGTGGGCCGCGCGATCCACGCGGCAGTGGGTCCGTCCCGCCGCAGCCAACTCGAGATGGGCGGCAAGAACCCCGTCGTGGTCCTGGGCGACGCCGACGTGGACAAGGCGGCAGCGTTGATCGTCAAGGGCGCCTTCGGTTTGTCCGGGCAGGCGTGCACCGGCACCAGCCGAGTGATCGCGGTGGACGCGATCCACGACCGGTTGCTGGACCGCGTAGTGGAGCTTGCGAAAGGGATCACCGTCGGTCCGGGTTCCGACCCGGGTGTGGGGATGGGGGCTCTCGCGAGCGCGGGGCAGCTCGCCAAGTTCCTCGAGTACGTGCAGATCGGCCGCGATGAAGGAGCCGAACTGGTCTGCGGCGGAGCAAGTCTCGACAGGGGGAACGGCTATTTCGCCGTCCCGACCGTGTTCGCCGGTGGCAGCCCTGACATGCGGGTGGTCACGGAAGAAGTGTTCGGACCACTGCTGGTCTTCCTGCGGGCGTCCGGCTTCGACGAGGCAGTCGCGCTCGCGAACGACACCGAATTCGGGCTCAGCGCGGGAATCGTCACCAACGACGTGACCAAGGCACTCGCGTTCGCGGGCCGTTCCGAATCGGGCCTGGTGAAGATCAACCAGCCCACCACCGGCATGAGCATGAACGCCCCGTTCGGCGGATTCAAGGCCTCGAGCACGCAGACCCACAAGGAACAGGCGGGTGACTCGATGATGCAGTTCTACCAAGCCGAAAAGACCGTCTACCTCAGCCCTTCGGCCTGAGACCTACCTGTCGACAGAGGGAGAAGACCATGGAATTCACTCGCGTTGCGCGCTCCGGACAGGTTTCCGAAGGCATCGTGCGCCGCTTCTTCGCCGGTGAACACGAATTCGCGGTGGCCCGCCTGAACGGGAAGGCCTACGCCACGTCCAACTACTGCACACACCTGGACTGCCTGCTCTCGTCCGGGAAACTCGTCGACGACGGCATCGGATGCTCCTGCCACGGAAGTGTATTCGATCTCGAGACCGGGGAACCGGTGTGCCCGCCTGCGACGGTGGCCATCAAGACCTACCCGGTCGAAGAACGTGACGGCGAAATCTTCGTCGGCATCGACCCCGACGACACCAGCTCCATCCCGCGCCGGCGGGCCGCGCGGGGGTGCATGAAGTGAACCCCCGACCGTCCACTCTCTCCGCCGACGGCATGGTCTCGTCCAGTCATCCCGCGGCGAGCACGGTAGGTGCACGCGTTCTGGCCGACGGCGGCAACGCCATCGACGCGACGCTGGCCATGGCCGCGGTGACCTGGCTGACGTTGCCGGGACAGTGCGGGATCGGCGGTGACGCGTTCGCCGTCGTCCGCGAACCGGACGGATCGGTGTGGACGGTCGGGGGCAGCGGTTTCGGGCCCGACGGCGGTGACGTGGACTTCTACACCGAACGTGGTCTGCGGTCAATTCCCCTTGACGGGGCGCTGGCGGTGGCGGTTCCCGGAGCGCCGGCGGCCCTCGGCGCGTTGCACGCGGGTGGTGCCACCCGCTCGCTGACGGACCTCTGGGCACCGGCGGTGCGCGCGGCGGAGAAGGGGCTTCCCTGCTCGGCCAAGACGCGTGACGACGTGAGAGAAGCGCAGACCGCGATCGCCGCCGACCCCGGACTGCGTGCGGTGTACCTCCCGGACGGCCGGTTGCCGCAGGTAGGGGAGCGGCTGCCGCAGCGCGACCTGGCCCGGACCATCGAGGCACTGGCGCGCGACGTGCACAGTTTCTACACCGGCGCGTTCGCTCAGCAGGCGGTCGACGCGCTCCGCGCCGGTGGGGCGCCGTTCGGCGGTGACGAGTGGTCGGCAGGCGCCGACGTGCGACGGGAGTCCGCGATCAGCGGGCACTACGCCGGCGCGGTCGTTCACCAGACGCCCCTGCCCACCCCCGGATGGATGGTGCTGCAGCAGGCGGCGCTGAACGACGGCGTCGTCGGCTTCTCCCCGTGGCTCACCGCTCCGGCCGTCGATCGCATGGCGCGAGCGGCCCGTATGTCCTTCGAGGATCGGTTCGCGACCTGCGGCGCCGGCAACGACCGGTGGAAGGCCGTGCTCGAGCCGGTCGCGATCGGGGCGGCGAGAGACCGGCTGGACGGCCGCCGGGCGTCGTCGGGCGCCTTCAGCGTGAGCGCCGGTGATACCACCTCGACCGTCGCGGTGGACTCCGACGGCCGCGCGGTCAGTTTCATCCACTCGCTCGCCTTCACGTTCGGCGCCAAGATGACCGTCCCCGGCAGCGGAGTGGTGCTGAACAACCGATTCGGCCGCGGGGCCTATCTGATCCCGGGGCATCCCAATGCCGCGGCGCCGCGGCGTAAACCGCTGCACACCCTCAACGCGTGGGTGATCACCGATACGTCCGGGAATCTCCTGCACGTCGGAAACACCCCGGGCGGGGACGGGCAGGTGCAATGGAACATGCAACTGATCTCACACCTGCTCGATCACGGACTCGACCCGGCGGAGGCCGTCGCGGCACCTCGCTTCACGGTCTTCCCCGGCAGCGACGCCGATGTGGTCGGTCGCCCCGCGGAACTGCGGTGCGAATCCCGCATTCCGGAGGAAGTGCGCACGGAGTTGGAGCACCTGGGTCACGACGTCGCACTGCAGGGTCCGTGGGCCGCCGGTGGGAGCGCGCAGATCATCTCCCTCGACGCGGCGCGCGGCCTGCTCTCCGGCGCCGCCGATCCCCGCCAGGAAGGAATCGCACTCGGTGTCTGAGCTGGAATCCGTCCCCACAGCCCCACGACCCCAGGGCCGCTATATTTCCGCCGTCGTGCACGACGGGATCGCCTACAGCGCCGGGATGACACCACGCCGCGACGGTGTGCTCACGGTTACCGGTGTCGTCGGACGAGACCTGGACATCCCGCTGGCCCGGGAGGCGGCCGCGTTGGCGGCGAGAAACGCGATCGACGCCGTCGCCGCGGCGGTAGGCGGCACGGCAGCGATCTCGCGATGCCTTCGCATGAGCGTCTTCGTCGCGTGTGCCCCGGACTTCCGCGAGTTGTCCGCGGTGGCCGACGGTGCTTCCGACGTGCTGGTCGACTACCTGGAACTCGACGCGCTGCCGGTTCGCAGTGCGATCGGTGTGTACGCTCTGCCGTCCGGAGCGCCCGTCGAGATTGAGCTCACAGTCGCCGTTGCTTCTCCTGCTGACTCATGCGAAGACCCCCGCGAAGTCTGATTCATTGACCATGCGTAGATGCCGGTGCGGATCACCAACATCGGCTGTCTGTCAGCCCACGCCCTGGGAGCACCATGTATACGACCACGAAACACGTAATTCTCAGGTGGCCGAATCGATCTCGTTCGATGGGCTGAGAGCAAAACATCTGGCTCCACATAAGTTGGAACGGCCCCAGTCGCCCGAAAGGGCTGACCGGGGCCGAGATTCGCGCAGCTAGGCAAATCCTTCGTTTCGTAGGTTGAGATCGCGCCAACTCCGCGACGGGATCGCCGCAACCAACAGGTAGCACGGTGTTGACCATTTCCGGTTCGGCCGCCGTGGTGACCGCAACGCTGCCGATGGGATCGAGCCACTAATCGTCAGCCTGGGCCCTGGGCCCTGGGCCCTGTGCCCGAGTGCGAGTGCGGAGCTTCCCTAACGACTGACCTTGACGATCGACGGTCACGAGGTTGTGGTCGATCCGTTTCGACGCCCCGCACCGGACCCCCTGACCCGCTTCAATTCCGAGCCTGTCGAGCGATGGGGCTGCGTGAGAGGTTCGAGAGTCGGGGCAGCCGTCGCTGCGGGTGTCGTGCCGGCCGACATCGCGGGTCGCCGCCGGAGCACTTCACGATGCTGGTAGTGCGGTCCAGAACGACTCGAGCTTCTCGGCGGTGATCACGGTGCCGAAGTTCTGTGCGACGACGGACACCGAAGCGTCGTGGGCTGTTCGGCTGTAGGTGGCAGCGCAGTCTTCGACGAGCGAGACCCAGTATTCGTGAAACAACGCGCTACGCAGACTCGACTCGACACACACCTCGGTGGCGACGCCGGTGAAAAGCAGGGAATCGATGCCGAGGGAACGCAGGGTGAGGTCGAGGTTGGTGCCGACGAATGCGCTGAACCGATTCTTCGTGATCACCACGTCGCCTTCCCGCGGAGCAGCGGCGTAGTAATCTGCCCCAGGCGTTCCTGTGCGGCAGGTGATTCCGGTGCGTGACGCGTCCGGTCCCTCACCCACGCGGCCGAGCCACTGGGGTGTATCGGTGGTTTCGTCGTGCAGGGTACGCACGAAGATCACCTGGACCCCGGCCGTGCGCGCGGACGCGACGAGGTGGTCCAGTCGCGGAGCCATCGCCACCGGGGCGGCCACGTCGAAGCCCTTCTGTGCCAGCGATCCGTCGGGAGAGCAGAAATCGTTCTGCATGTCGATGACGACCAGTGCGCACCGGGCGGGGTCGTAGCGGAACGGGACCGAGCTCATTCGTAGTGTCCTTCCATGTCAGGGATTGTGTACGGAAACCTTGTTCGGCGAGCCGCTACCAGATGACGACGGCGGCTCCGGTAGCCAACAGCAGTCCGGCCATCACCGGGACGACGAGGTGGCGGACCAGTTCGGCAACCGGTATCCGGCAGAATCCGGCGACCACCACCAGCGATGACCAGATCACGAGGGTTCCCCCACCCGTCCACGTGGCGCCGTTCTGGGCGATGGCCGCCAATGTAGCGGTGTCCATCCCGGACTGCGGGGCCAGTGCGGCAGCCAGTCCACCGGTGAGGGGTAAGCCGGCCCACCCCGAACCGTCGAGACCGACCGCCATACCGATGAAGAGCATGCTGAGCGCGACGAATACGCCGTTGTCGGGGATGTATGGCTGCACCCGTTCTACGGTGTCGAAAAGGAAGGCTGGACCGGCGGTGTCGTCGGCGAGTCCGAGAATGGCGCCCGAATAGTCGGGAATGCCGATGTACACGAAACCCGCCACGGGAAGGATGATTCCCATTGCCTTGAATGCGTACGACAGACCATCGATGAAGTGGGTGGCGCAGAATTCGAGAGCCTCGGAGCGTCGTGAGGTGACGGTCACGAGCGCCATCAGGATGATTGCCGTGCCTCCCACCAGGGACGCGCCCGCGCCGTCCTCCCAGGGGACGAGGTCGGTGAAACGACCGATCAACATGTACGCCAGGACGGCGATGAACGCGGCGGGCACGCCGATCACCCACACACGGGTCAGTGTCGGAAGATCGGTGATTCTCGTTCCGTCGTCCTCGAAGCCGGGCAGTTCCTCATCGAGCACGTCCGTGGCCGTGGGCGAAACCGCGACGTGCGGGCCCGGCGTGAAACCGGTAGGCGTGCCACCGACACCACCTGAGGGACGCACAGTTCCACCGATGGGGTCGGTGCCCGGCACTGCCTCCGTACGCATCCTGCGGCGGACGGTCAGGAAGTAGGCGAGCACTGCCGCGGTGATACCGACGATCAATGAGATCACCAGGGCACGGTCGGCGATGTCGTCGGCGGGAACGCCAGCGCCGCTCGCGGAAATCGACGGCGCAAGACCAATCACGTAATCGGAGGCGATCGACATCCCCTGGCCGGAGATAGCGAGAACCACCGCAGCTCCGAGCGGTGGCAGACCCACCTTGATCGCGGCAGGAAGTAGGACCGCACCGATCAGGGCCAAAGCCGGGGTCGGCCAGAAGAACAGCGACAGAAAATAGGTGAAGACGAACAGCACGATGTACGCGACGCGACCATTGACCATCCACCGGCTGACCGGGCGCACCATCACCTCATCGGAACCGATCGCCCGCATCGCTGCGAGCATCGAGGTCACCGAGGCGATGACGATGAAGATCTCGAACAGTGCGGTGCCGGAAGTGATGGTGGCCCGGAACACCGACATGACGGCATTCGGGACGCTGCCGCTGTACGCCAGTGCAGTCGCAAATGTCGCCAGTACCGCGGGGATCATGACGTTCTTGCGGAGCGCCATGGCCACGATCAGAGAGGCAAGGCCGATTAAGAACACGATCTGTGCAGCGCCCACGTGCGACTCCTTGTATCGAAACTACTTGCGGCGAGTACCTCGGAAATGTGCGGGTAAGGACGGCCGAGTAGCGACCTTGGTCGGGTCGCGCCGCGGGGCGCCGCAGCCCGGTTGTCGCATGATCCTGGTCTGCCTTCGGTGTGTCGTCAACGTCAAAGTGACTATGCCAGAGCCCGTTCGATGTGCAAGGTGTGCAGAAAATGACAGCTGCGTTTCGGCTTCGGTCGGTCGTGTGAACAACTACAATTCTCTGCGGCCTCGTGGTCCGATAACGGCGTCGGCTCCCCGGATGGGGGTCATCCCGGGATCGTCGACGCGACTATCCGGTCCGACCCGGCTTCGGCGGCACGACTGAGACGCGGCGACCGTCCGCTCTACCGTGGCGATACTGACCACCCTGAACACGGAGATCAAGGCGCTGCAGGGTCAGGTCGATCCGCATTTTGGCCGACACCGAAGACGCTGAGATCATCCTGTCCCAACCCGGGATGGGACCGTCGCTCGGCCCCCGGGTCCTCGGCGAGTTCGGCGACGACCCCAAACGGTATGCCACCGCGAAGGCCCGCAAGAACTATGCCGCCACAGTCCTATCACCCGCGCCTCCGGCAAGAAGAAGGTGGTCGCAGCTCGGTTCGTGCACAACGACCGGCTCGTCGATGCGCTGAACTCTCAGGCGTTCTCGGCCCTGCAAGCGTCACCTGGTGCCCGCGCCTACTACGACAAACAACGAGACCGCGGTCTCGATCACGGTTCCGCCCTGCGGCAGCTGGCGAACCGGCTCGTCGGCATCCTGCACGGGTGCCTCGAGACCCGCACCCACTAGGACGAAACCACCGCGTGGTCGCATCACGTCGCGAAGGCCGCCGCTTGACACCCGAGCTCCTGGGATATCTTTTTTGCCCGGACGCTCACCGCGTCCAGGATGGCTGCCGTCCAGTCGAGTTCGCCCGCACTACCGAGTTGGTCGAGCACCTCACAATGCAGTTTCTCGAACACCCCGGCTGCCACCCACCCGGTGAATCGCCGGTGCGCAGTAGGAACCGTGACCCCGAACGAGGGCGGCAGGTGCCGCCACGCACATCCGCCGGTGAGCACGTACACGATCGCGGTGAACACCGCCCGGTCATCGGCCGGCGCACTGAGCGTGTCGAAGCGGTTAGCGTGCAGAGCGGTTGCGGGCCTCTGCGGCAGTCCAGTCGGTCGAGAAGCTCCGCGAGGAATACGATCTCGAGCGAACTGCGGAACTGTAGGCTTGACCGGTGATGTTTCGGCACCGGGCCCAATCCCGCGCCGGCACCGGTTACGGCGCATCCTTATTGTCGCGGTAGATAACGGACAAAACGGACACACTTGCGGCCGGGACGACCCATCCAGTAACCCACACACACCTGCCTCTGGCCACGGAGACGCTGCTGCGCACCGGTCAAGCAGACGCCGGGGATACCGCACCGACCCAGCGGCCGGGCGATTTCTTGGCCCTGGTCGTCGATGGATTCAACCAGCTGCACGCCAGCACGGAACATCTCGTGGCTGCGTGGCCAGGAAATACCGGCGCACCCGTGATCTGATCTGGGCAACCCGTTCCGGGCCAATTTGCGTTTCGGGTTCGCGCGGTTGCTACCGAATTTCGACGGACCGCTGCCCGTTCTAGGCGCAGGGGAAGAGTGCGGCGGCGGTGGCGGCGACCGCCCATTGCCGGGTGAACCGTTGGTAGATCTCGTCGAGGGCGGGGCGGAGCGGCTCGATCTGGCGGGTGACGAGTGCGTGGTCGTCGGTCGCGGCGACGGGGTGCCAGTAGATGCCGTCGGCGGTGACGGTGACCTCGGGGACGAGCGATTCTGTGGTCATGACAAGTCCTTTGACCGCGGCACCTTGGCGGGCGATCGGCCTGATCAGCTGGTCGTGGCGTTCGATGCCGAGCTGATCGCAGAAGTCGTGTAGCTCGGTGATCGTTCCCGGACCAGGGGAGGCGATGGTGGCCGCGATCCGTACCCGGAAACCCAGGCTCCGGGCCAGCCGGATGCCGGCGACCGCTTTGGCCCAGCTTCCGGTTCCGCGGTGCGAGTCGTGCAGGTCGGGTGTGGCGGAGTCGAGGCTGATCTGCAGGGCCAGACCCTCGCGGGGTAGCGATTCGAGTGCTCGCAGCCCGCGTCCCTTGAATACCATCGCGTTGGTCAGCACCGTCGTCGGTAACACGTCCATGCAGGTTCGCACGATCTTGTCGATGTCGGGGAGCAGAAACGGTTCACCCCCGGTCAGGTAGATCTCGCCGACACCCCACTCGGCTGCTTCGGCGACCAGCCGGGCGATCCGCTCCACACCGAGTTCACGGCGGGGCGCGTGCGGGGACGAGGAGACGCAGCAGTAGTCGCAGGCGAGGTTGCAGTGAAAGTTGGTGTACAGCCACAGCCGTGCGCCCGGCATTCGGTCGGAACCGAGCGCCTCGCGCGGGTCGGGGGCGTGCCCGCGCCGCACGAGAAGCGTCCCGGTGTCGGCGGCGTCGACGTCCTCCCGGACGATGGTGTTGCCACTGTGTGCGCACCATCGCCTGGCGAGGACGAGATCCTCGGCGGACCCGATCGCGACCTCACCGGTGCCCCCGTCGGGGAGTCCGGTCATCAGTCGCATCAGGTCCAGGATCACCATCGTGGATCGACGCCTTGTTCCTCCACTGCCGCGAACAGGGTCTCGTATCCGTCCAGGTGTGGCCGCACCCAGTGGTGTAGTCCCTCTAGTTCGAGGATCTTGCGGTGTTCGGGGATGTCCCAATCCATGTCGAGGAGTGTCTCGACCCACGGTGTGTAGCGGTCGGCGGGCAGGGTGTCCATGGCGGTGAACATGCAGTGGCAGTACTCGGGTGTCTGCCAGACCGCCTCGAGGGCGCCGGGCATCAGATCGCCGGTGCCCATCGCGTTCCAGGTGCCGATTCCGATCGCGGCGACGTCTGCTTCGCCGGCCAGTACCGCAGCGACCGCGTCGAGTTCGCTGCGGCCGGTATCGCCGTGTTTGCCGATGTCGCTGTCGAATCGGGTGATCGACAGCTCGGTGGGTGGGACCCCAGCCTGGGCGAGGTAGTGCAGCGGCAGGATCGCCGCGTGTGCGGAGTCGGCCGATCCCAGGGCCAGGCGTGTCCCGGCGAACTCGCCGGGTCCGGTGATGGAACTGCCGGGTGGGGCCACGAACACGGTGCTGAAGGTGGTGTCGGTGTCGCGTTGCGCCAGCGGTGTGGCGTGGCCGTCGGTCTGCATGATGGTGCGCACGTAGGCGAGGTTGGTGTTCCAGGCGATGTCGACGTGGCCGGCGATCAGTGCTTCGACTTGGCGGCCGTAGTTGGAGTAGAGCACGAAATCCGTTTCGGCGTCGGTGTCGCGGAAGTAGTCGCGGATTCCCTCCCAGATGGGAACCACGTTGGGGGTGTAGGCGACGGCACCGACGATCAGTGGTCTGGTCATTGCGCTCCCTCTCAGAAGAGCGGCAGGCCGGCGACGGCCTTGCCGTAGAAGTCGTAGAGCACGTCCGCGGTGGGGGCCATCACCGACCCGGCGCGGGCGTCGCGGAAGGCGCGTTCGATCGGAAGGTGTTTGGAGAAGGCGGCACCGCCGCAGACCCGCATGGCCGTGTCGGTGATCGTCAAGGCGGCGTCGTTGGCCGACGCCTTGACGGCGAGAACATTGAGCATCGTCGTCTCGTCCGGGGCGCTGACGCTGCGCGCTGCATGCGCGAGGAAGGCTTGCTGGGCCGCGAGGCTGATGCCCATCTTCGCGATCTGGGCGCGGATGGTCGGTAGCGCCGAGAGTGCTTCGTTCTGGTGCTCGAGGCGAGCGCTGCCGACATGCGAGAGTGCGGCGGTGTTGGCTGCTGCGGACAGGCCGAGCGAGACAGCGGCGTTGCCGAGGTTGAACCAGGGAAGCACCGTATTCATCATCATGCCGAAACCGGCGCCCTGGTCCCCGAGGCGCTGAGCAACCGGGAACGATGCGTCGATTGTCATCGGTGCCGATGCGTTGCCCCGCAGCCCCATCCCGATCCACGGGCCGGCCACCGTCAGACCCGGCGCGTCCTTGCCCATCGCATACAGGTCGACCTCGCCCGCGGTTCCGGAAGCAGAGCCCGCCGAGACCACATAGACATCGGCGTAGCCGGCGGAGGTGACCCAGCTCTTGTCGGCCTGCACGGAGACGGTGTCACCGTTCGCGGAGGCGGACGAGACCGGCGCCCAGAAATGGGACCGGGAGCCCTTCTCGCTGAACGCCAGGGTGCCCAGCACCGACCCTTTCGCCATGCCGGTGAGCAGGTCGGGCATTCCCGGTGGTGGTGCCTGCGCGAGGGTGACCGCGGCGGCGGCGTGCATCAAATAGATCATGGCGGTCGATCCGCATGCCGAGGCCAGCGCACTGAGGACCTCGGTGAACTCCACCGGCCCGCAGCCCGAGCCGCCGACGTCCTCGGGCAACACCAATCCCAGGAGTCCGCTGTCGCGGAGTGCGGCCACCGTCTCGGTGGGAAAGACACCCTCGGTGTCCACCCGTTCGGCGTTCCGGCTGGCGATTTCGGTGACCTGGTTGACCGCTTCGTGGGGAATCATCGGGTCCTCCATCGGGACGTGGGCTCGGATCGGCGATCAGTAGTCACCGGGATGCGGCATTTTCAGTATCGGCCGCGGCGCAGGAGTTTCGGGGCGGATCGGCCGAGCGGACCTGTTCGACCGAGCAGGCGCCCCGTCGCGGCACCGACGAGTGCGGCGCACAGGAACACCGCGGCACTGGTGTTCGTGCCGCCCAGCCACACGTCCGTGCGGCCGGACTGGATGTAGATGCTGGCGGCGGCCAGGAACGCCAGAACGGCGCCGGCGAGGGCGAGCTCGCGGCGGACGAGGATCGCGCCGGCGAGCGCGCAGGCCGCCACCACGAGTACCGCCAGCGCGCCCGCAAGGTTGTAGGTGCCCAGTCCTACTTCCAGGTCTTCGTAACCCACCAGACCGCCGATTGAGGCCCACCGGTCGGTCTGGAAGGAGGCGATCACGGCGGCGACGCCGAGGACCGCCAAGACGATGCCCCAGGTCCGCAGCAGCGATGCCGCGGCGCGGGGACCGCTCCCTCGAGGGGACTGGGCACGTACCTCGTCGACGGCGAAATATCGGGTCGACCACGTGCACAGCAGGACGACATGGATGCCGATGAGCATGAAATAGCTCCATGGCCATTCGTTCGGTGCCTCGGCAACCGAGAAACAGATGGCCAGGGACTGCCCGATCCCCAGCAGCGCGGCGATACGGACCAGTGTCCCGGTGAGCAACAGCACCGCGAGCACGGTTTCGACCACCAGCGTCAGCCACGCGAACACCAGGAAATTCGGAAGCACCACGTGCTCGACCAGCCAGCTGAACGGCGGAAACACCGGATGCTCGACGGCCGCGCCGGTGAATCCGTACAAGCCGCCGCCACTGTCGCGGCCGAAGTCCGGCGGTGTCTTCCACGCGACGTTGTACAACCATTCCAGTCCCACCAGAATTCGCAGCCCGGTCAACGCCGCGCCGGACACTCGAGGTGAGGGCTCCCCCTCCGACAGCAAGAGGCGAGCAGAGGGGAGGCGCCGTTTGCTTCTCACCATGACAAGTGTGCGCGTCAGCCGACGCCGCGGTCCAGAGAACGACGACCGCCGCCTCGACGGTCACACCAGGTGGTGTGCGCCCTCGCGGAGGGTGACGACGATCCGTGCTTGATGTCGGGGGACGTCGGTGATGTTGCGGACATGCCCGTGGTCGGGCTTTTCGTCGCCGGGCGAGCGATCGCCGCCCCTGTTCCAGGACGACAGCTTCGACGTCGTCATCTCGGTCGTCGGAGCAATGTTCGCGCCGCACCATCGGCAGACCGTCGACGAGATGCTGGTCTGCGGGCCCGGCGGCACCATCGCGATGATCAACTGGACACCGCAGGGCCTGATCGGCAACCTGTTCAAGACCCGAGAAATTATGTCGAAAAACCTCTACAAAGGTATTTCGACGCATGCTGATCGGCTACGCGCGTGTCTCGGACGAGTCCACGCCAATGGTTCGTGGCTGCCATTCGATCGAGCACCGAGGTGCCGTAACCGCGGACCTTCTCGGCCGTGAGGTGGCGGTGCGCGGGCGGAAACTGCGCAGCGAGAACTCGACATTGCGGAACACCGTGCGGCGTGCCAGCCCCATCAGTACCGCCATGCCGGTCACGGCCATCCACATCGGTAACGGGTAGAGAGCGAGACGCTCCCCCAGGCCGAAATGCAGCGCCTGTCCCAGCATGAGGCCGGCGCCGACCAGGCCCACGAGTGCGCACAGTGCGGACCACAGGGCGACCAGCCGCTTCTCGTGCCACATATGCCAGGCGATGAGCACGAGCACCACGTGGCGCGCCACGAAGCCCGGCAACACGGCCGACCAGTGGATGATCGTTCCATCGTTCGCCGGAAACAGACCGGTGGCAGCGGTGCTGACCGCGATGATCACGGCAAGCGAGAGTATCCACTTCTTCTCCCGGCCACTTCGTATGTGCCGATGAAGAAACAGTGCACCGAGGAGGGTGAGCACCCCGAGCGCGAAGAACGCCGAATTCATGACGTCGTGCATCGGTGAGCAGGATCCGACTTCGCAGGTCGTCACGCCCAGGGAGCTGATCGAGTCCTGCGCGAAGCTGTAAGGCGTGCTCCACGCCGCCGCGGTGAACATCTCCGCGAACAAGTAGGCGAACGAAAGTACCCAGGCCGTGCCAGCAGCTGCGTGGCGAAGATTATCGGTTCTCGGTGATGTTCCAACGCGGTGTGGATTGCTGATCGTAGATTCTCTCTGCCGAACCAGATGTGGCGAGCGAGGCCGGACAGAGCCGGCCCGGATGATCTGCGTGACCCTACGACACGAACCTGCGAATGCTGTCCGAAATGTCTGCATGGTCAGCCTCCACTGTGTATCAGGTCGTACTTGCCGTATCAGGTCGCACTTGCCGGGGATCGGGCTCTGCGCCCGGCGTCGTCAGCACATTGGCGTGATTCAAAAGTGCTGGTGCGCAATCGCTTCAAGGTTTCGGTTGACATATCTCCGTTATCGGCGGTTTCTTCGGCGAGGTGGTCGGGGCCTTTCCGGCGCCCCGGCCCCGCACGCCGGTGGACACGACCAGCACAAGTAAACGCAGTTGGACAGACCGCGGCAGGTTGAAGTGGTCTCGAGGTCACTCCGCAGCTCGTTGTCCCGGCTCTTTGCTCCTCAGAGCGCGAGCAGCCGCTGAAAGAATTCGCGGTAGCGCTTGAGTGCGATACGAAGATCCTCCGTAGAGCCCTCTTCGCCCCGCGCCCACTGCTCGTCGAGCCGCGAACGGGCCTCCGAGAAGCCGGTCGTGAGTCGGTCGACGACGTCCGACACGAGACCATCGGCCTTCTGAACGCACTCTCTGGGATCATCGACGAAGCCCGCCTGAACCTCGTCCCAACGCGAGCGGAGGACCGATAGCTCGTCCTCATCGAAAAGCGATTGCCGGGACGATGATTCGGTTGCCTCGGTCGATGAATGGGTCCCCTCAGCCGACGGGGAAGTCCCCACAGTCGACGAACCGGTTGCCCCGGTCGAGGACACAGTCTCGCCCGAACCGGCGGTCTCGGTCGAGGACACAGTCTCGCCCGAACCGGCGGTCTCGGTCGATGATTCGACCCCCCTGGTCGAGCCGATGCCCTCGGGTTGCTGATCCTGGGTGGTCATGCGCGCGCCTCCTTTGACTTGTCTTTGTTCTCATCCGTCTCGAGCAATTTCTCGAAGAGCGCCCGGTAGTGCACAAAAGCCTCGCGCTGTTCCTCGGTACCGACGCCGCCCTGCTCCTGCGCTAAGTAGATGCCGTGCGCAGTTCGGTAGTTTTCGACGACCTCCGGATGGTCGACCGAAATGTCGGCCGCCCGCTGATCGAAGTCGTCGATCGGGTAGCCGCGCTCGCGCATGACCTGGATGACGAGCTTGTCCGCAGCGCCCACCGCGCTCGACGGATTGTCGACGAACTCGATCTGCACCGTCCGCCACGAGTCGGCGTACTTCGCGTGCGCCTCGGGCGTCAACGCGACGATATCGAGCTTCTTCCGCTTTCGTTCGCGCGCGGCGAGCTCGTCTTCCGCGGCGTCTAGGTTGCCGACCTCTCCCACAGTTCGCTCGTATTCGGGACCAAACCGTCCCCTCAGCCGTTCCGTCCGCTGACGACTGCTGACCGAGCGTGCAACGATGACCGCCAGTACGGCGATCACGACGATGACCGCGATCAGGATCCATCCCCAAACAGGCATTTCTTCAGACCTCCTCGTCCTTCGGACGGAATACCCGACCGGCTCTTTCGGAAACGTCTACCGCGCAGACCCGACAGCGGCTGGCCGGGCAGACCCCGGACGGAGCTACCCGGCGGGTCAGCCTGCACGACCTCGACGCCCGGCCCATCGCCAAGGGACGGCTCGGCAAACCGGGCGAGTTCGGCCACAAGGCCCAGCTCGTCGAAGGCGACGACGGCGTGACCGTGGACCACAACGTCGAACGCGGCAACCCGGCCGACGCACCCCAGCTGGCCCCAGCTGTGGATCGGGTCCGCACACGCGCCGGCCGGCCACCACGCACGGTCACCGTCGACCGCGGCTACGGCGAGAATGCCATCGAGGACGACCTCCGCGACCTCGGTGTGCGCAACGTGGTGATCCCCCGCAAGGGCAAACCCTCGGCTGGCCGGCGAGCCGAGGAACACCGCCCAGCGTTCCGACGAACAATCAAGTGGCGCACCGGAGTCGAAGGCAGAATCAGCGCCCTCAACCGCGGATACGGCTGGGACCGCACCCGCATCGACGGCACCGAAGGCGCCAAGATCTGGGTCGGCCACGGGGTCCTGGCGCACAACCTGGTCAAGATCAGCACCCTGGCAGCGTGAGAGGCACCGATCGGGGGAGTCAGTGGCCAACCCAATCCCGACCGGCCGACAACGGCCGAATCATGCTCACCGGGGCGCTCGTTTTTCAGGTCGAAGTAGGTAGCGGGTCCGGTTGCGGCGCCCGTCAGCCAATTGCTTCTGCTTTGGAAGTATTGAATTTCGGCGGTCGTCGCACGCACATGGGCTCGAGCGGGTCGGCCGATGCTTCCGACAGGTAGCCGAAGACCAGCCCGAGGGAGATCGTCCCTCCGGCGCCTCCGTAGAACCCCTTTAGTGGGTGCGCGGCTGCGTTGCCGGCGGCGTACAGGCCCGGAATGATGTTGCCTTCGGTGTCCAGCGCGCGCCCGAGTGCGTCGGTCTGCGGGCCGCCCACGGTGCCGAGGGCGCTGGCCTGGACATCGAGCGCATAATACGGCGCGGTGTCGATCGGCCCCAGCACGCTCGACTTCGGGCTTTTCAGCACGGGTCGGATGATCCTCGCCAGGGGCCCGGGGTGATGCCGAAGATCCCGAATTTCGTCCAGTAGTTCTGGTTCGAAGATCAGCCACGCCGTGGCATTGGGCATGGTGCCGGTTTCTGGGTCGACCTCACGCATGATCGCGAGTGCTGGCCGCGGTATCGAGCTTCTACGACTGGGCGATCGTCGCCGAACTCGTCACCGGCGAGAATCCGATGCGCCGCCGTCGCGATGTCGCGTTGGCGATGGTCGCCGAGTGCCACCCAACGAGGTGGTCCCATCGCCTGGCAAGCGACACACCGCTATTTGACGCGTGCGAGCGTGTGTAATCAGCTTCTGACTCTGCCGGTTCAAAAGTGAGGTGCACGGTCTGCAGTGAACGAGTGTGGCGGGACCAGCCCCCGCGGTGACCGCGGAATGGCGTTGGTCGGTTGTGGACCTGGTAAGGCCCGAATTCGGCTCAGGCCAGCGTCGGCGACGATGCTGTGGTTGACGTAGGGGATGCAGTTTGCTGGGTGTCGAGGTTGTCCCCGTGATCAGTGTCGTCGGTGTTCGACGACCCAAGCCGCAATCTGCGGCCGGGAGGTGAAGCCCAGCTATAGGGCCTTCGCCCGCGTTGTCGAAGAGAAGGGTTCGCCCGCCTGTACCGGGAGCCCCTGCAAGATCACTGGGACAGCGTCAAACTTGTAGGCGTCGGGTCGTGGACGAATCAGCGCGTGCGTTTGGTGACAAGACGGCTGCGGAGGACTAGCTCGGCCAGCCGTGCCCGTTTCTGATTCTGCGGAAGGTCCTCGACCCCGAATTTGGCGAACAATGCGCGCAGATGGGTTTTGACCGTGGCGTCGGAGAGGTGCAACTCCGCGGCGATCTGCGAGTTGGACGGCGGAACGGCGAGAGGAGTGGGGCGTTTGTATGGGCGGCACAGTGTGTCGAGGACGCTCCGCTCCGCGTCTGTCACCGCATGCAGTGGTGGGTCGGCCGGTCCGCCGGTGTCGACCTCCGCGATTTCGTCGGCGGCGTGGTAGGTCACTAGCGACGTGCCGATCCGGATGGGGTCGCCCGGCCGCAGCCTGCGCCGGCCGACGAGAAGTCGGCCATTGACGTAGGTGCCGTTGAGGGACAGCCCGCCGTCGATGATCGTCCAATGTCCGCCAGTCCATTCGATGACGGCATGCACCCGCGACACCGACGGATCCGAAGTTATCGCCACGTCGGCCTGTGGGCTGCGCCCGAGAACCACGCGCGGCTCGCCGACCGAAAGCGCCAGACGCCTTCGGCGCCCGCCGTTCGTGTACAGCAGGCAGGGAGTGTCGGCGCCGCTGACGGCAGTTACCCGTCGCGACGACGGCTTGCCGGGGACCGAATCGGGCCGAGCGTTCTCGTTGCGGTGGAGCATCGCACCTCCCGGTGGATTCGATCAATAGTGAGTGGTCCTCCTGCGAGGTCGTTGCTACCAGTTCAGGGGACTTCTTAAAAAGTTTGGTCTCGGTGTCGAGGGAACATTCATCATCAGGGCTGCATATTCTTACCCCTAGGTGATATCGCCGGTCATGACTCGGCCGCTGTCGGCCGGCCAGTGCGTGGATGGCAATCGCCTGCCCGACCGGTGTGCGAGCGTGCCCCCGAGCGCCGGGACGGATCTGACGACGCGCGTGGCGGGCAGGTTGGCGTTACAGCCAGCACTCTCGTGAGTCGACTGATCGGTGAAACCGGAAATCGGTTCAAGGCCATTGCGAAACTTCGCAATTCCGGTTGTGCAACAACGATCATCATCATCGAACCCCGCCCTTCGGGAAAGTGCCTGTGGGGGCGTGTTCACCGTTGCGGCCCGCCGTTTCTCGCGTTCCGGATCGGAGGATCACCGGTTGGGAACACGTAGTCGCAAATCGATACCTCAGTGCCGCAGAACGCTCTTTGCGTGTGTTATATGGGCACCGTATGTCATCACCAGAAATCCAGTGCCTGTGCAGTCGCGGTGGACTCCGCGTGGGTGGGCCGTAGTGCACCGGCGATGGCGTAGACGGTGTGACCGACCGTCGCGACGGACATCCCGTGAGCCCCCGTGGGCATGGGCGGCAATGGTGACCAGGTCCCCGCACTCACGTCGTAGGCCTCGACCGTCGACAGCACCTTGGTCGGTTGTTCGCCACCGACCGTGACGATGCGGCCGTCGATGAACGCCGCGCCGAGTCCGCCGCGAGGAGTGGGCATGGCAGGCAACGTCGTCCACGTGTCCGAGGCGGGGTCGTAGCGTTCGACCGCGGCGGTGTTCTGGTCCGATGCCAGGTCCCGCCCGCCGATCGCATAGAAGTACGTGCCATCCGACACCCCGGCCAGATGCTCCCGGGGTGTGGGGATATGCGAGACGGTCGTCCACTTCGTGCCGTCGAACACCTCGGTCGTCGCCACCAGTTCGCCGTCCGCCTGACCCCCGGCGACCACGATCTTGTCGCCGACCACGGCTGCGGCTCCAGCCGCCCGCGTCTCGTTCATCGGCGCCAAATCCACCCACTTGCCATTCCGAAGCGCGAGCACCCGGTCCGACGTCGTCCCTGTGAGGTTCGGACCTTTCGGCACCCAGCCTCCGAGGACCACCAACTCGCCCCCGTACTCGACGGCCATCGCGTGATTGAGGGGGACCGGAAGGTCGGGGCCCGCCTTCCAGGTGTCGATGGCGGGGTCGTTCCCTTCGACCTGCGGGGTCGACCCCGCATTGTCGAGGCCGCCGAGCACCCAGATCGTGCCGTCCGCGACCGCCGTCGCCGTCTGCTGACGGGCGATCGGCGCATCCTTCAGCGGACGCCACGCCGGCGCCCATTGGGTCTTGCGTGGCGCGAGCTGCAAGGCCTCGGAAACAGCAGTCGATTCGGCGTGTGTCGGTTTGATACCGCCGCCGACGGCATACACCGTGTTGCCGACCGCGCCGACCGCCATCCCGTGTCGCGGTGTGCGCAGAGCCGGCAATTGCGACCAGGTCCCCGCACTCACGTCGTAGGCCTCGACCGTCGACAGCACGCTGGTCGGTTGTTCGCCACCGACCGTGACGATGCGGCCGTCGATGAACGCCGCGCCGAGTCCGCCGCGAGGAGTGGGCATGGCAGGCAACGTCGTCCACGTGTCCGAGGCGGGGTCGTAGCGTTCGACCGCGGCGGTGTTCTGGTCCGATGCCAGGTCCCGCCCGCCGATCGCATAGAAGTACGTGCCATCCGACACCCCGGCCAGATGCTCCCGGGGTGTGGGGATATGCGAGACGGTCGTCCACTTCGTGCCGTCGAACACCTCGGTCGTCGCCACCAGTTCGCCGTCCGCCTGACCCCCGGCGACCACGATCTTGTCGCCGACAACGGTTGCGGCGCCAGCCACCCGCGGATCGTTCAGCGGGGGCAGGTCAACCCACCGGCCGTCGCGCATGGCCATGACCCGATCGGATTCGACAGCGGTCAGGTTCTGCCCCTCCGCTTTCCAGCCGCCGATCAGTACAGGTTCGTCGTTGTAGGTGACGGCCATCGCATGATTGAGCGGGATCGGAAGGTCGGGGCCGGCCTTCCAGGTGTTGATGGCCGGGTCGTAGCCCTCCTGCCGGGCGGAGACGCCGTTGTCGTCCAACCCTCCGAAGACCCAGATCGTCCCGTCCGCGACTGTCGTTGCCGTCTGCTGGCGGGCAACGCGGGCATCCTTGACCGGTCGCCACGCTGCAGTCGGCTCGACGGCAGGAGATGCGCCGGCGTCCTCGACGGTCGGTCCTGCGGTGCCGGGGCCGGTGGTTTCTCTGAACACGAGGTACCCGCCGCCGGCCAGCACCAGCGCGACGACCAGTGCGAGGACGGTCATGACCGCGCGCCGACCCTTGCGGGACTCGTCGATGCCCGGACCTCCGGTCGGCTGCCAGGGCGGCGGGCCTGTCGGCGGCCAGAACGGCGGTCCCGACGGGTGAGGATCCGGCTGGAGCTGCTGGGTCGGTTCGACCCACTGACGCTGACCGATTCCCGGACCGTCGTACCGGATTCGGCGGTATCCATCGGTACCCGACGCCGACCGGTGTGCCTCGGTCGTCTGAGCGGTCTCCAGGGGTGCCAGCGCCATCGCGTCCGAGCGCAAACCGATGTGCCGCTGAGCAGCTTGAAGTTCGTGTCCGAACTCCTCGGCGGACGCCGGTCGGGCAGCTGGATTCGTCGCCATCGCCCTCTCGATCGCGGCGCACACGCCGTCCGGGATTCCTTGTGCGCGCAGGTCCGGCACCGGCTGGCTGCTGATCCTCACGAACTGCGCAACGAGCTCCTCACCGGTCCTCCGCTCGAACGCCGCCCTACCTGCGATCAGCGAAAAAATGGTCGCACCCAGTCCGTAGACGTCGGATCTCGCGGTTGGCGATTCCCCGTTGAGCACTTCCGGCGCGGTGAACGCCAATGACCCGGTGAACCCGCCGGTGGCCGTTTCGTACCCGCCGGCGATGTGCGCGATGCCGAAATCGGTGAGCTGCGGCTCGCCGTAGTCGGTGAGAAGGATGTTCGCGGGTTTGATGTCGCGATGGAGTGTGCCGGTCCGGTGCGCCGTCTCCAAGGCTCCCGCCAACTTCACCCCGATGCTGATCGCCTCCGGCCAGGGCAGCGGACCTTCTCGGCGGATCTGGACCGCCAGTGAATCGCGCGGGTGATAGTGCATGACGATGTACGGCCGACCGGCGTCGGTCACGCCGACCTGCAGAATATTGACGATGTTTGGGTGACCGGAGAGCCCACCCATCGCGTACCCCTCGCGCAGGAAGCGCTCGCGGTTCTCGGGGTCCAGGTCCGACGTCAGTACCTTGATCGCGACGGTTCGACCCAGCGAACGCTGCAGGCAGCGATATACGACACCGAATCCGCCCCGGCCGACCTCCTCGGCACCTGCGAACCCGGCAGCGTCCAGCTCGGCTACGATCCCGCCCACGGTCCGGGCTGCGTCTCGGTTGACGTCGGCCATCGCGCGCCTCAGCTCCGTCCACTATCCGCCGAGATGACGGGCGAGTACTGATCCTCGACCGATCCCCACGTCGTGGAACGTGATCGGCGACCGTGCGGACCGTCTCGGAGAAGGCGCGCCGGCTCGCCGCTAGGACAGGCGGGGTCGGCGGGGCGGATGGCCGGTGCACACGCGTTCATCGAAACCGCGCTTCCGACGCCGGGGGTCAACACGAGACGCAGGTCCCTTCACGAGTAATCGACGGCATGAATGGTTCCGATCACACCGGCGAAGCCCGGCGCTGGTCGCCGGATCGATCCTGTACGAGAAGTATTCGATCGATTGAAATCTGCGTCAAGATGACAATATGCCCACCCTAGGGTGCCTATTCGGATCTTCGACTTAGCCTCTCATCTGCAACACCCGATTTGAGGTACCGAAACACGCGAACGAAACGAGAGTCTCGCAGACGAGCAATCATCTGGCGCACGGCGACGATGCCGTCAGGGTAATGCGGATCCCTCATATGTGGTTGTGGCGGAGTCGAGTTCGTTAAGGGCCTCACGGGTGTGCCGGCCGATCTCGGTCAGGTCCGGCAGCAGGGTGCGGTCGGCGTAGGTGATCGACACCGCGGCCTCGGTCGGCCCATACAGTTGTGGACGCGGGCCGCCGAAATCTCGGCGAAGTCGCGGACCGTGGCGGCGGGAATAGCCCCACCGATCACGAACACATGCCGCAGGGACGCGATCTGCTGTCGATCCACCGACCCCGCAAACACGGAGAGCATCGACGGGACGAAGTCGGTTGCAGTGACGCCGTAGTCGTCGATCACCGTTGCACGATCAGCGGCAGGCTGCGGAAGCACACCTCCTCTGTAAGGGTGGCATTTAGAAACGCGGTGGCAAGCACGCCATGCAAGCCAAGAGTTGTCGCTTCCGTCCGCCGTGTTTGGTTAGCGGCATACCCTGCGGGATCGACTACTGGGAAGGCCGCGGAGATCTGTTGTGCGACGAGGATGTGCAGAAGTGCAAAACCGATGGGAATGACCACAATCCACACCCTCCGCGGCAGTGCGGCGTCCCGGCTCCCCGTTCCCGCCCCGCTCGACGTGACCCGACGCACTCACGTCGGTCGGGACCGAGCACGCGGCAATGATGGCAACGAAAAGGTAGGAGCGCATCCCCTGGCATACGGCGGACGAGGCATCAAAGGCGCGATGAAGACCGCCGACCGATCCGACGCCCGAATTGCCCTGGTGCTCGGCGACCGCGATGGCGTTGCCGGTGTAAAGGACCTTGCAACCGGGGAGCAGCGGTCGGTCCCTTTGAGGACCGTGTTGTCAGCGAGCTTCGGGACGCGCTCGCTGAGACGGCTACTCGCTAAGCGGTACCGGCCTCGATTGGCACCGACTGCCGAGGTCGGTACCGACCGCGTTCCAGAATCACCCTTGCTGAGGTGATGGCACCAGCTATGAGACACCGATACTGCCCGGTGCCAAATGGACCGGATCGGGTGACCGACATCAATCTCGACATGGTCGCCGACGCTGTCGACGCGAGCGGATCCGACGGTGGTCGCACATGGGTCAGCGAATGGGGCTCGCAGTTTCGCGGTCCGGGAGTCGCGGTCCGGGATTCGTGGAACCCGGAAGCAGGATCGCCCAGACGATCGAGTAGGAGCGGCGGCATGGAACCCGAACGTGGAAGCAGCAAGCACGGCCCGGTCGAGGATGAGGAGCTCGAGAAGAAATCGAGGGAATGGTCCGCGGCAACCGACCCTCCCACACTGAGGAGTGGCACAATCCAGAACCGCCAGCGGACGACGATCCACAGATTCGCGGCTGGCAGCCCGACCCACCGGAGTAAGAGCTCGGCCGAACGGTACACACCGCCGGGGCGAGTGCCGCTCACACATATCTGAGCAGTGCTGCGCAGCCGTCGCTGGGGGTGATCCGCTCGTCGGTTCGGATCAACGCCGCGCCGCCGGTGTTGCGGACTTCGACGATGTCGCCGGGGACGGAGAAGTCGTAGAACCTTTGGGCGTGGGTGCGGCTGAGGTTCAGGCAGCCGTGGGAGACGTGGGTGTTGCCCTGCGCCCAGATGGTGTCCTCGAGTTCGTGGAGGTAGATGCCTTCGTTGCTGATGCGGGTGGCGTAGTCATCCGGTGTGATCGCGCCGGGGATCGGTGCATTGGTCACATGCCCGACATCGGCGAGGACATCTCCGGCATGGGGGACAGCGACTGCAGCAGCGCCGGGTGGACGAGGACGGCGACCCCGAGCAGGACCACGGCGGTCCCGACCACCCGGGTAAGCGCGACTCCATGGCGGGAGTTCTTCTCGGCCAAAAAGATTACGGCGATCGCCGCCATCCAGGTCAGGTTCATCAGCCCGACGACGAGCAGGACCGCCATCAACGCCCAGCAGCAGCCCAGGCAGTAGAGTCCGTGCGCGCTTCCTGCGCGGAAGGTGCCCCACAGACCGGTTCCGAAGTCGTGGGTGGCGAGGAAGGTCAGCGGGGTGCGGCAGGCCCGCAGACACGCCTGTTTCCACCGGGTGAACTGGTATCCGCCGGCGATGACCAGCACACCACCGGCCGCGACCTCGACCCATGTCGAGCCGTGTGAGATCCGGCGGAAGCCGAGCAGCACCGCCAGCGGAACGACCCCGGCAGCCGACCACACCGCCAGGTAGCCCGCAGTAAAGGTGACCGTCGGGGTGAGTCCGCGGGCCTGCCGGCGCATGACCAGGCGGTGCAGCAGGACGATCGGGGCGATCGTCGGAAACATCATCGCCACCATCATCGTCGTCCACATGGCGAGAAAGACGGCGGCCCCCATGTCGAAGGGCATGGCCGTGCCGACCCACGCGAAACCGTGAACCATCGATTCCATGCCGCCCGCAGTACTGATGGTGCGCCACCACGCCACCCCGGCAAGGGTGAGCAGAATCCCCACCGTGGCGAGCGTCGCTCGGCGTTCGAGGGCGCTGTAGGCCGTCCGGGGAGTGTCGATCCTCGGGGGCTGACTCATCGGCACTCCTCCGTTACGCCCCACCGCCTCGCCCTGCCGGGCTGGGCCGCACCACCACCGCCGTATCGCGGTGCACTGCTGCCTGTCAGAACTTGCCGGCCGCTCCGGCGGGCGCCATCCGGTTCTCGCTGGACCACTCGACGCGTGAGTAGTACGCGTTGTTGCCCGGGTGCTCGAATGTCACTCCGTCGGCGTCGAGTCGCAGCACCGAGGTAGTGCCGATCTGTCCGTCCTGGAAGATGAACCCGTCCTCGAGCACCATGTGCGGTTCGTGCTTCTCCCCGGTCACCGGGTTTGTGAAGCTCTGCATCTGAACTACCAATTTGTCGCCGACCTGGACTCGGGAATCTGTGTCCCGGTCGTCGATCTCGATCGTCTCGAAGTAGGGACCATGGATCTCGCTGACGGTCGCGGCGAGGATCTCCCAGGGCAGACCGGGATCCTCGGCGGTGAGAATCGGAATGAGGGCCTCCTGCTGGGCGGGGTTCGCGTCTATGAACAGGGCCATCGTTCCGTTGCCTTCGTGGATGGCGCCGGGCCATTTCACCGCGCTGGCGACCTTCGCCCCCGTCAGGTCGACGCCGTCGCGTTCACCTCCGGTGACCTCGAATCCGACCACACCGTCACAGTTTCCGTGGGTGGGGAAGCCGCTCATGTTGCACGGGCACCCCAGGTCGCAGTTGCAGGCTTCGTAGTAGTTTGCCGAGATTCGCCAGGCCATGTCCCTCACTCCTCGTCGCTGAATCGTTTCGCTAGGTCATCATGCGCAGCCCTTGTGGGTGCCCCCGCAATCCATCCGTTCAGCGCACAGCCGACAGCCCCGGATCGAGCCGGTATCTACCCATCCTCCCACTTCGCTACAACGCGAACAACGATCGCGGACGGGCTTTCTCGTGTCCGTTGACAGGCGCGGATTTCGTTCGGTCCGCCCTTCCTCCGACCCGCCCGTATACCGGCCACCGATCCTGCAGGCTTGTTGACTGCTCACACGCTTGTTCGCGAGATCAGCATTGGCGCGCCGTTCCCGATGTTGTGCCTCGCCCCGTTTGAAGACCACGTTGTTTCCGTATCGCGAATCCATCGCCCCTGAACTGGCGGGTGTTGCAACGACCGATAGACCCTAGGGCGCCGACCGCGGTGCCCTTCCGATCAGGGACCACGATGATCGGTCGCGTACGGACCGGACGTGTGTCTCGCACGTAACCCGCAGCTCGTGTACGGGCGGATGACGGGATGGGGGCAAGACGGACCGTTGGCTTCGACCGCAGGTCACGACATCGACTACATTGCCCCCGACAGCGAGCCGCCCGGCGACGCCTGGTCGGAATCCTTCGAGTCGATTACCTCGATGAACTGCGAGCGCCCGGTAGACATCACCTCGAACGGAGAGGTGGTTGTGGTTGCTCGACGACACGGAGCGGGATATCGGATCGATCAGGTCGCCACGATGGGGCCGTGTCGATCGCGCGGGGGGCTGGTGCCCTTGCTTGTGGTCGACGAGGGCGGGACTCCGATCGAGCCGATCCGGGGATACCTCACTGACTTGTCGCACAGCACAACAGCGCTGAATTCGTGCGAAGTTACGCGTACGGTCTGTTGCGGTGGTGGCGCTGGCTACGTGCCGTCGGTGTGGAATGGGACAAGGGTTTCCAGCTTTGCGCCATCACGACACAACCCTGTCATTCGACGACGGCTCCGACCGGTCGCCCACTCGCCGATCGCCCCGTACTGTTTCGAGTATCGAATTGCGCAGTAGCAACAACGGAAGGTGCCCGATGGGAATGCTCGACAAGGCCTTCAAGAGCGGCGTCGCGATCAAGGCCGTCCAGGTCGTCAAACGTGAGGCGTCCAAGCCGGAGAACCAGCGCAAAGCCCGGGAACTGGTTACCAAGCTACGTCAGAAGCGCCGCTCACACTGAGTTGTCAGCCCGGCCGATTCCCGGAGCTGTGCGGAGTGGATTGAGACGGCGTGTGACTCGTCGCCGACGCTCGAGTCGTCGATCGACTCTCCGTCGTGCAAGTGGTAGGACTCTTCGGAGTCGATCCGATAGCAGAGCCCTCGAGGGAGGCCGGGCGCAGCGCGGATGTCACGGTGGATACGATCGGTGGCGTTCCCAGACATCCTCCCCCCAGATTGTGTTCTGGTGAACACCCCCGATGTCCAGTGTCACCCCCCGACCTGGACACCTGTGCCCCAGCATCACCCCCCGGTGCTGGGGCACACCGGTTTCCGGTGGTCGCGTAAGCCTGCCTGGGTACCCACCTCTCGCGGTGTCGACGGCCCCTCGAAGGATCTGGAGCGCCTGCTGGTCATTTCTGGTTGGCGGCGGCCGGAGTGATGTCGACGGCCGCTTGTCCCGTCGGTGCACTGGACCGCTTCGTTGCGTTGCCGATTGGTTGTCAGGCGGACCCGGGCGAATTCGGCGGCGGCACTGGCCAGGACACCACCGACGGCGAAAACCGCGAATCCGACGGCCGGCTGCCCGGTATCGATCGTCAGCAGTGCGGTCAGTGCGCATAGTAACCCGAGAGCGGAGAGCGCGAACGGCGAAAACCGGTGCATGACAATATTGTTCTCCTATCGACGACGAGGTGCTTACCTGGGCGCGTGTCCAACCTAGATGCTCTTCCCGGCACCGCGACGTCACCGGCGCTCGCTGTCGGCCGACCGGTGGTCCACCTGGCGGTTGTCACTGATTGAGACCACCGATCCCGTTTATCGAATATCGCACAGCAGTACCCGGAGTTTCCCCCGAAAGGCACAAGAAGATACTGACCGGCCCGAACCGAACGAAAGGCCATGTCCTGTGGACGACCGATCGACGAATTGGACTACCGATCAAATGATGAATGGACGGTCGACCAATATGGGGGAATTTTTCGGAATGCTTCCGGGGTAGGGGAATGGGCAGATTTCGGGCCCGCGTCCAGGTGCTGGGGCGGCAGCAGCAGGGTGTCATCCACGGTGCGCCCTCGCGGCGATGCAGGACGGATGGGACCGGTGGGGCTGCGGATCATCGTCAGCGGCGGACGCCCCAGCTGACAAGGAAGTTCGAGTGCCGGTATGAGCATGTTCTGGATGGTTGAGGTGCTGGCCGCCACGCTGGTCGTGGTTGCCGTGTCGTTCGCCGCGGCGGTCACCGCCGACACGGTGTGTCGACGATCTCGCATACAGGTGCTGGAAGTGGCCGATCGCGCTGCCTCCGAACGGGAGTCGCGGATGCGCACCGTCGAGACCAGTCGCCGAGATCGGGATTGGCACAAGGCCGCGATATGGGCGTGGACGATCTGGGTTGCCACCTCCGCGATCGCGGTCGCGTTCGTCGGCGTGCTGATCATCGTGGGATGAGGATCGGTTGCGCCGGCACCACTTTGTCAGCACGGCGTGGGACCGGCGGATCGGAGCCGCACAAGGGTCGTTCGAGCACGGGCGCCCCAGCTCCACACGACAACTCGATCGGTATTCGGGCCCGTCCTCCCCCCGGGCAAACTGTCGAGCAACTACGCTCGATCGATGGCGAATAGACTCCCGGCGGACAAGCGGCGCGCGCAGATCCTCGAGGCGGCGTTGACGATCGCGGCCGAGCAGGGTGTCGCCGCGCTGACCATGCGCCCGCTCGCCGAGGCGGCCGGGGTTTCGCTCGGGGTGTTGCATTACCATTTCGACGACAAGGACACCCTCCTCACACATCTCGGGGAAACCCAAATCCTGCAGGTCAACGACGGGATGCGGGTGGTGTTCGGGCAGTACACTCAACCCGGCCTGACCGGGATCCCGGCGCTCGCGGACCTTCTGCGTGCCGGAATTCGCGGATTGTGGCCGATCATCGAAGCAACACCCAACCATCAGCTGCTGACCTACGAGATCACCGCCCACGCGCTGCGGCAACGCAGCGCCGGCAACGTGTCGGCCGGGGCGATCGCCGAGCAGCAATACCGCACCCTGGACGTGGAAACCGTCGCGTTCCTCGATCTGTGCGCGAAGCGAGCCGGGGTCACCTGGATCACTCCGGTCGAGCAGGTGGCCCGGTTCGTGCTCGCATTCATGAACGGGCTGGTGCTGCGCTGGCTGGTCGACGGGGACAGCGACGCCGCCCTGTCCGCCCTCGATGATCTCGTGCAGATCCTCACGACCAAGGCGCGCTGACCGTCTCCAGTGGAGGGGCACCCCTGCTATCCGTCGCGGGGTGGGCGTTCGCGTCGCACAGCATGATGAGCAGCATGGTGCAGTTTCGGATCGCTCAGCCCGCTTGTGGGTGCCAGGCCCGGTACGGTGGTGACCCTCCCGGCCGAAAGGGGTCTGGCGGCGGAGGGTCTGGCTGTCGCGGCGGGGTTGCCGTCCGAGATGACGCGGCCGCACACCCATCGGATACCCGTATCCGGACGGGTTACCCCTCAGCCGAAAACGGCTCTGCCAGTGCGGCCGGCCTGTTGATTGCTGACCTCGTCGGTGGCCGCCGCCCTGAGGTCGGGATGGTGGCAAGCGACTCGCCGTCCCCGAAATCGTGCACGCCGGGTGGGGGAGCGAGTCCGACGCCGAACACCTCGAAGCCGCGTTCAACATCAGGACGGTGGCGAACCGGGGTAGTGACAAGTTCTTCCTTTGGGTGCAGGCACTTGCGTTCTTCCTTTGGGTGCAGGCACTTGCGACACTCGCCGATAGACACCCATCGGGTCGGGGAGCGGTGATCACGATGGTGCACCACACGGGACTGGTGGGATCGGGCGCGGCGCTACCGGGGTGAATCCAGAGGTCGGGGAACTAGCGGCCGGTCACCGCAGGAGGGCGCAGGCACGTCGCGGCGCCGGCGCCGGTCATCCCGCCCCCTGGGCAACGCCATATCCGTTGTTTTCGGGCGATTACTACGGGAACCCCGGCTCCAGGAGTTGAATACTGCAGAAACGTGTACTCGGTCAGGTCGCCGTTCGACGGGCTATGTCCGCTTGGTGATGCTGTTCTCGCCGGAGTCCGGAGCCTGGGCTGGGCGGCGGCCGAGGAACAGGGCCAGCAGCGCTCCCGCTACGCACACCGCCGACGTGATCAGAAATATCTCCGTGTACTGGGTAAGCAGAGCCTGGTCGACTGCCGCGGTGTACTCGGCTAGCTCCCGTGCCGCCTGCTCGGGAGGTTTGCCGACGGGGAACGGCACCTGGAGGTTCGCGGTCAGGCTGTGGAATCGGTGCAGCCCCCACGCGGATAACGCGGCGACTCCGACGAGCATCCCGGTCATCCGCGCGACCACCACACCGGCCGAGGCGATCCCGTGCTGGGTCGACGGCACGGCGCGGAGCACCGCAACGGAGAGCGGCGCGATCACCAGGCCGAGACCTAGCCCCGCGATGGCAAGGTCGGTGTCCAGCCGGGGCATGGCAATCGGCCCGAGCTGATACGACGCGGACAGTACGTCCATCGGCCACCCGGCCATCTGGAGGTAACCCACCGCGGCCGCCAGCATGCCGGCCGCCGCGACCACGCGGTCGCCCAGTCGTGCTGTGAGCAGCCCGCCGAGCAGCGCGCCGACCGGTAGCGCGACAAGGAACCGCAGCAGCAGTATGACCGCTCCTCGGTCGTCCCGGTCGAGTAGCGACTGGGCGAACAGGTCGACGTCCACCAGGGTCACCATCAGCGCGACGCCTGCCGCTGAGGACACTCCGAGCGCGGCTAGGAATGCGCCCATCCGGACGTTAACCGGGTCGATCAGCCGGGTCTTGGCGTGCAGCTCCCAGCCGACGAAGGCGATGGTCGCGACACCGACCCCAGCCAGCATCGGCCCGCCCCACGGTGGCAGCACGGCCGTACGTGGGTCCGGGTTGTACAGCGCGACGACGGCCAGGCCGAGTGCGACCGCGAGCAGCAGCCCCCCGGCCACGTCCACCCGGACGGGCGCACGCGCGCGATCGCGGCGCGGCACCGAAACCTGCACCGCGATCATGGCGAGTGCGCCGAGCGGAACGTTCATCCAGAACACGCCGCGCCAGCCGGCGATGCCGAACGCGCCTGGCCACACTGCAAGACCTGCGATCGCCACCCCGTACAGCGGGCCGAGCACGCTGCCCAGCTCCTGCGCGGCACCCACCGTTCCGAGCACGTTCGACCGCGTGTGGGTTGCCCACAGATCAGCGGCAAGCGCCATGGTCACCGGCAGCAACGCTCCACTGGCGACACCCTGGACCACCCGCCCGGCAACGAGCATGGGCAGGTCGTCGGCGAGCGCGGTGACCACCGAGCCGATCAGGAACCCGGCGAGACACCCCTGCAGCAACAGCTTGCGACCGAACCGGTCCGATGCCTGGCCGAGCAGCGGCATCGCGGCGATATAGCCGAGCAGGTACCCGGTGACGATCGGGGTCACCCGCTCCAGCCGGTTCACCGGGATCAGCAGGTCGTCCATGATCTGCCGGAACATGCTCACCACCACGTAGGTGTCCAGCGCGCCGAGCAGCACGGCGAGCGCCGCGGCGCCGATGGCGACGGCCCGGCTCCGCCGCGGGCTCAGCTCGATACTCACGCCGGGGGTGTCACCGTCACGGGCTTGTCCAAGTCGGACACCACCACGTCGACGGTCGGGGCGTCTTCGCCGTCCGGCTTCGGGAAGGTAACCAGCGTTCTGATCGGGAGGTGCATGCCGTCCTCGTCAAGCCAGACCGTGATGTCCACCTCGGACTCGACCCCGGGAACGATGTTGCCCACGGCGTCCTTACCCGCACGTCCGGTGATCTTGTACGCCGATGTCCCGTCAACCTTTTCCCTTGCCTCGGTCGTCGCGCCGGTGATGCTGGTCAGCACCTTCGCGAAACCCCGGTCCGGGTCGAGGATGGCGGACGGGTCGTAGTACTCGGAGGTGAGCGAGGACGGATACCGCTGAAAGGTGCCGGTCGGGCCCTTCAAATACAGCGAGTCGTCGACCAGCACGAATTCACCTTCGATCAGCTGGCCGGCCAGGGTGAGCTTCACGGTGCCCTTCGCGCCACCGGCCGGACCGCCCTCCCTGGTCAGGTCGCCCTCGGCGGTCTGTACGCTGATGCCGGGAATCGAGCCGTTGACGGTCATCGTGAAGTGGGCGCTCCTGACATCGCGGACGGCGGACGCCGACTCACCGAGCAGCCTGGCCGCGTCCGGCAGGTTCGCGGTTTCTCCCGGAGTGGTGTCGGTGGTGCAGCCGGTGACGACCGCCGCGCTGAAGGCGAGGGTCCCGAGGAAGATGCGGCGGGTGAGCATGTCCGCATCGTAGGACGCCGGATCCGAAAACGTCTGGGCTTTGCGGCCGGAACCGAGGTCGTTGTGGGACGCGCGAAGGTCACCCGGTCCTCGACCCGCGCAGCGCTCGGCCGGATCATGCCCCACCACCCGCCACCAAATCCGCCACCTGGCGGGCAGCGCACGACGGTGCGGTGCGAGAGCACCGCCGATGGATCCGCGACCAGCAGCTGCTTCCACATCGGGTGATAGAGCACCGAGAACGAGCCCAGAGGGTCGCCTGCCAGCTCGGCGCCGTCCACCAACGGCCGCAGCTCGAATACCGAAGTCGCTTTCTGCAACGCCGAACCCGTAGGTATCGAAGTTGCGGGTTGGTCCCGAGTCGGTGGGGTCGCGAGAGTGATCAGGACGACGCCCCGAGCGTCAATGGCCAGGTGGCACACCAAGTCCCGCACGGGCAGTCGGTGCAGCCGGAAGGCTATGTGAAGTCCTCGTCCGGACGTTCGGCGACTGTCGTGCGCAACGCTGCCCAAGAATGTGAGAAAAGGTCCTCAACGGCAAAGGTAGTGCGGTGCAGCAATAGCGGACAAGCATAGTCGGCGGGGCCTCAACACCTACGGGGGTTTGTGTGTGGGTGAACGCCCGCCTTGTCCGGCGGGCGTTCACGGTGGGTCAGTTGAGGGTGGCGGTGTCGACGACAAATCGGTATCGGACGTCGGAGGTGAGGACCCGCTCGTATGCCTGGTTGATCCGGTCGGCGGAGATCACTTCGATTTCGGATCCGATGCCATGGTCGGCGCAGAAGTCGAGCATCTCCTGGGTCAGGGCGATGCCGCCGATCATCGACCCGGCGAAGTTGCGGCGGCCGCCGATCAGCGACATCACGTTCAGGCCGAGCGGCTCGGCTGGAGCACCGACATTGACCAGGGAACCGTCGACGGCGAGGAGTTCGAGGTAGGCGTTGAGGTCGATTGCGGCGCTGACCGTGTTGATGATGAGGTCGAACCGGCCGGCGAGCTGCTCGAAAGTGCTGGGGTCGGAGGTGGCGTAGTACGCGTCTGCGCCGAGGCGCAGTCCGTCCTCCTGCTTCTTCAGCGACTGGGACAGGACGGTGACCTCGGCGCCGAGGGCGTGGGCGATCTTGACGGCCATGTGCCCGAGCCCGCCGAGGCCGACGATGGCAACCTTCTTGCCGGGACCGGCGCCCCAGCGGCGCAGCGGGGCGTAGGTGGTGATCCCGGCGCACAGCAGGGGAGCTGCGGCAGCCGGGTCCAAGCTTTCCGGGACGGACAGGACGTAGTCGGCATCAACGACGACGTGGGTGGAGTAGCCACCCTGGGTGGTGGTGCCGTCACGGTCGACGCCGGCGTAGGTGGGGACCATGCCGTCGGTGCAGTACTGCTCGTCGCCGCCCCGGCAGTTGATGCACTGGCCGCAGGAGTTGACCATGCAGCCGACGCCCACACGGTCACCGACCTTGTGGCGTGTGACGTCGGCGCCGACCTCGGCGACGATGCCGACGATTTCGTGCCCGGGCACGACCGGGAAGGGTTGCGGACCCCAGTCGCCGTTGACGGTGTGGATGTCGGAGTGGCAGATGCCTGCGTACTGAATTTCGATGAGGACGTCGTGGGAGCTGACGTCGCGGCGCTCGATGGTGGTGGGGACCAACGGCTGGCCCGCGGCGGGAGCGGCGTACGCGTTGACGCGCATGGCAAATCTTCCTTCTTCTCTGGTGGTCACTTCGGTAGTGATAGGCAGGGTGGCGTCACCGGTGGCGCATCCGTCGACGGGCGAGCACCGGGCGTGCGGGGTGTGGACTATCGCTTCTTGATGTTCTTGAGGTCGTCAGCCAGTGCGCTCGCCTCGGCCGCGAGGAGCGCGGCACGGGCCTCGTCGCCCGCGTCGATCGCGTGCCAGTAGTCGATCTTCAGGTCGACGTAGCGTTGACGGAGTGCCATCTGCCGGGCCTCGACTGCAAGTTGTTGCCGGCGTTGGGTCAGCAATTCGATCTGCGCGGGGGCGGCCCCGGCCCCGAGTTGTGCGTTGGCGACGTACTCTTTCATGTCGCTGACCGACATCCCGGTTGCCGCCAGGCACGCGATTGCCAACAGCTGTCCCAAGTCGTTCTCGTCGTAGACCCTGTGTCTACTGCTCTCCCCACGGCTGATCGGCGCGATCACACCGACCGACTCGTAGTAACGCAGCGTGCTGGCCGGAAGTCCGGTCAGTGCGGCCGCGTCCTTGATCGTGTAGTCGCGTGGGGTGGTTCGTGCACTCACGACATAAACGCTAAGAACTTCAAGTACTTGAAGTCAAAGGTTGAGTGGGTCACACCCGAGGGCCTCGTCGAGTTCTGCCGATGTGTCGGTTGAATCGGAGTCCTGATTGGTCGCAAGTTGGAAGTCCGGTTGCAACGATTGCGCCGAGTCCGGGTTTGGGCTGGAGCAACTCCGGTCGCTGCATCAGCAACTGTCGCAGCCGCGGAGCCATCAATAGGGTGACGGCGCTGGTGCTGAGGAATCCGACCGTCGTTTCGTACCCCGCGACCACCATCAGTGAGGCGGTGCCCACCGCTTCGGACTCCCAGAGCCGGTCGGCTCGTCGGGCGGCGACGAGCTCGCTGAACAAGTCATCGGCCGGGCACTCGGCCTTGGCGGCCAGCAGCGAGTCCGCATCACCGCGGGCGATATCTGCTGTCCGATAGCTGCAGGACGGATCGGGTATGCCCGAGGTTCATGCTTACCGCCTTGACGGTTCGGGGGCGAGGCAAACGAATCGCCTGTGCGGCAGACATTCTCGCCTGACCAAAGTTGCGAAGTTGACTCAGGGGAGCCGCAGCAGCGTGGCGCCCACACGTTGATCGCCGACCTCGCTGCAACGGTCGTTGGAGTGGTCTGCACCGGCCGTTCCCGTTGGCACGCGTCGCGTTCGAGCAATTTCTGGGGGGAGGAATGCGTCCGCGACCGGACGCGAAGGAAGGAGACGAACTCTCTTCCACTTTCAATGTATAGCGCACCCGGGGTCTTGCGGCAAGGCCCGGGTTGTGCCGCACACTTACCGGCCTGAGCCGGAACCGGCGGAAATGGGGGACATGAAGTGCGTGTGTTGTTGTCGACGTATGGGTCGCGCGGTGATGTCGAACCGTTGGTGGGACTCGTGGTGCAGTTGCAGGACCTCGGCACGGAGGTGCGGGTGTGCGCGCCGCCGGACGAGGACTTCGCGCAGCGCCTGGCTGGTGTCGGCGTATCGATGGTGCCGGTCGGGCAGTCGGCGCGTGCGCTGACGACCGCGGCACCGTCTTCGGCGGACCTGCCCCGGCGCGCGGCTGAGTTGATCACCGCTCAGTTCGAGGCGGTCACTGCTGCGGCCGAGGGATGTGACGGGTTGGTCGCGACCGGTGTGATGCCTGCGGCGGCTGGTGCGCTGTCGGTGGCCGAAAAACTGGGTATTCCGTCGGTGTCCGTGACCTTTCAGCAGCTCACCTTGCCGTCACCGCATCGCCCGCCGCTGGCGTATCCGGGCCGGCCGTTCCCGCCGGATGTGACGGACAACCGGACACTGTGGGACCTGGACGCTCAGAGCATCGATGCGCTTTTCGGTGAGGCGCTCGACACCAGCCGGGCGTCGATCGGCCTGCCCCCGGTACGCCACGTTCGCGACTACGTCTTCGGCGACCGGCCGTGGCTCGCGACTGACCCGATCCTGGACCCGTGGCGGGGGACGTCAGACCTCGACGTCGTCCAGACCGGCGCGTGGATCCCGCCCGACGACCGCCCACTTCCTGCCGACTTGGTGGTATTTCTGGACGCCGGCACACCGCCGGTGTATGTGGGCTTCGGCAGCATGCCCATGGGAGCGGCGAAGGACGCCGCCAGGGTGGCCATCGAGGCGATCCGCGCGCAGGGGCGCCGCGCACTTGTCGGGCGGGGTTGGGCGGACCTTGCCCTGATCGACGACCTCGACGACTGCTTCGCCGTCGGCGAGGTCAATCAGCAGGCACTGTTCACCCGGGTAGCCGCCGTCGTGCACCACGGCGGCGCGGGAACGACGACGACGGCCACACGGGCAGGCGCGCCACAGGTGGTGGTACCGCAGGTGGTGGACCAGCCGTACTGGGCCGGACGAGTGGCCGCTATGGGTATCGGCGCAGCGCACGACGGTCCGGTTCCGACCTTCGAGTCGCTGTCGGCAGCACTCACGGCGGCGCTGACTCCTCAGACCAGAGCACGGGCGGCCACCGTGGCGGGCACGATCCGCACGGACGGGGCAGCGGTCGCCGCGACGCTGCTGCTCGACATGATCGACCGGCCCACGGATCGGAGCTGATGACTGTGAACCCCTTGACTACCACGGCATTCGACCTTCCCGACCACCTCACGGCGAAGGCCGACCCGGCGCTGATCGCCGGGGACGAGCGGCACTTCGCCGCGATCGCAGCAAGCCTCGAACAGTCCATCGCCGACCTGTCCCGCCGCATCGATGCCGAACGCAAGACGCCCCGCCGTCTGGGCCAGGAGGCGATGGAGCGGGACATGATGGTTCACGAGCTGAACGCTCAGCTGCGCGCCTTGCGCCGCTTCGGCTTGGACCTGTGCCTCGGACACATCGTCAGAACTGACAACCCCGAGCCCGTGTATGTCGGACGCCTCGGCCTCATGGACAGCGCGGGCAATCAGCTGCTGGTCGACTGGCGTTCGCCCGCGGCCGAGCCGTTCTTCGGGGCCACCCACGCCAACCCGCTGGGCCTGACCCGCCGTCGCAGGTATCGCTGGACCCGCGGGCGGATCAGCGATTTTTGGGACGAGGTGTTCACGCCGGACGGGTTCGAAGGGAACGCGGCGCTCGACGACCAGTCCGCGTTCATCGCCAGCCTCGGCGGCAACCGGACTGCCCGGATGCGGGACGTGCTCGGCACCATCCAGGCCGACCAGGACGCCATCATCCGCGCGGGATCGAGCGGCGCACTCGTCGTCGACGGTGGGCCGGGTACAGGTAAGACCGTCGTCGCGCTGCACCGCGCCGCGTATCTGCTCTACTCCGACCCTCGACTCCGTCACGGGGTGCTGTTCGTCGGACCACACGAGCCCTACCTGGCCTACGTCGCCGACGTCTTGCCCAGCCTCGGCGAAGAGGGCGTCCAGCTGTGCACCCTGCGCGACCTCGTCACCGAGGGCGCCGCCGCCCGGGTCGAGCAGGATCCGGAGGTGGCGCGCCTGAAGTCATCCGCGGATCTGGTGAAGGCGATCGGCGCGGCCGTCGAGTTCTACGAGGACCCGCCCACCGAGGGCATGACGGTCGCGACCGACTGGACCGACATCTGGCTGAGCGCCGACGACTGGGCCGAGGCATTCGAAGCGCCTGAACCCGGCACTCCGCACAACGAGGCGCGAGAGCAGATCTGGGAGCTGCTGCTCACGATCCTGATCGACAAGTACGACGGTGACGTTCCGGCAGCCCAACTCCGGAAGTCGTTGCAGCTGAACGACGAATTGCGCGCAACCCTCGACAACGCATGGACCCTGGTCGAAGCCGCCGACCTCGTCGCAGACCTGTGGTCGGTGCCCGCCTACCTGCGCAAGTGCGCACCTTGGCTCAGCGACGACGAGATTCGGAAGTTGCAACGCGCGGACGCCCAGAATTGGACGGTGTCCGACCTGCCACTGTTGGATGCGGCACGGCAGCGACTCGGGGACCCGGAGGCGTCACGACGCCGACGTCGGTATGACGCCTCCGTAACTGCCGAACGCGCGCGCATGAGTGACGTCGTCGACGACCTGATCGCGGCCGACGACTCGGAAATGCTCGTGATGTCGATGCTGCGTGGCCAGGACCTGCAGCAGTCCCTGGTCGACGAGACCGCTCTGCCGAGCTCCGACCCGGACTTGCTCGCCGGCCCGTTCGCGCACATCGTGGTGGACGAGGCTCAGGAACTGACGGATGCGGAGTGGCAAATGTTGTTGCCGCGCTGCCCGTCTCGCAGCTTCACCATCGTCGGGGACCGGGCCCAGGCCCGGCACGGCTTCACCGAGTCGTGGCACGAACGGCTCGGGCGGATCGGGTTCGATCGGATCGACCTCGCCGCACTGAGCATCAACTACCGGACCCCGGAAGAGATCATGACGGAAGCCGAACCGGTCATCCGTACCTTCCTCCCGGACGCCAACGTGCCGACCTCCATCCGCAGCAGCGGCAACCCCGTCTTACACCGATCGAGGTCGGAGCTGGGCTCGATCCTCGACGCCTGGCTCGAATCGAACTCCGACGGGATCGCATGCGTCATAGGCGATCCCGCGTTTCGGTCGACGTCGCGTATCCGGTCGCTGACACCGGAGCTGTCGAAGGGGCTCGAGTTCGACCTCGTCATTCTGGTCGACCCGGCGTCGTTCGATGAGGGGATCGAAGGAGCCGTCGACCGCTACGTCGCCATGACGCGGGCAACCCGGCAACTCGTCATCCTCACGAGTTCCTGACACCTGCCGACCATAGGCAGGGGCCGCCCCCTAGGACTACATCAGTTCGCCGCCAGTCGCCTGCAATTCCAGATAGTCGCGCACCAACAGGGGAGAACAGGGTGTGGACACGTCGGCCCAGGGAGAGTGGTCGGGTAGTTGCAGTGGCAGCGTTTCGGGTATCGCTTCGCGACACCGGATGCCGGCCCGCAGTGGCGGCGTCAACGAGTTCCACCACGTGTCGAGTGCACATCTGCAGTGGGCGAGGTAGTCCGAGAGTGGTCCCTGCAGAAGCGCAATCTGCGGTACCGAATCAGCCTTACCACTGATAGCTGCGACGCACGAGTTTCCGCACACGGTCATCACCTGACCGATGAACTGTGGCGGCATTATGCCTTCCGGGTTTCGTAGCAGGGCGAGGCGCGCGCCGGCGGAAAGGGCTTCATACGCCGCTTCGGGGTCGATTGCCTCGTCACCCATGCCACGACGGTACTCGGATGTGGTCGTCTGCTACCAGGAACCGCGCTAGTTGGCTTTTCCGGTCCGGTGAAGGATCGCCGAGCGGCTGGCGATCCTTCACCGGGCATTGGGTCTGCCGGTCAGCTCGTCATACTGGCGAACATGCCGGGTTCGTAGGACCCGGCGGGATTACGCACGATCACGTTGATCCGGTTGGCGGCATTGATCAGGGCCACCAGGGACACCAGCGCGGCGATCTGGTCGTCGTCGTAGTACTTGCGCACCTGCGACCAGGTCTCGTCGGACACGCCGTGGTGGGCGTCGGCGAGCCGGGTGCCTTCCTCTGCGAGTGCCAGCGCGGCCCGCTCGGCCTCGGTGAACACGGTGGCCTCACGCCAGGCGGCGACCAGATTGAGCCGGATCGGGGTCTCGCCCGCGGCCGCGGCATCCTTGGTGTGCATGTCGGTGCAGAATCCACAGCCGTTGATCTGGCTGGCCCGGATCTCGACGAGGTGCTGGGTGGCCTTCGGCAGCGGTGATTGATCGATCACCAGGGCCGCGTTCGCGAACCGCTTGGCGAACTTCATGGCAATCTCATTGTCGAACAGGTCGAATCGGGCATCCATGGCTTCGTCCTCACTCGTGGTGTCGTGCTGATCTGTACGAACATGAGATGCCGGCGACCCGATCGTTGTGACACAAGTTCCGGATGTCACAAAACGGCGGCGTCCGGTGTCTGGTGTGTGACCCAGAACGACAGAGAAGAGGAGCCACCCATGGCCGGCACGTCGCAGACCACGCCCGCAGATAGTGGCGGGAGCCGAGACGATCGTTCGGACCCCGCTACCGACGCGTTCGTCGCCCACCGCAACTTGCTGTTCACCGTCGCCTACGAGATGCTCGGCTCGGCCACCGACGCGGAAGACATCCTCCAGGAAACCTGGCTGCGCTGGTCAGGCGTCGATCTCGCCACGGTGCGCAATCAGCGTGCGTATCTCGTCCGGATCACCACCCGCCAGGCCCTCGTCCGGCTGCGGACGCTCAGTCGGCGCAAGGAGTCCTACGTCGGCCCATGGTTGCCCGAGCCGCTGCTGACCGCACCCGATGTGGCCGAGGATGTCGAGTTGGCCGACAGCGTCTCGATGGCGATGCTGCTGGTGCTCGAGACGCTCGCACCGACCGAGCGGGCGGTGTTCGTGCTGCGTGAGGTGTTCGACCTGGAGTACGGCGAGATCGCAGCCGCCGTCGGCAAGAGCCCGGATGCTGTCCGTCAGATCGCGCACCGGGCGCGGGGCCATGTCGCGGCGCGCCGACCGCGCGGCGTCGTGTCCCCGGCCGAATCCCGAGACGCACTCGAGGCGTTCCAGCGGGCACTCGAGACGGGTGATCTGCAGAGCCTGCTCGACCTGCTCGCACCCGACGTAGTCCTCTTGGGTGACGGCGGCGGGGTCAAGCAGGCTGTGCCGCGACCGATCGTGGGGGCCGACAAAGTGGGTCGCCTGCTGGCGGCCGGCCTGCCGCGGATCGACGGCCAGGTGTCGGTCGAGCCGGTGCAGATCAATGGCTGCCCAGCTCTGATCGTTCGGCTCGACGGGGAGATCGACGACGTCGTGGCGGTGCGGATGGACGACGGCATGATCACCGGGCTCTACATCGTGCGCAATCCCGAGAAGCTCTCACGCGTCGAGCGGGAAACCGCGGTGAGCCGCTGAGGCCTGCAAGGGCCCGGCTACCTCTGATGAATCGATCGATGCGCCGAACAGACCGAAAGGTTTTAACGAGGCGCCGACGGGAATACCACACGCGGCGGCGCGTTGCCGGGAACGGGCTGGTGCACCCTCATTCTTTTGTCGGCGCGGCGCCGGGGCCATCCGGCCCGGCCCGTCCTGCTTGAAATTGAAACCAAACCCTTGACTCCGCCGTACCGAATAGTAGATTGAGAGCGGTCATGTGACCTACCTCTCGAGCTGACACAAGTCGGGTGGCCGGTCATACGTGGTGTTCTTCGACTGCGTGTTCGGGGCGTGACTCTCGGTTTGTGTGCCCGGAATGTAACGCGCCTGCGTTCCAGCAGATCGGAGTACGTGGATGAGTCCTGTCGCGACTGTCGCCACGCCAACGACCTATAGCAGCCAACCCATGCCCACCCTGGTAACAGCCACTGATCCCACATCGAGGACGGCACAGGCACAGCAAACGCCGCCCCAGTCGAGCCGGGACGGCGTTCGTATCGTGGGGCAGCCTGTATCAGGCTCCGCGTCGCTTGGCCTTGAGCAGGTCGAGACGCTCCTTGAGCAGCTCTTCCAGTTCTTCCTTGGAACGACGCTCGAGCAGCATGTCCCAGTGGGTACGCGGCGGCTTGACCTTCTTGGCCTCGGGTGCGGTGCCCTCGACCAGGGTGCCCTCCAGGCCGTTGCGGCAGAGCCACGTGCCCGGGATCTCGGCGTCGTCCGCGAACGGGATATCGAACACCTCACCGTTGTCGCACCGGTACTTGGCCATCCGGCGGGGTGCGAGGTCGTGGTCACGGTCGGTCTCGTAGCTCACCGCTCCGAGTCGACTCCCTCGAAGTACGCGATCTGCCATGGTTGTGTCCTCTCCTCGATCGTCTCCGCGCGAGCACGCCTGGACAGCAGCCAAGCGTTCACACTCATCTACAACGCCACGGCTTCCCGATTGGTTCCCGCACGCCGCGCAGATGCAACCTCGCCATCTTACCGGGCGGGCATCGAGGGGTCGCGCAGTAAGGTGGTGGACCATGACCGGCGCATCCCGCAGACCCGACTCGTGCGTGTGGTGCGGCCGAGAAGTCGCGGAGTCCGGGATGGGGCGACGCCGCCGGTATTGCCGCCAATCGTGCCGGCAGCGAGCGTACGAGCAGCGTACCCAGGTCAAGGGCACGAGTATCCCCGCGGATGCCGTGGTGCTCACCGCCGAGGAAGCCTCCGCCATGGTCGACCGGATCTTCCAGGTTCGTTGTGCGGCCGAGGACGTGGCGACAGCCGTTGCCGAAGGCGCGGCGGCCCATGAGCTGGAGTCGTTGTGCGCCGACCTCCTGCACCTTGCACGTGAGGCCGAACGCTTCCGCTGACACCCGGCCACGGGCAGCGAGAAGTGCTGCGCATCCTGCTCGACCGGCCCCATCCGGGTCGCCGTCGCAGATCGATGGCCATTCCGGCACGAACATCACGAATCGACGCACACCGGACCCACGCGTGAAGCACGATCAGTACAGCGTGGCGGACCGGCGACGGTCGGTTCGTCCCACGCGCTGGGTCTGCGCATCCACAGGTTTCACACCAGCTGGGGGAACGAGATGACGAGTTTGACTTCGCCGCAGCCGAACGAGCGCGCCGCCGAGGGGAACGTGCCCGATGGGGCGTTCCCACTGTCCTCGGTGCAGAGGAGCATGTGGTTCGCGCAACAGCTGAGCCCCACGGTTCCCAAGTTCATCGCCCAGTACGTCGAACTGCGGGGCCACATCGACCTGGACCTGCTGAGTGAGGCCGCCGTGCGCGCCGCCCACGAATTCCAGTCGCCGTTCCTGCGGTTGCTCGATGTCGACGGTGAGCCGTATCAGATGGTGGATCCCACCATCGACCCGTCGATCGGGTTCCGCGACTTCCGCGGTGAGGCCGACCCGCTGGCCACCGCGAAGGCGTGGATGGATGAGGACTGCGCCACTCCGCTGCGCCTGACCCGCGATCGGCTCGTCGAGATGACGGTGCTGCAGATCGGCGAACAGCACTACTTGTGGTACACAAGGATTCACCACGTCGCGCTCGACGGCTACAGCGGCATGACCATGGCCAATCGTGTTGCGGCACTCTACACATCCCTCGTCGAGGGCACCGAGCCCGAACCGAATCGGGCGCTCGATCTGCGCGAACTCTACGACCTCGATCAGAAGTACCGCTCCTCCAGCAGGTTCGAGAACGACCGCAAGTACTGGGCCGAGCGAATCGTCGGCATCGAGCACGGCAGCACCCTGGCAACCCACGACGCACCGGCCGCGGCGCAGAGCCGGCTCGAGAGCGCCACGCTGTCCGAGGCGGCCCTCGAATTCCTCGATGTCTCGGATCAGCGGGTGGGCGCGACTTCGGCGGCCGTGATGGTCGCCGGGTTCGCCTGCTATCTGTCACGGATGACGGGTCGACGGGACGTCCTGATCAATCTGCCGGTGTCGGCGCGCACCACGGCCCCCCTCCAGCGGTCCGGCGGCATGCTCGTCAACGTCGCGCCGCTGCGCATCACCGTTCGTCCCGAGGACACCGTGGCGGAACTCGTGCAGCGTGTGCAGCTGGAACTGATGGGTGCGCTGCGCCATCAGCGGTGCAGCCTCGAGGACATCCGCCGGGACGCGGGATTGTCCGGGACCGCCGAGGGTTTGGCAGGCCCGATGGTCAATGTGATGCTGTTCCACCAGACGTTCACACTGGGCTCGGTGGTGGGGGAGTATCACATCGTCACCTCGGGCCCGGTGGACGATTTGTTGGTCAACATCTATCAGGGCGGCGATGGGGAGACCCTCCTCGACTTCCGCGGCAACCCCAACCGGTACGGACCCGAGGAATTGCGGGCGCATCATCGCCGGTTCGCTGAGCTGATCGAGAAGTTCATCACCGCTGATCCGCAGACCCGGACGGCTGCCATTCACGCCGAGAGTGCCCGGCTGGCGGCGCGGGTTCTGGAACGGCAGTCCCAGCTCGATTTCTGGTCGCGTGAACTGGCGGCGCTGCCCGAGGTGACCGCACTTCCGCTCGATCGGCCGCGACCGGCGGAGCGGGACGGTGCCGGCGACGTGGTCGACTTCTCCGTCGATGCCGAGGTGCAGCGACGGGTGCACGAACTGGCACGAGACGCCGGCACGGGACCCTTCGTCGCCGTGCACGCGGCGCTCGCGATACTTGTGGGACGACTCGGGGACACCGACGACGTCGTGATCGGGACGCCTATCGTCGGCCGGGACCCGATCGACTCCGACGACCCGGAAAGTGGCACGTTCTTCAACAAGGCCGTCCTGCGCTCGCACGTGGACGGAGCGTCTTCCTTCTCCGGCCACCTCGCGCGGATCCGGGACGCCGACCGCGCTGCCTTCGCGCATGCGGCGTTGCCGTTCGACGACCTGGTTGCCCGGCTCGTCACGGAGCCGGACCCGTCACACGCACCGCTGTCCCTTGTTCCCTGGGGGTCCGCGCCGGAGAGTGAGCGGAAATGCCGCTGTATGAGCAGGTCAGGCGCTGTCTTCCCT
>NZ_JAWLSG010000006.1:0-501703 GCF_033142305.1 Rhodococcus sp. IEGM 27 | reverse complement strand
GGCACTGGGCAGTTGGTGGTCAGCGCCCAGCACTGCCCCGACGCGTTGGACGCGACGTCGAACAGGGCCTGGTGACTCAGCCCCAGCTTCTCGCCGAGGACGAACGCCTCGCTGACCGCGATCATCGACACCCCCAAAATCATGTTGTTGCAGATCTTCGCGGCCTGCCCGTTGCCCGGGTTCCCGCAGTGGACGACCTTCTTGCCCATCACCTCGAGTAGCGGCTTCGCGGCCTCGAAGTCCTCGTCGCTGCCGCCGACCATGAACGCGAGGGTGCCCGCGGCCGCGCCCATGACCCCGCCGGAGACGGGTGCGTCGACCGAACGGTGCCCGGCGGTGACGGCCTCCTCGTGCGCCGCCCGGGCGTCCGCGACGTCGATCGTGGACGAGTCGATGAACAGGGTGCCCGGCTTCGCGGCCGGCAAAATTTCCTTGTACAGGCCGAGGACGAGTTTGCCGTTCGGCAGCATCGTGATCACCACCTCCGCCTCGCGGACGGCGTCGACGGCCGACTCGGCGACGGTGACACCGTCTTTGGTGGCCTGCTCGAGGGCGGCGGGGGCGAGGTCGAAGCCGACCACCGTGTGCCCGGCCTTGACGAGGTTGGCCGCCATCGGACCACCCATGTGGCCGAGTCCCAGAAATCCGATCGTGCTCATGATGCAGTCCCTCCTGGACGCGTGTCGCTGGTCGAAGCCGCTGCCGGGACGGCTGCGGTGGGTGGGGTGAGGCCGAGTTCGAGGTCCCCGAGCGGGGCGAAGAACGCGTCGACCTGCTCGTCGGTCACCTCGGCGAGGGTGGCGGGCGACCACTGCGGGTTGCGGTCCTTGTCCACCACCTGCGCCCGGATGCCCTCGACCAGATCAGGGGAGCTCAGGCAGGCGACGGACACCCGGAATTCCTCGTTCAGGACTTCCTCGAGGCTGCCCGCCGCCCGGGCCCGGCGCAACGATTGCAGGGTGACCGCGCACGCGGTCGGCGACTTCGACAGGATCTGCTCGGCCGCCTTCTGAGCCTCCGGCACCCCACTGCCGCGGAGGCGGGCAACGATCTCGGGAACACTGCCGGCCGAGTAGGCGGCGTCGATCCACCCCTGCTGCGCCAACAGTTCGGACACAGGGGCGGGTTCGGTGAACCGGGCGAGGGCGTCGTCGATCGAGGTCTGTGTGAGTGCCTCGATAAAGCTGTCGATCTTCGCCGAGGGGATGTAGTGGTCGGCGAATCCGCACGCGATCGCATCGCCGGCACTGAGCCGGGCGGTGGTCAACGCGATGTGGGTGCCCAACTCCCCGGGGGTGCGGGCGAGTAGGTAGGTGCCGCCGACGTCGGGGACGAACCCGATCCCGGTCTCGGGCATCCCGATCATCGACCGCTCGGTGACGACCCGGACGCTGCCGTGCGCGGACACCCCGACGCCGCCGCCCATCACGATCCCGTCCATGATCGCCACATACGGCTTGGGGTAGTTCGCGATGGCCGCGTTCAGGATGTACTCATCCCGCCAGAACTCCCGCGACCCGGTACCGCCCTCTTGGGCGTCGTGGTAGATCGACACGATGTCGCCACCCGCGCACAACCCCCGCTCACCGGCCCCGGTGATCACCACCGCCCGCACCCGATCATCGTCGGACCACGCGGCCAACGCCGCCGCGATCTGCCGCACCATCGAGTGGTTGAGGGCGTTGATCGCCTTCGGCCGATTCAGCACAAGCCGGCCCACACCATCGCTGGTGCTGATCAGGACCTCGGGGGTCGTGGTGGTTGTCTCGCTCATGCCGCTCCTTGTTTTCCGTGTCCGGCGCCCGCGACGACGCTGCGGGCGATGACGACCCGCATGATCTCGTTGCTGCCCTCGAGGATCTGGTGCACCCGCAGATCCCGGACGATCTTCTCGATGCCGTACTCGGCCAGATACCCGTAACCGCCGTGCAGTTGCAGCGCCTTGTTGGCGACCTCGAAACCGGTGTCGGTGGCGAACCGCTTCGCCATCGCACACAACTCCACCACCTCCGGTGCCCCCTCCTCCAACGCGGCCGCGGCCCGCCACAACAGGGTGCGGGCCGCCTCGAGTTCGGTGCGCATGTCGGCGAGCTGGAACTGCAACGCCTGCGAGTCGAGCAGCGGCGCACCGAACGCCTTCCGGTCCGCGAGATACGCGACCGCCTTCTCCAGCGCGGCCTGCGCGCCGCCGACCGAGCACGCCGCGATATTGAGCCGGCCCCCGTTCAAACCGGCCATCGCGATCCGGAACCCACCGCCCTCGCTGCCCAGGAGGTTCGCCGCCGGCACCCGCACGTCCTCGAAGATCACCTGCCGGGTCGGTTGGGCGTTCCAGCCCATCTTCACCTCGTTCGGCCCGAACGAGAGCCCCGCCGACTCCTTCGGAACGATGAACGCGGAAATCCCCTTCGGCCCGCCCTCCCCGGTGCGGGCCATCACGACGTAGACGTCGGACGTGCCGGCCCCGGAGATGAACTGCTTGACCCCGTTCAGGACGTAGTCGTCGCCGTCGCGGACCGCCCGGGTGCTCAACGCCGCCGCATCCGAACCGGCACCCGGCTCGGTCAGGCAGTAACTACCCAACTGATCCATCGCACACAACCCCGGCACGAACGCGCGGCGCTGCTCCTCGGTGCCGAACCGGTCGATCATCCACGTGACCATGTTGTGAATCGAGATGTAGGCGGCGATCGACGGGCACCCCCTCGCGAGCTGCTCGAAGATCCGGGCGGCGTCGACCCGGGTCAGCTCCGAGCCACCCACATCCTCCCGGATGTAGATCCCGCCCATCCCCAACGACGCCGCCTTCCGCAGCACATCCACCGGGAAATGCTTGGTCTGATCCCACTCCACGGCATACGGCGCCAGATGCTCGGCCGCGAAGTCACGGGCCGTCTCACTGATCGCCCGCTCGTCATCGGTCAAGGTAAACATACGATTCGACCCTTTCAGATCGGAGAAGTTGGAAGTACTATAGTTGGACATCCACGAACATTGCTAGTCCTCGTCCGGCAAGGGCGGCGAAAAGCCGGATCCTCCGGGTGTGGGATGAGAAGTCGTCCCGGAGGTCGGAGTGCCAGGGCAATTGGTCTCATCTGGGTCGATTGCCGGCCACAGGCGTGCAGTTCGTCGACTCGAGCATCGGTGAAAAAAGGAGACCTTTCGTGACCGCTACGGAACCGGCAGCAACAGAGCGATCCTGTTCTGACGCAGCGGAATTTTCGGGGACGGCACTGATCGCGGCGGTCCTGCAGACGCAGAAACTGATCGTTCGCAAGCTTGATGCCACCCTCAGCCCGTTCAAGCTGTCCTTTCCTCGGTACGAGGTCCTGTCCTTGGTCGAAGCGGCACCGAACGGAGTCATGTCCACGGCGCTTCTGTGCCGGACCCTGGACCGGCATCCCACCACGATCACGTCCCTGATCGACGGCTTGGAGCGCACCGGGTTGGTCACCCGTTCGACCAATCCCGTCGACCGACGCGAGACTCTCGTGACCATCACCGATCGTGGGCGGGCTGCGGCGGTGTCGGCCGCACGGGTCGTCGACGATGTCTCCGCCGTGGATCCTGAAGTGCTGCGTCGTCTGAGCATCGACCTACACACGCTGCTTGTCGCAACTTCGGATACACAGGCGCGGCAAGGCACCGCGCCGTCGGCTCGCACTGCCGAGTGCGTTCGGGGGAACGGCCACGATGACCAGCGCTGACGCCCACGACGGTCGGTACGAGCAGGCATCCGAGACGGGCAATGCCGAGGCCGCCCCGCCGGTCACGATCGATGCGAGAGGTATTCGATCCGATGACCTTCGGTATCTGCTCGCGGTCGCACGGAGCGGGCGCCGTCGATCGGCGGCAAAGGACCTGGGTGTCGACCACACCACTGTCTCGCGGCGCGTGAATGCACTGGAGAAGGCTCTGGGAGTTCGTCTGCTGCAGCGCAGCGCGGACGGCTGGGAATTGACCGACGTCGGGCGGTCCGTCGCCGAAAAGGCCCGGCTCATCGAGGAAGCAGTCCAGGAGACCGCGGATGTGGTCGCCGGTATCAGTGAAAATACGCTCCGCGGAACCATTCGCGTCACCGCACCGGACGGGTTCGGACCGATGTTCGTCGCGCCGGCCCTGGCTAAACTTCGCATGAACCACCCCAATCTCGTTGTGGAACTCATCACCGCAACAAGGCAACTGAATCTGCAACCGGCGGGATTCGATATTGCCGTCGCTGTCGGAACCCCGATCAGCAGTCGACTTGTCTCGGAACGTATCTGCCAATACTCGCTAGGCCTGTACGCCAGCGAACAATATCTACGTGATCACGGTGAACCCGCCACCATGGACGAGTTGACAGCCCATCCGCTGATCTTCTTCGTCGACTCCCTCTTGCAAGTGGGAGACCTCGACCTCGAGCGGCACCTGCCCGGAGTGACCGCTAAATTCATGTCCACCAACATCTTTGCGCACGTTTCGGCAACGCGCGCCGGCGGCGGCATCGGATTGCTTCCCGCTTTCATGGCCGACCAGCATCCGGACCTTCGCCGGGTGATGGCCGACCTGGTCGATGTCCGCCTCTCCTTCTCCATTGCGGCGCGCAGGGCAAGCCTGACAAATCCGGCCGTGCAAGCAGTTCGACGCGTACTCCAAGAAGAGATCCTCAGCCGCCGAAACGAATTGCTCCCGGAACCGCGACACCCAAAGCCCGCAGGCCCCGACACCTCGCAGTGACGCGCGCCCCCTCGTGATCGGCGCCATGGCGGGCGCCGTATGGACGACGTTGCAGGACACTGTCTCCTGCAACGCCGCCCACCGACTACCGCATTTGTTACGCCCGCGTGGTGATCTCTGAGTCGAACTGGTCGACCAGATTGCCACTGCCGATCCAGTCGAGGATCTGCTCGGTGTGCTGACCGAGAACCGGAGGGGGAGCGTGCTGAGTACGGACCAATGACTGTCCGTCCGCGGTTTCCATGCGCAGCGAGGGACCCGGCAATTGCACCGGCCCGACCACTGGGTGGTCGACCTCGAGGAGGAGTCCCTGACTACGGGTTTGTTCCCATTCGTAGACCTCGTCGATGGTGCGGATCGATCCCGCAGGCACACCGGCTGTTTCGAGGGCGGCGAGAACTTCGGCCCTGGTGCGGTTGGTGAAGTCCGCTTCGATAGCGGCGATGAGCGTGTCGCGGTTGGCGACCCGGTCCCGGTTGACGGTGAACCGGGGGTCATCCGCCGACAGCCCGGCGACGGGGGCGAATTTTGCCCAGATCGCCTCGCTGCCGACCGCGATCTGCACGTATCCGTCGCCGCACCGGAAGCTGCCGTACGGTGCGATCTGGGGGTGGTGGTTGCCGGACCGTTGGGCGACCTGTCCGCCGACCGTCCACTTGGTGCCCTGGAAGGTGTGGGCACTGACCGCCGCGGCCAGCAGCGACGTGCGCACCACCATGCCCTTGCCGGTCTTTTCCCGGGATGCCAGCGCCGCTGACACCCCCGCGGTTCCGTGCACGCCGGCGAGCACGTCCGCGATCGGCACCCCGATTCGGGTGGGCTCGCCGTCCGGGGTACCGGTCACGGACATCAGGCCGGCCTCGCCCTGGGCGATCTGGTCGTAGCCGGCGCGGGATCCTTCCGGGCCGTCGTGGCCGAATCCGGTGATCGACAAGGTGATCAGCCGTGGATTGAGCTCCTCGAGCACGTCGGTCGGAAAGCCGAGGCGGTCGAACGCTCCGGGCCGGAGGTTCTCGATCAGCACGTCCGCTCGCCGGATCAGCCTGCGCAGCGCCTCGCGCCCGTCCTCGCTCTTGAGGTCGAGGACGATCGATTCCTTGTTCCGGTTCGCCGACATGAAGTACGACGACTGCGGGTCGTCTTGCGGCCCGACGAACGGCGGTCCCCAGGTGCGGGAGTCGTCGCCGGTGCCGGGGGCTTCGACCTTGATCACCCGGGCCCCGAGATCGCCGAGCATCATGGCGGCGATCGGGCCGGCAAGCGCACGGGAAAGGTCGAGCACGAGGATGTCGTTCAGTGGTCCGACAGTCATGGAATTCCGTTCAGTCCAGAGTAAGGAAGCGAGGGGTCAGAGTGTGCGCAGGCGCACGTTGACCTGCTTGGTCTGGGTGAAACCGGCGATCATGCCTTCGAGCGACACTTCGCGGCCCAGGCCACTCTGCTTGTAGCCGCCGTAGGACTGGCCCACCATCTGGCCGCCACCCTGGTTGACCTGCACCCACCCGGTTTCCAGCGCGTGGGCAGTGGACAGCGCCAAATCGAGATTGTGTGTCCAGACGTAGGCGGCGAGCCCGTAGTGCGAGTCGTTGGCCATCGCGACGACGTCGGCGTGATCGGTCCACGGGATGGCGACGAGGGCGGGACCGAAGATCTCCTCCCGGGACAGGCGCCAGGAGTTGTCGGCTCCGGAGAACACGGTCGGGCCCATGTAGTAGCCCTCGGATTTGCCGACCTTGTCGGGGGAGCCGTCGAGGACCGTCGAGACCTTGTTCGAGCTGAGGCCGTCGTCGAGGAAACCGCAGACCGACGCGAACTGGGCCTCGTTGATGATGGCGCCCATGTCCGTGGCCTCGTCCAACGGGTTGCCGACCTTCAGCCCGGCCAGGGTGGTGACGAGCCGGTCGAGGACGTTGTCGTAGATGTCCTGGTGCAGGAACAGTCGGGAGCCGGCGGTGCAGCTCTGGCCCTGCCTGTGTACGCGGGTCGAGAGCAGCAGCTGGTTGATGAAGTCGTCGTTGATATCGACGTCGGGGAAGACGATCGACGGATTCTTACCGCCCAGTTCGAGGGAGACGTGTGCGAGGCGGCCACCGGCTTCACGGGCGACGCGTCGCCCGACCTCGGTGGAGCCGGTGAAGGAAACCTTGTCGACGTCCGGGTGCTGGACCAGCGCCTCGCCGGCCACCGAGCCCTTTCCGGTGATGACGTTGAGGACACCGGCCGGCAGATGCTCGGCGCAGATCTCGGCGAGGAGCAGCACGCTCAGCGGGGCTGCTTCGGCGGCCTTGACCACGACGGTGTTGCCCGCGACGAGGGCAGCGGGGATCTTGAATCCGGCGATCATCAACGGGGAGTTCCAGGGCAGGATGCAACCGATGACGCCGAGCGGCTCCTGGCGGGAGTACTGAAGCTGGTCATCCCCGGCGGGCAGAACCGTGCCCTTGATCTCGCCGGCGACACCGGCGAAGTAGCGGAACAGATTCGCGAGGGTCTGCACTTCGGGACGGGCCTGGGTGCGCAGCGCGTTTCCGGTGTCGAGGGCGGTCAGCCGCGCGAGCTCCTCGGCCCGGGCGTCGATGGCGTCGGCGATCTTCGACAGAATCCGGGCGCGGGCGGTGAAGTGCTGAGACTTCCAACGCGGGAAGGCCTTGTGGGCAGCACGGACGGCCTTGTCGACGTCCTCGGCGCTCGAGGTCGGGACACGGCCGATCACGTGCTTCCGCAGAATAGGAGTGGTTACCTCACTCCACTGACCGTCGAGAGCTTCCACCCACGCCCCGTCGACGAACATCGGGTAGTCGCGGGCTTCGGGAATCTGAAGGTCCGCGAGGGAGGTCTGGGTGGAAGTCATAGGGCGTCTCCTAGCTGTATCGTGCTCGGGCAGCATGGGCACGGCTCATGCGTCGGGCAGGACGTAAGTCAATGAATCGCCGTCGAAACTCCGATGGCGCTGGGTGATACATCCACGATGCGGTGCGAGTCCGCGCCGGTCAATCACCAGATCCGCTACCCGGGTGCGCAAAAATGCGCCACCACTGCGCGCGGCCCCCCACACATCCGCAGGTGCCCCGTCCGGTGTCCGAGAGCGGGCTGAGCGTCGCAAGCATCGGAACGGGTGCCGGAAACCGCACCTCGGTTTCTATCGGTGATGGGGCGTTTCTTCCGGAATGCATTTTTGCCGAGCGCGCAGTAACACCCGCCGCCGAATACTTACCCGTACCTGGCGGTTTCATATATTAATGAATTACGACGCGAAAAGGCCCGCCGCCGAACATTTTTCGGTCACCAGCTCGCCTCGAGTACGTGAATTCGACACAAGTACCAACTGTGTCGAAAATGATCTTGCTCGAAATTCTGGATTACGCGCGAGTAACCATTAAAGGTGTTTATGCTGCGGTCCACACTGGGACTTATCCCCGCCACGGGGTGCTGGTGTCCAGGTACAGACGAAGGAGAACCGTTGACCAAGACAGCGGAGCCGAAGATCGCACTCGTGATACCCGACGCCACCCCCGAGGGGGAGGACCGTGCGGGCGGGATCGGCGCACGGAACGCGCTGAACGCAGTGACGGGAGTCGTCGGGCAGGGCCGAGTGGTCATCGAGGAGTCGCTCCGCCTCGGGCGCGAGCTGACGAAGATCACCGTGGGCCGCTCGGATGTAGGGCCGGCCGCGGGCGATCGGCGGTTCACGGATCAGGCCTGGACGAACAATCCGATCTACCGCCGTGTGCAACAGACCTACCTTGCTTCCGTCGACGCGGTCGAAAGTGTCGTCGACGACTTGGGTCGACGGGTCGATGACCGCCACGCGCGGGAAGCGGCGTTCGTATCGACCGTCCTCACCAGCGCGCTCGCACCGACGAACTACTTGCTCACCAACCCGGCGGCCGTGAAAGAGGCGTTCGACACCGGTGGGATGAGCCTGGTTCGTGGCGCCCGCAACTATGTGTCCGACCTGCGCCACAACGGTGGGATGCCGCGGATGGTCGATCCCGACGCCTTCACGCTGGGCGTCGATCTCGCCGTGACGCCGGGTGCCGTCGTCGCCCGCGACGAGGTCGCCGAGGTGCTGCAGTACACGCCGACCACGGAGACCGTGTACGAGCGCCCCGTGCTCGTGGTGCCGCCGCCGATCGGCCGCTACTACTTCCTCGACCTGCGCCCCGGTCGCAGCTTCGTCGAGCACGCCGTGTCCCGCGGACTGCAGACGTTCATGCTGGCGTGGCGTAATCCGCAGGCAGAACAGGGTGACTGGGACCTCGACACGTATGCGCAGCGGGTGTCGGACGCGATCGACGAGGTCCGGGAGATTACCGGCAGCGATGACGTCAACGTGATCGGTTTCTGCGCCGGCGGCCTCATCACCACCGCCCTGCTCAACCACCTTGCCGCCACAGGGGACACCCGCGTGCACAGCATGTCGTACGCCGTGACAATGCTCGACTTCGCAGACCCGGCGGGGCTCGCGGCATTCTCGGGACCGAGACTGCTGCAGCTGGTGAAGGGCCGATCCCGGCGGAACGGCATCATCTCGGCACGCGACATGGGCAGCGCCTTCACGTGGATGCGCCCGAACGACCTCGTCTTCAACTACGTGGTCAACAACTACCTCATGGGACGGACGCCACCGGCCTTCGACATCCTCGCCTGGAACGCCGACGGCACCAACCTGCCCGGGGCGCTGCACGTCCAGTTCCTCGACATCTTCGAGAACAACACCCTTGCGACGCCGGGAGCGATGACGGCGCTCGGCACGCCCGTCGACCTCGGCAGGATCACCGTCCCCACCTTCGTCTCCGGCGCGATTGCCGACCACCTCACGTCCTGGAAAAACTGTTACCGCACAACCCAACTGTTGTCGGGCGACACCAAATTCGTGCTCAGCTTCTCCGGGCACATCGCCAGCCTCGTCAACCCGCCCGGCAACCCGAAGTCCCACTACTGGGAAGACGGAGAGCCAGGACCCGATCCCGAGGCATGGCTCGACGCGGCGACGAAGAAGACCGGCAGCTGGTGGGAATCCTGGGCCGATTGGGTCTCGGAACGGGCCGGCGAGCGCATCGCCGCGAGTACACGCCTGGGCAGCGACGAGCACACCGTCCTCGGCGACGCACCCGGTCTCTACGTGCGCGACCTGAAAGCCGGTATTCCCGTGTAAAGGGCGGCCAGAGATCGCCCGGTCTGCATGACGGTGCGGTCGGGTCGCACGATCGCCGCGGTCGCGTGCCCGTCGGCGAGCCAGCGACCCAGGTCGGAGCCGGGCGGGGCGGGCACGACGACGGCGCCGCGACGTTCGATCTCGTAACGCTGGCCGGCGGACGGCTCGATCGTGGTGACGAGCAGGAACTGTGCGGGCGTGCTGTCGTCGAGTCGACGGCCCTTACCGTCGAGAACTGGGTTCGGGCACAGGGTTCCGGCCAGTCCACGCGTGGGCCCGGTCCGGTGGACGAATTCGGAGCGGCGCAGCGCTGGGGTGGTGCTGTCGGTGATCTTCGCATCTACTCCCGGTATCCGTCCGGCCAAGGGAGCGAGGCGCCGTCGCACCACGTTACCGACGCGACCGCCCTCGGTCATTGCCCAGCCGATCGTAGTCGCGAGTCGGATCATGTGGTGGGCGTGAGGCTTCCGTTCCTGCTCGTAGGTGTTCAGGCAGCTGTCAGGAAGGGTGCCGTCGAGGACGCCGGTAAGCTTCCAGGCCAAGTTCGCGGCGTCGCGAAGTCCGGCCCCCATCCCCTGTCCGACGAACGGGGGCGTCAGGTGCGCTGCGTCGCCGAGCAGGAAGACGCGGCGGTCACGCCACCGGTCGGCGACCTGCGCCTTGAAGGTGTAGTCGGTGACCCGGACCAGTTCGAGGTCGGTGTCAGGGACTGGCCGGGTCCAGGGAGCGATCAGGGGCCGCAGTGGGCCCAGGTCCTGGAAGTCCGCTGCGCTTTCCCCGGGCCGGAGCCGGAACTCCCACCGGTAGCGGTTGCCACCGATCCGCATGTACGTCGCGGCGCGGACCGGATCGCACACCTGATGAACACCTTCCCACTGGTGCAGGTCGGCGTCGGTGGCGATGTCGACGACAAGCCAGCGCTGCTCGAATCCGAGATCCTGCATGCGCGAGCCGATCGACGACCGGACCACGCTGTTCGCGCCGTCGCAGCCGAGGACGTACCCGGCTCGAACGAAGTGACGTTCGCCGGTGAGACGGTCGGTGAATGTCACTCGCGCAGAGTCACGTTCGTGCACGACCGCGGTGATGGCACTGTTTTCGCGCAAGCGCACGGTGTCGTACCGGGCCAGCCCGGTACGCAGCAGCTGTTCGAATTCCGGTTGGTCGAACATGTTGGCCTGCGGGAAGCCGTGCACGCTGCATGCCGGGTCGCGACGAAACTCGGCCAGCGTTCTCGTCTCGCGGTCGACGAGCCGTAAACCCTGCGCCGGGCGGGAGATGCGGGCAAACTCCTCGGCCAGCCCGACCCGGGCGACGATGCGGTAGACCTCATCGTCGAGGTGTACCGCCCGCGGCTGTGGATAGACGCCATTCCACCGGTCCAGCACCAGGACGTCGACGCCGTACTCCCCCAGCAGGGTGGCGGCGGTGATTCCCGTGGGTCCGGCGCCGACGATGACGACCGGGTACCGCTCCTCGATCATGCCGTTGTCTCCAGTCGCCAGATCAGTGGGTAGCGATCGAGCGCGGGTCGGCCGGCGGCACCAGCGGCCGCGGCGACGGTGACGACGACCGAACCGTCCTCGACAATCGCGTCGAGCACGGTGACCGAATTCGGAGCAGCGGCGGGCAGCATGGATGCCCCGACGAGGAAGGCGCGCAGGCTGGAGATGTCGGCGTCGACCGGGCATTTCGCGCGCACGGCGTAGACGGTGGGGACCGCGCTCATCGCGGCGAGTCGGTAGTGCTCGATGATCCGCCAGAGCTCGCCGTACAGGGCGGCGTCGCGGTAGCCGAGCGGCCCGGCCCACACCACGTTCTGCCCCCGCAGCATCGGTGCGAGCAGCGTGACGATCAGCGCGTTGACGTGGAGCAGCGGCAGAGCCGCAAAGATCCGCGCACCGGAACGACGCAGCAGTTCGGCAATGTGCTCACCGGACAGGCTCGGGTTGATCGGGGCAGCGATACCGGCGACCTGCGCGGTGAGGGTGGCAGTAACCAGCTCGTCGCGGTGCGGCGACATCAACGCCACGGCGTCGTTCCGACGAATACCGGCCGCGTGTAGGGCAGTAGCGGCTCTGTGCACGTCGGCGATCAATTGTGAGTAGGTGCGCCGCACCGGTTCACGCCAGCGCGCCGCGTCGGGGAGGACGGTCAGCGCGGTGCGGTCGGGCCACAGGTCGGCCGCGCGGACCAGCAGGTGGTAGGTGGACGTGGGTAGTCCTCGGGAGTCGAGCGGGACGGCTTCTATTGCGGGGAGATCGTCGGGATGGTCGTACGTCGGCCATAGTGCGGTAGCGGTCACCGGGCGAACCTGACCACGGTCCGCTGGATCCCCAGGTCCAGGACATTGTCGTCCGTGGCGATCGACAGCTCCATGACATCGCCGTCCTGCAGGTAGTGGGGGTTCTTCGCCTGCGCCTTGAAGAAGGACTTCCACTTGACCGCAGGCGGCAGCAGCGAGCCGATGATCTCGACCGGCTTGGACGGCGCCTTCAGAGCGGTGCCCCCGGGAGTACCGGTGAGCAGCAGGTCTCCGGCATCGAGTCGCTGGAACTTGGTCAGGGCCTGCAGCGCCTGTACAGGCCGGTAGATCATGTCCCGTCCGACCGTCATGTTCTGCCGGACCTCGCCGTTGACGCGCAGTTGCAGTCGCAGATCTTCGAATCGCTTGAAGTCGCCCTCCTCCAGAAGCACCAAAACCGGGCCCACCGGGGTGAAGGTGGGATACGACTTCGCCTCGTAGAACTGCGTTTTCGGGAGCTGCACGTCCCTGGCGGACACGTCGTTCGTGATGACGAGACCGGCGACGAAGTCTGCAATGTTGTGCTCGTCGATCGAGGTACCCACCGGAACGGGTCGGCCGAACACCAGTCCCGCCTCGACCTCGTAGTCGAGAAACCGGACATGGTCGGGTTTGAGCACGTCCGCGAACGGGCCACTGATCGAACCGGACGCCTTTCGGAAGAACGTCAGCGGGACGGTATTCGGGTTCATCCCCGAATCCTTCACGTGCGAGACGTAATTCGTCATCTGCGCCACCACTCGGCACGGGGCTGTGACCGGGGAGAGTAGCTCCAAGGTGTCAATCGGGATCGTGTGCGTGGCCGTGGCAGCGGCCTCGATCGCCGCCCGATCGGCGAGAAGTGCGGCCGTCGTGGTGGCAGCGGAGTCGACCGGGGCGGCGCCGCGTGGGGTCTGCACCCACCAGCCGTCGTGGGTGCGGAGGACGGAAATGCTCATGTAGAAGCTACTTTCAACAGGCCACGAAGGCGTTGGAGGTCGAACTCGTTGTCTCCGCGAAGCGAAGAGATCGTCGCGCGCAATTCGCGCAGGGACTCCCGGCCAGGGGCAGTACCGAGAAAATCACTGGTCGCCGGCGGGCCCCACTGCGCCAGACCGGAGGCGCTCATCGGCGCCCAGCCAGGTTCGAGGGCAGCGTCGAACATGTCACCGTCACTGAAATGCTCGACCAGGAAACCGTCCGGGTCGCGCCAGTAATCGAAAATCTGGCTGCCCTGGATGTGACGGCCGATCCCCCACGAGCGGCGGTAACCCCGCTCCCGCAGGTATTCGCCGCCTGCGGCCAAGGTGTCGAGGTCGCAGACCTGGTACGCCGAGTGCACGTAGCGATTGGACGGGCCGAGGGTGAGAGCCAAGGTGTGATGGTCGGCGGGGGTGCTGCCACGGTCGCAGCGGATGAAACTCATCACCGGCCCCCGCTGCCGTTGGCCGGGGTAGTACTGGAAATCGCTCACGATCATTCCCAGGTGCTGCAGATACCAATTCAGTGTCTCGAGGTATGTGGTGCTCTGTAGCACCACGTGACCCAACCGCTGCACCGACGCCGGCTCCCGTGGTGGGCGCTGCGTCGCGTTAGTCCGTTCCGCCGTGCGTCCGACGTTGAGGGTGACCGGAGTCTGCGCGGGCAGTGCGGGTAACCGGCGCACGCCGGAGACCACGCGCACCGAACTCCCATTCGGGTCGGACAACTCGACGACGATGCCGCCCAGGCTCTCGGGCAGTCGGTCGACACGACGGCTGGTGGCCTCGGCCAGATGCAGCACGTCCGCGTCATCGGCGGCGAGGTACGCCGCTCCCAGGAATCGGGAACGGGGGCCCTTCTTGATGATCACGCACGGCGTTCCGGCGTCGGTTCCCCGTAGCTGCAGTTCATCTCGGGTCCGTGAGGCGGTGGTGAATCCGAAGGCGTGAGCGAACATTTCGGCCCGGTCGAGGTCGGGTTTCGTGAATTCCAGCCACGCGAGATCGTGCACCTTGACGGTCGGGTTCGGCGCCCGGCCGGGGTGTTCACCGCGCCGTGCGCCCTGTTCGCTGTGCAGATCGGCGTGAGCGTCGAAGTGTTTATTCATGAGCTCTCCTCAAGTGAATGACGATATCGTCACTCATGAGTGGTTCGTCGGTCAAGGCTCCTGACGAAATCATCATTTCTGAGCGTCGGTGTTATCGTGGGCGGGTCTACACACAACAGAGGCGGTGACACGGCCCTTGACCACCGACGACGCACCAGCGAGTCGACTGGAACGACGAAAAGCACGCACGCGGGCGGCTCTCATTCGTGCGGCGCAATCCTTCATCGCCGAGGGAAATCTCAGTGCTCCCGTACTCGAAATCACTCAGGCCGCCGACGTCGGAATGGGCTCGTTCTACAACCACTTCGACAGCAAGGAACAGCTCTACCGGGCAGCGGTGGACGCCGCACTGGAAGCGCACGGCCAACTCCTCGATCACCTCACCGGCGACCTCGAGGACCCCGCCGAGACGTTCGCGCAGGCTTTTCGGCTCACCGGCCGCCTCTTTCGCAAGGAGCCCGACCTCAGCCGCGTGCTGCTCAACAACGCACCCGACCTGATCACCGCCGACCGCGGACTCGCCCCCCGTGCCCTTCGCGACATCGAGGCAGCCACCGCGACCGGACGCTTCACCGTCCGTGACCCGGAACTGGCGCTGGTACTGACCGCCGGAGCGCTCATCGGGCTCGGCCAGATACTGCACGCTCGCCCGGACCGTGACGCCGCCGAGGCCACCGACGCACTCGCCGAAGACCTGCTGCGCACCTTCGGGTTGACCCCGGACGACGCTCGCGGAGTCAGCCGCCGTCCGCTCCCCGACCTCGACAGCGTCGCAGGCGGATCCGCAGCCTGACATCAGCCGCACACCGTTCTTTGGTTCCAGCGATACCAGCTGCTCTCGGACGAACGCCGCCGCGGACGTGCACGCCGATGGCTTGCGGATCAGGGATACCGGACCAAGTTTCCGCAGCGGTGACTATGCCGTCAGCGCCAGGACCCGCAACCCTCAGTCGTCGGCCATCATCGCTCGGGCGACTTTACCGCCGTACTGTTCGGCCTGATCACTCGGAAGTCCGGAGTCGGTGAGAATCGTTTCGACTTCGTCTATCGCTGCGACTTTGGCGAGAGCACGGTGTCCGAACTTCGAACTGTCCGCGAGGACGATGGTGCGCGCCGCGGCCGAGATGATCGCTCGTTTGAGCGGTACTTCGAGCGTGTTGGTATTGGTGATACCTGCAGTCGGGTCGATGGCGTCTGCTCCGAGGAAGGCCCAGTCGGCCGAGTAGTCGGAGAGGAAGTCGACGGCGCGTTCGCCCACAAGGGTAAAGACGGATCCGAGTAGCTCGCCCCCGGTGACCAGCAGGCGGACGGCGGGGATGGTGGCTACGTACTTGCCGATGCGAAGGTCGTTGGTGATGATCGTCAGATCAGCTTTGTGACGAAGCTCCAGAGCAACCTGGTAGGTGGTCGACCCGCTGTCGAGGATGATCGTGTCGCCATCGGCCACATGCTGCGCTGCGCGACGTGCGATCGCGATCTTCTCGGGTCGCCGCTCGGTTTTCTTTACCGCGTAGGGGATTTCGGAGGATGCGCCTGTGACGGGCCGCGCCCCGCCGTGAGTTCGTTCGGCTTGACCGGAACGAACCAACGTGTCGAGGTCACGCCGAATCGTCGACGCGTCCACACCGAGCTCGCGTGAGAGAACCTTCGCCTCTACATAGCCGTCGACGTGAAGGCGTTGGAGTATTTCGCCACGTCGTGTGGTTGCGGACAAGAAACACTCCTTGAAACTCGGCTCGATGCACACACGGATCAGGTCTACCCGGATCCTACCTCCTTATGCGCGGTTATTGACAGTCCGAACGCGCAAACGGCATGATTGCAAGCAAATCGTGCGCGATATCGTGCATCCGTGGGTCTGCGGCTTGGGGTCGGCGGTCGAGTAAACGTCAAGGAGTTCCCGATGCAGTTGGGTTTGATAGGTCTAGGGCGGATGGGCGGAAACATGCGCGAGCGTGTTCGCGCCGCGGGGCACGAGGTCGTCGGCTTCGATTTCGATCCCACCGTGCGTGACGTCGACTCGGTGGCCGAATTGGTCACTCGCCTCAGTGGCCCCAGAGTGGTGTGGGTGATGGTTCCGGCCGGTGAGCCGACCCGCTCCGTGATCGCCGAGCTGAGCGAGCTGCTCGGGCCCGGAGATCTCGTGATCGAGGGCGGAAACTCGCGCTTCTCGGACGGTGAGTTCCACTCCGCTGTGCTCGGTGAGCGCGGAATCGGTTATCTGGACTGCGGCGTATCGGGCGGAGTATGGGGCCTGGACGAGGGCTACGGGCTGATGGTGGGCGGGGACGACGCCGATGTTGCACGCGCCATGCCGATCTTCGATGCACTCAGGCCCGAAGGGAAGCGGGAGGACAGTTTCGTGCATGCGGGGCCGGTCGGCGCCGGCCATTACGCCAAGATGGTGCACAACGGTATCGAGTATGGATTGATGCAGGCGTACGCCGAGGGATACGAACTCCTGGCCGCCGAACCCCGAATCACTGCCCCCGACGCTGTGATGGGTGCGTGGCGGCAGGGCACCGTGGTGCGCTCCTGGCTACTCGACCTTCTCGTCGCTGCGCTTCGGCAGGACCCGGGATTGAGCTCGATATCCGGATACACGGAAGATTCCGGCGAGGGGCGCTGGACGGTCGAAGAGGCCATCTCCCACGCCGTCCCGGTCCCGGCCATCTCGGCCGCCCTGTTCGCGCGTTTCTCCTCCCGCCAGCCGGATTCACCTGCTATGAAGGCGGTTTCGGCTCTGCGGCAACAATTCGGTGGACATCAGGTTCGGAGCATGGAGGCGGTGCAGTCGTGATAAAGCTGGGATACAAGGCGTCGGCGGAGCAGTTCGGTCCGCGGGAGTTGGTGGAGCTGGGTGTGCTGGCGGAGGCGCACGGGATGGATTCGGCGACGGTGTCGGATCATTTCCAGCCGTGGCGGCACGAGGGTGGGCATGCGCCGTTCTCGATTGCGTGGATGACGGCGGTGGGGGAGCGGACGGAGCGGTTGCAGTTGGGGACGTCGGTGATGACGCCGACGTTTCGGTACAACCCGGCGGTGGTGGCGCAGGCGTTCGCGACGATGGGGTGTCTGTATCCGGGTCGGGTGATGCTGGGGGTGGGTACCGGTGAGGCGCTCAATGAGATCGCGACGGGTTTTGCCGGGCAGTGGCCGGAGTTCAAGGAGCGGTTCGCGCGGTTGCGGGAGTCGGTGCGGTTGATGCGGGAGCTGTGGCTCGGGGATCGGGTCGATTTCGAGGGCGAGTATTTCTCCACGAAGGGGGCGTCGATTTACGACGTGCCCGAGGACGGGATTCCGGTGTATATCGCGGCGGGTGGTCCGGTGGTGGCCCGGTATGCCGGCCGCAGTGGGGACGGGTTCATTTGTACGTCGGGTAAGGGGATGGAGTTGTATACGGAGAAGTTGCTGCCGGCGGTCGCGGAGGGGGCGGCGAAGGCGGAGCGTGATGTCGCGGAGATCGACAAGATGATCGAGATCAAGATTTCCTATGACACCGATCCGGAGTTGGCGCTGGAGAACACCCGGTTCTGGGCGCCGTTGTCGTTGACGGCGGAGCAGAAGCATTCGATCGATGATCCGATCGAGATGGAGAAGGCGGCGGATGCGTTGCCGATCGAGCAGGTCGCGAAGCGGTGGATCGTGGCGTCGGATCCGGATGAGGCGGTGGCGCAGATCAAGCCGTATCTCGACGCCGGATTGAATCATCTGGTGTTCCACGCGCCCGGACACGACCAGAAGCGGTTCCTGGAGTTGTTCGAGCGCGACCTTGCCCCCCGGCTGCGAGGACTCGCATGACACACAACGTCACCGCTACGCCGCTGTGGCAGAAATTGTCCGATCACCACTGGGAAGTCGCGGCCACGCACCTTCGGGAACTGTTCGACGCCGACCCTCGTCGGGGCGAAGACCTGAATGTCATGGCCGGTGATCTCTACATCGATTACAGCAAGCATCGTGTCACGCGCGAGACGGTCGGCCTGTTACTCGACCTCGCCCGGGCCGCCGGCGTGGAACGCCACCGTGAGGCGATGTTCACCGGCGAACACATCAACACCTCCGAGGACCGGGCTGTTCTGCACACTGCTCTGCGCGCGAGCCCCGAGCGCGAGCTGATCGTCGACGGACAGAACGTGATCGAGGACGTGCACGCGGTGCTGGGGCGGATGGGTGAGTTCACCGATCGTGTCCGGTCCGGCGTGTGGCGCGGGGCCACCGGCGAGCGCATTCGTACGGTGGTGAACATCGGGATCGGTGGATCCGACCTCGGTCCGGCCATGGCCTATCGCGCCTTGCGCCACTACGTCGACGGGCCCGAGCTACGGTTCGTCTCCAATATCGATCCCACGGATCTGTTGTCGAATCTGACCGACCTGGACCCGCGCACCACACTGTTCGTCGTTGTCTCCAAGACCTTCTCCACGCTGGAGACGATGACGAACGCATCCGCTGCCCGGCGCTGGATCACCGGCGCACTGGGGGAGGATGCGGTGCCCCGCCATTTCGTCGCGGTGTCTACCGACACTGCACGGGTCACGGCTTTCGGTATCACCGCCGACAACATGTTCGGCTTCTGGGAATGGGTGGGCGGACGGTACTCGGTCGGGTCCGCCGTCGGGCTTTCGGTCATGATCGCGATCGGACGAGAGCGGTTCACCGAGTTCCTCGGCGGGATGCGGGCGATCGACGAGCACTTCCGCACTGCACCTTTGGAATCGAATGCGCCCGTCATCCTCGGCATGCTCGGTGTGTGGTACTCGAGCTTCTTCGGTGCCGACTCGCGGGCCGTGCTGCCGTACGCGAACGACCTGGCCAGGTTTCCGGCGTATTTGCAACAACTGACCATGGAATCGAATGGCAAATCGGTGCGGGCGGACGGTACTCCGGTCGGCACCTTCACCGGCGAGGTTTTCTGGGGAGAACCAGGCACGAACGGGCAACATGCGTTCCATCAGCTTCTGCACCAGGGCACACATCTGATCCCCGTCGACTTCGTGGGATTCACGGAGCCGGTGGAGGATCTACCCACAATCGACGGCATCGGCTCCATGCACGATGTGCTGACTGCGAACCTCCTCGCACAATCGAAAGTCCTCGCGTTCGGCAGGACCGACGCCGAGATCACCGAAGACGGGACGCCCGCCGAGCTCGTCGCACACAAGGTGATGCCCGGAAACAGGCCCTCGACAACAATTTTGGGCACGAAGCTCACCCCATCGACTCTCGGACAGTTGATCGCCCTGTATGAACACCAGGTATTCGTTCAAGGCGTCGTCTGGGGAATCGACTCGTTCGACCAATGGGGAGTCGAGCTCGGTAAGACGTCGGCGCTGGAACTGGGTCCCGCCTTGTGGGACCAGGGCGGAGCACCGGAGGTCGGGGACAGCTCCACTGCCAGTCTGATCCGCGTCTACCGGCGAGCGAGGAAGGAACGCAGATGCCTGCCCTGACGGTGCGGCTGCCCGTCCCCATCGCCGAGGAGTGGGACTGGCAGCTGTCCGCGGCCTGCCGGGACACCGACCCCGCGGTGTTCTTCCACCCCGACAACGAACGAGGCGAACCCCGTGCGCGTCGAGTACGTGCGGCCAAACAGGTCTGCCGGCGGTGCCCCGTGCGGGACCGGTGCCTCGAATATGCACTCGGGTCTTACGAACGCCATGGCATTTGGGGTGGCTACACCGAGGACGAGCGCAAGAAGCTGCGAAGGTCAGTTCGCTGACTGCGCGGGGTGCGGGCGTCGGTGATTATGAGGTCGAACTCAGTCAGTGGCGCGAGGGAATAGAGGCGGGATTCCGGCTGATGGACTGAGGGTGGCGCCCACCCAGCCGAGGCGCTGGGGAGCTTTCGATCGGAGCTACCGGATGGAGGATCCGATGCCGAGGCCGCCGTCGACGTCGAGGACGATGCCGCTGACGTAGCCGGCGGCGGGGGAGCAGAGGTAGGCGGCGGCTTCGGCGATGTCGGTGGGGTCGCCGGTGCGCTTTTGGGGGACTTTGGAGACGAGTTTGTCGCGGGCGGGTCCGTTCATGGAGGCGAGCATCGGGGTTTCGATGAGTCCGGGGGCGATGGCGTTGGCGGTGATGCCGTCGCGGGCGGCTTCGAGGGCGATGGTGCGGGTGAGGCCGACGATGCCGGCCTTGGCGGCAACATAGTTGGCCTGTCCGAAGTTCCCGCGCCAGCTCATCGAGCTGAAGGACACGATCCGTCCGTAGGTGCGGGCGCGCATGTGCGGCAGGACGGCCTGGGCGCAGAGAAAGGACCCGGTGAGGGAGACGTCGATGACGGCGTGCCAGTCCTCGACGGTGATCTTCTCGATCCGGTTGTCGCGGATGATGCCGGCGTTGTTGACCAGGGCGTCGATGCGTCCGTGGGTGTCGGCGATCGTGTCGACCCAGTCCTGCACCTGCTCGGCGGAGGCGACGTCGACGGGGTGGCTGGTGGCGGGGCGGCCGTAGCGGTCGGTCAGCTCGGCGGCCAAGGCCTGGCCGGCGGTGTCGTTGATCTCGGCGATCGCGACGGTGGCGCCTTCGGCGGCGAACCGGTGGGCCATCGCGGCGCCGAGTCCTTGGCCGGCGCCGGTGACGAGGACGACCTGATCGGTGTAGCGGTTCATCGTGTTCCTGTCGGGGCGGGGTGGGTGTTGGGGTTGGTGGTCCTGCCGTGCAGGAAGTCGTTCAGGGCGGTGGGGACGTCGCTGGTCTGCCAGTGGGTGTCGAAGGCGTCGAGTTCATGAGCGAGGCCGTCTTTTTCGTCGAGGCCGGTGAGGTCGGAGAGCAGCGATTTGTAGGCGTGTTGGGCGGGGCCGGCGTGTTCGGCGAGTTCGGTGGCGGCGGTCAGGGCTGCGGTGTGGAGGTGTTCGTGGTCGACGACCTCGTGTAGCCATCCGGTGCGCTGCAGTTCGGTTGCCGGGAGCAGGGCGCCGGTGAGGGCGAGCCAGCGGGCCATGGCGTCGCCGACCTTGCGGGGCAGGCGCACGCTGGCACCGCCGGCGGGAAGCAGGTTGTTGCGGACGTGTCCGTCACCGATGAGGGCGGTGGGGGTGGAGATGACGACGTCGCAGGCGAGCGCGAGTTCGAGTCCACCGGCGACGGCGTGCCCGTGGATCGCCGCGACGACAGGCAACCGGCTGGCCTCGAGTCGAGTGGCGAGGGCTGAGACGCCCCGAAGGAACCCGGTAGGGGCGTGCCCACGGGAGTGCAGGTCCAGAAAATACTGGAGGTCGGCACCGGCGCAGAAACTTTTGCCGGCGCCGCGCAGGACGACGGCTCGGGTGTCGCGGTCGGCCTCGGCGTCGGACAGCGCGGCGCCCAGTGCCTCGACCAGGATGTCGTTCAAGGCGTTTCGTCGGTCGGGGCGGTTGAGGGTGAACATGCGTGTCGCACCGTGCTGGGTCACGACCAGCGGTGTCCGGGCATCGGTCATGAGTGTGCTTCCTGTCGGGACAGTTCGGCGCGGCGCTGCTGGCGGAGCTGCGCGCGCTGGATCTTGCCGCTCGGGGTCTTGGGGAGGGTGTCGACGAAATGCACCCGGCGCGGGTAGGCGTGGGCGGCGTACTTGGTTTTCACCCACTGCTGCAGTTCGTGGGCGAGCGCGTCGCCGGGGTCCTGGTCGTGGTCCGGTGCAGTGATGACGTAGGCCTCGATCACTTCGCCGCGCACCTCGTCGGGTGCGGCGACCACGGCGCACTCACGCACTGCAGGGTGCTGCGCCAGTACGGATTCGACGTCGAAGGGGCCGATTCGGTAACCGGCCATGATGATGACGTCGTCGTCGCGGGAGGAGAAGTGCAGGATTCCGTCGGCGTCGATGCTGGCGGTGTCGCCGGTGAGGAAGTAGTTCTTGTCGGTGGTGAATCGGCCCGCGTCGCCGCGTCCACCCGCGTACTCGGTGAACGTCATCAGCGGGCTGTCGGCGACCACCACCGCGAGCCGCCCGACCGTGCCGGCGGGTGCGGGCTCGTCGCGGTCGTTCTCGAGCAACTTCAGCGTCCACCCGGGCAGCGCGACCCCCATCGCTCCGGACACCACCGGCACTGCGACGTCGGGGTGATGCGGGAAACCGGCGGGCATCCCGAGTTCGGTCTGTCCGTAGTGGTCGTGGACGAGCAGGCCGAGTTCCTTCTCGGCCCAGAGGTTGACCTCGGGGGTGAGCGGTTCACCCGCGCTCGAGAGGCGGCGCAACGCGAGTGTGTCCGGACGAGTCAGTGTTTCGGCGCGCAGGCCCCGGTACACGGTCGGCGCTGCCGCGTAATCGGTGACCTCCAGTTGAGAGAGCACCGACCACGTGGAGGCGGCGGAGAAACCGCCGCGGGTCAGGATTGTCGGAACGCCGGCGGCCAACGGTGCGATGATCGCGGTGTAGAGCCCGTACGCCCAACCCGGGTCCGCCGCGCACCAGAACACGCTGTCGCCGCGGACGCCGAGTGCGAATTCGAGGTAGCTGTGCCATCCGGCGATATAGCGGACGGGATGGATGACGCCTTTGGGGGTGCCGGTGGTGCCCGAGGTGAACATGTGCACCAAGGGGCCGTCTCCACCGACCGAAGCGGACGGCCGGGCGTCGGCAGGAGTGGACACCAGCAGTGCTGTCAGCGTGTCCGCACCGTCACCCGAGACGAGAATGTCCCATGCGCCGTCGGAGGAGATCTTGGACCGGTACTGTGCGTCGACGACGACGAGCTTGGTCTCCGAATTGGCCAAGCGCGAGGTCACGGCGTCCTCGGCGAACGCCGTGAACAGTGGAACGTAGACGGCCCCGACCCGCCAGATGCCGAGAAGCACGGTGACCAGGTCGGTGCTCTTGCCCATCAGGGTCGCCACGCGATCGCCCCGGCCGATCCCGTGATCGGTGAGCACCTGCGCGAACCGGCGTGACGACTCGGTGAGGTCTGCATAGGTCAGTCGTGTGGTGGACAGATCCTCGTTCACGACCGTGAGTGCCAGGGATTCGGGTGGGTGCCGATCGCACAGTAGCCACGCCACGTTCGTGCCGTCACCGGCGTAGGACGACAGGATCTCGCGTACTCGCGCGTCGATATCGGCAGCCACGACAACTCCTAGCGGGTAATCTATTGGGTAATTGAGTACCTATCAATGTACCCAACGTGTGTCGGGAAGGGAAGCCCTGTGGATTCGAGGGGCCCGGGATTGTGGAACACTCGACCGCATGGCCCGTGCAGGAGCGACGCCGAACCGCGCGACGATGAATACCCCGCGGCGTCGGCGCGTCGACACCGCCCGCAGGGATGAACTGCTCGCGCGGATCGAGGAGATCTTCCTGACGGAGGGGTTCACGTCGGTCACCGTCGACGACCTGACGCAGCGTCTGCGGTGCTCCAAGGCCACCCTCTACAGCGTGGCGTCGACAAAAGAGCAACTTGTCATCGCCGCCACGAAACACTTCTTCGGCGCCGCCGCGGACGAGATCGAAGCCGCCGTTGCCGACGAGTCCGATCCTCGTAAGCGGATTACGACGTATCTCGGTGGTGTCGCCTCGGCGATGCGCCGCAACTCGCGGGCGTTTTACGAAGACATGGTTTCGTACGCACCGACGGCGGAGATCTACGGTCGCAATACCGCGCAGGCCGCGCAGAGGGTGCACGAATTGATCGACGAGGGCGTCGAAGCCGGGCACTTCCGCGCCACCGACGCCGCATTCGCCGCCCAGTTGGTGGCATTGGCGATTGACGCCGTCCAGTCCGGTGTGCTCCTCGAGCGCACCGGACTGTCCGCCGCCGATGCCTTCGGAGAGCTCGGCGACCTCCTGCTCCACGGCTTGCTGCGCACCGACTGAGGGCGTTCACCGGCGGAATCCGCAAACTCCGGATTTTCAGCCCGGATGCGGCGCCACGTCCGAAACCGAGTGGGTCGTGTTTCGCGTAACGCTAGGAAGTAGGTCGCGGCTTCTAGTGGCCGTCGATCCCCTCGAGCAGTCCGTGGATGGTGGCGGTCTCGGTGGCTTCTTCGGTGTCGTCGAACAGCGGCCGGATTCCTCGAGCGGCCATGATCTGGTCGTTGCTGGCGCCGGCGGCGATCATGGGCCAGACAAGGGCGTCGTCACCGACGATGAAGTCGATGACGACGGGGCGGTCGTTGATAGCCCGGGCTCGGGCGATCACCGCGTCGACGTCCTCCTCGCGTTCGCAGCGCAGTGCGACACACCCGAGTGCCTCGGAGAGCTGCACGAAGTCGGGGATGCGGCGCGAATGGGTGGCCAGGTCGACGTTCGAGTAGCGGCCGCCGTAGTGAATTTCCTGCAGTTGTTTGACCATGCCGAGGTTTCCATTGTTGATCACGGCGACCTTGATCGGGATGCCCTCGATCGCGGCGGTGGCCAGTTCCTGGTTGGTCATCTGGAAGCAGCCGTCGCCGTCGATCGCCCACACCTCACGGTCGGGTGCACCGAGTTTCGCGCCCAGCGCCGCCGGCACCGCATAACCCATCGTGCCGAGGCCGCCCGAATTCAGCCAGGTGCGCGGCTTTTCGTAGCTGATGTAGTGGGCGGCCCACATCTGGTGCTGGCCGACGCCGGAGCAATAGATCGCATGGGGACCGGCGGCCTTGCCGAGAGCTTCGATGACGAACTCCGGTGACAGGGCTCCGTCGCGAGGGCGGTCGTAGCTGACCGGGTAGGTCCGGCGAATCTCGTCGAGGTAGTCGCGCCAGCCGGTCAGGTCGATTGGTCGGCCTTGGTTGCGGCGGGAACGCATCGCGTCGATCAGTGCTGTGATGGTCTGCTTGCAGTCACCGACGATCGGCACGTCGGCGAATCGGTTCTTGCCGATCTCGGCGGGGTCGATGTCGGCGTGGATGACCTGGGCGCCGGGCGCGAACGAGTCCGCTTCGCCGGTGACGCGGTCGTCGAACCGGGCACCGAGTGCGATCAGCAGGTCGCTCTTCTGGAGCGCGGCGACGGCGGCGACGGTGCCGTGCATGCCGGGCATCCCGTAGTGCAGGCGGTGGCTGTCGGGAAACGCTCCGCGGGCCATCAGCGTCGTCACGACGGGAATCCCGGTCAGCTCCGCGAGCAGCGCCAGCTCGACCGACGCCTCGGCCTTGATCACACCCCCACCGACGTAGAGGACGGGCGCCTTCGCGGCGGCGATGAGGTCGGCGGCCGCACGGATCTGCTTGCCGTGTGGTTTGCTGACCGGCCGGTAGCCGGGCAGGTGGGTCGCCGGTGGCCAGGCAAAGGTGGTGGTGGCCTGCAGGACATCCTTGGGGATGTCGACGAGCACCGCGCCGGGGCGTCCGGTGGCGGCGATGCGGAACGCCTCCGCGAGGGTGCGGGGGATGTCTTTGGGGTCGGTGACCAGGAAGTTGTGCTTGGTGATCGGCATGGTGATACCGCAGATGTCGGCTTCCTGGAAGGCATCGGTGCCGATCAAGCCGCGTCCGACTTGCCCGGTGATCGCCACGATCGGCACCGAGTCCATCTGCGCGTCGGCGAGCGGGGTGACCAGGTTCGTCGCGCCCGGGCCGGACGTTGCCATGCACACGCCGACCTTGCCGGTGGCTTGGGCGTAGCCGGTGGCCGCATGTCCAGCGCCCTGCTCGTGTCGCACCAGCACGTGACGCAGCCGCTGGGAATCGATCAGCGGGTCGTACACCGGCAGGATCGCACCACCCGGGATACCGAAGACCACCTCGACGGCAAGCGCTTCGAGTGAGCGCACCACCGCTTGGGCGCCGGTCACCCGGATCGGGTGGTGTTCGGGGAGAGCAGTGGCTGCTGCGGCAATCCGGCTGGGCGGCTCGCTGTCGCACATCGCCGGGAGGGTTCGCTGCGGAGCGGAGACAGAAGAGTGCACAAGAAGTCCTCGAGTCGGATCCGTGCTGCACATGGTGCGCACAGTTTGCGGTTACGGGTCGGACCCGCCATTTACGATGCGTCGAAAACCGTGCGGCGGTGTCGTTGTCCGGGTCTCCGGCCTCGTGAGCTCTCCCGGTAGGCGATCGAGAAACGGCGTGTCTTTCTCGTGCCTGCGTGATCTCAGTCAAGCAGCGACCGGCAGATCCGGCAACCAGCACCCATGAGAGTGAGCAATCTGCACGCCGATGCTGATACTGAAGCAGAATCCGGTGGTCATCCTGCCCACCGTCGACGCTGTCGGACGAAACGGCCGCCCTCCGAACGTGATCGGCGTGGGCGTCGGGCCGGGCAGCGAAGATTTCGATCAAACCTTGCACATTCAGGACAACTGTTATCAAATATTTCAACTGCCATTCGGCGAAAGCATCTTTTCCGAGGAGTCCACCTATGCCCGACATCCATTCCGCGTCCTCGGACCCGGCCTCCACAACCATTCCCTCTGGTACGTATGCCATCGATACCGGGCGATCGGCGGTGACATTCCGGGCCAAAGCGTTCGGGTTGATGTGGGTGCGGGGCCGTATCCCGGTGCGGGAGGGTTCGATCACGGTCAGCGGCGGCCGCATTACCGGGACCGGTCTGCTTGCTGCCAACCGCATCGATACCGCATTGGGGCCCCGTGATTGGCACCTGCGGTCCGCGCACTACCTCCACACGGATAAGCACCCCACGATTAGGGTGGCGATCGATGGTGCCGCCCTGTCGAGTCAGTCCGTTCCGTGCGAGGTGACCGTTCGGGGGACCACGGCTCCCGTGCGGTTGCAGCTTCGGGCGATCGAGGTGGCCGACACACTCCATATTACTGCGGAGACGACGGTGGATCGCACCGTCTATCCGATGCTGGGCCCGTGGGCCGGGGTGTCACGCCGTGCGAACCTGGTGATCACCCTCGTCGCCCGGCCAACCGGGAACGAGTAATCCACCGGGTTACACGGCCACGCGTGTCACCGCGGCAGTGCCCGAAGCCGGGCGGGCGAGTTTGCTGGAGCAGAAGTCCCTCAAGTATGTCCGGGTTGAGAAGTCGACGTCGTTGATCAGGGTGGACGTCACCATCGTGAGAAGGCGTTGGTAGAACACCTGCGGGGTGATGCCGAACTCGGGGAGGATGTATTCGTCTCCTCCGCCGAATCGGGACCATTTGGCGGCGAACGCCAGCATGGCCTGATCGTCTCGCGTCATCATTGCTCCTTCGGCGTGTGTGCCGGTGCCGATCAGGCGAGATCGGCGGCTGTGAAGCCGGTTTCGAGCCGGTTCTTGACGGTGGTGAGGAATCGGGCGGCGTCGGCGCCGTCGACGATGCGGTGATCGTAGGAGATGGACAGGTAGGCCATCGACCGCACGTCGATGCGGAGCTCGCCGTCCTGCCCTGTCGGGATCAGCCGCTCGACCACTGCACCGACACCGAGGATGCCGGTCTGGGGTTGGTTGATGATCGGGGTGTCGAAGAGCGCACCCCGGCTGCCGGTGTTGGTGAGGGTGAACGTGCCGCCGGATAATTCGTCTGCGGTGATCTTTCCGGTGCGCACCTTCTCGGCCTTGTCCGCGATCGCCCGGGCGAGCCCCTCGATCCCGAGATTCTGCGCATCCCGGATGACCGGCACCATCAACCCTTTTTCGCTGTCGACGGCCATACCGAGGTGGCAGTGGTCGTAGTAGGTCACCTCGGTGACGTCGGCGTTCAGTGAGGCGTTGAGGACCCGGTGCTCGGTGAGCGCGTCGACCGCGGCTTTGGCGAAGAACGGCAGGAACGAGAGCTTTAGTCCGGTGCGAGCGAGGAAGTCGTCCTTGTGGGCGGCCCGCAGCCGGGCGATCGCGGTGACGTCGACCTCGAGGACGGTGGTGAGCTGGGCCGAGGTCTGCAACGACTCGACCATCCGCTGAGCGATGGTGCGCCGAATCCGCGGCAGCTTCTCGGTGACGGAGTCGTCCGAAGCGGCCTGCTCCCGCTGCGCCGGGGGTGCGAGCGTGGGTTCCGGGGTGGGTTCCGGTTTCGGCGTCGGGGGAACGGTCGGCGCCGAAACCGGAGGCGCCGCAGCTGCGGTGGGTGCCGAAACCGCAGGCGGTGCCTGAACAGGAGGAGCCGGCGAAGCGTTTGTCGGTGCGGCGGCCGCACCGTCCGACGAATCGGTGATGACAGCGAGCTCGGCGCCGACTGTCACCACGTCATCCTCGTCGGCGAGGATGCGCTGGAGAATTCCGCCGACGGGGGACGGTATTTCGGTGTCGACCTTGTCGGTGGCAACCTCGAGCAGTGGTTCCTCGGCCTCGATGCGGTCGCCGGGTTGTTTGAGCCACCGGGTGATGGTGCCTTCGTCGACGTTTTCCCCGAGCGCCGGCATCCGCACCGTGGTGCCTTCGAGTTGTTCGGTTGTCATGGTGTGGTGTGCTCCTGGCCTGTGGGCGTGCGGGTCTCGGTGATCAGGGGAGGATGTCGAGCGAGGCGCGGACGATGCTGTCGGTGTCGATGCCGTGGTAGCGGTAGACGTCGTCGAGGGAGCCGACCTGCCCGAACTTGCTGACCCCGAGGCAGGTGCTGCGCACGTGGTTGATGCCGGCGAGGAATGCCAGGGTGTGCGGGTGCCCGTCGAGGACGGTGACGATCGGGGTCGCGCGATCGGCGGGGAAGAGCTGGTCGAGGATCCAGCTGTCACCGGGCCCGCGACCCTGCCGTGCCTGGATCGCTTCGAACAGCAACCCGGGGCTGGTGACGCAGACGACGTCGGCCGGGATGCCCTGTTCGGCGAGGCGATCGGCGGCGGCGAGGGCTTCGGTGATCATCGCGCCCATGGCGACGATGGTGACCTGGGCACCATCCCGGCGCACCAGCGGATACCCGCCGGCCACCACCTGCCGGCGGCGGCGTTCGCGGGCCGCCGGGTCGGTGGGCACCGCGGCCAGGGTTTGATCGACGGGGCGGGTGGACAGCCGCAGGTACGCGGAAGTGCCGTCGGGGCGGCCGAGCCGGCCGATGCTGGCCAGCAGGGTCCACTCGGTGTCGATCGCGAACGCGGGTTCGTAGCTGATGCACCCGGGCTGCTCGAGGCCGATCGACGGGGTTTTGATCGACTGGTGCGCACCGCCTTCGGCGGCCAACGTGACACCGGAGGGGGTACCGACCAGAATCGACTGGCCGCCCGCGTAGATGCCGTAGGACCACGGTTCGAGGGCGCGTTCGACGAACGGGTCGTACATCACTCCGATGGGGAACAGCGGTTGTCCCCACCGGCTCCAGGTGGCGCCGAGTTCACCCATCAGCCCGACCAGGTTGGTTTCGGCGATGCCGAGTTCCATGTGCTGCCCGGTGGGCCGCTCATTCCAGTGCATGATGGTCTCGCGGTCGTCGTCGAACCAGTTGCGACGCTCGGCCGCGGACCACACGCCGACCTTGTTGACCCACCCGCCGAGGTTGGTCGTCGAGCTCACGTCCGGGCTGACGGTGACCACCCGTTTCGCGGCATCGGGTGCTTCGCGGGTCAGATCCAGCAGCACCCGCCCGAGCGCGGCCTGGGTGGTGGCGGTGCCCTTGGGGGTGCGGCCGATGTCGGTGGGAATCGTCAGCGCGGGCGCATTCGGGACCGGGTCCCGGCGCAGCCGCTCCGCGTTGCTCGCGCACCGCTTTCCCGCCGCGGAGTCGGCGGCGAACCGGCCCCACGGATTGACCGGGTCCATGCCCAGATCGGCGGCGAGCGAGGCGTATTCCTCGACCGACAGCAGCGAGGAGTGGTTCTGCGGGTGTCCCTGGGTGGGCAGCCCGTAGCCCTTGATGGTGTAGGCGATGATCACCGTGGGCCGGGTGTCGTCGATCTGCCGGTACGCGGCCGTCAGCGCGGACAGGTCGTGACCGCCGAGGTTACGGATCGCCGCAATCAGGGTGGCGTCGTCGAGGCCGGCGATCAGGCCGCTGATCTCGGAGCTACCGGGGCCGTCGCCGGGCAGTCGGGTGCGAACCTCGTCGGCGCTGCACCGCAGCAACCGCTGGTACTCCGGGTTGGGCATGTCCAGGATCCGGGTGCGCAGCGCCTGCCCACCGGGGCGGGTGAACAACTCTTCGAGCAGCTTGCCGAATTTGACGGTGATCACCTGCCACCCGGCGGCGTCGAACATCTTCTCCAACCGGTTCGCGGCGATGTTCGGGATCACCCGGTCCAGGGACTGCCGGTTCAGATCGACGATCCACACCACCTCGCCCAGGTCGGCGATGCCGGGATCGAGGATTGCTTCCCACACCGCGCCCTCGTCGAGTTCGGCGTCTCCGACCAGCGAGTACTGACGCCCGGTGCCTGCTCCGCCGGTGGTGGTCTGCACGTAGCGGCGGGCCATGGCCCCCCCAGATCGGGGCGGTGGCGCCGATACCGACCGAGCCGGTCGAGTAGTCGACGGTGTCGGGGTCCTTGGACCGGCTGGGATAGGACTGCAGGCCGCCGAATTCGCGCAGGGTGGTCAGATATTTTTCGTCGAGTTCACCGAGCAGGTAGTTGATGCCGTGCAGCACCGGGGAGGCATGCGGCTTGACCGACACCCGGTCACCCGGTTGGAGCTGTTCGAACCACAGCGAGGTCATGATCGAGACCATCGACGCACAGGACGCCTGGTGACCACCGACCTTCAGGCCGGTGGGATTGGGCCGGATCCGGTTGGCGTGATGGATCATCGAGGTGGAAAGCCACAACACTCGCTGCTGGATCGCTTCGAGTGTCTCCAGGTCCACCGAACCGCCGGCTTCTGCGACGCGGGTCGCGGTCCCGGGGGCGACGGGCAGGGTGTTGTGCATCGGATTCTCTTTCCTCACATGTGCGAATCGCTGCGGACGAGCGCAACTACAAGAACAGCTCCGACGGGGTGGCCGAGGAGCAATCCGCTCGACCGGTGACGGGTGCGTGCGGTCGGATGCGGTTTCGGAAATGCGGCGGTGCTGGTCTGGTCTGACCGCCGCCCACCTGTTATAACAGTGGATCAGGTATTTGCCGCCTGCGCAATAGTCGGTGCCGAGAATGAGCAGAATGCACACCGGCGGGGCACTCGAGGAAAGGTGGAATTGGCAAAATGCCAAGCACGCACAAAGCGGACCAGATCGATGCCCGGCTACTGCTCGCGCTCGCCGAGTCGCCGCGGGCCACGACTATCGCCCTGGCGGACCGGATAGGACTCTCACGCAACACCGTTCAGGCCCGGATGGGCAAGCTCGACGACTCGCACGCGCTGCGCACATTCGAGCGCCGCGTCGACCCGGCGATCCTCGGCTACCCCCTGCAGGCGTACATCCTGACCAACGTCACCCAGCGCAAACTGGCTCGTGTCGGGGCGGCGCTCGACGGCATTCCCGAGGTGCTCGAAGTCCTCGGCCTCAGCGGTGTCGCGGATCTCCTCATCCACGTCGCCGTCCGGGACGCCGACGACTTGTATCGGGTGGCGGGGGACATCCTCGGAATCAAGGGGGTCAAACGCACCACCACCGCTTTGGTCATGCGCGAGATGGTCGACTACCGGATCGCGCCGTTGGTCGAAAAGCTCATCGACTGACACCGGTCGATCCACGCCCGGACCTGCGCGGACCCGGTGTTATAACATGCCATTGAAGGGTGACGCGATGTTGAAGAGACGGAGGTGGTCGTGACAACGAGCACGAGAAACCCGCAACCGCTGGTGCGGTCGCTGACTCCGACCTCCGTTCCCGAACAGGTCGCCAAGGAAATCCGGCGCTCGATTCTCTCCGGTGAACTCCGTCCGGGACAGACGTTCTCGCTGCGGGAAATTTCCGGGCAGCTCGGGGTGAGTTTCATCCCGGTCCGGGAAGCACTCAAAGAGCTCGAAGCGCAGGGTTTGGTGGTGACCCGCCCCGGGAAAAGCGCGATGGTCGCCCCGCTTTCGCACGACGACCTGCACGGTATCTATCGGCTACGACGGCAGCTGGAACCGGAAATCGCCGGGCGCGCCTGCAAAATGCTCGACGATTCCGACTTGCGTCGCCTCGACGGCTACGTGGCCGTGTTCGGCGACGAGAGCCTCGACCTCGACGACATCTACCAGGCACACCACTCCTTCCACTACGAGCTGCTCCGGCCCGCCGCCACCGCATGGGACCTGCGCGTGCTCGACGGCCTGTGGCACGCCGCCGAACGGTATGTCCGGCTGGCATTCTCGGGCCGTGAGGCGGATCCGGACGAGCACGAGCGGCGGGGACATGCGCATTCGGAGATACTCACCGTCGTACGCACCCGCAATATGAGGAAGGTCGCCGCAGCGACACGGCGGCACCTCGACGACAACGAACAGATCGCGCTGCGCGCACTCGACCCGATCGCGCCCTGAAAACTGCCGGCTCGGGCATGTTCACGTCTGTTCTGCGGCCGCCGAGGCACCTGCCTCGGAGACCAGCCCTCAGGTGAGCGTGGAGGTTCCGGCGCGGTGGTGCGCAAACCGCTCCGCGTAGTCGATGTACCAGTCGAGGGCGTCGGTGTCGGTGACGGTGGCCCGGTTGATCGCGGTCTCCGCAGGGACACCCTGGATCAGTTTCTTGACGGGGATTTCGAGCCGCTTGCCTGTGCGGGTGGTGGGAATCGCCGGCACGTCGAAGATTTCGTCCGGGACGTGCCGAGGTGAAGCCTCACGGCGGATAGTGGTTCGAATTTTCTCCACGAGTGCCTCGTCGAGGTCGTATCCGTCGCGCAGTACCACGAACAGCGGCATGTGGTAGCCCCCGTTGGGGAGTTCGGCACCGATCACGAGGGCCTCGGCGATCTCGGGAAGCGCTTCGACGGCCTGGTAGATGTCGGCCGATCCCATCCGGACCCCGCCGCGGTTGATCGTCGAGTCCGATCGACCGTGAACTACGCAGCCGCCGTCGGCTTCGATGGTGATCCAGTCGCCGTGCCGCCAGACCCCGGGATATACCTCGAAGTAGGCGTCGCGGTAACGGATCCCGTCCGGGTCGTTCCAGAAGTAGATCGGCATCGACGGCATCGGTGCGGTGATTACCATTTCCCCGACCTCCCCGACGACCGCTTCACCGGTCTCGGTCCATGCCTGCACGTCGACCCCCAGATAGGGGCCCTGAAGTTCGCCGGTCCGCACCGGGCTCAGCGGGTTGGCTCCGATGAAGCCGGTGGCCACATCGGTGCCGCCGCTGTCCGAGCCCAGATGAACTTCGCTGCTGACCGTGTCGTAGATCCACCGCCAGGTGCTGTCCGGCAGCGGGGAACCGGTCGACATGATCGACCGCAACCCCGACAGGTCGAAATCGGTCCCGGGCTGGGTGCCGGCCTTCTCACACAACGTCAGGTAGGCGGCACCGGTGCCGAATCGGGTGGCCCCGTACCGGGCGCAGATCTCGAATTGGTGATCGGGCCGCCCGAAAGTGGGGCTGCCGTCGTAGGTGATGATTGTCGCGCCGGTGACCATGGCGTCGACGAGCATGTTCCACACCACCCAGGCGGTGCTGGCGGCGATGAATACCCGATCTTCCGGGCCGAGGTCGTAGTGCAGGGCGTTGGCTTTGAGGGCTTCGAGGAGGATTCCGCCGTGCGAGTGCACGATGCCCTTGGGTAGGCCGGTGGTGCCGGAGCTGTACAGGATCCACAGCGGGTGATCGAACGGCACCTGCTCGTACTCGGGTTGGGCGTCCCCGTCGACGAGGTCGGCGTAGTCGGCGATACTCTGCCGGTGCTCCCCCTCGTAGGGCAGGCCGATATTGTCGACCATGATGGCGTGCCGCACGGTCGGGAGCTGGTCCAACAGGGCGGCGAAGACGTCCCGGCGGTCGACGCGTTTACCGTTGAACTGGTAGCCGTCCACCCCGATCAGCACGGTCGGCTCGATCTGCGCGAATCGGTCGACCAGTCCTTTCGCACCGAAATCCGGTGCGCAACACGACCACACCGCACCGACGCTGGCCGCGGCGAGCACCGCGACGACGGTGGGCGCGATGTTCGGCAGCATCGCGGCGATCCGGTCGCCAGGGCGCACCCCGATCTTCCGGAAGTGCGCGGCGAGGTTGGCGACCTGTGCGACCAGGTCGGCCCGCGAGAGTTCGCCGGTGGTCCCGGTTTCGTCGACCGAGATGATTGCGGGCCCGGCCTGATCGGTATGGCGAAGCAGGTTTTCGGCCCAGTTCAGCCGGGTGCCGGGGAACCACCGCGCCCCGGGCATCTTGGGGTCGGCGAGCGCCGTCTGCGGCGGCGCCGAGGCGATCACGTCGAAGTACTCCCAGATCGAGAGCCAGAACTTCCCGAGGTCGCTGATCGACCAACACCACAGCGAGTCGAAGTCGGTGGTGGAGACGTTCTTCTCCGCCGCGAGCCATCGTTGGTACCGGCTCATGTTCGAGGCGAAGACCCGCTCTGGTGGCGGGGTCCACAACACTTCACGTCCTGGCGCGGTCATTATTGGTGCGTCCTTTCCGGCTCCCCCCGCCACGGGCAGACGACGTTGCCCTGGACTGCCCGTGGCGGGAGGGTTTCGTGCGGTGGTGTCAGCGTGCAAGCACGGTGCCGAGGGCCCGGGTGAGCTCGTCGGCGGGGTCGGCGGCGCCGCCGGCGGCGCGCCAGGCGACGTGGTTGTCCGGGCGGACCAGGATCGCGCCGGTGTCGTCGATCTGGCGGAGCTCGGCCCAGCGGCCGGTGGGGTCGGTGTAGTCGGCACCGTCGCCAATCTGGGCGACCTTGATCTGGACCCCGAACTTGTCCTTGGCCAACCGGGCGGCGTCGGACCAGGCGGCTCCGTCGCCGGCGGTGATGAGCACGAAGTGCGCGTTCTTGCCGGTGAGATCATGGGTGGAGATCTGCCGGCCGTCGTGCTCGAGCCACGCATGCGGGAGGCGGTGCCCGGGGCGGGTGGTTGGGTGGTAGTTGTGCCCCATCGGGTCGCGCGGCGGTGCCTCGGTGCCGTCCGGGACGAGGGCCCCGTCGCGGTAGGCGAAGCCGATTTCGAGGTCGTGGGCCTGGAACTCGGTGCGCTGGGTGTTGATCACCTCGGCCGCACGGGCGCGGCGGGTTTCGCCCATCGGGGTGTCGGAGAAGTAGTCCCGGAACACCTGGATCTGGGCCTCGAGCGGTTGACCGGGGATCAGGCCGAGGCCGGCGTCGACGACCATGTGGTTGAGGAAGGTGAACATGGCCCAGTCGACGTTGCGCATGCCGACGAGCCGGCGTTCGGGCTCGTAGGTGTCGAGCAGGGCAGGGGCGGCGTCACCCTCGAGCACCGCGGCGAGCTTCCAGACCAGGTTGTGGGCGTCCTGGATGGCGGTGTTCAGGCCCAGACCCGTGGTCGGCGGGTGCCTGTGGGCGGCATCACCGGCGAGGAAGATCCGGCCGACCTGGTACTTGTCGGCGAGGACGCCCTCGAGGATCCAGTGGCTGACCTTGTGCACCTCGAGTTCGAGGTCGGGCAGCTTGAGGAGTTCGCGCAGCCGCGGAACGATCGCTTCTTCGTCGAACCGGGCCGGATCGTCGGGGCGGAAGGTGAAGTGCAGGACGAATTCTTCGGAATGCTTGCCCCACGTAGTGCCCATGGCGGCCATGGCACCGCTGTTCCAGGACCCGGCGCCCTCGGGGTTGAGCAGCCAGGTGATCAGGACGTCGTCCTCCCACCACTGCGACAGGTCGGCGGTGAAGTGGGTGCTGACCATGTCGAGAATCCCGGTGGGGCCCTCCATCTTGACACCGAGTTCGGGGCCGACGGTTTTGCCGCCGTCCGCGGCGACCATGTACTGGGCGTGGACGGTGTAGGTCTCCTGCGTGTCGCGGTTCAAGACGACCGCGTGGACCCCGTTCTCGTCCTGCTCGAACGAGACGAGTTCGCGGCCGAAGTGAATCGAGTCCGGTGCCCGCTTCTCCGCGTGCTCACGCAAGAGGGGTTCGAGCCGGATCTGCGGGTAGTTGGTGGACGGGCACGGGCTGTCGACCGCGTAGGCGCTCTCGAGTCGTCCACCGCCGAACGATTCGAGGGTGTACAGGGTGCGCCCGTCCAGTTCACCGTCGCCGCCGAGCGAGGTGACCCACCGGGTCTTGCCCATGTTCTTCGGTGGGGTGCCGACCTCGTAGATCGAGTCCGCGACCCCGACCTGGCGCAGCACCTCCATGGTGCGCTGGTTGAGGTAGTGGGCCTTGGGCAGGTGCGAGGTGCTGGTGTGCCGCTCGACGAGATGGTGGTCGATGCCGTGCTCGGACAGCAGGATCGAGGTGGTCAGTCCACACCCGCCTCCGCCGACGATGAGGACGGGAACGGTGATGTCAGACATGGCTGGTGCTCCTGGAAACGGTGGTGAGTGGGTGTGGACGGGTTGCGGCGGTGAAGTGGTGGCGCATCTCGCCTATGGTGTCGGCCCGGCTGACGAGTTCGTCGTCGACGCCGATGAGCCGTTTCGGGTCGCGGGTGAAGCCGATACCCGACGGGGTGCCGGTGAAGATGAGGTCGCCTGGGCGCAGCGGCAGAATCGACGACAGGTAGGACACGAGGACCGGGATCGGGAAGATCAGGTGCCGGGTGCGCGAGTTCTGCATCAGCTCGCCCGACAGGATCGTGCTGACCTCGATGTCGTCGGCGTTCTCGAATTCGTCGGGGGTGACCAGCACCGGTCCGATCGGGGCGAATCCGGCGAACGACTTGCCGAGGCCGAATTGCTGCGGTGGGGGACCGGACAGCTGCAGGTCCCGCTCGGACAGGTCCTGGCCGAGGGTAAGCCCGGCAACATAATTCCAGCCCTCGGAGACGGGGACGTGTCGGGCTTCCTTGCCGATGACCACCACGAGTTCGACCTCGAAATCGACTGAGCCGCCGGGGTGTTCGATGGTGTCATAGGGGCCGGTGATCGACGCGGGGAACTTGGTGAACACGAACGGAGCGTCGGGCAGCGTCAGCCCGGACTCCTCGACGTGATCGGCATAGTTCACGCCGATGGCGAAGATCTGGCCGGGCCGGGGAACCGGAGCACCCAGCTCGGACTCGACCACCGGTGTTCCGTCGGTGAAGTCCACCGTGGTTGCCCATGAGGTGAACTCGTCCCACCGGTCGAAAATCTGCTGGGGTTCGGCGGAAAAACGACCCCCGCTGGCCGTCTCGACGTCGACGGCGATCCCGCCCGCCACGACCTGGAGTCGGCCGGCTTGGTTTGCCACGCGCATGAGAAAAAGTCCTTAGTTGAGAGTGGAGTGCCGCTGGGTCGGGCTGAGCGCGATCAGCTCAGCTGGTCAGTGCCGCCATCGGGTCGGGCAGGTCCGGGCTGGTCTGCAGAGCCCAGGAGTGGGTGGTGATCTCCGAAACCGGAGTGCCCTGGGCGAGTGCTTCGCGCATCCGCTCCGGGACGAACGACACGCCGACCGGGTTGCTGCCGTACTCGGGGCCGTTCATGTACGCCGTCGCCTCGTCGGGCGTGGTGAAGTTGTCGATCTGCAGCTCGACGAAGTTGCCGTCCGGATCCTGGTAGTACAGGGACGTCGTGACGCCGTGCTGGATGGGCACCTTCGGCTCGATGCCCTTCTCCTTCAACGAGTCGTACCGATCGAGAAGATCCTCGAGAGCGTCGAAGGTGTATGCGGTGTGGTGCATGCCCGCCGCACCCGGATTGCGGGGTTCGAGCTGAACCGGGGCGCTGAGCAGCGCGACCCGGTGATGCTCCTCGTCGAAGGTGATGAAGCACAGTCCGTGCCCTTCGTAGACCACGTGCGCATCCAGCACGGTGCAATACCAGTCGCGCATCTCCTCGAACCGGCTCGTCTGCAAGACGACGTGCGCGAACTTGGGGGTGGCGGTCATCGTTGACTCCTTCGATTCCAATCACGGTCGGGTGACCGCGAGGGATGTGTGACACCCGGATTCGAAATGCCGTTCCACAGCTATGGTGGATTCCTACCGGGCAATGTTTGACAACAGCTCGCGTTGCCGCGAACCCCTCACAGAGACACATTGCTGTGGTCCCCGTCACGTTGTGGTCTTCCCATTTTCACGAGAATCGGTCGCGGATGGCTAGTGGCTGGGCAACAGGAAGTTGGAGGGAAATTGGTTCACAGCCCAATTCGGGAGATGTGTTCGCTGTAGCGTTGAGGCGGTAGAAAGGATGTCGGGTGCCGCACTGGACTGGTCAACTTGCGGGAACACGCGCCCCGCAATCGGAGCTCGAGTGGCTCAGCCCGGACGCCGAACGCGTTCGAGCCGTCCTCGGCGACGGCGCGGTGACCTGGGCCGTCGAAGTCGGCCAGGACATTGCCGCAAAAATCTCTCGGAAAGTCCCTGCAATGGGCGACGGAGCGCCACCCCTGGACGCGATTCGGCGAGCCACCACGGCGACCGCGTTTCGGGCACTGACCCTAGTCGCGGGAATCGGCGAGTCGGAACCCACTCTGGCCAGTGCCGAGGTGGAGGACATCGCCAGAGACTTCGCCCGCCGGGGTATGGAGCTCGACGATCTGCTCCGGACCATCCGCGTCGGGTATGCCGTTTTGGCGGCCGCACTTCTCGACGGAGCCACCCGGCTGGTGGTGCCGACCGAGAGCGGCGCCGAGATTCGTCGCATCTCCCTGCTCCTCTTCGAGGTGCTCGACGACTTCACCGGGGTGGCCGCCGCGGCCTTCCTCGATGAGCAGAGCGCGTGGGCAGCGGGGGTGTCGGCGGCCCGGCTCGACCTCGCCACCAAGATCATCGCTGCGGACCCCATCGAACTCGGCCACGCCGAACAGGTCCTCGGCTACCCACTCGGTGGGCACCACGTGGCTATCATTGCGTGGAGCGGTCCGCACTCGAGCCACGACCTGCGGGCCGTCGTCGACCCGGTGCTCCGGCACTGGGGAACGCCGACAGCAACACTGGTGATACCCATCGGCCTCCAGGCGATCTGGGCGTGGGGAGCGATCACCCCGGATCCGACCCGAGCCCTGACCTCCTCCCTACCCGACTTCGGTGACACCTTCGTCGTCGCCGGCCAACTCGGCTCCGGGATGGAAGGATTCCGCCGAAGCCACCTCGAGGCCCGGGCCGTCGAGCGACTGGTTCGACTCCGTTCGGGCCATCCACCCACCACCACCGCTCACGAGCACATCGGTCTGGAAGTGCTCCTGCTCGCCGACCCGGAAGCCGCGGTGCAGTTCGCCTCCCGCCTGCTCGGCCCGCTCGCCGGTGAAGACCCCCGGATGGCCGACCTGCGGTCGACTTTGAGCCTCTATCTCGACATGGACCACAGTCTGGCCAAAGTTGCTTCGGCAGAGCATATTTCCAAGAACACGGTGACCTATCGAGTGCAGAAGGCCTTGAGCCTGTGCACGCCCCCCGGTGAATCGACCACGGACCTGCGTGCCGCGCTCCGCATTTATGAGTGGCTCCGAGACACCCCCATCGCTCAGTGGGAGCGATCGTAGGTCGATAGGCCGAACCCGCCACCCGACTGGTCCAGAAACCAAAAGTCGGCGACAACGCTGGGCTCTGCAGTAGTGCGATCTGGGCAACTTATGCGATCTACTTGTGGTGTAGAACACAGCGGGTGGTGAAAGCCCGAAGGCCAGCGGCACCCGTCCCGTCCCGCTCGTATTCCACGGTTCGTTGCGCTGAGAGCCGCAGTCGACAGAAGGAAGATTTACCATGCATACCCCCTCGAGTCCTGTCCAGGAAGCGTTCAAAAATGTGATGGCACACGTGGCCACTCCGGTCGCCGTCGTGACCTCCATGGACGGTGGCCTACCCTTCGGCACCACCGTCAGCGCCTTCACTTCCTTGTCGATGACACCGCCAATGGTCCTGGTCTCCTTGGACCGCGGATCGGAGACGCTCGAACTGATCACGGCATCGAAGAAGTTCGGTTTGAACGTGTTGGGCCGCGACCAGCACGGCACCGCGCTGAAGTTCGCGAGGAAGGGCGGAGTAGGCAAGTTCCATGGCGTCCGGTGGGACCTCGACCACGAACTTCCCCGAATCGCCGGCGCCGCCGGCTGGATCGCCTGTCACGTCGAGCAGTTCGTCGAGGGCGGAGACCATGTGGTCGTGCTCGGCAACGTCGTTGCGGCAGAGAACAACTACAGCGACCCGCTCACCTATCACCGCCGCGTATTCGGCACGCACTCGGCGCTCGAATCCGCATAACTACCGGCCTCGATTACGCCGCCGCCAGAGCACTTCGACAGCACCACCGAAATAACCTGCAAAGGAAGGCATGCCATGACGACCTCGTTAGCGCCCCGCACCACGCACTATCGGTCATGGTCGGCAATCGCAGCCGGTAGTCGCGCCCTCGCCGCCGGCGAGCTGATCATCCTGAGCCATCACCGCCGCGTCGTGCTCGTCGGGTGCGCCGGCGCCGCGACCACCGAGCAGATGGCCTTCCTGATCCGCCACACCACAGGATTCCTGCAGGTAGCGCTGCACGAACGGACCTGTGACCGTCTCGTACTGCCGGAAGCGACCCCCACGGTTCGGGCCAGCTCCACGCTCGGCCACGGCCAATGTGTCACCGTCGACGCCGCCGCCGGCATCACCACCGGGATCTCTGGCGCCGACCGGGCGCGCACGGCACGCATCCTCGCCGACCCGGCCACGGAACCAGGCGATCTCACCAGGCCCGGGCACCTGATCCCGGTTCGCGTGACACCCATAGAGTTTCGGATCTGCGCGACCACCGCGTCAGTCGCCCTCGTGCTCACCGACGCGGCGGCAACTCAGTACTCGGGCGCGGTGTTCGCCGACCTCGACGGCATCGCCGACCCGACAGACGTCGGCGATCGAGACGATGCCGAGATCCTTGCCGACCGGTACGGGCTCACTCTCGTCGCCGGCCCGGACCCCGAGGGCACCTTTTGCTGACGTCCCGCCGTGCCGTGCGCGACACGCACACCGACCAAGCCGGCATCGACACACCTCAGGCGCGGTTTCGGCATTGCCAAAGGTACGCCGATCGCCCCAGTAGCTGAGAAACACCACCCCACACATCGGAGGAAACAATGGACATCACCCGCACCGAACTCATGGACCGGGTGCACGCCCTGGTACCTGCCTTAGCCGAACGCGCACAGAAGACCGAGGAGAACCGTGCTCCCCTCGACGAGACGATCACCGACCTCATCGACTCGGGAATCCTGGCCACGCTGACCCCCAAGGAGTACGGCGGACTCGAACTCGGACTCGACGTCGCCGCCGATATCGTCCGCACCATCAGCGCGGTCTGTCCGTCGACCGGGTGGGTCACCTCCTTCTACATCGGGGCAGCCTGGCGGGTGAACATCTTCACCGAACAGGCCCAACGAGAGGTGTTCGCCGACAAGCCCTACACCCTCACCGCAGGTACCGCGGCCCCGCTCGGGCAGGTGCAGAAGGTCGACGGCGGCTACCGCATCTCCGGGCAGACGGCATGGAACTCCGGCTCGGTGCACGCGGAGTGGTTCACCTTCGCCGGTGTGGTGTTCGAGGAGGGCAGCGCCCCGACCCCGTTGTGGTTCCTGGTGCCCCGCGAGGACGTCAAGATCCTCGACACCTGGTACATCGCCGGCATGTCCGGAACCGGCAGCAATGACATCAGCGTCGAGGACGTGTTCGTCCCGGAGTACCGCACCGGGCCGTTCGCCCTCGCACTCGCCGGTGCCGCTCCCGGGCAGCTGATCCACCCCAATCCCATGTACCACCTGCCCTTCCTGCCGTTCGCGATGGCCGAGGTCACCCCGGTCGTCGTCGGTGCGCTACGCGGTGCGGCGGACGCGTTCGTCCAGCGCACCAAGGACCGGCAGGGAACAATCAGCCAGGAGAAGGCCTCCGGCAAGCAGGCCGCCCAGATGCGCCTCGGCCGGGCGCTGGCCGCGGCGGACGCCGCCGAAACCCTCCTCGACGCCTTCTTCGAGCGCCTCACCGCGCAGCGACCTGAGCAGTCCGACCCCCGCGATCGTGCCGAAATGAAGCTCAAGGCAGCATATTTGGCGGACCTGGCCCGCAACGCCCTCCACGACATGGTTCGCGGAATCGGTGGGGACGGGTACCGGACCTCAGCACCGATCCAGCGATTCTTCCGTGACCTGTCCGTGCTGTCGGTGCACGCATTCCTCGACATCGATACGGCCTCGGAAACCATTGGTCGGTTCACCCTCGACCTTCCTGTCGCCGATCCGCTCCTCTGACCGGATTGCTACCACCTCATCACGATCCTCGGTCGCCAGCTCGAACCGCGGTCGAGGCTCGGGAGGGGCAATCGAGCAACCGCACAGCACCCGATCCGCGTTCCCGCACCACCGCCTGCAAAGGATGAGGAAAAGAGCACCGGTGAACAACAATTCGACGATCGAACATCTCGACGACGCCGCCAGAGACCTGCTGTTCGCGGGCGCACGAACAGTCAACAACTTCGCCCCGGCCCCGGTCAGCGACGACGAACTCGCACGGATCTGGGAAATGACCCGCTGGGCGCCTACGGCAGCGAACTCCCAGCCGATGCGCGTGTACTTCATCCGCACTGACGCCGCGCGCCGCCGACTGCTCGATCATCTCGACGAGGGAAACCGTGAGAAGACGGCGTCAGCCCCCGTCACCGCAATTCTCGCGGTAGACAGCGAATTTCACGAGCACCTGCCCCGGCTGCTGCCCATCCGGCCACAGATCCGTGACGACTTCGCCGACAACGACGCGCTGCGCGAGCGCACCGGCAACTTCAACGCCGCCCTGCAGGCGGGGTACTTCATCCTCGCCATCCGTGCCGCCGGTTTGGCGGCCGGGCCGATGGCCGGCTTCGATCCGGCAGGAATAGACACCGAATTCTTGTCCGGAACCTCCTGGAGGTCCATCCTGGTCGTCAACATCGGGCACCCCGGCGAGAATCCGTGGATCGAGCGTCTGCCCAGACTCGATTCGGAAGAGACCGTGCACTGGGCCTGAGGGCGATAGACCGCTCTCCGAACGTGGCATCTCGAGTCCAGATCGACCCCACACAGTGCGGGGCCATCCCTTCACATCACCAGAGAAAGAGAGTTCGATGACCACAGCCACGACCGAGGTCGAGACCACCCGTAAACTCCTCGAAGCCGCCGACACCGACATCGCAGCGTTCTTCGACTTCTTCTCCGACGACTGCGTATTCCGGATGGGAAACAACGCCCCCGTCATCGGGAAGAGCGCGATCCAAGCCTGGGTAGCGCAGTACCTGACCTCTGTGGTGTCGATGCGCCACGAGATCATCGAAGAATGGTCGGAAGGCAACGTCGCCGCGCTCCGGGTGGAGGTCACCTACACCTTGCAGAACGGTGAATCCTTCACGCTCCCGGCCGTCACGCGCACCCGCGTCGAGAACAACAAGGTGACCGAGTACCTGATCTTCATGGACCCCAGCCCCGTTGTCTCGAGCAGCACGAAATAGGGGGTCCGGTGCCTGCCGGCCCCTAGTGGGTCGGCATCCTGAAAGCGACACCGGGCGTTGAGCCGGCTTGACCCTTGCGGGACAGACCGGACAGGTAGCGATCTGGGTCCAATGGCCGCAGTGGGTTCACCGCACGGGGGCATCGTTCGGCAGAACACGGACCATCTGCTGTGTGACGTCGAGCGATACCCCGTTGCCACGCCCGCCAACTCAGTGCAGGTGGCTGCCGCCATTGATGTCGACGGTGGTTCCGGTGAGGTAGGCGGCGTCGTCGGAGGACAGGAAGGTGATCACCGCGGCGACCTCGGTGGTGGTGGCGACCCGGCCGAGGGGAATGTCGCGGCACAGTGCGGCTTCCGTTTCGGCGGTGCTGCCGACGCGGATGCTGGTGTCGACCGCGCCGGGGGTGACGGCGTTGACGGTGACTCCGCTGTCGCCAAGTTCGCGTGCGAGGGACTTGGTGAAACCGAGGATCGCGGCTTTCGCGGAGGAGTAGGGCACCTTACCGAAAACTCCGCCACCGCGCTGGGCGGAGACCGACGACATGTTCACGACCCGTCCCCAGCCGTTGTCGATCATGGTCGGCAAGAACGCGCGGGTGACGAGGTAGGTACCGGTGGCGTTGACCGCCATCACCTTGTTCCACAGTTCCAGGGTGGTCTCGAGGAACGGTACCGGTGAGGTGATGCCCGCAATGTTCGCGAGCGCACCTACGGCGGGGAGGTTCCCGCCTGCAACTTCGGTGGCGACGGCGTCGTGCGCCCGCTGGACCGAGTTCTCGTCGGCGACGTCGATGTCGTGACCGAAGGCCGGGACACCGAACTCGTTGCCGATCTCGGCGGCGACCTTCGCGGACTTCTCGCCGTCGAGGTCGAGAACGACGATCGCCCAGCCGCCTTCGGCGTAGCGGCGGGCGGTGGCGAGACCGATGCCACGCTCGGAAGTGGCGCCGGTGACGACGGCGGTGCGCTGGATGGACGACATGATCGCTCCTCGTTGTTGGAAATCTGACCGTTCCCGGGTGATGCGATGGACAGGCGGAACCGGTCGACGATGCGGTAAGTGACTGCCACCACAGTAGTCAGATCAACTGTTAACAGTCAACCGTCATCGGGTGACGGTTGACATATGGACGTGGCTCGCATCACACTGTTGAGACGCCAATGTTGACAGTCAACAAATCGGCGGCAATCGTAGAAACCGGCAGCCCGAAGAGGAGTCACCCATGAGTACCGAAACACTCAGGATGCGAGGTCCTGTCCACGGCACGAAGGACGCCAAGCGCGTCGCAATCGGCTCCTCGGTGGGGGCGGTCATCGAGACCTACGACTTCATCGGGTTCGGCACGGCCGCGGCGTTGTACTTCGGTACGGCCTTCTTCCCCGGTGCCGATCCGGTCACGGGCACACTCGCGGCCTTCGCGACGCTGGGTGTCGGTTTCGCTGCGCGCCCGCTCGGCGGGGTACTCGGCGGGCACCTCGGAGACAAGCTGGGCCGCAAACCGGTTCTGGTGGCCTCGCTGATCGCGATGGGTCTGGCCACCTTCGCGATCGGACTGTTGCCGACCTATTCGCAGGTGGGGCTGATTGCGCCGGTGCTGCTGGTTCTGGTTCGTATCGTCCAGGGTCTCGCCTTCGGCGCCGAGTGGGGCGGTGCGATCTTGATGAGCTACGAACACGCCCCATGGAAGTCGAAGGGGAAATACACCGGCATCGTGCAGGCCGGCTTCCCCGTCGGGCTGCTACTCGCGAATCTGGTGTTCCTGTTCAGCGTGCACCTCGGCGGCGACTGGGCGTGGCGCGTGCCCTTCCTCGCGAGCATTGTCCTGGTCATGGTCGGGTTGGTCATTCGGTCGAAGGTTCCCGAGTCGCCGGTCTTCGAGGACGTGAAGAACGAGGGCGAGATCGTCAAGTCGCCGGTGCTCGACTCCATCAAGTACGACTGGCGCAACATCCTGCGCGGCATCGCACTCCGTGTTGCCGAGACCGCGGGCTACGCGGTGTCGATCACCTACATGATTTCCTACCTGCACAATGAGGGTCTCGCCGGAAAATCCGAAACACTTGTCGCCCTGTGCATCGCGTCCGCGATCGGCATCTTCGCCACCATGGCGTGGGCCCGACTCACCGACCGCATCGGACGCCGACCCCTCTACATCGGGTCCTGCGCGTTCGCGGCACTCTTCGGTGTCCCGATGTTCCTGCTGGTCAACACGGGCGTGTTCATTCTCATCATCGCCACCATCGTGATCTCCTACGCCGTCTGCCAGAACTCGCTGGCGGGGGCGCAGGGTGCCTGGTTCCCCGAACTGTTCGACGCCGCCCGCCGATCGTCGGGAGCCTCACTCGCGTACCAGATCTCCGCGATGGTCTCCGGCTTCACGCCTTTCGTCACCACGTTGCTGTTCGTCTCCTTCGGCTGGTGGGGGCCGGCGCTGCTGTTCAGCACGTACGCCCTGATCGGACTCTGGGCAGCGCTGATCACCAAGGAAACCTGGGGACCCACCGAGCGACGCCTCGCTGACGAGGCGGTGGTGAGCGCCGATTCCAAAAGCGCCGGCGCACCCACCACAACCACGAATACCGGCACGACGAACACGATCCGCAAGGAAAAGGAACTCCTGTGACCACAACAACCGCCGCCGCCGCGGCCGACGCCACCACCGGTGAAGCATCGCGGATCGCCGCTATCGAGCAGTTCGCCTACAGGATGCGGCACAACATCATCGACATGGGTGAGGAGCAGGGCCAGGGGTATGTCGGGCAAGGGCTTGGGGCCGCCGACATCTTCGCCACCGTCTACGCCGATCAACTCCGCTACCGCGCCGACGACCCGCACTGGGAAGGCCGGGATCGCTTCCTGCTCTCCACCGGCCACTACGCCATCGGCCACTACGCCGCCCTCGCCGAAGCGGGCATCATCCCGCGCAGCGAACTGGAAACCTACGGTTCCGACGACTCGCGCCTACCGATGTCGGCGATGTCCACCTACACCCCCGGCATGGAAATCTCGGGTGGATCCCTCGGACACGGACTGACCATCGCGGTCGGAATGGCGCTCGGGTTGCGTCACCAGCACTCCACCGCCCGCATCTTCAATTTCCTCTCCGACGGCGAACTCGACGAGGGCTCGACGTGGGAAGCGGCGATGGGCGCCCACCATCACCGGCTCGGCAATCTCACCGCGATGGTCGACATCAACGCCCTGCAGGCCGACGGGGCAACCTCGACCGTCCTGAGTACCGAACCGGTACACGAGAAGTGGGCGGCGTGCGGCTGGCACGTCGAGCGCGTCGACGGCAACGACGTCACCGCCCTCGTGGGTGCATTCGACAACGCCGCCGCCGAATCCGACGGCAAGCCGTCGATCATCCTCTGCGACACCAAGGTCGGTAAAGGCGTGCCCCTGCTCGAGACCCGGGAGAAGGCGCACTTCATGCGCATCGAGGAACACGAGTGGCAGATCTGCCGCGACCAACTGGCCGCCGGCTGCAACGACAAGGACGCCTGAGATGACCACCGCCAGTAAGCCGAAGCTCAAGACGTCGGCGATGATCGCCTCGTTCGTCGACGACGGCCAAAAGACCACCACGGCGCCGTTCGGACACGCCCTCGTGAAAGCCGCCCGGGAGAACGACAACATCGTCGGCCTGTCCGCCGACCTCGCCAAGTACACCGATATGCACATCTTCGCGCAGGAGTTCCCCGACCGGTTCTTCCAGATGGGGATGGCCGAGCAGCTGTTGTTCGGCGCCGCCGCGGGGATGGCCGAGACCGGGCTGGTTCCGTTCGCATCCACGTACTCGGTATTCGCCGCACGCCGCGCCTACGACTTCCTGTGCCTCGACATCGCCGAACCGAATCTCAACGTCAACATCATCGGCGGACTCCCCGGCCTGACCACCGGCTACGGTCCCAGCCACCAGGCGACCGAGGACATGGCCATCTTCCGTGGCATCCCCAACCTCACGATCGTCGATCCGTGTGACTCGGTGGACATCGAACAGGCCGTCCCGCAACTCGCCGCCTCCGACGGCCCCACCTACCTGCGGCTGCTGCGCGGGAAGGTCGCGACTGTGCTCGACGAGTACGACTACACCTTCGAGCTCGGCAAGGCGAAGGTGCTCCGCGGCGGCAACGACGTCGTCTTCGTCACCAGCGGGCTGATGACGATGCGCGCACTGCAGGCCGCCGACCGACTCGCCGAGCACAACGTCGACGTGGCGGTCGTGCACACGCCCACGATCAAACCGTTCGACGCCGAGACCGTCCTCGCCGAGGTGAACACCGACCGGCTGGTGGTCACCCTGGAGAACCACACCGTGATCGGCGGGCTTTTCGAAACCGTGGCCGCCGCCGTCGTCACTGCCGGACTCGGTAAACGCATCGTGCCGATCGCCCTACCCGACCAGTTCCTCGACGCGGGCGCCCTGCCCACCCTGCACGAACGGTACGGCCTCAGCACGGACCGTATCGTCGCCAAGGTTCTGGGCGAACTGGCATGACCAGCTCGTACGGCCCTCGCCGCAGGCCCGGCGGCGGGGGCCGTACGATGGCTGTCAACAGGTTGCTGTCAACAGACCTTTGTCGACAGTTGATCGCAGATCCCACGGAGGCAACCATGGCCGGACAACCCGCCGCACTGCTCGGGCTGGAGAAGACCAGTCTCCGTCAGCAAGCCGTCGCCGCCTTGCGGGTCGCGATCACCAGCGGGGAACTCGCGCCGAGCAGCCCCCTCGTGGAGACCGAACTGTCCGAGAAGCTGCAGATCAGCCGCGGCACGCTCCGCGAGGCGATGCGGCAGCTCCAGCAAGAAGGATTGATCACGGCAGGCGCGCGCGGTCGCCTTTATGTCCGGCATCTCGATTCCAAGGAGATCCGCGACATCTTCGCCGTTCGCGCCGCACTCGAGGCGCTGGCGGTCCGGGAACTCGCCGGCCTGGCCGACCGCACCACCGTCATCGCGGAGTTGCGCGCTGCCCTCGAGGTCATGGACACCGCCGTTCTCGAAGCCCGCATCGAGGCCGATCTGAACTTCCACCGCACCATGTGCGCTCTCACCGGTAACGACACACTGGTGCACTCGTGGATCTCCCTCGAAGGGTCCATCCGGATGTCGATCATGTTCGCCGGCCTCGATCGCGCCGTCGGCAACATGGACGTCGGCCGCCACAGTGCCATCGTCGACGCCATCGAAACCGGTGATGCCGATGAGGCCGCCCGTGCGATCCAGACCCACATGGATTGGGCGGCAGCAAACCTCGTCGCCTGAACACCCCCCCGATGAACAGTCCGGCGAGCCGGATCTCAGCGGCCTATGTGGACGCCAGCTTTCGGATGCGCGGATGGTTCTCGAGGGCCCACTGCACGGTCTTCGGCGGACGCCCGAGAAGGGTTTCCAACTGATCGGTGCTGCCACGGTATCCCCCTCCCGCGATCAGCCGGGCCAAGGTCTTCAAGTGCTCCGCAATGTGCGGATACTCGGCCAGGGCGCTGTCCACGTAGGTCTCATTCCAGCTTTCGACCTCTTCGGGAACGTAGATCACCTCCCGTCCCAGCACGGCCGCGTAGTCCTTCGCGAATTCGTGCATGTCCTTCAGTTCCGGACCGGTGAGCTCGTAGGACTTCGAGATGTGCGGTGCAGGGTCGACCAGAATCTTCGCGCACAGTTCCGCCACGTCGAACGCAGCGATGGGTGCAAATCTCTGGTCGCCGAAGGGCAGGCGCAGTTCACCGTTGCTCAACGGGCCGAGCGCGAGCCAGGTCATGAGGGGGTTTTCAACGAAAATGGCTGCCCGCACGTTGACGGTCGGGATGCCTGACCAGTCCAGAACCTGCTCTGCGATCCAGTGGGCACGTTGCTGCGGCGACCAATCTGCAACGAGACCCCCGAGCCACGAACGTCGTTCTTCCTCTGGTGCAGAGAGCTTCTCGAAGGTCATGAAGGACTGCTCGTACTCGGAGATGTTGACGAAGACCTCGATGTCACCTCGATCTCGCGCCGCCGCGGCCATCAGCGTGACGGCGTCGGTGTAGTAGGGCGACAAGCTCATGCTGAAGTAGATGCGACTGCAACCCTTCAATGCTGTGGTCACGTCGGCGATGTTGAGTAGATCTCCGACGAAGACCTCCGCCCCGGCTTGGCGCAGGGAGTGTGCGCGTTCGTCATCCCGTCGCACGAATGCGCGCACAGGGTGGCCTTGGGTAAGCAGCATGTCGACCATCGTGCGACTCACGCCACCGATTTCGCCGGCGGCACCGGTGATCAGGATGGGATTGCGCTCAGGCATCAATGTGTCCTTTGTCGTGTCGGGCGGGGCACCGTGAGGGCCCGGTCGGAATGATTGACCACGGAGGCGTGCTTCAGTCGTGAACGCGCGCCGTTGGTGCAGGCGACACCACAGAGCCTTCGGCAGCTTCACTATTCCGTCGCCGCCATCGTAAACCGATCGGTTTTCTGTTGCAACCCCGCGAAGCGCGGGGCTCTAACGTGCGAAAACTACGGAAACCGATCGGTGTACCCTGTCTCGGCATGGAGATGGAACGAACACGCGGCGCAGGGGTCCTCGCGCAATTCGTCCGATTCGTCGTTGTCGGCGGATCGAGCAATATTGTTTATGCGCTCGTATTCCTCCTGCTCTGTTCCTGGGATGCGTTTGCGGCCAACGTGGCCGGTGCACTGATCAGTACCGCGCTGGCCAACGAACTCCACCGCAGGCTCACGTTCCAGGCCTCCGCGCGGGTTCACTGGTTCCACGCGCAGTGGGAGGGTGGCGGGCTCGCGATCCTCGGGCTGCTACTCAGCACCATTTCGCTTGCGCTGCTCGACCTTTGGCTGCCGTCAGCGAGCGGTCTCCCGCAGGCAATCCTGATGGTCGCGGTCAGCGCGTTCGTCGGCGTGCTCCGGTTCCTCGCGCTGCGCGGATGGGTGTTCTCGGAGCCTGCGCCCACTGACCGTCTTCGTCTCCACCACGCAGGCTGGCCCGGCCATCCCAGCGGGCCGCCGACCTCTGCTATGCCCACCTCCCGGTGACCGAGACATCGCCACCGAGGCGCCGGGCCGCTGGTTAGCGTCCAGAACGACGTTCGCTGCAGCCACGCGAACGAACGTAGCGACAGGCATGAGGAGAACGCTGATGGACTCGAGGGAATCGCCCGCGCAGTGGGAACTCCGGAGGGAGTTGCGGGCCTACTTCGCGGCACTGCTGCCCGAGGAGAAGCGGCGTATCGCGGGTGAGGAGGGCGTCGGCGGGGAGCATTTCCGCGAGATCGTGCGACTGCTCGGCAAGGACGGTTGGCTGGGTATCGGCTGGCCCGTCGAATTCGGCGGGCAGGGCCGGTCGGTCGAGGAGCAGTTCGTGTTCTTCGACGAGGTGCAACGGGCCGGGCTGCCGTTTCCCTTCGTCACCGTCAACACCGTCGGCCCCACCTTGATGAAGTACGGCACCGAGGAGCAGAAGGCACGGTTCCTCCCCGGCATCCTGGCCGGTGAGATCGTCTTCGCCATCGGATACACCGAGCCCGGCGCCGGCACAGACCTCGCGTCGTTGCAGACGCGGGCGGTCCGCGACGGCGACTCCTGGGTGGTGGACGGCAACAAGATCTTCACCAGCGGGGCCAATACAGCTGACTACGTGTGGCTCGCGTGCCGCACCGATACGACAGCGCTCAAACACCGGGGTATTTCAATTCTGATCGTGCCGACGGACGATCCCGGGTTCAGCTGGTCACCGATCTCCACGGTGGGCGGTCTGACGGTCACCTCCACCTACTACAGCGGAATCCGCGTCGGCGATCAGGACGTGGTAGGAGCCGTCGACGGCGGGTGGCAGCTGATCACCGCCCAACTCAATCACGAGCGGATCGGCCTCGCGGCCCTCGGTGGCCGCACACTCGGGTTGTGGCATCAGGTACTCGACTGGGCCAGGGCGACCGACGCCCTCGAGATCCCTTGGGTGCAAACTGAATTCGCACGCACCCACGCCAAGCTCGAGGCCATGCGCCTGATGAACTGGAAGATGACGGCCGCCGTCGCGAACGACACATTGTCGGGCGCTGACGCGGGCGCCACCAAGACCTACGGCACCGAAACGCACGTCGACGTGTACCGGGCGCTACTCGGAATTCTCGGTGCCGCCGGCCGGTTGCGCCCCGGTTCGCCGGGCGCCGTCCTGGCGGGGCAGATCGAACAGATCTCCCGGCAGAGCGTCGTCAACACGTTCGGTGGTGGAGTCAACGAAGTGCTGCGGGACATGGTGGGCACTCGAGGTCTCGGCCTGGTGCGCGAGAAGAGGGCGACGTGAGTGAGCTACTCGCCCGGTTACGCGCCTTCGAAGGCCGGACGATCGTCCCGGCCACGTGGGGCCCCGACCCGGTGAACACTCCGATGATCCGGCACTGGGCCGAGGCGATGGGCGACACCAACCCCGTCTACCTCGACGACGACGCCGCACGCGACACCGGACGTGAGGGCGCGATCGCCCCGGCGTCGATGTTGCAGGTGTGGACGATGCGCACGTACGCCGACAAGATGTCCGGTGCCGATCCGTCCGCCGTCTGGACCGAGCTGATCGAGACCTTCGACAGTGCGGGGTTCACCTCGGTGGTGGCGACAGATTCCGATCAGGAGTTCTTCGTCGAACTGCGTCCCGGGGAGCGGGTGAGCGCGACGGAGGTGGTCGAAGCCGTCTCCGAGGAAAAGCAGACGGGTCTCGGAGCGGGGCATTTCGTCACCACCCTCAAGACGTACCGAAACGGTGACGGTGTCGTCGTCGGGACCCAGCGGTGGCGGACCCTCCGCTTCCGGCCCACCCGGAAAGCGGCCCCGCGCGCGCTTCGTCCGCGCCCGGCCCTCAACGCCGACAATGCGTTCTGGTTCGAGGCCGCGCGCGAGCACCGCCTCGTGATCCAGCGCTGCGCCCGGTGCGGTGTGTTGCGGCATCCGACCGGACCCATGTGCGGGCAGTGCCGCTCCACGGAGTGGAACACCGTCGACGCGTGTGGTCGCGGCACCGTCTACACATTCGTCGTCAATCACCACCCGAAGATCGATGCCTTCGACTACCCCCTGATCGTGGCGGTGATCGAACTCGAAGAGGGCACACGCCTGATCGCGAACATGACGGACGTCGAACCCGAACACGTCTTTATCGGAATGCCGGTGGAGCTCGACTGGATCGACGCCGATCCCGAACTCACGCTCCCCACCTTCCGGCCCCAACGATCGAGGGAGCACTGATGGATTTCACCTTCAGCGAGGAACAGCAGGCGGTCCGCGGACTTGCCTCCGATGTGTTTGCCGCGAAGGCAACCCCCGAGCGGATCAAGCAGGTCGAATCCTCGGCGGAGCGCATCGACGGAGACCTCTGGCGTGAACTGGCCGGCACCGGTCTCCTCGGAATCGCCCTTCCGGAGAATCTCGGTGGCGGCGGTATGGGTCTGCCAGAGTTCTACGTCCTCCTCGAGGAGCAGGGCAGGCACGTGGCCCCGGTTCCGTTGTGGCCGCACGTGCTCGGCGCGCTCGCGATCTGCGAGTTCGGGACACCGGACCAACGGGATGCCCTTGTGTCCTCTGCGGCCGACGGCAGCCTGTTCCTCACCATCGGAATCGAAGAATTCGGGCCCTACGGAGACGGGGTCCCGTCGACGACGGCCACCGAGGTCGACGGTGGGTGGCGGCTGACCGGTGCGAAAGCCGCGGTGCCGGTGATGCACGCTGCCGAACGGGTCGTCGTGTCGGCCGCGACCCCGTCCGGTGTGGCGCTGTTCCTGGTCGACCCACGGTCGGAAGGAGTGACCGCCGAACGGGGTGCATCGACTACTCACGAAATCTGCGCGAACGTCACGTTCGACGCGACACCCGCGGAGCTTCTCGGTCCCGCGGACGGCACCCCACCCGCCTGGCTTCAGGATCGGGTCGAATTAGCGCTTGCCGCATTGCAACTGGGTGTCGGAGAGGACGCGGTGCGTCAGTCCGTGGCCTACCTGAACGAACGCAACCAGTTCGGTCGCCCACTCGCCACCTTCCAGGCAGTCACTCATCAACTCGCGGACTGTTACATCGATCTCGAGGCGATGCGGGTGACGTTGTGGCAAGCCGTGTGGCTCCTCGCGAACGGTGAAGACCCGGGAACTGCGGTGCTGGTGGCCAAGTGGTGGGCTACCGACGCCGGTCAGCGGGTGGTGCACCGAACCCAGCACGTGCACGGCGGCATCGGCGTGGACACGGACTACCCGGTGCACCGCCACCTGCTGTGGGGTAAACAACTCGCGGCAACCCTCGGCGGCTCCGCCTCCGACCTGGCACGGCTCGGGGCGTTGCTCGCATCCGGGGTCGAGGTGGTCGCATGAGCACCGCGACCGGTGCCCTCCGCCCCTTCACAAAGGTCGAGGTCGGGTCGGGCCTGCCCGAACTGGCAATTCCGCTGACCCGCACCCTCATCGTGGCCACCGCACTGGCCACCAGGGACTTCCAGGACGTCCACCACGATCCCGCACTGGCCGTGGAACGTGGTTCGAAGGACGTGTTCATGAACATCCTCACCACCAACGGCCTGGTGGGGCGGTTCGTGACCGACTGGGCGGGACCGCAGGCGTCGTTGCGACGCATCGCGATTCGCCTGGGTGCCCCGAACTATCCCGGCGACGTACTGACGTTGACCGGCGAGGTGATCTCGAACGAGGACGGGGTGGTCACCGTGAAGGTGCGCGGCGCCAACAGCCTCGGTGATCACGTGACCGGAACCGTCACCGTCGCCCGGGCCGCGGGAGGAGTTCAGTGATCAGCCCATTGTCGGGTGCGGCCGCCATCGTCGGCATCGGCGCCACCGAGTTCTCCAAGAACTCCGGACGCAGCGAACTCCAGCTGGCGTGTGAGGCGATCGTCGCGGCACTCGCCGACGCCGGCATCGACCCCGCCGAGGTGGACGGACTGTCCACCTACACCGCGGAAACCAACGGAGAGGTGCTCGTCGCCCGCAACACGGGCATCGGAGAGTTGAAGTTCTTCTCCCGCATCGGGTACGGCGGCGGCGCCGCCTGCGCAACCGTGCAGCAGGCGGCGATGGCCGTCGCCACCGGAATCGCCGACGTCGTGGTCTGCTATCGCGCTTTCAACGAACGATCCGGGGTGCGTTACGGACTCGGCCAGCACGACCGGCCTATGGACAGCACCGCCGACCGGGCCGCATATGCCTGGCTGACACCACAGGGACTGTCGACGCCGGCGCAGTGGGTGGCCATGTTCGCGCGTCGCTACATGCACCAGTACGGCGCCACCAGTGAGGATTTCGGGCGAGTCGCGGTGGTCGGACGCAAGCATGCCGCCGATAATCCTGCGGCCTGGTTTTACGGACGGCCCATCACGCTCGAGGACCATCAGAGCTCGCGGTGGATCGCCGAACCCCTGCACCTACTGGACTGCTGCCAGGAAACCGATGGCGGTCAGGCGCTCGTCATCGTGTCGGCGGAACGCGCTCGCGACCTGGCGCACAAACCCGCTTTCGTCGCGGGCGCCGCTCAGGGTTCCGGCAAGGACCAGCACATGATGGCGAGCTACTACCGGCCCGACATCACCGGAATCCCCGAGATGGGACTGGTGGCCCGGCAGTTGTACGGGCAGAGTGGTCTGACGCCGGAGGACATTTCGGCCGCGATCCTCTACGACCACTTCACCCCGCTGGTATTGCCACAGCTCGAAGAGCTCGGTTTCTGTAAGCCGGGCGAGGCCAAGGACTTCATCCGCGAGGGCAACCTCGAGGTGGGAGGGCGTCTGCCGGCCAACACCCACGGTGGGCAGATCGGCGAGGCGTACCTGCACGGAGTGAACGGGATCGCGGAGGCAGTCCGGCTGATCCGCGGAACCTCGACCACTCAACCGGACGACATTCGCAACGTGCTGGTGACCGCCGGCACTGCAGTACCGACCAGCGGCCTGATCCTGAGCAGTGAGGACTGAACATGACGAGCACACAAAATAGGTCTGCGGCGGCGTGGCGAGGCGAGGACCTCGGCACTCGTACCGTGGCCTACGACGAGCGGGACGCGATTCTGTATGCGCTGGCTGTGGGCGCCCGCGCCACCGAACTGGACCTCGTCTTCGAGGACCGGCTGCGGGTGCTGCCCACCTTCGCGTTGACTCTCGCGCAGTGGGCACCGGACGAGCTGGGATCACGTGGTGCCTTCGACACGAAGACCGCGCTGCACGGCTCGCAGAACCTGACGGTGCGCGCGCCGCTCCCACGCCGCGGTGACATCGCCCTGTCGGCATCGGTGGGTGAGGTGTGGGACAAGGGGTCGGCGGCGGTATTCGAGGTGCGCGTCGAGTCCGACTTCTTCGTGGCCACCTGGTCGCTGTTCGCGCCGGGGGCGGGTGGATTCGGCGGGGAGCGTGGGCCGTCGAAACCGGCTCGGCCAGAGGGTGAGCCGACCGTGGACGCGGTGGTGAACACTGCGGACAATCAGGCGGCGCTGTACCGGCTGACCGGGGACCGGCACCACATTCACCTCGACCCGGCGGCGGCCGCCCGGATCGGCCAGCCCCGGCCGATCATGCACGGGTTGTGCACACTGGCGGCGAGCACCCTCGAATTGGCGCGCCAACTGGGCGTACACCCCGCGGACCTGGTGGAAGTGGAGGGCCGGTTCGCCGCCCCGGTGTTCCCGGGCGACTCACCGGTTCTGCGGGCGTGGGGTGACGCGGCTGGCGCGTCGTTCGAGCTCGTCCATGGCGGGCACCCGGTGATCGCCGGGGCCCGCGCGGCGTTCGGCTAGCAGCGTCACGAGCGGTCGGGGTGGGTGGCGAGGAAGCGGGCCGGGTACTCGCCACCACCGTGAACGGCGAGATCGGCACCGTTGACGTACGACGCCAGCGGACTCGCCAGGAACAGGCAGGCGCCCGCGATGTCCGACGGCACCGCCATCCGGCCCATGGGCAGGGTACGGGTGACGGCGGCTCCACCGTCGTCGCCGTAGACCGTCGCGGCGCTGTCCGTGCGGATGAGCCCGGTGGTGATGTGGTTGATCCGCACCTTCGGGGCCCATTCGAGCGCAAGCGCCTTGGTCAGGACGAGCAGACCGGCTTTCGCGGCGCTGTACGCGGCGGTGCCGGGCTGGGGGTCGTGAGCGGAGACGCTTCCGATGTTGATGATGGCACCGCCCTCGGGCTGCTGCTGCATCACGGCATTGGCCGACTGGGCGACAGTGAAGGGCGCCAACAGGTTCAAGGCGATGATCTTCTCGACGAAGCGCGGCGAGACGGTGGCCGCGTCGGCGTCGGGGGAGCCGCCGGCGTTGTTGACGAGCACGTCCAGGCGGCCGAACCGGGTGACGGCGTCGTCGATCAGCGCGGCGGCGTCGTCGGCGTCGCGCACGTCGGTCGCGCGGAAATACGCGGTGCGGTCACTGTGTGCCGGAAGCACATCCGGGCGAGTGCGCGCACAGACGAGGACGTCGGCGCCCGCCTCGAGGAACGACTGGGCGATGACGAATCCGATGCCCTTGGTGCCGCCGGTGACGACCACGGCGCGGTTCCGGAAATCGAGGGGGTTGGGGAGAGTCACGGTAGTCCTCTGAGATGGGGAGAGCGCGAGAAACACTGACGCTCAGCGGAAGTGGGGCCGGTCGTCGAACGACGGCCGGAGGTATCGGAACCGATAGTAGGCGAACAGGAGTGGGTATGGGCAAGCTGGACGGCAAGGTCGCGTTGATTACCGGCGCGGGGCAGGGGATCGGACAGGGAATCGCCCTCGCCCTGGCCAAGGAAGGAGCGGCCATCGCGGTCGCGGGCCGAACCGAATCGAAACTGGTCGGCACCTGCGAGCGCCTCACGGCGCTGGGGGCACACAGCGTGCCCGTCGTCTGCGACGTCAGCAGACGGGACGACATCGTGGCCGCCGTCGAACGCACCGTCGACGCTTTCGGTGGAGTGGACATCCTGGTGAACAACGCCAACGACTGCAAGCCGGGCCCGATTCTGTCCGTCCGGGACGAGGAGTACGAGCGGTCGTTCGCGACGGGACCGCTCGCGACGCTCCGCATGATGCAGTCGTGCCATCCGCACATGAAGGTCCGCGGTGGCGGCGTGATCGTCAATCTGGTGACCTCGGCGGCGGTGCGCTGGGACGCGAGCAATTACGGCGCCTACGGTTCGATCAAGGAGGGAATGCGCTCACTGACCCGGTCGGCTGCCTGCGAATGGGGCTCCGACGGCATTCGGGTGCTCTCCGTCGCGCCGCACGCGAAGACTCCGGCCCTCGAACGCTGGATGGACGACAATCCCGAGGAGGCAGCCGAGTTCGTGGCGGGTATCCCGCTCGGGCGAGTCGGCGACGCCGAAACCGACATCGGACGTGCCGTCGTCTTCCTGGTAGGTGAGGACGCCGGCTACCTCACTGGGGCGACGATCCCGCTGGACGGTGGCCAGTCCCGGTGGGGTTGACGGCTGATCCCGCCCACCGGGAAAGCCCACGGCCGCCGCCGCCGGTCTCCACTAGTTTCGGCAGGATCGAACTCCCATACCGAGAGGGCACCGTCGCGATGACGACCGTTACAACACCGCGCAATTCACGATCAGTAGTGGTGACCGTCGCCGCTGTGGTGGAGGAAACGTCCGAGGCGCGATCGTTGGTACTCGACGTTCCGCCCGAACGGCGAGACGAATTCGCCTACAAACCCGGCCAGTTTCTGACGCTGCGTATTCCGAGCGATCGATCCGGGTCGGTGGCGAGGTGCTACTCGTTGGCCAGCTCGCCGTTCACCGACGACCTCCCGAAGGTCACGATCAAGCGCACCGCGGACGGCTACGGTTCCCACTGGCTGTGCGATCACGTCGACGTCGGTGACCGAATCGAGGTTCTCCCGCCGGCAGGAGCGTTCACGCCGGTCGATCTCGACGAGGACGTGCTCCTGTTCGCCGCGGGCAGTGGGATCACCCCGGTGATGTCGATCCTGAAGTCCGCGTTGAGTCAGGGCAGCGGCAAGGTCATGCTTTTCTACGCGAACCGGGACGAGAGGTCGATCATCTTCGCGGCGGAGCTGCGCGAGCTTGCATCCCGCCACGACGATCGGCTCACCGTCGTGCACTGGCTCGAGAGTGTGCAGGGCCTGCCCACTGCGCGGCAGTTGGCGAGTCTGTCGGATCGGTGGCACGACCGCCGGGCCTATGTGTGCGGACCACGACCGTTCATGGGCGCAATTCACGAGGCGCTCGCGCTCGTCGGCATGCCCCGGAACAAGGTGCACGCCGAGGTGTTCACCTCACTGTCGGGTGATCCGTTCGCGCCTGGGGTCGAGCAAATTCCCGTCGGTGACGAGGGGTCGACGGCCACGGTCGAGGTGCAGCTCGACGGCGACACCCATAACCTCAGCTGGCCACGCGCAGCCACCCTGGTCGACGTCATGCTGTCCAAGGGGCTCGAAGTCCCGTATTCGTGCCGTGAGGGCGAATGTGGTTCGTGCGCGTGCACCGTGATCGAGGGAGAGGTCTCGATGGACAGTGCCGCGATACTCGATCCCGAAGACATCGCGAACGGCTACATTCTCGCCTGCCAGGCGCGGCCCGTCAGCGAACATCTCCGAATCGAATTCTGAGTACACCCAGCGTCGGCCAGGAGTGGGGACCGCTCACCGGGAACGGGTCTGGGGCGGCCTGCCCGTCTCCACCTACCGTCCCAGTCAGGCGTTTTGCCGGCTATGTCCATCGACTGGGAGAGGAGCGCGCCCGTGAGTGCACGCACCGAAGATGCTGCTCGTGCGAACCGGATCGACACCGTGGATGCGGTGGTCGTCGGCGCCGGATTCGCCGGACTGTACGCCGTGTACAAACTGCGGAGCCTCGGCCTGACCGTCCGGGGTATCGAGGCCGCCGCGGGTGTGGGCGGAACCTGGTACTGGAATCGCTACCCCGGAGCCCGCTGCGACGTCGAGAGCGTCGACTACTCGTACTCGTTTTCCCCTGAGCTCGAGCAGGAGTGGAACTGGAGCGAGAAGTACGCCACGCAACCCGAAATCCTGGCGTACATCAACCACGTCGCCGACCGTTTCGACCTCAGGGACCACTTCCTGTTCGAGACCCGGGTGATGTCGGCCGAGCTGGACGAGGAATCGTTGCGGTGGGAGGTGCGCACCGACCGCGGCGACATGCTGACGGCCCGGTACTGCATCTTCGCGACGGGTGCCCTGTCCACCGCCAATATGCCGAACATTCTCGGGCGCGAGACGTTCTCGGGCGACACCCATCACACCGGTCACTGGCCACACGAGGGAGTCGATTTCACCGGTAAGAAGGTCGGGGTGATCGGCACCGGGTCGTCGGGGATCCAATCGATCCCGCTCATCGCCGAGCAGGCGGACCACCTCTACGTGTTCCAGCGTAGCGCGAACTACAGCGTTCCCGCGGGCAATATGTCGTGGGACGACGAGATGCGGCGCGCGATCAAGGCCGGTTACGCCGAACGTCGCAGGCTCTCCCGCGAGAGTGGCGGCGGCTCGCCGTACAACGCGCATCCGAAGTCTGCGCTGGAGGTGTCCGAGGAGGAACGCCGCGCCGCCTACGAGGAGCGCTGGAAGCTGGGTGGGGTCCTGTTCGCGAAAACCTTTCCCGATCAAACCAAGACGGATGCCGCCAACGCCACCGCACGCGAATTCGCCGAGCAGAAGATTCGCCGGCTGGTCGACGACTCGGCGATTGCGGAGAAGTTGATCCCGAACGATCACCCCATCGGTACCAAGCGCATCGTCACCGACACCCACTACTTCGAAACCTACAACCGGTCGAATGTGACGCTGGTGGATCTGAAAGAGACACCGATCGAGTCCATCACCCCGTCTGGCATCGCCACCACCGACACCGAGTACACCCTCGACACGCTGGTGTTCGCCACCGGTTTCGACGCCATGACCGGCGCCCTCGATCGAATGCGCATTGTGGGGCGGGCGGGTGTGTCCCTCGCCGAGTATTGGAGCGAGGGGCCCAAGACGTATCTCGGAGTCGGTGTTCCGGGGTTCCCCAACATGTTCGTCGTGACCGGCCCGGGTAGTCCGTCGGTGCTGGCCAACATGGTTCTCGGTGCCGAACAGCACATCGACTGGATCGCGGCCTGCATCGAGCACCTGTGGGAGAACGACTACGACGCGATCGAGGCGACCGTTCCGGCTACGGACCGTTGGGTGCAGCATTGCCGGGAGCTGGCGTCCGCCACTCTCTTCCCCCTGGCCAATTCGTGGTACATGGGAGCGAACATTCCGGGGAAGCCTCGCGTCTTCATGCCGTATATCGGCGGCTTCGGTGCGTACGGGAAGATCTTGGCCGAAGTCGCGGACGAGGGATTTCGGGGTTTCGACTTCTGCCGGTCTCGAACTCGGTTGGCCGACCGGGTGGGGTAGTTGCCGAGACAATGGTCAGCCGCGCAGGCAATTGCCTGCGCGGCTCTTCATTTTGTCGGAAACCGCGCGAAAGTTAGTTGGGGAGAGCATAGGTGGCCCAGGCCTGAGCGAGTACGTCACCGCCGAGCGTGCACGTGACGGTGACGTCCACCATTCGGGCGCCGTCCTGGACGTAGGTCTGCTGCACGGCAGCGGAATACCGGGCGCCGGTGGTGATCTCTCGCCGAATACGGGTACGGAACCGGCGCAAGGTTCCGAAATGCCGATCGGCACAGTGTTGCTCGAGTAGGTCGGCTGCGGCGTCGGCGGGCCCTGAACCGACGACGTTGGACCAGAATTCGACAACGAGCCTCTCGTCGGAATCCCGGCCCTGCACCAGCACCTCGGTGCCGTCCGTCCGGGACCGCAGGCGAAGTTCCTCGCACATCTGATCCGGGTGCAGAAAGACATAGTCCTGCTCGACGGCGCTCGTCGGAAGAGCTGTGCCGGGCGTGCGAGAGCCGTCGCAGAGGTGCCGAATCCAGGCTGTGCGGGCGTGAGTCGTGGTGGCGGCGGCCATCGGTCCTCCCGATGTCGAGGGTGTGCGTGAAGAGCACGCTAATCGTGCTGGGCCCGCGCGACGCCCGCGTTCCCTGTCAACGGGAGGGGAACCGGGTTCTTTACGAAAGATTCTCGCTCAGTGGGAGAGCTGGGTACCGCACTGGACGCGACGAGCCGACTATGAGCTGCACCACACCCCGAGGGTGTTCTTGACGTACAGCGAGGCGGAGGTAGACATGGTGCGCAATGGTGCCGTAGACGGTGACGAAGTTCGGATGATCGAGGTAGGTTCTGCCCCCACGCGATTCGCGCGCGGGTGGCATTGCCTGGGTTTGGCCAAGACGTTCCGGGACGGCGCCCCGCATCAGGTCGATGCGTTCGGCACGTCCCTGGTGGTGTTCGAGACCTCCGACGGCACCCTCAGTGTGCTGGACGCGTATTGCCGGCACATGGGCGGCAACCTCGCGCAGGGCACCGTCAAGGGTGACTCCATCGCCTGCCCGTTCCACGACTGGCGTTGGGGCGGCAACGGCAAGTGCACGGGAATTCCCTACGCGCGACGCGTTCCCCCTCTCGCACGCACCCGGGCCTGGACCACGCTCGAGCGCAACGGACAGCTCTACGTCTGGAACGACCCGCAGGGCAATCCGCCGCCGGCCGACGTGACGATCCCCGAGATCGACGGCGTCGGGTCTTCGGAGTGGACGGACTGGACCTGGAACTCCTTGCTGGTGGAGGGCTCGCACTGTCGCGAAATCGTCGACAACGTGGTCGACATGGCGCACTTCTACTACGTCCACTTCTCGTTCCCGCGCTACTTCAAGAATGTGTTCGAGGGGCACGTCGCCACCCAGTACATGCGGTCGACGCCACGCCACGACATCTCGGTGGGCACCAGCTACGACGACCCCAACTCCACGCTGCGCTCGGACGCGTCGTACTTCGGCCCGTCCTACATGATCGACAAGCTGTGGAGCGAGGCGAACGGGATGATGATCGAGACGGTGCTCATCAACTGCCACTATCCGGTGACGTCCAACTCGTTCGTGCTGCAGTGGGGCGCCATGGTCAAGAAGCCCGAGGGGCTGTCGGACGAGATGGCCAACGGCATGGCGGCCCAATTCGCCGAGGGCGTCGAACTCGGGTTCAAGCAGGACGTCGACATCTGGCTCAACAAGTCGCGTATCGACAACCCGCTGCTGTCGGAGGAAGACGGGCCGGTGTATCAGCTGCGCCGCTGGTACCAGCAGTTCTACGTGGATGTCGAGGACATCACCGAAGACATGACCAAGCGCTTCGAATTCGAGATCGACACCACCCGGGCGGTGCAGAGCTGGGAGGCGGAGGTTGCCGACAACCTCGCCAACGGCGTCGTACCGCTCGACACCCACGCCTGAGCGGGCTCAGAGACAAAGGACACGAACGATGACCTACGAGGTTCTCGACAACATCATGGCCATCGCGGATGAGCTCCGCGACCAGGCTCCCGAGGCCGAGCGAATCGGCCGGCTGCCCGACGACACCGCGAAGAAGCTCCGCGAGGCCGGGCCGATCAAGCTTCTGCAACCGGCGAATTACGGCGGCTTCGAGGCACATCCACGCGCATTCGCGGAAACAGTGATGGCCGCCGCCGCCCTCGACCCCGCCACGGGCTGGGTGTGCGGCATCGTCGGCGTCCACCCGTGGCAATTGGCATTCGCCGACCCGAAGGTGCAGGAGGAGGTGTGGGGCCTGGACACCGACACGTGGATGGCCTCGCCGTACGCGCCCACCGGCATCGCTACACCGGTCGACGGTGGCTTCCTCTTCAACGGGCGCTGGCAGTTCTCGTCCGGCACCGATCACTGCGACTGGATTTTCCTGGGCGCCATGCTGGGCGACAAGGACGGCGCGATGGCGTTGCCGCCCAAGATGCTGCACATGATTCTTCCGCGCAGTGACTACGAGATCGTCGAGGATTCGTGGAATGTCGTCGGGCTGAAGGGCACCGGTTCCAAAGACATCATCGTCCGGAATGCCTTCGTCCCCGATTACCGGGTCATGGACGCCGACGAGGTCATGAACGGCACGGCGGTGCAGAAGTTCGGCCGTACCGAGACGCTGTACAACATGCCGTGGTCGACGATGTTCCCGCTCGGCATCTCCTCGGCCGTCGTGGGAATCGCGGAGGGCGCCCTCGCCGCGCACCTCGACTATCAGCGAGACCGTGTCGGGGCCCAGGGCACCGCGATCAAGGACGACCCCTACGTGCTGTTCGCCGTCGGCGAGGCCGCGGCCGACATCAATGCGGCGCGGCAGGAGCTCCTCGCGAACGTCGACAAGATCTGGGACCTGGTCGAATCCGGTAAGGAGGTCAGCTTCGAGGACCGAGCCGCCGGTCGCCGAACGCAGGTCCGGGCCGCATGGCGGGCGGTCACCGCCGTCGATCAGATCTTCGCGCGGTCCGGCGGTAACGCTCTGCGGATGGACAAGCCGCTGCAGCGGTATTGGCGGGACGCCCACGCCGGGCTGGCTCACGCCATTCATGTCCCCAGCACCGTGTACCACGCATCGGCGCTCAGCTCGCTCGGCCTCGACCCTGCCGACAACCTCAAGTCGATGATCTGACCGGCGTTACCGAAACACGGAGAAGGACAGACACTATGACCGATATCAAGGGACTGGGTTACGTCAAGATCCAGACCAACGACCTCGAACGGTGGCGCACGTTCGCGTTCGACGTCCTCGGGTTCGCCGAGGGCAAGGGCCCGGACACGGATGCCCTCTACCTCCGCATGGACGAGCGTGCCGCCCGCATCGTCGTCGTTCCGGGGGACACCGACGAGGTGGTCACCATCGGGTGGGAGGTCCGCGATCATGCGGGCCTGCTGCGCGTGCAGGAAGCGGTCGAAGGCGCCGGGATCGCGGTGAAGCCGCTGTCGGTGGAAGAAGCGGACGCCCGCCGCGTCGAAGAGGTGGTCACCTTCCAGGACCCGACCGGGGCGACGATCGAGATCTTCCACGGCGCCGTCCTCGATCACACTCCGGTGGTCACCCCGTTCGGCGCGAAGTTCGTGACCGGCGCGCAGGGACTCGGACATGTGGTGCTGCCGGTGATGGACATCAATGGGGCCTTCGACTTCTACACCGACGTTCTCGGGTTCCTGCCCCGCGGCGCCTTCCGGATCCCGGCGCCGCCCGAGTTCGGCCCGATGCGGGTCCGCTTCATGGGTGTCAACGAGCGGCACCACAGCCTGGCGCTGTGCCCCGCACCGCACGGCGGCGCCCCGGGACTGGTGCACATCATGGTGGAGGTCGACACACTCGACGCCGTCGGACAAGCCCTCGACCGGGTCGTGAAGGACGGGTTCTCCGTGTCCTCCACGCTGGGCCGGCACACCAACGACAAGATGGTGTCGTTCTACGTGCGTGCCCCCGGTGGCTGGGACATCGAGTTCGGCACCGAGGGCATGAAGGTGGACGAGAAGTACTACTCGGCCGAAGAGATCACCGCTGACAGCTACTGGGGCCATGACTGGTCCGGAAGCGAACCGCTGGCCGCCATGTAGCGGCTGCTCGAGGCCCGGTACCTGCGTCGATCGATGCGGGTACCGGGCCTTTTGCTGTCGGGCTGGCTGGCGTATTGCAAATAGGTATATGCCTATTTATAGTAAGTGTCGCCAGTCACACAACGCGTCGTTCTCCTGCACAGCGGCGCAACGGAGGTCCCCATGACTACGACACTCAGCCCCGCAACCCCCACCGCCGGCCTCGATCGGGCCGCTCTTCTCCTCGACGCCTTCGACGGTCCGGGACGGCTCACCCTCGCCCAGATCGTGCGCCGCACGGGACTGCCGCGTTCCTCCGCGCACAGGATGCTCGAGCGGCTGGTGCAGCTGAGGTGGCTGAGACGTGAAGGTCGCGACTACGAACTCGGTATGCGACTGTTCGAGCTCGGTTCGCTCGCCGTGCACCAGGACCGACTGCACCGTGCCGCGCTTCCTTTCCTGCACGAACTGCACCGCCTCACCGGCCATGCCGTCCATTTCGCCATCCTCGAGGGCATCGACGTCGTCTATCTCGAGAAGATCGCCGGACGCTTCGGGGTCGGCCTTCCGTCGCGGGTGGGCGGCCGCCAGCCCGCGCACTGTACGAGCGTGGGCAAAGTGCTGCTGGCCCATTCGTCCGAGGACGTGGTCGACCGCGTCGTCGACGCCGGTCTGCCGCGCAGCACCCGGTTCAGCATCGACTCACCGGCGGCCTTTCGCGCGGAGCTGCAGAAGACGCGTGAACGCGGAGCGGCGTACGACCGGGAAGAGGACCTCGTGGGCGTCAGCTGTGTTGCCGTGCCCGTGGGCACCGAGGGCAACGTGGTGGCGGCAATTTCCGTCTGCGGACCCAGCAGCCAGATCAAGCTCGACCACCGGCTGACCGCTCCGATCCGCATGGCGGCCAAGGGAACCTGGCGCAACTACATGGCGACTGCGACGCCGAGCGCAGGCCGTGCCGACCGGCATTCCGCCTGAACTCGAGCCGGGGCCTTTGTCGGCAGTAGATTTATGGCGCCGCGACGTAGTTGGCCACGAACCGCACTCGGTCGCTGCGGCACGAGCGGTTGATGTAGACGGTGGCCTTGCCGTCCTCGTCGAGATTCAGCCCATCGCGTAGGACGACGGCGGCGCCGGTGGGAATGTCGAGCAGCTCCGCGACCCGCGGCGTGGCCGCGCCGGCTCCGAACGAACGCCACGCGGCCCGAAGGCGCACTCCGTACGCGTCGTTCCACACCGAGTAGATCGGTGTTCCCTCGCCGAGGAGGCGAGTGATACCGCGAAAGCGCTTGTCGTCCAACCAGTAAGAGTTGACGAACCAGGGGTCGCCGTCCACCGCGAGGACAGTGTCGATGCGGCGGAGCCGGCACCCGGGCAGATTCTCCTCGGCTTCGGGGGCGGTGCCGCCCAGGACCACCTCACTCGAGACGAGGAACTCGGTGACGTGCCGCCCGACCGCGGCGAAGGCGTGGCTCATGCCGTCCGGATCGTTGATGTAGCTAGGCGTCAGCTCGATCGGAAAATGCTGCGGCGGCTGCGCGACGAACGTTCCGGCGCCCTGCCGTGCGACGACGCGGCCTGCCCGGGTGAGTTCACCGATGGCCTGGCGCACCGTCAGCCTGTTGACGCCGAGTTCGGCCGCGAGTTCGGTTTCAGGTGGCAACTTGTCGCCAGGGCGGAGCGATCCGCCGTCGAGCCGGCGCTCCAGCACCTCCTGCACCTGCCGGTAGAGGGGAACCTTGCTGCGACGAAGAGCGCTCGACATGCCGGAAGTCTAGATGAGTTCGGTCTGTCGAGGGGATCGGTGCGAGGTTCGATATATCTGTTGGGAAACGGTTCATCTGCTCGAAACCTCGATGGGTGCGAACGTCTACTTGTCTAGATGAATCTTCGATCACCCCCAATGACAGATTCGAGAGGCCTCCCGTGAGCAACAACCCGAGACTGCGCCGAGCCCTGGCGGCAGCGACCTGCGCTCTGACCGTCTGTGGCGCCGCCGCGTGCGGCGATTCGGCCGCGAACGGCGGTGCACCCGCGGTTCTGAAGGTCGGCCTACCGCCCTCCGAGGCCAACGCCGACCTGCAGGCGAAGTTCGCGCCGATCACCGACTTGATCGCCACCGGTTCGGGTAAGCCCGTCGAGGTCAAGCCCACCAGTGACTACCTGTCGATCGTGGAGGCGATGCGTTCGGGACTGATCGATGTGGCCGCATTCAGCCCGTTCCCGACACCGCTGGCCGAGGCAGTTGCCGGTGTCACGCCTCTCGTGGTCGCCAAGGGCGCCGCGTACAGCTCGGTGTTCGTGTGTCGTACCGACACCGGCATCGACTCGATCGACGATCTCCGTGGACGCAAGATCGCCTTCGTCGACGCCGGATCGACCAGCGGCAACTACATCCCGAAGCTCCTGCTGAAGCGGGCCGGCATCAACCCGGACACCGACATCGAGGGCAGTTATGCGGGTGGCCACGACACCGCCCAACTCGCGGTGAAGCAGGGTTCGGTCGACTGCGCCGCCGATGCCCGATCGTCGTATCAGACGATGGTGGACAAGGGCGTCATCGACGGTTCGACGCAACGGGTGGTCGCCGAATCCGACCCGATCCCGGTGTCGCTGGTCATCATCGCCCGCAAGGACCTCGATCCGGCCCTCGAACAGGGCATCGTCGACTCCTTCGTCGACGGCGACAATGCGGCGGCGCTCGGCGTGGCGAACGCCACCAGCTTCGAAAAAGCGACCGCCGCCGATTTCGACCTCTTCCGGGACGCCGCCAGCGAGCTCGGCGTGGATCTCGAGGAGTTGTCGCGGAAATGAGCGACGTCGTTATGTCTCCGCGACTCGAGGCGGACGCCGTGAGCTACCGCTATCCGGACGGTACGACCGCCCTCCAGTCCGTGTCGCTGCGGGTTCACGCCGGTGAGATCGTGGCCGTCCTCGGCCGCAGCGGCGCCGGGAAGTCGACGCTGATGCGTTGCCTGGCGGGGCTCGAGATTCCGACGGACGGCCGCGTTCTGCACGACGGCGAGGACCGCGGCACGCTGCGCGGTCGGACCCGGCGTCGCGCACATGCCCGGGTCGGTGTGGTGTTCCAGGAGTTTCAGCTCGTCGAGCGCGCGACGGTGCTGTCCAACGCGTTGATCGGGCGCCTCGCGTACCAGCCCGTGTTGCCCAGCCTCCTGCATTTCGTTCGGCGGAGCGACCGGGAGATCGCCGTCGAGAGCGTGCGGCGACTCGGCCTCGGCGAGCAGTTGCGTAAACGCGCCGATGCACTGTCGGGCGGACAGCGGCAGCGGGTCGCGATTGCGCGAGCCCTCGCCCAGCAGCCGGACATGCTGTTGGCGGACGAACCGGTCGCGAACCTCGATCCCGTGCTCGCGCGCGGGGTGGTCGACGACATCGTCCGTCTCGCGCGCGTAGAACGGCTCACCGCGGTCCTGAACCTGCACGATGTCGACCTGGCCAGGCATGTCGCCGACCGCCTGATCGGGCTTCGCGCGGGCCGCCTCGTGTTCGACCGACCGGTGGGTGACGTGTCCTCGTCCGACCTCGATCTCCTCTACGCCGATCCGGCTCGTTCTCCCGTGGGGGTGCAGTGAGATGACACTCGATACCGAACCGAAGCCGGAGGCACTCGAGAGCACGGCCGACCTGGCGGCTCTACGGAGACCGTCCTGGCAGACCGCGGCCGGCGTGGTCATCGTGTCGACCGTCCTTCTCTGGGCGGCAGGTGCCACCGAATTCTCGGTGGCCGCTCTGCTCGACGGCATCCCCAACATCGCCGATTTCGTCGGACGGATGTTCCCGCCCGACCTCGCCATCCTCCCCACCGCGATCGCCCTCATGGGGGAGACCCTGGCGATCGCCGTCATCGGAACCGCGGTCGGAGTGCTCTTCGCCATACCGTGGGCGCTGCTCGCGGCACGCTCAGTGTTCGATCAGGCGTGGCTTCATCACGCCGCCCGCGGATCGATCAACCTCACGCGCGCTATTCCCGAGCTGATGTGGGCGTTGCTGTTCGTCTCGGCCGTCGGGCTCGGCCCACTCGCGGGAACGCTGGCGATCATCATCGGTTCCGCCGCCGGGATGGCACGTCTGTTCGCCGACATCTTCGAAACGACCGACATGCGCGCATGGGAAGCGGCGGCGGCGTCCGGGGCGAGCCGGGCGCAGCGCATCAGCTGGGTCCTTCTGCCGCAAAGCACACCAACCGTCGCGAGCTACACGCTGCTCATGCTCGACGGGAATGTCCGCGCTGCCTCCCTTCTCGGTATCGTCGGTGCGGGCGGTATCGGAATGGAACTGACGCAGCAGCTCCGTCTCTTCGAATACGGCAGTGTCCTCACCATCGTTCTCGTCGTTCTCGTGGTGGTGGTTACCCTCGATCGCGTCGCCTCCCACCTACGGAAGAAGCTCACATGACCGTCGCCGAGACCGCCGTCCTACCGAATCTGCGTGACCTCGGTGGCTTACCGCTCCCCGACGGGCTGCAGACCCGTAGCGGGGTGCTCTACCGCAGCGCGCTTCCGGTCGACGGTGACGCATCGCCGACCGGCGTGGCGGAGTGGCCCGCGCAGACCGTCGTCGATCTGCGCAGTCCCCGGGAACAGGCGACACGCGCGCATCCGTTCGATTCGGCCGACACCGTGGTCCACCGAATCGCGCTGATGTCGGACAGCGAGGTCGCCCGGCCGGACCCGAATTTCCGACTCGCCGATCTCTACCTGAGGGTGCTCGACCGAGCCGGCGCACAACTGGCGGAGATCCTCGACGTGGCGGCCACCGCACCCGGCCCGATTCTCCTCCACTGTGCCGCCGGGAAGGACCGGACCGGCATCGCGGTCGCAATGCTTCTGCGTGTTGCGGGTGTCGGCGCAGCGGAGATAGTGGACGACTACACGGCGACCAACGACCACATGGACGCGGTGCTCGCCAGGATCACCCGATTCGCGCCCGAACTCGGGCGGGTTCATCCCACCAACCGGGACCTGGTCGGCGCCCCTCCCGAGGCGATCCAGGGTGTTCTCGACACGTGGGACGCGGAACCCGGTGGAGTGCGGACCTGGCTCCTGCAACGGGGAGCCACCGAGGATGCCCTCGAACGCTGGACTGCCCGTTTCACCGAAGACGACGACACTCGGCGCTGAGTCGGGTCAGCCCTCCGCCTCTTCTGCGTCCCGCGCCGCCTTCATGGCAGCCTGGTACTCCTGCAGGGCGGCGCGGGATCTGCGGATGGCATGTGTTTCAGTGGGTTTGGGAACACCGGGGTGCTCCGGGGCGTCCTCGCCCCGGATCCTCCGGGTGGCCTCGTCGATGTCGGCGAGCATCTGTTTCGCGAGTTCGCCCTCGGCTGCGTAATAGCGCTCCGACCACTTGTTGACCATGTGCGCGAAGGCCCACGTCGGTTCGACCTCGGAGTCGCGGGCGTCGAGCCCGGCCTGTCTGCTCATGCCCTCCACGTACGAGATGTGCTCGCGGAGAGCTTCTTTGAGGTGATCGGGTTCGGTGAGATGGCCGAGCCACATCCGTAGCATCACACCGTGCTTGAGCACGGGCGGATCTATGGGGGCCTCACGCGCCCAGCTGCGGATAACGGCCATACCGGTGTCCGTGATCTTGTACAGCCGCTTGGGTTTCACGCGCGACTCGTCGTCGACGACGGTCCGCGACGTGACGTATCCCAGCTCCTCGAGCTTCTTGAGTTCCGAGTACACCTGACTGAACGACGGGCTCCAGTAGAAGAAGCGCACGCTGTACGACGCCCACTTCTTGAGGTCGTATCCGGACAGCTCCTCGCCGAACGACAAGATGCCGAGCACCGGCCAACTCGTCGACCGAAGGCCGGCGAATCCGGAGCTCTGTGGGGGGTCGGACGAAGGCATGTTCGGAGCCTATCAACCACCGACCTACGAAAGCCTGCCGCTGGGCGGGACGGACCGTTCCGGCGGAGGGTGGCGCCCTCCAGGCTGGAGGCAACCCGTCGAACTCTGTCGACTCGTACTGGTAGGAGGCACGATGACACGAACCGAGGAACCGGCACCACCGGTCGTCCGCGGCTTCGCACCGTCCGATTTCAAGTCCGTACTCGGGCACTTCTGCACCGGCGTCACCGTCGTCACTGCCCACGACGGCACGAGCCCGCACGGTTTCACGTGCCAGTCGTTCGTCTCGTTGTCGCTCGAACCGCCGTACGTGTCGTTCTGCCCGGCCCGCACGTCGACGAGCTGGCCTCACCTGCGAGCGAGTGAACGCGTCTGCATCAATGTGCTCGCCCACGACCAGCGCGACGTGTGCCGAACCTTCGCGACCAGCGGGGGAGACAAGTTCACCGACGTCGGGTGGTCGTATGCCGACAACGGTGCACCCGCGCTGGACGGCGCTCTCGCCCAGGTGGAGGCCACCGTCGAAGTCGAACACGATGCGGGCGATCACACGATCGTCGTCGCGCGTGTTACCGGCCTGCGCGCGTTGCGTGATGCACCGCCGCTGCTGGTCTACCGCGGCGGACTCGGACTCTTCGCCGGATAGTCGGATGCGTCTCCCGCTCCGCGGGAAGAGTTGTGGGAAAGCGGGATCGACACCGGCAGAGTGTGATCGAGACCACTTCGGAAGGTGTGCACGATGAGCGTAGACGAGCAGGAATGGGACCGGGAAGTCGATCTTCTGGTGATCGGCAGCGGCGCGGGTGGCATGACTGCCGCGCTCGCCGGTGCCGGGCGGGGACTCGACACCCTCGTCGTCGAAAAGGCCTCGGTGTACGGCGGTTCGACGGCCCTCTCGGGCGGAGCCCTGTGGATTCCCAACTCGCCGGTTCTGCTCCGCGAGGGTATGACCGATGATCCGGGCGAGGTTCGGCGGTACCTGGACTCGATCGTCGGCGACAGCGTCCCGCCTGAACGCCTCGAGGCCTACATCGAACAGGGCCCGGCGATGATGCGGTTCCTGGAACAGGCGAGTTCTCATCTCCGGTTCTCCTGGTGCAAGGACTATTCCGACTACCACCCCGAGAACGTGGGTGGGCGCGCAGAGGGTCGTACCGTCGAGCCGCTGCCGTTCGATATGAACCTGCTCGGTTCCGACCGTGAGTTGCAACGTCCCAACGCGTTGGCGATGCCCGGTGGCCTGTACATGACGTCGACGGAGTTCCGTCACCTCAACATGTTCTTCCGGACGTGGGCCGGACGCAGAACCGCGCTCGGTGTCGGTTGGCGCTCGGTCGTCGCCATGGTGCGGCGCAGGCGAATGGAAACACTGGGGCAGGCGCTCGTGGGCCGTTTGCGGCTCGCGCTGAAGGAGGCGGGCGTTCCGCTCTGGCTCAACTCCCCGCTGAAAACCCTCGTCACGGACGCCACCGGTGCCGTCACCGGTGCGGTGGTCGACGCCGGGAAGCGTGAGCTGAAAATCCGGGCACGCCGCGGCGTGCTGCTGGCGACCGGAGGCTTCGAGCAGAACGAGCAGTTGCGGAAGAAGTATCTGCGTGAAGGCGGCAAGGACAACTACAGCGCAGGCTCACCCGACAACACCGGTGACGGGATCATGGCCGGTGAGCAGGTGGGTGCCGCACTCGACCTGATGGACGACGCATGGTGGATGCCGTCGTTCCGGCGTCCCGACGGCATCATGCACGTCCTGGTGTCGGAGCGCTCGATTCCCCCGTCGCTGATCGTCGATCAGAACGGTCGACGCTTCACCAACGAGGCGTCGCCGTACGTGTCGTTCGTCCACGACCAGATCGCTGGAAGGCACGACCCGGTCTGGTTCGTCTTCGACTCGAAGGCCAAGAGCCGCTACCAGTTCGGCGGTGTGATGCCCGGCCAGAAGTTCCCGGCCGAGTGGTTCGAGACGGGGCTGATGTTGCGGGCCGATTCCGTCGCGGCGCTCGCGGAGAAGATGGGTGTTCCGGCCGGCGCCTTCGCGGCCGAGATCGACAGGTTCAACGGGTTCGCCCGCGCGGGAGTCGATTCCGACTTCGGACGCGGCGACAGCGCGTACGACCGCTACTACGGAGACCCACGACTGCCCAATCCGACGCTGGACGAGGTGGAGAAGGCTCCGTACTACGCGGTGCGGATGGAGGCGGGTGACCTCGGAACCAAGGGCGGTCTGGTGTGCAACGAGCACAGCCAGGTACTGAACTGGGGCGGCAACCCGATTCCGGGACTCTATGCCACCGGCAACACGTCGGCATCGGTGATGGGCAACGACTATGCCGGCGCGGGTGCGACGATCGGGCCCGCAATGGTGTTCGGGTGGATCGGGGCGCGCCACGCCGCTGGGGCGGTGAGCTGAATGCTGCCCGTCGAATGCCGTCGCTGCGGAAATTCGGTACTCGTCGAGAAGTACAGCGATGCGCACACCAGTGTGCAATGGCTCGGTGACGCCGAACGGTCCTGCCCGGAGTTCGCGCAACTCGCTGCGGCAGGGGAACACTCGATGTTCATCCCCACTTGCGGGGCCCTGCGCGGCTCGATCGACGACGCCGTGGACGACGGGCGGGTAGGGCTGTCGCTGCGCAGCTATCCGACGCCCGGACGCCTGGACTAGGAGGGAGCGGACGAATGGCGCGGATGGCAGGAAAGACCGCCTTCATCACCGGAGCCGGCAACGGCATGGGACGCAGTCATGCGGTCCGGCTCGCCGAGGAAGGCGCCGACATCATCGCCGTCGACCTTCCCGGAGACGAGGCGGCCGCGAGTCTGGCGGAGACTGCCCGACTGGTCGGCGAACTCGGGCGACGCGTGGTGGTCGCACACGCCGACGTGCGGGACCCAGCGGCCCTGCAGGAGGCGGTCGACGCAGGTGTCGCCGAGCTGGGTGCCATCCATGTGGTGGTCGCGAACGCCGGCATCGCCGACAATCCGGGACCGGCGTGGACCATCCCGGACGACGTCTGGAATCGGTCGCTCGACGTCAACCTCACCGGAGTATGGAACACCGTCAAGGCCGCGGTCCCGGCGATTCCCGAGGGCGGCGGTTCCGTCGTCGTGGTCAGTTCCACGGCGGGTATCAAGGCCGTCGCCGGCGCCGCACACTACTCGGCGTCCAAGACCGCCGTGGTCGGGCTGGCGCGGACCCTCGCCAACGAACTCGGCCCCCGGTTCATCCGCGTGAACGTGCTGCACCCCGGCGCGGTCGGCACCCGCATGACATTGAACCCGGCGACGATGTCCCGGCTTCGGCCCGACCTCGAGAAACCCACCGAGGACGACGTGATTCCAGTGCTGACCCGCAACCACCTGCTTCCGGTGCCGTGGCTGGACTCACGCGACGTCAGCAATGCGCTGCTGTTCCTCGCGTCGGACGAATCCCGATACATCACCGGCACCCAACTCGTGGTCGATGCCGGACTCACCCAGAAAGTGTCGTGATGACAGGTCGTGTAGAAGACACCGTCGTTCTGGTGACCGGGGCCGCCCGGGGAATCGGGCGGGCGCAGGCACTGCGGTTCGCCCAGGAGGGCGCCGACGTCATCGCCGTCGACCTGTGCGGACCGGTCGACACGGTGGTGACACCCCCGGCGAGTCCCGAGGACCTCGAGGTGACCGCAAAGCTGGTCCGGGACACCGGCCGCCGAATCGTGACCGCAAGGGTGGACGTGCGCGACGGAGCGGCACTCACCGAGACCGTCGCGGCGGCCACCGCTGAGCTGGGCGGACTGGACTTCGTCTGCGCCACAGCGGGTATCACGTCCTCGGGTGCCGCGCTGGACCTCACCACCGAAACCTGGCAGACCATGCTGGACGTCAACCTGACCGGCGTCTGGCAGACCTGCAAGGCTGCGGCGCCGCATCTGATCGAGCGCGGCGGTGGTGCGATGATTCTCACCAGTTCCATTGCGGGTCTGCGGGGACTGGTAGGAGTTGCGCACTACACCGCCGCAAAGCACGGTGTCGTGGGATTGATGCGCTCGCTGGCCAAGGAGCTCGCGCCGCATCGGGTTCGGGTCAACAGCGTGCACCCCACTAACGTCGATACGGACATGATCCAGAACGACATGGTGCGGCGGGCGTTCCGGCCCGACCTCGAGCACCCCACTCGTGAGGAGTTCGCCGCGGCCGCAGGGACGATGAACATGCTGCCGATCCCGTGGATCGAACCCGTCGACGTCGCCAACGCCGCTCTGTTCCTGGCCTCGGACGAGGCGCGGTACATCACGTCCGTTGCCCTGCCGGTCGACGCGGGAAGCGTCAGTCGATAACTGAGCTGCCCGCGCCGAACCGACGTTCCGTAAGGTCGGCACTCAGGCGTGCGTGCCGCCGTCGATGCGGATCTCCGTGCCGGTGATGAAGGCACCGTCGTCGGAGGCGAGCATGGCGACGACCCCGGCGACCTGTTCAGGTCCACCCATCGCGGCGCCGCCGGATTCGAGGGTGGTGGGCAGGATGGGGGAGAGCTTGGAAAACAGAGCCCAATCGGCATCTGCGGGCACATAACCTGCTGTGGCGTCGGTGATCCCGGTTTTGATGCTTCCGGGGGCGACGCTGACCGCGCGCAGGCCCTGCTTGCCGTATTCGAGCGACAACGCATGGGTGAACGACTGGATTCCGCCCTTGCTCGCCGCATACGCCGCCATGTAGGGATGGGCGAACGCGGCGGAGGTGGAGCTGAAGTTCACGACCACACTGCGCTCGCACCGCAGCAGGGCGGGCAGGCATTCACGGACCACAAGGAACGTGCCGGTGAGGTTGATGCCGATCACCTGGTTCCACAGGTCGAGGGAGGTGTCGTGGGTGTGCGAGGCACGGAGAATTCCTGCCGCGTTCACGAGTACGTCCAGCCCGCCGAGCTTGTCGATGCTCTCACGCACGCCGTCGATCACAGACGTCTCGTCGCCGATATCGATGGTCGTGGTGTCGAGACGCCCGGCGGTGCCCTTCGCCTCGGCCAGCGCCCATGTGTGCTTCAGGCCGTCGTCGGAGACGTCGGCGGCCACGACGGTGCCGCCTTCCTCGAGCAGGCGGAGGACTGTGGCCTGCCCGATTCCGGAGGCGGCGCCCGTCACCAGCACCCGGCGCTCTGCGAAACGATTCATGTCGATACTCCTCGATGTGGTCGGATGGTGCTGATTAGCAGAAGTTATTGGCCCATCACATATTTCACTGTCGGTCCCGCGGTCCAGCCGCCGTCGACCGCCAGTTCCGCGCCGGTGACGTAGGCGGCAGCGTCGGACAGGAGGAAGCTGACGGCGCCGGCGATCTCCTCGGGTACGCCCACTCGCGCCATCGGGGTGTTGGGATAGTTGCCGTCGCCCTGCTGGATCCCGAGGTCGGCGGTCATCGGTGTGTACGTCATGCCGGGGTGAACCGAGTTGACTCGGATCTTGTCGGTGCCCAGTTCGACCGCCGCGATCTTGGTCAGTCCGCGGACGCCCCATTTGGAGGCGCCGTATCCGGCCGTGAGGGCCAAGCCCATGAGGCCGGCTGCGGAGGAGATGTTGACGATGGATCCGCCCCCGGCCGCCCGCATCGGTGCAATCACGGCCTGGATGCCGTTGAAGACACCGGTGAGATTGATGTCGAGGACGCGGCGGAAGTTCTCGGCCGTCTCGTGTTCGATGTACTGCCCGGCCGAAATACCTGCGTTGTTGACGAGGCCGTCGACCCGGCCGAACTCGCTGACCGTCAGGTCGACCGCGTCCTGCCACTGCTGACGGTCGGTGACGTCGAGATGGGCGTATCGGGCGCGTGCGCCCAGCTTTTCGGCGGTGGCGCGTCCCTCGTCATCGAGGACGTCCGCCACCACCACGCTTCCGCCCTCGTCGATGATCCGGGCGGCGAAGGCGGCACCGAGCCCGCGCGACGCTCCGGAGACGATCACGACCTTCCCCGCTACCTGCTGTGGGATCTCGGTCATCTCAGCTCACATCCTCGTCTCGTGACAAATTTCGTTCGTCGGCACGCCGGTGCCGACGGCCCGAGTCTGCTGCGGATGTCTCCGCCCGGGGAACGGGTTCTCCCGGTCATCGGAATAACTCGTAGCCACGGGAAACGCCGGGGCACTGTGATGTGGATTACCCGCTGACGTTCCGCGCAAGCCAGACGGAAGCGGATCTCGCGACATTCCGACGAAAGGTTCTTCATGTCTCGTAGTGCAAAATCCACCGCCGCTGTGCTGATCACCGGTGGCGTCCTGTTCACCGGCCTGAGTGGTCCCGCGGCCGTGTCAGCGCAGCCGCTCTCGCCACCGGGAATCAGCCTCCCCGATTTCGGTTCCCTGGGTAATGCACGACCCGTCGTCGAAACACCGCGTCTGGCGTCGGTCGACAACTTCCGGGACGTCGGCGGAACCGGGCAGGGGTACGCCACCGGGAAGGGTGACCACGTCACGAGGGGTGTGTTCTACCGCTCTAACGCGCTCGTGCCCAACGACCAGGATCTCGCCGTGCTCACCGGCCTGCGCCTGACCGCCGTGTACGACGTCCGCACGGTCGAAGAGGTCGCCGCGAAGCCGGACAGGCTCCCCGCCGGACCGCGCTACCTCGGCATCCCCATTCTCTCGGGTGATCTGGGCGCCGCAGTGGCGCAATTGAAGTCACCCGCCGATGCGGTCGCGTTCATGCAGAATATGAACCGCAGCTTCGTCGACGACGCGGCCACCCGAGCGGGATTCGCCCAGTTGCTCACCGAAATGGCCCGTACGGCCGGGCCCCAACTGTTCCACTGCACGGCGGGCAAGGACCGCACCGGTTGGGCGTCCGCGCTGCTGCTGTCAATCGCGGGAGTGCCCGAGGGCACCATCTTCGACGACTACCTGCTGACCAACGAGTACACGGCCGCGTCGATGAAAGTGACGTACGACCAGATCGTGGCTTCTCGAGGCGAAACCGTCGCGCAGATCTATAAGCCTCTGCTGGGGGTCGACCGCAGCTATCTCGAGGCTGGGCTCGGCCGGCTCGCCGAGAAGTACGGCACAGTCGACCGCTACCTCACCGAAGGACTGGGACTGAGCCGAGGAACCATCGAAACGTTGCGGCACAAACTGATCACCGCACCGGCACCGCAACCGAGAAACGGAAACAACTGATGACACATCAGGAACTGCTCACCGCCGACGTTATCCGGACCGCCGTCACCAACTACCTCGACGCCGTGTCCTCGGGCCCGTCCAGCACCATCGCCGCACTGTATGCGGAGGACGCCACCCTCGAGGACCCGGTGGGCGGCGAGGCCCGGGTGGGGCGCGAAGCGATCGAAGCCTTCTACGGCGCCCTCGACGGCGTCGACTGCAAAACTGAACTGCTGACCATACGGGTGAGCGGCAACAATGCGGCTTTCCATTTCCGGGTCGTTACAGAAATCGACGGTAAGGCTTACGCCATCGAACCCATCGACGTCATGACCTTCGACGACCGCGGAGCCATCACCAGCATGCGGGCGTACTGGTCGCCGACGGACATGACCGAGCTCTGAGCATGTCCGTCACCCGTTGTCGATGATCAGGTCCGCGCGCCCGCGCGTTTCGGCCACCATCGACGCGTTGATCTCGTCGGTGCCGTGAGCCCAGGCGTGGGCCGCGGGACCCGATTTACCGGCCGCGCGGTGCCGATCGATCAGACGCGCCAACCTGAGCTCGCGTGGGGTGTCGAGATACCAGACCTCGTCCATCACCGAACGCGCGCGCGGCCAGGCACCTGAATCGGCGAGCAGATAGTTGCCTTCGGTGAACACCACGTCGACGGCGCGCGGCACTGCGATCGAGGCAGCCACCGGATCGCCGAAGGCGTGGTCGAAGTCGGGCGCGTAGACGACGTCCTCGTCGCGGCTGCGCAGCCGCTCCAGCAGAACGGCGAACCCGGCGTCGTCGAAGGTGTCGACAGCACCTTTGCGATCCACCGACCCCAGCGCGCGCAGCACGGTGTTGCTGAGGTGGAAACCGTCCATCGGGACCACCACCGTCCGAACCCGCCTCGGCAGGGCCGCCGCAACCTCGGTGACCAACGTCGATTTCCCCGTGCCGGGCGGTCCCGTCACCCCGACGATCAGGCGCTGCCCCGGCACCCGAAGTCCGAGCACGCGCCGGGCCAGCTCGTGGGGGTCGGCGGAACCCGCGACCGCGTGGTTATCCATGGTGCGCCCGTCTGATCGTGCCGGTCAGTCTGCGGTGAGAGTAGTCGGCGGGCTTCATGGTGCGGCTGTCTCAGCCGGTGGCGCGCCGGAACGATCCGTCCAGGCGAGGGTGGCGGCGGCACCCAAAACACCCATGAGCGTTCCGACACCGAAGCCGCCGAAATTGGCGGCCGGAAGCGCGACGAGAGCGAGGAGCATCGCGCCTCCACCTGCCGCGACCCGCGTCTTCGGCCGTACCAGCACCGAGCCTGCACACAACAGCATGGAGGCGCCGAGGAACAGCGTGGACACTCCCGAGATGGTGCTGATCGAAATCAGAAGATCACCGACCTCGACGGTGGAGTAGGCGGGAAGCAGGAGGAACACAGCGGAGACAGTGAGCATGACCGCGCCCCCGAACGGGCGCATGCCGCGCCAATGCCGGAAGCGTTCCCTTCGGGTGAGGGGTGGTTCAGGTGTCAGCAACTCTTCGCACCCATCTCCGAGCTGATGGTGAAGTCGCGCAACGACAGTGAGGTCGCGGTGAGGGACACTCCTTCCAGGCGGGCACCCGTCATCGACGATTCAGCCGCCACCATCCCCGACGTGACCACACCCTGTACGTCCCCGGTAGCCGAGACATCAGCGCCCATCGCGACGTTCGAGATTCCGATCGAACCACCGACGACGGACGCATCGGCGACGAGATCGCGGGCGGTCGTGCCGTCACCCGGGACCCGCAGGAACATCGTGACGTCCCCGACCAGGGGCAGGCCGTGTGCGACCGTCGAGAGGCACACGTCGGTCAGTCGAGCGGACTCGATCAGGATCGCGACCGTGGGCACCTGCCCTGCCTTCGTCTCGACCTGGCGAGGAAAGACGGTGATGCTTTCGCCCTCCACCGCCGACATCGTCCCGACGAACCTCTGACCCGACAGCGCAACGTTCATAGGTAGTTGTCCGTCGGCTATCCCGGCGCCCAGGATCGTGGCGGCGAGCAACCCGCCGGACACGATCGCTGCGAAGCGTCCCTTACGTAATGCTCCCATTCGTTATCGCCGACTCTGGGGTGCTGAAGCGGAATTGGGCATGGTGGCGGTCATTAATCTCCTGAGTGAGCTGGCCGGCGTGGGAAGGGAGCGGGCTCCGTCCCGGGGCTGCATGCTCAACCGCGGCCGCAAGGCTAACAGCCGGCAAATCATGCCGCAAAGTCGACAGGGCTTGCGGTGGGATCGATGGGAGGGCTAAGGTAGAACATACGTTCGAATTGGGGGGTTCGATGGCGGGTGGGAATTCAGTTGATGCACGCGACGCCGGGACGGTCGGTGTCGCTGACGTGCGCGCGGTGGTGGACCGCTTGCGCGTCGTCGAGCGCCACTGTGATGATGGTGTGCGGGTCGATCTACTGCGGGCGTTGGAAGAATTGAAAGCGGCCTGTGCGGGGGCTCAGGCTCGGGTAACCGCGGATTTCGCTTCCTCGCAACAGGAAGCAGCCGGGTCGGCGAAAGTCCCTGTGTCGCAGCGCGGGCGGGGAATCGCGGCGCAGGTGGGACTCGCGCGACGGGACTCACCTTGGCGAGGGAACCGGCACCTGGGCATGGCGACGGCGTTGGTACACGAAATGCCCTTCACTCTGCGGTTGCTCGAACGCGGACTGCTCAGTGAATGGCGAGCGACGTTGCTCGTCAAGGAGACGGCCTGCCTGTCCCGGGAAGACCGGACAGCCCTGGACCGCCAATTGTGTGAAGATCCGGCCACTTTGGACGGTCTCGGGGACCGTGCGGTCGCGGCCAAGGCCCGAGCATGGGCTGCAGAGGTGGACGCGGCAGCGGTGGTGCGCCGCGCCCGGCAGGCCCAATCCGATCGGCGGGTCTCCTGCCGTCCGGCACCGGACACGATGGCGTATGTGAGCGCCTTGTTGCCGGTAAAGCAGGGTGTCGCGGTGCAGACGACGTTGTCGCGGGACGCAGCCGCTCTCATCGCAGCCGGGGACGGGCGGGGTCGAGGTCAGATCATGGCGGACCTGCTCTTCGAACGGGTCACCGGCGCCGGTGCCGCTTCGGGATGTGCGGTCACGGTGAATCTGGTGATGTCCGACCACACCCTGCTCGCCGGCGGGTCCGAGCCGGCGCACCTGCAGGGGTACGGCCCCGTGCCCGCCGCACTGGCTCGGGAATGGGTCGGCAAGGGTGTAGGTGGCGAGGCAGCCGGAGGTGGCGAGGCAGCCGGAGGTCGCGAGACCGGGAGTCGTGATGCAGCTGGAGGTCGCGAGACCACGGGCGCAGCTCCGTCTGCCGAGCCAATGATGTTGCTGCGGAGGGTGTACGCGTGCCCGGAGTCGGGGGCGCTCACCGCGGTGGAGTCGCAGGCGCGGAAGTTCCCAATGGGGCTGGCGCGCATGATCGACCTGCGCGACCGCACGTGCCGCACGCCCTGGTGTGATGCGCCGATCCGGCACCACGACCACATCAGGTCGTGGCACAAGGGCGGGCCGACGTCGCTCGAGAACGGGGCAGGATTGTGTGCGGCATGCAATTACGCGAAGCAGGCTGTCGGCTGGCACGCGGCCACAGCGAAGCGGCGGCAGGGGGAGGTACACGCGTACGACTTCCTCACCCCGACCGGGCACCGCTACAAGTCGATCGCACCGCCTCTCCCGATACCGATGTCGGACGTCGTCGATCCGATTATCGGGGACCAACCCGTCGCGTACGACGAGTCGGCCTGATGGGAGGTAGGGCGTTTGCCCGACAGTGTGCCGGGGCACGCTGGAGAAATGACGCACGGAGAGGATCCAGCTCACCGCAACGACGATCCTGCGCTGATGTTGCTCGGCCGCACCCGTGCATTGTGCGAGGGGTGCCTGGACGCGGTAGGCGTGGATGGGTCGGCAATCGCCGTGTTCGCTGGTGACACCACTCGTGACCTGGTGTACGCCACCAACTCGACCGCCGAGCGCCTCGACGAATTGCAGTTCACCCTGGGCGAGGGGCCGTGCCTCGCCGCGTACCGCTCCCACAGGCCCGAGCTTCATGCCGATATGGCCGATCCCGCCGTATCGGCGCGGTGGCCGGCGTTCGCGCCGGAGCTGGTCGCGCTCGGGGTCCGCGGCATCTACGCCTTTCCGCTCGGACTGTGGAACGGGGGACGAGTCGGTGTCCTCGAGCTGTACAGCGACAAGCCCCGGACGCTCGACGGTGCCCAGTACCGCGCCGCCGAGGGCTGCGCCGCGATGCTCGGTCCGACCGTGCTCGAGGAGCTCGACCCCACTCGCTACCCGTCGGTCTGGACGGATCCGGCGTTGTTCCCCCACGGCAATGTGCATGTCGCGGCGGGCATGATGGCGAGCCAGTTACGTATCTCGCCGGCTGATGCGATCTCCCGGCTGCGGGCGATGGCCTTCGCCGAGGAGCGCAGGATCACCGCACTTGCGGAAGACATTATCGCCGCTCGTGTGACATTTCCTCCCGAGGAGCCTCGTGGTGGGCGCGGATGAACCTGTGTGTGGGGCGCCGAAGGTGGGTAAGCGGTCCGTCGAGTCGGGTCCCTACACGCTCAGGAGAAACTATGCGCAAATTCGCAGCAGGCATCGCCGCGGCCGTACTGTCGGCCGGCATCATCCTCGTCGGAGCGGGTACCGCTGCCGCGGAACCTGTCCCGGACGGGACCTATCAGGGAACCACTGACGCGCCCGGAGGCGGACTGATCTGGAAGGGCAAGACCTTCCGGAACGGCACGGTCACCAACAATTTCGTGTTCGGTCTCAGTGGACTGAGCGGCAACTACTACGAAGATGCGGCGGGCAGAACCGTCATCGATTACGGCCCCTCGGGTCTCGGATTCCTCACTGACACGATGGTGGCCAACGGGGACGGCTCCTACACCGGCACCACGTACCTCAATGGCAATCAGGTCGGAGGTTTCCGGTTGGCGAGGTAGGACCGACAGTGCGGGCCCGGTTCAGTCGGTTCGCCTGAGCAGTAACACTGCGCGTGGGCACCTCGATGTCGGCTCCGGCGAGGAATATCGCCTTCGGCTGTTCGGCCTCGGGCAGTCGGGTGTCGACGACGAGCCCCCAGGACTTTCCGTACTCGATCGACGGCAGTGGAAAGGTGATGCTGTCGTGATGAGCGCTGAGGTACAGCAGGAACGAGTCGTCGGTGACGGGTAACCCGTAGTCGTCGGGGTCGGGAATGGCGTTGCCGTTGAGGAAGATTCCTACGGCACGACCGAAGTCGGCCAGTCCTGCTCGGTCATCTCGCTTCCGTCCGGGCGCGGCCAGGCGATGTCGGGGAGGTGGTCGCGCCGTCGTTGCACGGGGCGGCCTTCGAAGAACCGTCTCCGGCGGAACACTGGGTGCTGGGTGCGTAGCTGCGCGAGCCGCCGGGTGAACGCGAGGAGGTCCTCGTCGGTTGCGGCCCAGTCGACCCAGGTGATGGCGTTGTCCTGGCAGTAGGCGTTGTTGTTGCCTTTTGGTTGCGGCCCAGTTCATCACCGTGGCTGAGCATGGGCACACCCTGCGACAGCAGGAGAGTGGCGAGGAAGTTCCGGCTCTGCTGCGCGCGGAGCGCGAGTATCTCCGGGTCGGTTGTCGGGCCCTCCGCGCCACAGTTCCAGGAGCGGTTGTGGCTCTCACCGTCGTTGTTGTTCTCGCCGTGGCGTCATTGTGTTTGTGGTTGTAGCTGACCAGGTCGCGGAGCGTGAATCCGTCGTGGGCGGTGACGAAGTTGATCGAGGCGACCGGCCGTCGACGGGTGTGCTCGTACAGGTCGGCGGAGCCGGTAATGCGGGACGCGAACTCGCCGAGCGTCCCGGGCTCGCCCCGCCAGAAGTCGCGGACGGTGTCGCGGTAGCGGCCGTTCCATTAGGTCCACTGGGGTGGGAAGTTGCCCACCTGGTACCCGCCGGGACCGAGGTCCCACGGTTCGGCGATCAGCTTCACCTGGCTGATTACCGGGTCTTGCTGCACGAGCTCGAAGAAACTCGCCAGCCGATCGACCTCGTAGAAATCGCGCGCGAGTGAGGCGGCGAGATCGAAGCGGAAGCCGTCGACGTGCATTTCCAGTACCCAATATCGGAGTGAGTCCATCAGGAGTTGCGGCGCGTGCGGGTGACGCACGTTGAGGGTGTTTCCGGTTCCGGTGTAATCCATGTAGTACCGCCGGTCGTCGTCCACGAGACGGTAGTAGGCGGCGTTGTCGACCCCGCGGAAGCCGAGGGTCGGACCGAGGTGGTTGCCTTCGGCGGTGTGGTTGTAGACGACGTCGAGGATGACCTCGATCCCCGCCTGGTGGACGGCCCGGACCATCGCCTTGAATTCCTGGACCTGGCCTGCCGGTGATCTGCTCATCGCGTACTTGGCGTCGGGCGCGAAGAAGCCAATGGTGTTGTAGCCCCAGTAGTTGGATAGTCCGCGCTCCTGCAGAAGCGCGTCGTCGGCGAAGTGGTGGACCGGCATCAGCTCGAGTGCGGTCACCCCGAGGTTGCGGAGATGTCCTAGGACGGCCGGGTGTCCGAGGGCCGCGTAGCTGCCTCTCATTTCCTCCGGTACGGCCGGATGCAGCGCTGTGAGCCCTTTGACGTGGGCCTCATAGAGGACGGTGTCCGCGTAGGCATGCCGTGGAGGCGATCGGTGCCCCCATCGAAGAAGGGGTTGATCACCACAGATATCGGCATGTGCGCCGCGGAGTCCTCGTCGTTCCGGCTGTCGGGGAAGCCGAAGTCGTAGCCGAACAGTGACTGATTCCAGTCGAACCGCCCGTCGATCGCCTTGGCGTAGGGGCCGAGCAGAAGCTTGTTCGGGTTGCACCGGGCTCCCGCGGCCGGATCGAAGGGCCCGTGCACGCGGTACCCGTAGCGCTGGCCGGGTTCGACGCCCGGGAGGAAGGCATGCCAGATGAAGCCGTCCAACTCGACGAGTTCGATCCTCGTTTCGGTGCAGGCGGTGTCGAACAGGCACAACTCCACCCGTTCGGCGACTTCACTGAACAGTGCGAAGTTCGTGCCCGACCCGTCGTACGTCGCCCCCAGGGGATAGGCGGAGCCCGGACGAAGCAGCATGAGCCCCCTTCGGTGGTCGGTCGGATGGAAATGAAGGCGTACGTCGAGCGAGTTTCCGGGCCGGAGGGGAATAAAACCTGAGTGTGATGCGCTCAACTTTGCACACGCTTCGCATTGACTCGTGGACGAGGAGGTCGAGGACGATGGCATCGCCAATTCGCCGACATGCCGATGTGGCACAGTCGGGCCCCTTCCGCATCTGGGACTCATGGACCCCGGCCGTGACCGTGGAGGAAACTGCCGACTCCTACGTGGTCGAAGCCGTCGTGCCCGGCGTTCCCCGCGAGAACATCGACGTGAACCTGAGCGGTAACGAGCTGTCGATTGAGGGTGAGATCACCGAACGCAAGCGTGTCGGCCTGATCCGCCATCAGACCCGACGCACCGGCCAGTTCCGCTACCGGGCGACCCTGCCGCGTGAGGTCGACGGCGACAAGGTCGCCGCTTCGCTCGAGGACGGGGTGCTGCGCGTCGAAATCGGGAAGGCTGAGCCTGAGCGGGCCCGACGGATAGAGATCACCTCGGGCTGACTCGGCAGGGCCGGAAACCTTGACTGACCAGCTCTGGAGTCGGAAAATTGAGTCCAACAGGCTCAACTCTGAAACACGCAGTCTTTCCATAACTGAGGAGGAAAAATGGCACGCGCGGTCGGTATCGACCTCGGTACAACCAACTCGGTCGTGTCAGTGCTCGAGGGTGGCGACCCGGTGGTGGTTGCCAACTCGGAAGGGTCCCGGACCACGCCCTCGGTGGTCGCGTTCGCCAAGAACGGTGAGGTGCTGGTCGGCCAGCCCGCCAAGAACCAGGCGGTCACCAACGTCAGCCGGACGGTGCGGTCGGTCAAACGCGAGATCGGCACGCCGTGGACGGTGGAGATCGACGGCAAGAAGTACACAGCGCAAGAAATCAGTGCCCGGGTTCTGATGAAGCTCAAGCGTGACGCCGAATCGTATCTGGGCGAGGACATCACGGACGCCGTGATCACCGTCCCCGCCTACTTCGAAGACGCCCAGCGTCAGGCCACGAAGGAAGCCGGCCAGATCGCCGGCCTGAACGTGCTGCGCATCATCAACGAGCCCACCGCCGCGGCACTCGCCTACGGCCTCGACAAGGGCGACAAGGAACAGACCATCCTGGTGTTCGACCTCGGTGGCGGCACCTTCGACGTCTCACTGCTCGACATCGGCGAGGGTGTCGTCGAGGTTCGCGCCACCTCCGGTGACAACCACCTCGGTGGTGACGACTGGGACCAGCGCATCGTCGACTGGCTGGTCGACAAGTTCAAGGCGCAGAACGGCATCGATCTGACCAAGGACAAGATGGCGCTGCAGCGCCTGCGTGAGGCGGCGGAGAAGGCGAAGATCGAGCTGAGCTCTTCGCAGAGCACCTCGATCAACCTGCCCTACATCACCGTCGACGCGGACAAGAACCCGCTGTTCCTCGACGAGCAGCTCTCGCGCAGCGAGTTCCAGAAGATCACCTCCGATCTGCTCGACCGCACCCGCGCCCCGTTCCAATCGGTGATCAGGGACAGCGGTATTGCGGTCAAGGACATCGACCACGTCGTGCTCGTCGGTGGTTCCACCCGCATGCCCGCCGTCTCCGACCTGGTCCGGGAGCTCACCGGCGGTAAGGAACCGAACAAGGGTGTGAATCCGGACGAGGTCGTCGCGGTGGGCGCTGCCCTGCAGGCTGGTGTCCTCAAGGGCGAGGTCAAGGACGTGCTGCTTCTCGACGTCACGCCGCTCTCGCTCGGTATCGAGACCAAGGGTGGGGTGATGACCAAGCTCATCGAGCGCAACACCACCATCCCGACCAAGCGGTCCGAGACCTTCACCACGGCCGACGACAACCAGCCGTCGGTGCAGATTCAGGTGTTCCAGGGCGAGCGCGAGATCGCCTCGCACAACAAGCTGCTCGGCTCGTTCGAGTTGGCGGGTATTCCGCCGGCTCCGCGCGGGGTGCCGCAGATCGAGGTGACCTTCGACATCGATGCCAACGGCATCGTGCACGTGACGGCGAAGGACAAGGGCACCGGCAAGGAGAACACGATCAGGATCCAGGAGGGCTCCGGTCTGTCCAAGGAAGAAATCGACCGGATGATCAAGGATGCGGAGGCGCACGCTGCCGAAGACTCCCGACGGCGCGAGGAGGCCGAAACGCGGAATCAGGCCGAGTCGCTGGTGTACCAGACCGAGAAGTTCATCAAGGACAACGAGGACAAGGTTCCCGATGACGTCAAGGGCAAGGTGCGGTCGGCGATCAAGGAAGTGCAGGATGCTCTGGCCGGCACCGACATCGGTGCGGTCAAGTCCGCGGTCGAGAAGCTGGCCACGGAGTCCCAGTCCTTGGGTCAGGCACTGTACGACACCCAGGCGCAGCAGGGCGGCGCGCCCGGCGGCGACGGGACCACGGGGTCCGATGGATCCGAGCAGGTGTTCGATGCGGAGGTGGTGGACGAACCCGGGAGGGAGGATGCGCGATGAGCACTGAGCGCACCAACGGGAAACAACCACCGCGAGAACCGATTTCGATCACCGATAAACGCCGGGTCGATCCGGAGACCGGGCAGGTTCGAGAGCACACGCCCTCGCAACCCCCGGTCGCCGGCGGTCGGAGCCAGTCCGCCGCCGGTGGGAGGACGGGCGCGCCCGACGAGGATCGAGTGGCGGAGCTGACCGCCGATCTGCAACGACTGCAGGCCGAGTTCGCGAACTACCGGCGGCGGGTCGAACGCGATCGGCAGGTCACCGCCGAGATCACGAAGGCTTCCATAGCGGAGAAGTTCCTCGGAATCCTCGACGACCTCGACCGGGCACGCAGCCACGGCGACCTCGAGCACGGACCACTACGCGCTATCTCGTCCAAGATCCGGGCCACGCTCGCGGACCTGGGGGTGGCCGCATTCGGCGAGGAGGGCGATCCGTTCGATCCGACTCTGCACGAGGCAGTTCAGCACGAGGGCGACGGGCACGAGCTCGTCGTGGGAAGTGTGCTGCGTCGCGGCTACAAATTCGGTGACCGCAAAGTGTTACGGACGGCGATGGTCACCGTGGTGGACGCTCACCGATCGTAGGCACTGTGAAAGGAGGATGCCCGGTGACGCAGCAGGAATGGTTGGAGCGGGACTTCTACGCCGATTTGGGCGTCCCCTCTGGTGCGTCGGCGGACGAGATCAAGAAGGCGTACCGGAAGTTGGCCCGCGAACTGCATCCGGACGCCAATCCGAACGACTCCTGCGCCGAGGAACGGTTCAAGTCGGTCAGTGAGGCGCACGCCGTGCTGTCGGACCCTGCCAAACGTAAGGAGTACGACGAGACGCGGCGGCTGTACAAGGCAGGAATGTTCGGTAATACGGGATTCCGCCCAGGCCCGACCGGCACCTCGCGTATGAGCGATTTCGACCTCGGCGATCTTTTCGGGAACGGATCGCACTTCACGACTGCCGATGCCGGCTCGATGAGTGACGTGTTCGGTGATCTGTTCCGGAGTCGCCGACAGACCACCCGGACGCGCCCACGGCGGGGTCGCGATATCGAGACAGAGACGCATCTATCCTTCCGGGATGCGGTCAACGGTGCGGTCGTACCCTTGCGCATCAGTGGACCGACGGTGTGTACCACCTGTCATGGCAGCGGTTCTCGTCCAGGAACTCATCCGCGTCGGTGTCCCTACTGCGGTGGTTCCGGCGTGCTCAACCGGAACCAAGGCGGGTTCGGGTTCAGTGACGCCTGCGACGAGTGCCGTGGCACCGGCTCGGTGGTCGATTCTCCGTGCTCGGACTGTCACGGAGCCGGGGTCGCGAACCGCACCCGCACCATCTCGGTGCGCATCCCCGCCGGGGTGAGTGACGGGCAACGAATCCGGCTTCCCGCACAGGGTGAGCCGGGTCTGCGGGGCGCGCCGTCGGGCGATCTGTACGTGAATGTGAAGGTGGATCCCGACCCTGTGTTCGCCCGCGCCGGTGACGACCTGACGGTGACGGTACCGGCGACATTCAGCGAATTAGCTTTGGGCACAACGATCTCGGTTCCCACTCTCGACGGTCGTGTCAGCGTGAAGATTCCGGCTGGTACTCCGACCGGTCGCACGTTCCGATTGCGCGAGCGTGGCGTACCACGCCGCAGCGGACCACCCGGAGATCTGCTGGTGACCGTGGAGGTCGCCGTGCCGTCCCGGTTGGATCAGCATGCGGTCGATGCGCTGCGCACCTACGAGAAGGCCGAGAAGGCGGCGGGATTCGATCCGCGCGCCCACTGGCCCGGGCGCGGGTGATGCCCTAGCTTGCTGCAGTTCGGTACAAGGTTGGTACGCCGGCGGAATGGGTATCTCCTACACGATGATGGGGATTTCCGGAACGGAGGTGGGCTGTGGACAGCTTCCTGGCCACCCCAAGGCGGGTGGCGGTCGCGGGGGACTGGCACGCCGACACCGACTACGCCGTCGGCGCGATCGCCCGTGCGGGAGCACGCGCCGCCGATGTGATCGTCCAACTCGGCGATTTCGGTTACACGTTCCGCCCCACATACCTCGATAGCCTCGACGCCGCCCTCGCGGAGGAGGGCGTGGTCCTCGGCTTCGTCGATGGCAATCACGAGGACTTCGACTGGCTGTTGCAACAACCGATCGCCGACGACGGACTGCGGTACCTGCGGGAACGCATCGTCCACCTGCCGCGGGGGCTGCGCTGGCAGTGGGGTCAGCTGCGGTGCCTGGCGGTGGGCGGGGCATGCTCGCTCGACAAGATACTGCGGACCCCGCACACCTCGTGGTGGCCGCAGGAAGCCCTGAGCGCCGACGAGGTCGGCGCCATTACCGCCGCTGGTGGCGCCGAGGTGATGTTCTGCCATGACTGTCCCGCCGGAATAGCCGTCCCCGGGTCGGCTCGTCGTGAGGCCGGTGTGCCACCCGACGAGTTGCGCGCGACGGCAGAGAATCGGCAGCGACTTCGGAAGATCGTCGACGGTGTACGGCCGAACCGATTGTGGCACGGTCATTTTCACCAGCGCTATCAAAGTCTCCTCGACGCCGGGGACTATCGCACCGTCATCGACGGGCTGGGCCGCAACAGCGATCCGATCGATAACAATATGGTCGTCGTCGATATGGCGACGCTCGGCAGGCACCCCGCGGTGACACCCGCGTCCGGCGACGGGCGGGTCAACCCGTTCGCCGACGCGGACGCCGTTACCCCCACGCGGCCGCTCAACCGGGTTCTCGAGTCCAGGCATCGAGGAGACACTCCGGCCTGACCGTGGGGATGTCCACCCGACGGGCCGGGGACTCGTCGAGTGGACGGGGAACTGAGGGGGTCCGGTTACGCGGCTGCGAAGTTCGTGGCCGGCGCAGTGCGTCGGTGCCACGCCGGGTCGTACACGTGGGCCAGTCGGCCGAGGGTCGCTGCCGCGAGCATCAGGCCGAAGTCGCGCAGTGCGATGTCGTAGAAGCCCGGGTAGCTCAGCAGGTTGACGATGATCCCGGCGAGCCAGGCGGCGACGATATAGGCCGCGTATCGCGGTTTGATCGCGACAGCGATCCCGGCGACGATTTCGATCACTCCGACCACCAGCATGGTCTGGTGGGCGCTGAGGGGGACGATGTCGACGATCCACGGTGCCAGGTAGTTCTCCCAGGTGGTGAGCAGATTGGTGAACTTGTCGAGGCCCATGATGATCGGCAGCACGGTGAAGCCGATGCGTAGCAACAGGAATGCGCCATAGGCAGGGTCGCTGCGTGCGCGTTGCACGGCGGCACCGAGGGAATGTTCAGGGACTGCTGACGAGGAGCGTGGCGTCGGGGCGTTCATCACTGATCCTTCTGTAAAAGTAATAGGAACTGTTTTTAGAATCCGCCCGTGCGCACCTATTTGTCAATAGTTCTTGGTGATAGAGTCGGGGCATGTCGTCCACAGCCCGATCCGCTGCGCCGGCGGCTCTGGCGGCGCTGAGTAATCTGGACGATCCGTTGCGGCGCAAGCTGTACGAGTACGTCACCGAAAGCGCCACGCCGGTTTCCCGCGAGGAAGCGGCGGCGGCCGTCGAGATCGGTCGAACCCTCGCGGCCTATCACCTCGACAAGCTCGCCGATGCCGACCTGTTGACAATCAGCTACCAGCGGCCTGCCGGACGGGGCGGTCCTGGGGCCGGGCGTCCTGCGAAGCTGTATGCCCGGGCCACGAAGGAGATGGCCGTCAGTGTGCCGCCGCGGGACTACGAACTGCTCGCCCGGTTGCTCGTCTCTTCGGTGGAACAGGATGCCGGCGGAGCCGTTCGGAACGCGGTGAACGAGGCGGCGTTCGATGCCGGACGGCGATCTGCCGCCGAGTCCGGGCACAATCTTCTCGCAGCGCTCCGAAGCTGCGGCTACCTGCCTCAGGTAGCTGACGACGGCCGAGTCGAGTTACGCAACTGCCCGTTCCATCTCGTCGCCCAGGACCATCTGGACGTGGTGTGCGGGCTGAACTTACGGCTCGTCGAGGGAATGATCGCCGGAAGCGCCGAACCAAGTGCGCGGGCCGTACTCGATCCGCGACCCGACCGGTGCTGTGCAGTGGTCGACCCTCCGGAGTCCTGACTGTCTGCCTCGACCCGAGCCGATCACAACGACGGCGCAGTGAAGTTGCGCATGAAGTTCCGGGCTACTTCGTGAACTTTCGTGTTGGTGCGTTGGGAGATCTTGGCGAGCCGTTCGAATGCCTGGTCGCTCGAGATTCCGTGGATGGCCATCAGTACGCCTTTGGCCTGGTCGATGTCGGCGCGTGACCTCAGCGCATTCTGAAGCTGGAGGACTTGGTGGTGTGCGCGCTGCCAGCGGAGTGCATTGGCGATGGCCGCAGAGACCGCCGTGGTGAGCAGCCGCACCAGTTGTTCGTCGAAGGGGTCGAAGGCTTCCGTGTGATAGCTGTACACGTTGAGAGATCCGATGAGTTCGGAGTGGTGGGCTCGGTCGTCGAGGAGTACGGGTACCGAGAGGTAGGCGTGAATTCCGGCCGCCTCTGCTACGGCGGTGAATTCGGGCCATTCTTCTCGGTGTCGGCCGACGACCGCGCGAACCGGCTCTCGTGTCTCGGCGGCTTGTAGGCACGGCCCGCGGCCCGCGGCGTACTGGCATTCGTCGATGGCGGCGATAGCGTCGTCGGTCGTGGCAACTGTGTCCGGGACCCCATCGACCAGGCGGGTGACGCTGGCGGCATCTGCCTCGGGGAGTGCCGTGACGGCGGTGTGCGCCACTCGCTCCAAGCCGTCTCGAGTGGTTCACAGGCGACTGCCTCGTCGCGCAGCGCATTCAGCGCTCCGGTGACGACGTCCAAGGCGTGCGTTACCTCGGTCAGCGGCAATCCCCCGATAGATTGCTCGGTCATCTCGCCCTCCTCGACGGGTGTCGGGACTGGTCGACCTGACACGGCGCCTCGTCGCGGCTATGGTCTCGACGCTACGCCGTGAGGCCGTGGGCGAGGCTGTTCATCCGGCAGTTTTCTGCTGCGTCGAGGCCTATTCTTCGGCGACTTCTCGGTCGTCGTCCATGGGCACGGCGAAAGCCTGTTCCCACGCGTCGGCCTCGGGTGCGTCCCACCTGCCGGATGTGGGCGGTATCAGCTCGGCGACTGGGGCTGCCGACTGCTGTTGTTCGAGTCTGTCGGCCTCGGGAGCGTCCCACGACGACCGCGAAGTCACGGGCTGCTCGTCGGCGATCGAGCGGCTCCCTGCATCGGTGGGGTCGGCGGGTTGTGCTTCTTCGAGCTGGTCGGCTTCCGGAACGGCATCGGAGAGGTCGATGTCCATGGTCGGTGTCCTTTCTGCTCGTAGCTGTGCGTTGTCGGCAGCGAGGCGGGTGTTGTCCCGTTGAAGTTTCTCGGTTCGTCGCTCGAGGTCCAGAATCCGGCCGATTCCGGCCAGGTTGACGCCGGCCTCTATCAGCTCGGAGACCCGCTGGAGGCGTGCTAGGTCGTAGTCGCTGTAGCGGCGGTTACCTCCGCTGGTGCGTGCCGGGGTGACCAGTCCGTACTGCTCGTAGAAGCGCAGCGTTTGGGCCGCGATGCCCGACAGTTCGGAGGCGACGGAGATGCCGTAGAGGCCGCGCCGGGATTTCGGAAGGATTTTCCTCGGCATAACGCCTCCTCGGGAGCGGAATTCTCGCTGCCTTCGATTTACCCGATAAAACTACCTACACTGTAATAAACCTACAGTAAATGCTGCAGGGTATCTCGCCGTCACCGGGGCGGCAGGTCGGGGAATGTGGACGTCTCAGCCTCGAGCATGGCGTTGAGCCAGATCAGGGCCTCGACCAGAGTGGTGGCACGCACCGCTGGATCGGATTCGCGTTCGGCCGCCGCGAGCTGCGCACGGGCGGCGGCGCGATCGTCGGCCAACAACGCCAGCACCGACCGGCCTACCCGGCCCTGTCCGGGAGGCAGATCGCCGGCACCCACCGTACGGCCGGCGGTGGTACGGACCTCGAGGACGAAGGATTCTCCATCCGCCGCCTCGCCGAGGCGCGCGACGACCACGTCCGCAAGCGCGGTGACAACCCAGGTCAGTACATCGCCGTACAGGGCCGGCCCAGGCAGCGAACTCCCGGGCGACTGCACAAGCGGGGACAACTCCGCAGAGAGCGCCGCGTAGTCTCGATCGGCGACCAGCGCGATCAGATGTCCGGCGACAAACCTTGCCTCCGGATACGCCCGGCCACCGCCGTCCGAAGCCATGAGCGACGAATACCCATCTCGATGGGGAACACGCACCCAGGGCTGGATCAGGCAGGTCGGATCAGGCAGGCGTTCGCTACTGCGCAGTCGTCAACGGTGACGCCGGACCGGCCCGGCCCGGAACATCGGTGTCGGGTCGCTCGATGCGTGGTGGCGGACGCGAATAATCGTTGGTGGGATCCCTGCACGCGGTGGCGCCACCAGGCTCTGCCGGTCGTATTCGGCGCGACGGAGCGGGTCACGGAGCACGGCGTATGCGGCCAGTAAGTGTTGCAGCGACTCGTCCGAAGGCTGGGTGTCGAGTGCGGCTTCGCGGGTGTCGGGGTGAAACTGCCGCAGTCTACGGCGGTACGCGCTGGTGATCTCGCTCTGGGTTGCGCTGCGTGGCAGCCCGAGGATGTCGTAGAAGTCGGTGCGGGTGTTCATAATCGGCGTATCTCCTTGCCGTCACCTCCACCCGCCCGCCGTCGCACTTCCCAACTCTTCGTCACGTCGGAGGGGAGCGCTGCTTTGCGCGGATTTCCGGCACCGGCGCCGCGGACGGCGTCCAGGGTGCCGACGGGAGTGGGAGGGGGCGAGGCGATCCGGTCGTACCCACAGTCACCCACCTGAGCAGGACGACGGCCTGCGGCGTGAGCGCCTCGGCGAGGAGGCGGTCGGAGTCGGCGACGAGCAACTCGTACTCGATCTCCGACCACGACCGAATCTCGCAGTTGGTCGGCTCCGAAATGTAGGGACTGGTGGCTTCCGGTGTCATCGCGATCGCCCCTCCCCGGTCAGGGTCAGGCGTTGACTGCCTTCTTCTCTGTGTTGGTACCGATTTCGATCTTGCGCGGCTTGGCCTTCTCGGCGACAGGGATGGTCAGGGTCAGCACCCCGGCGTCGTAGCGAGCCTCGATCCGGTCGGTGTCGAGGTTCTCACCGAGGAACAGTTGCCGGCTGAATACGCCCCGTGGCCGTTCGGCCGCCACCATTTCCTTGTTTTCGTCCCGACTCGGCCGTTCGGCGTGCACGGTGAGAACGTTGCGTTCGACATCCAGGGTCAGCGAATCGGCGTCCACTCCCGGCAGGTCGAATTCGACGATGAACTTCTCACCTTCTCGCCAGGCGTCCATGGGCATCACTGCCGGGCGGGCAGCGGTACCGAGGATCGACTGGGTCAAACGGTCGAGGTCGCGGAACGGATCTGTGCGCATCAACATCGTGTCCACCTCCAGAAAACCCTCTCGTTGTGACAGGTTACCTGCAGCAGATGCTGTAGATTCGTTATAGCATCTGGCGTAGGTGAAAACAAGAGATCTGCCAAGAAAATTCCTGGTGGGAGTCCCTTTTCTAGTCCTTCCGGACTACGAAGCGGGTTGAGTCTCGATCGTTCGTAGACGCTGCTGAAACGTGCGCAGCAACAGGATCGCCGCGGTCAGCAATCCGCAAGAAAGACCAATCCACATGCCGTACGTGTCGAGGCCGAAGCCGAAGGCGAACAGAAGGCCGACCGGCAAACCCACCAGCCAGTACCCGATGAGGGTGATACCGAAGCTCGAGGCCGTATCGCCCACCCCGCGCAGCAGTCCGATACCGATGTTCTGCGCGGAGTCGGCGAACTGCTGGAAGATCGCGATCGCGAGGAGCACCGTCGCGATGGACACGGCCGTGGTGTCCGAGGTGTCCATGAACAGCGACAGCACCCAGGTCGGTGCCAGGAGATACACGACACCGACGACCGCGATGACGATTGCCGCGTGGGAGAAGGCGACTCGGGCGGTCAGACGCGATTTGATCGCCTCACCGAGTCCGACGAATCGACTGACCAGGATCGACGAACCGTGCGAGATGCCCACTGACACCTGGAAGACAATGTAGGTGAGCTGGTTGACCACGGTATGGGCGGCCAGAGCGGGAGCGCCGAAGCTGCCGATGATCACCGCGGTCACCGAGAACAGACCCGCCTCGCTGCCGTAGGTTCCGGCGATCGGGACCCCGAGACGGAGGATCGTCCGTACGGTCTCGGGCCGGGATCGGTGCATGGCGAGGCTGAGCATTGGCGACAGCACGTCGTCGCGGCGCACCATGGCCGCGAAGATCCCGAAGGTCAGCAGGTACACCAGCGAGGTGGAGACACCGATGCCCGGCAGGCCGAGGGCGGGAAGCCCGAAGGTGCCGTAGATGAAGGCCCAGTTGAGGGCGATGTTGAAGAGCACCGACAGGATGGTGATGACGAGCAGCGCCTTGGGCCGCCGCATGCCGACGGTGAACTGGCGGATCACCTGGAACCACAAGCACGGCACCAGGCCCGGGGCGAGCGCGATGAGCATCGGCAACGCCATGTCGAGAACCTCGGCGTCCTGGCCGACGAACCGGAGACCGTAACCGAGCCCGACGAGCAGGATGCCGCCGAGGATTCCGGCGACCGTGGCGATGAGGAAGCTCGACCGGACGATGTCGCGAACCTCCTCCGCGGTGGCCTCGGAGGGTGTGGTGTCGCCCGTCCGCTCACCGCGGCCGACAGCCCCGGAGATGAGGTTGCCGACGGCTGTCACCAGCCCGACGCCCATGGTGCGTAACTGATTGAACAAGGTGATGGCCAGACCGCCTGCCGCGAGGGCCTGGATGCTGATCAAGCCCATCATGACGGTGTCGGTGGTGGTGAGCGCCACCTGCGCGAGCTGGGTCAGGGCGATCGGCGCAGAGAGATAGGCGAGTTCGCGACTGGTCTGCCGGTAACTCTGTGTGGGCGCGATGGTTCCTGTGCTTTCGTGTGTCATGCGTACTCGATCGGCGACTGCTCGCGGGCGGACCGGCTTGCCGGTACTCCGGCCGCATCGAGCTTCTCGTCCACGCGCAGCTCGGCGGTGAGGTCGAGGAGTTCGTGGCGTGTCATCCATTCGTCGTCGAAGACTGTATCAAGGTACTTCTCGCCACCGTCGCAGACGATCGTGACGACGGTGCTGCCGGCGGGCAGCGTCGGGAGGACATCGAGCGCGGCGAAGATGGCGCCACCGGACGAACCACCGACCATGAGCCCGTTCCGCCGGGCCAGAGCCCGAGCGGTCGCGAAGGCGTCGACATCGGACACCTTGACGCCCTGGTCGAGAAGCGAGTAATCGACTGCGGTTCCGATGGTTGCTCCGGGAGGAGTGCCGGTGCCCGACTGGTGGTACGGCCCACCGGGTCCGCCGAAGGCGATGGATCCGACGGGTTCGACACCGATGACGGTGGTCGACTGCCCGAGCCGCCGCAGTTCGCGCGCCGTCCCGAACAGCGAGCCGCCGGTTCCGACCGCGCAGACCAAGGCGTCGATCGGCGAGGCCGCGTCGTCGAGGAGCTCCGCGGCGAGGGCGCGGTAGCCCACGGCGTTGCTCGGGTTGTTGTGTTGCTCGGGGAACCACCCGTCTGGATCCGCCGCGGCCATCTGCTCGGCGAGGTCCTCACGGGCCGAGGTGGCGAGCTCGGTTTCGCCGTCCTCGGTGACGAAGTGCAAGTGGGCGCCCATTGCCCGCATGGAACGCAGCTTCTCGGCGCTGGCGTGGTTGTCGACGACGGCGGTGAAGCGGTATCCGCGTTCCGCCGCGACCACAGCCAGCCCCAGTCCCGTGTTGCCCGAGGTCGATTCGATGATGTGGCCTCCGGGACGCAGCAGCCCCGCGACCTCGGCATCGATCACCATCTGGCGCGCCATCCGGATTTTCATGGACCCGGTCGGATTGAACTGCTCGAGTTTGAGGAGATAGCGTGTCCCGTTCTCGAGGGTGCACAGCTGTAGCAGGGGAGTGGAACCGATCAGATCCGACACTCGGCTGACGACGCGGGCGGTAGTGGCAATGGTCTCCACTGTCTTCTCCTAATTGCTGGTGGGGCGGTCGAGTTCCCAGGCGGGTCGGCCGTCGACGAGTGTGATGACGACCTTGGGCGGGACGGGGGTGTCGTGAAACGCGGATTCGTTCGAGTCCATCTGGTAGCCCGCGGTGTTGTGGTACACCAGGAAATCGCCTGGGGCGGGTCGGTGCGGGAACTCGATCACTCGCCAGGTAAGCATGTCCGATTCCAGACAGGTCGCGGCCCCGACCGACGCGAAGAACGGGATGCGGTCCTCGGTAGGCGTCGTTGCGGACACCAACTGAGGGTCCGGGAGGAATTCGGTGTCGAACCACTGTTCGGACAGGCTCAGGCTCGTGCCGTTGACGACGATCATTCCGGGATCGCGTTCCTTGACTCCCAGCACGGGGAACACGGTGATCCCGGCGCGGTCCAACAGGGCGCGACCCGGTTCGGCGAAGAACGAGATGCCGTGGTCCTGGCCGAACTGGGCCAGCGATTTTCGTCCCGGCGCGGGTTCGGTGAGGATGGCCCGCAAGGCGTGCGCTCCGGTGATCGCCGAGTGGTACGGGTAGTAACTGTCGAAGCGCTTACCGGCATGAAATGCGTGGGCCGATTCGCCCGTGAATCGCTGCCAGTCCTCCTGCGGCACATAACTGATGGGGTACCCGCCCCCCAGGCTGATCGTTCCGGCGGCGAGCCCCTGCGCGCGGGCGGCACGGAGGCGTTCGACCAGCTGGCCGGCCTGATCACGACGCTCGGGAATGCTGTACCCGGAGAGGTGGAAGCTGTACCCGAGCATCGTCACGTCAGCCGAGCGATCGAGCGCAAGCTGTTCGGCATACCGCAATTCGTCGTCGTTCATCCCGAATCGGCTGGTTTCCGGCTGCGGAAGAACACGGAAAAGGACCCGCACGCCAAGTCCGTCGGACAGGTCGGCGAGTGACCGGAGCTCGCTCGGGGAATCGATGGTGACGACGGCGTCGTGCCGCACGGCCAGAGCGAGAAGTTCGGCCGGCTTGGCGGGGCCGGTGATCAACAGGTCGCTGCCCCGCACCCCCGCCGCGAGGGCTTGACGAAATTCCCCGGCGCTGGCCACATCGATACCGAAGGTGCCCGAACGTCCGGCGCGGCGGTCGGTGGTGACGAGGTCGGCGACGGCATCGGCGAAGGCGTTCGCCTTGTTGGCCTTCTTCCCGAAGTAGACGGTCCCGTCCACCCCTGCCTCGTCGAAGACGGCCGCGAAGCTGCGGGCGTTGTGTGAAAATTGTGCCGGGTCGAGAAGATGCACGGGCCCGCCGCCGAATCCCCGCACGAGGGCGCGCAACAGCGCCCGGTCCGCGGTGACGGTGTCGGTCCAGGGGGTGGTCAATGCCGGCAGTCGCACCGACCGCAGGATGCTTCGGGTCATGACCACAACTCCAACGGGCTGCCGAGGCCTTGCTCACGTGCCTTGTGTGCGAACAGGAGCCCGAGCGCGATGTCGGTGACCACGAGTCCGCTGTTGTAGGCGAATACCCGGTCCGTCGCCGAAAGGCGGGGCAGCGCCCGGCCGGCCAGAATGTCGGGCAGTTCAGCATCCACCGAACGCAGGACTCCGTCCGGGCCGGCCATGTCGGTACCGGTGGTACGCATCTGTTCGGCGTTGGTGGCCACCACATAATCCGCGCCCGACAGGGTCGACGGCGACAGACCGTAACCGACGAGGATGGAGAGCGCGCCAGGGACGAGCCAGTCGGCTTCGATCCGCGCGGGCGTCGCTTCACCGGCCACAGCGAGGATCACGTCGGCCCGGCGGGCGGACGCCTCGAGATCGGTACTGACCGTGACCGTGCGGTCCGGGTACTGACGAGCCAATTCTTCTCGGACCGCAGCAATTCCGTCCGGATGTGTGCCGAAGAGTTCGAGGTGGGTGAACTGTGGGTGTGCGGTGAGCGCCAATGGCAGTGCGAACCGCCCCTGCGTTCCGGAACCGACGACGAGGACGGTGGACGCGCTCGGTGCCGCGCAGGCCCGGATGATCAGCCCCGATACGGCCGGCGTACGCAGGGCGCCGATGCGCCCGCAATCCATCAGGGCGATCGGGAGTCCGGTGGCGTCGTCGTACAGCGACAGCGTGGTGTAGTAGCGCTTGCTCGTACGATCCCGGTCCGGGTCGAACTTGTACGAGGTCTTGAAAGCCACGGTGGAGCTCTGCCCGTCTCGGGCGAGCATCGAGTAGGCCACCGAGTGTTTGTCGGCGGGAGCGACGGTCAGCTTCCCGGGATTCGTCGACTCTCCCGCCGCCAGAGCGCTGTACGCCTGCTCGACAGCGGCGAGCACCTCACCGGAAGACACCTCGACCTTGTCGAGATCGCTCGCCGTCAGCGTCAGGATCGGATGGGGTGCGCTCATCGGCTCGCGCTCCTGACGGAGTAGATCGGATGAACTCCCGACGGGTCGACGACGTCCTCACCGTACCCGTCCTCGAAGTCCTCGGCCGGGGGTCGATGCCGGCCCGGGACCCGCACGTTGATGCGCTTGAGCCACCGGTCCGTGCCGTCGTAGCGGGGTGTGAAGGGAACCCGCCCGTGCACGATGACATCGTTGTCGATCATCAGCACCTCCCCGGCGTCGAGGGAGATCGTGCGGGCATGGCGTGCGAGTTCCTTGGACAGTCGGGCGTAGGCGCGCCGATACCGTTCGGGAGCCGTGTCGAGTGGTGTGTAGGCCGGGTCGTAGCGCAGGCACAGCCCGTCCTCGCCGACCCAGAGTGTCGGCAGCGCAAGGGCATTGCCGCCGGGGACCGCAGTGGGCACGCCAGCCGCCGGGTTGGTCTCGTAGGAGGCGTCCGGGAGGATCGGCACCGTGGCGCTCGCGAGTTCGACGAACTCGGCGGGTTCGAGTTCCACTTCCCGGATCGAGGAGATGGTCGTGCCGATCCGGTCGTGATTACGCATCCCACCGAGCAGAAGGAAGTGGCACCGGCCCGGGTGGAATGCGTCCTCGGTGTGCGGTTCGAGCAGGACGGTACTGCTCGCTCCCGTCTGTTCCGTCTCGTGTCCCGGAGACGGGACGATGTTGTTGACCAGCCGGCCCTCCTGCTGGCCGGACCACCCGAAGGGGGCGCCGACGACATGCGCGAGAAGCAGCATCAGCACGTCCCACTCGGCCGTTCGGTGGGGATCCACGTCGTTCCATCGCGCGGGGGTGGGACCGATTGCCCGATCGTCGATCTCGAACCCGGACAGCACCTGGAATCCGAGTCCGCGCGGCTCCATGGTGCACGCCTCGCGGACCTCGGCGGGCAGCGTTTTCGCGATGTCCGCTGCCTCACCGATCAGATCGGGATTGTCGACGGTGCCGTACGCCGACACCACCGCCGCGAGAAGGTCTGCAGTGGCCGCCGCTCCGGCAACCGAGATGGCACGCGTGGTCAGTGTTGATGTTGTGGGCATGGAGTATCCAACTTTCGGTCAGACGATCGAGAACCGTCGTTGCTGAGAAGAAAGTGTTGTGTGAGTGCGAGATTCGAGAAGGCTCACGGCCGGAATCAGTGTATGGGAAGGCTAACCTCATTTGAGGCCAACCGAAACCCCTTGTGCGGCAGATCACAGCACCGACAGATCAACGTATTCCTATGTGGCAGTGTGCTTTAACGATTGATTACCTTCGGATTCGATGGGTCAGCTCAGCCGGTCGGCCGCGGCGTATGAGCCGGATTCGACTACCCGTCCGTCGTCGATCACGAGTACGTCCCGACAGTATCGGGCCGCGAGTTCCAGATCGTGAGTGATCACGATCAAGCTCGTATGTCGCTCGTGCATGGTCCCGCGAAGCACATCCATGACGGACTGCGCGGTAGCGGCATCGAGCGCGGATGTCACCTCGTCGCAGATCAGGACGTCGGGTTCTGCAGCCAGTGCGCGCGCGATCGAAATGCGTTGGCGCTGACCACCGGAAAGTTCGGAAGGGTAACGAGCGGCGAATGCCCCGGTGAGCCCCACGGTGGCGAGCAGCGCGGTGACCGTGCTGTCGAGGTGGGCCCTACCTCGGACACCCCGACGCCGCAAGGGCCGGGCGAGGGTATGTCCCACGGTGTGAGCGGGATTGAGTGTCGACAGCGGGTTCTGCGGGATGAGCTGTATCCGGCCGCGCAGCGACCGTGGCCGGCGGGCGATCGGTAGTCGGAGCGGGGCATCGTGAAGCCGCATCGTTCCCGTCGCGGCCGGTTCGAGGCCGGCGAGCACCCGCGCCAAAGTCGTTTTCCCGGCTCCTGATTCGCCGAGGACCGCGGTCGCCTCACCAGGGTGGACCGAGAGATCCACACCCGCCAGAACAGCTCTACCGCCACGGACGAGACCGAGGCCGGATGCGGACAGCACGGCGGAACCGCGTGGAGTCTCTGCCGTCGTGGCAGTGGTGTGCACCCTGGTGGTGACGGGGACGCCCAGGTGCACGGTGTGATCCGCGAGTTCGTGCAAGACCGTGGTGTCGTGACCGGACACCGCGACTGCGACACCGGTATCGGCGAGACGGCGCAGGACGTCGGCGACTTCGTGCCGCACACGCCCGTCCAATCCGGCGAACGGTTCGTCGACAAGAAGCACGTCGACACCCCGTATCAGGGCCCGGGCGAGCGCCACCCGCCGCTGCTGGCCGCCCGAGAGGGCGCCCGGACGGCGATGAAGAACCGAGGCGGGTAACTGCACACGCTCCAGGACGCGGGCCGGTTCGTCGGGGTCGCGGGTGGCCGCGACTTCGCGGAGCAGCGCGCCCACTCGCATGGTGGGGTTCAGGGCCGATCCGGGATCCTGCCCCACGAAAGCCAGGTGTGCCCGGCGGAGTCGACGCAGGGGTTCGGGCTCCATCGTCAATACGTCGTGCCCCAGCACCCGGAGACTGCCGGACTCGCGGCGGGCTCCGGCCGGAAGGTATCCGACGACCGCCTGCAGAAGTGTCGTTTTTCCCGATCCGGATTCACCGGTGATTGCGGTGACCGTGCCGGGGCGCAGGGTGATCGACCCGTCCTGCAGGAGCGGCGCCGCCGTGTCGGCGGCGGTGATGGTCAGATGTTCAGCGACCACTGCCGGATCCGTCATACGTTTACCCCCTGCCGGCCGGTCCGGGCCGAGGCGATGGCGAGATTGACGCTGACCGCAAGCAACCCGATCGCGAGGCTGGGTGCGAGAACCGACCACGGGTTGAGCAGTGCCCCGGAGCTGTTCTCCCGCACCATCAGCGCCCAGTTGGAATCCCCGAGCGCCGTCGGCAACTGCAGGAACGCGGCAGTACTCACGAGGTACATTGCCTCCACGAATCGGAGGCCGAGCTGGGTGGTCACCGTGGCGCGCAGGTTCGGTAGGACTTCATGGAATACGAGATACGCCAGGCGCTCGCCACTCGCAGCGGCGACTTCGATGTATCCCGACGCGGCGACACCACTGGCGGCGGCGGCGAAAACCCGTGCGGTGTAGGGAGTACCGACGACCACGGCGATCAAGACCAGGCCGGCGGCGCCCGAACTCGGCCACGACAGCATCACCAGCAAAATCGCGAGGATCGGCGGAAGCAACATCAGGGCGTCGGTGGACCGTTCGATGATTGCGCCGACCCGGGGCCGCAGGGCCGCCACGGTACCGATGACGGCCGCCAGCGTGGTGACGAGGACGGCGATCACCGCGGCGAGCACGAGCAGTCCCCACCCCCCGACGAGGAGATGCGTCAGTACGTCCTGGCCGAGGTGATCAGTGCCCAAGGGCGCCGCCGCAGACGGCTCGGCGTAGGGAATGTCCACACCGGCGTCCACAGCATGCGGTGCGAAGAAGGGGCCGAGTACCGCCAGCGCGATGACGGCGGCAGCGGGCAGCGCGAGCAGCGCAGGACGCATCCAGGGCCGGCTCATGCGCGCCCCCGGACCGACCACGCACGCAACAGGTCCGCGGCAAGCAGTACACAGGTGATAGCGGAACCGGTCAGGGCGACCACCGAGGCGACCAGTGCCGCGTCACGGTCGGCGACCGAACCGGACAGGACGGAGCCGATGCCGGGATAGTTGAAGATCGTTTCGACTACCAGCGCGCCCCCGAGCAGCATTCCGACGGAGGTGGCCAGGGAGGTGGCGATGGTCGGTAGCGCGATCGGCAGGATATGGCGTAGCAGTACGTGCCGGTGGGGCAGGCCGTCGAGGACGGCGGCGAGCACGTGTGGCGCCTGCGCGGCCTCGTGCAGGGCTGCACGCGTCACCCGAATGTTCCACCCGGACTGGGGGATTGCGAGAGCGATGACGGGCAGCACCAGCATGGAGGAGTCCAGGGGGCCGCCTGCCGAATCGGTGATCGTCACGGCCGGAAACCAGCCGGTTCCCAGCGAGAAGGCAAGGACGAGCAGGGTGGCGATGACGAATTCGGGAACCGCGATCACCATCGTGGTGGCCGGTGACAGGACGCGGGCGCCGGCACTGCGTGGGCGCAACGCCCACAGGGCACCACCGAGCAGCGCTGCCATGGTCGTCAGGGCCAGTGCGAGCCCCCCGAGTAGCAACGTGCTCGGGAACTTGGACGCGAGTATCTCGGTGATCGGGGTGCCACGCACGGTGGTTCCGAGGTCACCCGTGAGCAGCCCCTTGAACCAGATCACGAATCGCACCGGCAGTGCCCGGTCGAGTCCCAGCGCCTGCTCGGCAACCGAGATCTGTTCCTCGGTGGCATCGCGGCCGAGGGCTGCGCGCGCCGCGCTGCCCGGGAGGAGATCGATGGCGACGAATACGAGGACCAGGACGAGTACCAGGATCGACACCCGTTGGGCGAGCACCACCGAGACCCGCGTCCCGAGAGTGGTGAACCGACGGGCGTCGGCCGCCACGACTGTGGCGGCCGACGCGGCCGTGGTGGTGGACTCGCTCAACTCGACAGCCAGGTCTTTTCCAGTTGCACGCGTCCGTATCCGCCGAGTTCGGGCAGGCCCTGCACCTTCGAGGAGGCGACGTCGACTCCGTCGGCCATGCCCCACACCAGGTAACCGCCTCGTGCGTATTCGATCTCCTGCAGAGTGCGACTCGCCTTGGCGTAGGTGTCGTCGTCAGGAGCCGCCAGCGCCTCGAGGTAGGCGGCGTCGAACTCGGGATCGCGGAACCCGGATTCGTTCCATTTGGTGCCCGAATACATCACCTTGCTGGCGAAGAAGATGACGGAGTCGTTGGTGCCCCAGTTCGCCGTGTACAGCGGAGCCTTCAGCCACGTTTCGTCGTAGAACGCGTTGGCATCCTGCGTGACCACGTCGATTGTCACACCGATGTCCCGGGCCTGGGTCGCGAACAGCTTCGCGGAGTCGACCTCGCCTGCCGCTTCCTCCTTGGTGAAGAGGGTGTACGTCCGGCCGGTATCGAAGCCGGCCTCGCGGAGCAGCTGCTTCGCCTTCTCGATATCGCGGCTGCGCTGTTTCAGCGACCAGTCGTAGGTGGGATCGCCGGTGCCCAGCACGTCGTTGGCGACGGTGCCGTACCCGGACGTCACCTGCTTGACCATGGCGTCCCTGTCTACGGCGAGTCGAAGTGCCTCGCGCACCCGGGGATCGGCGAATGGACCGTCGGACGTGCGCATGACGATGGGGATCACGACGTCGTTGGGACGGCGCACCACCGTGAGGTTGTCGCGCCCGTCGGCGGTGCGGCCCGCCACGGCTCCGACGTTGGACGCGAGGTCGATCTGCTGAGCAATCACCGCGTTGGCCATCGCCGTGGTGCTGTCGAAGCGCGTCACCTCGATGGCCTCGAGAAGCGGGGTGCCACCGTGCCAGTTCTCGTTGCGCACCAGGCGCGCGTTCCCGTCGCGGTACGACTCCAGCTTGAACGGTCCCGTACCCACCGGCGTGGTGAAGTCGGTGGTGTCCTTCTTCACGACGAACGTCATCAACCGCAGCAGGAGGGGAAGCTCGCGGTTCGGTGCGGCGGTGGTGATCACGACGGCCGAGGGGCCGTCGGGGACGATGTCCTCCACGGAGGCAACAGGAACCTTGGTCTCGCCGGCGATTTCTCGCAGGCGTCGCAGCGACCACACCGCGTCCTCGGAGGTCACCGGTGTTCCGTCGTGGAACGTCGCGCCCTCGGCGAGCGTGAACTTCCACTTGCGAAGGTCCTCGAGCTGGGTCCATTCGGACGCCAGACGGGGTGCCACGTTGGGGTTTTCGCCGGGGACGGTGAGTGCGTCGTATACCAGCGAGGTGATCAGGAAGTCGCTGTCATTGCTCAGCGTCTGATGGGGGTCGCGTTCGATCTTCGACGGCTGCCCCAGTGCGCCGACCCGCAACGTGCCACCGGAACCAGGGTTTCCGGATCCCTCCGAAGACTCGGAGGAACTACAGGCAGCAAGGGCGATCAACGCCGTCGTGCCGAGTCCGGCAGAGATGAATTGCCGACGGGAGAAAGTCACGTGTGCACACCTTCGAGTTCAACGAACACCAACAAAGCATGGAATGCATAACCTAACTTGTCGGTGCATGTAAACAGGGCGGTACTTTCCGGCGTGATGCGCCGCCGGGGTCTCGCATGGGTGCAGTCGCGACTGTTTCGGGTGCGCCCCCGCTGCGTCGACGCAACGCGATGCCTGGCTGAGCGGGAAAAATCCCGAACGGCGTTCAAGTCACGCGTGGAACTGGACGGGTGACAAGGTTACGGCAGCTCCAAGTTCGACTGTGATCGAACTCACAGCACTCGACTTCGGTGGGCGGAAACCGAGACTTCGGTAATCCGTAACTTCGCATCACCGGGTAGCCGGCCTCGACCCCCGGTTCATCTATGAGCGCGGTGACTCAGCGGGCGAGTACCTTCGGCTGCACCACCGGGGTGGTCAGTGTGCCCGAGGTGAGGAAGTCGTCGAGGTTGCGCAACGTGAGCGCCTCCATGGCGGCTCGAGTTTCGACGGTGCCGCTCGCGACATGGGGAAGAAGGACGACGGTGTCGAGTGCTAGTAGCGCCTCGGGAGTGTGCGGCTCGTCGGTGAATACGTCGAGACCCGCCCCCGCCAGGCGTCGTTCGGTGAGCAACTCGACGAGTGCCTCTTCGTCCACGACCGTGCCGCGGGCCACGTTGATCAGATAGCCGTCGGGACCGAGCGCCTCGAGCGCGGCGCGGTCGACGAGCTTCGCAGTGCCCTGACCTCCCGCCGCTGCCACCACGAGTACGTCGACGCCGGCGGCGAGTTCCACGACCGAACCGACGTACGTGTACACAGAGCCGGGCACCTCGTGCCGGTTGTGGTACGAGATCGAGCAACCGAATCCTTCGAGTCGGGTGGCGATCGCCGAGCCGATTCGACCCAGCCCCACGATGCCGACCCGGGCGCCGCTCACCTTGCGGGTGAGGGGGAAGTTGCCGTCCACAGGCCATCGCCCCGCCCGCACGTAGCGGTCGGCGGCCGAGAACCTGCGAAGGGTGTCTATCAGCAACCCGACCGCGGTGTCGGCAACGCAGTCGGTGAGGACGTCCGGAGTGTTGCTCACTCCGATGCCGCGTTCCGCGGCGAGCGCGACATCTGTTGTGTCGTAACCGACTCCGAAGTGCACGATCGCCCCGAGGCGGGGGAGGGCGGTCATCAACGTCGCATCGACTCCGGTCCGGCCGGACGTGACCACCGCAGTGACGGACTCGGCGTGCTCGCGCAGGAAATTCGACTGCCCGGCGCCCATGGGGAGGTCGAGCGCGTCGTACCGTTCCGTCAGCGTCGCCGCGAGGGAGGGCTTCAGCGGTCCGACCTTCAGTACTCGGCCGAGACGAACATCCTGGGCCGCAATCGAATTCGGAGAAGCCTCTGCCGTTGCCATTCAGTCCTCCTCGCACGAGGTGGAGCGAGTCTCCACGCATCGGGATACTCGAACGTTAAGCCGGGTCCCAAAGCCTGTCCAACACGTAAATAACATGGACCGATACCGAAACGGCATGATTGACGGCCACTCTGACGACGGCAAGAGGGAGCGCCACCGGATATCCGCCGGTCACGGGCCTGCTCGAGGGTGATCGCAGTCTCCTTGGCGGGCATCATGTGACGGGGCTCACCTGGCCTTTTGGCGAAGCAACCTCGACTTTCCGCTGTTGACGCTGTTCCGAGCCGCTTCTAGCGTGTGTCTACCGTCACAGGCGGGCCCTCTTCATTCGCGGACAGTCGCGACACATCCTACGGAGGACACCATGAGCCCTGCACGTTCGTTGCAGCAGGGAACCCGTTACCGCGCCGCCATTGCAGCCACAGCCGCGATGACGGTGTCGGCGCTGGCCGCCGGCTGCTCGGTGGCCAATTCGAACCACAGCGATGCCGCCAGCCCCGACACGCTGCGCATCGTGCTCCCCCAGGAGCCGCCCACGCTCGAACCCTGCGACGCGTCCCTCACTTCGACCGGTGTCGTGGTGCGGTCGAACATCACCGAACCCCTGGTCGAGCGCAACGCCGACACGGGCGACCTCGAACCGAAACTCGCCGAGTCCTGGGAGCAGACGTCCGGGAACGTGTGGACGTTCCGCATCCGTCCCGGCGTGACGTTCAGCGACGGCAGCGTGTTCGACGCCGCGGACGCCGCCTTCTCGATCGACCGGGCCGTCAACTCCACCATCGGCTGCGATGTGGACGGGTACGTCTTCGGTGACGACGCGCTGGTGGTCGCGGCGGTCGACCCCGAAACGGTGACGGTGACGACGCCCACCGCCGATCCCATCCTTCCGCTGCGGATCTCGTTCGTGGAGATGGTGCCCACCACCACGGACGCGCAGGACAAGGTGCGCGAACCCATCGGAACGGGTCCATACCGGGTGGACTACTGGGACCACGGTCAGCGCCTGTCGCTGGTCCGGAACGACACCTACTGGGGTGCGATGCCCGAGTATGCGCGCGCGATCTACCAGTGGCGCACCGAGGGCAGTGTGCGCGCCGCCATGGTCACCAACGACGAAGCGGAACTGGCCACCTACCTGGGGCCGGAAGACGGGGCGGGCGACCTGGGGGTCGCGTACCCCAACAACGAGACGACGGCGCTGCGGATGCAGGCGAACGAACCGCCGCTCGACGACTACCGCGTCCGCGAGGCGATCGATTACTCCGTCAACCGCAGCGGCATCGTCAAGGCGCTCTTCCAAGGGCTCGGCGATCCGGCTGCGCAGCTGGTCGGCAGCAGCATCGTCGGTTTCGATCCGGATCTGCAGCCCACACCGTACGACCCCAGCCGGGCGGCCGCACTCGTCGCCGAGGCGAAGGCCGACGGCGTCCCGGTAGACAAGGAAATTCGGTTGATCGGCCGCACCGGTCAGTTCCCGAAGATCAACGAGACCATCGAGGTCATCCAGAACTCGCTCAGCGAGGCGGGTCTCAACGTCAAGATCGAGATGATGGACACGGCCGGGCAGATGCAGTACCAGATCCGCCCGTTCCCCGACGCCGGTCCCGTGCTGCTGATGATTCAGCACGGCAACCAGGCGGGTGATGCGCAGTTCACCGTCGACCAGTACATGCGCAGTGACGGTTACCAAAGTTATTTCGGCACAGACACGTACGACGCGCGGATCGACGCGGCCGAAGCGCTCGTCGGGGACGCCCGCCAGGACGCCTTTGCGGCGGTTCTCGCGGACGAACCGACAGAGCTCCGCCAGTTCGCGTACATCGCGCACATGAATGCGGTGCTCGCCAAGTCGCCGTCCGTCCGGTACGAGCCGAACTCGGCGACGGGAGACGAGATGCGCTTGAGCGAGATGACCCGCGCCGACACCGATGCGAGCAGTTAGCCCTCTCCCCAGCCCACCCGGAGGAATCCTGATGTCCCGACCGATACCGTCCGAAAGGCGGTGACCCGTGTTCGCATTCCTGCGCCGACGCGTGTACACCAGTCTCGTTCCACTGCTCGTCGTGCTTTTCGGTGTGTTTCTCCTCGCCCGTCTCACCGGTGATCCGACCAACCTGTACCTGCCCGTGTCGGCCACACCCGATCAGCGGGCGGAGTTCGCCGCGGAGAACGGTCTGGACAAGCCGGTCCTGAGCCAGATGCTCGACTACCTCTCCGGGGTCGTCCACCTCGACTTCGGTGAGTCGCTGCGGACGGGCGAATCCGCCGCCGCCATGGCGCTCCGGGCCTTCCCCGCCACCCTCCAGCTCGCGTTCTTCACCATGCTGCTGGCGGTGATCGGTGCGGTCGTGATCGGGTGCTGGGCCGCGTACCGGCCCAACTCGCCGGCCGACCGGGTGTCGAGCCTGCTGTCGATGACCGCCGCCAGCATCCCCGACTTCTGGTTCGCCATCACCGGAGTGTGGATCTTCGCCGTGGTGCTCGGTGTGCTCCCCACGTCGGGAACGGGCAGTGCCCTGTCGTGGATCCTGCCGATCGCCACGCTGCTGATCCGGCCGCTCGGCGTGCTCACCCAGGTGGTGCGCGGTGCGATGGTGTCCGCGCTCTCCGCACCATACGTACGTCTTGCCCGCAGCAAGGGCGCCGGCGACCTGCGGGTGGTCACCCACCATGCGCTGCGCAACGCGGCCGCACCCGCTCTCACGGTGGCCGGCGACCTCACCGTCGGCCTGGTCAACGGCGCCGTGGTGGTCGAGGCGATCTTCGGGTGGCCCGGCATCGGCAAACTGATGATCGACGCGATTCTGCAGCGCGACTTCGCGGTGCTGCAGGCCGCGGTCCTCGTCACCGCGGTCAGCATCTTCGTGCTCAACATCCTGATCGACGCCGGGTATGCGCTTCTCGACGCGCGTGTCCGCGAGAAGTCCAAGGTCTAGGAGGCCGCCGACATGTCCATCGACAACCCTCCCCGGGTGGACGAGCCCACCGCAGTCCCGTTGCCGAGCGAACCGGTCCCGACCGCACCCGGCAGGCCGGAGAAATCCTTGGCAGGAAAGATGCCGCTGTGGCGGCTGCTGCTGCGTGACCGGATGGCCACGGTGGCCGCGGCGATCCTGGTCATCGTGTTCCTGGTGGCCGTCTTCGGTCCCTGGCTCGTCGGTGACGCGGCCACGGATCAGGACCTCGAGAAATCCACCCTCGCGCCCTTCGACGTGACCAACGGCTGGATGAACATCCTCGGCACCGATCCGCTCGGCCGCAGCATGCTCGCCCGGCTCGTCGTCGCGTGCCGCACCACTCTTCTCGTGGCACTACCCGCGGTCGCGCTGTCCTGCGTGATCGGCTCGCTGGTCGGCATGTGGGCCGGCTACCACCGCGGATGGCGGGAGACGACGGCGATGCGAGTCGCCGACGTCATCATGAGCTTCCCCTCCCTGCTGATGGCCGTGGTGGTGCTGTACGTCTTCTCACCGAGTGCGGCGAACATCGTTCTGGTGCTGGCCATTACCCGCATTCCGATCTACCTGCGCACCGCCCGCGCCGAGTCGGCAGAACTACAGAGCCGGTTGTTCGTCGACGCCGCACGGACTTTCGGCGCTCGCAGCGGAGCAATCATCCGGCGGCACGTGTTCCCGATCCTCCTGCCGACTCTCCTGACCGTCGCGACCCTCGACTTCTGCTACGTGATGCTCGCCGAATCGTCACTGAGCTTCCTCGGCATCGGCATCCAGCCACCGGACATCAGCTGGGGCCTCATGGTGTCGCAGGGCCGCACGTACCTACAGACCGCGTGGTGGCTGGCGTTCTTCCCCGGTCTGGCCATTGTGATCACGACGGTGTCGGCCACCGTACTGGCCGCGTGGGCGCGCATTGCCACCGACCCGGGCCAGCGCTGGCGCCTGACCGTGCCCCGCTCGCGCCGTTCGCGCCTTCTCCCCACCCGAAAGGTCGTCTCATGAGCGCACCCGCAGCAGCCGTCGAATCTCCCGAGATCGCAGAGACCGACCGTGTGGCCCTCCAGGTCTCGGATCTGACCGTCGACCTGCGTACCCCCGCAGGGACCGTCCGGGCCGTCGACACGGTGTCGTTCACCGCTCGCCGTGGTGAGACGCTCGCCCTGCTGGGCGAATCCGGGTGTGGCAAATCGATGACCGCCCAGGCGCTCGTCGGTCTGCTCGAGCCGATCGCGGACATCACCAGCGGTTCGGTGCGCCTCGGGGAGGTGGACCTCGTCACCGCAAACGCCAAGACCCGCCGCGCCCTGGCCGCCACCGAACTCGCCATCGTCTTCCAGGATGCCCTGACCGCGCTGAACCCGGTCTACACCGTCGGTAAGCAACTGGCAGAGCCCTTTCGGCTCCACGGCGGTATGACGGCCAAACAGGCGCGCCGGGAAGCGATCGCCTTGATGCGCCGGGTGGGCATCCCCGAACCCGACTCCCGCGCCGACTCGTACCCGCACCAGTTCTCCGGGGGCATGCGCCAGCGACTGCTGATCGCCATGGCCGTCGCGCTCAGCCCGTCGGTACTGCTCGCCGACGAGCCGACCACCGCGTTGGACGTCACCGTGCAGGCACAGATCATGTCCCTGCTGCGCGACCTGCGCAGCGAACACGACATGGCGGTCGTTCTCATCACCCATGACCTCGCTCTCGTCGCCGAGGAAGCCGACCGCGTCGCAATCATGTACGCCGGCAACGTGGTCGAGACCGGCCCGGTGTCCGAGGTATTCGCCCATCCGCGCCACCCGTATACGAAGGGCCTGCTCGATTCGGTCCCGGTGCGCGGAGTGCGCGGAGAAGATCTGAAGTCCATCGGCGGCACCCCGCCGGACCTGCATTCCATTCCCTCGGGCTGTGTCTACCAGGCCCGGTGCCCGCTGGCCCGCGATCTCTGCCGCACGACCCGGCCGCCGCTCGAGAAGGTCCGAGGAGCCGGTCGTCGATCCGCATGTCATTTCCCCGAGGAGGTAACCGGTGTCTGAGTCGATACTCGAGGTGCGGGGGCTGACCAAAACTTTCAAGGTTCCCGCCAACAAGGCAGGCAAGAACCAACTACGCGCTCTCGACGGCATTCACCTCGACCTGGCTCGCGGTGAGACTCTCGGCCTGGTGGGCGAATCCGGTTGCGGCAAATCCACTCTCGCACGCACCTTGATGATGCTCGAGCGCCCGGACTCCGGTTCGGTGACGTGGGACGGGGTCGACCCGTTCTCGCTGCGGGGCAAGGATCTGCTGGCCCTGCGCCGCCGGGTGCAGATGGTGTTCCAGGATCCGTACGCCTCGCTGAACTCGCGCATGTCGGCGGGCGAGATCATCGCGGAACCGTGGCGAACCCACAAGGATCTGTACAAGTCGGGTCGGGACCGCACCGCACGGGTGCGGGAACTGCTGCAGCGCGTCGGGCTGCGGGCGAGTGACGAGCACCGGTATCCGCAGGAGTTCTCCGGCGGACAGCGTCAGCGGCTCGGCATCGCACGCGCCCTGGCCCTGAACCCGAGCGTCGTCATCTGCGACGAACCGGTGTCGGCACTCGACCTCTCGGTCCAGGCTCAGGTACTGAACCTGCTGGGCGATCTGCAGAAGCAGCTCGGGATCTCGTACGTGTTCATCTCCCACGACCTGTCCGTGGTCCGGCACGTCGCCGATCGAGTCGCGGTGATGTACCTCGGGCGGATCGTGGAGACGGGTGCGACGGACGCCGTCTTCGACCGGCCGGCGCACCCTTACACGGAGGCGCTGATGTCCGCGGCGCCCAAGCTGGACGCCGCCTCGCGGAAACACCGGATCATTCTCGACGGTGAGGTGCCCTCGCCGCTGAACCCGCCGTCCGGCTGCCGGTTCCGCACCCGCTGCGCCCACGCGACCGACGTCTGCGCGAGCACGATACCTCCGAAGGCGGTGGACGTGCGAGAGGCACACCACGTCGCCGAATGTCACCATCCCCGCGGTCGTGCGGAACTGGGCATGCCACTCGCGGTCGGGTAGATGTTGGCCGCCGGGGACGGCAGCTGAGGTGATGCACGATGAGCATCGATCGATGCTCAACAAGTGTTGGACACGTATCGATGGCCGCCCATACGATTCTTGTGAGCCGCGTCACCGGCGGTCTCGTGTTTCGAAAGGTAGGGAATGAGAACAGCCGACACCCCGGTCGTCACCGACATGCGTGTGGTCCCGATTGCAGGTCGAGACAGTATGTTGCTGAACCTCTCCGGCGCGCATGCCCCGTACTTCACCCGCAACCTGGTGATCCTCACCGATTCCGACGGCAACGTCGGCGTGGGAGAGGTACCCGGCGGTGAACCGATCCGGAACACTCTCGAGGACGCCCGCCTGATCGTGACGGGCCGCAGCGTCGGCGAGTACAACGCCGTCCTCGCCGACATGCGCCGGACGTTCGCGGATCGCGACGCCGCCGGACGCGGCAATCAGACCTTCGACCTGCGCGTGGCGATTCACGCCGTGACCGCGGTCGAGTCGGCCCTGCTGGATCTCCTCGGCAGGCACCTCGGTGTCCCGGTCGCGGGCCTGCTCGGTGACGGCAAGCAACGGGATCGCGTGCAGGCGCTCGGGTACCTCTTCTTCATCGGCGATCGGACGGCGACCGACCTCGACTACCTGTCTGGTGAGGGCGAGTCCGACGAGTGGCTTCGTCTGCGGCACGAGGAAGCCCTGACCCCCGATGCCATCGTCCGCCTCGCCGAGGCGGCCCATGCGCGTTACGGTTTCGAGGATTTCAAGCTGAAGGGTGGGGTGCTCGCCCCCCGCGAAGAGGCGGCGGCGGTGACCGCGCTGGCCGAACGGTTCCCGTCCGCACGCATCACGCTCGACCCCAACGGCGGCTGGTTGCTGGCGGAAGCGATCGAGACGTGCCGGGGATTGCGTGACGTCCTCGCGTACGCGGAGGATCCGGTGGGTCCCGAGGGCACCTTCTCCGGCCGTGAAGTGATGAGTGAATTCAAGCGGGCAACCGGACTGCCGACGGCCACGAACATGATCGCCACCGACTGGCGGGAGATGGGCCACACCATCCGCTCCGGCGCCGTCGACATTCCCCTGGCCGACCCACACTTCTGGACGATGGCGGGTTCGGTTCGGGTGGCGCAACTGTGCGACGCCTGGGGGCTGACGTGGGGTTCGCATTCCAACAATCACTTCGACGTCTCCCTCGCGATGTTCACCCATGTGGCAGCGGCCGCACCCGGTGACATCACCGCCATCGACACGCACTGGATCTGGCAGGACGGGCAGCGGATCACGAAGACGCCGTTCGCCATCGAAGACGGATACCTGACCGTGCCGACCACGCCCGGTCTCGGTGTGGAGCTCGACATGGATCGGGTGGAAGCGGCGCACGAACTCTATCTCCGTGAAGGTCTGGGCGCCCGCGACGATTCGGTGGGCATGCAGTTCCTCGTGCCGAACTGGACTTTCGACAGCAAGCGGCCCGCACTGGTACGCGGCCGGTGAAGATCGTCGTCGGCGACCGGAACCTGCTGCCACACAAGGAGCTGTTCGAATGCGGGCTGCCGTCCGGGGCTTCCGTGTCCTGGCATCAGAGGTTCGACGAACCGCTGATCGTCGCCGATCTGGCGGACGCCGACGTGTACGTCGGTGGCCGGTTCACCGCCGCGATGGCCGCCGCGGCACCGAAACTCCGTCTGGTGCACGTAGCGGGCGCGGGTACCGAAAAGGTCGACTTCGACGCCCTCCCCGCTGACACTGTGGTGGCCAACACCTTCCATCACGAAGATTCCATCGCCGAATACATCGTGTCGGCGGCGGTTCTGCTGCGACGCGGACTGCTCGATCAGGATCGTGCGCTGCGCGGCGACCGATGGGCCAGCTCCGTGTACGACGACGCGATCCCGCAGCCGGCGTCGATGCACGACGCCCGCATCGGATTCGTCGGGTTCGGTCACATCGGCAGGCGGTCGTGGAACCTACTTCGAGCATTCGGTTCGTCCGGCTGCGCCGTAACCGGCCGGGGAGGTGTCGACGCCGGTGCGGAAGGACTCGTGTGGGCGGGCGGCCACTCGTCGCTGCTGCGGCTGATGTTCGAGTCCGACATCGTGGTCGTGTCGGCGCCGCTGAACTCCGCGACCCGCGGAATGATCGGCACCGCGGAATTGGCGGCACTGGGAGCCGGTGGTGTGGTGATCAACGTCGGCCGCGGCCCGCTGATTCGGGAACAGGCGCTCTACGACGCTCTCGCGACGGGCGTCATCGCCTCGGCGGCGGTGGACGTCTGGTACGCCGACCCCGACCCGAACGGTCGGGGTGCCCCGGCCGCGCACCCGTTCCGGGAACTGCGGAACCTTCTCATGACACCGCATTCGTCCGGCGTCACCCGGCACACCTTCGTCGGACGGGTTCGGGACATCACCGACAACATCCGCCGGCTCGACGCCGGGCAGACCGTTCTGCGCACCGTCCGCCCCGGTTAGGACCTCTCCAGCTGCGGGATCACGTCGGCGCAGGAGGAGCCATGGACACCACCGGACCCGTGGCCCGGCCGCGGTCGTCCAGTATGTGCCCCAGATGCTTCCCGATCTGCATGACCACCGACCGGTCTGCCACCCGGGTTCCCGGCAGGAGCTTCTCGAGGAGCAGTTCGAACCGGTGGACGTCGTTGAGGGTGCGCAACCACACCGCCATGATCAGGTTGTATTCGCTGGCCACGAGCACCGCCAGGCGAACTTCGTCGATCCTGCCCAGCGACGTTCTCAGCCGCTCGACGAGGGGCGCGGGAACCTGCATGAAGTACCAGGCGTAGATCGGCCACTCGGAGTAGGCGCGGGCGATATCGGTGCGTAGCCGGAGGGAGCCGTCCCGCCGCATCGTCGCGATCGCGTCGGTGATGCGCTGGTTGCTGACGCCGGCGCGTTCCGCGATCGCGGTGGTCGATGCACGGCCGTCGATGCCGAGTTCGTGATGGATGACGCGTTTCAGCTCGAGTGAGACCGTCCGCGCGGCGCGGGGGCGGGGCGGTCTGGCACCGGGAACCTGCGCGGCCTGCTCCGCCGATAGGGTGCGCAGCCGCCAGTTCCCGGCCTCGAACAGCACCTCGGTGATGAGGTGGGTCCGGGCTCGCCGGATCGCGGGGTAGTCCCCGAGCCGATAAAGCAGGTATTGCGACGTGTCCGCGGCATCCTGGGTCATCAGCGTGAGCAGGAGGTCCCGGCCGCCCGCCGTGAAGTCGATGCCCGAGACGACGGGGTCTTCCGCCATCGCCTTCGCGGTGCCGACCGATTGTCCTGGCGCACATTCGATTTCGATCAACGCGCCGCGTCCCGGAATTCCGGCGTCGTATCCGGTGATCCAGATCAGGCCGGTCTCGCGGAGTCGCTGATACCGCCGCGACAACGTGACGGGGTCGACGGCGAGGATCGGTGCCAGCGCCTTCCAGGATGCTCGCGGTTCGATCTGCAATGCATGCATGAGTCCGAAATCGACGTCATCTGGCTCGTAATCCTGCATAAATTGTTCCTTTGATGCCGAGGATGCTGCAAATTTACACGACGGAATTCACGGGGAGTCACTCTTCCATCAGTTCCTTTCCACTCATCCTCTTGGAGTCGACATGAGCTCTTCGCGCCGTATCCGGGGAGGCGACGCTGCCACGGCAGCGGTCGGGTTCCTCGTGGTCATGGAATTCGCCAGCGGGCTGTTGCAGGGGTGGTTCTCCCCGCTGCTCCCGGCTATCGGCGAACGTTTCGACGCGTCGTCCGCTGCCCTGAACTGGGTGAGCGCGATGTATCTCCTGGGAACGGCCGCCTGCGTCCCCCTGATCGCCAAACTCGGTGACCTCTTCGGGCACAAACGCCTTCTCGTCTTCGCTACCGCCTCCGTCGCATTCGGATCGTTCGTCGTCGCGTTCGCGCCGTCGTTCGAAGTGCTGCTCGTGGGCCGGGCACTGCAGGCACCGCTTGCGGCGTTTCTCCCGCTCGAGTTCGCGATCGTGCGAGACCGCAACGCGGCCACCGCGGGCCGGAGCATCGGTCGACTCGTCGGGTCACTGACCTTGGGCGCCGCCGTCGGTGGGCTGCTGTCCGGATTCCTCCTGGACTCCGTAATCGGCGACGTGAGCGTCGTGCTGCTCGTGCCCGCCGTCCTCATGACGATCTGCCTGGCCGTGGTGTTCTTCCTGGTCCCGGAGACGACGGTGCGCAAGGCGGGCACCATCGACTGGGCTGGGGCGGTGCTGCTCACGGTGGGTCTGCTCGGTGTACTGGGCGGGGTCTCCAACGCGAGCGTCTGGGGGTGGACGAGCACCCTGACGTGGACGTCCATCGGGATCGGGACCGCTGTACTCGTCCTGTGGGTGTTCGTGGAACGACGAGTCCAGCACCCCCTCGTGGATCTCGAGGTCGTCGGACGAGGGATGCGGTTGCCGATGCTGATGGCCCTGCTGTTCGGCGCCCAGTTGTTCGGTGCCCAGACCCCCAGTGCGCTGTTCCTCCGGGCCACACCGGAGGCGAACGGCTACGGGCTGGGCGTCTCCGCGTCGGTGACCGGTCTGATCCTGGCGCTGTTCGCGCTTGCGATGTTCGTCGGCGCATCGGTGAGCGATCGGCTCGCCCGATCGGCGCTCGCGGTGTCGGGCTCGCTCGCGCTGGGCGCGGTCCTCTCCGCGGTCTCCTACGTGTTGATGATCCTCGTTCCGGGCAACCCCGCGACGTTCGCCCTCTGGTTGTTCATCGCGGGACTGGGTGGCGGAGTGGTGGTCGGCGTGCTGCCCACCGTCATCGTGCAGCAGGCGCCGCCCGATTCCGTCGGCATTGCGTCCGGCCTCTACAACACCTCCCGGACCGCGGCGGGAGCCGTGGCCGGGGCCGTGTTTGCCCTCGTGATGTCGACCATGGTCAACCCGGCGCTCGCCGCCGGTGGCAAACCGATCCCCTCGCTGAGCGCCTATCACGTGGTGTGGGCGGTCTGCGCGGCGCTGTGCGTCGTCACCGCCCTCCTGGCGCGCTCCCTCCGGACACCCACGACCACCGCCGAGATCCACAGGACTCCACTTGCCGATGACCGTCAAGTACCCGCCTGACAATTTCCCGCGACACCCGACGAAAGGAATTGCTGTGTCTGTCGATCCCCACCTCCTCGGCACCATCGACGAGCTCGGTCCGCAGTACGCCGCACTGAGCGACGCCATCTGGGACAATCCCGAATTGCGATGGGAAGAGCACTCTTCCGTCGATGCGCAGATCGCGGTAGCCGAATCCGAGGGATTCACGGTCACCCGATCGGTGGCCGGCATCCCGACCGCATTCAGCGCCGAATTCGGCAGCGGCGGAACGGTGATCGCGATCATCGGTGAGTACGACGCACTCGCCGGGCTGAGTCAGAAATCGGGAAGCGCGGTGCCGGAACCGGAGCCCGGCAACGAAACCGGCAACGGGCAGGGTTGCGGGCACCACCTCCTCGGTGGCGGGTCCCTCCTCGCCGCGACCGCCGTCAAGCGCTACCTCGACGCGAATGATCTCCCGGGAACGGTCCGCTATTACGGCTGCCCCGCCGAGGAGGCCGCCGCCGGGAAGACGTTCATGGTCAAGGAGGGTGCATTCACGGACGTCGACGCGGCGGTGTCGTGGCACCCCGGCGATACCACCACTGTGCAGCGGATCCGGACACTCGCCTACATCCAGGCCTACGTCCGGTTCACCGGCATCGCCTCACATGCCGGCGTCTCCCCCGAACGCGGCCGCAGCGCACTCGATGCACTGGAATTGATGAACGTGGGCACCAACTTCCTGCGGGAGCACATGCCGTCGGACTGCCGGATCCACTACGCGATCCTCGACACCGGTGGCCGCTCGCCCAACGTTGTCCAGGCGACCGCCGAGGCCTACTACCTGGTGCGATCGCCCGACGTGGCCGGCATGCGCGAGTTGTTCGCACGCGTGACGAAGATCGCCGAGGGCGCCGCGCTGATGACCGAGACCTCGGTCGAGATCGAGATCGACGGCGGCTGCTCGGACATCCTGCCCAACGTCGTCCTCGAGGACTCGATGCAGGAGCGGCTCCGCGAACTCGGGCCGGTTCCCTTCGACGACACCGACCTGGAGTCCGCGTCGGCGTTCACCACCGCGACGGCATCCGGGCGCACAGCGAGCACGCTTGGCGGTGAATTAGAGGGTGACGGAAGCGCTCTGCACACCGGGATCGTCACGTTCGACGCCCGCACGCCGCGGCCGACGATGACCGGATCCAGCGACCTCGGCGACGTCAGTTGGGTGACGCCGCTCGTGCAGTGCGCCACGGCGTGCGTGAGCGCCGGCACCGCTGCCCACTCGTGGCAGATGGTCGCCCAGGGCAAGCTTCCCGCCGCGCACAAGGGGATGATCCATGCCGCCAAGCTCATGGCCGCGACCGCCGTGGACCTCCTGACGGACGCCGAACTACTCGCCTCGGCGCGCAAGGAGTTCACTACCCGCACCTCCGAGACGCCGTACGATTCACCGCTTCCCGACGGGGTCATCGCCCCGCCACTGCGCGACAGCGTCGCCGTCTGACCGCCCGGTCGCCACCACCAGGAAGGAACCCCACATGACTCTCGCCACCTCCACAAGCCCCACCACCGGCCCGCACGCGGAATCGTTGAAGGACACTGCGGCGCAGGTACTCCGGAGCCGCGAGAAGGAACTGCTCGAAATCAGTCATCGCATTCACGACACCCCCGAGATCGCGTTCGAGGAGCATCACGCCGCCGCGCTCGTCGGGGACACGATGCGCCAGGCCGGTTTCGATACCACCGTCGGTGCCTACGGACTCGACACCGCCGTCGAGGCCGTATACGGCGATGGTGACCTCACCGTCGCGATCTGCGCCGAGTACGACGCGCTGCCCGAGGTCGGGCACGCGTGCGGGCACAACATGATCGCGGCCGCGGGAGTCGGCGCGGCCCTCGCGCTCGCCGCGGTGGCCGACGAGGCCGGCCTCCGGATCAAGCTCCTCGGCACACCCGCCGAGGAGCACGGCGGCGGCAAGATCCCCATGCTCGAAGCCGGTGCATGGGAGGACGCGACTCTGTCCCTGATGGTCCACGGTGCGTCGGGGACGGATATGCCCTGCACCTCGCTGTGGATGCAGGCCGTCGACCGGTTCGAGGTGACGTTCACCGGGCGCGCCGCGCACGCCGCCGGCGCACCCGAGCACGGGATCAACGCCGGCGCCGCGGCGACGATCGCGCTGGGTGCCCTCGGGCTGGTCCGCCAGCAGTTCCGGGCGAAGACCCGCGTCAACGCGTTCGTCTCGCACGGGGGAGACGTCACCAACATCATCCCCGCCAGGACGGTCGTACAGGTGGAGGTGCGGGCACCGGAGATCGACGAGTGGCGTGAGGTGAAGGAGCGGGTGCTCGCCTGCTTCGAGGCAGGCGCACTCGCCACCGGATGCGAGTGGACGTACGCGGCGACGGAACCGCCGTACGCGCCGATGGTTCAGAATCCGGTGCTCGCGCAAATCTGGGACCGGAACCTGCGGGCCACCGGTCGCGAGTTGACGTCGGCCGCACTGGGCGGTGGGTCCAGCGACATGGGCAACGTGTCCCAGGTGGTGCCGTCCATCCATCCCGCGATCGCGGTACTCGGAAGCACTGCGATCCCGCACAACGCCGATTTCGCCGACGCCGCAGCAAGTCCCGCCGCCGATGCGGCGATCCTGGACGGTGCGACGGCCCTGGTGTGGACGGTGCTCGACGTCGCGCTCGACGCAGAGGTCCGTGGTGACCTGCTGCGACTGCAAGCGGAACGGCCGGAGGGCTTCACCCGGGCCGCGAGCTGGGCATGAGTGCCTATGTTTCCCTGACGGACCTGTTCTCCCTCGGCATCGGGCCCAGCAGTTCGCATACCGTCGGCCCGATGCGTGCGGCAGCCGACTTCGTGGACGATCTGTATGCGTCCGGTCGGCTCGACCAGATCGAGAGGGTGGACTGCGTTCTCTACGGCGCCCTGGCGGCGACAGGAATCGGGCACGGAACACCCGATGCCGTCGTCGCCGGGCTGGCCGGCGCCCGGCCGGAGACGTGCGATCCCGAGAACGTCCGCGGTGGGTGGCGAAGGCTCGGCGACGGCGCCACCGTCGACCTCGGAGGGAAGCACCCGGTGGTCGTGCGAGAGCGGGACATGGTGTTCGCGCCGCTCACCCGGATGCCGTTGCACGCGAACGCATTGCGACTGCGTGCCTTCGATGGCGCCCGCTCCGCACTCACCGACCGGGTGTTCTACTCCGTCGGCGGCGGATTCGTCGTCCCGGAGGATGCCGATCCTTCCCTCCTCGACAGCCGGCCCGCCGTGCCGTTCCCTTTCACGACCGCGGACGAGCTGCTGAAGATCTGCGACGCGACCGGGATGAGCATCGCCGACGTCGCGGGAGCGAACGAGGCCGCGCTGATCGGCGCCGAGCGGATCGGGGAGTCGGTCGACCGCATCTGGTCGGCCATGGTGTCGTGTATCGTGGCCGGCGTCTCCACCGAAGGGCGGCTGCCGGGCGGGCTCGACGTCACGCGGCGGGCCCCCGGTCTCTTCCGGCGACTCGGGTCCACAGGCGACGACGCGATCGCCCGGCTGCAGACGTACGCGATGGCCGTCAACGAGGAGAACGCCGCCGGTGGCCGCGTCGTCACGGCACCGACGAACGGGGCGGCCGGGATCATCCCGGCGGTCGGACGGTACTACGAGCAGTTCCTCGCCGACGGCAGGGCGAACATGCGCGCGTTCCTGCTCACCGCCACCGCGATAGGATCGCTGGTCAAGGCGAATGCCTCCATCTCGGGAGCGGAGGCCGGCTGTCAGGGCGAGGTCGGATCGGCGTGCGCCATGGCGGCGGGGGCACTGTGCGCGGCGCTCGGCGGCCGGCCGGCCCAGGTGGAGTACGCCGCTGAGATAGCGATGGAACACCACCTCGGTCTGACCTGCGACCCGGTCGGTGGGCTCGTCCAGATTCCCTGCATCGAGCGGAACGGGATCGCGGCGGTGACGGCACTGAGCGCGGCCCGAATGGCACTGGGCGGCGACGGCACACATCTCGTGTCCCTGGACACCGTCATCGAGACGATGCGGCAGACGGGTATCGACATGTCCGACAAGTACAAGGAGACGTCGACCGGAGGCCTCGCCCTCAACGTTGTGATGTGTTGAAACGGCCATATCGGGAGTGGCAGCTGAGCCTAGACTCCGAAGATGGTGCGCAACGCGAAGGCTGCACGTCAGCAGCCCACCGATCAGCGTTCGGCGTTCGATAGGTTCGTGGAGCAGATCGAACTCCGGGTCAGCCAGGCGCCGTTCTTCGGGATCTGAGCCGGAGTGGTCGCGCTGTGGGTCGTCAGCATTCCGCTCTGGAAGGACCTTCACGAGTGGCAGATCGCCATCCACACCGTCGGCGCCGTCTTCACGTTGCTCCTCGTGGTCCTGCTCGAGAATGCCAGCCGCCGTGCCACGGAGGCTCTGCAGGAGAAACTGAACGTGATCGCCGAGGCGCTCGCCGCCCTGCTCGATTCCTCCGCCCAGGACAACCCCGAGCTGAAGAAGGCGGAGGAGAAGTTGCGGGAGGCCGTCGGGCTCGAAGACCGGCACTAGCCATCCGCCCCTGTGACTTGGCGCACCAAGCAGGTAGGTTATGTGTAACCGCAAAAACTACTAACCAGTAGGGGTACGTCATGCCTGTTCCGTCCGCCGCCACATTCGCGCGGCTCGCTGATCTCATCGCCATCCCCGAGGCGGCGGATCGCCCGACCCGTTCCGTCGTCGAGGCATTCACGGGCAAGGAACTGGCGACCGTCCCGATCGGTACCGCCCAGGACGCCGTCGATGCCATCGCTCGTGCCCGGGTAGCGCAGAAGGACTGGGCACAGCGGCCGGTCACCGAACGGGCCGCCATCTTCCACCGGTACCGCGAACTGGTGCTCGAGAACCGCGACGCTTTGATGGACATGGCGCAGGCAGAGACCGGGAAGTCTCGCACGGCCGCCCAGGAGGAGATCCTCGACATCTCGATGACGGCCCGCCACTACGCGCGTGTCGCACCGAAGCTGCTCCGCCCCCGCCGCGTCTCGGGGATGCTGCCGGTGCTCACCAAGACCGTGGTGCGATACCAGCCCAAGGGTGTCGTCGGCGTCATCTCTCCCTGGAACTATCCGATGACCCTCGCGGTGTCCGACGCCATCGCGGCCCTCCTCGCCGGCAATGCGGTGGTGCTCAAGCCGGACAGTCAGACGCCGTACTGCGCCCTGGCCTGCGTCGACCTGCTCTACAAGGCGGGACTCCCGCGTGACCTGTTCGCCGTGGTCCCCGGGCCGGGCTCGGTCGTCGGCACGGCGCTCGTCGAGAACACCGAGTACATGATGTTCACGGGGTCCTCGCAGACCGGGCAGCTTCTCGCCGAGCAAGCCGGTCGCCGGCTCATCGGTTTCTCCGCAGAACTCGGGGGCAAGAACCCGATGATCGTCACTGCCGGTGCCAACCTCCGCGAGGTCACCGATGCCGCCGTGCGCGCCTGCTACTCGAACTCCGGCCAGCTGTGCATCTCGATCGAGCGCATCTACGTGGAAGAATCCATCGCCCCCGAGTTCACCCGGATGTTCGGTGAGCGGGTGCGCAACATGTCACTGGGCGCCGGCTACGACTTCGGTATCGAAATGGGCAGCCTGGTGTCGGAGGCGCAGGTGAAGGCGGTGTCCAGCCACGTCGACGACGCCGTGGTCAAGGGTGCCACCGTGGTGGCCGGCGGCAAGGCGCGCCCCGATCTCGGGCCGCTGTTCTACGAGCCGACCGTCCTCACCGGAGTTCCCGAGGACGCCGAGTGCTACCGCGAGGAAACGTTCGGACCGCTGGTGTCGGTGTACCCGGTGGCGAACGTCGACGAGGCGATCGAACGCGCCAACGACACCGAATACGGGCTCAACGCCAGCGTGTGGGCGGGAACCAAGGCGGAGGGCGAGGCCATCGCGGCGCGTATCCACGCCGGAACGGTCAACGTCGACGAGGGCTATGCCCCCGCCTGGGGCAGCACCGGCGCGCCGATGGGCGGCATGGGAGTGTCCGGGGTCGGGCGCCGCCACGGTGCGGACGGGCTCCTCAAGTACACCGAACCCCAGACCATCGCCACCACCCGCATTCTCAATCTCGGCGGACCACGCGGATTGCCGCCCAAGGTGTGGGCCAAGATCATGCCACCGTTCGTGAAGGCGCTGCAGTACGTGCCAGGCAGGTAGCACGCACGACGGCGGCACCGGGACGCGGACTTCACCCCAGGGTGGTCGGTTTACCCATCCTGGGGTGCCTGTCTTCGGTGGACGCCCGGGGGGAGGCTGTGGGTGATGGCTACACCCGCGGAGGCGCCCCTCATGAATTCTCGGCCGACACCAGCCGAACACCCCTGCCCTGACATCCGGCGTGAGAACGTGGAGTTCTCCTCCGGCGGACAGCGCTGCGCCGCCTGGCTGTACCGCCCCCCATCGCCCACCTCGGCGGTGCTTCCGTGTGTCGTGCTGGCGCACGGCTGGAGCGGCGTGCGTGAACAACGACTCGACGCGTACGCCGAGCGGTTCGCGGCCGCGGGATTCGCGGTACTGGTCTTCGACTACCGCTACTTCGGTGCCAGCGAAGGGGAACCGCGGCAACTCCTCGACCTCGACAGTCAGCTCGTCGACTGGGCCAGCGCTCTCGACTACGTGCGCAGTCGTCCCGAGATCGACCCCGACCGCATCGCGATCTGGGGCACCTCGCTGGCCGGCGGTCTCGTCCTGACGACGGCGGCGCGGGATCACCGGGTGGCGGCCGTGGTGTCGCAGGTGCCGTACGTCGACGGGCTGACGAACCTTCGCAGGCTCGGCATCGCGGGGTTGGCCCGCATGTCGGTCGCCTACCTGCGGGATCGGCTCGCGCAGTTACGACGTCGGCCGCCGCACATGTTCCCCGTGGTCGGGCCGCCGGGGTCGTTCGCGGCCATCACCACCCCCGATGCGGAGCCGGGATATCGCGCCATGGACCCGCCCGGTTCGACGTGGCGCAACGAAACTCCCGGACGCGTCGCGCTGCAGGCGGCGCTCTACCGGCCGACCAGGGCGGTCGCGCAGATCGGCTGTCCGGTCTTCTTCGCCATCGCCGACAACGACGTCGTCACCTTCACACGCAGTGCGCTGAAGGCCGCGGCCAAGACCCCGGATGCCGAGGTACGCGTGTACCCGGGCGGTCACTTCGACGTCTACTTCGGTGATCTCTTCGAGAAGGTGGTGGCCGACCAGATCGACTTCCTGATTCGCACTGTGGGCGAGGGTCGGCCGCCGACCGTCTCGGAACTCCTCAGGCCCGGCCGAACACTGCCGGCCGCTTCTCCTGGAATGCCGCTACGCCTTCCGCAAAGTCGGGTGCGGCGAGCAGCACTTGCTGTCCCGTGCGCTCGCGGGCAAAGGCGCTGTCGAGTTCGGTCAGCGTGGCATCGTTGACGGCGTCTTTGGTGAGGTGGAGGGCCTGCGGCGGTCCGTCGGCGAGACGTCGGGTGAGGGCATCCACCGAGGCGGCGAACTCGTCGTCGGAATAGACGTCCGAGATCAAACCGGCGTCGAGGGCGTCCCTCGCCGGAAGACGTTCGGCCAGTAGGGCCATTCTCATGGCGCGGGCTCGACCGATCGATGCGGCGACGAGGGCGGTGGCGCCTCCGTCCGGCATCAGACCCACCTTCGTGAACGCCAGCAGGAAGTAACTCGATTCGGTAGCGACAACGAGATCGCAGGCCAGTGCGAGGGAAACACCGACACCGGCTGCGGGACCGTTGACGGCGCCGATCACGGGACAGGGGAACGCCCGGACCGCGGCGACGACGCGATTGGCGGCGTCGATCGTGGCGGTGGAGGGCGGGCCCGACACGTCGGTACTCGTCGCCAGGTCGGCGCCCGTGCAGAATGCCCGGCCGGCCCCGGTGAGTACGGCGACCCGCACCTCGGCGTCACCCGAGAATTTTTCCAACGCGTCCGCAACGGCGTCGAGTGTTTCGGTGGTGACGGCATTCATGCGGGAGGGCCGGTCGAGCGTGATGCGGAGGACGCCGTTGTCGACGGTCGTGTCCACACCTGGTAGGTCGGAAGTCATGAGGGTCCTTCGGTGTCGTGGGGGAGGAGGGACAGTGTGATTTTGCCTGCGGCCGAGCGAGTTTCGAGCGCACGCAGGGCATCGGCAGCGTGTTCGAACGCATAGATGGTGGGTTCGGTGATCTGCAGTGCACCGGATTCGAGTAGCGGTTCCAGGGCGGCCCACTGCCGTTTCGTGTAGCCGGGATCGGTGCGCAGGTACTCGGCCCACCCGGCCCCGAGGACCGAGATGTTTCGGAGGAGAAGTCGATTAACCTTGACCGTGGGGATCTCGCCGCCGGTGAAGCCGAGGACCACGAGTCGCCCGTTGGGCGCGAGGCTGCGCAGGCTGTCGGTGAACCGGTCGCCGCCCACCGGGTCGAGGATGATGTCGACTCCGCGGCCGCCAGTGATTTCCCGGACCCGGTCCTTCCATCCGTCGAGGAGGACGACGTGGTCGGCGCGGTGGGCCTTCGCGATGCCGGCCTTCTCCTCGGTGCTGACCACGGCGATCGTCTCGAGTCCCAGAGCGGCCGCCACCTGAAGTGCGGCTACGCCGACACCCCCGGCGGCGCCATGGACCAGAACCGTTTCGCCGGCGCGGAACCGCGCGCGCTCGTCCAGGGCGAAGTGCACGGTGAGGTAGTTCAGAAGGAAACCGGCGCCGGCTTCGAGCGACACCGAGTCGGGCAACCGAAACACGGAGTGGGGTTCCACGGCCACGGTCTGCTGCCACGCGCCGCCGGAGGCGAATACCGCCACCCGCTGTCCGGCGTGAAAACCGCTGTCCGAAGGAGCTTCTCGCACCACTCCGGCGCCCTCGACACCGAGCACGCACGGAAGGTCGCGCACCACCTGGTAGCTGCCCGTGGTCTGCAACAGGTCGGGAAAGGCCACCCCGGCGGCGTGCATATCGACGACGACGAGACCGGATCCGTCGGGTTCGTCGATCTCGGCGAGCCGGACACCGCTCGGTCCGGATTGGGCAGTCAGTTGCTGGGCATACACGTGGTGATCTCCTCCGTCGGTCCCTGGACTATCCATACCAGACGCGACTTAACGTGCGCTAGGTAAGGTCCGCCATTGACCGTGACGCTGCGCCGTGGTACTAACTTTAACGAGCGATCAGTAATCATGCGTGAGTCGGAGGGTGAGACGTGCCGGAAATGACGGAGACGACGGAGGCAGCCGCATTGTGGGAGCGGCGTGGAGGCATCGGCATCATCACGCTGAACCGCCCCAAGGCGCTCAACGCAGTGAACGGCGCATTGTCGACCGCGGTGGGCAATCTGCTCGAGCAGGCCGAGAACGACCCCGAGGTGCGGGTCGTCGTGATCACCGGGTCCGGTCGCGCGTTCTGCGCCGGAGCGGACCTCAAGGAACTCTCTGTCGGTAAGGCCATCTCCGCGGAGGGGCATCCGGAGTGGGGTTTCGCCGGATACGCGCAGCACTGGATCAGCAAGCCGACCATCGCCGCGGTCAACGGGTTCGCCCTGGGCGGTGGCACCGAACTGGTGCTCGCCAGTGACCTCGCGGTCGTCGATGAAGGGGCGGCTCTCGGGTTGCCCGAGGTCAAGCGAGGATTGTTCGCGGCCGCGGGCGGAGTGATCCGTCTGCAGCAGCAGATTCCGAAGAAGGTCGCGCTGGAGATCGCGCTCACCGGCGAGCCGATCACCGCGGCGCAGGGCAAGGAATTGGGCCTGGTCAACCGGGTCGCCCCGGCCGGCACCGCCCTCGACGTCGCGCTCGAACTCGCCGAGCAGATCGCCGCGAACGCGCCGCTGTCGGTGCGCGAATCGAAGGCGATGATCCACCGGACCGCCACCGAAGACGACTGGGGCGACCGGGCGTGGGAGGCGAACAACGCCGCGATCGCCGTCGTGTTCTCCAGCGCGGATGCCAAGGAAGGGCCCACCGCGTTCGCCGAGAAACGCCAGCCGGTGTGGCAGGGCCGCTGACTGCGCCCTTCGGGCCTGTGAGTACTTCTTAACCGCGGGCGGTTAAGAAGTACTCACGGCATCAGGACTCGGCCCGGTGTTCTGTCGACCCCGGACACCGGGCCGCAACCACTTTTTCTCCTCCTCGAAAGGGAACTCTCATGACCAACGCTGTCATCGTGGACGTCGTCCGCCTCGCCTCCGGCAAGGGCAAGCCGGGCGGCGCGCTGTCCGGCACCCACCCGGTGGAACTCCTCGCGCACGTGCTGCGCAGCCTCGTCGAGCGCAACGGCATCGACCCCGCGCAGGTCGACGACGTGATCGGTGGCTGCGTCGGTCAGGCCGGCGAGCAGGCTCTCAACATTTCCCGCACCGCGGTGCTGTCGGCGGGCTTCCCCGATTCGGTCCCGGCCACCACCATCGACCGCCAGTGCGGTTCGAGCCAGCAGGCGGCGCACTTCGCTGCGCAGGGCGTTATCGCCGGCGCCTACGACATCGTGATCGCCGCGGGTGTCGAGTCGATGTCCCGCGTGCCGATGGGCACGACGACCCTCGGGCAGGACACGTCCGGCCCGGGCATCGCGGCCCGTTACCCCGAGGGCCTGGTCAACCAGGGAATCTCCGCCGAACTGATCGCCGCCAAGTGGAAGTTCGACCGCGACACCCTCGACGCCTACTCGGCCGAGTCGCATCGCCGCGCCGCCGACGCCGCCGCGAAGGGGTTGTTCGACAAGGAGATCCTGCCGATCGAGGTGACCAACGCGGCCGGTGAGACGGTGACGCACCTCGTCGACGAGACCGTGCGCGCCTCGACCACCGCCGAGGGGCTGTCCGGGCTGAAGTCGTCGTTCTACTCCGAAAAGTACGCGGCCCGGTTCCCCGAGGCGCAGTGGCACATCACCCCGGGCAACTCGTCCCCGCTGACCGACGGTGCGTCCGGTGCACTGATCATGAGCGAGGAGATGGCCGCCAAGCTGGGCCTGACCCCGCGGGCGCGGTTCCACTCGTTCTCCGTTGCGGGCGATGACCCGGTCTTCATGCTCACCGCCCCGATCCCGGCGACGAAGAAGATCCTCGCGAAGTCGGGGCTGAGCATCGACGACATCGACGCCTACGAGGTCAACGAGGCGTTCGCCCCGGTGCCGCTGGCGTGGGCACACGAGTTCGGTGCCGACCCGGCCAAGCTGAACCCCCGCGGCGGTGCGATCGCCCTCGGCCACGCGCTCGGCTCCTCGGGCACCCGCCTGCTCGGCACACTGGTCAACCAGCTCGAGGCCACCGGCGGACGCTACGGCCTGCAGACGATGTGCGAGGGCGCGGGCATGGCCAACGCCACCATCATCGAACGCATCTGATCACCGTTTCCGACAACTCCTGAATTTCGAAAGGCACAACATGATCGTCAACGACAGCGTTGCACTCGTCACCGGCGGCGCCTCCGGCCTCGGACTCGCTACCACCAAGGCCCTGCTCGCCGACGGCGCCAGCGTCGTCATCGTCGACCTGCCCTCCTCCAACGGTGAGACCGTCGCCAAGGAACTCGGCGACCGCGTCCGCTTCGCCGCAGGCGATGTCACGAGCGAGGCCGACGTGTCCGCTGCCCTCGACGTCGCGGAGTCCCTCGGCCCGCTGCGGGTGGCCGTCAACTGCGCCGGTATCGGCAACGCCATCAAGACCGTCAGCAAGAACGGCGCGTTCCCGCTGACCGATTTCACCAAGATCGTCACCGTCAACCTGATCGGCACGTTCAACGTGATCCGTCTTGCTGCCGAGCGCATCTCGAAGAATGAGCCGATCGACGGCGAGCGCGGCGTCATCATCAACACCGCCTCCGTCGCCGCCTACGAGGGCCAGATCGGTCAGGCCGCATACTCCGCCTCGAAGGGTGGCGTCGTCGGCATGACCCTGCCGATCGCCCGCGACCTCGCCTCGCTGCTGATCCGCGTCAACACCATCGCACCGGGCCTGTTCAAGACCCCGCTGCTCGGTTCCCTCCCCGAGGCCGCGCAGCAGTCGCTCGGACAGCAGGTGCCCCACCCGTCGCGTCTTGGCGACCCGTCCGAGTACGGCGCACTGGCCGCGCACATCGTGTCCAACCCCATGCTCAACGGTGAGACCATCCGTCTCGACGGCGCCATCCGCATGGCACCGCGCTGATCGGCAACCCTGTGACCCTGCCGCGCGAGAACGGGACAATCACCACGGAGCCGATGTTCGCCGACTGGCGGACCTTCGAGGCCCTGCCGCTGACGCCCATCCTCGAGCAGGCACTGGAGTTGTTCAACGAGAACGGTTACCACGGCACGACGGTGCGGCAGATCGCCCGTCGTGTCGGGGTGACCGTCCCCGCCCTGTACTACCACCACGAGAGCAAGGAAGCCGTTCTCGTGGCACTGTTCGAACTGCAAATGCGCGAACTCAACGATCGCGCGGAGGCAGCCGCCCGCGAGGCCGGCGACGATGTGGTCGCGCAATTTTCCAACGTCGTCGAGGCGATCGTCCTGTACATGACGAACCGGGTGCGGCACGTCGGCCTCGACACCGAGTTGCGGCACGTCTCCGTGGACAGCCGAAGTCGGTACGCGGCCACGCGAAAACGCCTCGAGCTCATGGTGATCGACGTGGTGTCCGAGGGGGTTGCCGTAGGTGCGTTCTCGGCCACCAACGTAGCGGAGACCGTGCGCGCTCTCCTCGGGATGTTCCAGTCGATTCCGCGGTGGTACCAGCTCGGTGGGGCACTGACCCCCGAGCAGGTCGCCGAGCGTTACGTCGACATCGCTCTCCACACTGTCGGATACCGACCCGCCCACTGACCGTTTCCCAGAGGAGCCGTCCCATGCTTTCCACAGCGTTTACCGAAACCTTCGGCGTCCGCCATCCGATCGTTCAAGGCGGCATGCAGTGGGTCGGCCGCGCAGAACTCGTCGCCGCCGTCGCCAACGCCGGTGCGCTGGGCCTGCTCACCGCGCTGACCCAGCCCACTCCGGAGGACCTCGCCAAGGAGATCGCCCGCACCCGCGAGCTCACCGACCAGCCCTTCGGTGTGAACCTGACGATTCTGCCGGCGATCACGCCGCCGCCGTACGAGGAGTACCGGCAGGTCATCATCGAATCCGGAGTCAAGATCGTCGAGACGGCCGGTTCCAACCCCGCCCCCCATCTACCCGACTTCCACGCCGCAGGCGTGAAGGTGCTGCACAAGTGCACCAGCGTGCGGCACGCGATCAAGGCTCAGGACACCGGCGTCGACGGCATCAGCATCGACGGCTTCGAATGTGCCGGCCACCCCGGCGAGGACGACATCCCCGGGCTGGTGCTCATCGCGGCCGCCGCGGAACAGATCACCATCCCGATGGTCGCGTCGGGCGGGTTCGCGGACGCGCGTGGATTGGTCGCGGCACTCGCCCTCGGCGCCGACGGAATCAACATGGGTACCCGCTTCATGTGCACCGCCGAATCTCCGATCCATCAGAACATCAAGGAGGCGATCGTCGCCGGCAAGGAGACCGACACCGAGTTGATCTTCCGGCCGCTGCGTAACACGGCGCGTGTCGCGAGCAATACCGTGAGCCGTGAGGTCGTGGAGATCCTCGATCGGGGCGGCAAGTTCGAGGACGTTCGTGAGCTGGTCGCCGGTGCCCGCGGGCGCACCGTGTTCGAGAATGGCGACACCGACGCGGGTATCTGGACCGTCGGCACCGTCCAGGGCATCATCCACGACATCCCCACTGCCGGTGAACTCGTCGAACGCATCGTCCGCGAGGCGGAGGCACTGATCGCGGAGCGTCTCGCGGGCCTGTCGGTTTCCGTCGGCGTGTGACCGAATCCTAGGAGAGAGACCATGCAGCGCACTATCTTCGAGAAGGATCACGAAGCGTACCGGGAGACCGTGCGCGAGTTCCTCGCCCGGGAGATCGAGCCCCACTACGAACGCTGGGAGTCCGACAAGCTGATCGACCGATCGGCGTGGCTCGCGGCCGGCAAGTCCGGGCTAATCGGACTCGGTGCGCCGGAGGAGTTCGGCGGTTCCGGCGTCACCGACTACCGGTTTCGGTACGTCGTCGCCGAGGAAATCGCCCGCACGGCGACGACGTCATTCGGTTCGGGCCTGAGCGTGCACGACGACATCGTCATCCCGTACATCGTGAACCTCGGCACCGACGAGCAGAAGCAGCGGTGGCTGCCCGGCATGGCCGCGGGTGAGCTGATCGGCGCCATCGCGATGACCGAGCCTGGCGCCGGCAGCGACCTGCAGGGCGTGAAGACCACCGCGGTGCGGGATGGTGACGAGTGGGTGATCAACGGCCAGAAGACGTTCATCACCAACGGCATTCACTCCGACCTCGTCATCGTCGTCGCCCGCACCGACCCGAACGCCGGTTCCAAGGGGTTCTCGCTTTTCGTCGTGGAGCGGGGCATGCCCGGCTTCGGTCGTGGTCGCAAGCTGCACAAGGTCGGCTTGGCCGGTCAGGACACGGCGGAGCTCGTGTTCGAGGACGTGCGGGTGCCCGCGACCAATCTGCTCGGCAGCGAGGGGCGCGGTTTCATCCATCTCATGGAAAACCTTCCACTCGAACGTATTTCGATCGCGGTCAACGCGATCGCCGCGGCGAAGGCGGCATACCAGTGGACCAGGGACTACGTGTTCGAGCGGAAGGCGTTCGGCAAGCCGATCGGCGATCTGCAGAACACCCGGTTCGCGCTGGCGGAGATGCTGACCGAGATCGAGGTGACCGAATCGCACATCGACCGCTGCGTACTCGCCCTGAACGCAGGCGAACTCACCGCCGTCGACGCGTCGAAGGGCAAGTGGTGGGCCAGTGAACTACAGAAGCGAGTGGTCGACCGCTGCGTCCAACTGCACGGCGGCTACGGGTACATGATGGAGTACCCCATCGGCCGCGCGTACGTCGACAGCCGTATCCAGACGATCTACGGCGGAACCACCGAGATCATGAAGGAAATCATCGGGCGCGATATCGCGTCACAGTAGGCGGCTCCGCCGCCTGTGAGTGGTTAACGAGTCTCTGGACTCCTTAACCACTCACAGGCGCGGAGCGCCTAGAGCAGGCGGGACCTCGCGTCGGCGTACTCCCGAGTGAGCCGCTCGACAACCTCGGCCGCCGGGACGACTGCGTCGACGGCGCCGATTCCCTGACCGGCACCCCAGATGTCGCGCCACGCCTTGGACTCCGACTTTTCGTTGGTACCGAAATCCATCGCGCTGGAATCCGACACCGGGAGGGCTGCGGGATCGTATCCGGCGGCCTCGACGCTGCCGCGGAGGTAGTTTCCGTACACCCCGGTGAAGAGGTTGGAGTAGATGATGTCCGAGGCGGTGGAGTCGACGATCATCTGCTTGTAGGCGGCGTCGGCGTTGGCCTCGTCGGTGGCGATGAAGGCTGACCCAATGTAGGCGAGATCGGCGCCGGCGGCCTGCGCGGCGAGTACCGAACGTCCGTGGGCGATCGAGCCGGACAGCAACACGGGGCCGTCGAACCATTCGCGGATTTCCTGCAGCAACGCGAACGGTGACTGGGTGCCTGCGTGTCCACCCGCACCCGCGGCGACGGCGATCAGGCCGTCGGCCCCCTTCTCGACGGCCTTCTTCGCGAACCTGTTGTTGATGACGTCGTGCAGAACGATGCCGCCGTAGGAATGGACGGCTTCGTTGACGTCGGTGCGGGCGCCGAGGGAGGTGATGACGATCGGGACCTCGAACTCGACGACGGTGGCGAGGTCCTCGTCGAGCCGGTCATTGCTCTTGTGCACGATCAGGTTCACCGCGAAGGGTGCGGACGGTGACTCCGGGTTGTTGGCGTCGTGCTTGGCGAGCTCTTCGGTGATGCGGGTGAGCCACTCGCGCAGTACCGGCTGCGGCCGGGCGTTGAGGGATGGGAAAGAGCCGACCACACCCGAGGTGCACTGGGCGATCACCAGGTCGGGACCGGACACGATGAACATCGGCGAGGCCACGACGGGCAGGCGCAACCGGTCTCGGAGAATGGGGGGCAGGCTCATGAAAGCTCCTTGCTGTGCGGGGTTCTAGGACTGGTAGAGCTGGGCGGCCATCAGCGGAATGAGCGCTTGCAGACCTTTCACCGGGCGGACCATCACCGTGAACGACGTGATCTGGTCGTTGTCATTCCAGTGCACTATGTCGACGCCGTGCACATGGACGCCGTCGAGTTCGGTGGCGAACTCGAGGACGGCGGAGCCGTCGCCGTACCACTCCTCGCGGTAGTGGAAGCCGGTGCCGGTGAACACCGTGAGTGCCGCGCGCAGGTACGCGAGGACCTTTGCTTTTCCCTCTTGCGGTGTGAACACGGCGGGGGAGGAGAACACCGCGTCTTCCGCAATCAGGGCGTCGAGGGCGCCCAGGTCGTGGTTGTCGACCACCTGGTGCCAGCGGGTGACGACGCGCGGGGCCACTGGGAGTTCGGCGTTCATCCGGCCAGCATGACACGCCACCTGAACGAGCGCTGGAACGGACCCGTCACACGGGCTCGAGCAGTTCGGGTCCGTTGTTGCGCGGGGAGTTGACGGCGGTACTCACCTCGTACGGCTCGAGACGGGGCTCGGGAATCGACGCGATCAGGGCATCGACCTGTTCGCGCTCGGTCAGGGTGGGGTCGAGCCAGTGTTCCTGGAAGCTCGGTGGCAGGACCACCGGTGAACGGTCGTGAATGTGGCCGAGGACGTCGGTGGCCTGGGTGGTGAGCACCGTGGTGGTCCAGAGCCACCTGTTCGGGTCGTCCTCCGGAAGGGAGGGGTCGGGCCACAGTTCGTAGAGGCCGGCCATCGCCAGCACCCCGTCGCCGTGCAGGAAGTACGGAATCTTGGTGCCGTCGTCTCGCTTCAACCATTCGTAGTAACCGTCGGCGGGAATGATGCAGCGCCGTCGGACGGCGGCCTTCCGAAATGCGGGCTTCTCCGTGATCGACTCGGATCTGGCGTTGATGAGCTTGTTGCCGATCTTGACGTCCTTCGCCCACGGCGGCACCAGCCCCCACTTCGCCGTCCGGAGCTGACGGACGGGGTCGGCGTCGGGTTCGGCACGCGGTGGGCGTTCCAGCACGACCCGGACCTGCTGGGTGGGAGCGACGTTGTAGGACGGACCCAGCTCCTCACCGACGATTTCGGCGACCTCGAAGATGGACCGCAGTTCCTTGTCCGTGGTGGTGCTGGCGTACCGTCCGCACACTTTTCGGTCTCCTCGCTCGGGTTCTCGCCCCGGTCCGCGAGCCGCGATGAGTTTTCCTCGGCCCGGCAGTCTGTCTTTTCGAGGGAACGGAACACGCTCCCCACCCCGTCACCTTCTACCTTCGGAGATCGCCATGACCTCGACACCACATTCCACCGCAAAGACCGCCGGACCGCTCGGTTCTGCCGAGAACGCGGCACCGGTCGGGCGGAAGGCGAGGATCGCCGGGCTGATCATCACCGGTCTGGTCACCGCGTTCCTGCTTTTCGACGCGATCATCCACATCGCGAACATTCAGTCCGTCCGCGACGCGATGGCCGAACTCGGTTTCGACGAGAACATTGCCGTCGTGATCGGAATCGTGATGTTGGTGTGCCTCGTGCTGTACCTGGTTCCGGCGACGAGCATCCTCGGTGCCGTCCTCCTGACCGGATATCTCGGCGGCGCGGTGGCGACCAACATGCTCACCGAGCAACCGCTGTTCAGCACCATTCTGTTCCCCGTCTACGTCGGCATCTTCGTGTGGGGCGGGCTGTGGCTGCGCGACGCCGGGGTCCGCACGATCATGCCGATCCGGCGTTGAGGGGTCGGATGCGCCGGACTTTCTGCAGGGCGCCCGTCACGGCGTAGGCGACGCCGGCTGCGGACAGCACCCAGGGCGCCGCGACGATGAACGGGTCCATCCACTGGTGGTTCAGGTCGACGCGTTTCTTCCCCAGTCGGGACGACACACCGTGATGGGACAACTCGCTTCGAATGCCCGTCTGGGTGATGGGGTTGTCGGGATGCAGGGTCAGGAATGAGGCCAGATGGCTCTCGACCGCATCGACCCGGTCGGCGGCCAGCAGGATGAGCCAGTGCGCGGCCCGGCCCTCGCTGTATCGGAACGCGAATTTCCGCATGGTGCCGGAGAGGCCCTTGGGAGGACACGAGGTGCCGAATACGGGTGTCAGGAATTGGTGTTCGATCGACCGCTCACGCGGCCACTTCTCCTCCTGGCACTCCGGGAAATCCCAGTGGGCGCCCGTCGCGCCGGGGTCGAAACGCTCCTTCGGTACCGCGGGCCGGTCCTTGGGGTCGAGGTCCACACCCCATCCCGGAATGCGCGCGCGTAGTTCGTCGCTCGTCAGTGGACGCTTCGGCGTGTCGGCTGTATAGGCCATGATCGGGTCCTCCTCGTCGATCAGCCGGCGTTCGGCACGATGACCGGTTTGATGCAGTTGTCGAGCTTGGCCGAGAAGATGTGGTAGGCGTCGGCGATATGCTCGAGCGGAATACGATGCGTGACAATGTCGTTGGGCTTCAGATAGCCGTTGCGAATGTGCTCGAACAGGCGGGGCCACTGACGTTTCACGGGGCACTGGTTCATGCGAAGCGTCAGCCCCTTGTTCAGCGCATCACCGAACTTGACGGCACTGAACATTGGACCGTAGGCGCCCATCACAGAAACCGTCCCGCCCTTCCTGACGGAATCGATCGCCCAGTTGAGGGCAATCGGGGAACCACCCTGCAGCTTGAACTTGGCGGCCGTGACGTGTTGAAGGAAATTGCCGTCGGCCTCGGCACCGACGGCGTCGATGGCCACATCGGCCCCGAGATGGTCGGTGATCTTCTTCATGTGGACCACGATGTCGGCGTAGTCGGCGAAGTTGTAGGTCTCGGCATGCGCGAACGCGCGAGCCTTCTCGAGTCGGTACTCGAGGTGATCGATCACGATCACTCGCCCGGCACCCATGAGCCAGGACGACTTGGCCGCGTACAGCCCGACCGGCCCCGCTCCGAACACCACGACGGTGTCGCCTTCGACGATGTCGCCGAGTTGTGCACCGAAGTAGCCGGTGGCGAGGGCGTCGGTGAGGAGTAGCGCGTCCTCGTCGTCCATCCATTCGGGGATTTTGGCGGGGCCCACGTCGGCGAACGGCACGCGCACGAACTCCGCTTGTCCGCCGTCGTAGCCACCGCACGTGTGGGAGTACCCGTAGATGCCGCCCACAGCGGTGGCGTTCGGGTTCACGTTGTGACAGTTCGAGTAGAGGCCGCGTGCGCAGAAGTAACACGAGCCGCAGTACACGTTGAACGGGACCATCACCCGGTCGCCGCGCTGCAGGTTCAGTACCGACGGGCCGACCTCCTCGACGACGCCGATGAACTCGTGGCCGAACGTCATGCCGACCCGGGTGTCGGGCATCATGCCGTGGTATAGATGCAGGTCCGATCCGCAGATCGCGGCCAATGTCACCCGCACGATCGCGTCGTTGGGGTGCTCGATGGGCGGGACTGCCTTTTCTTCGACGCGGACCTTGTACGGCCCCCGGTACACCATCGCTCGCATCACGCCTCCTCGTCCGCGCCGATAACCTTGTCGAGACCCCGATAGCGGGAGCAAGTACCCGTGTCGGGCCGAACAAAACACGGATGTGGCGTGCCAGGGCGGAGGCGGCCCTGTGTTTCCGGTGGGTGGAGGGATGTGACCAATATGTTTTTTCTAAAGTCAAGGGTTGACGGATGTCATGTGCGTGAGATTACATCTTAGCGGTAAGCCTTTGAGGGCTTAAGTAAATGCCTCGACCCGACCCTGAGGATGCTCATGACGACGGTATCGCCCGCCATGGCTGCCACAGCTGAGATGATCAGCGCCCGACTCGAACGCCTGCCGATGAGCAGGTGGCATATCAAGGCCCGCGTCATCGTCGGCGCCGTCACGTTCTTCGACGGTTTCGACCAGTTGATGATCGCGTACTCCCTCCCCGTCCTCATCCCGAAGTGGGGTCTAACCCCCGGCGACATCGCCTGGGTGATCGCCATCGGCGGCATCGGCATGCTCGTCGGCGCCCTCGCCGGCGGCTGGTTCGCCGACCGCGTCGGCCGGCTCAACGTCATCATCTTCTCGCTCGCCCTGTATGCGGTGATGAGTCTCGGGATGGCGTTCACCGACAGCCTGATGCTGTTCCTCGTCTTCCGATTCGTGCAGGGTATCGGCCTCGGCGCCGAAGTCCCGGTGGCAGCAAGCTACATCGGGGAGATCACCAAAGCCCACAAACGGGGACGCTTCGTCCTCCTCTACGAGGTCATCTTCCCCGTCGGCCTGGTCATGTCGGCGATCGTGTCTGCCTGGGTGGTGCCGAACTACGGCTACAAGATCCTGTTCGCCCTCGGTGCGCTGCCCATCCTGCTCCTGCCGTTGCTGTGGAAACTCCCCGAGTCGCCGCGCTGGCTCGCGTCCCGTGGCCGCTACGAAGACGCAAACAAGGCCATGACCCGCATCGAGAACGAGATCACCGGAAAGTACGGCAAGACGCTTCCGGCTCCGCAGCCGCTGCCCGCTGCCATCGTCGACGCCCGCCGCGGCACCTTCGCAGAGGCCTTCCGAGGCATCTACCTGCGTCGAACGCTCATGCTCGCGGCCATCTGGGGATGCGCCTACTTCGTCAACTACGGCATCGCCTCCTGGCTGCCGTCGCTTTACCACTCCACGTTCGACGTCAGCGTCGACACGGCGCTGCACTACAGCATCGTCACCAGCGTCGCCGGTCTGCTCGGCTGCATCCTCGTCGCGTTCCTCATCGACAACCTCGGACGCCGCATCTGCATCACCGCATCGATGGTCCTGTGCTCGTCGCTGCTGTTCCTACTGGCCGCGACCGGTGCGGACACCGCGACGAAGGTCCTGTTCTGGTCGGCCGGCTCCGCGCTGTTCGTCTTCGCGGTCAACATGGCGCTCTACGTCTACACCGCGGAGCTCTACCCCACCCGGATGCGGGCCATCGGCTGCGCCATCGGCGGCGCGAGCGGACGCCTCGGCATCATCGTCGGTCCCCTCGCCGTCGGCGCCATTCTCGACGGCGGCGGCACGCTGACCGTTGTCTTCGGAATGTTCTCCGCGGTCGCCCTGATCGGTGCCCTCGTCGTCGGCTTCTTCGCCGTCGAAACCCGCGAAAAGACCCTCGAGGAGATCTCCCAGTGACCGTTCTCGACATCCGCGAAGCGACGCTGACGTTCGCTCCGATCGCCGATCAGATCTTCGTCGCCGGAACCTGGCGACAGGGGACCGGGCCGGCCTTCGAGGTCACCGACCCGTCCACCGGCGAGGTCCTGCAGGTCGTGCACCAGGCCACGACCACCGATGTCGACGAGGCGGTCCGTAAGGGCCGTGCCGCCGCCGCCGATCCGGCCTGGCGAAACCTGTTACCTCATCAGCGGGCGAAGTTCCTGCACCGCATCGCCGACGCGATCGAGGTGAACACCTCCCGGCTGGCACTGTTGCAGAGCTACAACACGGGCAAGACCGTCGCGGAAACCACTGCGCTGGTCGGCAGTGCCGCGGGTACGTTCCGGTACTTCGCTGCGGTCCTCGAGACCGCCGACGAAGACCTGACCACGCCGCGCGGCAACTACCTCACGATGAGCGTCCACGAACCCATCGGCGTGATCGGCGCCATCGCACCCTGGAACTCGCCGGTGGCCAGCGACGCCCAGAAGATCGCGCCCGCCCTCGCCGCGGGCAACGCCGTCGTCCTCAAGCCCGCCGAGTGGACACCGCTGGTGTCGCTGGAACTGGCTCGAATTCTCCACGACAGCGGTCTGCCCGCCGGACTGCTGTCGGTGCTCCCGGGCAAGGGCTCGGTGGTCGGTGACGCGATCGTCCACCACCCCGGTGTCGGGAAAGTGACGTTCACCGGCGGCACCAACACCGGCCGCGCCATCGCCCATGCCGCGGCCGAGAAGTTGATGCCCGTCTCGCTCGAGCTGGGCGGTAAGTCGCCGACCATCGTGCTGGACGACGCCGACATCGACGCGGCCGTCAACGGCGTGATGTACGGAATCTTCTCGTCCACCGGGCAGAGCTGCATCGCCGGATCCCGGCTGTTCGTCGACCGCCGCATCTACGACGAATTCCTCGAGAAGCTGGTGGCCAAGACGCAGCGACTGCGACTCGGTCCCGGCCGCGACCCCGACACCCAGGTGGGGCCGATGGTGCACCGCAAGCACCGCGACAGCGTCGCCGCGTACGTCGACCTCGCTCGCGAAGAGGGCGGACGAGTGCTGTGCGGCGGGGCGATCCCCGACGACGAACGGCTCCGCGACGGCGCGTACTACCTGCCGACGATCATCGACGGGCTCCCCAACACGTCACGCACGTGCCAGGAAGAGATCTTCGGGCCGGTGCTGGTGGTCCTGCCGTTCGACGGGGAGGCCGACCTCGTCGAGCAGGCGAACGACTCGGTGTTCGGGCTGGCGTCGGGAATCTGGACCGGCGACTATCGCCGGGCCTGGAAACTCGCCCGCCGACTACAAGCCGGGACGGTGTGGATCAACACCTACAAACAGTTCAGCATCTCCACGCCGTTCGGCGGCGTCAAGGAAAGCGGGCTGGGAGTCGAGAAGGGGCGCAGCGGTATCGCCGCCTACTCGCGGCAGAAGAGCATCTACTGGGGCCTCGACGAAGAACCCAACCCGTGGGCAGATTGAGCGACCCGCTCGTGGGCAGACTAAGGGACCCGCTCGTGGGCTGATTGAGCGACCCGCTCGTAGATAGGGCGTACAGAAAAATCTCCCGCCAGCTCTGTACGCCCTAATACTTTAGCGCTAAGATATTGAGACCTAAGCAACTGGAGGCACGCGATGAATCAACCCATAGCCCGGCTGCGGTGCCTGCGCTCCGTGGAGCTGCGGACGCAGGCCAGCACGGAATCCACCGAGTTCTATTCGGAGGTCTGGGGCCTTCGCGTTGTCGATCAGGGCGCGACCGGCGCCTGGCTGCGGGGAACCGGTGAGCACCACCACGCGCTGCAGCTCACCCAGGCCGAGCGGAACGGCCTCGGCCGCATCACCTTCGCAGTCGCCACACCCGCAGAGGTCGACGAGGCCGCCCGCCGGCTCGAGTCCTGGGGTGTGCCGATCGTCAGCGGGCCGGGCCCCGTCGACGACCTCGGTGGTGGATACGGTGTGAGCCTCGTCGACCCCGAGGGTCGCGTCGTCGAACTGCTCGCCGATGCGCTGGCGGTCCCGAAGCTCGGCCGGGAGGACGCCGTCCCGGTGGGCGTCACGCACGTCGTCCTCAACACCGTCGACATCGACGCCGCGGTGAAGTTCTACTGTGAGGTCCTGGGCATGCGAGTCTCCGACTGGTCCGAGCACCAGATGGCGTTCCTTCGCTGCAACACCGACCATCACAGCATCGCGTTCAACCAAGCCGAGTGGACGTCGGTGAATCACGTCGCCTACGAGATGCCCACCGTCGACCACTTCATGCGCGGCATCGGCCGGCTACGGCACCACGGCACCGTGCCGCTGTGGGGTCCCGGCAAGCATGGCCCCGGCGACAACACCTTCTCGTACTTCGCCGACCCGGCGGGGCTGGTGTGCGAGTACACCTCCGGCATCGCGCAGGTCGACGAGGACCGGTGGCTGTGCAAGGTGTGGCGACGGGTGCCGGAACTCTCCGACCTGTGGGGCACCGCGGGCCCGCCGTCCAAGCAGGTCCGCGACCACATGGCCGGCATCCCCGACCCCGGCGCGTTCGAGCGGTTCGACCTCGGGCGGGCGTCGTGACGCACGTCGTCGAATCCGGTTCCGGCCCCGCACTGCTGATGCTGCACGGCATCGGTGGCAGTGCAGACAGTTTCGCGCCGCAGTTCGACGAACTGTCGGACTCGCTGCGACTGCTCGCCTGGGACGCTCCCGGGTACGGCCGCAGTGAGGACCCGGGCCGTCCGTTCGACCTCGACGACTACGCCGACGCAGCGGCCGATGTGATCCGCGACCGCTGCGGTGACGCCGGAGCGCACGTCCTGGGCATGTCGTGGGGCGGGGTGATCGCGACCCGCATGGCCCTGCGTCATCCCGACCTCGTGCGCAGCCTCCTGCTCGGCAGCTCGACCGTAGGTTCGGGGGCCGACGACGAGGCTGCCGGCCGGATGCGGACCCGGGCTGCAACGCTTGCTGAGCAAGGCGCCGAAGCCTTTGCGGCGGAACGCGCCCCACGACTGTTGTCCGGAACGGCTGGCGCCGAACTGACAGCGAAGGCTACGGCGATCATGGCCGCGTCGATCCGGCTCCCCGGCTACGGGTATGCCGCCGACTCCATGGCAGCCACCGATCACACCGCCGACCTCGCGAAGATCGACATCCCGACCCTGGTCCTGAGTGGAGACGAGGACACCGTGACGGGAATTCCTGCGAGCCAGGTGCTGGCCGGGGGTATTCCGGGCGCCGTCTTCGTGACCGTCAGAGGCGCAGGACATCTCGCGAACCAGGAGCGACCGGACGCCTTCAACGCCTGGGTCGAATCCTTCATCTTCATCACCGAACGCCTACGCAACCACCTCTAGAGAAGGAGCACGACATGACACTCGACTACGGCACCGCCGACCTGAAGGAATTCACCGATTCGCTGATCCTGACCCGTGGCTCCCGCCACGAGGACTGGGACACCCTCGGGTTCCAGGCCAAGGCCGGTGACCAGTTCAAGCGCGCACAGATCCGCTACGTCGGTTCCGGAGCCACCGGGAACCACGACAACGACAACCGGACCATCCCGTCGCGCGGATTCACCTTCTCCAACATGCTCCTTCCTCCCGGCGCCGAGGGCCCCGAGCACACTCACCACGACGCCGAAGAGGCTTTCTTCGTCCTCGAGGGTGAGGTGGAGGTCGGTGTTCACCGCGACGGCAAGGTGGAGAAGCGCACCCTCGGTTACCGCGACATGATCGTCGTCCCGGCCGGGGTTCCGCGCAGCCTGAAGAACAATGGCGACAAGGACGCCCTGTTCTGCGTCATCATCGGCGCGCAGAAGCCGCAGATCCCGACGTACCCCGAGACGTCGGCCATGCACGGTGTGACACGGGACTGATCGTGAATCTCGACGGGAAAACCATCGTCGTCACCGGTGCCGGGCGTGGCCTCGGTCTGGCTATCGCTCGCCGGCTCGGTGAGGACGGCGCCGACCTATGGCTCGCCGACATTCGCGAGGACTGGGGAGAGTCGGCGGTGGAGAGCCTGCGCGCCGACGGCGTGAAGGCACAGTTCGTCCACGTCGATCTGCGCGACGCCGAATCCGTCTCCGCGATGGCGGCCACCGTCACCTCCGGTGGCCCGCTGTACGGGCTCGTCAACAACGCGGCCCTCGCGGATGGAGTGGGCGGCAAGCCGATTCACGAACTCGACATCGACGAGTGGGACAAGGTGCTGGGCGTCAACCTGCGCGGCACCTTCCTCGTGAGCAGGGCGATCATTCCCGCCATCATCGGGAACGGAGGCGGACGAGTCGTCACCATCGGCTCCGACGCCGCCCTGTACGGCTCACCCCGTCTTGCGCACTACATCGCCTCCAAGGGTGGGGTGGCTGCCCTCACCCGCGCCATGTCACGCGACCTCGGCCCGCACGGCATCACCGTCAACACCGTCTCGCCCGGTCTGACCGAAAGCGAATCGGCGCAGAAGGTTCCGGAGCACCGGCACGAGCTGTACCGGCTCAACCGGGCACTCGAGCGGCCGCAGCAACCGTCCGATCTGGTCGGTGCCGTCGCGTTCCTGATGGGGCCCGAGGCGTCGTACATCACCGGTCAGCAACTCGTCGTCAACGGCGGATTCGTCCTGCACTAGAGAAGGGGACCACGTCGTGGACCTGCAACTGAAAGACCGCACCTACCTGGTGACCGGTGGAAGCTCGGGAGTCGGGCTCGCCACCGTCGCGATGCTGCTCGAGGAAGGTGCCAACGTCGTCACCTGCGCGCGCGACCGCGACCGGCTCGACTCCGTCATCGCACCGCTGCCCGGCAGCGACCGCGTCCTCACCGCGTCCTGCGACGTCCGGGACCCGGCCGCGGTCGCCGCACTCGTCGAGGCGGGGGTCGATCGGTTCGGCGGACTCGACGGTCTGGTCAACAACGCAGGCAAGTCCCGCATGGTCCCGCGCGGCGAGGCAACCCTCGACGACTGGCGCGACGAACTCGACCTCAAGTTCTCCAGCGTCCTCAACACCGTCGAGGCGGCCCTGCCACTGCTGCGCAAGTCCGACGCCGCGGCCATCGTCAACATCTCGGCGGTGCTCGCGCGGCAGCCCGAGCCGCGGCTGGTCACCACCAGCGCCGCCCGGGCGGGACTGCTGAACCTCAGCAAGTCGCTGTCGCTGGAACTTGCGGCCGACGGCATCCGCGTCAACTCGGTGTCGCTGGGACTGGTCGACACCGGCCAGTGGCGGCGCCGCTACGAGGAATCCGGCACCGACGCCACCTTCGCCGAATGGGAGGCGGAGATCGCCCAGGACCGCGGCATCGGACTCGGCCGGTTCGGCCGCGCCGACGAGGTGGCGGCCATGATCGTGACCCTGCTGTCTCCCCGCTCGTCCTATGTGACGGGCACCAGCCTCGACGTCTGCGGAGGCGTCGCCCGTTATGTCTGAGAGGAACACCATGTCCGTAGGAAATGGGGGCGACCTGCTCGTCCAGGTGCTGCGCGAGGCCGGTGTCGACACCGTGTTCGGCATCGTGAGCGTCCACAATCAGCCCCTGGTGCAGGCGGTCAGCAAGCACCTGCGGTTCGTGCCGGTCCGGCACGAGGCCACCGCGGTCAGCGCGGCCGACGGGTATGCCCGGGCCACAGGGGGACTCGGCTGCGCCCTGACGAGCACCGGCACCGGTGCCGGCAACGCGGCGGGGTCGCTGATCGAATCGCTTAGTGCCGGAACGTCGGTGCTGCATGTGACGGGCAACGTCGAGAGCCGGTTCCTCGGCTCGGGTCGCGGGTTCATCCACGAGACCAAGGATCAGCTGGGGATGCTGACGGCGACGTCGAAGCATGCCGCCACCATCGTCGACACCGACAGTGCGGGAAAGACGTTGCGGGAGGCGGTCGCTCAGGCTCTGGCAACGCCCGGCGGTCCGGCGAGCATCGAGTGGCCGATCGACCTGCAGTACGCCGAGCACGACATCGACGTGGTCGAGCAGGAGTCGGAGAGCGCCCGGACCCCCGACGCCGACGAACTCGCTGCTGCACTGTCGTTGCTGGCTGCGGCCGAGCGCCCCGTCATCTGGGCCGGCGGCGGCGTCGCACGAGCCGGTGCCGAGCTGACCGAACTGGTGGAGCGGTGGGGAGTCCCGTTGCTCACCAGCAACTCCGGGCGCGGCGCCGTGCCCGAGGACCATCCGCTGTGCATCGGCAACTACGGCAACACCCCCGTGGGGCGCGAACTCCTCCAAGACGCCGACCTGCTGCTGTCGCTGGGCACCCACTTCCGGTCCAACGAGACCGGCGACTACTCCATGCCCGTCCCCGCCGTGCACGTGCAGGTAGACGTCGATGCCGCCGCGATCGGCCGTGTGTACCCCGCACAGGCCGGGGTAACCGCCGACATCGGAACGTTCCTGCGGACACTCACCGATTTGGCTCCGGTCGACGCCGCCTGGACCGAACGTGCCCGCACCACCCGTGAACTCGTCCGCAGCAAACAGCGCGCCGGACTCGGCGATCACGCCGTACTGTGCGACGCCGTGCGTGCCGCGTTCCCACAGGATTCCGTCATCGCCCGCGACGTCACCATTGCGTCGAGTTCCTGGGGCAATCGGCTGCTGCCGATGTTCGACCCCAAGTCCAACGTTTTCCCCCGCGGCGGCGGCATCGGGCAGGGTCTGGGCATGGCCATCGGCGCGGCACTGGCCGACGAAACCCGGCCCACCCTGGCGCTCGTCGGCGACGGCGGCCTGGCCGTCCACTTCGGTGAGATCCTCACCATGGCGCAGGAGAAGCCGTGGCTGGTGCTCCTGGTTTTCAACGACGGCGGCTACGGCGTGCTCCGCAACATGCAGAAGGGCGGCGGTGACGACACCTACGCCGTCGACCTCGTCACACCCGACTTCCCGCTGCTCGCCCAGTCGATCGGGGTGCCGTACCTGCGGATCGGCGGTGCCGCCGAAGCCCACGCCGTGCTCGAGGACGCGGTTTCACGCCAGGCGCCGGTGATCGTCGAGGTGGACCTCGCCGCGTACGGCGACATGCCTGCACCATTCACACCGCCCGTCACAGTGCCCGGAAAGGACGTCAAATGACCACGGTCGCGGTGTGCGGTGGCGGAATCGGGGGACTGGCCACGGCCATCGCTCTTCGCGAGCTCGGCCTCGATGTCACCGTGTATGAACAGACGAAGCAGTTCGCGCGCGTCGGCGCCGACATCAACCTCACCCCGAACGCGGTCCGCGCACTCGACGGACTGGGCGTGGGTGCGGAAATCCGCGAGTCCGCCGCCCGGCCCCAGTTCCGGCTCAGCCGAACCTGGGACACCGGAGTCGAAACCTCGCGGCTACCGATGGGTGATACAGCGGAACAGCAGTACGGTGCACCGCAGTTGACGATGCACCGCGGCGACCTCATGACCGCCCTCGAGAATCGGCTGCCCTCGGGTGTCGTGGAAATGGGCCGGCGGGTCAGCGGCGTTGGTGACGGTCGAATCGAGTTTACCGACGGCAGTACGGTTTCCGCAGATGTGATCGTGGGTGCCGATGGCATCCACTCCGCGGTCCGGACCGCTCTCCTCGGACAGGAGCAGCCGACGTTCACCGGAGTCGTGGCGTTCCGCGCCGTCGTCCCCACCGACCGCGTCGGCGACCTCCCGAACCTCGACTGCTTCACCAAGTGGTGGGGGCCGGATTCGTCGACGCAGATCGTCACCTTCCCCCTCAACCAAGGCAAGGACATCTTCGTCTTCGCCACCTGCGGTCAGGAGGAGTGGACCGAGGAATCCTGGACCACCCCGGGTTCGGTCACGGAGCTGCGGGAACTGTACCGCGGCTTCCACCCCGAGGCACGAGCCCTGCTCGACGCCTGCGACGACGTCCTGAAATCGGCTCTCTACGTTCGTGACCCGCTGGAGTCGTGGACGGACGGAACCTCGGTGCTCCTCGGCGACGCGGCACATCCGATGATGCCGTTCATGGCACAGGGCGCCGGCATGGCCATCGAAGACGCCGTCGTACTGGCCCGCTGCCTCGGCATGTTCGACGAACCCGCGGTCGCGCTGCAGACCTATCAGGACACCCGCTTGCAGCGCACCTCACGCATTCAGCGCGGCTCCCGGTCCAACGAATGGCTGAAGGTCGCGGGCAACGGCGACTGGGTATACGAGTACGACGCCTGGCGGGTGCCGCTCGAGTCGGCCGCCGTGCGGGCAGGAGCGTGAATGGAAACATCACGGCGGCACCAGATCTCCAGACGAGGTGCACTGGCTCTGTTGGGCTCCGCTGCGGCGGCCGTCGCAGCGACGAGTTGTGCGTCACACACCTCGGACGCGCAGCCGAGTGGTGCGACGCCACCGGACGCCTACGAGCTGTCCGGCGACGTCGACGGATACACAACGAAGCTGATTCTCCTGGGAACAGCGGCGGGACCCATTGCGGTACCCGGGCGTAGCGGCACAGCCAGCGTGCTCGTCGTCGGGGGCAGGCCGTATCTCATCGATGCGGGTCCGTGGTCGAGTCGAAAGTTGATCCAGGCAGGTATCGATGCGGATTCTCTGGGTGGAGTGTTCATCACACACATGCACAGCGATCACATTGCCGACCTGTTCAACGTCTTCTGGCTCCCTGGCGGCACTCCGTCGTACACCTTCCGCAACGTCGTGCCGGTGTACGGTCCTGGGTCAGCGGGAAAGCTGCCCGTCCCGCGTGGTGGCGCGAGCATCCCCGTCCAGAGTCCCGGTGCGCCGGCACCCGGCCTGACCCAGCTGTTCTCCGGAGTACTCGACGCGTACGCCTACGACATCAACATTCGCAATGCCGAGAAGGGTGCGCAGTCCGATTACGGGCAGCGGCTCACCCTGCATGACGTATTGCCCCCGGCGTCGGCGGGTGCGTCCGCCGACAACACGTCGCCGGACATGGAGCCGTTCCCCGTATTCGAAGACGACCGGGTGCGTGTCACCGCGACGCTGGTGCCACACGGGCCCGTCTTCCCGTCGTACGCGTACCGTTTCGACACCGAGGACGGAGCGGTGACGTTCTCCGGTGATACCGCGAAGTCACCCAACGTGGTTCGGCTCGCGACGGGATCCGACATCCTGGTCCACGAGGTGATCGACGTCGATTTCTACGCCGCCACCTCCGGTCCCGCCCTCGTCGAGCACATGATTCACGCACACACCACCGCTCAGGACGTAGGACGTGTCGCGGCCGAAGCAGGAGTCCGCCAGGTGGTGCTCTCGCACATCGGACCGGGCGACCCCCGTCAGGTCATCGACGATCAATGGACCAGAGGCGTGTCATCGACGTACTCCGGCACCGTGACCGTCGGGCACGACCTCGTGCAGATCGGCGTCGGGCAGCGCCGCTGAGCGATTCTTGTCTGCCACCCTGCCCTCTCACAACAGAACGGCGGCGATCTCCCCGGCTGTGACGCGGGCGAGTTCCACGAAGAACGGTATGCGTTGGTCGATCATGAGCTCGGTGGGTCCGCGCAGTCCGAGAGCGAACCGGACGACCCCGTCGGAGTCGCGTATCGGCAACCCGATGGTGCGGAAGTCTGGGGTCAGCTCCTCGTCGTTGAAACCGTATCCACGCTCACGGGTGCGGTGCAGTTCCTCTCGAATTCCGGCGACGTCCGTGATAGCGCGGGACGTGGTGGCCGTCCGCGGTAGCGAGGCGAGTTCGGCGTCGTCCGTGTCGGACCACGCGAGGAAAACCTTGCCCAAGGCGCTGGCGTGCAGGGGAAGCCGGACACCCTGCAGCACGTGCCCGTCACTTTCCCGCCACCGACTGAAGCCCAAGAGCACGACCTCGTGACCGTGCCGCATGGCCAGTGAGGCGGACGCCCCCGTGGTGGCCGCCAACTGCTCGAGATAAGGCTCGGACAGATAGATGCGGTGCTGCCGGTAAGAAATCTGACCGTACGCGGCCAGGGCACTTCCCAGGCGGTACCGGCCCGACGTCGCATCCTTGTCGAGGAAGCCGGCATCGACCAGGGACTGAAGCAAGCGATGGGTGGTGCTCACCGCGAGGTCCTGGCGCTTGGCGATCTCCGATACGCCCAGCTCCTCACCCCCGCCGAAACAGGAGAGCATCGTCAGGGCCCGCGACACCGTCCGAACTCCCACAGCACGTGAGTCGGTCACCAAAGGTCCTTTCGTCGGCCGGAACGGCGTCCCGGGCAGAAGGCACCATACTTTCCGCCTGCCGGAAAACGGTGGGGATCGTGTGTGCCGAATCCCCAGCGCACGCCGGTGAACTGGGTTTCCGGAACTTGTCAAGGTTTCCGATCTGTAGAAAACAAACAGGGGGAAATCGGAGGCGGGGGACATAGCGTCAACGGTCGTCACACCTGACGATTCATCCGTTGAAGGAGTTCCCCACATGTCCCGCTTACGCCGACTGCCACGAGCCGCCGCAGCGCTCGCCATGATCCCGCTGGCCGGGTTGGCGGTGGCGTGTGGGTCTTCCGAGGAGCCCGGAGGAGCCAGTGCCGGTGCGGACGTCACTCTGAAGGTCTTCGATCCGGGCAACTCGGGCGCCATCGCTGTCGGAAAGCGCGACGGAACCTACGACGAGGCCCTGGCACCGCTCGGTGCGAAGATCGAATGGGTCAAGACCACACCCGGATTCAGCTCCAACCTCAAACTTTTCAACACCGGTGAACTCGACATCCAGACCGGCGCGTACAGCCCGGTCGTGGGGGCGCTGTCCAAGGATGTGGGCGTGCGAATCTTCGCGACCTCCGACCCGTACAACAAGGATCAGGCAGGCATCATCGCCCGGCCCGAATCCGGGATCACGACGGTCGCGGATCTCGCCGGGAAGCGGATCGCGGTGAACCCTGCCGGTAAGGGCGAGTACATCACCCTGAAGGCGCTGACCCAGGCGGGCGTTCCCATCGACTCCGTCGAGCGGGTGCCGTTGCAGCAGGCCGACGCCGCGTCGGCGTTCTCCACCGGGCAGGTCGACGCCTGGGCGTCGTTCCTGATCCCGTACCAGGAGGCGAAGGCGAAGGGGGCGGTCGAAATCACCACCGAGGCGGGCATCGGCTCGGTGGACAGCACCATCATCGCCGGCCGTACCGAGGTGCTCGAGGAACATCCCGAGGTGGTCGCGAAGTTCCTTGAAGTGACGCAGCAGCTCACGGAGAAGCAACGCCAGGATCCTGCGTCGTTCGAGAACGTCTTCGAGAAGACCGGGCCGCGGGCGCTCTCGGGTCAGCGACTCGACGACGCGATCGAGCTGGGCGGCCGCATCACCAACTTCCGGTACCCGACGGCCGCCGATGCCGCCGACCTGGAGTCCATCGCGGCGTTGTTCGCCGAGAACGGAGTCATTCAGCGGCCACTGAAGGGCAGTGACGTCATCTTCGATCTCCCTGCCGCACTCGACAGCGCGTCGGCCGAGGGTAAGTGAGTTCGGTGGTGACCCTGACGGAACCCGCGCGCGACACGGCGCCGGGAACCCTGACACTGGAGACACCCCTCTATCGCCGCACCCGGGAACGGCCCCGGTGGATCTCGATTCCCCTCCGTTTCCTCGTCCCCGCGCTGCTCGTGGCCGGGTGGTGGATCGGGTCTTCCACCGGCATCCTCAGCCCCGAGATCCTCGCCGGACCGCCGGCAGTGTGGCTGGCCTTCGCGGAGCTGTACGAGTCCGGCCAGCTACTCGACTTCGGTATCGCGTCGCTGCAACGCGCGGCGCTGGGTGTGGGCTGCGGCGTCGTCATCGGGCTCGTGCTCGGAGTGCTGTCCGGACTCTCCGCGCTCGGTGAGGAGCTCATCGACTCCACGATGCAGATCAACCGGGCGGTGCCGTTCCTCGCGCTCGTTCCGCTGTTCATCGCGTGGTTCGGCATCGACGAGACGTTCAAGGTCGTCCTCATCACCGTGGCGACCCTTGCTCCGATGTACGCGTACACCTACCTCGGAGTGCGCGGCGTCGACCGCAAGATGGTCGAGGCCGCCCGCGGGTTCGGACTCACCGGCTGGCGGCTGGTGTTCGGCGCAATCCTGCCGACCGCACTGCCCGGAGTGCTGATGGGGTTGCGTATCTGCCTGTCGCTCAGCATCACCGGGCTCATCGCCGCCGAACAGGTGGGCACCCGCGAAGGCATCGGGTACCTCGTCACCCTCGCGCAGGAATACAACCGCACCGACTACATGGTTCTGTGCATCGTGTTGTATGCGGTTCTCGGTTTGATCTTCGACGCCGTCGTCCGGGTGATCGAGAAGTTCGCGATGCCGTGGCGGCAACTGTCGGTGACCCGATGAACACCACCGAGGCGCCGTTGCCGCCGCTCGCCCCCCGCGAACGCACCGCGACCACCGCAGCGGAACGACGAGCCGGCTCGCCACTAGCCGTGTCGCTGAAGGGTGTGCGGAAGTCGTTCGGCGACAAGCACGTACTCGCCGGAATCGACCTCGAGATCACCCGCGGCGAGTTCGTGGTCCTGCTCGGCCCGAGCGGTACCGGCAAGACGACACTCCTGCGACTGCTCTCGGGGCTCGAGCCACCGGACAGCGGCGACGTTCTGGTACCGCGGCAACGCACGGTGGTGTACCAGGAACCGCGACTGATCCCGTCCAAGCGTGTCCTGGCGAATGTGTCGGTCGGGCAACGTCGGTCACGCGTCACCCGCGAAAATGCCCAGCGTGCGCTGGCCGAAGTCAATCTCGGTGACAAACAGCGTGCCTGGCCCGCCACCCTGTCGGGCGGCGAAGCGCAACGGGTCGCACTCGCCCGTGCCCTGGTCCGCGAACCGGAACTGCTGCTGCTCGACGAGCCCTTTGCCGCGCTGGACGCGTTGACCCGGTTGCAGATGCAGGACCTCGTCGGTGACCTGGTGGCCCGTCACCGCCCGGCCGTTCTGCTCGTCACGCACGACGTCGACGAAGCGGTGCGGTTGGCCGACCGGGTACTGATCCTCGACAACGGCGGCTTCGCGATGGACGTCGACATCGATCTCCCGCGTCCGCGGGACAGAAACGATCCCGACTCGCTCCGCTACCGCGCGACCTTCCTCGCCCAACTGGGAGTGGGACGCCATTCCCCACCAGATAAGGACAACTCATGACTGTGACGACCGGACCTGCGCTCGACACCCTCTGGTACACCCGCTGCCCGGTACCCACGGCGAGCGGCCTCGCGAACAATCTCGGCTGGCTCGGGCGGACCGCGGACGCCGCCGGGGTCGGTTTCGGTGTCCTGCAGGACGCTGGTCCCGAACTGGCCGTGCGACATTTCGATCACCGACTGCCAGGCCTCATCCGTGAAGGCGGCAACGTTCCGGCCCTCGCCGCACGCGCCGAAGGTTCACCCACCCGGCTGATCGGACTCACCTGGATCGACGAGGCGCAGGCGATTCTCGTGCGCCCGGAGTCCGGCATCCGCGCGGCCGCCGACCTGGCCGGGCTGCGGGTCGGCATCCCCGCCTGGGCCGCCGACCGGGCGCGGAGCTTCCCGCGTGCGATGGCACTGCACGGCGTCGCCTCCGCGCTGCGCCTCGGCGGGCTCTCCTTCGCGGACGTGAAGCTGGTGGAAGTTGCGACGACGGCGGCTCCGCAGGTGCGCACCGCCAATCCCGACCGCAACACCACCTGGGGCATCGAATCACTGCTGGCGGGTGATGTCGATGCCGTGTACGTCAAGGGCGCCCGCGCCCAGGACGTGGCTCGGCAGCACGGGCTGGTCGTCGCGGTCGACCTCGATTCCGCTGCCACGCTGCGGGATCGGGTGAACAACGGCACCCCACGCCCGGTCACCGTGCACGCCGACCTCCTCGAACACCGCCCCGACATCGTGATCGGCTTCCTCGCCGAGAGCCTGCGTGCCGCGGACTGGGCGGCGGCGAACGTGGAACAGGTACGTGCCATCTTTCAGACCGAGACACAGTCCGGGCCGGAAGGCGTTGTCGCGGCGTACGGCGAGAACTTCCACGAAGGGCTCCACCTGAACCTGTCCGAGGAGCGGGTCGACCTTCTCGGCGTCCAGAAACAGTTCCTGTACGCCCACGGCTTCCTCGCCAGCGATTTCGACCTCGAATCCTGGGTGGCGCGCGAACCCCTCGAGCAGGCCACGGCACAGCTCGCCGCGGAGAAGGAGCCCACGACGTGACGGACTTCTACTGGGAGTTACCGTCCCGCGGTGACGGACGCCGGGTCGCATCCGAGCTGAACACTCGCGGCGGCTTCGGGGCCGATCGTCGGGCGACGGTCGCCACCGACCTGCGCCCGGGCAAGCTCGGGCCCTTCGACGAACTCGCCCAGGTGATCCACGCCGCGGAACTGTCGGGAGTCGACGGAGTGATCGCTCCCTACGACCCGTCGGGCGAAGAATCCTGGGTGGTGGCCGCGGCGGCACTGCGGCAGACCCGGCACGCGCGGGTCGCGGTCGAATTCCATCCCGCATTCGGCACTCCGGTGTACGCGGCGAAGATGTCCGCGACCCTGCAGAGGCTTTCCGGTGGACGGCTCGAGTGGCGACTGAAGGTCGAGACCGACCCGGCCGACGCCCGCGCCCGCGGCGACCGGGTGACCGGTCGGGACCGTTACGCGCGTGCGGACGAGTTCCTGACCGTGGCTCGCGGCGTGTGGAACGACAGCGAGGTCCTTCCGGGCGGATTCGGTGGCACCGGATACGAGTTCGCCGGGAACCACTACGACGTGATCGACGGCGGATTCCGCGGCATCCTCTCCGGACTGTCCTTCCCCGTCGTGCACCTCATCGGGAATTCGGACGAGGCTGTGACGTTGTCTGCCAAGCACGGTGACGTCCACCAATTCGTGCTGACCGACACCGGGCACGAGACATCCGCGCGCACCCTGGCCGACCGTGCACTCGAGCACGGCAGGTCGGTGCGAAAGCTGTTGCGGCTGCCGATCATCGCGCGGGAGACGACGGACGAGGCGTGGGCGCGCGTGGAACGGCTGTGGCGGGAGGCGCACCCGGACGGTGTGAACGGCGACAGCCGCGCTCTCGCACGCGAGAACTCCCAGTGGTCGGGGTTCGACCGCCTCGGCTACGACCAGCCCATCGGCCTGATCGGCAGCTATGAGGACGTGGCCCGCGAGTTGTCGTCGTTCCGGCATATCGACGGCTTCGTCCTCACCGGCCGACCACACATCGAGGAACTTCACCGGGCGGGCGAACACCTGCTCCATCTCGTCGACCCCGCCGGACGCACCCTCGCCGGTCAGGAGGCACACGCATGAGTATCGACTTCTACTGGCGCATAGGCATGGAGGGCGACCACGCGTCACTGCGCACCCCCCGGCGCTACAACCGTGGCGATGCGGGCGGATACGGTCCCGGCAACATCGCGCCGGCGATCCGGAACGGTAAACTCGACGGATACGGGTACATCGACCACATGGCGGCCGTCGCGAAGGCGTCCGAGTCTGCCGGCTTTCTCGGCGGGCTGCTGCCGTCGTTCCCCATGACGGACGATCCGTGGGCCACCGCGGCCGCGCTGGCCGCCGAGACCACCACGTACCGTTTCATGGTCGCCTTCCAGCCCGGGTTCCTCCACCCCCTGCAAGCGGCGAGGATGTCGGCAAGCCTGCAGCGGGCCACCGGTGGGCGACTGGTCTACAACATCATCAGCGGCGGTGGCGGTGCCCCGCAACTGTGGTGGGGTGACAAGGTCGATCACGACGACCGCTACACCCGGACCTCGGAGTTCCTCGACGTGCTCCGGGGCGTGTGGGACGGACGTCCGTTCGATTTCGACGGCCGCTTCTTCCGCACAGAGGGCGCCGCCCTGCCACCCGGCCTCGCCGGCCAACCGTTTCCCGAGGTGTACTTCTCCGGTTCCTCCGGCGCCGCGGTTGCTGCCGCGGGAAAGCACGCGGACTACTACCTCTCCTGGCTCGAGCCGTACGCCGACCTGCGAGCCAAGTTCGACGGTGTGCGTGAGCATTCCGCGAAGCTCGGCCGCACACCGAAGTTCGCGGTGCGCATCGACGTCGTCGCTCGTCACACCGAGGAGGCCGCCTGGGCCGAGATCGAGAAGGGCTGGGCGTTCGTCGACAAGGGTGCCGCCGACCGTGCGGCGCAGGGTGATTCCGTCGGTGCGGCCCGCATCAAGGGGTGGGTGCCCGAACACATCACCGGGTACCGCGATCTCGAAGTGCAGCCGAACGTGTGGTGCGGGTTCAGCCTCATCCGCGGCGGCCCGGCGTTCGGACTGGTCGGCAGCTACGAACAGGTCGCCGAACGTCTCGACGAACTGCGTGCGCTCGGCGTGGACGCCTTCATCCTGGCCGGCAATCCTCACCTCGAGGAGGCATACCGCGTGGGTGAAGAAGTTCTTCCCCTCCTGCAACGCCAACCACTTCCCACTTCCGGACAGGACACACCATGACTACAACCGAAAATCGCGTGAACTCCGACGTCACTACCTTCGTGGAGGCAGCGCGGCGCGACGCAGACAAGGCTTTCGTCGTATTCCGGAGCACCGGTACCGTGTCGGCCAACGGCACCGTCAATTTCGTCGAACGGGTCCCGGGCACCGAGATCGCGGTCGCGCTGAACGATCCCGGTCCGTGGGCTGATGATCCCCATGTGTCGCCGGTCGTGGCGACCTTCGACGGTGACGTGCTGTCGGGTAACGGTTCCGCTGGATTCGTCACCGGCTACGCCGCCGTCTTCCGGCAGCATCCCGAGATCACCAGCGTCGTCCACATCCACACCCCGTGGCTCGGCGGCTGGGCGCAAACCCACCGCACCTTGCCGATCCGGTACGCGGCGTCACAGCGACTGACGCTCTCGCGTGAGATTCCGCCGCACATCGATCGTTCGCAGTCGGCCGGCGACTTCATCCTCGAACGCCTGCAGGACGACCCGGACCTCGTGGCCATCTTCGAGGCCAACGGCGGTGTGAACGTGATCGGCCGCAGCGGCCTGCTCGAGCTCGCAAAATTCGTCGTTCTCCTCGAAGAGGGCGCACAATTCCAGGCCATCGCCGAATCTCTCGGCGGTTCTGTCGAATTCGACCCCTCGAACCTCGCCGTGCAGTGGGGACGCTCGAACCTCGCCGACGAGGCCCGCCGACGCGGCCTCCTCTGATGTCCTCACCTTCCTCAACCGAACAGAACAGGTAACGGCCATGACAGTCCGTGTCGGATACTTCCCGCACAACAACTCGCTCTTCGTCCTGCGGCACACCGGAATCCTCGAGCGTCGGTTACCCGACGTCGAATGGGTGGATCTGCGCGACCTTCCGTCGAAGCCGCCCGTCGATCCCACCAACGCCCTTCCGACCCTGCATTCCGACTGGCTGTTCGAGGACGGCGGATACGACGTCATCGGCACCGGCTTCACCCCGCCGATCACCGGCCTGGCGCACGACCGTGACCTCGTCTACATCGGCATCTCCGGGCCCCGCATCGAGAACGGCCGCCTCGTCGTGAAGGCGGAGTCCGGCATCGACGCCGTCGAGGATCTTCGCGGAAAGCGCGTCGGCATCGCACACGGCTCATGGCAGACGACGCTGCTCCTGTTCGCGCTCGACCGGGCCGGGCTCACCTGGTCCGACATCGTTCCCGTTGACACCGACGTGCGCGGAGGCGGCGCCGAACTCGTCAACGGAACCATCGATGCGTGGGTCGGAGCATACCCGGGGCTGGCGGAGATCGAAGCCGAGCACGCACTGCGCACGCTCGTCGAAACGGACGGACTCTTCAGCCACCCCTCGCTGTGGTTCACCCGCCGCGACTTCGCGGAAAACAACGCCGAACAGCTGCGGGCCGTCGTCGAGGCGCTGCAGGAGTCGGACGCCTGGATCGAGGCACACCCACGCGAAGCGGCGCAGTTCTTCGTCGAGGACGTCGAGCGGCGCGGCGGCACCGCCAGTCTCGATGCCTGGGAAGCGGCGCTGCGCGGCCGGCCCTTCGGCATCCACCCGGTGACCGACGAATTCCTGGACGAACAGCAACACGCCGCCGATCTCCTGCTGGCCAACGGACTCCTCCCGCGGTCGATCCGGGTCCGCGATGCCGTGGTCCCGGAGATCGGCGAGGTGGTCGCCGCCGATCGCGCCGCCGTGTAGGCGGGGCGACCTAGGCCAAGAGTCGGCGAGTCGTGCCGGTTCCCTTGTCTCCGCGAACGGGGAGGGGGAGGGTGGTGTTCCAGGACACCGTCACCCTTGCGGAGGCCGGACATGGACACCACGATCACCGAGATCGCACCCGACATCTACCGCATGTCGACGTACATCGACGAGGCGAACCTGATCATGAACCAGTTTCTCCTCGACGGTGAGGAACCGCTGCTCTTCCACACCGGACAGCGGTTCCTCTTCCCCTCGGCATCCGAGGCGGTCGCTCGGTTGATCCCACTCGACCGATTGCGATGGATCACGTTCGGCCACGTCGAGGCCGACGAGTGCGGCGCGATGAACTCGTGGCTGGGGGTGGCGCCGCACGCCGAGGTCGCGCACGGGGCGATGGGCTGCTTCGTGCAGGTGAACGACCTGGCCGACCGCATGCCGCAGCCCCTCGACGACGGCGACGTCCTCGAGACGGGGACGCGGCGGGTGCGTCACATCGACACCCCGCATGTCCCGCACGGTTGGGATGCGGGACTCATGTTCGAGGAGACGACGTCGACCCTGTTCTGCGGAGATCTGTTCACCGCGTTCGGTCATCACCCCGCCCTGACCGAAGAGGAGTTACTCGGTCCGGCACTGGAGGGTGAGGACAACGGGAGGGCGACGTGCCTGACACCGGCGCTCGAACCGACCATCCGCGCGCTGGCGGACCTCGAACCCCGAACCCTGGCACCCATGCATGCACCGGCCTTCACCGGCGACTGCGTCCAAGCGCTGCACGACCTCGCCTCCGCCTACGAGCAACGGTTCGAAGCCGAACGCGAACGGTACGCCGGCCGGCACTGACCCCGCGTCCCACGGGTGCGACCAGGGGATGGGTTGCGAGGCTCCCGTCTGGGCACTCTGCATCGAGAGCGGCGCCGTACAACAGCGATGCGGCACCGGCCTTGCTCGAGCGACAGCGAAGGGGAACTTACGTGTCCGAGAAGAAGCCGCTGATTCCAGGAACACCCGGATCGGGAACACCGTCGGTCGACGAGCCGACCGAGCCCAGAGAGCCGCTTCCACCGAAATCCGATCAGCGGTCGCCTGCATTGCGGACCGCGACGGGTGAGCCCGTCAAGGGTGCGGAGACGGCGAGGGGACAGAAGGGCGAGTACCTCACGACCGCGCAGGGGGCGCGTCTGTACGACACGGACCACTCGCTCAAAGCGGGGAAGCGGGGACCGACCCTCCTTCAGGATCACCATCTGCGAGAAAAGATCACCCATTTCGATCACGAACGGATTCCCGAGCGGGTCGTCCACGCCCGGGGCGCTGCTGCGCACGGTGTGTTCCGCGGCTACGGCGCCGCCGAGCCGATCAGTAAGGCCGCCTTCCTCGGCAAGGACGTCGAAACTCCCGTCTTCGTCCGGTTCTCGACTGTTCTCGGCTCGCGTGGTTCGGCAGACGCCGTCCGGGACACCCGTGGTTTCGCCACCAAGTTCTACACCAGCGAGGGCACCTTCGACCTGGTGGGAAACAACATTCCGGTCTTCTTCATCCAGGACGGAATCAAGTTCCCGGACATCATTCACGCCGGCAAACCGCATCCCGACCGCGAGATTCCGCAGGCCCAGAGCGCCCACGACACCTTCTGGGACTTCGTGTCCCTCCACACCGAGGCGACGGCGCACACGCTGTGGAACATGTCCGACCGGGGCATCCCGCGGTCGTATCGGATGATGGAAGGCTTCGGCGTCAACACCTTCCGCATGATCAATGCAGACGGCGAGAGCACTCTGGTGAAATTCCACTGGAAGCCGAAGCTGGGCGTGCACTCGCTGGTCTGGGAGGAAGCGCAGATCATCAACGGCATGGACCCCGACTTCCATCGACGCGATCTGGCCGATGCGATCGAAGCCGGTGCCTACCCGCAGTGGGAGCTGGGAATCCAGGCGTTCCCGGACACTCCCGACCAGATGTTCGACGGAATCGATCTCCTCGACCCCACCAAGATCGTGCCGGAAGAGTTGGCTCCGGTGCAGCCGATCGGCGTCATGACGTTGACGGCGAACCCGACCAACTTCTTCGCCGAGACGGAGCAGGTGGCGTTCCATCCCGGCCACCTCGTTCCCGGCATCGACGTGACCGACGATCCGCTGCTGCAGGCCCGGTTGTTCTCGTATCTCGATACACAGATCAGCCGCCTCGGTGGCCCCAACTTCGGGCAGATACCGATCAACCGTCCCCACACCGAGGTCAACGACATGCTGCGCGACGGCATGCACCAGACGGGAGTGCACCCCGGGGTCGCGCCGTACCGGCCCAATTCGCTCGACGGGGGTTGCCCGTTCCTGGCCGGAGCGGACACCAGTGCCTTCGTCGAGGTGCCGGTGCCGATGCCGGAGTCGACGAAACTCCGGGGCGCCCCCGCGAGTTACGACGACCACTTCTCGCAGGCCCGGCTCTTCTACGCCAGCCTCACCGACATCGAACGCGCCCACGTCGCGCAGGCGTACACGTTCGAACTGGGGAAGTGCTACGAGCAGGCCATCAAGGAGCGGACACTCCGCGTTCTCGCCGAGATCGATACCGGCCTGTGTGCGGAGGTTGCTGCCGGCCTCGGACTCCCGGCCCCCGAGCCGACCGTCGCCCACGAGGCGCCGCCGATCGTCAGCCCCGCGCTGTCCCAGGTGGGCGCCGAGTGGCCGGTCGACGGCCGGATCATCGGCATCGTCGCGGACGAGACGTCGGACCTCGCCGAGGTGGCCGCCGCCGTAAAGAAGATCGATGCGGGCGGGATGGTTCCGCTGGTCATCGGACCCCACGGCGGTGAACTCGGGTCGGGGAAGGAGGCGGTACCGGTGTCGCGCACGTTCCTGACGATGCGTTCGGTGGAATTCGATGCGATCCTCCTCGCCGCATCCCCGTCCGATCCTCGGCTTCTGGTGCTCGTCTCCGAGGCATTCCGTCACTGCAAGGCGATCGGCGGGTGGCCTGCCGGCCGCGATCTGCTCGTCAGCGCCGGCATCTCGGCCGATGTCCCCGGAATCGTCGTGGCGGACGAGACCGAGGAGCTGCTCGACGGCATGACGACGCTGATGCGGTCGCACCGGGTGTGGGAGCGGACCGTCTGATCGACAGCAGTACCAGGTGACCCGGCCCTACGGCCGGGTCACCGCTCGTTCGTAGGAACGAAATTCCTGCAACTGTGGCGCACGATACATCTTAGTGCTAAATTATTGAGCACTAAGGAAATGCCGAGTGCAGGAGTATCGATGACAACAGACGCAGACACCATCCCCATGATGGTCCGTCAGATGCGGGTCGAGTCCTCGGGCGTCGTCTCGCTCCGCCTCGAACGGCCCGACGGCGGGGCCGTCCACGAGTGGACCCCGGGTGCCCATCTGGATCTGCACCTGGGCGCCGGCACCGTGCGGCAGTACTCCCTCTGCGGCGATCCCGACGACAAGACCGGATACCGAGTCGCGGTCCTGCACGAGGCACACGGTCGCGGCGGATCCCGGCACATTCACGAGACGCTGCGTCCCGGCGACACCGTCCACGTGAGCCCACCGCGAAACAACTTCGAATTCCTCCCCTCTCCCCGCTACCTGTTCGTCGCCGGTGGAATCGGGATCACACCGCTCCTCGCGATGATCGGCGAAGCCACGCGGATGGGCGCCGACTGGGAACTGCACTACGGCGGACGCTCCCGCGCGTCGATGGCGTTCCTCGACGAACTGTCCGCGCACGGCGAACGGGTGCAGGTCGTCACCGAAGACGTGGACGGCATCCTCGACCTGAACGCTCTCCTCGGCGAGGTTCGCGAAAACACCCTCGTCTACGCGTGCGGACCCGAGGGCCTGCTCGCCGCCCTCGAGAACGTCGCCTCCGCGTGGCCCGAAGGGTCCATTCAGCTCGAACGTTTCAAAGCCAAGGAAATACCCGCCGACACGCTGGCCGGTGACCGGCCGGTCCGGGTCGTCTGCGAGCGGTCGGGCATATCCACCACCGTCGCCGCCGACAGGACCGTCCTCGACGCGCTCGAGGAAGCCGGTGTCGACGTCCCCAACTCGTGCCGGGAGGGCATCTGCGGTACCTGCGAAACCCGTGTCCTGTGCGGCACCCCCGATCACCGTGACTCGCTGCTCTCGAGCGCCGAGCAGGAGTCCGGCACAACCATGATGATCTGCGTTTCCCGCGCCCGCTCCGACGAGCTCGTGCTGGACCTCTAGAAGGGAAGAACCATGAGTCTTTACCTGCAACCACGGCAGGCCGGCACGGCGGGCCCCACTCCGTACGAGCTCAAGCTTGCCGGTGCCATCGAAGAGGTCTTCGGTACCGGTGTGCACCACCTCGAGGGATTGGTGAAGGGGTTGAACGACCTCGGTATCTGCAGCCCGAGTGGGGAACCGTGGACCCCCGACACGTTCACGGACGAGATGCGACGGATGGCGGCCTGAACATGGTGAATCGACTGAACAAGACGGCACTGACCGGCGACGAAATCTTCGCCACCGGCATGCGGAACCAATGGCACGCGGTCTGTCCCTCGGACTTCGTCGCGCGTGGCGACATGAAGAAGGTGCGACGCCTCGGCGAGGACTGGCTTCTGTTTCGTCAGTCCGACGGAAGCCTCCGCATGCTCGCCGACAGGTGCCCGCACCGCGGAGCACCGCTGTCGCAGGGACAGCACCTCGGTGACCGGGTTGCCTGCAAATATCACGGGGTCCAGGTCGACGGCGGCGGAACCGTCGTGTCCGTGCCGGGAATGCCCGGGTGCAATCTCGAGGGCAAGCGGCTCGTCACCAGCCTCCCGGTCCGTGAGGTGGCCGGCGCCGTCCTGGCATGGTTCGGCACCGATCCGGACGCCGAACCGGGTCCCCTCGAACTCCCCGAACGCCTCGTGGACGACGGTATTTCCCGTTTCCTCTGCTACGCCGAATGGAAGGCGCCCTGGCGCTTCACCCTCGAGAACCTCCTCGATCCGATGCACGGCGCGTTCCTGCACCGCGAGTCGCATTCGATGTTCGGCGGGGAAACGTCCGCCAAGTTCCGCATCCGGGAAACCGATCGCGGGTTCTTCTTCGAGAAGACCGACCAGCGCGGCGTGAACTTCGACTGGGTGGAATTCTGCCGGACCGGAGTCGACTGGGTCGACCTGGAAATCCCGTACCCGCCCACCGCAGGCCCCGGCGGATCGTTCGGCATCGTCGGGATGGGAACACCCATCGACGCCGAGACCACCGCCGTCTTCTTCTGGCGGTACCGCCGGGTGGAGGGCTGGGAGCGCGACGTCTGGCGCTTCCTCTACCGCACGAAACTCGAGGAGCGGCACTGGGCGGTTCTCGAACAGGACCGTGTCATGCTCGAGGCGATGGCCGCCGACGCCGACCAGGCCGAGAACCTCTACCAGCACGACCTCGGGGTCATCCGCCTGCGCCGTCTCTACCGGAGCCAGGCCGTAGCGCAGGCGGAGGCGCTCGCTGGAGCGTAAGGTCGCGCGGGTTGACTTGAATGAAGTGTCAACCAAGAATGTGTGACGGCCGACACGTCGGGAGCCGGCCGGTACGAGGAGGCGCGAGCGGTGCACGAAAACGACGGCGTTGCGGATCGGTGTGCGTTGATCGAGGCGGCGGGTCGTTGCTTCGCGGAGCTCGGATACGACAAGACCACGGAGGCGGTCATCGCGGAGAACGCCGGCAGGTCGGTGACAGACTTCCGTCGGCACTTCCGGTCCACGAAGGACGCATTTCATGCGGTTTCCGCCGCCGTGTTCGAGAAGTTCCTCGAAGCGCAGCGCACCGCGGTACCGCCGGACGCGGACCCTCGTACCGTGCTGGGCGCGGCCACTGCCGCATTCATCGACACCGTCTACAGCGTCGGCCGGCTCTTCACCCTTATCGAAGCGCGGGCGGCCGTCGACCCCGTGGTCGGTGAGCAGCTGTTGCAGGCGCACACCCGGATCCTGGCCCGGTACACCCGCTTCATCGAAGGGCTGGACGAGGCCGGGATCGCACGGCCCTGCGCCGAGGCCGCCCAGCTCGCCCGCAAACTGTCGGACGCGCAGTGGCGGGGAGCCGCCCACCTGATCGGCGCCTCCCCGGACGAGCAACGTCGGTTCATCGTCGAGATGACGGCCGCAGCCGAACGCTTCATCGGCTTCGACTGCGACACCGGACTCGTCGAGAGGCCGGCCTGCTGAACCAGGTCCCGAGGTGAGGGGCGTCTGGTTGTCTCCCTAGGTGAGGGGCGTCTGGTTGTCGACGATCGAATGTTCGAGTTTGCGGAGCAGTTCCGCGAGGGACGCCTGATCCTTCGCGGACATACCACTGAGAATTCGCGCCTCGTTCGCGAAGTGTGCCTCCGCCACCTTCTCGATCACCCTAAGGCCCTCGTCGGTGAGCTGTGCGTACACGATCCGGCGGTCTTCCGCGTCCCGCTCACGCTCGACGAGACCCGCCTTCTCCAGTCGGTCGACACGGAGGGTCACGCCGCCCGTCGTCACGAGAGCGGACTCCGCCAACTGCCCGGATGTCATCCGGTAGGGCGGACCCGAACGCCGCAGCGCGGCGAGCACATCGAACGACGCCATGTTGATGCCGTGCTCTTCGAACACGACAGCCAGCGAGGCCTGGTAACGCAGGTACGAACGGTGCAAGCGGCCCAGAACCTTCAGTGGACTCACATCCAGTTCAGGCCACTGGCGTGCCCACTGATCGACGATGTCGTCGACGGCGTCACGGTCGGGAACCGGGCGTTGCGTCACCGGGGCACCTCCTGAACTTTGTGGTCCTGAACTGTTGAGTCCCAAGGTATCGGATTGCCGGGAGGAGGGGACGCGCCGCGGGTCCCCGTCCGGTGTATCGAGGACGGGGACCCGCGGTCGTCTGGTCGAGGGAGTCGCTCAGCGGCCACCGACTGCGGCGACGGCATCGATCTCGGCGATCGCGCCGTACGGGAGGCTGCTCACCTCGAGGAAGGTGCGGGCCGGGCGCGGTTCGTCGAAGATGCGCTCGAACTGCCGGTTGGCCTCTTCACGCAGGGTCAGGTCGGTGACGTAGTAGGTCAGCTTCACGACGTCCTGAAGCTGTCCACCCACGGTGGCGAGGCGATCGACCATCCTGTCCACGGCGGCGTCGAGAGCTTCGGTGCGCCCGGGTACGGCAACGCCCTCGGCGTCGACGGACAGGGCACCAGAAACGAAGGCCAACCCTCCCGCGACCACGGCCGGGCTGTAGGGGTGATGGGCGGAGACTTCAGTCATGGACATGGGGACTCGCTTTCGAAGTAGGCGTCGATTCAGTATATCTTAGCGCTAAACTAATTGGCAGGTCCGGCGAATGAATACCCCTCCCGCGGGTACTCGACCCGCATGCCACGAGCCACGAAGCAGTCGGCAGCGCCGTTCGTGCCCGACACCGTCGACCTCGACGCGTTGTCGGACGCCGCCGGCGGATGCCGCGGCTGCGATCTCTACCGCGACGCCGAGCAGACCGTCTTCGGCGCCGGCAAGCGCTCCGCCCGGATGATGCTCATCGGCGAACAACCGGGGGATCAGGAGGACCGCGCGGGGCAACCGTTCGTCGGGCCCGCGGGCAAGCTGCTGAACAAGGCCCTCGAAGCGGCGGGCATCGACCGGGATCTCACCTACGTCACCAACGCGGTCAAGCACTTCAAGTACGTACCCGCCGAACGCGGTCAGCGCCGCATCCACAAGAAACCGAACCGCACCGAAATCGTGGCGTGCAGGCCGTGGCTCGTCGCCGAGCTGCACGCGGTACAACCCGATGTCCTGGTGTGCCTCGGCGCCACCGCCGCCCAGGCGCTGCTCGGACCGGCGTTCCGGCTCACCGAGCATCGCGGGGAGCGGCTGCATCTCGACGGTGAAGTGGACGTCGCCGGCGATCCCGACGTCTTCGTGACCATCCACCCGTCCGCCGTCCTGCGCGGACCGGATCGAGACGAGGCGTTCTCCGGACTCGTCGAGGATTTGAAGAAGGCCGCCCTTGCCCTGTGAGGGCCCTGCCGTGAGTACTTATTAACAACCCGTTGTCGATAAATACTCACAGGGGTAGGCGAGCGACCGCCCTGCGAGACAACATGGTGGTTATGACGAATCCGAAGCAGACCATGAAGGCCGTCTCCTACTCCTCTTACGGTGGTCCCGACGTACTCGAAGTGGTCGACGTTCCCGTTCCGGAACCCACGGGGAACCAGGTGCGCCTCGCTGTCCGCGCCGCCGGGGTGAACCCGATCGACTGGAAGGTCCGGTCGGGTTCGATGGCCGAGGTGATGTCGGTGCAGTTTCCGAAAGTTCCGGGCAGTGAGGTGGCCGGCGTCGTCGATGCCGTCGGTCCGTCTGCGACCGGAGCTGTGGTCGGGGACGAAATGTTCGGCTGGTCCGACACCGGCGGTTACGCCGACTACGTGCTCGCCACCGTCATCGTCCCCAAACCGCGCGAATTGAGCTGGACGGACGCCGTCACGATCCCGGTGGCCGGGGAAGCCGCCGATCGCGGACTTCGACTGCTCGACCTGCGTGAGGGCGAGACACTCCTGGTGAACGGAGCGTCGGGAACAGTCGGAACCCTGGCCGTCCAATTGGCGCGGCAACGAGGAGTCACGGTGATCGGCACCGCCAGCGAACGCCACCATGACGCACTCCGCGCACTGGACGTCGTCCCGACGACGTACGGTGACGGCTTGGCCCAGCGGGTGCGTGAACTCGCACCGCAGGGTGTCGACGCCGTCCTCGATGCCGGAGTCGGGGGGCTGCCGGCCGCAGTCGAGCTGCGCGGCGGTACCGAGCGGATCGTGACGTTGTCCGACGGGGCGGCCTTCGAGCTCGGTATCACCTTCTCCTCCGGCACCTCCGACGACTGGAGCGCCGAAATCCTGCGACGCCTCGGTAGTGCGGCCGCGGCCGGCGCACTGGCACTGCCACCCGCCCGCACCTTTGCCCTCGCCGGTGCTGCGGACGCCCATCGTGAGAGTGAAAAGGGCGGCAGCCGGGGGAAGCTCGTTCTGACCCCTGTGAGTACTTATTAACAACAGGTTGTTGATAAGTACTCACAGGGGGGTCAGGCAGTGGTGGCGAGGGCGGCGGCGAGACCGAAGGCCACCGCCATCGCCACCACCTCGACTGTGGCGCGCCGCAAGGAGTCGTCTGCGCTCATCCGGTGCGCGGCGGCTCGGCCGACCCAGGTGCGACGCCACCACCACCCCAGTGCGAGCAGTGCCGCGAGCATCACGGCCTTGGCGACCACGATGCGGCCGTAGCCGGTGTCGGTCAGGGCCGACACCCCGCCCAATCGGACAGCAGCGTCCACGACACCGGTCAGGGTGAGCAGACACACGCACCACACCGCGACGTCCGAGTACCGGGGCAGCCACCTCGACCAGTCCCCCCGTGAACGGAGCGTCAGTGCCAAGGCGGTCAGCAGACCGAACCAGGTGGCGGCTGCCAGGGCGTGAAGGGCGTCGAGTACCGAACCGAGTACCTGCTGCGACATGTGCCCGGTGACGGGGCGCGCGACGATGGCGAAGGCCGTCAAGACAGCGACCGCAACGGGAAGACGAGCCCCGGGATGCCGGAACGCGAACAGCGACCATGCGGTGACCGCTGCAGTGCACGCGAAGACGGCGAGGTCGATACGTCCGGCACTGATGTCGGTGACGTAGGCACCGAACCGGCCGACCGTCAATCCGGACAGGGGGAGGGCGTCGGCTTCCGCCGCCGTCATGGCGAACACGACCGCCTCGGCGGCCATCCACGATCCGGCCACGGCCGTCAACAGTCGCCACAGGTTGGCGTCCTGCACGAGGGGACGGATGTCCGTCCGGCCCCACCACCCGAGTGCGGCCAGTCCCAGGACCACCGACCCCAGGATCAGGCACAGAGCCCGCACAGCGCTCGAGGGGCTGGGGTCTTCCGGTCGAGCCAGCGCCCACCCACCGGCAACACCCACGAGCGAGGTGGGCACGGCGAACAGCAGCCACCACTGCCGCACCGTGCCCACCGTGCTCAGTTCCGCTCGCGCGGTGTGCGGAGCGCGAACCACAGCCCGGCACCGAACACGAGCACACCCGCGCCGACGAACGGCCACAACGGGATGCCTCCGGAGCCCGAATCACCTGAGCTGTCGGCGGCGGCGCCCGGTGTTCCCGACCCCGCCTGGGTGAGCGTGAACGTTCGGGTTCCGCTCACCGGATGTCCGTCGGCGGAGGTGACGCGGAAGGCGATGGTGTAGTCACCGGCCTGGCCCAGTTCACCGAGCTCCGCGCTCACGGTGGCCCCTTCGACCGAGGGGTCGCCCTTGGTCCACAGGTTGCCGTCGGGGCCCACCACGGTGAGCGACGCGAACGACTCCTGGAGCGCCTCGTTGAACGTGACACTCACCCGTTCGGGCGCTGCCGCGATCTGCGCACCGTTCTCCGGGTTGGAACTGAGCACCACCGAGTGGGCGGCGGCGGAGCCGACACCGAGCATGCTCGCCAGCATCGCCAGCAGTCCGACGGCGATCACCTTGGCCGAGGTGAGCGTTGCGCGCGCCATCATGAGCGACGACTTCGAACTAGTGCGCCGAGACCGAGGGCCGCACCCAGCGCGCCGAGGACGAGTCCGACGCCACCCAACCAACGGGCGGTGTCGTCGGTTCCCGCGGCCGCCACCTCGTGGTCATCGGCCGACGAGGACACGACGTCGTGGCTGCCGTCTTCCCCGCTGGAGGCCGCGAGGGTGAGCGTGGGTGCCGGCTTGTCCGGTTCGGCACCGTCCGGGCCGGCGGGCTGATCCCAGTTGACGACGTTGCCGTCGCTGTAGGTCTGTGCTGCCGGGAACGACACCTCGTCCTGTTCGGGCAGAGGTCCGGCCGACAGCACGAATTGCTGGAATTGGCCGGGTCCCACCCCGACACCGGGATCGGCCGTCCACGTCACCGAGGTCGCGAGCTTGGATCCCGGGTCCTTGGCGACGACGGCCGTCCAGCCCGGCAGCGGTTCGGTGCGAGCCGATTTGAGGCCGGGAAGTGTCACGGTGAGCGCGGTGGTGGACGCCGTTTCGGATTCGGTGGGCACCCGGAACGTCAGGACGGAGTAGCCGCCCTGTTCGGCGCCCGGAGCCGCGACCGTCACGTGTGCGGCGGCAACACCGGCCGTGAGCAACATGGCACCACCGGCGGCGCCGGCGGTGAAAAGGGCACGCGAAACTAGGGAGTTCATCGAAGAAAGGTCCTTACTGGTCTGAAGGCGAAGTGAGATGAAGGTTCAGACCAGAACAGGGGGACCGCGACGGGAGATGCTCGCTCGGAGCAGTGCGTCGACGGGGTTTCTGCGGGGGACGGGGTGAGGGAGGGCAGCAGCGACCGCGACGGGTCGAGGTTCCCCGCGTAACACCACCCGCCATACGTGGACCAGCGAACGGTAGAGCCGTTCGGCGCTGGCAATGAGCAACGCGCAGACGACGGTGGCGGCTGCGTGCGCCAGCAGCATCGGAGCAGTGGGGAGAACTGCGTGCACGTGTGCTGTAGCTGCGAGCGTGAGGTGGCCGGCGACCTGTCCGAAACCGAGCGCGCCGAGAAGGGCCGAGTTGCTGTGGAAACGTGGCGGCAGGTTCGCGGTAATCGCGCCCACGCCGCTACAGGCGAGGAGCAGCAACGTCAGTGCTGCCGATGCGGGAAATCCGCCCCCACCCGCGCCGTGCGCCGCGACCGCGAGACCGGCCGAAAGCGCACCGACGGCCGCGCCTCTGAGGGTGGCGGTCGCGTCGGAGCGGGCGGGGGACATGAAAGTGCGCCGAAGTCGGTCAGCGCACGCCGAGGCGGGCGAGGAGATCCGCTTCGACACCGTCGAGTTCGGACGAGATGGCCTGGTGAGCGGCCTTCCGGCGCGCCTGGGGCATTTGTTCCGCCGCGCGGACGGCGGTATTCAGATCACCGAGGCGCTCGCGGATTGCGCCGGCGAACTTCTGCGTCTCGGCGTCGTCAGGCTTCTGACCGAGAATCTCGGTGGTGGAGCTTTCGGCACCGGCGATGCGGGCGCTGAGCTTGGCACCGTGACCGGTGAAGTTGGCGAGCTGGTCGATGCCGACGCCCATGCGATCGGCGCGCCTGGCGTCGATCTGGCCGCGCACGACGGTTGCGGCGCGGTAGACGATGGGAAGCAGCACGGGCGTGAGGAGCCGCGCGACACCGAGATACTTGCGAACGGAGGCTACGGTGAAGCCCTTCTGGGCGGCCGCCTTCTCCTGAGCTTTGAGGGTAGCGATCTGAGCCTTCTCGATCTTCTTCTGTGATTTCAGTTCGGCAGCTTCGAGCTTGCGCGCGGACTTGAACGCGGCCTTGTCCCGCCTGCGTTCGTTGCGTGCCTTCAGCTTCGCTTCCACTCCCGCCTTGTGCTTGAGTGCCTTCGCTTCTGCCTTACGGGTGGCTCGGGACTTACGTTTCTTCAACAACCCCATCGAAAAGACCCCTTTTCCTGGTGTTTCTGCGCAGCCCACGCTACCAACTGCATCCGGTGCTTCGGGATCAGCCTAGGGGAGCACATAATCTTCGTCATCGTGTGTTCCCATATCGGTCAGCAAACAGAACCCGGCGCCTCTCCCGGACAGGTGCCCGGGCCGGTGATCGATGCCAGCGCACTGACGCGGTGCCGTCACCGTGTGCATCTCGACGCCGCCTTCCCCGCAGCCCTCGCCGCTGCGCCGGAGGACATCGGCGTCCGACAGCGGCAGGATGCGGCCGCCGCCCGCCGCGAAGACATTCGTCGGCTTCTCGTCGAACACGATCCCGAGCGGTGGGTAGTGATCGACGCCGAACGCAGCATGCGCACTCGTGCCGAAGACACGGTGGCCGCGTGCAGGGCAGGCGCGGACCGGATCTGGGGCGCCGTGCTGCCGCTCGAACGGGACACCGGCCGCAAGGCCCGTTGCGAGATCCTCATCCGCGACGCGGACCGCGGCGGGTACATCCCCGTGATCGTCGTCAATCACAAGGTCACCGATCCCGGTCGGGGCGCGACGACGTCCGGCATGTTCGAGTGGGAGCCACGCGAGGATCCGAGCAGGAAGCCCCGCAGCCAGGTCCGCGACCAGATGCGTGTGGCACAGGTGTACCGGATGCTCGAGCGGCACGGGTTGGCCAGTCCGGCCCGCCTGGCCGGGGCGATCGGATACGGCTCCGACGTGATCTTCGTGCACGATCTCAGCACCATCCTCGCGGACTACGACGAGCGTTTCGCCGACCGACTGTCCGTGGCGCGGGGGGAATCGGCGACGGTGCCGTCCCGGATCGGCGAATGTCGGTCGTGCCCCTGGTGGCCCGGTTGCGAAGAACAGTTGACGCTGACGCACGACGTGAGCCTGGTGGCCACCGGGTCGCGGGCAGACATGCTGCGCGAGGCCGGTTGTCACACCATCGACGACCTTGCCGCTTGGGACCGCGAACCTCTCGAGGACTGGCCGCACGGTGCGTTCGAGGACGCTGTGGTGACCGCAAAAGCCTGGCTGGCGGGTGCGCCACTGGTCCGGCGCTTTCCGCAGATCCGGGTAACCCGCGCCGACATCGAGATCGACGTCGACATGGAGAGCTACCAGGAACACGGTGCCTACCTGTGGGGAACGTTGCTCAATATGGACGGGGTGTCGGTATATCGATCGTTCGTCAGCTGGGACCCCGTACCGACACAGGACGAGGCGCGGTCATTCGCCGAGTTCTGGACGTGGCTGATGGCCGAACGGGAGGCTGCAGCCCTGAGCGGCAAGACGTTCGCCGCCTACTGCTATTCACGTGCGGCCGAGGACAAATGGTTGCTCGATTCGGCCCGCCGATTCGCCGGAGTCCCGGGCATCCCCACCGAGGGCGAGATCCGTGAGTTCATCGACAGCCCGCAATGGGTCGACATCTATCAAGCGGTCAGCGATCAATTCATCTGCCCGGGCGGCAAAGGACTGAAGAAGATCGCTCCCGTCGCAGGTTTCAGGTGGCGTGACGCCGACGCCGGCGGTGAGGCCTCGATGAGTTGGTACCGCGAAGCCGTCGGCTACGACGGTGAACCCGACCTCACCCAGCGCGAGCGGCTCCTGCAATACAACGAAGACGATGTGATCGCCACGAAAGTGCTGCGGGAGTGGATGTCGGATCGGGCGGAGTCGGAGATCCCGCTGGCGTCGGACCTCTAGGCTGCAAGACGAGTCCGACTGGGTAGGGGTGGTCAGGTGGAAGTGCCGAAGACATCCACGACGCTGCGGTTCGCTCTGCTGCTCACCGCAGCCGGCGGCTTCCTCGACGCCTACACCTACATCAGCCGCGGCGGAGTTTTCGCGAACGCCCAGACCGGCAACGTCATCCTCATGGCCATCGACCTGTCGGAGCGGCACTTCCACGCCGCACGGGCACACCTGTGGCCGATCCTCGCCTTCATCGTCGGTGTCGCATTCGCACACCTACTCAAAGGCGAACTCGCCCACAGCGTCTTCGATCACCCCATCCGGATCGCCATGGTCGCGCAGATCGTCGTCCTCGTCGCGGTCGCGTTCGTTCCCGCGAACGTCCCCAACGCGGCGGTGACCGTACCCATCTCTTTCGTGGCGGCCATGCAGTTCGGTCTGTTCCGCACCATCGGCTCACTCTCGTACATCGCTGTCGCCACCACGGGCAACCTCATGCGCTTCACCGAGTCGGCGTACGCCGGATACATCGAGAAGGTCCCCGAATCGCGCCAGCACACGCGGGTGTACGCCGCCATCGTCGGCAGCTTCGCCGGTGGAGCCGTCCTCGGGGCGTTCGCCACCCGCTACTTCGGCGGAGCCGCCGCCTGGATCCCAGCCGCCCTTCTGTGCGGGGCACTCGTGCTGTTCTACATCGACGACCGGCGACGCCGCCGACTCTGAGCGGTTGACGAGCACCTGCACTCCCGGGCGGTGACGTCGCCTACTCCGGCGTCGCGGGCCCGATCCACTCCGGATACTGCACGGCCACCGGCATGGTGGGGGGTTCGAATCCGGGTGGGGGGACAACGACCGCGGACGCGTTCTGCGTAAAACCCGGGAGTTGTCGTAGCCACCAATCAATGCAACCCTGCGGCATCTCGTCTCCCTTCATCGGTCGCAGGTAACGGAGCTTGGTGATTTTCCAGCCGTCGAATACGTTCCACAACGGCAGTCGGTTGGCGCGGGGGTCGTGTCGGGCGGGGTCGGTATCGGGAATGCCGGGTAGGCCGTCCTCGCCGATCCGCTCGAGTTCGATCCGGTAAGCGAGGTTGAGACCTTCGACGCTGAGATTCACACCGGGGTCGGCATGCAGGTTGTAGCTACATACGGTCGCCCCGATACCGGTGGCCGTCTCGGCGTAGCCGGTGATGTGGAGGAAGTTGGTGAGGGCGGTTTGCTCGTCTCCACCTGGTTCGGCCGAGGTGAAAAAGTCTTCCTTGTCGGTGTTACTTCGTCGTGTGGGGCCACCGACCGCTTCGGGATAGCCCGGAAAGGAGCGGGACTGCCCGGCGAACCTTGTGTAGTCAGCGGACTCGTACGTCGCCCGCACCAGCTCTGGACCTCGCTGCAACAGATCGATGCCCGGATCGGCGGACCACACGTTGGTGTAAAGGATCTCTGGCGGCTGCGAAGTCGTCGGCGGGGGTACCGCCTGCTCCTCGGCGTTGGTGCCGCATGCGCTCGTCATAACCAAGACAGCAACCGTGGCGGCCCCCGAGGAGAACCGGCGTATGTCGGTTTGCTCGCCACGACGGGGATGTCTACTGGGCATCTGTGGGTCCGATCCACTCCGGATACTGCACGGCCACCGGCATGGTGGGGGGTTCGAATCCGGGTGGAGCGGCCAGAGTGCCCGAAGGGTTCTCAGTGAAAGCCGGAAACTGCTGCCGCCACCAATCGGTGCAGCCCTGAGGGATGACGTCATCGGTCAGCAGCCGGAGGTAGAGAAGTTTTGTGATTTTCCAACCGTCAAACACGTTCCATGTCGGTACTCGGTGTGCGCGGGGGTCCTCCTGGGCGGGGTCGGTGTCGGGGATGCCAGCTTGCCCGGGCTCCTCGTCCGTTCGCTCGAGTTCGATGCGGAAAGCCACACTGAGTGGGTTCAGTGTCATATTCGGGGCGGGCTCGGTGAAGAGTGCGTATGTACATACCGTCGCTCCCACCTGCGAATCAGTGGTTGCCCAGTCGGTGAGGTGCGTGAAGTTCGTTCCCGCGACCTGGCGGGTGTCCTCAGGCTCGAGCCAGGTGGAAAAATCGTCCTTGTCGGGGTTGCCGCGCCGCGCGGGCCCGCCAACGGCGTCCGCGAATCCTGAATATGACTTCTCCAAGCCGACAAAGGACGTGAGCTCTCCAGCCTCATATGTGGCGCGTACGAGTTCGGCATTGCGACTGAGGAGGTCGATCCCCGGATCGGCGGACCACACGTTGGTGTAAAGGATCTCTGGCGGCTGCGAAGTCGTCGGCGGGGGTACCGCCTGCTCCTCGGCGTTGGTGCCGCATGCGCTCATCATAACCAAGACAGCAACCGTGGCGGCCCCCGAGGAGAACCGGCGTATGTCGGTTTGCTCGCCACGACGGGGATGTCTACTGGGCATCTGTGGGCCCGATCCACTCCGGATACTGCACGGCCACCGGCATGGTGGGGGGTTCGAATCCGGGTGGGGGAACGAGGTTGCCGCCCGCGTTCGGGCTGAAGTTCGGAAACTGCTGCCGCCACCAGTCGGTGCAGCCCCGGGGGATGACGTCTCCGTTCAACTGGCGCAAGTAGTGAAGCCTGGTGATCTTCCAATCGCCGAACACATTCCATGTCGGTACTCGGTGTGCGCGCGGGTCCTTCCGGGCGGGGTCGGTATCGGGGATGCCAGCCGGCCCGGCGTCCACCCCGGCTCGCTCCAGTTCGATACGGAATGCCATCTTGAGCGGATTGAGCGAAATATTCGTACCGCTTTCCGGGAAAAGGTAGTAATGGCAGACCGTTGCGGCAACCGAAGTTTCGGTGGACTGATAGGCGGTGATGTGCCCGAAACTTGTTCCCTCGGCTTGCGTATCGCTTTCGACTGTGCGTGAGGTCATGAAATATTCGATGTCAGGATCGGTGTGGTGGGCTTCGCCACCCACCGCTCTACCGAACCCAGAATACGAGTTCTCGAGACCCACGAAGGTCGTGTAATTGCCGGCCTCGTAAGTAGCTCTTACCAATTCGGCACCACGGCCAAATAGATCAATCCCCGGATCGGCTGACCAAACGTGGGAATACAATACTTCTCGATCTTGCGTGCCTAGTGTCGGTGCCGGTTCAAAATGAGGCTCGGTCCCGCATCCTGATGCGAAAATCAGCGTCGCCACCGCGCTGCACACTATCAGCGCGCCCCGATTAACCGTCATTGCGGACGACATCGTCGTAGCCATTGCGGATGCGCTCGCCATTGCCGTCGGCAGGGTCTCCGAGCTGATTGAACATGTCTTGGTAGCCATCTTTCATACTAAAGGCCAAGTCGGGCTTCGACCGCACGTCATCCCACGGCAGTAGATTCCCGGACCCATCGAACGCCCACGAATACTCCCGTCGAAACGACTCGGGAAGGACGGGTGCGGCTTGGAGAATGTTGTAGTAATCGCGGTAGAAGTCGGGTGCTTCGAGGGCGACTGACGGTGCCGGGCCGGGTGCCTTGCCGATGATGGCGTCCTTCAGAGGGTCGCCGCCCGCGTCGATCATGGTGTTGATGTATTCACCGCCTGGGAGTCTGTCTATTCCGAGGCCTCCGAGGCTCGTCAGGGCGCCGTACGCCGCTGCTTTGCGGTCGTAGATGGCTTGCGCCTGTTCGGCTTTGTCGCTGTAGCTGTCCTCGGTCGAGAGGAGCAGCCCTCTGTCCATGAGGCCGTGGATTCGACCCGCTGTGGAGAGGTCGCCACCGGAGAGGGGCGCCGAGGGGTCGTGCGCATACCGACCCTCTGCGGCGAGGATTTCCTGCATCGACGACTGGGTGAAATGTGTTCCTGCCTCCGGGTCGGTGTTGAGGACCGCGAAAACGTTCGACGAGCCGCCGAAGTGGTTGTTGTCGGCGGGATCTGCCCAGGTGCCGATATCGAATCCGGGCGTCTCGGGCCTCCCGGCACCGGCGAGGTCTCCGACATACGGGCTCATGCTGTGGGACACGGTCCGAAGTAGGTCCGGGTTGACCTGCCCGACGGACTGGCCTTCGGTACCGGGAATGTTCCTCAGCGTGTCCCAGTCGGTGCTCATGTTTTCCGCGACGGCCGACATGATGCTCCCGGTGCGGGTGGCGGTGGCGACGTCCGCCGGGTTGTTCGTGTCTTCGACGGTTGCATCACTAGCCCCGAACTCGAAGAGCGTCGAGGCTGCCTGCCCGTTGTCGGACCAATTGTGAAGCAGCACATCGCGAACCAGTCCTTGGCCGATGTCGGGATGAGTGACCGCATTCTCGACGGCGATCTTGTCGTCCGCGACGGCTGCGAAGATGCCTTCGGTGATGGCCGTGTTCTCGGTGCCGCGGCCGTCGACGGTGAAGTACTCGAACTTGTGATTGGGGTTCTGTTCGTGCGCGACCTGGGCGTCGAGGTACTGGCGACCTACGTCGAGTAGGTGCTGATCGAGGCCGCTGCCGACCTGGTACTGCGGATCACCGGCCTCGACGATCTTCGCGATGGCCTGATTGTCCGCGACACCGTTGAGTTCGACGCTGGAGGCGCCCGAGGAGCCCACCATCTTGAAGTCTCGGATGACTAGGTCGTCCCGGGTGAGCGATTCCCGCATCTTGTCCGGCAGCAGGCCTCCTCCGCCCTTGGTCGGCACCTCGGAGTCGCCGGTGACGGTGGCCGTGAGTTTCTCGTTCGAGATGAGCTGGAGCGAGTTTGCGAGAGAGCGTTGGGCGTCGGGCGGCAGCTTCTCCATGATGTGCTGGATCTCTTGCGGACTCTTCCCGTCGAGCGACCGGCTCACCTGGTTCAGGTACTCCATCTGGGACGCGGGGATGGTAGCGGCATTTCCGCTGTTCACTGCATCGAGCTGTGCGGGCGTCAGGGCACCCGCCTCGCCCAGCCTCCGGACCTGCTCCGGGGTCAACCCGCCCGGGTCGGACACGAGGTCGGCCGCATCGGTGCGGCCCTGATCTGCACCGAGTGCGGCGGCAGACGTGAAGGCCGCCCGCAGGCCGTCACGTGCCGTGTTCAGGGCGTCCCGGACAGTTCTGTCGGCATTCACTGTCGCTGTCGCTGCGTCGGAGAGGTCGCGTTGCCAGGCGGCCATGTCGTTCGCTCGGTCGGTGTCCGCCTCGGAATTGATCGGATCCGTCACGACCAAGTCCTCGGATACGTGGAACTGGGCCGCTTCCGCGCCGACGATCGCCATACGGGCGCGTTGCAATGGCGCATCCACTTCGTGGAAACCCTGCTTCGCCCGGTTGGCGAGCGCCTCGAGGTGATCGACGAGGGCGAGGGCGGTTTTCTTGTCGGCATTCGCCCGACCCTGGGCGGCCTCCGCGGTTCTGCCCTCCCAGTATGCGTCGTTCACCTTCGTGACGCCGTCGACGTAGCGGCCGAACAGGTCCTCGACCTTGACGCCGAGCGCAATCCACGCGTCACCGACCTCGGTCAGCATCGACGGATCCCACGATTCGAGCTGTGTGCGGGTGACGGTCATCCTTCTGCGTTCCAGTCACCCGTGGCGTCTGTGTACGCAGCGACGAATCGGTCGGCGGACGCTTCGTCCTGATCCCGGTATTCCCGGGCGACGTTGATCATCACTTCACCGGTTTCGCCGAGACGCTCCTCGAGAGCGGGAACGAGGGACCCCTCGATGAGGTCACCCGAGATGCTGCACGCCTCGAGGACGGAACTCATGACGCCGCCCAGGCTCGACATGAAAGGGCCTGCCGCGGGGCCGACTCGTAAACTGCCCGCCTCCCCGGCCAGGCCGCGCAATACTGCCCCCAGCTTTTCGAGCTGGTCCAGATCAGCTTTCAACGCCCCCACAAAAGGCCCCCTTCGACTGCCGGCCACTTCGGCCGGCTCCCCCCACCGTCAGCGCTAGAGCCTAGCGGGCGGTGCGGCCGCGTACCCGAGGGAGTAGGCGCCGACCACCTTGGGAGTGGACTTCTCGTAGAAGACGTCGAGTTCCCGAATGTCGAAACCGGCGTCGGTGAGCAGGGCGGGGATGTCGCGGGTGAGGTGGCAACCACCGGCCACGGTCTTTTGGATGGGCTCCAGCCGGTGCTGCCATTTCTGGACCCCGGCGTCGGGGGCGAGGCCGTGCTCGACGAAATGCAGGGTTCCGCCCGGCCTCAGTACTCGGCGTACCTCACGCAGTGCGGCGTCGATATCGGGAATGGTGCACATCGTCCAGGTGGATAATGCACTGTCGAAGCTGTTGTCCAGGAACGGGAGCGACTGACCGTCGACACCGGCGCGGTCGACAGTTACCGGGGACCCGCTCAGCCTTTTCGCGGCCAGCTTCCAGCCGAGATCGGCTGGTTCGACGGCGCTCACGGAATCGAGATCCGGTGGATAGAACGGGACGTTGAGGCCAGAGCCGAAGCCGATCTCCACAACGCGACCGTGCAGTCCGGCGCAGACCCGTCGGCGCGTCGGTTCCGTGAATTTCAATCCACAGCTGATGTCGACGAGCCGCGGAACGATCCGGTCAGTGTAGAAACCCATGCCGTCCTCTCACGTGCGCTTCGCGCCCCGTGCGCGGTTGAAGAGTCCAGAGACTCGTTAACCGCGCACGGGCGGCGGAGCCGCCTACCGCGGGGCCATACGCAGCGCACCATCCATACGAATGGTCTCACCGTTGAGGTAGTCGTGTTCGACAATCATCTGAGCGAGCTGCGCGTATTCGGCGGGCTGGCCGAGGCGTGAGGGGAACGGGACCCCGGCCTCGAGTCCCTTGCGGTACTCGTCGGTGACGCCGGCGAGCATCGGGGTGTCGATGATGCCGGGGGCGATGGTGTTGACACGGATGCCGAACTGGGCGAGGTCGCGGGCGGCGGGGACGGTCATGCCATGCACACCACCCTTGGACGCGGAGTACGCAATCTGGCCGATCTGGCCCTCGAACGCGGCGACGGATGCGGTGTTGATGATGACGCCGCGCTGCCCGGACTCGTCGACGGTGTCGGTCTTGGAGATGGCGTCGGCGGCCAGCCGCATGACGTTGAACGTGCCGAGCAGGTTGACGGTGATGACCGTGCGGAACAGTTCGAGGTCGTGGGGGCCCTTCTTCGACAGGATGCGGCCCGCCCAGCCGACACCGGCACAGTTGACGACGATGCGCAGCGGCAGTCCCGATTCGACGATCTTCTCGACTGCGGCCTGGACCTCGTCACCGCTGGTGACGTCGGTGGCGAGGAGGGTCACGCCGTCCGGCACGGTGTCGCCGGCGCGCTCGATGGACTGCTGCAGGTCGAGGCCGAACACGGTGGCTCCGGCGTCGACGAGGCGCTTGGCGGTGGCGGCACCGAGGCCCGACGCTGCTCCCGTGACCAGTGCGGCGGTTCCCTGAATTTCCACTGTTCGAATCCTTCTCTCCGGCGACCCGAGTTGGTCAACCCTGGTGACCTGCACCATAACGCGGCCAGCTCATGGCAGCAGAGGCAAGGTGCGCCCGACCGGCTACTCCGTGGACTTCCCGGAATCCGCTCGCAGGTAGCGGCACCCTGTTCGACCGCTGACCAGTGCGGCTCGCGCTGTGCCGAGGCGAATCTCGTTGCCGTCACCGCTGTGGAGTCGCACGTTGTGGTCTCCCGGTCGATCTGCCCGTACCTCGATGTCCGCTAATCCATGTACCGACGCGATGTCTCGAGCCACCTGGAGCACCGCCGGCCACTCGGCGTCGGGGATGGGACTCGTCGAGTACATGTCGGGAAGAAAGACCGACATCCCCGCGGTACTCGCAAACGGCGCTGGGCAGCTTCCCTGAGTCCGCTCGCCCGCCGACACCCAGCGAAGCGTGGGCACGATGGTTGCGGCGGCGTCAGCGATCTGGCGCACCACGCTCGCGACCGTCGCTTCCGTGTCCTCGAGCGGAGGCCACTGGCGCATCCGCCCCTCTGCGGCCGCAATGTCGGCGGCAGTGCCGTTGTACGGGTTGTCTGTCATTGCACTCCCACATCCTGTGACGGCAGCAGATCCCGTGACGGCCGTCAAAAAAATTCCCACGGCAATTGCGGCGGCCCGGTGAGCCGGGCGACGGCGGTCGGCAATCACCGAACCACCCTCTCCGGCAGCCCGGCCACGATTGCCGACATGTTGTACTCCGACATGGTTCCCCGGTGCGGATACTCGCTGTGCCCCAGAGCGCCGTCGCGAAAAATTCCGTCCGGGCTCATTCCCTCGTCGACCGAGAGGTGTTCGAAACTTGCAGTACCCGGATCTGGGCCGAACCTGTGCGTCTTGCCTACCTCGGTGACGAACCGGTCGTCGGCGGCTTCCATCACGTATCCGTGCCCGTCGCGCAGCCCGAGGTCGGACTCGTCATCGGCGTTGACGCCAGGGGAACCGTAGAACACTGCGTCATCGACCGGCTGGCCGGGGCCGGGATCCTGGAGTGCCAGGCCAGTCGTGTAGGAACCATACGAATGTCCGAGTGCGGTGAGGTGCGGATCCGGTTGTCGAGAGGCGACATTCACTCCTTCATAGAAGGCGGCGAGCTTGACCGCTCCGGCAGCGGCCCGGTCGCTCTGTGTCACATCCAGCATGCCTCGAACCGTGTCGAAAGTCCCCGGTCCCATTGTCTGCGGCGGCTCGTATCCCAACCACGCGATCGTCGCGACCGTCTCGTCGTGCCGGCCCTGAAGACGCAACTGCTCGACGCTGGTGTCTCCCAACGAACGTGCCTCGCCGACCATTCCCTCGAACGAGTCGACGATGGTGGTGTTCAGTCCGGGCGTCGTCACCGAAATGTGCTCGGCGGTATCGGGGTCACCCACCGCGAAGGCCGCCATGCCCCGCTCTCCAGATTTCAGGTCGAGCAGCATCAGCCGGCCGTCCGGATTCTTCGCGACGACCTGCTCGAGTGTGCGCAGATCGCTCAGCTTCTGTTCGGTGTACCACAGCGCCGCATCATCATTGGTGAATGCGCCCCCGAACGGAGCGTCGTCGACGATCGACTGCAGCCGGTCGCGTTCTGCTGTCAGCCGGACCCGTTCGTCGTCGAACTGGTTGACGTTCGCCTGATGCCGCGCCGCAGAGGGGAGGCCGTCACTGCTTCCGACCCACTCGGGATGGCGCTCGAGTATTTCCCTGCGTTGCGACTCCGGCATTGCGTCCCAATATTTCCGGTTTTCCAGCGGGGAGGCGTTCTGCGGTGGCGCCGGGGCAGACAGTCTGCCCTGCTGATCGGCTGCTTTGAAGCCTCCGGCGCCCCGATCTCCGATGCCACCGCTCATCGCGTGTGTGAGCACGTGGGCTGCGTCGACGTCGATGCCCTCGGCCTCGAGTATCAGCGCCCGCGCATTCGCCTCGAGGTCGGCTCTGCGGGCGGCCCGAACTATGGACTCGTGCTGCCGCCGTTCGGAAGAATTCGGCGCATCGGTGACCGCGCCGGCATCGGACACAACGAACGCATTGTCGTCGGCCGTAGCCATCAGCGCGGCGACCTCGAGTTGGACATGCAGAACAGCGTCGAACGTGTCCGCCGTGACCCGCCGAACCGCGCCGATCACCGCACTCTCGTCGGCGAGGTCCTGCACTGCCACCTGAAAAGCACGTCGTGCTGCCTGCGAGGCTTCGCCCTCCCAACCGCGCAGATCACCGAGTTCGGTAATCCGCCGCCGCACGTCGTCGATGGCGGTGATGCGTGCCGACAGAGCCTGTTCGAACTGTTCGAGCGCGACGGTGTCCCACTCACGAATCATCTTCAGATCCACGGTCCCCCCCGGGTGCCACTGTGCACGTAAGGTAGCGGAGCACGAGCGGATTCGTAAAGGGGGATGTCGTGGGGGAGTGGCAAACTGTGAACGTCGATGTCGTGGAACTGCGTCTCGCAGCAGGGCAGATGGAGGGGATGTTCACGGAGGCGAATACGGCGCTCGCGGCCACCGACGGGGTGATCGCCCGGTCATCTGCGGCGTGGGCTGCCACGTCGCGGGCGGCTTTCCCGCAGTTCTGCGCTTATCTCGATACGCGGCGAGAGGCGCTTCTCGGCGACCTCGCCAGAATCGCCGACAACCTCGCCGGTGCAGCCGCTCGCTATGACGGGCAGGACAGGGCCACTACCGACACCGTGTCGCGCGTCCTCTCCTGAGTGCGGAGAAGAGCCCGGATACCGTTCTGTTCGCGGATACAGTGGGCGCGATGAGTTTCGAACGGCTCGATGGTCTATCCCTTCGTCATCCCCGTAACGAAAAAGAGGAGTGAGTCCCGTGCGCGTTGTGATCATGGACTTCATCAGTTTGGACGGTGTCGTGCAGGCGCCCGGCGGCCCGGAGGAGGACACCGACGGTGGTTTCGCCCACGGCGGCTGGTCGCATCCGTTCTTCGATCCGGAGGCGATGGGCAACGCTTTCGCCGACGCGTTGAGCGGGGCGAAGGCGTTGCTGTTCGGGCGGCGCACATGGCAGACGATGGCCGCGGCGTGGCCGGAGCGGGCAGGCGATCCGTTCGCCGACCAGATGAACGCCATCTCGAAGTATGTGGTGTCCTCGACACTCGGCGACGACGAGCTGACCTGGGAGAACACCACCCGCATTCCCGGTGACGAGGCTGTCGCAGAAATCCGGAAGCTGCGGGAGGGCGGTGACGGCTCGCTGCTGGTGATGGGAAGCGCCACACTGGCGCGGACCCTCCTGAGTGAAGGCCTGTTCGACGAGCTGCGTCTCATGATCGAGCCGGTGATCCTCGGCGGCGGCAAGTCGATCTTCCCCGAGAACGGCGGGCTCCGGACTCTCGAGCTGGTCTCCTCGGTCACGAGCAACACGGGCGTGCACGTGTGCACCTACCGGCCTGTGGAGTAGCCGGGTAGGTTGTCTTCGCGTGCGCACGGGAGGCGCAGGCAAAACGGTGGGGGGACGGATGACCGGGAATCAGATGGAAGTCGATCGCGAGGCGCTGCTGCGCTGCATCGCGGCGTGTGACGCGCTGGCGTCGGACATGGCGGAGTTGCGACTGCGGGCCTACCGGGAACTCGCGCCCGACAACTTCGGTTTGGGCGAAACGCATCTGCGGTCGGCGGCGGCGCTGGCCGAGCGCTTTCGGGCGACGGCCGTGGGCGGTTCCGGTGTGGCGTACGAGAACACCGCGGTCGGTGTTCTCGCCGCGCACGAACGCCACGCCGCGGCGATGAAGGCGACGTTCGAGGCGACGCTGGCCCGCTACGACGAACAGGACGCCGCGACCGCGGCACAAGTGAACAGTGCCGGTCTCTAGCTCGGCAGATCAGTGGATGTGTTTCTGCCAGTCCTGCGGCACGCGGTCGGCGGGGCCCGGAATGGTCTGCTCGAGCGGATGATGTTGCGGTGCAGCCAGTTCGGGGCCCTGGAACACTTGATCGGTGGCATAGTTCCAGAACCACGATTCGCCGGGCTCGAAGCTTTGCACCACCGGGTGACCGGTGTCGGCGGCGTGCCGGCTGGCGTGCTGCGCCGGCGAGGAGTCACAGCATCCGACGTGTCCGCACAGTGCGCAGCGCCGCAGGTGAACCCACCACCCACCGGCGGCGTCGCATTCGACGCAACCGGTACCGCTCGGTGCGACGCTCGTGTCGATGCCTTCCACTTCACCCATGCGAGTCTCCTTCCATCGCTGTCACTTCCGGCTCGATCGGGATGCGAACCTGGAAGCGGGTATCACCCGGCTCGGAGTGAACGCGGAGATCGCCGCGGTGTTTCTTCACCACGATGCGCCAGGAGATGTCGAGGCCCAGGCCGGTGCCTTCTCCGACGGGCTTCGTGGTGAAGAAGGGCTCGAAGATACGCGAGCGGATCTCTTCCGGCACACCGGGACCGGTGTCGCCGATCTCGATGAGCGCCATGTCGCCGTCCCGCCGGGTGCGGACGGTGAGAGTGCCGTGCCCCTGCATCGCGGCGACGGCATTGTCGATGAGGTTCGTCCACACCTGGTTGAGTTCCGCCGCATAGGCAGGAACCTGAGGCAGGGAAGCGTCGTAGTCCTTCACCACCGCGACCGAGTCGCCGATCTTGCGTCCCAGCATCACCAGCGAACTGTCGAGCAATTCGCGAAGGTCGACGCGCTGGTATGGGGCACGGTCCATCTGCGAATACTGCTTCGCGGCATTCACCAGAGTCGACACCCGGGCGGTCGAATCGGCGATCTCGTTCATCAGAAGCTCTGTCTCGATGGTGTAGTTGAGCCACCGGATCGTGCTCTCGACCACCGCGTCGTCGTCGACGCTCGCCACGATCCGCTCGAGCCAGGGGATGTCGAGGCCTGCCTGCACGAACGTGGGAGCGAGGTCCCAGCCGCCGGAGACGCCATGCGTGTCGAACCAGTCGCCGAGCTGGTCTTCGCGATCCGCGGCTTCCAGCGGTGTGAGTGTGGGGGCTTTCGCGACCAGTTCCGCCGCTTCCTCCTGTAACCGGATCAGTGTCGCGAGTGCCTGCCGGTCGTACACCCCGGACGCGATGACACCGAGCTTCTGCCGCATGTGCGACACCCGGTCGCGGAGCGAGGCCGTCGCCCGTACTGCGGCGGCCGCCGGGTTGTTGAGCTCGTGCGTCAGTCCCGCAGACAGTGAGCCGAGGGCGAGGAGCCGCTCGCGCTGGTCGACGATCTGACGGGAGTTCTCAGTGCCGAAGAACAACCCTTCGAGCAGGTGAACTGCCATCGGGAACCACTCGTGCATCAGGGCACCGAAGCGGTCGGCGTCCAACACGAAGAACCGGGACGGCGTCGTGACCCGCAACGATGCCGTGTACGTCTGAGGTGCGCGATCGCCGAGATACGACTGCCACGCCCCGGCATACACGCCGCGCTGAGAGGTTCGGTTGACCTCGATCTCCTCGCCCCCGGACAACTTGCCGAGGACCAGTTCGCCGTCCATCAGCACGTAGAAGCAGGTCGCGGCATCGCCCTCGGCGAAGACGGGACCCGGTTCGATCAGCTCGACGCGACCGCTTCCGCACAGCTGGCCGAGCTGGCGATCGTCGAGTTTCTCGAACAGGAAGAGCGTTCTGAGCTCTTCCGGGGAACAGGAAAGTGTGGTCACGGTCTGCCCCCGATCACGGTTGTCCGATGTAGCGGTGCACGAGCATGACAGCCATCGCCCCTTCACCGACTGCCGACGCCACCCGTTTGGCCGACTCCGACCGAACGTCGCCCGCGGCGAAGATTCCGGGGACGCTGGTTTCGAGGTGGTGCGGTAGCCGGTCGAGTGGCCAGCCGCTCGGCGCCTTCCCGTCCACGACGAGATCCGGGCCGGACACCACGAATCCGTGCTCGTCGCGAATCACCACACCGTCGAGCCACTCGGTGCGCGGGGCGGCCCCGATGAACAGGAAGAGGAACCCGGCATCGACGGTCTCCTCGTACCCACCCGCATTGTCGCGCAGCCGGATCCTCTCGAGGTGGCCGTCCCCTTCCACTCCGACCACCTCGGTGCACGGCCGGACGCGTATTCGCGGGTTCTGCTGAATCTGCTGGATCAGGTAATACGACATCGAGTCTTCGAGCGACTTCGCCCGGACCACGATCGTGACGGTGCGCGCGCCCCGCGCCAGGTACATCGCGGCCTGCCCCGCAGAGTTGGCGCCGCCGACGATGTACACATCCTGATCCGCGCAGCGGGCCGCCTCGGTGACGGCCGACCCGTAGAAGACCCCACGTCCGGTGAGCTCGTCGATCCCGGGCGCGGGGTGGCGCCGATAGGAGACCCCGGTGGCCAGAATCACGGTATGCGCGTCGATGGTGTGGCCGTCGGCGAATCGCACCGTGCGCGCCGAGCCGTTCACCTCGAGAGCCACCACGTCGCGCGTGGTGATCAGCTCGGCCCCGAACCGAGTTGCCTGCCGACGGGCGCGGTCGGCCAGCTGAGCGCCGGACACGCCGTCGGGGAATCCGAGGTAGTTCTCGATACGGCTGCTCTGACCCGCCTGCCCGCCGGTTGCCGTCCGCTCGACGAGCGCGGTGCGCAAACCTTCGGAGGCGCCGTAGACCGCGGCGCCCAGCCCGGCGGGACCGCCTCCGACGACGACGAGATCGTAAAAGTTCTCCGACGGCGACGTCCGTAACCCCAGCCGATTGCCCAGCTCGGTGTCGGCCGGCTCGACCAGGACGTCACCGTCCGGGCAGATGACGACAGGCAACCGAAGTCCGTCGGCACCTGCGGCGGCGAGAAGTCGCTCGCCTTCCGGTTCGTCCGACATGTACCAGCGATACGAGAGTTGGTTGCGTGCGAGGAACTCGCGCACCTCCGACGACCGGGCCGCCCAACGGTGGCCGATCACCTTGGTTTCCTCCACCGGGTGCCGCTCCGACGACGCCCAGGCGTCGAGCAGCGCGTCGACCACCGGATACAGCTTCTCCTCCGGCGGATCCCAGGGTTTGAGCAGGTAGTAGTCGAGGTCGATCACGTTGATCGCCTCGATCGCCGCATCGGTGTCCGCGTATGCGGTGAGCAGCACGCGCCGGGCCACCGGGTAGAGGTCCATGGCCTTCTCGAGGAACTCGATTCCGCTCATGGCCGGCATGCGGTAATCGGCGAGAATGACCGCGACGGGGTCGCCGCGCAGTTTCAGCTCGCGCAGCGCTTCCAGTGCGGATTCGCCGGACTCGGCGCGGATGATGCGGTACTTCTCGCCGTACCGGCGCCGCAAGTCCCGCGCGACGGCGCGAGACACTCCAGGATCGTCGTCGACTGTGAGAAGCGCGGGTTTGGCGCTCGCAACGGGATGGTTCACACACGCCTCTCGTCCGCGGAGAACATAGAGCAACTTTCGCGTCGAGTATCGCCCGTACTGCGTGACCTTGTCGACTCACCGGGAAGGCGCCGGACTGCGGTCAGTGCAGCAACTCCTGATCCTTCACCGGAGCGTGCGTCCGGCGACGGGACCACACGGTACGACCCGCTGCGACAGCGACGGCGGTGACGACGACGGCGCCGGCCGCGAGTGGGCCCGCCGCGCTGCCCGGTAGCAGACCTGCCAGCAGTAACCAGGCCCCGAAGGCGAAGAACGACACCGCGGCGCCGATCCGGATGACTCTCTCCGGCAGGTGCTTGCCCAGGACCGCGCCGAGCAGGATGGCCAGGGCGTCGGCCGCCACCATGCCGACAGTCGAGCCGATCCACACGCCGACCGTGTCGTGGTCGGTGGCGAGGGTGATGGTGGCGAGCATCGTCTTGTCGCCCAGTTCGGCGAGGAAGAAAGCGGATGTCACCGCCAGAAACGCGGAACGGGCGGTGCGGCCGGCCTTGAGTTGCTCCTCGTCGCTGAGGCGGTCACCGCGCAGTGTCCACGCACCGAAGATCAGGAACGCGACCCCACCGACCACACTGATCGCGCCGGTGGGAAGGGCGACTCCGAGGCTGTGACCCACGGCGACCGACACCAGATGCACCACCGTCGTCGCGACCGTGATGCCCGAGATCACCACCCACCACCGGTAGCGCAGCGCGAACGTCATCGCCATCAGCTGGGATTTGTCACCCAGTTCGGCGACGAAGATCACCCCGAAACTCAGCAGCACCGCGGCCAGCACAACATCCTCCTAGAGCAGTCGGTCGGAGGATTGACAGGTGGGTCCCCCGGCGTGGCAGGCACTGACGCGCCCACTCGGCCGAAGGTCTCGCCCACCGGCACCGAGAGACGTCACGGTGCCGGTTCACCAGGCCGGGTCCGGTGACTCGCGTCACAGTACCGATATGTCGACACTGGCGATTGGGGGCTACTCCCCTTCGCTGACCTTCACGCTAGCGGGGAGGATCCGAAAACACAAAGGCGACAATAAGTTTGGACAACCGCGTCGTGAGGTTTCGGGAACCCTCACGACGCCAGCAGCATCGCCAAAACAGCGGTGTCGGGGTCGCTGATCGGGTCGATGCCGACTCGGCTGACCATGGAGGTGACCGTGCCGTCCGCCTCCGCCTCCACCCACGCCGCCCGGTGGTCGAGACCGAGGTGAGGCAGGCCGGGCAGCAGGACGCAACCGGATGCCGCACCTGCACATTCCGGCAACGACGGCGTGGTCTCCGACGGTGGGTGCAGCATCATCAACGCCGGTGGCTGATGGTCCGCGAACCGCCCGGGAGACAGCGCGAACTCACCGAGGACCGTGCCCTCGGCAACCACGAGGCCGACGGTCTCGGGCTCCGGTTCCTCCGGCAGATCCTCGCGGGCGCCGAACACCGTCGTGGTGTGCAGAAGCCCCGGAATGCACGCCACCCGAACGGCGAGGGCAAGTAGCTGCGCCCATTCCTTGGTGGTGTCGGGCCAACGCCCCGAAATGACGAATCCGCGCAAAGTACCTGCGGCCTGGAAGGGCGAGATGCCGATGTAGCCGTCCCTGTTCATCTCTGCCTCCTCGGTGTGAATGACGTGCTGGAAACATGCCTCGTGCGCACACCTCGTTGGGTACTTGAAGAATGCACCGAACAATGCCTGGCACACAAGTGCACATGAGTGCTAACGCACAGGAGTGCTCATCGGGCGGCGGACGGCGCCCGTTCCTCAGAGAACCCTCAGAAAGCCCACAAGCCCGCGCTATCAAAGCCTCCTACCCTCACCGGAATGACGTCTGAGCGCCCAGGGAAATCCGTCGGCCACCACGCCGCAACCGACACGATGCGACAGTTCTTCACGCCCCGGCGTACCGCCGCACTCGGCCTGACCGCGCTCGTCGCCGTCTCCGCGGCCGGCCTCGGCGCCCTGTTTCTCGGTGACGCGCCGGACAGCCGGACGGTGGCGATCGTGAACGCGGATGCGGGTGCCACGGTCGAAGGGGAGGCAGTGCGGGCCGGGGAATCCCTGATCGGGAATCTCGAAGCGAATCAGGATTTCGACTGGCGGGTGGTGTCGGCCGACGAGGCGGAGGCCGGCAACTATTTCGCCACCGTCACCGTGCCCGATGACTTCAGTGCTGCCGTGTCGTCGATCTGGGGTTCGAAACCACGGCAGGCCACCCTCGGTCTCGACGTGGAGGGCGCAGACGAGGTGGCAGCCATCAGGCTGTCCGAGGTGGTGTCTTCTCAGGTCGGTGCCGACGGTGTCGCCGACCTGCTGGCCGACATGTCGAAGTCGCGGACTGCCTTTCAGCAGGCGGGGATGGCAGCCGGACTTCTCGCGGCGGGCACGTCCGCGGCGGACGATGCGGCACAGCAACTCACCGCAGGCGCCGACACGCTGCTGCCGTACCTCGAGACGGCGCGATCGGGCGCAGTGCAACTCCTCGGTGTGGCGGATCAGGTAGCGGGTGTGGTCGACGAGACGGCCGGAACGGCGAACGACCTGGCAGATCGGCTGAGCGCGCTGGGATTGACCTTGGGTGAAGCGAACGACAGTGCCGTGCAGATGCGCACGAGAATCGATGTGGCGATCCGCGTTCTCGCGGCCACTCCCGTCGCGCCCGAGGTGGTTCCGGCCCTACAGCAGGTGAGTGCGGACCTGGGATTGCTTTCAGGTCAGCTGACTTCGGTCCCGGGGCTTCTGGGTGAGCAAGTCGGCCCCGACACCGACCTGGGTGAACTCGTCCGGGTGGCGATGGGACAGCTGACCGACGCAAGTGCCGAACTGAGCAGTGGCGCGCGCCAACTGAACGACGGCATCGTCCCGATCGCTGATCAGGCTCCCGAGCTGCTGGCCGGTGCCACCACGCAGATCGTCGACGGCTTTGCGAAATTGAAGGCACTGTCGGGGCAACTGTCGACCGACCTCAATGCCGGGGTGGCCGCCATGCCTGCCCGGTCCGGGGCGCAGCAGACGCAATTGGCGACAGTTCTCGCGGACCCGGTCGCGGTGTCACGCAGCGTCAGCGGCTCGACACCGATCCTGACCGCCGGTCACCTGGCCGTCGGATTCGGGTGCACGACGGTGCTACTCGCCGGCATCGTTGTCTGGATGAGCCTGCGAAGAGGTAACTTTCAGCGCGCATCCTGAATGCGTCGCCAGGGAGTTGCCTGCTCCAACTCGAACGCCAACTCGAGCAGGGTGCGCTCGTCCCCGTGGTTCGCGGAGAAATGCGAGGCGAGCGGAAGCCCCTGCGACGTCTCGTGCAGCGGAAGGGAGATGGCAGGGCCACCGGATGCGTTGTTGAGCGGCGTGAACGCCGTGTAGGCGATGAGCTTGTCGAACAGTTCCTCGAAACCTTGTCTGGGGGAGAGGTATCCGAGTTCGGGCGTCGTGTGTGCAAGAGTGGGTGAGAGCACCACGTCGTACGTCTGGAACACCTGGGCGTACTCGCGGTACGTACGACGCAGCCGATACAGCATCTGGGGTGTCCTGGCCATTTTCTTTCGGTACATCGCAGCCAGCCCGCGTGTGAGGTTGTCGGTACCTGCTCGATCGAAATCCGGCCCGAGCATCCGCTTGCCGTTGTTGGAAATGACGAACGCGAGAAATCCCCAGTAGGTGCAGAAATCGTCGACGAAGGACTGGTTCACCGGCATCGGTGCTTCCTCGACGTGATGTCCCAGCGCTGCGAGCAGGTCGGCGGTGGCGTGAACCGACTTTCGCGTTTCGTCGTCGGTGGGAGACGTGGTGACGGAATCGACGACCACGCCGATGCGGAGCCTGGTGGTGCTGGGCCCCTCCACCAATCGGATGGGCGGCAGCGTCGGGTTGCGGTAGTAGCGTTCGGCCGCGGCCATCCACCGAGCGGTATCGCGGACCGACCGGGTGACGGCGCCCTGCGAGATGATCCTGACGGGCAGCGTCTTGTCCATGGCATCGGGCACCGTGCGACCCCGGGACGGTTTGAGTCCGACGAGCCCGCAGGCCGCGGCGGGAATGCGGATGGAGCCGCCGCCGTCGTTCGCGTGGGCGATCGGAATCACCCCGGACGCGACGAGCGCGGCCGAACCGCCGGAGGAGGCGCCGGGGGAGTACGCGAGGTTCCACGGGTTGTGCACCGGTTCTGCGTCCATGAATTCCGTCGAGGCACTGAACCCGAATTCCGGTAGCCGGCTCTTCCCGAGCGAGACGATTCCGGTGGACAGGTATTGCGCCACGAAGTCGCTGTCGGCCCGGGCCGGGGTGGCGGTGAACGCTGCGCTGCCGTGCTGGGTGGGCTGGCCGGCGACGTCGACGTTGTCTTTGATGACCGTCGGCACCCCGGCGAACACGCCTTCGTGGGGGCGTCCCGATTCTGTCAGGGCGCGGTCGAAGTCGGGGAACGCCAGCCCGCACAGTAATGGTTCGACCGACTCGGCTCGGGCGATTGCCGCTTCGGTCACCTCACGGACCGAGACTTCCTTGGACGCGATCCGCTCCGCGATACCGGTGGCGTCCAGATCGCCCAGCGCATCGTCGCGGAAGGCGTGGACGGCGGAGTCTTTACGTGGCGTGCTGTTGTCGGTCACGGATCAAGGCTATTGGACGCACGGCCAACTCGGACGAATTCCGGAGTGGTGAGGGTACCGGAACGGCACGAGCGCACAGAAATGCCCGGAGGCGTTCTGTGCGCTCGTGAGAGAAGAGAGGAGATCAGCCGATGAGGCCGGCGCCCTGGGTGCGGGCGCGGGTGAAGCGTTCCTCGGCGTCTGCCCAGTTCACGATGTTCCACCAAGCCTTGACGTAGTCCGGCTTGACGTTCTGGTAGTCGAGGTAGAAGGCGTGCTCCCACATGTCGAGCATGACCACGGGGATCAGCGCGGCGGTGATGTTGCCGTGCTGATCGGTCATCTGCTCGATGACCAGGCGCTGGCCGATGGTGTCGTAGCCGAGCAGTGCCCAGCCCGAACCCTGCAGGGTGGTCGCGACACCGGTGAAGTGAGCCTGGAACTTGTCGAACGAACCGAACTGGTCGTCGATCGCGGCGGCCAACTCGCCGGTGGGCTTGTCGCCACCGTTGGGCGAGAGGTTCTTCCAGAAGATGGAGTGGTTGGTGTGTCCACCGAGGTTGAAGGCCAGGTTGCGGGAGAGCAGCAGCGCCTTGTCGGCGATGGTGCCGTCCTCGCGGGCTTCGGCCATCTTCTCGAGGGCGGTGTTGGCGCCCTTGACATAGGTGGCGTGGTGCTTGTCGTGGTGCAGCTCCATGATCTTGCCGGAGATGTGCGGCTCGAGAGCTGCGTAATCGTAGGGGAGTTCCGGCAGCGTGTATTCAGACACGAGGGTCCCTTCTTTGTGGGCGTGTGGCCCTGATTCTTCCGGGTGCGAACGCCGCGTGAGCATGCGTCACGCACCCGCCTTTTCCAATCGTTCTCGGGTGTATACCCAATCTCATTGGTACACCGTGCGCAACACCGGGGCACAGGGGGCGATTCCCTCACAGTAAAGTTCGGCTACCCGAAAAAAATCTGACACGGCGGCTCCGGCGGTCGTGAAAATTCGTCTGCCCGGTGAACGGAACCTTAAGCTGTCGCGGTGCCTTTGCTGATACCTGTTGCAGATTCACACGCGGCCGCACCGCGCGTGGAGCTCACGGGCGCGAATCTGCTGCGTTTCTTCGCGGTCCTGACCGTCATCTATTCGCACATCTCGTTCTATCTGATCGACGATCTCGGAACGGGATGGTGGTTCATCGACGTCGTCTATCAGATATTTATCGAACGGGCCGGACTGAATCAGCATTTGTCTTTTCTCGGTGTCGCCGTATTCATGATGCTGACCGGTGTGTTGATCACCCGTTCGGCTATTCGTCACCCTCCCGGGCGATTCCTGTTCAACCGGCTCGGGCGCATCCTGCCCGCATTCTGGGTGGCGATTCTCGCCGCCGTTGTCCTGGTACGCCTGGGAATCAACGGCATGTTCAGCGGGCAGGACGGAATCTCCAACGTCGACGCCCTCCTGAGCTTCGTGCTCGGCGGATTCTTCCTCAAACCGGAAGTCGCGGTACTCGGCGTCACGTGGACCCTGGCCGTGCAGATTTTCTTCTATGTGGCCTGCGTCGCCGCGCGGCCGGTCCTACGCGCCACACCCATTGCGATGCCTCTCGCCGGCGCCGCGATCTGCTCGCTGATCCTGCTCTACAACCTGTACGTACCGCAGCCCTACACGGTCCCGATGCTGTCCAAGATCGCCGCGACGATGCCCGCCGTGTTGCTCGGTCAACTCATCTACCTCGGCTGGGCCAGGCTCGCGGAGCCGCGATGGATCATCATCGCCGGGCTCGCCCAGGTGAACGTCATCCACCTCGCCACCGACTTCCGGGTGTACTGGGCAGGGGAGCACTACCTGTGGACATTCGCCGTCGTCACCGCGTGCGTCGTGCTCGTCGGCCGGTACGACGGACCGGCCGCCCACTGGGCCGTCGTCCGCTGGACGGCGACGCGCAGTTACGCGATCTACCTCGTCCATACGCTCGTTTTGTACCGGGTGTACGAGCACACCGTCGGCCATTTCGGCGCGACCGGTGCCATCGTCGTCTTCCTCCTGGTGACCGCGCTGATCTCGGAGGCGCTGTACCGATGGGTGGAATTGCCTGCCTCGCGGTGGGTCGCCGCTCGCGTTCCGGACCCGGGTGAAACGGCGACATCGGTCGAGGAGACGCCTGCGACTGCGCGCGTAGCATCGAGTCATGTCTTGGTACGACGAGCTGCTGGGTCGGGCAACCGCTAAGTCGACGATGGTCACCGCCGAGGGTGCGCTCCCCGGCCGGGATCGGCCGATGCCGGTTCCGGCGACGCACTTCGTGAACGGTCATCCGCTGCAGCCGCCGTTCCCCGAAGGAATGCAGACCGCGGTGCTGGGGATGGGATGTTTCTGGGGCGCCGAGAAAGAGTTCTGGCAGCTCGACGGCGTGTACACGACCGCTGTCGGATACGCAGGTGGCTATACCCCGAATCCCACCTACGAGGAGACCTGCTCCGGCCGTACCGGGCACACCGAGGTCGTGTTCGTGGTGTTCGATCCGCAGGTCATCTCGTACGCCGAAGTTCTGAAGGAGTTCTGGGAGAATCACGATCCCACCCAAGGCATGCGGCAGGGCAACGACCAGGGCACGCAGTACCGGTCCGCGATCTACACGATGAATGAGTCGCAGGTCGAGATCGCGGAAGCGACGGCCGAGGCTTTCGAAAAACGCCTCGCCGAAGCCGGTTACGGGGCAATCACCACCGAGATCGCCCCGCTCACCCAGTTCTTCTACGCGGAGGACTACCACCAGCAGTACCTCGCCAAGAACCCCGGCGGCTATTGCCCGGTGCACGCCACCGGAGTCAGCTGCCCCGTCGGAGTGCTGAAGCAGGACGAGGTCCCCTCTCAGACGGACGTGCTTCCGCCGTCGTAGCTCAGGTTCCGGTCGCCGCCCATACGAGCACCGCCGAGGCCGACAGTGCGCTGACCGTGCGCACGTGGTTCCATGCAGTCCACCCGGGCACGTAGTTTCCCCAGACGTCCGCTGCGTCGTTCCCGCCGGGATCGACCGCGTCCAGCGCGTTGTTGCGCGGGACGTGATAGACCACCGTCAACACGATCCCGGTGAGATAGAGAACGCACGCAACCACTGCGTAGCTCGCCGACGCGTCGTGCCGGACCACCGTCGCCACCGCCAGCGCAATCGAGGTCACCGCCGTTCCGAACAACGCAGTCATGAAGAACGCATTCGGCGCTGCACGGTTGATTGCCTGCATGGCCGCGATGCCCTGTCGCGGTTCGAGGCGGCTCAGTGCCGGCATGATGAATGTCGAGAACGCGAACATCACACCGCCGATCAACCCCGCCCCCACGGCCGTGACGATCAGCAGTGAACGCACCGTCACCTCTCCTTCCAGACGCCCGCTGCCGCCGCGGCGCGGGCGTAGTCGGCGAAGTCCTTCGGTGCCCGTCCGAGATCCCGCTCCACACCGTCGGTGAGATATGCATTTCGCCCGTCGAGAACGTCCTCGAACAGGTAGGTGAGCAGACCGATCGCATCGGTGGCCAACCCTGCCGCGGCCAGCAGTGACGCATAGTCCGCCGAAGTGGTGGCGACATAACGGAAGTCGCGCCCCGTTGCGCAACGAGTCGGCCATGAAACTTTCACTGAAGTTCTGGCTGAACCAGGCCGGATCGTGAACCACTGCGGGCGGACGCTCCCGCGGCGGCGAGTCCGCGGAGAACGCGACCGCCGATCTTGCCGGTGCCGGTCAGGACGAGGGTGGAGGTTGTCGTTGTCATGCGTCCAGTCAAGACGGAAGTGATGAGACTATCCATGGTCGAGAAGCGCTCATCCATACGCCAGCGTCTACGATCGCGACTATGGATCCCCTCGCCGGTCTCATCAGCGGTCCCCGGGCCACCGGAGCCTTCGTGCTCCGCTCGATCATGGAACCACCGTGGTCACTGCAGATCGACGACCGTGCACCGCTCAGTCTCGTGGCCGTGGGCCGCGGCGAGGCGTGGATCTCCCCCCATGCCGGCGAACCCATCCGGTTGACCGAGGGGGACATCGCCGTCGTGCGTGGACCGGAACGCTACGTCGTCGCGGATGACCCGGCGAGGGCGCCGCGCGTCGTCATCAATCCCGACCAGAGCTGCACGACGCTGCACGGGGAACCGCTCGCCGAATCGATGGATCTGGGCGTCCGGACGTGGGGAAACAACCCCAGCGGCCGCACCGTGCTGTTGACCGGAACGTATACGACTCCCGGCGAAATCAGCCGCCGTCTGCTGTCGGCGCTGCCCCCGCTGGTGGTGCAACGCCGCACCGACTGGGACTCCCGGCTGGTCACCCTTCTGCACGACGAGGTGGTGCGCGACGAGCCCGGTCAGGAAGCGGTTCTCGACCGGCTGCTCGATCTACTGCTCATCGCCGTGCTGCGTGTGTGGTTCGCCCGGCCTGCGGTCGAGGCGCCGTCGTGGGTGCGGGCACAGACCGATCCGGTGGTCGGCAAGGCGATGCGCATCCTGCAGAACAATCCGGCGCAACCGTGGACCGTCGCTTCGCTTGCCGCCGAGACCGGGATGTCCCGGGCCGCCCTTGCCCGCAGGTTCACCGAACTGGTCGGGGAGCCGCCGATGACCTATTTGGCTCATTGGCGGCTTGCTCTGGCCGCCGATCTGCTCCGCGAGCCCGACGCCACCGTGGCCGCGGTTGCCCAACGAGTCGGGTACGGCAGCGGTTTCGCGCTGAGTGCGGCATTCAAGCGAGTACGGGGCATGAGCCCCAAAGAACACCGGGAACTGGCCCTATGCGGACGAACCCCGGGAGGAGTATCAGTGGAGGTGTAATACCACACAGTGCCCAAACACACACCTCGATGACTTGATCTTGTTTGCGAAGCGTACGACCCTGGAAGCAGGAGATTGTCGGCGAGAGGACCGGAACGACATGTGGAAGAACTCTCGAGCGGGAGGGCTGCCGCTGCGGCCCGGCTCCACCCGGCGCAACCCACTGATGCGACGTTCCGACCGCATCGAGAACCTTCTCACGCTTGCAGTGATCGTTCTCGCCTTCGCGATGCTTCCGCTCGCCATCTTCGCGGGTGCGAAGACCGCCGCCAGCCAACAGGTGCTGGCCGAGCAGCAGACCTCCGAGTTCCGGACCGTCACCGCGACCACCCTCGCCGACTCCACAGGAGTGACGATGTCCTCCGATGTCGCACCGTCCGGAGTCGACACCGCCCCGGCCAAGTGGACGTGGGGTGACCAGACCCGCCGCGCCGACATCACCGTCGATCCCGCCACCCCCGCCGGCACCGAGGAACAAATCTGGGTCGACGGCGAAGGGAACTTGACCACCCAGCCGATGTCGGCGTCGGCCGCACGAGTGGCCGGAGTGATCGCCGGACTGTTCACCTGGTTCGTGGTGATGATGATCGCGATGTCCGGATTCCTCATCACCCGGGCGTCCCTCAACCGTGCCCGCGACGCCCAGTGGGACCGCGACCTCCGCCAGTTCCTGGACTCGACCACCCGCCACTGACCGGGCGGCCCGTCACAGTCGGTGCAGTTCGACCTCGCGCAGTTCCCCGTCCCGAACCTCGGCCGTCATGTAGGTGCAGAACGGCTGACGACGCCGATCGTTGGGTGACCCCGGATTGAGCAGTCGCAGACCCGTGTCGGAGACCGTGTCCCACGGAATGTGGCTGTGCCCGAAGACGAGAACGTCGGTGTCGGGGTATGCGGCGGACATCCGTTTGTCCCGGCCGGTGGACGCCCCGGTCTCGTGCACGACAGTGAAGCGGACCCCCTCCAGTGTCACCTCAGCCGTCTCGGGCATCCGCGCCCGCAGGTCGTCGCCGTCGTTGTTTCCCCAGCAGGCGACGAGCCGGGTGGACCGTTCCTCGAGGGCATCGAACAGCGCCACGTCCACCCAGTCCCCGGCGTGAATGACCACATCGGCCTTGTCGACCTCCTCCCAGACGAGGGCGGGGAGATCCCGCGCACGCTTGGGCACATGGGTGTCGGCAAGAAGCAGCAACCTCATACCTTGATTGTGCTGTAAGTTGTCCTGTTTCAGCTCAGCTGCGGAAGTACCTCGCTCGCGACCAGTTCGAGGTGGTCGAGGTCGCTCAGGTCGAGGGTCTGCAGGTAAATCCGCTGTGATCCCGCTTCGGTGTAACGGCCGATCTTGTCGACCAGTTCGGCGGGCGACCCGGCGAGTCCGTTCTCCCGCAGTTCGCTCACCTCACGCCCGATGTTCGCGGCCCGTCGGGACACTTCCTCCTCGGTGCGGCCGCAGCACAACACCAGCGCGTTGGAGTACACCAACTCGGTGGGGTCGCGGTCGATGGCCTTGCACGCGAGATGGACTCGTTCGATGATGTCGCGCGTGTCCTCGATGGAGGCGAAGGGAACGTTGAACTCGTCGGCGTACTTCGCGGCCAGAGCCGGCGTCTTCTTCTTGCCCGCACCGCCGATCACGACGGGAGGGCCCTGCGGCTGTCGAGGTTTGGGAAGGGCAGGTGAGTTTTCGATCTGAAAGTGCTTCCCGCTGTATGAGAAGGACTCACCACGAGGTGTGCGCCACAGCCCGGTGATCACTGCCAGCGACTCTTCGAGTCGTTCGAAACGCTCTTTCAGAACAGGGAACGGGATGCCGTAGGCCTTGTGCTCTTCCTCGAACCAGCCGGCGCCGATCCCGAGGTCGACGCGTCCACCACTCATGTCGTCGACCTGCGCCACCGAGATGGCCAACGGTCCCGGATGGCGGAAGGTCGCAGAGGTGACAAGGGTGCCCAGCCGGATGGTGGAGGTCTCCCGGGCCAGAGCGGCCAAGGTGATCCACGCGTCCGTCGGGCCAGGCAAGCCCTCGCTGTTCATCGCGAGGTAGTGATCGGAGCGGAAAAATGCGCCATAGCCGAATCGTTCGGCGGCCTGCGCCACGGCCAGAAGGTCGGTGTAGGTAGCGCCCTGCTGAGGTTCGGTGAAGATTCGCAACTCCATGGCAGCCACTTTGCCCGATGCGTCGTCGGTACGCTGAATTCATGGCCAAGAAGATCCCGCTCTCCCTGCCGAAACCGCTGGCCGACAGGTTGCCCGACGCACTCGGTGGCGGCGGTGCGGGCGTGGTCCCGGTGGTGCGCCTGCACGGAATGATCGCGTCGGGAGGCGCCGGTTTCGGGCGGGTCCTGAGCGCGGAGTCGGTCGAGGAACCGCTTCGCCGGGCCTTCACCGCACACGGCGCCAAGGCCGTGGCACTCCTCATCAACAGTCCCGGTGGTTCGCCGACGCAGAGTGAGTACATCGGCGCCCGCATTCGGCAGCTCGCGTCCGAGCACGAACTGCCGGTGCTCGCGTTCTGTGAAGATGTCGCGGCGTCCGGCGGATATTGGCTCGCGTGTGCGGCCGACGAAATTTATGCCACCGCGACGTCGGTGGTCGGTTCCGTCGGCGTGATCTCGGCGGGGTTCGGATTCTCCGAACTGATCGACCGCATGGGCATCGAGCGGCGGCTGCACTCCGCAGGTGAGGCGAAGGCCCGCCTCGACCCGTTCTTCGCCGAGAAGTCGGAGGACGTGCGGTGGCTCGAACAGATCCAGGAGGGCATCCACGACGAGTTTCGGAACTGGGTGATCGAACGTCGCGGTGACAAGCTGAAGGCGACCGAGGAAGAGCTGTTCAACGGCGAAGTGTGGCTGGGGCGACGGGCCGTCGAACTCGGCGTCGTCGACGGAATCGGTACCCTTCGCGAGGTGGTGGAGAAGCGATTCCCCGACGCCACCATCGAACTGACGGGCCCGCGCCGGTCACTTTTCGCCAAACTCGGTGTGCCCGCCGCCGGATGGGACGACGCCGTGGCAGCCGTGGTCGGGGCGACGAGGGCCCGTGTCGCCTGGTCCCGGTACGGCCTCTGATCTCCCGGGACGCCCGGCTACTTCGGTACGACGACCCCGACCGGGCCCACACCCACACACACCGACAGGTCAGGAGTCAGCGTCTTCACCCGCAGACTCTGCCCGCCGCCCGTGAGGCGCACATACACCGAGTTGAGCCCGCGGTGCACCGGCACCCGCACGGGATCACCGACCTCCATGGCCACGGAGAGCTCACCGTCCGCACTGGCGAGATAGTTCAGCTGGGCCGTCCACTCCCATCCCGTCAGCGGGCCGTCGAGAGCGACTGGGACGAAGCTGCGCTGGTCCACCAGATGCCCGCAGTCCGGTACCGTCCCGGGCTCGAGCGACCGCACCCACGTCACCTGCGCGTCGACCAACTTCCCGGAGTCGTCGAGCATCCGTAGCCGGTCGGTGCTGTCGGCGAATGCAGGACGGTCCGGGAGGGGCGCGAAGACGCTGCTGACCAGATTGTTCGGATAGGCCACCGGAAGCAGCACCCAGATCGACACCGGTTGTTCGAGCAGAGCGGCGTCCTGATGCTCGGCCAGGGAGGCGCGGGCCGTGGTCAGGTAGTCGGTGGTCGGGTTCTCCGCCCAGCTCCGCGTGAACGTGTACGTCGACCACAGGCTGCCGACCACGACCGCGGCGACCACGGTCGCCGCCACGACCGGCCGGGTGAGGAACGGGACCGGGACGGGTCCCCGCGCGGGTGCCCGCACGATCAGCGCGGTACCGATCGCCAGGACGACCGCCGTGTCGGTGAAATAACGCAGAGTCTGGGCCAGCTCGTAGGTGGTGTCGGCACCCCACCGGGTGACCACCATCGCGGCCACCGACAGCAGGAAATACGCGGCAGTGAGAATCCACACCGCACCGATGCGACGCTTCGATCGCATCGTCGCGACCACCACCGCGAGAAGAACCAGCCAGCTCACCACCACGAGAGCCGGGGACGGAGACGCCCACGGCGGACTCGGAATCCAGCGGTCCCACGTCCACGGCCCCCCGAGCAGCGTCGGCACGAGACCCAGCGAGGTCGCGTGGTGGAACAACTGGAACGCCCGAGACGGTCCTGCCCACTCGAACTGCGACTCCACGGTGAACAGGTAGAGCGCCGCCCACCCACCGAGCACCACTCCCGAACCGATCCACAGGAGAGCGCCGCGCCGCAGTGTGGACCACAGCGGTCGAGGAGCGCCGTCGACGTGCGCGAGCAACGCCACGGTCGCGAACGCCACGAAAGGCACCACCACAGACTTCTCGAAGAAGAGCAACCCCGCGACGGTGACGAGGATGGCGGAGATCGCGTATCTGCGTCGTCCCGTCCGGCACAGCTCCAGTGCGTCACCCGCCACCCAGGCCAGCGCGATCTGCAGAGGTAGTGCGTTGAGCGCCGCCGCCCACCACGCGAACGCGGGCACCGTCAACGGCGTGAACAGGTACAGCGCCAGAGGGATCAGCACCGCGGGCCGCAGTCCCAGGATCTTGCGCAACAATCGGAAGACCGCGTAGGACGCCGCCGCCTGAAGCGCGATCATCGTGATCATCGGCAGGACCCACTGGTAGGGCGCGATTCGTGTCGCGATACCGGCGACCAGGAAGGCGCCGGGCATCAAGTGACCGTCGTGGTCGTAGACAAGAAGGTCGGCTGACAGGAGCGGCAGGCTCCCGCCCCGCCCACTGAGGATCAGATCGTCCCAGTAGAAGTCGCTGCGAGCTGCCACCCACGACCGGACGAGTAGCGAACCGGCGATGAGGCCCAGAGCCAGGTGGAGGACGCGGGCGGGTCCGAGCTGCCACCGCGATCCGACGTCGTCCGTCATCGTTTTCCGAGATTACAGATCGAGTGGAACCAAACGGCGCCGGGCTGCGTCAGATCAGGTGTCGGGGAAAATCTGCCCCGGCAGGCGGTGGGGGAGAAGACGGCCGGTCCGGAGTTTTCGGGTTGCTTCGCGGGCAACCCGGCATGGAGGGGTAATTCCGGGCCGCGCCGTCGCCCAGCCGAATCGCATCGTTCACCGACCTGCGGTGTCAAGTTCATCCACGGTTGTGGACCGTTCATGTCGAGGCTGTCAACAACGGAGATTGTCCACGCCTTCTGACCAGGAATTGCGCGGTGTGAGCAGTGTTCATAACTGTGGATGAACCTGTGGAAACTGTGGATAACTCGAGAATCCCCGTGGCGCAGCTCACAAAATTGGTGGGAAAGGGACGAATCGGTCGCTGCCCGACCCCAACAGGTGTGTCGTGACAGAATCGGAACTGTGAAGTGGGTGCGGACGGCATGAGCGTCATTCAGGTGTGCGCACGATGCGCCGGCCGGTGGCCAGTTCTCGGCGCCCCGGCACAGTGGTGTCCTCGCTGTCACGGCGTGCTCCTCGCACCGATCCGGACCGAGCAGCAGCTTTCTCCCGATCAGCGAGGCTTCCGCTGGGTGGCGCGACCACCGCTCCGGCGTGGGGGGCTGGCCGCTGATCCTCCTGCGCCCAGTCCGACACCCCACTACACCGACGTTCCGCGTTGGGGACTTCACGACCATGTCGATGCGTCTCGTGGGGGGAGGAACTGGCCGGAAGCACTCGCCGACAAGGCCGCCACCTTCCTGATCGTCACCGCCGGCCTGTACGCGCTGGCCGTGCCGGCCGAACTGGGTCGCTACGCCGTCCTCGTCTGGAACAGGACCCGTTTGGTCGACCCGACCGTGCTCGCCGTCTCGGACGCCGCCGTCTTCGTCACCCAAGCCGGTGGAATGCTCTTCGCCCTGCTGTCCGGCATCGGTGGCGTGTGCTGGCTGCTGCGGATCCGCCGCCGCACGTTCGCCCGGGAGCGAAGGTCGGATCCGCGTTCCGCCGGTGAACTGATCGTCGGTTGCGCCGTCCCCGGGCTCAATCTGGTGATGCCGGGTGTGTTCCTACTGGAGGTCGTTCGGCGAGATCCCCGAGCTGTCACGCTCGTGCGCGCCTGGTGGGCCATGTGGGTCTTCGGTGTCGTCCTCCTCGTCTTCAACTGGTTCTGGCGGTCCCGTCCGGGGTTGCAGGCCATGGCCGACGGCGTCCTCCTGTCTGCGTTCACCGCAATGGTCGCGGCGGCCACCGCGCTGCTCGCCCTGCTGGTTCTGCGCAGACTCGAGGGCCGCACTCTGAAGGGGACGAAGGAAGCGGTCACCCGTTGGGTGATTGCCACCGATCCGCCGTCCGAATCGGAACCACCGGCGAAGAACTCGGGAACACCTGATCAGGAAGCGTTCGCCTCGTGAGCCCCGATCGGCGCGGACCGCTCGTCGTCGCGCATCGTGGTGCGTCCGCAGCCAAGCCCGAACACACCCTCGCCGCGTACGAACTCGCGCTGAGAGAGGGTGCCGACGGGCTCGAATGCGATGTGCGGCTCACGAAGGACGGCCACCTCGTGTGCGTCCACGATCGCACGATCGATCGCACCTCCGACGGCGTAGGCGTCGTCAGCGAGATGACGCGCGACGAGCTCGCCCAATACAACTACGGCACCGCGGAAGACCCCGCCGAACTTCTCGAATTGAGTGCGCTCATCGAGCTCGCTCTCGACTCGGCGAGGCCCGTGAAGGTGTTCATCGAAACCAAGCATCCCGTCAGGTTCGGCGGGCTCGTGGAAAGCAAGGTCCTGGCCGAGTTGCAGCGGTTCGGCATCGCGTCCCCGCCGTCGGCCGACCACTCGCGCGCCGTCGTGATGTCGTTCTCGGCAGGAGCCGTGTGGCGGATCCGGAGATCGGCGCCGATGCTTCCGACCGTGCTGCTGGGGGAGTCGGCCCGCTATCTCGGCGGAGGAGCGGCCACGACGGTCGGCGCCACCGCGGTGGGTCCCTCGGTCAAGACCCTGCACGAGCACCCCGACATGGTCGACAAGGCCGCGGCCGCAGGGCGGGCCACCTACTGCTGGACCGTCGACGATCGGACCGATGTCGCTCTGTGTCGCGAACTCGGTGTCAGCTGGGTGGCTACCAACCACCCCGGGCGCACCAAGAATTGGCTGGCCTCCTGACCGAGCCTCTTCAGGCGTGTAGGTTTTGGCGTCGTGGCAAAGAAGAGCAAGAGAAACAGTGGACCGAAGCCCGACAGTGCCCGCGCCGAGAAGCTCGCGCAGCGGAAGGCGGAACGGGAAAGTGCCGCCGCGGCCGTGACGCGACCCTTCGAAGGCCTCGCCGCGGAATGCGACCTCGTCGCGCTGCGTGAATTCGTCCCCTCCGCAACAGCACCGCTGCCGGTGAAGGACTCTTCGCGTCCGGTGACGTTGGCGACCGTCCTGCCGGGTGCCGTGGCGGCGCTCGTCCGTGACGAAGGCGAGGACGCCACCGGGTTCGTCGGTGTGCAGGTCCAGGCACACTCTGCGGACCTCGGTGCCGACTTGGCGGCCTCCGTCGTATGGGTTCGAGACGCCGCGGCCGGAGAATCGCTGGCCTCCGCCAACCCCGGTGCCGACACCCCCGCACCGGCCGAGGTGATCGACGCGGACGCTCTGCTCGACATCACGGTGCACCAGGATTTCAACTGGTGGATCCCTGAAGGGGTGGAACCGGCACCCGAGGTCGCGACCACGGTGCAGCACGCCAACGCGGCAATCATGCCGTCCGCGCGGGTCGAAGCCGAAGGCGTCGTGGCGGCGTGGTGGGTGGATGCGGGTGAAAAGGCGCACATCCGCTGGGTGCGTCCCGAGAACGAGGACGACCTGATGCTGGCGCTGGCGCGGGTCCACGCCACCGGCGGGCTGCACCTGGGTGAAGGGTCGCGCTATGCCGGCTCTTTCCGGACGCACGGCCTTCTCGTTCCGGTCTTCGACCTGGATCGAGAGAAGCACCCCAACGAGTGGGCAACCGCCACGGTCGAGCTCGGTGACCGCCTCGCGCAGGCGCTGGCCGTCGATGCTCCGCTCACCACCGACGAGCGACGCGCCCGCGACGGCCTCCGCGGTCGCCAGGTCACGTTGCGCTAGGCCCTCCGGGCCCGTGAGTGGTTAAGGAGTGCGGACACTCGTTAACCACTCACGAGCGGCGGAGCCGCCTAGATGGCGCCGCCGGCAGCGGCAGGTGCTCCGGCGGTGTCGTCGACGACGCTGATCTCGCGAGCGACGAAGTCCTCCAGATGGAACAGGTTGGCGCCCGCGCGGTCGGCGATGGCGAGCAGGGTGGTCATGCTGGCGACCTCCTCGACCTGTTCCTTGAGGAACCACTGCATGAACTGCTCGCCGAGGTAGTCGCCCTCTTCGCGGGCGGTGCTCGCGAGCTGCACGATCTGCTCGGTGACCGTCTTCTCCTGCGTCAGAGCCAACGCGATCGGCTCACGCGCATTCTCGAAGTTGCCCTTCGCGGCGTCGACACCCGACAGCTCCACGTTGATTCCGCGATCCAGGAAGTACTGGATGATCATCATCGCGTGATTGCGTTCCTCGACGGCCTGCTTGTAGAAGTGCTTGGCCAGCTGCGGAAGGTCCGCATTATCGAAATAGACGGCAGTCGCGGTGTACTGGTGTGACGCGTTGAATTCGTTGCGAATCTGGTCGTGCAGCAGGGCGTGGAATTTTGTCTTGTGCGCGTCAACGGAAGTCATGGGACACACGATATAGCTGGTCAGACGGCGTTGTCATGCAAGTTCTGCCTAATTATGGCAAGGGTTCCCAAACTTAATGCGGCCTAATTCGGCGCGAATTCCACCGAATTATCGCGCACCGTTTCGGGTTTATCAGGGGTGCCTTCAAGCTCCGCTACCTGCGGTCTTGGGCGCGGTCGAATCGGCGCGCGGGGCGGCGTTCATCTCCCGGGCGACGAAGTCTTCTATGTTGAACACATCGTGGCCCGCGCGGTCGACGATGGTCAGCAGGGTGTTCATGCCTGCAGTTTCCTCGACCTGCTCCTTGAGGAACCATTGCATGAACTGCTCGCCGAGGTAGTCCCCGTTGTCGCGGGCGGTGCGGGCGAGCCTGGTGATCTGCTCGGTGACCGCTTCTTCCTGTTTCAGCGCCAGTTCCACCGGTGCCCGCACCGAGTCGAATTCCGTGATCACGTCGTCGATACCCGGAACGGTCACGTCCACGTGATTGTCGAGGAGGTACTGGATCATCATCATCGCGTGGCGGCGTTCCTCGGTGGCCTGCGTATAGAACCGCCTCGCCAGCTGCGGGAGATGATGGGAATCGAAGTAGACGGCCACCGCGATGTATTGCTGTGACGCCGTGAATTCGTTGCGGATCTGCTGCTGAAGCAGGTGGTGGAATTCACTGGGTTTCGTAGGCGCCGACTGTGTCATGCGGCTCAGTTTACGGATGCGGCGTCACTGGCCTGTGGTGACCAGTTCGGCGGGAACCTGCCGATCCTCGGCGAGAGCGCCGAAGAACTGCGAGGCCCGTTCGTCGTCCCACACCAGCACGTTCCCCGAACCGTCGACGTCCTCGAAGCCGGCCACCGGGACCGTGGTGGTGACCATGTCACCGCGCACGGCCCAGGCGAGCATTGCGAGGTTCCAGATGTGATCGCCCTCGTCGACGCGCAACGACTTGGCTGTGTCGGTGACCAGCGGCCACACCCGGAACGGGTTCAGCCACGTTGCCGGGCTGGTGGCTTTCGCCATCAGCGCGGCCATGAACTTCCGCTGGTGGTTCATGCGGTCGATATCGGCGAGCGCCGTTGCGCGAGTGCGGACGAATCCGAGGGCGTCCGAGCCGGACAGCTCCTGGCAGCCGGGCGCCAGATTGATGCCGGCGAGGGGGTCGTCGATGGGGGCATCCAGGCACATCTCGACACCACCGATGGCGTCGACGATCCCGGCGAAACCGCCGAACCCGATCTCGGCGTAGTGGTCGATGTGCAGCCCGGACGCTTCCTCGACCGTCTGCACCAGCAATTGCGGACCACCGAATGCGAACGACGCGTTGATCTTGTCCTCGCCGTAGCCCGGTATGGATACGTAGGAGTCGCGGGGGATGCTCACCATGGTCGCCGGCCCGCCACTGCTCGGGAGGTGCATCACGATGATGGTGTCGGTGCGGTCGGGACCGCTGTTGCCGCCGGTCGACAACTCCTGCTCCTGTTCCGGTGTCAGCCCGGTGCGGCTGTCCGACCCGACCAGCAGCCAGTTGGTGCCGGGGGTGTCGCCGACCCGGCCGTCGTAATCGGCGAGTGCGTCGACCCGGTTCAGGGAGGTGTCCAGGTAGTAGGTCATGCCGGCGAGGGCAAGGATCAACACCAGAAAGAGGATGCCGATGCGACTGCCCCAGTTTCGCCGGCGTCTGGGTCTGCGTTGACGCGGTGGTTCGGGGTTGCGGGGAGGTGCGAGCGGGGGCGGCGGGTTGCGAGGGGTGCGCCGATCCGGGGCATACGCCTGTCGGTTCTGCGGCGCCTCACGATACTGCGGTGGCTCACGATAGGGCTGCGGCGTCTGGGTGGGCGCGTAGCCGTCCGGGCGAGGAGGCGCGGACCGCGACAATCGCGGTTCGGGCGCCTGCGACCACGCCTGCTGCGGGGCGGGTGGGGTGCCTCGCCCGTCTCGCCGGATCACCTGGGTTCCCTCCGGAGGCGGACCTGCCGGGCCGGGGCGGGGCGCCGGGTGCCGGGGTCGCGGCGGCGGCGGTCCCGGAGATCCTCGTGGCGGAACGCGAGGAGGCGGAGGCGGGGCGGAACCGTGCGGGCCGGGAGGTGGGGTCCGGCGGTTCGGCGACTGCGGCGCGGGTCCGCCGCCCTGCGTCCGCCGAGGCGGACGGGGTGGCAGCGGTGGATAGGGTGCGTCGCCGGTCACCCGCACGACTTTACTGGTCTCGAAGGATTACGGAATCCAGCCGACGTGGCCACGCAGGGCCGCGTAGCCGACGAAAGCCACCGAGTCGATGGTGGCATGCGCGATCACGAGTGGCCACAGCCGGCCGGTCTTCTGCCAGTACCGGCCGAACACCACACCCATCGCCACATTGCCCAGCCCGCCGCCGAAGCCCTGGTAGAGGTGGTAGGTGCCACGCAGCAGCGCCGACGCCAGCAGGGACGAGTTCTCGCTCCACCCCAGTTGCCGCAGTCGGGTGACGAGATAGGCGACGACCAGTACCTCCTCGGCCCCCGAGTTGGCGATCGCCCAGAGGACGAGGACGGGAAGCCGCCACCAATGGTCACCGATCGTGCTCGGGACGACGGTCAGGTTGGCGCCCACCGCACGCGCCAGCAAGTAGAAGCCGAGGCCGGGGAGCCCGATCAGCGCAGCCAGCCCGACACCCTGTACCGCGTCGGGTCGCCACCGGATCCGCCCCAGCCCCACCGAGGCGAGGCTGATGCCGCCACGCCACAGGAGATACAGACCCAGCGCCGCCCAGGACAGCAGTTTCACGACACCGAGCAGTTGCCGTGCCGCATCGATGGACTGGTTCTCCGCGCGTGCGACGTTCAGCGCCACCGCTTGGTCGGCGAGGTCACCGGGCGTCAGCAGGGACTCGGTCAGCGACAGCAGTCCCGACAACCCGCTGGTCCCGAAGGTGACGAGCAGGACGATCGTGATTTCGATCCACAGCCCGCGGCGTTCCCTCGCCGGCACCACCGGTATCTCGGGTGATGCGGGGCGTAACCAGGAGTCGAGCGTTGTCCGCGAGATCACGCGGCAACGCTAGCGCGCGGGTCCGTGGTTTCGCCGATCAGCCGCGGGCGCGCAGACCGTTGACGAAGGGGCAACCGACGAGCAGTCGTATCGCCCGGCTCAGCGACAGGGCGTCGTCCACCGGATTCGCGAACGGCATCCAGATGTCGCGGTCACCGTTGTCGCTCTCGACGCGCAACCGCAACCCGTAGCGGTCGATGCCGAGCGGACGGATGCGTCCCTGCCGCATGTGCGGCGGAAGCTTGCGGGAGAGCAGGTCGATGAGGTCGGTGTGATCCTCGTCGAGGTGCTGAAGCCAGGCCGTTTCCATTTCCCAGAACGGGTCGGGTTTGGCCGCGAGCAGTTCGGGAAGGGAGACGGGTTCGGCGCCGGTCGAGTCGGCGACGACGGCCGATTCGAGCCGTAACTGCAACAGCGTGGCGTCATGCCCGACGTCGAGCAGTCCGGGATGCGGGTATTCGGAGGCGACCTCGTCCGCGAGGGCGCGGGTGTGCGCCTCGCACAGGGAGTGGAGGGTGCCCCGTAGCCAGACGAGTGATCGCACGGGTTCGCGGAGTGGGAGCGGTGAGTTGTCGGTCAGCTCCAGGACTGCGGGGATTCCGCCGCCACCGGCCAACCAGGACAGGGTGGCTGCCGCCGAGTCGGTCGGCACCGCGACGACGACGTCTCCGCCGGCGCGCAGGTGGTGGACGGACGTGACCGTAGGAGCGCTGCCCTCGACAGCGAGTACTGCCTCCTGGGTCCGTGCGCACGAACTACGCACACGCTCGGCGGTGGTCGGTCCGGTAGTCGTGACGGGCATGGAGCCTCCTTCGGGAGCAGCGGTAATGAGGTAAACCTAACCTAATGTGACGTGCGTCGGTTGGCAAGACCACCGCAGGATTACGGTGTGAAGGTGGCAATTCCTCTTTCACTCGGAGTTCCGCGTTCGCGCGGACCGCAGTCGCTGCTCGAAGGCTTGCTCAGCGGGGCACCCACCGCCGGAATATCCGCGGACCCCGCGGACACGGTCGAAGGAACAGTCGGGCCCCGGGTGGTTCTTGCGTCCACTCTGATCGGCTGCCACGGCACCGACGCGGGCCGCATCATCGTCGGCCTCGACATCGACCCCGCCGAGCTGCGTACCCGAGAACAGGCGTCCTACGAGGCGGTCCGATTCCACCTCGACTGCCCCGCGGCGCAGCTCGGCGACGCACTCGCGTTGCGACTGCCCTCGCCGCTCGCCGTGTTCGTCGGCGGCGGCGACCTCGGACTCGCAGAATCGGCGCAGCAACTCGCCGATGCCGGACGCATCCCCGGCCTGGGCAGTGGATTCTCCATCGGGGAGGTGGCCGATTTCCTGGCGGTCCTCGCCCATGCGGACGTCGGATATGTGGCCAGAGCGCGTGACGCCGCCGAGGTGCTCGCCCTGCTGTCCGGCACCGTCGCGTCGCTGCGCGGAGACAACGTCCGGTCGGCTCTCGCCGACCCGACCGCGGAGAAGCTTGCGGCGCTCGGTCCGGAGGCGGCCGAGGCAGTCCGGGAAGTGCTGCTGGGCATCGAGGTGAGCGATCCCGCCCGGGTGAGTCGCGAACTCGCCGCCGCCGGGTTGCGATAAAGATTCACCGCATAGCGCCGGGCCGTCAACTCTCGGTGCGTAATCTCATAGGCGTGCCAAAGATCGCGTACTTCGGACCCTCGGGAACCTTCACGGAAATGGCGCTCGCCGAACTCGAGGGGGCGGGCGCCTTCGACGGGCCGGTCGAACGCGTCGCCGCGTCCAGCCCCCCTGCCACGCTCGAGCTGGTGCGCGACGGTGTGGTCGACGGTGCCGTCGTCCCCATCGAGAGTTCTGTCGAAGGGGCTGTGGTGCCTACGCTGGACTCCCTCGCCCTGGGCGAACGGCTACAGATCGTCGCCGAGACCGAACTGGACGTGGCCTTCGAAATCCTGGGTCGACCCGGAATCGAGCGCCTCGACCAGGTGCGGACCGTGCGCGCGTATCCCGTCGCCGCCGGCCAGGTGCGGACCTGGCTGGAGAAGAACTGCCCCGGCGCCGAGATCCAGACCGCATCGTCCAATGCGGGTGCGGCCGAGGACGTCTCGCATGGTCTCGCCGATGCCGCGGTATCGACCGCGCTGGCCGGCAGGCGTCTCGGATTACACGCACTGGCCAGCAGTGTCGCGGATGTCGCCGGCGCGCGGACGCGGTTCGTGCTCGTCACCGCCCCGACGCGGGTTCCGCCGCGCACCGGTAGCGACCGGAGCTCCGCGGTTCTGCAGCCCGACAACGAACCCGGATCGCTCGTCAGCGTCCTCTCCGAGTTCGCCACTCGCGGAATCGACCTCATTCGCATCGAATCCCGGCCCGTTCGCACCGAACCCGGCTCCTACCGGTTCTTCGTCGACTGCATCGGTCACCTCGACGATCCGCTGGTCGCCGAGGCGTTCCGCGCGCTGCACCGCAAGTCGACCGTGCGGTTCCTCGGCTCGTGGCCGGCCGCGAACCCGAGTGGTCCGCCCCCGCCGTCCGACGGAGACGCGGCGGACTGGATCGAACGAATCCGTCAGGGAGACAGGGAACTGTGAGCGGCAAGCTGATTCTGGTACGGCACGGACAGACCGAGGCGAACGTCGAACGCCGACTCGACACCCGTCTACCCGGCGCACCGCTGACAACCGAGGGGCAGGCCCAGGCCGACGCTCTCGGGGCCCGGCTCGCGGCCCGTGCGTCGCTCGCTGCGCTCGTCAACTCGGAGGCCCTGCGCGCCCGGCAGACGGCGGGTGCGGTCGAACGTGCCACTGGGCTTTCCGCCCAGACCCGCGAGGGGTTGTACGAAGCGCAGGCGGGTGAACTCGAGGATCGCCGTGACGATGAATCGCACGCTCTGTTCATGAAGACTTTCCACCTGTGGCACGCGGGTGAGCTGGGAGCCCGCGTACCCGGTGGCGAATCCGCTCACGACATCCTCGACCGCTACGTGCCGGTCGTCGATGCCCTCCGCGCGGAGTATCTCGACGATCCGGACCGATCAGGAGATGTCGTCCTCGTCAGCCACGGCGCCGCGATCCGCCTCGTCGCCGCACAGCTGGCGGATGTTCCCGGGCTGTTCGCCGCCAATAACCACCTCGCGAACACGGAGTCGGTCGAGTTGGTACCGACCCCCGGCGGAGGCTGGGAATGTGTGCGGTGGGGAACGATCGAGCCGCCGTTCGAACATCGCGTGATTCCCGGGGCCGACGACCCGATGGGGTGAATGCGTTGCGGACTTCCACCCGCTGCGCGACGATGGAGAAAACCGTCCTCGAGGAGTGACGGCAATGGAATGGTTCGTAGCCGAAGACTATTCCCTCGGGCGGCTGCTCGTCACCGAGGGGCTCGCGGCGATCTACCTTGTCGCCTTCCTGGGCGCGGTGCATCAGTTCAGGCCGCTTGTCGGTAGTGACGGAATGATGCCGATTCCGCGGTTCCTGAGGGCAGTCCCTTTCGCGCGTGCACCTAGTGTCTTCCACTTCCATTACTCGGATCGGTTCTTCGCGGCAGTTGCCTGGACCGGCGCCGGGTTGGCACTCGCGACTCTGCTGGGCGCGACGCAGTTCATCCCGCTTGCCGCCTGCATGCTGGTGTGGTTGGTGCTGTGGATCCTCTACCTGTCGATCGTCAACGTCTCGCAGATCTGGTACAGCTTCGGCTGGGAGTCGCTCCTCCTCGAAGCCGGGTTTCTGGCGATTTTCCTCGGTAACTCCTCCGTCGGTCCGCCGATTCTGGTGTTGATCGCGGTGCGGTGGTTATTGTTCCGGCTCGAGTTCGGCGCCGGACTGATCAAGATGCGCGGTGACAAATGCTGGCGTGATCTCACCTGCCTCTACTATCACCACGAAACCCAGCCGATGCCCGGACCGCTCAGCTGGTACTTCCACCGATTGCCGAAAAGATTCCACCGGCTGGAGGTGTTGGGGAATCACTTTGCGCAACTAGTGATGCCGTTCGGGCTGTTTGCGCCGCAACCGGTGGCCGCGATCGCCGCGGCCGTCATGATCATCACTCAACTGTGGCTGGTGGCGAGCGGTAACTTCTCCTGGCTGAACTGGATCACGATCGTGCTGGCCCTGTCGGTCATCCCGGACAGCGTGTTCGAGATGCTTGTTCCGGTATCGCTCCCGGAGGGAAGTTCGTCGGCGCCGTTGTATTTCGTCGTCCTGGTGGTCGCCGTGACAGCGTTGGTGGTGGTGCTGAGTTACTGGCCGATCCGCAACATGATCTCGCACGGTCAGCGGATGAATGCGTCGTTCAACTCGTGGCATCTGGTGAACACCTACGGTGCCTTCGGCAGCGTCACCAAGGTTCGGTACGAAGTGATTGTGGAGGGGACGTCCGACTCGGCGATCACCGCGCAGTCCGAATGGAAGGAGTACGAGTTCAAGGGAAAACCCGGCGATGTGAATCGCCGGCCACGGCAGTTCGCGCCGTACCATCTGCGGCTCGATTGGTTGTTCTGGTTCATTCCGATCTCACCGGGCTACGCCGATCCATGGTTTCCCGACTTCGTGGAGCGGCTGCTGAGGAACGACCACGACACGCTGAAACTGCTGCGGCACAATCCTTTCCCTGACTCTCCTCCGCAACATGTGCGTGCACGTCTGTACCGCTACCGGTTCACTACCTGGAAGGAGCGCCGCGAGACGGGGGCGTGGTGGAAGCGTGAACCGGTATAACTCAGTGCAATCTGAGCTCAGTGCAATCTGTCGGCCAGGAACTCGAGGGCCTGGCGCAGACGTTGTGGTGTACCCGGGCTCAGAGAAGACCAGGCGACGCCGTGCGCGGACACGCTGGACGTGCCGACGATTCGCCCCTTGTGCGTGTCGAATACGGTGACGGGACCACCGACGGGGTCGTACTGCCCGTCGCCGTACACGATTCCCACTATTTCGGCGTAGGTGTTGCAGGTTGCCATCGCGGTGCCCAACGCGGTGGCATCGAACGGCGCGACACCGAGTGCGGTGAGGCCGGCCGCGAGAGCTTTACCGTCACCCCCCGCATCGAACACCTCACCGAGTTGGGCAGTGGGTGCGTTGACCACGCCGAGGTCCATCGGCTCCGCGGTGCCGAGGGCAGCGATGACCGGCGCGAAGATGTCGACGCCCGCGTCCTGCACCACGTAGGTGTCGCCGGCGCGCATGGTGAGCACCGACATGATGTCGCCCCGGGACACACACAACCGCGAGATGCTTCCGTCGACGTACCAGCGCAGAGCAATTTCCCACCGCGGGCGGGCAAGAACCTGCAGTCCCGCAGCAAGCTCGGCGCGAACCTCACCGCCCGGGAGGAGATCCCGGGCGGTGAGGCCGGCGACGGCGTCGCGAAACGCTGTGTCCCTGGCTGCGTACGAGTCGTACCGCGGGCCGGCGTCGAGCACAACCGGCAGGACGTCGAGCGCGAGCCGGTCGACGAGGACAGCCATCTCGTCGAGGCTCAGGGTCACCGCCGGCAGGGTCGGACCCGCCTGGGTGCCCAGGTCTATCAACGTCCGCTCTCCGGGTGGTCGGGGTTGGCGCCGATCACCGAAGGAATGACCGTACGTCCGTCGGCGAAGTGCTCGAAGTTCTTCAGATAATCGGGGGTGTCCCGTTCTTCGTCGTCTTGCGAACCGGCCGTACCCGCGCCGCGCCCGCTCATGATGGGTCCGCTACCCGTTGCTCCACGTGCCGCCGTAGCGGGATTCATGTCGGCCCGGACGTCTCCGATCACTGCGCCCGGTGTGGCCGCGGGCGCTCCGGGCCGAGCACCCTGGCCCAGGGCATCCGTCTTTCCCCAGCCGTCGGGAAGCGTCGCACCGCCGGCTCCCGTCCCGGCACCGAGCGCACCGGCCGACGTCCGTGCTGCCGCCGTCGACGTGGAAGCTGCGCCGCCACCGCTGTACGAGCCACCCGACAGCATCGGCGCACCAGCCATCATCGGGGTGGCCGCCGAGCTGGTGGCTGCGGACAGCGCCGCCCCACCGATGTTGCTCGCCGCCGACGTGGCGGTGGACACGGTGGTACCGGCGATACTGCCGACCTGCGATGCGGCGGTGGTGACCGCGGGATTCTGACCGGCCGCCATCAACGCGGCGGCGGCGGCCCGTGTCGGGTCGAAGTTGCCGTCCTGCGGGACGTCCTCGAAGGTTCCGACCTCTTTGGAATCGGCCTTGGTGACGATGCGCGGGGGCTGCTTGTACGTGCGTTTGAGCGCGAGGATGTTGGATGCGGCCTCGTACCCCTCCATCACGAGCCCGGCCCGGAAGTCCATCGCCCGGTCGGCGGCCTCGGCGACTGCCGCGGAACCGTTGAGGGCACCGCCCGTCGAGTAGGCGGTGGCCTTCGCGGTCTTGACTGCCACGATCTCGGGAATGCTGGGCATGATGAGGGCGGCCGTCGTGTATGCGCCCGCCTCGAGTCCGGCCTTGACGGCGGTGTCTGCCGCCAGTTCGGCGCACTCGGCCGTCCATACCGTGAACGGCGTGATCTTGGCGAGTGCGGCCACGGCCGATACGCCCTGCCAGCCGGCCGCCAGCTCGGCCATCACCCGAACGAGCGTGAGGTTGGCGTCGACGAAGCTGGTGGACAGCGCAGTCCACGCAGCGCTCGCCACGCTGAGCGGCACCGGGCCTGCGCCCGCGATGAGTGTGGTCGAGTTGACGGTGGCCCCGCGGGGCAACCAGATGACACCTGTCAGTCCCATGGTCATGTGCGATTCTCCTACTGGTCTCGAGGCGTTCCGGTCACATGCCCGCAGCGAGCGACGCGCCCAGGGCAAGGTCCTCGGCGGCGTACAGAGCGGCTTGGGTGCGGAGCGTGTTCGCGGTCTCCCGCATCTCGAGAATTCCTTGGGCGACAGCAGGAGTGAACGTTCCTGCGACCGTGTTGAAGTAACCGGCGGCATGAAGGGAGACTTCTTCGCTCCCCGACGGGAGTACCCGGATTGCTGCGGAGTTCAGTGCGACCGAAGCCTCGAGGCGCGCGGCGAGCGCGTCGAGTTCCACGGCGGCGGCGACAAGAGCTTCGGGTGCGACGTGCAGAGCTGGCATTGCGTCGAACTCCTTCTGACCTAGGCGGGTGCGGAAGGCAGCTGCCCCCCGGCAAGCGAACTGCATGGTGCAGCGTCCCTACTTCCTTGGACGCCGCCACGCGCTCTTCGGTTCCCCCCGATCCCGAGAAAAAAATTCTCGGGAAAACCGTTCATCCCCAGCCGAGCTCGTGCAAGCGATCTTCTTCTATCCCGAAGTAGTGTGCAACCTCGTGGATCACGGTAACGGCCACTTCGTGAACGACTTCCTCCTCTGAACTGCACATTTCGAGGAGGGCGTCGCGGTAGATGGTAATCGTATCGGGTAGCGAACCGCCGTAATGACTGTCCCGTTCGGTCAGCGCTATTCCGTGGTACAGCCCGAGGAGATGCGGATCGTCTTCGTTGCGGTCGTCGACGAGGACGACGACGTTGTCGATTGCGGTCGCGAGTTGAGGCGGAATCAGATCGAGAGCGTCTCCCACCAATTCCTCGAATCGGTCGGGCGTCATCAGAACCGGCACGTCAGGGCCCGGGAACCGGAGCGGCGCCGGGAAGCGGCGTCGGCATCGACCGGCCCTCCGGAGTAGGCGGTGGCGGTACCGGCGCCGCGCCGTTGATCAGGATGTCGCCCTTGGCGGACCCGGTGATGGTCGAGAAGCCGCCGGTGTCGGTCTCCTTGCCCACCGAACAGTTGATGCGCCTGCTGCCCGCCAGCCAGCTGTCGAGTTCCAGGTTGTCCCAGAACAGGGTGAGGGTCTTGTTCCGCAACGCGTCTGCCGAGCCGAGAAACTCGTTGGACGCCTGGGTGCACACGCCCTCGAGGTACTTGTCCTGGTCTTCGACCGACGGCATCGAACCCGGGAACTGGGTGCCGAGATCGACCACGGAGATCACCTCGTACGCGTGAGGCTGCACGCAGTCGACGGGATCGGTGGGGACATTCTGATTGATGCCGATGCAGGTGCCGGGATCCCAGACATTGGATTGGTCCTGCTCGGCCACGCGCCCACTGAATGGAAGCAAAGTGCCTGCGGTGCCGGAGAATTGGAGACCGCACCGCAGGGTGCGCTCCCCGGCGGTCCAGCCTGCCTCGCTGGGGAACATGAGACCGACGCTGAACTTCCCATAAGGGTCGAAACGCGCACCCAGGTAGGTCTCGACGGCGGGCACGCAATGCTCGTCCCGCAGTTCGGCGAACCGCAGGGCGCCCGGGTAACGCGACCCCGGCCCGAACTCTGCGCCCGGGTAGACACTGAGATCCAGTGGGGCCGCCACCTCGAAACGGTGCTCCTCGGCGCAGTCGACCTTCGCGACGTCCTTGCGATCCTCCTTCGGATCGTTCGACGGTGTCCAGTCGAGGCAGTCGCCGGCGACCGCCGATGCGAAAGCCTCCCCTTCCACCGATGCGGTGGCCTGTGGCCCGGGATCGCCCGAGTGGGTGGGCAGATTCTCGCTGCGGTCGAACCCACCTGAGATCGCGAAGGTCGCGATCGCCGCGACCACGGCGCCGATCGCGACAGCAGCGAGCGCGCGACGCGTCGTGGTCGCGGACATGGTGCGGGGTGCCTTGGTCGGTTGCCCGGCGTTCCCGGGCTGCGGTTCGGCACCGTTCGGCTGATCTGAGGACATCGTTTTCCATCATGCCCGTTCCGGTGCGAGAAGCAGAACAACTCCTTCGATCAGGTTCGCAGCGGGGTAGCTTCGAGTGCCATGAACGACCATTCGCAGCCCTCCGCCGAACCTGTGGATCCGGAACTCCAGGAACTCGCGGGCCGGGTGTTCGATGCCGCACGCGCGGGCGACGCAGTGGCGTTGGCCACGTACATCGACGCCGGGGTCCCGGTGAACCTCACCAACCAGAACGGCGACACCCTCGTCATGCTGGCCGCCTACCACGGCCATGCCGAGGCGGTCCAGGCTCTGATCGACCGCGGTGCCGACGTCAACCGACTCAACGACAAGGGTCAGTCACCGCTGGCAGGGGCGTTGTTCAAGGGTGAGGACGGGGTGGTGCGCACCCTCGTCGCGGGCGGTGCCGACCCCACAGCCGGGCACCCCACCGCGGTGGACGCCGCGCGGATGTTCGGCCGAGAAGATCTCCTGAGCCTGCTGGAACCGAAACCCGAATGAGCGCTCCGGAGGCGCCCGGTAGGGTTTGACACCGTGATTGACCTGAAGTTCCTCCGCGAGAACCCCGACGCCGTCCGCGAGTCGCAGCGCACCCGCGGTGAAGATCCTGCGCTGGTCGACGCGCTGCTCGAAGCCGATGCGTCCCGTCGCGCCGCGGTACTCGCCGGTGACACTCTGCGCGCCGAGCAGAAGGCCTTCGGTAAGAAGGTGGGCCAGGCGTCCCCCGAGGAACGGCCCGCGCTGCTCGAGGGATCCAAGGAACTCGCAGCCAAGGTCAAGCAGGCCGAGGCGGCGCAGCACGAGGCGCAGGCCGCGCTCGACGCCGCGCACCGGGCGATCTCCAACATCGTCCAGGACGGCGCCCCGGCCGGTGGCGAGGACGACTTCGTCACCCTGGACACGGTCGGCGATGTCCCCACGTTCGACTTCGAGCCCAAGGACCACCTCGAGCTGGGCGAGTCGCTGGGACTGATCGACATGGAACGCGGCGCGAAGGTGTCCGGCGCCCGGTTCTATTTCCTCACCGGGTTCGGCGCCATGTTGCAACTCGGAATGCTGCAGCTCGCCGCGCAGAAGGCAATGGCCAACGGGTTCCACATGATGATTCCCCCCGTGCTGGTGCGCCCCGAGATCATGGCGGGCACCGGATTCCTCGGCGCCCACTCGGACGAGATCTACCACCTTGCCGACGACGACCTCTACCTCGTCGGAACCTCCGAGGTCCCGCTCGCCGGGTACCACTCGGGCGAGATCCTCGATCTTTCCGCAGGCCCGAAGCGGTACGCGGGCTGGTCGACCTGCTTCCGCCGGGAAGCAGGCAGCTACGGCAAGGACACCCGCGGAATCATCCGGGTCCACCAGTTCGACAAGGTGGAGATGTTCACCTACTGCAAGCCCGAGGATGCCGACGCCGAGCATCAGCGTCTGCTGTCCTGGGAGCGCGACATGCTGGCCGCAATCGACGTCCCCTACCGGGTGATCGACGTCGCCGGGGGCGATCTGGGTTCCTCGGCTGCCCGCAAGTTCGATTGCGAGGCGTGGGTGCCCACCCAGCAGGCGTACCGCGAGCTCACGTCCACCTCGAACTGCACGACGTTCCAGGCGCGGCGCCTCGGTGTGCGGTACCGCGACGAGAACGGGAAGCCGCAGACTGCTGCCACCCTGAACGGCACGTTGGCCACCACGCGATGGATCGTGGCGATCCTCGAGAACCACCAGCAGTCCGATGGGACCGTACGAGTGCCGGAGGCGCTGGTGCCCTTCGTCGGTACGGACGTATTGAAGCCGTAAAAGAATACTGTCCGTTATGCAAGGCTACCCTTGCATCTCCGCCCGAATGATGTAACCCTTACCTAATCAGATAGTTCGCGTAAGGGAGCTCCGCATGTTCGTGTGCATCTGCAAGGCCGTCACCGAAACCGAGGTGCACGAGCATGTGCACGACGGTGCCGACTCTGCAGATGCCATCGGTGAGCGATGTGGAGCCGGATGGGGGTGTGGAACCTGCGTCAACCGCCTCGAAGAAATTCTCTGTGCGTACGCGGAGCGTAATCGCACAGCTGCCTGACAACTGACACCACGATCCGCTGCGGAGAGTGGTCGAGCCTGATACGGTCGCATTAGTCCCGGCGACCGGAGGTTGTCATGCGCGGTAACGACGAGGTAATCGCTCTTCTCAACGAACAGTTGACGAGTGAGCTGACGGCAATCAACCAGTATTTCCTGCACTCGAAGATGCAGGCCAACTGGGGTTTCACCAAACTGGCGGCCAAGACGCGTGCCGAATCCATCGAAGAGATGATTCACGCCGAGATCTTGACCGACCGCATCCTCTTTCTCGAGGCGCTACCGAACTATCAGAAGCTGCTCCCGCTGCGCATCGGACAGGACCTGCGAGAGCAGTTCCACTCCGACCTCGCGGTCGAGCTCGAGGTGGTCGAACGCCTGCGTCCCGGAATTCAGATGTGCCGGGAGAAGGGCGACGCGACGTCGGCGAAGCTGCTCGAAGGCATCCTCGCGGAAGAAGAGGAGCACATCGACTATCTGGAGACACAGATCGAGTTGATGGACAAGATGGGCGACCAGCTGTACATGGCCCAGCTCGTCGATCAGCCACCGACGGCCGGGTAGTCGATCGACGAAAACCGCGCGACTCGTTGGGTGCTCTGTGTAAAAATGGGCGCGTGAGATACCCCGCCGCTCAGCCTTGACCCAGCTCCCAGCGATCGCTCACCGTCCGCGTGGTCGGTTACACCGCCACGCGTGACCTCATTCCGCTTTTCGGTCTCTACGACCTGCTGTTCGCCGACCACGGTCTCAGCGTCGGTCAGATTTCGTCGCTACTCGTCATCTGGTCCGTCGTATCGTTCGTCGCCGAAGTGCCCTCGGGTGCCTGGGCTGACACCGTGTCCCGGCGTGGACTGCTCGTCTTCGCCTCCGCCCTGTACACCGCGGGATTCACCGTGTGGGTGGTGGCGCCGTCGTATGCAGGCTTCGCAGCCGGATTCGTGCTGTGGGGCATCAGTGGTGCCATCCAGTCCGGAACGTTCGAGGCGTTGCTGTACGACGAACTTGCCTCGCAGGGGAAGTCGGAGAGCTTCGCCCGGCTCCTCGGCTACGCCAACTCCGGCGCCATGGCGAGCAACCTCGTCGCCACGCTGACCGCCGCGCCGCTCTTCGTTCTGGGCGGTTACACACTCGTCGGATGGGCCAGTGTCGCTGCGACGGTGGTGCACGGAGGCTTCGCACTACTGCTTCCCGCTGCGCCGAGGGCAGCCGACGCGGACGAAACACGGGAAGTGGCCGGCGGGCGCGGACTGCTGTCCCGCTACGCCGGGATGCTCCGGGCCGGGGTCGGGGAGGTGTCGCACGACACGGTGCTCCGCCGAGGCGTGGTGCTGTCGTCGGTACTCGTCGGATTTCTCGCCTTCGACGAGTACTTCGGCCTGCTCGCCCGCGACGGTGGCACCGCGACGGCGGCTGTGCCGTTGCTGGTGGCCATCACCGTCGCCGGCCAAGTGGTGGGTACCGCGGTGGCCGGACGGACGGCGTCGATGCGAGCGGTGACGATGAGCCGGGTCGTCGCAGTGGGTGCCGTACTGCTCTGTGCCGGAGCGCTTCTGGGTGGTGTCGCCGGGTTCGCGGCAATCGGCGTGGGCTACGGCATCCTCGGCAATGCCATGATCGTGTCGGAAGCTCGTGTGCAGGACGCGATCACCGGTCCGGCGCGGGCCACCGTCACCTCGGTGTCGGGGCTGTTCGGCGAGATCACCGCACTACTGATCTACGTGGGTTTCGCTGTCGGTTCGACGTGGTTCTCGGTCACCACACTCGTTGCAGCACTGGCTGTTCCGGTGCTGCTGTCGGCGGTCCTGGTGCGCCGGTGGCTGCCACCGGTTCGGCCGGACACACCCACCGCCGGGTGAATGTACCTTTGGACGCCTCAGATGCGCCGAAAGGTACATTCGCCCGCGCAATCAGAGCTTGCTGGACCGCAGCTCGTGGCCCTTCGACGTCTTGCAGCGACCCGACTCGAGGTCCCACTGCCAGCCGTGCAGGTTGCAGGTGAGGTTAGTGCCGTCGACGACGCCGAACTTGGACAGGTCGGCCTTGAGGTGGGGGCAGCGACGCTGAATTTCGTAGCCGCCGAGCTCGATCGACGCCGAGTCGTCGTGGGCTTCTGCGAACCAGCCGTCGGCGTAGGCGATGCGCTCGTCGGTGAGGCACTTGAAGAAGGTGTACAGGAACTCGTTGTATCCGCCGACCCGCCACGCCTCGAAGCGGGTGGACAGGAAGATGGTGTTCACCCAGTCGGGTTCGTCGTCCCGGAGCACGGTGCGGACCAGTTCGGGCGCGATACGGAAGCCGTACCGGTACTTGCCGTCCTTCTCCCCGCGCGGACGGACGATGCGCTGCGGGAAGTCGAGGACGACGGTCTCGTCACCCATCACCAGACCGACCGGGTAGCCGATACCGTCGCAGATCAGATCGGACTGCTTCATGATCGGCTCGAACTTGGCCTTGAGCGCCTCGAACAACGGTTCGCCCTCGGCCGGAGCCCACCCCGCCTTCTCGGCGGCCAGGACCGGAGCCATCCGCTGCGCCATGTCCTCGATGTACGCGGCCTTGTCGGCGAAGATCTTGTCGACCTCGGCGTCGGGAATGGGGTGCGTCAGGGTGAGCGCACTGCCCTTCACATCCGCGGTGGACCCCGGGATCATCAATATCCCGCCGTCGTTGCCGTGAATTTTCATCTGCTCGAGGAACGTGATCTGGTCGGGGAAGATGTTTCCCTCGTCGCCGCGGTCGTCGTTGAGGTAACGCAGCTCGTCGTCCAGGAACACCGGCGGACCTGCCGAAGGCACCACCCAGGTGGCATCGACCTGCTCGATGTAACTGCGACACCGATCCATGCCGCGCTGACGCTTCTGCTTGCCGAAGTTGGCCTTCGTCTTGGTGGGAATGTCGTAGACCATCGGGTACCAGATGGCGCCCGAGTACTGCAGCAAATGGATGTCGATCTTGCCGAACTGGTCGTGCAGGACGTCCATGTCGACGGGCCGGGCGTCGTTCATGTTGAAGCACGTCGTCTCGCCGTCGGACACCACGAGACCGGAGTCGCCGATCGGTCCGTCGGCGGGCGCCCGCAAGGCGATGATCATGATGTCCAGGTCGCCTGGCGCGAGCGGGGACTGCGGAGCGACCTCGATTCCTGCCCCGTTGATCCTGTGCTTGACCGAATCCTCGGTCTCGAAGAATTTATGGAATCCGAGTGCCTCGAGTTCCCGTTTGAGGTCCGGCACCGGATAGTCGGGGAGCAGAACGATGGCGTCCTTGTTGACGTGCTTGCTCAGGTTCTCCGGATCGAAGTGGTCCTTGTGCAGGTGCGATACGTACAGGTAGTCGCAGTTGCCGAGGGCGTCCCAGTCGAGCTGGGTGTTGTCCGGGAACGGGAACCACGCCCCGAAGTACGCGGGGTTCACCCAGGGGTCGCACAGGATCGATCCTGCCTCTGTTTGGATGTGAAATCCGGCGTGGCCGACGCTGGTGACCTGCACTGGTATGCCTCCTGAAGAGCTGAGCGACTGTTCCAGGGTAGGCGGCTGCGCCACCTGTGCGTCTTTCCGGTAGCCCCAACTACGGAAAAGGCGCACGCGCGGCGGAGCCGCCTATGTCACTTCGCCCAGGCAGTAGCCGTCCTGGCCGATCGACAAGGTGACCTGCTTGGTCTTCGTCACACCGGTGACATCGGTGACCGGGACCGTGACGTTCACGTAGTCGCTGCGGAGCGGTGTGGTGGTCATGTCGTCTGCCGCGAACGCGGTGGTGTCGGCCAGAACGTCGGGGTCCTGCTTCAGCGGTGGCTGTCCACCGTTCCCCGACCCGGAGGGGTCCCACGGACTGAACCCGGGGCAGATCAAGGGATAGGCGGTCTCGGTGTCGGCCGGGCTCACCGGTCGTCCCGCCTCCCGCGACAGGAACCTCGCCACCGCGTGTTCGGCGTCCGCCGGGGTGTAGACGTCGGCTGTCCCGGCGGGATGGACGTGCGGGCAGGCGTAACCCGACGCGATCTCGCTCCGCTTGACCGACACGGTGGTGCCGCCACCTGTCCAGGACACGGAGAACTGCCCGTCGACACCGGGTTGCGCGAGGGCCCGCAGCACTGCGCCGGTGTCCGCGTACTGTTCGGCCATCTGAGCCGGCGGCAGCGTCCAGCAGGTCGAGGTCAGCCCCTCGGGATCCGTGACGAGGTCGAGAGCCCAGGCGCGGACGGCGTCGGCGGCTTCGGGGTTGCCGGGGACCTCACCGACGACCACCTGCGGGGCCGGCCGGGCTGAGGTGGGAGGCACGGTGGCGGGACCGTCGGCGGTGGAGGTGGGGTCAGCCGCGACTCCTGCCGCCGCGACTTCTCCCGCCGCAATGTCTGCCTCCGCGGCGTCCACGGGGATGCCGGACTGGGAATCGCAGGCCGCCGCTGAGGCGAGGATTCCGACCACGAGGGCGAATGTGTGTGCGGGCGCGAACGCCCCCCTGCCCGTGCGGCCCATTTCCTTCACACGCCCTCCTGCCGACTCCCCGCCGAGCGTCCGTCCCCGACTGCGGGCCAGATCGCCGATACCCGGCTACGCTAGCCGATTGTGGAACCCGTCTATCGAACCGTCATCGGCATTGCCCGCACCGTATTCGCCTTCGAGGGGCTGAAGTTCACGGTCAAGGGCGATCAGCACATTCCCGCGACGGGTGGGGCGGTGATCGCGATCAATCACACCGGCTACATGGACTTCACCTATGCGGGGCTCCCTGCGCGCAGAGTGAAGCGGTACGTCCGCTTCATGGCGAAGAAGGAAGTGTTCGACAACAAGATTTCGGGCCCGATCATGCGGGCCCTCAAACACATTCCCGTCGACCGCGGGGCTGGTTCGGATTCGTATCGGGCTGCCGTCGACCGGCTTCGCCGCGGGGAGCTGGTCGGCGTCTATCCCGAGGCCACGATCAGTCGCAGCTTCGAGATCAAGGAATTCAAGTCGGGCGCCGCACGGATGGCGATCGAGGCCGACGTGCCCATCATCCCGATGGTGATCTGGGGTGCGCAGCGCGTGTGGACCAAGGGGTTCCCGAAGCGCCTCGGGCGAACCAACACCCCCATCTCGATTGCTGTCGGTGAGCCCATCGCGCCGTTCGAGCCCGCCGCCGAATTGACGAAGAAACTCCACACCACCATGCAGGAAATGCTCGCCGACCTGCAGAAGGATTACGACCATCCCGCGGGCGCCTACTGGGTGCCCGCGCGACTCGGCGGCAGCGCGCCGACCTTGGAAGAGGCCGACAAGTTGGACGCCGCCGACGCCGAGAAGAGGGCGCAGGCCCGACAGGCCCGGGAGTCGGGGAGCTAGATCGGGTGGAACCTGTCTTGTCGAGACGGCGGCCAGGGCGCTGTCCCGTTTCCAGGGACTGAGGATTTCTCGCACCGGACTCGACAACATCCCGGCGACGGACCACCGAGATGGACCACCGCGAGACCGAGCTGCGACACCACCGGTAGCCCGCGCCCGGCGGCCGCTCGGCACGGGGAAGAACAGTGCAGGCAGAATGACCGGGTGAGCCCAGACCGACCGACCCTTGTAGCGTCCGATGTCGACGGCACCCTGATCGGGCCCGACGAACGGGTCAGTGCCCGCACCCGTGACGCCGTGCAGTCGGTGGTGGCGTCGGGAACCCCCTTCGTTCTCGCCACCGGCCGCCCGCCGCGGTGGATCCATCCCGTGGTGGAGGGCCTGGGTTATGCGCCCCTCGCCGTCTGCGCCAACGGCGCCGTCATCTACGACGCCGACAGTGACCGAGTGCTCAGCGCCGCGACGCTCGACGTGGACACCCTCACCTGGTTGTCGGAGATCGCTCTGGAGATGTTGCCGGGCGCGGGGCTGGCGGCGGAACGTGTGGGCGTCAGCGCTCACGACGCCGCCACACCCCAGTTCGTGAGCTCTCCGGGCTATCAGCATGCATGGCTCAATCCGGACAACACCGAGATGTCCGAGGACGAGGTTCTGGCAGCGCCGGCAGTCAAGCTGCTGATCAGAGTGCCCGGAATGTCGAGCCAGGCGATGGTCGACGTCTTGCGGCCCCACCTCGGCGCCCGCGCGGACCTCACCTTTTCGACGGACAACGGTCTGATCGAGCTGTCGGCGTCGGGGATCAGCAAGGCGTCCGGCCTCGCGATCGTGATGGAGGAGCTCGGGGTCACGGCGTCGGGGATCGTTGCATTCGGTGACATGCCCAACGACATTCCGATGCTGAACCTCGCGGGTCGAGGAGTGGCCGTGGAGAACGCGCATCCGGACGCCAAGGCGGCTGCCGACGAGGTCACCGCCACCAACTCGGACGACGGAGTGGCAAAAGTACTCGAGCGCTGGTGGTCGTAGACCACCAGCGCCCGAGAGGGTGATGCAGTTCCGTCAGCCCACCGGAGCTGGTGCCGGAGCCGGAGCGGCCGGCGCAGGCTCGACCGGTGCAGGTGCAGGTGCCGGTGCAGCCGGTGCAGCTGCCGGCGGCAGCTGTGCCGGATCCGCGGGCGGTGCGGCGGGCGCTGCGGCGTCGACCCGGGCGCCGTCGCGGTACGCCTCCGCGTAGGCGTCGTTGTAGGTCTTCAACACCTTGGTGACGATGCCGGTGAGCTCGTTGAAGATGAGCGAGCCGTTCTCGAAATCGGTGCGCAGCCCACCCGGGATCGGGTATTCGTCCGAGGTCGGCAATCCCAGCTCGCCGTTGTCGGCGCCCAGGTTCTGCCAGGTCTTGAAGATCTGTCCGAGAACCGACCACACACCCCCGTTGGGTGACGTGTAAATGGCTCCGTTGGTGAACTTCGCACCCTGGTTGCCGGCCTTCGCCTGCAGCAGTCCGGTGACGGCCTGCCCGAGGGGGCCGGTGTCACCGCCTTCGGCCACCCACTTCTGTGCGACGGGGGAGGGGTCGGTCAGCCGGAGAATTTCGTTGACCAGCGCCGGAATGCCTGCGCCGAGGCTCGCGCTCACATCCGTTCCCGGCGCGGACGCAGGCGGGGTCTCGCCCGGGGGAGGTCCCGAGGCGAGTGATGCGCTGTCGCCGCCGCCACCGGTATTCGCGGCCGCGATCTGACGGATCTCGTCCATGTGCGAGTACCCGGCATCACCGGGGCAGGAGGTGTTGCCGACGTCGCGGTGCGCGAAGATCACCGGCAGGTCGACGGCCTCACCCTGTGCGTACGGCGTGAACTCGGTGCCTTCCGAGTACATCGTGGTCTGGCCGAGCGGATCGAGTCCCGCCTTGGCGAGCTTCCATCCGAGGAACTTGCCGACGGAGTCGATCGTCGCCTGCGGCGGATCCTCGGACGAGAAGTCACCCATCATCGCGATGCCCATGGTGTTCTCGTTGAACCCGCCTGCGTGCGCTCCTTGAACCGGACGGTCCAGGCCGCCGGCGCGACCTTCGAAGATTTGCCCGTACTTGTCGACCAGCACGTTGTAGCCGACGTCGCACCAGCCCAGCGTCTGCGCGTGATACGCGTAGATCGCCCGGACGATTTCGGCCGACTCGGCCTTGGAGTAGTCGTTGGCGCCGGCGGTGTGGTGCACCGTCGCCCCTCCGATGAAGTCGTCGTACGTCGGTTCGTCGCAACGGATCGACTCGTCGGCGCCCCACTGGGAGCGGGTGATCACCTTGGGTCCGGATCCGCCGATCGGTGCCGCGATGTCACTCAGGGCTCCGTCGCCCGGTCCGCTTCCCGGCTCGATGAGCACGGCGGTGACGTCGTCTGCACCGGTCTGGGCCGGCTGTTGACGCAGCGGCCGGTCGACGGAAGCGGGTGTGTACCCCAGCGGCGCAGCACCCGCGGGCGCCGCTGCCGCCGGAGGTGCAGGTGCCGCCGGAGGTGCAGGCTGCGGCGCGACCGGAGCGGGTACCGGCTCGGCGGCGGATGCCGGCGCAGACGTGGGCGTCAGGATCTGGATGGCCTTCGTCAACCCGACGTACACCGGTTCGGTGGCCACCGTGCCGTTCGACGCCGTGCTGTCGGTGCGCCGCGTGTCGATCATGTCGGGGGAGAACCAGTCGCCCCAGGTTCCGTCGGCTCGCAGGGCGCGGACCTTCGACTCGGCGGACGCCACGGTCTCGGAGGTGAGCGCCACCATGCTGAACGGGGTGTCCCGGGTGATTTCCTTGACGATGGCTCCCGGCTGCTGGTCGGCAGGCGGCAGGATCGCCGGGTCGGAGACGTCACCGGGAGCGGGAAGCTTCAGGGGGATCTGCAGGTTGGGGATCTGAATTCCGGCCGGCAGGGGCAGATTGCTCGGAATCTGGATGTACGGCGGGATCTTCACGTTGCGCAGATCGCCGATGTTGACGTCGGGCAGGTTCAGCCCCGTGAGTTCCTTCAGCGGAATCACGATGTCGGGAATCTGGGAGAGCACTACCTGGGCGATCTCCGTGGATACCGCGGAGGCAGAGGTCTCGTTGGTGGAGCGGACGTCGGAGGGGGCGCTGCTGATGCCGTAGACCGCAACGGGACTTGCGACAGCCAGAGCAGCGACAGCCCCGAGGACGATCGAGGGCTTCGGTCGGCGGTGCGGCAAGGGGACTCTCCTCAGTTGTAGTTTCCTGCGAGCAGGCCTCGCTCATCTGCAACTTGTGATGCCGATGTGACCTATGTGACTGATGTTGCCAACTCGAATCACTCTTGCCACACTAGTCACACAGGTCCATAACGCTCAACCTTACATTGAGACTTTATCCCGAATTCTTCGGACCCGCCGGAGCAAGGCACTCACCGCGCTTCGGAGCTCGTTGTTTCAGCGCTGAGGAGTGCATTGATGTCCAAGACCGAATTCGGGATCCGCGCAGGGAGAACTGCCTGGACACGGAAAAGACGGTACATCGCGGGACGTCCCGCTCGGCGCGGATGGACGTCGTCGGTGGCGCGCGTGTCGACGCTCGGTATCGCTCCTCTCCTCGTGGTGGGCGCTGCGGGCATGGCGGTCCATCTCCGCTCGGCCGAGCCGGAGGTCCGGGAGTCGGTCGCCTCGGACACTTCGTTCACGCTCTCCGGGCACGGCAACGGGCACGGTCGCGGGATGGGCCAGTGGGGCGCCTACGGATACGCCAAAGACCAGGGATGGGCAGCCGAGCGCATCCTCGCCCACTACTACGGCGGAACCACCCTCGGCACGCTCGCGGACGCGCAGATCAGCGTGCGACTACAGGGCCGCGACGATCAGACACTCGACGTGTATTCCGCCGTCGGTGCGGTCGTGGCGGGCAAGCCCGTCGGGCCGGGTGAAGCCGTGCACCTCACGCCGACGGCGGGCGGTGGCGCCAACGTCGTCGTGACCCGGGGCTGCGCCGGGGAGGTGCTGTGGCAGGACGTCACGGACCACCCGTGGGTGGACCCGGTCGATCTCGGGCCCGACCGTCCGTCGAACGAGCACCTCACCTTCTGTGCCGGCGACACGCCGTACCGCGGTGCGCTCGGTGTCGCGCTGGACGGCGCAGCCGTGCGCACGGTCAACGTTCTCGGCATGGAGGACTACCTACTCGGGGTCGTGCCCGTCGAGGCGAAGGCCGAGTGGGCCGATACCGGCGGTGCGGAAGCCCTTCGGGCACAGGCGGTTGCCGCACGCTCGTACGCTGCCGCCGAGAGTCGTGAAGCCTACGCGCGGACCTGCGACACCCAGAGTTGTCAGGTCTATGGCGGCTCCGAGGTGGAGGATCCCCGCACCACGGATGCCGTGCGTTCGACTCAGGGCATGATCCTCGTCAAGGACAACAAGGCCGTTGCCGCCGAATTTTCCTCGTCGACAGGCGGATTCACGGCCGGTGGCGAGTTTCCGGCTGTCGAGGACCAGGGCGACACCGCGTCGCCGCACCACGATTGGACGGTCACACTGACGGCCGGCGATATCGCGACCGCGTTCGGTGTGGGCGAACTCCACACCTTCGAAGTGGTGACACGCAACAACTTCGGCGTCGACGGGGGCCGGGTCACCGGTGTGAAGGTAGTTGGTTCCGCCGGTACCACGGAGGTGACGGGGGCGCAGGCGCGGGCCAAGCTGAAACTGAAGTCCGACTGGTTCACGGTCGGCGAGGGCGTCGGGATACCGGGAGTGCCGCCGGCGCCGAGCGAACCCGACCCGAGTCTCGCCGACGACGACACCGTCGGCACCACCCCGGGATCGCCGATCGCCGAGAAGTACAAGGAACTGGGCGGAGTGAACAGCACGCTCGGTGCACCGGTCGGCCCGGAGATGATGCTGCCGTCCGAGGCGGGCAAGTTCCGGGTGTATCAGAACGGAACCATCATCTGGACGGAGAAGCTGGGTGCACAGGTGATCGACGCGAGTGTGCTCCGGGACTGGATCCCGACCGGCGGCAGCTAGCGGTCGTCCCCGAGCACCGCGAGCATTCCGTCGACGGATTCGGCCCAGCCGAAATCCTCGGCCCGACGCCTGGCGGACGCCCGCCGAGTATTCGCGGGAATCTCGAGGACGCTGCTGACCGCCTCCGCGAAGGCCGAGCCGCGGTTGCTCGCCAGGGCGCCGCACCCCGGTGTGATGATTTCGGCCAGCGCCGAGGACTGTGACGCAACTACCGGGGTGCCCGCTGCCAGCGACTCCAGCGCCGACAGGCAGAACGTTTCGTGCGGGCCGGGTGCCAGCGACACGTCGGCCGAGGCGAACAGGGCGGCGAGCCGCGACTTGTCGCTGATGAACCCGGTGAAGTGGACCGGGAGTCCGCGTGCCCGGGACTTCAGTGCTTCGCGCCGGGGTCCGTCACCGGCGATGACGAGGCGGGTGTCGTGCCCTTCGCGCCGAAGTAGGCGGACCGCCTCGATGCTCCGCTCCACCTGCTTCTCCACCGAGAGGCGGCCACAGTGCAGGAGGAAGCGCTGCGCGGGCCCGGCGTAGGAGTCGCGCATGCCCTGATCGTGTTTGCCGGGATGGAACATCGCCAGATCCACCCCCAGTGGCACCCGGTGCAGGTTGGGTGCCCTGATCCGGAGGAACTCCTCGCTCGCGAAGTCCGTCGTGCAGACGACGGCGTCGTAGTTGCGCGCCATGCGGCGGTTCGCGGCATCGGCCCACCCGGTGGCGAGACGACGCGGTGCAAACTGGCCGAGAAGTCGGTCGAGACGCTCGTGTGAGACCACGACACTGCGAATGCCGCGGTCGCGGGCCCAGCCGCCGAAACCACGCAACGTCAGCCGATCGGACACCTCGAGGACGTCGGGTCGCAGTCCTCGCACGACGTCGGCCACGCGCCGCGGATTGACGATGCGATAGCCCCCCGTCGCTGGGATCACCGGTGCCGCCCGCGTGATCCGCAGGACCCCACCCGGCAGAACCTCCTCATTGTCCCGCTGACCTGGGACGACAAGAACCACTTCGTGGCCGCGCTCGGCGTAGCCACGCCCCCAGTTGTGCAGGGCAGTGCGGAGCCCGCCCGACCGCGGTCCGTAGAAGTTGGCCAACTGGACGATGCGCACCCGATCATTGAGCTGGATCGGCGCGACGGCGGGAACAACGAGGTTCGCAGAAGCGGTGAATACCGGGAGAACTCCTCGTGCATGGCGAGGGTGTCCGTGCACCCCGTGGCCGCGCACGGGGGGCCGAGTCGCTTACCCTGGTTCACCGTGACCGCTGCAAACCCAGAGACCACTGCCCCCGCGAAGGCCGAGACGGAGCGCGACAGCGCGGCCGGATACGACCTCATCGTCGTCGGCTCCGGATTCTTCGGACTGACCATCGCCGAGCGTGCAGCAACACAGCTGGGCAAGCGTGTGCTGGTGCTCGACCGCCGCCACCACCTGGGCGGAAACGCCTACTCGGAGGCCGAGCCGGAGACCGGCATCGAGATCCACAAGTACGGCGCGCACCTGTTCCACACCTCGAACAAGCGCGTGTGGGACTACGTCACCCAGTTCACCGAATTCACCAACTACCAGCACCGGGTGTTCGCACTGCACAAGGGGCAGGCGTACCAGTTCCCGATGGGCCTCGGCCTGGTGTCGCAGTTCTTCGGCCGCTTCTTCACCCCGGAGGAGGCGCGGAAGCTGATCGCCGAGCAGTCCAGCGAGATCGACCCGGCGGAAGCGTCCAACCTCGAGGAAAAGGCGATCTCCCTGATCGGACGCCCGCTGTACGAGGCCTTCGTCCGGGACTACACCGCCAAGCAATGGCAGACGGACCCCAAGAACCTGCCTGCGGGCAACATCACTCGACTGCCCGTGCGGTACACGTTCGACAATCGCTACTTCAACGACACGTACGAGGGCCTGCCCGTCGACGGTTACACGGCATGGCTCGAGAACATGGCGAAGGACCCGAAAATCGAGGTCCGGTTGGAAACGGATTACTTCGACGTCCGTGACGAGCTGCGTGCCGCGAACCCGGACGCTCCCGTCGTCTACACGGGCCCCCTCGACCGGTACTTCGACTACTCGGAGGGTGAGCTGGGCTGGCGCACGCTCGACTTCGAGACCGAGGTCCTCGAGACCGGCGACTTCCAGGGAACACCGGTGATGAACTACAACGACGCCGACGTGCCCTTCACGCGCATCCACGAGTTCCGCCACTTCCACCCGGAGCGGGATTACCCGAAGGACAAGACGGTGATCATGCGCGAGTACTCGCGCTTCGCCGAGAGCGCGGACGAGCCGTACTACCCGATCAACACCCGCGAGGACCGCGAGAAACTCGCCGCCTACCGGGACCGGGCCAAGGCGGAGATGGCCGAGAAGAAGGTGTTGTTCGGCGGACGCCTCGGCACCTACCAGTACCTGGACATGCACATGGCGATCGCGAGCGCGCTGTCGATGTTCGACAACTCCCTTCGACCGCATTTCGAATCCGGTGCGGAACTCGTGGGGGACTCCGAATGAGCGCCCGCCACCTGCTCGAGGCCGAGAAGGGGACCGAGGACCCGTCGTTGCTGGGCAAGTCGTTGCTGCAGCGCATCCTCGTGCCCCGGCCGGGGGAGCCCCTCGACGTGCGCACCCTCTACGTGGAGGAAGCGAAGACCAACAGTCGTCGCGCCCACCCGCTGTCGCGGACGTCGCTGTCGGTCGGTGCGGAGTCCGAAGCCTCGTTCTGCACCTATTTCAACGCTTTCCCGGCGAGCTATTGGCGTCGCTGGACCATCCTGAAGTCGGTGGTGCTGCGGCTGGATCTGTCCGGCCACGGCCGCGTCGACGTGTACCGCTCGAAGGCCGACTCGTCCCGCATCCACGTCGAGGGACGCGAGTTCCTCGACGGCGACGCCGCGATGGAGTTCGAGATCGAGCTGGCGCCTTTCGAGGACGGCGGCTGGATCTGGTTCGACATCACCTCCGACACCGAGGTCGTGCTCGAGAGCGCCGGCTGGTTCGCTCCGATCGATGCGCCGGGCGAGGCCACCGTGGCCGTGGGCATCCCCACGTTCAACCGGCCCACCGACTGTGTGAAGGCGTTGGAAGCGCTCGCGTCCGACGAGCTGGTGCTCGATGTGGTCAAGGCCGTCATCGTCCCGGATCAGGGCACGCGCAAGGTCGTGGACGAGCCCGGGTACGAAGAGGCCGCAGCCGCTCTCGGTGATCGCCTCGTCATTCACGACCAGGCCAATCTGGGTGGCTCGGGCGGCTACAGCCGCATCATGTACGAGGCCCTGAAGACCACCGACTGCCAGCACATCCTCTTCATGGACGACGACATCGAGATCGAGCCCGACTCGATTCTGCGTGCGCTCGCGATGTCCCGGTTCGCCAAGTCCCCCATGCTGGTGGGTGGCCAGATGCTCAACCTCCAGGAGCGCAGCCACCTGCACACGATGGGCGAAGTGGTCGATCGCAGCATTTTCATGTGGACCGCCGCGCCCAACGTGGAATACGACCACGACTTCTCCAAGTACCCGCTCAGCGACCGCGAGAACTCGAAGAAGCTGCACCGCCGCATCGACGTCGACTTCAACGGCTGGTGGATGTGCATGATCCCCCGCCAGGCGGCCGAGGAACTCGGTCAGCCGCTCCCGCTCTTCATCAAGTGGGACGACGCCGAGTACGGGCTGCGCGCCCGCGCGGCCGGTTACCCCACCATCACCATGCCCGGCGCCGCCATCTGGCACATGGCGTGGAGTGACAAGGACGACGCCATCGACTGGCAGGCGTACTTCCACCTGCGGAACCGGCTCGTCGTCGCCGCCCTGCACATGCCGGGCAGCGTCCGCGGCCTCGTGGTCAACAGCGTGAAGGCCACCATCAAGCACTTGCTGTGCCTCGAATACTCGACCGTGGCGATTCAGAACCAGGCCATCGCCGACTTCCTCCAGGGACCCGAGCACATCTTCGAGTTGCTGCCCACCGCGTTGGGCAACGTCCACGCGATGCGTAAGGAATTCCCGGACGCCGTTGTCTTGCCGTCGTCGACCAGCCTGCCGCTGCCCTCCGGGGCCGAGGTCGGCGCCGTCGGTCTGCCCACCAACCCGCTGGCGAAGATCGTGCGCCTCGGCAAGGGCCTGGTTCACAACGTCAAGCCCGCGCACACGGAACACCACGAGCGGCCGCAGCTCAATGTCCCGACGCTGGACGCACGCTGGTTCCTCCTCTCGCAGGTGGACGGCGTCACGGTCACCACCGCCGACGGCAGGGGAGTCGTCTACCGGAAGCGCAACCCCAAGCAGGCCCTCGCGCTGCTGAAGGAAGCCCTGCGGCTGCGCCGTGAACTGGCTCAGCGGTTCCCCGATCTCAAACGTGAGTACCAGGACGCTGTTCCTGCCCTGACCAGCAAGGAGAGGTGGGAACGTGTCTTCGGCATCTCGTGAGGTGAAGATTCTGCGGTCCGTGCAGTCGACGATCGCGGGCAAGCCGGGAGTCGTCGCCACCGCCCGTGGGATGTCTCACTTCGGTGAGCACGCCTTCGGCTGGGTGGCCGTCGCCGGGATCGGTGCCGCGCTCGACAAGCCCCGCCGGCGTCAGTGGGCGGGAGTCGCCGTCGGCGCGGTGGGTGCCCACGCAGCGTCGATCGCGATCAAGCGCGTGGTCCGCCGGCCTCGGCCGATCGACCCGTCCATCCAGGTCAACGTGTCGACACCGAGCAAACTGAGCTTCCCGTCCTCGCACGCCACATCCACGACGGCGGCTGCTGTGCTGCTCGGCCGACTCACCGGGCTACCCTTGCCTGCGTTGTTGGTACCGCCGATGCTGCTCTCCCGGCTCGTTCTGGGAGTGCATTACCCGACCGATGTGCTCGCCGGATCTGCCCTGGGGGCCGCGTCTGCGGCTGCGGTACTCAAGGCCGAGCAGAAGTTTGGAGAAAAATGAGCGAGGAACCGGCCGTCGTCACGGGACCCCCGACATCCCTGGCCACAGGCATCGTCCGGGCAGTTCGCCCCCGCCAGTGGGTGAAGAACGTCCTGGTGCTGGCAGCTCCCATCGCGGCAGGAACGGCCACGGAGCCCGACGTCCTGCTGCCGGTCGCGCTCGCATTCGTGGTGTTCTGCATGGCAGCATCCGGCATCTACCTCGTCAACGACGCAATGGATGTCGAAGCGGACCGCGCACACCCCACCAAGCGATTCCGTCCCATCGCTGCCGGCGTACTCCCGGTCAACCTGGCATTCGCCATGGCGGTCGTCCTCCTGGTCGGTGCCATCGCCCTGTCGTTCCTGGCCAACTGGCAGCTTGCCGTCGTGATGGCCGTGTACATCGGTATCCAGCTGGCGTACTGCTTCGGGCTCAAACACCAGGCCGTCCTGGACATCTGCATCGTCTCGTCCGGCTTCCTGCTGCGCGCCATCGCCGGTGGTGTGGCCGCCGAGATCGCGTTGTCGCAGTGGTTCCTGCTGGTCATGGCGTTCGGATCGTTGTTCATGGCCGCCGGTAAGCGGTATGCGGAACTGCAGCTTGCAGAGAACACCGGGGCGAAGATCCGCAAGTCGCTCGAGAATTACACCACTACCTACCTGCGCTTCGTCTGGACCCTCAGCGCCACGGCCGTGGTGCTCTGCTACGGACTGTGGGCCTTCCAGCAGGACGACCTGAAGAACACGAACTGGTACGCCATCTCCATGGTGCCGTTCACCGTCGCGATCCTCCGCTACGCGGTTGACGTGGACGGTGGCGAGGCAGGAGAGCCCGAGGAGATCGCTCTGGGCGACCGCGTGCTCCAACTCCTCGCCATCGCCTGGATCGGAGTGGTGGGTGTCGCTGTCTACCTCGTCTGACGTGGTAGGAGGCACCGAACACTCGGATGCCGCCGCGGAGCAGACCGAACGCCACCGGAAGGCCATCCTCTCGAGGGTGGTCTTCCTCGGGGGTGTGGCCATCTCGGCTCTCCTGATGTTCTGGGGAGCCTGGGAGCGTCGGTGGATCGCCGACGACGGTTTGATCGTCCTGCGCACTGTGCGCAACCTGCTCGCGGGCAACGGTCCCGTCTTCAACGCAGGCGAGCGCGTCGAGGCGAACACCAGTACCGCCTGGACCTACATCGTCTACGCTTTCGGCTGGCTCACCCAGAGCCGGCTCGAGTACGTGGTTCTCACGATTGCCCTGGTTCTGTCCACGGCTGCCATCGTGCTCGCCATGCTGGGCACGGCCCGGCTCTACCGCGGTGGATCGTTCGGCTCGGGCGGGACGCTGTTCCTCCTGCCTGCCGGTGTGCTGGTCTACATCGCGGTTCCGCCTGCGCGCGACTTCGCCACGTCCGGCCTCGAAAGTTGCCTGGTCATCTTCTGGATCGCGCTGCTGTGGCTGCTGCTGATCCGCTGGAGCCAGGCTGCTGCACCCTCCACCGGATCTGTGCTGATCCTCGCGTTCATTGCGGGAATGGGCCCGCTGGTGCGACCCGAACTGGCTATTCTGGGCGCCCTGTCGCTGGCCATGATCTTCCTCGCACCCGGACTGACCTGGATGGCGCGCACCGTCATGGTGTTCGTGGCCGGCATCGTGCCGGTCGGGTACCAGATCTGGCGGATGGGCTACTACGCGCTCCCGTATCCCAACACCGCGGTGTCGAAGGACGCCGGTGGCGCCAAGTGGTCGCAGGGGTTCGCGTATCTGTGGAATCTTGTCGGCCCGTACCTTCTGTGGCTCCCGTTGCTGTTCCTTCTCGTCGGCGTCGTGTTCTCCTGGCGGGGTCGCGGCAAGTCTCTCGGCAATGGTGTTGCTCACACTCGCGGCAGCCGTGTCCGACGCCTACGCGCCCGGCTCCGGACGCAGAATGCGGTGGTTGCATTCATTCTCGGCAGTGGATTCATTCTGGGTCTCTATTCGCTGCGTGTCGGCGGCGACTTCATGCACGGGCGCGTTCTCCTTCCCGTGCTGTTCTGTTTCCTCGTCCCCGTCGCCGTTATTCCGGTGCGAATTCCCGAAAAGGTGTCGTGGGGGAGAAATCGCGAAACCTCACTGTTCTTCGCGATGGCATTCCTGTGGGTGGGCACTGTGGTGTGGGCATTCTTCGCGTCCAATACCACCGGAATGCCGGAAGGCGCCGTCGTCGGGCGATCCGGAATTGTCGACGAGCGCGCGTTCTACGTGCTCAATACCGGTCACGCCCATCCCATTCGCGCCGACGATTATCTGGACTATCCCCGGATGCGGGCCATGGCGGAAACCATTGCGGACACCCCGGACGGTGGCCTTCTCATCCCGTCGCCCGACTACACGTACTGGTTCGTCGTTCCTCCGCCCCTTCCGATCCCAGAGGGCGGTGCAGGCCACACGGTCTATTTCCTCAACCTCGGCATGACGAGCATGAACGTCGGGCTAGATGTGAAGGTTCTCGACCAGATGGGCCTCGCCTATCCGCTCGCGGCCCACACCGAGCGTCTGGACGACGGCCGCATCGGACACGACAAGAACCTCTATCCCGACTGGGTGGTGGTCGACACGGGAATGATCGACAAGCACCCTTGGATGCCCGGATTCCTCGACGAGGAATGGGTGACGGAAGCGCGCGTGGCGCTGTCCTGCCCAGAGACGCAGGAACTGTTGACCTCATATAGGTCCGAACTGACCTGGCCGCGTTTCAAGCAGAATTTCAAGGATGCGTTGGATTTCGCGAGTTACCGTTTCGATCGGGTGCCTGCATACGAAATTCAGCGGTGCAATCTGGAGCCACCTTTTCCGGAACCGGTGAAATAGGCCGAATCGGGCAGGCGCGGTCGCTGGTGGCTGACCTGCAGATCTCGATGCCAGAACGTCACATCTCGTTTGTGTAACGCGGGGCCCTTCGGTCACGATGTACGTCGATGATGAGTCATCGGTGACGGTGGTCTGGAAAGTGCCCGGCAAATGCTCCGCGAGCGTTTGTCAGGGGACTTTGTGTGACATACAGTCCACCGAGCGCAGTGTGACTTGGAAGAGGTCCGCTGCCGACCCGGGATAGATCCGGGCCGGCAGGTCGCCTGTTCCCCGACGGAATCCGCCGGAACCGCCCCTTGGCGGAGTCCGCAGACGAAGAGAGAGAGCAGTATCCATGCGTTTTGCCAGAACGAGGTTGTCTCAGCGCCTCAAGCAGCGTGCGATGGCAGTAGGTGCCGCCGCACTGGTACTGCCTGTGGCCGCAGGAGTCGCTGGTGGAGCCGTCGCCGTGGCAGCACCCGCTCACGCCGCCCCCGTCCACACCGCACCGTCGGGTGGATACGAGGAGCTGTGGGTTCCTTCTTCGATGGGGAACATCAAGGTCCAGGTGCAGTGGGCAGCTCGTGGTGGTAGCGCCGCGCTCTACCTGCTCGACGGCCTGCGTGCCCGCAACGACCGCAACGCGTGGAGCTTCGAGACCAACGCGCTGGACCAGTACCGCAACGACAACGTCACCCTGGTCATGCCGGTCGGCGGCGAGTCGAGCTTCTACTCCGACTGGTACGCGCCCAGCAACTTCAACGGCCAGCCCATCACGTACAGGTGGGAGACCTTCCTGACTCAGGAGCTTCCCAACTTCCTCGCGAACTACGGTGTCTCCCGCACCAACAACGCGGTTCTCGGCCTGTCGATGGGTGGCAGCGCCGCTCTGACGCTCGCCGCGTACCACCGCGACCAGTTCAAGTTCGCCGGTTCGCTCTCCGGGTATCTGAACATCTCCGCTCCCGGCATGCGTGAAGCCATCCGGGTCGCCATGCTCGACGCCGGCCGGTTCAACGTCGACGCGATGTGGGGCCCGCCGTGGAACCCGGCGTGGCTGCGCAACGACCCGTTCGTGTTCGCCCCGCGTCTGCAGGGTCTGTCGATGTACATCTCGGCCGCCAGCGGCCTGCCCGGTGAGTTCGACCACCCGCGTGCACCGATCGACTACTACAACACCGCCAACGGCATGGGACTCGAGGCGCTCGCACTGGCCAACACCCGCGCCTTCCAGGTTCGCCTGGCCACCCTCGGTGTTCCCGCCCACTTCAGCTTCCCCGCCAACGGCACACACTCGTGGCCGTACTGGAGTTCGGAGCTGTGGAAGGCCCGCGGACAGATCCTGGACACGCTCGGCGCCTGGTGATCTGAGCTCGACATCGAATGCCGTCCCACCTTCCGGGTGGGACGGCATTCGTCGTTCGGGACCGGGTCTGTCCGGAGTGAGCCCGAACCGGGGGAACGGTCGGAATTCTCGTACCCGGGAGTGCGCAACGACATGTTTTGTCAGTAAGGTGATCCCGTCGAGACGCCACCCGCGCAGCGATCGCTGCGCGGGTGGCGTCTGTACGTGAGATTTTCACGAGAGTTCGAGTGGTTGCCGCGTCCGCGGCGCGCGAGGGATCAACCGGAGGGAAGACGATTTCATGCGAGTTGGGGGTTCGACGAGAACGAGCGGGTGGGCCAGACGCACCGCCGCCGCGATTGCTCTGGCAGTAGCACTGCCGCTGGGCGTGACCATGGTGGGCGGCGGCGCGACCGCATCCGCAGCCTTCGACCCTGCAGCCCAGGACTTCTGGGTCGACTCGAGCATGGGCCCGATCAAGAGCCGCATCTGGCGTGCAGCTGACGGCAACACCAGCCGTGTGGTGTACCTGCTCGACGGCCTCCGCGCCCAGGACGACCTCAGCGGCTGGGAAATCAACACCGACGCCGGGCCGTTCCTCGCTGCGCAGAACATCAACGTCGTCCAGCCGGTCGGCGGCCAGTCCAGCTTCTACTCGGACTGGGTGTCGAACTCGACCTTCAACGGTCAGAAGGTCACCTACAAGTGGGAGACCTTCCTCACAGAGGAACTCCGCAACGCGCTTGCGAACCGTCTCGGTTTCCAGTCCACCCGCAACGGTGTCATCGGCTTGTCGATGGGTGGCAGCGCCGCTCTGACGCTCGCCGCGTACCACCCGGACCAGTTCAACTACGCCGGTTCGCTCTCCGGGTATCTGAACATCTCCGCTCCCGGCATGCGTGAAGCCATTCGGGTCGCGATGCTCGACGCCGGTCGGTTCAACGTCGACGCGATGTGGGGCCCGCCGTGGAACCCGGCGTGGCTGCGTAACGACCCGTTCGTCTTCGCCAACAAGCTCCGGGACAACGGCACCCGCGTCTGGGTTTCCGCCGCGAACGGCATCCCCGCCCCCGGCGGCGCCGCCCCCACCGGGGTCATGGACGTGTTCAACGCCACTACCGGCGCGAGCCTCGAGGCGCTGTCGCTGGCCAACACCCGTGCCTTCCAGGTGCGGATGGCAACCATCGGCGCCAAGAACGTCACCTACAGCTTCCCGCCCCGCGGCATCCACAGCTGGCGGTACTGGCAGCAGCAGATCCACGATCTGGCGCCGGATCTCAGCAACACCATCGGCTAGCCGGAAATAGCTCGGAAGTAACAATTGCACCAGCGGTAACAGCGCGGCGCCCCCACTCGTCAGTTGATTGCGTGTAGAAAGAACCGGAACGTGAGGCAGTGTTCCGTGTTGTGGCCTCGACGCGCAGAGAGAGAGTGAACGTCATGCGAGTAGGCCTGCTCAGGGCAGAACGTCAGCGTGTGTCGGCCGGAGTGGTCCGCAGAAGGGTCCTCACCTCGCTCGCCGCTGTGCTCGTGGTGCCGGTGGCGGTCGGGTTCACCTCGACCGCCACCGCGTCCGCTGCGCCGGTTGCCGTGCACGCGGCTCCGGTGGCTACGCAGGCGCCGAGTGGCGCGACCATTCATCACGTCGACTGGCTGTCCGACCGCCGGGTCGCACTGTGGGTCAACTCTCCGTCCATGGGTGTGCCGATTCAGGTCCAGTTGCTGCTCGCCCGCGATTGGAATTCCAAGCCGACCGAGAAGTTCCCGTCGGTCTGGATGCTCGACGGCCTGCGGGCGCAGGACAACGAGAACGGCTGGACACTCGAAACCGACGCCGAATCGTTCTTCGCGGACAAGAACATCAACGTCGTCCTTCCCGTGGGCGGGCAGTCCAGCTTCTACTCCGACTGGGTGGCGCAGGACAACGGCCAGAACTACCAGTGGGAGACGTTCCTCACCAAGGAACTGCCGCCGATCCTCGAGAGCGACTGGCGTACCACCCAGACGCGTGGAGTGGTCGGGTTGTCCATGGGCGGGACATCGGCTATGTTCCTCGCCGCTCGCAACCAGGGATTCTTCGACTTCGCCGCGTCACTGTCGGGCATGTTGACCACCACGGCGCTCGGAATGCCGCAGGCCGTCGCTTACGCCATGAGTGATGCCGGCGGGTTCGACGCGAACGCCATGTGGGGACCTCCGACCAGCTCGGCGTGGGAAGAGCACGACCCGTACCTCCTGGCCGACAAGCTCAAGGGTGTCAGCCTGTACATCTCCAGCGGCAGCGGAACCACCGGCCCGTACGACCAGCCGTCGGGTATTCCGGGCGTGAGTACTAATTACGCGGGCATGGGTCTGGAAATTCTTTCGCGTCTCACCTCGCAGACGTTCGCCACCAAGCTCAACAAGCTGGGCATTCCCGCGCAGGTCAATTACCGCCCGTCCGGGACACACTCGTGGCCGTACTGGCAGTTCGAGCTGCACCAGCTGTGGCCGCAGCTGGCCGCCGCCGTGGGCATCGAGGCAGACAAGCCGGTGTGTGGCACGGGTGGCTCCATTGCCGGGGTCGCCGCGGCCAGCCCGTGGATCGGGGACTGCCTCACACCCGAGTACAGCCTCGCGGGCGGCACGGTGCAGGACTTCCGTTTCGGCAGGATCTTCGCCAAGTCCGACACGGGCACCCATCCGGTTGCCGGGGCCATCGGCGGCGCCTACCAGGCGGCAGGCGGTCCGACAGGGCCCCTCGGCTACCCGACCACACCCGAGCTGGGCACACCAGACGGTCGCGGTCGTTTCAATCACTTCGAGCACGGGTCCATCTACTGGACACCGCAAACCGGTGCGCATGCCATCCGCGGGGCCATTCTCGCGGAGTGGGCACGCCAGGGCTGGGAAGGCGGGCCGCTCGGTTACCCGGTGGCCGACGAGGTGCCCACCCCCGGCAAGGACGGTGTCGTGCAGGGCTTCGAGATCGGCGCCATGTATTACAGCCCCGTCCACGGCACGCACCGCGTGCAGGGGATGATCATGGGCAAGTACGCCGAGCTCGGGTATGAAGGCGGATGGCTCGGGTTCCCGAAGACGAGCGAGATCGCAGTCAAGGACGGCGGCCGGTTCAACGAGTTCGAGGGCGGCAACATCTACTGGAGCCCGTTGTCCGGCGCCTGGGCGATCGAGAACGGTCCGATCTTCGACGCCTGGAAGAGCGTCGGCTACGAAGCCGGCCGGATCGGCTTCCCGATCAGTGACAAATTCGTCATCCCCGGCGGTGTGCAGCAGAACTTCCAGACCGGCTACATCACCCTGATCGACGGTAAGGCCGAAGTGCACTGATGTGAGTAATGCAGCGGGCGGGACCGGTCCAGCGGACCGGGTTCCCGCCCGATCTGCGTCTGTACCCTGTCGAGAGACAACGACTTGGAAAACTAGGACGGAAATAGATGCCGCAGCATTCACGTATCAGCACCACCTTCGCACGAGCACTGGCGACCGGCGCGATTGCAGTTGCAGCAAGCGGATTGCTCGTCGGATGCGGCAGCGACGACTCCACGGCGACGTCCACTCCGTCCGCGACCACCACCACGGCAGCGGCCACGTCCAGTGCCACCGAGAGTTCGGCGCCTGCTGCCAGTGGAAGTGCCACCTCGTCGGCTCCGGTGACGAGCCCCGGCCAGGCGGCGACCGCGCCGCCGGAGCAGCCCGAAGAAGTTCCCGGTGACTTCCCCGGGCCCAGTGAGGTTCCTGTCAGCGCCGACGGTCAGCGGTTCCTCGCCGCACTGAAGGACAAGGGCATCGAACCGGCCGCCGACGGAACCATGGCCGTGAGCACCGCCGACTTCATCTGCCAGTCCAAGGCAGAAGGAAAGAGCGACGCCGACACGATGGTGTTCGTCACGGCGATGGTGGGCTCCGAGGCTGCTGCGGCGGGCAAGGAACTCAGCCAGGAGCAGGCGACGGCCGACGCGCAGACCTACGTGGACGTCGCGCACGCCACCTACTGCAAGTAAACGCCGATGACGGGGACCGGGCGCGGAACGCGGAAGAAGAAGAGCAGCCTCCTGCGCAAGCTCGTACTGCTGGCGGCCTTCCTGCTGGTGGTTCTGCTGGCACTGATCGCACTCTGGTATCTCCTTGCGGGGCGGCTCCCCGAACCCATCCCGAGCCCGCCCGGTCCGGATCGTCCCGATTCGCAATCCGCGAGCTGCCCGGACGTCCAGGTCGTCGTCGTCCCGGGAACGTGGGAGTCCAGCCCCACCGACGATCCGTACAACCCGACCGCGAACCCGGCGTCGCTGATGCTCAACGTGTCCCGGCCGTTGCAGCAACAGTTTCCGCCGTCGCGTGCCGACGTCTACACGGTTCCGTACGTCGCCCAGTTCTCCAATCCGGTCGCGTTCCCGCCGGACGGCCAGCAGTCGTACAACAACAGCCGGGCCGCAGGGATGGCAGCTGCCAACGACATTCTCATCCGTCGCCACGCCGAATGCCCGCTGACGAGCTTCCTGCTGACCGGTTTCTCGCAGGGTGCGGTGATCGCGGGCGACATCGCGTCGAGCATCGGCGCCGGTGACGGTCCTGTCCCGGAAGACCTCGTTCTCGGTGTCGGCCTCATCGCCGACGGCCGCCGGGACCCCTCGGCCGCCACGAATGTCGGTGCTCCGGTCGTCGGTGTCGGCGCCGAGTTGTCGCTCGCCGGGCTGCAGATTCCGGGCATCACGATGACCGGACCGCGTCCCGGTGGCTTCGGAGAACTCGCCGACCGCACGGTCGAGATCTGCGCACCGTCGGACGGCATCTGTGACGCTCCCGCCCAGGCTTTGGCGCCGGGCAATTGGATCGGCAGCGCGCTGCGCCTGCTCGAGTACAACAACAACCCTGTCCACGCGCTGTACAACTCGTACGTCGTGGACGGAAACGGCACCACGGCCACCCAGTGGATGGCGCGGTGGGCAGCGGAGAAGATCGCCGCCGCGCCGACGCCGCCGCACAGTTGAGTTTGTGACTGGTGGGTATGCCGAGGTCCCTGATCCGGAAATCGTCCCAAACAGAGACGCACGCCTCGTACTCGCCGGTAGTGTGCGTTTCTCGGCACCGGTAGAGTGCTGCACTGTTGCGGCACCACCCGTGCCCATCCCACCGATGTTCACGTCCTGTTGCGCGGGCGTTTCACCACAGGAGAAGCGATACATGAGTTCCGAGGCCAGCCCGCCCCGTAAGTTCCGATTCGCGGCCGGCGGCGAGGGCAATGCAGACGAGGGCGGCGCGCGCCGGTTCGTCAAACTGGCCCAGAAAGCCGAGGAACTCGGGTTCGACAGCTTCATGATCCCCGATCACCTGGGTAATCAGGTGGGGCCGATCGCCGCGCTCGGTGCGCTGGCCATAGCCACCGACAAGATCCGTTTGGGCACCGCGGTGCTCGCCAACGGCTTCCGGCACCCGGCGATCCTCGCCAAGGATGCGGCCACCATCGACGTGTTGTCGGGTGGACGCCTCGAGCTCGGTATCGGCGCCGGGTGGATGAAAGAAGAGTTCGACAAGGGTGGCATCGACTACGAGCGACCCGGCGTGCGCATCGCGAAGCTCGAGGAGTCGCTGCAGATTCTCGACACGCTGCTGCGCGGCCAGGAATGCAACTTCGACGGCAAGTACTACCAGATCAAGGGCCTGACCGGCAGTCCACGGCCCCGACAGGGCCCGCGCCCGCCGATCGCGGTCGGCGGTGGCGGCCCCAAGATGCTGGCTCTTGCCGCCAAGTACGCGGACATTATTTCCGTCGCCACCCCCACCAGCAAGGAAGGCAAGCTGCTGCTGTCGGGGGTCACGCTCGAGAAGACGATGGAACGGGTCGAACGGATCCGCGAAGCGGCCGGTGAGCGATTCGGCGACATCGAGCTGAACTGGACGATCACGACCATCGTCATCACCGACGACAGGGAGCAGACGGCCGAGATGGCACTCTCGGCGCTCGATCAGGGCTTCCCACCCAACATCGAGGTGGACGCCAAGCTCTCGGTCGAGGACATCCTCAACTCGCCCTACCTCGCGATCGGCAGTTTCGACGAGATCGCCGATCAGATCCGGATGGTGCGCGAGAAGACGACAATGTCCTACGTCGGCGTGTTCCCCACACAGATGGATGCGTTCGCGCCGATCATCTCGCAACTGAAGGGCGAGTAGACGCAGCGTAGCGAGGGCGGCGATGCCAATCTGTAACATATCGATGGTTTGGAATCGATGCACTTATTCGGGTGAGTCGCGTTTCGCGTGATTCCCCACGAGTTGTACAAGATCCGATTCGGCGAAGGAAGTCTGGGGCGCAGGCATGCCGGTGGCGTGCCTGTGTGATCGCTTCGGAGGAGATGGAATGAACGCGAAGTTCGATGATTTTATCGACGAGAAGGGCCATATCCGGCTCGACTCGGACAGTACGTTGGTCGACTATGTCCAGCGTCACACGCGAGAGAACTCGGACGAGTTGGCGTACCGCTACATCGACTATTCGCGGGACCGTGACGGCGAAGCCCACGAGCTGACCTGGGAACAGTTCGGTTATCGCCTGCGTGCTGTCGCTGCCCGCCTCCAGCAGGTCACCAAGCCGGGCGACCGTGTCGCCGTCCTCGCGCCGCAGGGTCTCGACTACGTCATCTCGTTCTTCGCCGCAATCCACGCCGGCACCATTGCGGTGCCGCTGTTCGATCCCGACGAGCCCGGTCACACCGACCGCCTCCACGCCGTCCTCGGTGACTGCAAGCCCTCCGCGATCCTCACGGCCACCTCCTCCGCCGCGGGCGTTCGCCAGTTCTTCCGGTCGCTTCCCGCAGCCGAACGCCCTCGCATCATCGCGGTCGACGCCATTCCCGACAGCGTCGGCGACAGCTGGGTTCGCCCCGAGATCGACCTCGACGACATCGCTTACCTGCAGTACACGTCCGGCTCCACACGTGTCCCCGCCGGTGTCGAGATCACCCACCGTGCCGTGGGCACCAACGCCCTGCAGATGGTCGACTCCATCGAGCTCAACGAGAACTCGCGCGGCGTCACGTGGCTGCCCCTGTTCCACGACATGGGCCTGCTGACGGTCATTCTGCCTGCGCTGGGCGGCAAGTACATCACCATCATGAGTCCGCGTGCCTTCGTGCAGCGTCCGTACCGCTGGATCAAGGAGCTTGCCGCGGTTTCGGACGGCGCGGGCACCTTCGCCGCTGCCCCCAACTTCGCCTTCGAGCACGCGGCCGCCCGCGGTCTGCCGAAGAACGGCGAGAGCCTCGACCTGAGCAACGTGATCGGCCTCATCAACGGCAGCGAGCCGGTGACGACGTCGTCGATGCGCAAGTTCAACGAGGCGTTCGCGCCCTACGGTCTGCCCAAGACGGCGATCAAGCCGTCGTATGGCATGGCCGAGGCCACCTTGTTCGTGTCGGCGACCCGGCATTCGGACGAGGCCCGGGTCATCTACGTCGACCGCAACGAACTCAATGCGGGACGCGTCGTCAAGGTCGATCAGGACGCCGAGAACGCGATCCCGCAGGTGTCGTGCGGATACGTGGCGCGCAGCCAGTGGGCTGCCATCGTCGATCCGGAGACGGGCATCGAGCAGCCCGACGACCGGGTCGGGGAGATCTGGCTGCACGGTGAGAACATCGGCACCGGCTACTGGGGTCGCACCGACGAGACCGCGGAAACGTTCCACAACAAGCTGACCAACCGGCTCGTCGAGGGCAGCCACGCCGAGGGCACACCCGAGGATGCCAATTGGATGCGGACCGGGGACTTCGGCGTCTACATCGACGGTGAGCTGTTCATCACGGGCCGCGTGAAGGACCTCGTGATCGTCGACGGCCGCAACCACTACCCGCAAGATCTCGAATTCTCCGCTCAGGAGGCGAGTAACGCCCTTCGGCCCGGTTTCGTGGCCGCGTTCGCCGTCCCGGCCAACCAGTTGCCGTCGGTCGTGTTCGAAAACACACAGTCGGGGCTGTCGTTCGATCCCGACGATTCCTCGGAGCAGCTCGTCATCGTCGCCGAGCGTGCTCCCGGCGCCGGCAAGGCCGATCCGCAGCCCATCTCCGACACGGTGCGGGCAGCCATCTCGAGCAGGCACGGTGTGACCGCACGGGACATTCTGTTGGTGCCGGCGGGATCGATTCCGCGCACGTCGAGCGGCAAGATCGCCCGCCGCGCCTGCAAGGCGAGCTACATCGAAGGGACCCTGCGTGGCGGATACACGCAGACGTCGTTCCCCGATAGCGTTTCCGACTAGTCCACTTTCTGACGGGTAGCTTGGTGAGTTGATGGCTGAATTGAATGAAGACCGGGGTAGCAGCGCGAGTGCGACCACCAGCGATGCGGACCGAGCGGCGGGGTCTGCCGGCGACATGACGGTTGCGCAGCTGCGTGAGTGGCTCCGCAACTGGGTCGCCGACGCCACCGGCCAGCCGGTCGCCCAGATCACCGACGACCGCCCGATGGAAGAGTTCGGCCTCTCGTCCCGCGATGCCGTCGCCTTGAGCGGCGAGATCGAGGAACTGGTCGGCGTGACGCTCACCGCGACGGTCGCCTATCAGCATCCGACCATTGCCTCGCTCGCCACGCGCATCATCGAGGGTGAGCCCGAGCAGATCGACGATTCGGTCGATGCCGCGTACTACGCGTCCGCGCCGACGTCGGACTCGCACGACATCGCGATCGTGGGGCTCTCGACCCGATTCCCGGGAGCGGGGGAGACCCCCGTCGAGATGTGGGAGATGCTCGCGCAGGGCCGCGACGGCATTTCCGACCTCCCCGAGGGCCGGTGGGAGGAATTCACCGCCGACCCGCAGATCAAGGCGGCGGTCGAGAAGGCCAACACGCTGGGTGGCTACCTAGACGACGTGAAGGGTTTCGACGCGGAATTCTTCGCGATGTCTCCGCTCGAGGTCGTCAACGTCGATCCGCAGCAGCGCCTCGCGATGGAGTTGACCTGGGAGGCGCTCGAGCACGCCCGCATTCCCGCGAGCGATCTCAAGGGCGAGCAGGTCGGTGTGTTCATCGGCAGCTCGGCCAACGATTATCAGATGCTGGCGGTCAGTGCCGAGGGCGGCGCTCACCCGTATGCGCTGACCGGCACGTCGACGGCGATCGTCGCGAACCGTGTCTCCTACTTCTACGACTTCCGTGGGCCTTCCGTCGCGCTCGACACGGCGTGCTCCTCCTCGCTGGTCGCCGTGCACCAGGCGGTGCGTTCGCTGCGGACGGGTGAATCCGACGTCGCGCTTGCCGGTGGCGTCAATATGCTCATCGCACCCCCCGGAACCCTCGGGTTCGACCAGCTCGGTGTGATGGCCGCCAACGGGCGCATCAAGGCATTCTCCGCTGACGCCGACGGCATGATCCGGGCAGAGGGCGGCGGACTCGTCGTTCTGAAGCGCCTCGAAGATGCCGAGCGCGACGGCGACCAGGTTCTGGCCGTGATCGCCGGCAGCGCGGTCAACCAGGACGGCCGCTCCAACGGTCTCGCGGCCCCGAACCCGGACGCTCAGGCCGATGTTCTACGACACGCGTACCGCGACGCCGGCATCAATCCTTCGGCTGTCGACTACATCGAAGCTCATGGCACCGGCACCATCCTCGGCGATCCGATCGAGGCCGACGCGCTCGGCCGCATCGTCGGGCGTGGACGTGCCGACGACAAGCCTGCGCTCCTCGGATCCGCCAAGACCAACTTCGGCCATCTCGAGGCAGCGGCCGGTGCGGCCGGCCTCATCAAGGTCGTGCTGGCAATGCAGGAAGACACCCTGCCGCCCACCCTGAACTATGCGGGACCCAACCCGTACATCGCGTTCGACAAGGCACACCTGCAGGTCATCCCGGAAGGTGCGGCCTGGCCGCGCTACTCGGGCGCCGCGGTGGCAGGTGTCTCCGGATTCGGTTTCGGTGGCACCAACGCTCACGTCGTCGTGCGGGAATACACCGGGCCGGTTGCCGACGAGGAGACCACCGGCGCAGTCACCGACGACAGCGCCGACACGACAGACGTCGCCACGCAGGTCGATGAGACCGCGGTTGTGGATGAGACCGCTCCTGTGGAGCAGACCGTCGTCCTTCCGGTGTCGGGCGCGCTGCCCTCACGACGTCGCCGTGCCGCCGCCGATCTCGCCGACTGGCTCGAGACGGAAGAGGGCAGCACCACGCCTCTCGCCGATGTCGCTCGTGCCCTCGCGCGCCGCAATCACGGTCGTTCCCGGGCCGTGGTGCTGGCGAAGACGCGTTCCGAGGCGATCACCGGATTGCGTGCGGTCGCCGCGGGTAAGCCGGGTCATGGTGTGTTCTCGGCTGATTCACCGTCGTCGAAGGGCCCGGTGTGGGTGTTGTCGGGCTTCGGTTCACAGCACCGCAAGATGGCCAAGCAGCTGTATCTCGAGAATGCTGTGTTCGCTGCGGCCATCGACGAAGTGGACGCGCTGATCGAGGACGAGGCCGGCTACTCCATGAAGGAGAAGTTCCTCGACGACAGCGTCGACTACGACGTCGAGACGTCGCAGGTGGGCATCTTCACGATCCAGATCGGCCTGGCGGCGTTGCTGCGCCATCACGGCGCCGAGCCGGAGGCCGTGGTCGGTCACTCCATGGGCGAGGCCGCGGCGGCATTCATCTCCGGTGGTCTGCCGCTGGAGGACGCAGTCCGGGTGATCTGCGCCCGTTCGCGTCTGATGGGTGAGGCCGAGGCCACGCTCGAGGGCGACGACATCCGTCTGATGGCGCTCGTCGAGTACAGCGCGGCCGAGATCGAGACCGTTCTCCCGGACTTCCCGCACCTCGAGGTCTGCGTGTACGCGGCCCCGACCCACACGGTGATCGGCGGACCCGAGTCCGAGGTCAACGCGATCGTCGCGCGGGCCGAGGGTGAGGAGAAGATGGCCAGGGTCCTTCAGACGAAGGGCGCGAGCCACACCTCGCAGGTGGACCCGCTGCTGGGTGAGCTGGCCGCCGAACTGGCCGGAATCGAACCCACCAAGCTGAAGTGCGGCGTGTACTCGTCGGTCGATCAGGACACCTTCTACCGCGCCGGCCACGAGCCGATCCACCGCGAGGAGTACTGGACCAAGGGTCTGCGGCACAGCGTGTACTTCACCAACGCCGTGCGCCTCGCCGTCGGAAGCGGGCACACCACGTTCGTGGAGCTCGCCCCGAACCCAGTGGCTTTGATGTCGGTGGCGGCCACGGCTTTCGACGCCGGTCTGCACGACATGCAGCTCATCCAGACGCTCAAGCGCAAGGAAGACGAGCCGCTCGGTGTGCTCGCCGCGCTGGCGCAGCTGTACGTCCACGGACACGCGGTCGACCTGTCGTCGTTGCTGCCCGCCGGCGACTACGCGTCCGTGCCGCGCACGGCGTGGCTCCGGAAGCCGTACTGGGTGCACAGCCGCATCACGTCGAGCGGCAACAACCGAGTTCCCGGTGCACACGTGTCTTTGCCCGACGGCCGCCACGTGTGGGAAGTCCAGGCCGATGCCGTCACCGACCTGCCCGCGCTGGTCACCGCCGCCGCGGCCCAGGTGTTGTCGGATGTCGCGCTGACCGCGTCGATTTCCCATGCCGAGGTTCCGGCCGATGGAACCCTCACCACCACGCTCACCACTCATCCCGGTGGTGCGTCCGTTCAGGTGCATGCCCGGACCGCGACCGGTTTCACGCTGCTGTTCGATGCTGCGGTCTCCTCGGGAGAGGTGCTTCCGGAGCCTGTCGCTACCGCGGCGCCGGCGGCGGAGCCGGTGGAGGAACTGCCCGAGGTCGTCGAAGACATCGGGGACAAATGGGACCCGAACGGTTCGCAGTCGCTGGACGATCGCCTGGCGCTGATCGTTGCAGAGTCGATGGGTTACTCACCCGAAGATCTGCCTGCCGAGATCCCGCTCATCGAACTGGGCCTCGACTCGCTGATGGCGGTGCGCATCAAGAACCGCGTCGAGTACGAGTTCGACATCCCGCAGCTTCAGTTGCAGGCCGTCAAGGACGCCAACCTCATGGAGGTGGGCAAGTACCTGCGATACGCGGTGGAGAACCGTGAAGAGGTGCAGGCGCTCGCCGACAAGCAGAAGGCCGAGAGGGAGGCCGCCGAGGCCGCCGAGGCCGTTAATGATGCCGAGGCCGCTGATGATGCCGAGTCCGCCAACGGTTCGGAGTCTGTGACCGAACCCGCCGCACCGGTCTCCGAGGCGGTGACCGAACCCGCCCCACAGGAAAGCGTTGTCGCGAACGGTAATTCGATGGACAGCAAGGAAGCGTTCGCCGACGCGACCGGTTCGGACGTCCCACCGCGTGATGCGGCCGAGCGACTGACCTTCGCGACGTGGGCCGTTGTCACCGGTGAGTCCGCGAAAGGCATCTTCAACACGTTGCCGATCGTCGGCGACGAGGTGGCGGAGAAGCTGGCCGCACGCCTGTCCGAGCGTGCGAACGGGGAGATCACGTTCGACGACGTCCTCGACGCCACCACCATCGAGGAGCTGGCCAATGTGGTCCGCGGATTCCTCGAGGACTCCGGCAAGATCGACGGGTTGGTGCGCACACTGCGCGCGCGTCCCGAAGGGTCCACAGCCGTACCGGTATTCGTGTTCCATCCGGCCGGTGGTTCGACCGTCGTGTACGAGCCGCTGCTCAAGCGACTGCCCGAGGGCACGCCGATGTACGGGTTCGAGCGCACGGAGGGTCCGATCGAGAAGCGGGCCGCCGAGTACCTTCCCTTGATCCGTGAGATCCAGGGCGACGGGCCGTACGTGCTGTACGGCTGGTCGCTCGGTGGTGTGCTGGCGTATGCGGTGGCGAAGCTGCTGCGGGCCGAGGGGGCCGACGTCCGGATCGTCGGCTTGATCGACACCGTCATGGCGGGTGAAGAGGTGCCGGAGACTCCGGACGAGATCCGGAAGCGCTGGCAGCGTTACGCGGCGTTCGCGAAGAAGACCTACAACGTCGACTACCCGCTGCCGTACGACAAGCTCGCGGCGGCGGGCAGCGACGAGGAACAGGTCAAGATCCTCACCGAGTTGCTGAAGTTGAGCGGCACCAAGATCCCCGGCGGCATCATCGAGCACCAGCGCACGTCGTGGCTCGACAATCGGGCCATCCAGACTGCCGAGCTGGAGCAGTACGACGGCGAGGTGGTCCTGTACATGGCCGACCGCTATCACGACGACGTCATGCAGCTCGAGCCCGCTTTCAAGACTCGTAAGCCCGACGGCGGCTGGGGTGACGCGGTCGAGAACCTGGAAATCATCCACGTCGGTGGCGACCACCTGCAGATCGTCGACGAGCCCTACATCGCGAAGGTCGGGGCCGATCTCACCAAGAAGCTGGCGGCCATCTCCGCCGTCGGAATCGGAGCACAGTAGTGACCACGACCACCGCAGAGAAGCTGGCGGAGCTGCGCGAAAAGCTCGACGTCGCCAAGGAACCCGCGGGAGAGCAGGCGATCGCCAAACGTGCGAAGAAGGGCATTCCCAGCGCACGGGACCGCATCGACATGCTCCTCGACCCCGGGAGCTTCATCGAGGTGGGCGCGCTCATGCGCCAGCCCGGTGACCCCAACGCCCTGTACAGCGATGGTGTGGTCACCGGCCACGGCACCGTCGACGGACGCCCGGTCGCAGTGTTCTCGCACGACCAGACCGTGTTCGGTGGTTCCGTCGGTGAAATGTTCGGCCGGAAGGTCGCGGCGATCATGGAATTCGCGGCCAAGATCGGCTGCCCCTGCGTGGGCATCAACGACTCCGGCGGCGCCCGAGTCCAGGACGCGGTCACCTCGCTGGCGTGGTACGCCGAGCTCGGCCGCCGGCAGGAGCCGCTGTCCGGGATGTGCCCGCAGATCTCGATGATCCTCGGCAAGTGTGCCGGTGGGGCCGTGTACGCGCCCATCAACACCGACATCCTGGTGGCCACCGAGGAGTCGTACATGTTCGTGACCGGACCCGATGTGGTGCGGAAGATCACGGGCGAGGACGTCAGCCTCGAAGAACTCGGTGGCGCCCGGAACCAGGCGCAGTACGGCAACCTGCACCATGTCGCGGCCGACGAGAAGGCCGCCTTCGAGTGGGTGCGCAAGTACCTCAGCTTCCTGCCGTCGAGCTGCATGGAGCAGCCGCCGGTGGTCAACCCGGGTCTCGAACCGGAGATCACGGACTCGGACCGTGATCTGGACACCTTCATTCCCGACGCCGACAACGCCGGCTACGACATGCACGACATCCTGTTGCGAATTTTCGACGACGGCGAGTTCCACGAGATCGGCGGGCAAGTCGCGCTCAACATCATCACCGGCTTCGCCCGCGTGGACGGCCGCACGGTCGGGGTGATCGCGAACCAGCCGCTGGTCGCGGCGGGTGCCCTGGACGCGCAGGCCTCGGACAAGGCCGCGCATTTCATCCGCATCTGCGACGCCTTCGACATCCCGCTGGTGTTTGCCGTCGACACGCCTGGGTTCCTGCCGGGTCTCGAGCAGGAGCGGATCGGCGTCATCAAGCGGGGCGGCCGGTTCATCTTCGCGTTCGTGACGGCGACGGTGCCGAAGGTGACCGTCGTGATCCGCAAGGCGTACGGCGGCGCGTACGCTGTCATGGGCTCCAAGCAGCTCGGTGCCGACATCAACTTTGCGTGGCCCACCGCCCGCATCGCCGTCATGGGAGCTGAGGGTGCCGTCGATCTCATCGGCCGCCGTCAGATCGAGGCCGCCGGCGAGAACGCACCCGCGGTCCGGCGTCAGCTGATCAACTTCTACAACGAGAACATCGCAACGCCGTACATCGCCGCCGAGCGCGGGTACATCGACGCGGTGATCGAGCCCTCCACGACCAGGCTCGAGATCCGTAAGGCGCTGACGATGCTGCGCGACAAGACAGTGCAGCGCAATCCGCGCAAGCACGATCTGATGCCGCTCTAGCTGATCCGCGCCGATCAAGGCCGATGTCACACAGTCTGATTCGATTGCTGTGACATCGGTTCGGCGCCACCGCCGAACTCCGCGGGAAGTCCCGTCGACTGCCGAGTGTGCCCGGTGGCGGCGAACACCGAGGGACGCGGACGAGAAGCTGCGAGTGACCGGGCGGCGCGAAGGTCTGCCAGCACCGTCGCCGGTGCCGCCGAAATCTGCTCGGGCGAGTGACTGACCACGACGATGCCCTCCCGCTGCATGCGCGCCCGACGAATGATGGTGGCGTCGTGCAGTTCCGGGGAGAAGTGATACCTCGGCGAGTCGAGCTCCCATGCCAGGGCCACGTCGTCGAGCCACCCCTCCGGGCGGGCGAGCCACTGCCCCGTCGCGGAGAGCACGTCGACGCCCTGCTGCAGTGGCGGAAGGTCACTCGCGGCGTACAACATTCGGGCGTGAACCTCGGCGACGGAGTGCGCGTCTTCGCTCAGCTCCCGCAGTACCGCGCGCGGCACATGGCTTCCGCGGTGGCTGCCCGACGCCAGTTCGCGCGCCAGGTCGTCGACGGTGACGTCGCCGCGCTGGATTCCGTCGGCGAGCAGCGCACGACACCTGTCGGGTAGCAGGGTCCGCCGCGCCGCATCCAGGAGGCTACGTTCGGGAGGTGCGAGCCGGAGCAGTCCGCGCTGGACCGGGGTGGGCATCCGCCACGTCCGCTCGACCTTCACGTACGCCCAGTCACGTCGATGGCAGACAGACGGAACGAGCAGCAGCACATCGTTTCTCGACGCCGACCGGTTGTACCCGAGAGCGGTCAGCGCCGCGTGCCCGGACAGCAACGAGTCGGGCCCGCCGTACTCGAGCGCCGCCAGGTTCCGTTGCAGCGTCGTCGGCGGTCCGTTGTGCAGCAGGACCACGCCGGGCAGGATGCGTTGCCACGGGCCACGCTCACCGCAGCGCGCGGAGATGGTTCCCTTCGCGATGCCCAGCCGTTCCAGCTCGGCCGTGCGCACCACCGCGTCCCGGCTGATCGCGGTGATGGCAGAAAGGTCGTCGGCCCACGTTCCACGTCGCATGGATCAGAGCATGCCGGGCCTGCCGGGGTCACCTCCGGGAAAGTGCAGGTGGCACTTTTGCCCTGTGGATGAACCTGAAGTTGTGGATAACTCGCGCTACGGGCTGTCGTACACCCGCAGGGTGCCGGGCGACCACAGTCCGGACCTGGTGCTGGTGGCGGTGTCGACGGTGGCCGCGCTGGCGTCCGGATAGTACCGGTCGAAACGCTCGAGCGAGCCCCAGTCCCGACCCCAGTCGTCCCGCATGTAGGTGGGGATGGCGGTGGCGCCTGCCAGCAGTCCGGTGAACCCGAGCGGGCCACCGTTCTCGGCGGACTGCCAGGTGTCGGTGGAGCTGACTGCGAGTGGCCGGTCGGGGAGGATGCGGTAGTTCGGCATCTCCGCGACCCCGTTCTGGTGGTCGAACGGTCGCTGGCACGGGAATTGAAGCCCCACGGCCCAGTCGAGGAGAACCGGCTGCGTGCTGCCGATCGTCGAGTTGAGCGTGTCGAGCGTCGGAACCCGCGGCGGGGTGAACGCGAGCCACTGGTCGCCGGTGAGGTTGGGATCGTTCGCGATGATCCGGACCGCGTCGGTGTCGGGGGCGAGCTCGTCGATGGGGACCCGCAGGTTCCGCCACGACGGCGCGGGCCCGATGTCCTTGGGCAGGTAGGTGCCCTGGATCTGCACGGTGCCGTCGGGCTGACGCTTGCCGTACTCGACGAGGAGGGACTGCCCGTAGGTGGTGGCGCCGGTCGGGTCGACCGACCAGATACGTCCCGCGGCCGACATGACGACGAGCGGGGAGTTCTCGCTGCGCTCGGGAAGGGCGTACCAGCTGGACGACAATGTGGCCGGCTCCTGGACGCCCTCCTGGTAGCTGCCCATGACCGGGGTGGTGCTGGGGTCGAGTCCGAACGGAAGCTTGGCGGTGCTGCCGTTGACGCCGACGCGGCCGGTGCCGCCGCTCGTGCCGGCGCTGCCGCCGGTCTCGAAGCTGGGGCCGACGCTCTGGTTGTCGGTGTTGCCCATGCCCTGTTTGACCTCGACGTAATCGGCGGTGAGGTCGGCGGGCACACCGTTGGGGGAGAAGCCGGTGGGCGCGGCGCCACCGAGTGGATCGGCGGGGTCGGCCAGCGGCGTCGTGGGGTCGGGGATGGGTGCGAGATTGCCGCCGTTGGTGTCCCCTTCGACGAGGACGTCCTCGGCAAGGCCGCACGTCTGACCGGCAACGGAGTCGAAGTTGGATCGTGCCAGCGAGTACGCCGGGTATTGGGACACCGCGCCCTTGAGCAGGGAGACCACCTCGAACAGCACCATGACCCCGGCAATGACGGTGAGCGGTGCGGCAGCGAACTTCCTGATGCGCCTTCCCTTTTCGGTGTTGGGCCGGACGGGCGGCGCAGCGAAACCTTCACGCAGGTACTGCCAGGCGGCGAGGGCCACCGCGAGTCCGAAGAGGACGAGGAAGAGGGTGTTCGACTCGCGGCCACCCAGCGACACCGTCTTGTCGAACCACGGCACCCCGAAGCTCGACACATACCAGTACCCGTTGATGCCGGCGAAGGTCAGCGCGAGCATCAACAGCAGTCCGGCGAGGAAGATGGTGCGGTTGCGACGCGACCGCAGCGCGGACGCCGACACCGCCACGGCGGTGAGCGCCGCGAGGGAACCGGCGATGCCCGCGTACGCCCCGAAGTGGTGGGTCCACTTGGTGGGGTTGAACATCATGAAGAAGATCGTTCCGAACACCACTCCGAGCAGGCGCCACGACGGTCCGGTGGCGGCACCAGGAATTCTCCTGCGCCGCAACAGAATGAACAATGTGGTGAGCAGGCACAGGATCATGGTGAGGAACGCGAACCGGCGAGCGACGGATCCGTCGACGGTCGGCACGAACAGGTAGTAGTAGCGCAGGAAGTCCTTGTACCACTCGAGGTTGGGGCCGATCAGAGTGCGGACCCGGGTGGCTTCGAGGACGGCCGCCAGGGTCTGATCGGCGAACACCACGACCAGGACGATGGTGCCGGCGGCGGCGATCGGCGCCAGCAACGGCAGCGTCCCCACCTGTCGGTGCCGTTTGACGATGATGCGGACCAGCGGCCGGGTGCCGGCGAGGAGGGCGGCCACACACATCAGGCCGGTCGGGGCGGCCGCGAGTGTGAAGGCACCGATGAGCACGGCAACGGCTGCGGGCAGGAGCCGCCCGGTCGCGATCGCGCGCTCGATGGAGCACCAGGTGAGCAGCGCACCGAGGGCGACGATGGGCTCGGGACGCAGGCCGTTGTTGTAGGGAAGCCAGAACGCGAGGAAGACGAGACCCCCGGTCCACAGTGCCACCTTGTTGCGGCGCACGGAGCGGCCGAGGCGGGGAGCCACCTCGCGGCTGATCACCAGCCAGCAGAGAATTCCGGCGATCAGGGCGGGCAGGCGAATGAAGGGGCTGGCCGTCGAGATCTTCGCCATCGCGGCCAGGACGTCGTAATACCAGCCGAACGGCGCCTCGGGGACACCGAACCAGCGGAAGTAGTTGGCCATGTATCCGGCGTGGTCGGACACCCGCGCCATGGTGAGCAGATATCCGTCGTCCGACGTGTTGGCACCGATGAAGTGCCAGACGACGAGGGTGCCGACGACGAGGGTGTCGAGGCCGGTGAACTTCCACCAATGCGACGGGAAGAAGTTGCGGTGCCCCCGTCCGTCCGTGCCGTCGAGTCTGCCGAGAGCGACCATGGCGATCGCGGTGGTGAGGAGGGCCACGATCATGGCGACGAGCTTGATGAGCGTGGGGCTCGACGAGAACCGCGAATCGACGTCCATCGTGAACGAGAGGCCGGCCGGGGCCGCGCCGTTCGGGAGATCACTGAAGACCCCGACCACCTGCGGCCGCAGGTCGCCGGTCAGCTGACCGGCGATGGGAACCCCGGTGGATGTGCGGAGGCCGACGAACTCAGCCGAGGTGGTGTCGATGTCGGACGTGATGCGGATCTCGGAGCAGGCGCCCGACTGCACCTGTTCGCGCGGTGCCGTCGCGATGGTGACGTTGCGGTCGAGGACGTCGACGGACTTGTCCGACACGCGCACGAACATCGCGTTCAACGCGGCGCCGTCACCCTGCGCGGGTGCGGTCGAGAGCAGGATGCCGCCCCGCTCGGGCAGCTCCGCGACCGCGGAGCACGGGATGGTGGCCGACAGGGCGACCGGCACCTGCGACATCAGCGGTGCCTCGAGGTCGCTGACCTGGCCGTTCTCCGGCCAATTGACCGTTGCGGTGCTCTGCTCCACGGGCATGAACGGGGTGGCCAACGCCAGCACCAACCCGATGAGGCCGGTGACGACGGCGACCAGACGAGCGGTCCGGTACTCGTCCCGTCGGTCCTGCCGGGCAGGCGGCGGGGGAGCTGCGGGTTCGGACACAGGGATTGTCACGGCGTCGGGCACGGTTGTCGATGGTATGTCAGGAACCTGAGGAGTCATATCGGCGGTTCCCTACGCCAAGGAAGAACTTACCCGTCGGTAACGAGTGCGCAAACTAGTAGCGAACGGGTCCTGCCGACCAGGTGCCGGACCTGGTGACCTCTTCCGTGTCCACCTGCGCAGGGGTCGTGGCAGCATCGCGCGGCGTGAACCGCTCGAGAGAGCCCCAGTCGCGGTCCCAGTCGTTCGAGAGGTAGGTCGCGAGGGTGCTCGCCGACAGGAGCTGGTCGGTCCACCCCAGCGGGCCACCGCCGATCCTGTCCTGCCAGGCGTTCGTGGACTCGGCGCCGATGCGGTCGGGCAGAACCCGCCACTGCGGCACCTCAGCGACGCCGTACCGGTGGTCGAAGGGGCGCTGGCAGGGGAATGCGAGCCCGACCGCCCAGTCCAGCAGCACCGGATCGGTCGATCCGACCACCGTCTGCAGTGTCTGCATCTTCGGCACCCGCGGTGGAGTGACGGCGAGCCACTGGCCGGGGTCGGTGTCCGGGTCCTCGGCGACGAGCCGGACGGCATTCGCATCGGCGGGCAGCGACTCGAGCGGCACACGCAGGTTTCGCCAGGACGGCGACGGTCCGATGTCGATCGGATCGATGCTGCCCAGTGTGGTGACGGACCCGTCGGGGCCGGTGGAGCCGTACTCCACCTTCAGGATCTGTCCGGGCGTGACGACACCGTCGGCATCGACCGACCGGATGCGACCGGCAGCGGACAGGGTCACGATCGGGGCGTCGTCGGTGCGCTCGGGAAGGCCGTACCACCCCGTCGTCAGGGCGGCGGGCTGCTGTTCGCCGGTCTGGAAGCTACCGAGGACGGGCGTGCGGGCGGGGTCGAGTCCGAACGGCAGCGTGACGGTGCTCCCGTTGACGCCGGCGGTGGCCTCGGTGCCGCCGCCGGTACCGGAACTCGTGCCGGTGGTCGTCTCATCGGTGTCGGAGTCGACGGTGTTGGCCCCACCCTTGCTGATCTTCTCGGAGTCGGCGGTGAGGTCGCGGGCGATGCCGTTGGCCGTGAAGCCGTCGGCGGTGGTGGCAGCGAAGGCGCCGGCTCCGTCCGGGTCGGTGATCGGGGCCAGCGGACGCAGCAGTGCCGCGTTGGGGTCGGTCTCCACGAGTACCTCGTCGGCGAGGGCGCAGGTGCCGCCGGTCATCGACTCGATGTTCGCCTTCCCGATGGAGTAGCCGGGGTACTGGGCGACCACTCCCTTCAGCAGCGACAACACCTCGAACAGGACTACGGCGCCGGCGGCGATGGTCAGCGGTGACGGAGCCAGTACGCGCGCACGTTTCCCGTCGGGCTCGGTGTCTTTCCTGTAGGGCTCTCGGACGTGGTACCAGGCGGCGAGGAGCAACGCGAGCACGGTGAGACCGAGGAACAGGGTGGAGAAACCCTTCCCGGCCAGCATCGGCGGCTTGTCCCACCATGGGACTCCGTAGCTCGAGACGTACCACCAGCCGTTGGATCCGGTGAAGGCGACGGCGAGGATGAAGAGGATGCCCGCGGCGAACAGGGTGCGGTTGCGTTTGGAGCGGATGCTTCGGGCCCCGACGCCGACCGCGGCGAGCACGGCCACCGATCCGGCCAGCCCCGCGTACACGCCGAAGTGGTGGGTCCACTTGGTCGGCGTGAACATCATGAGCAGGAGCGATGCGAAGACGATGCCGAGGATGCGGCGTGACGGGCCGATCGCCGTGCCCGGCACCTTGCCCTTGCGCAGGATGAGCATCACGCAGAGGACGACGCAGAGCAGCATGACGAACACACCGAATCGGCGTGCGAGCGAGCCGTCGGGGGAGATGCCGAGCAGCGCGTCCCAGCGCACCCGTTCGTCGAACCAGGCAACGTTGGGCCCCACGGCTGTCCGCACGCGGGTCGACTCGAGCACGGTCGCCAGCGTCTGATCGGCGAAGACCGCCACGAGCACAACGGTGCCCGCAGCGAGGACGGGCAAGATCTGCGACGCGAACCCAACGCGGTGACCCCGCGCGATGACGATGCGGAGGATGGGCCTCGCACCCGCGATCAGCGCGGCGATGCAGATCAGACCCGACGGGCCCGCGGCGAGGGAAAAGGCCGCGATCAGCACGGCCACCGCGCCGGGAAGCAGTCGTCCGGTCGCGATGGCGCGTTCGATGGAACACCAGGTGAGCAGGGCGCCGAGCGCGATCACCGGTTCGGGGCGCAGGCCGTTGTCGTAGGGCAGCCAGAACGCGAGGAAGACCAGCCCACCCGTCCAGAGGGCAGTCCTGTTGCGCCGCACCGCGACACCGAGGCGGGGAATGACTTCCCGGCTGATCACCATCCAGCACAGCAGCGCCGCGAGGAGAGTGGGGAGTCGCATCCACATGCTCGCCGTGCTCACCTTGACGAGGGCCGCGAGAAGCTCGTACGACCAGCCGAACGGTGCTTCCGGAACCCCGAACCAGCGGAAGTAGTTGGCCATGTAGCCCGACTGCTCGGACACCCGGGCCATCCCCAGTAGGTAACCGTCGTCGGACGTATTGGCTCCGATCACGTGCCACAGCAGCAACGTCCCGATCACCACGGCGTCGACGCCGGTGAATTTCCACCAGTGGGCAGGCAGGAAGCGGCGGGCGCGCCTGCCGTCGATGCCGTCCACCCGGTGCAGCGCGTACAGCGACGACAGGGTCGCGAGGACGCACACGATCATCGCGAGAAGTTTCAGCAGAGTCGGGCTCGACGAGAACCGGGAGTCGAGGTCGACGTGCACGTTCAAGCCGTCCGGGATGCTGCCGCGCAGATCGGTGAAGATACCGACCATCTGCGGGCGGGCGTCACCCTCGACCGACCCTGCAACGGGATCCGCGGTACCCGTCACCTCGGCGGACGTGCGCTGGTGGTCGGAGGTGACTTCGATCGTGTCGCAACCCTGCACGTCGGCGCCGGTCGCCGAGATCAGCGTGTTGCCCCGCGCGACGACCTCCACCGTGCCGTCGGCGGCCGCCCGCACCACCAGCCCGGCCGACTCGAAGTCGGGTGCGCCGTTCGGCAGCGTCGAGACCAGGGTGCCGCCACCCTCGCCGAGCTGTGTCACAGCCGAACACGGCACGGAGACCTGCATGTTCAGCGGCGCGTAGGACACCAGAGGGGCGTCGACGCTCTCGAGAACACCGTTCTGCGGCCAGTCGATCGAGGCGGCGTCCTGCTCGACCGGCAGTAACGGGATGGCGAGTGCCAGCACGAAACCGAGCAGGCCGGTGACGATCGCGATGAGCCGGGAAGTGCGGATGCTTCGAATGTCGGGCAGCGGCCGCCGCTCCGACGGCGAACGTGTGGGTTTCTCTGCTACTTCGGACGGCACACGACGATGGTAGGCGGTGACTCCGCGTGGGTGCTCCGTCACCACGGCGTACGGGCCCTCACGTCGCACGGTGCATCGGAGGCCCCGCTTCCGAGGCGGCCGACCGGCGTCAGGATGCGGCCATGCCTCCGGTTACCGAAGGGGTGAGGGAATCGGCCACCTCGTCGAGCGACAGGCCGAGGACCCGGGCCACTGCTGCGATGGTGAAGAATGCGGGAGTGGCGATACGTCCGGTCTCGATCTTGCGCAGCGTTTCGGCCGAGATGCCTGCGTCGAGCGCGACGGTGACCATGCTTCTGTCTCCCCGGGTGGCGCGCAGCAGCTCGCCCAGTCTCTGCCCGCGTTCGAGTTCTTCGGCTGTCAACGGCACACGCACCATGTGCCATATAGTAATACCGGTATAAAAATTGCACACAGGTAAGGGTGGGTCGTGGTCGAGCTGAAGACGGCAGCCGAGGTGCAGGCGATGCGCGCGGCGGGGCAGGTGGTTGCTGCGGCACTGGCTGCGGTACGGAAATCGGCCGCGGTCGGGGTGAGCCTGCTCGACCTCGACGCCCTGGCCACCGACCTGATCGTCGGGGCGGGAGCGGTGCCGCTGTTTCGTGACTACCACCCGAGCTGGGCGCCCTCTCCCTTCCCTGGATCTCTGTGCGCGAGTGTGAATGATGCTGTCGTGCACGGAATACCGGGCCCGTATCGACTCCGCGACGGTGATCTGATCAGCGTCGACTGCGGGGCGCGGCTGGACGGATGGTGTGGTGACGCCGCGATCAGTTTCGTCGTGGGCACGGCGGACCTGGCGGACATCGCACTTGTCGCGGCCACCGAAGCGGCACTGGCGCATGGGATTGCGGCTGCGCGTCCCGGAAACCGGTTGGGTGACATCGGTGCGGCCATCGGACTGTATGCGCGCGGCGCCGGTTACGGAATGCTCGCCGATCACGGTGGGCACGGCATCGGCAGGCGTATGCACGAGGATCCGCACGTGCCCAACGAGGGTCGCGCGGGCAAGGGTCTGCTGTTGCGGCCCGGAATGGTTCTCGCGATCGAACCGATGCTCATCGCGGACGGCAGTGACGACTACCGCTGCGACGCCGACGGATGGACGCTGCGCACCGTGACGGGAGCCCGCGCCGCACACAGCGAACACACGGTGGCGATCCGCGAAGACGGACCGGAAGTGCTGACCCGCTAACCGCTTTCCCGCGTCAGGGCGCGGACGTCCCACACCCAGACGCCGTCCACAGGCGTCGCCGGCTCGCCGATGAGCAGGCGGACCGTCTCACGCAGAACGCGATCGTTGTGGGTATGTGGGAGCACCAGGACGTCGGCGTTCCAGAAGCGCAGATCCGCCAGCGCCTGGGTCCGCGTCTGCTCGTCGATGTCGGGCACCTTGCCGGACTTCTGCGCCGACATCAGCAGCAGTGCGGTCGGGCGATCGTCCGGCCCGTACTTACCCTTCGCGTCACTGCCGGCCGGGCCGACGAAGTACCCCCCGGCGATGGGGAAGGCGAGGTCCTGCTCGGTCTGCCAGCGCAGCATCCGCGCATTCTCCGGTGACGGGAGCGGCACGGTCACCACCGATCCGTCGGTGACGTACTGCTTCCAGGTCCCTTCGGCGAAGAAGTCGGGGGCGGTGTCCCGTTGTACGACGGCAAGGGGTGTGGGCGCCAATGGAAGCAGGGCGACGGCGAGCCAGCCGATCCACAGCAGAGTTATGGTTCGCTCCCCGGCCCGAGCGGACGCGAGGGCGCGGTCGGTGCCGAGTGCGAGGAGGAGCGCCGCCGCCGGGAGGCAGCCCATGGCGAAGCGTGACTCCAGAACGGATTCGAGGAGGGGAAGATGCGATACGTACTTCCAGGGGAGTGGGATTCCCGTATCGGTTCCGCCGATCGTGAGGGTGGATCCGAGCGACAGGACGCCCATCGCCGCAACGGTCACGGTGGCTGCGCGCGCGAGCGGCATCCGCCACAACCACAATCCCGACAGCGTGAGAAGAATCAGGAGCGGCCAGCCGAAGTAGGCGTTCTCCTCGGTGGAGTTCATGCTGAACTCGGCTGTTCCCGGGGCTCCTGCCAGTGAGGAAGTGGGGAAACCGGTGAACGCCTCCGTGTCGTTGCCCACCGGACCGTGCTCGAGTGCGCGGTAACTGTCCGGCCCGAAGAACTGCCACCACAGGGGCAGGGCGGCGATGGACAGGGCGACGCCGCCTGCGATGGCGAACCCCTTGCCGCCCCTGCGTACCGACGCCACAGCGGCGCGGGGACGGGTCGCGGCGAACGCGAGCCCGAACACCGTGAAGGCCAGCGCATAGATCAGAAGTGGTTCTTCACCCAGGAAGATCTGGTACGCGATCAGCAGGCCGAGCACGACACCGTCCCGCACCGGACGTCGTCCGCTGCCGAGCCGGATCACGCCGAGCGCGATGAAAGGAAGGAGGAACAGGGCGACGAAGTTGGGGTGCCCGTTGCTGTGCGAGATGAGGGCGGGGGCGAATCCGCACACGACGCCGCCGACGGCCGCTGCGAACCGCGAGGCGACGACGTGGCGGGAGAACAGCCAGTACCAGGCGATGGCCGTGCCGGACAGCCCCAGCGTGAGCGCGAGGGTGAACGTGACACCGGGGCCGAACAACAGGGTGACGGGCGCCAGGGGGATGCTGATACCGAACATCGCCGTGTTGCCCATGAGGTTCACGCCGAGGGGATAGTTCTGGAGGTCGCTCGACAGCGGATTCTCCAGGTGCACCACCGAGTGCGCGGCAACGGCGAAGAACCATTCCCACATGGTCTGGTCCTGGCCACTGCGGACGAGGTAGCCGGTCCCGAGATGTTTCCATTGTCGAACCAGCACGAACACCGCCAGGCCGACGAAGAATGCCACCGCAGCGACATCGGCGGGGTGGGGGCGAATTCGGGAGCGTGCGGGGCCGGGGGTCTCGGTGGGGGTGCTCAGGGACCGCTGCGTCGTTCCGACGTCGGTGAGTATCTCAGTCACGCAGGCGCGCCTCCGAATATCCGGGTCGATGTCGATCGACCGAGGGTACCGGAGGGTCTGATGGGGTACTCGTGGCGTGACGGCAGAAGTGTTGCCCATGTCACAGGAAGTTCATTTGTGAACTTCTGATCAATACGGGGATATTGTTCGCTTCCTGTGGTTACGCTCAGCTTGCTTTTTCGTATCGGTTGCAGTGCACTCTGAATGGGGTCGGCATGACGGACATCACCACATCTCGGTATGGATACAAACGGTTCACGCGCGCAGTGGCTGTTGCAGGAATTGCTGTGCTCGGCATGGTCATGGGCAATGGGACTGCCTCGGCAGGGGTCGACAATTCCAGCTCCGTCGTCGACGCCGGTGGCAATCGCATCGAAGTCCTCCAGGGAGATACCTCCTATCACACGGTTCCCCCGCTCGACGGCGTTCCGACGTCGGTCGAGTTCTTTCACGACGGGTACGCCGCGGTGAACATCACCGGGCCGAACGCCGCGGAGTTCGAAGACACGCAGCTCACCCTCGGCTATCAGATCGGCTACCCGGTGGCGCTCGCCGGTGCGACGATCGTCCTCAACACGCCCAACCTCGACTGGTTCATCGAATCGAACAACGGAATCGATCTCGGGCTGGTTCCCGAACTGGAACTCGGACTGAATGCCGGTACGGCCGCCGGTATCGGTGGCTCCATCATCCCGTCGCAGGAACTCGACATCGACCTCGAGCCGGGCGGTATCACCACCGTCCCGTTCCTCGAAGGCCAGGAGTTCGACGGACCTTCCGCTCTGGTGCGGATGCAGGGTATGCACGGGTTCATCTCCGGTGCGATCGGTCCGGTCACCATCCGGCCGTACGCGATGGCCGTCACGGCGAACGGTGACTCGGTGATGACCTACGGTGTGCCGCAAAAGCTCAACTAGGCAGCACGCTCGATCGAGTGACTGTGGGAGGCCGCCGGACCGACGTCCGGCGGCCTCTGCCGTGTGGTCTGGACGACGACACCACTGGTAATCCACAACGACACCCCGATCAGTGCGATGACGAACAGCGCCCAGTGCCCCACGTAGACACCCACGATCGCCCCGATTGTCAATGCGAGTCCGGCGTGCACCGCTACCTCACCACCCCCGGTGCCGAGCACATGATCTTCGGGACCGGAGAGGTCGCGCGGCGGCCTTCCTGCATCGGGCATGACCGCTCCTCGCCGCAACCTGCATTCCCCTCGAAGGGCGGATGGTTCCGCTCCTGGACTGGGTGCGGGGTTCCCTCGCTCGAGCCGGGATAAACGCGGACCGACCGATCAGTTTCGTGTGACCACCACGAAAGGTCCGGTTTCGGACACCGTGAATCGGGGGTCGTCGAACAGTTCCTTCGGGAACGTCACCGTGTAGCGGCGAACGTTCGGATCGTTGGGGTAGACGTCCTCCGCGAGGCGCAAGGTGTACCCGTCGGGGCCCTGGCGGAAAACGAAGGCGTCGGGTGCGCGCCACGGTGATGCGTCGAGGGCCGATACCAATTGGTCGGGCGTGTCGAGTTCACTCCAGTCGGCGATGGTCTGTGCGCGACCGGCGAAGTCGGCCAACGGGTTCGAATAGTGGGACGTCAGTGCCTGGAACCCGAGATACGGGTAGAAGCTGAGGAAGGTGGTGTCGGCGGTCAGGACCACTGTGTCATCACGTTCGCGCGGGATCTGGTCCTGCACGAGTTCGTCCACCGCTGCGAAATGCGCGGCCGAACCGGGCGGACGTTTGTCGGCGCGCTCACCGTTGCCGTCGGTGTCGGTGTAGGCGACGGCGATGTCGGAATCGAGGTGCCGGGGAATGTTCTGGACGAAGGAGAGCCCGCCCAGCACGCCGATCACCAGAATTGCGCCACGAACTCGGGGATTGTCGCTGGTGGCCAGCAGGAGCCAGCTTGCGAACTCGACGAATCCGAACACACCTGCCGCACCGAGCAGGACGATCAACACCGGCTCGAGCCGGAAGGACAGGAGGGTGTTGCCGAGAGCGGCGAGAGCCATCGACATCATCGACCACACGTAGATGGCCACCACCCCGACCCCGAGCGCCTGCGCGCGACGCGACGTGGTTGCCCGGCCGACCAGCCAGATGGTCCCGAGTAGGCACAGGGCGCCCGTCAGCGAGAAGTGGATCATCGGCAGGGGGAGACGCGCCCCCGCTTCGGGCAGGTAGTGCAGCGCAGTTCCCGAAGCGGCAGGCGAGCCGTGGATCACTTCGAGGAGATACGGACCCCAGACCAGGAGGGCAATGAGCCCGGACACCACCGCCGCCACGGCCAACCGGAGAAGCGGGTCGAGCGCCCCCCGCCACGTCTTCTGCGATCGCATTCGGAGTGCGGCGGCGAGCACTGCGAGCAGAGTCACCGCGAAGGCGGCCAGGCCGAGGTAGAGCGTGTAAAAGGTTGCGGCGAGACCGAGGAAGAGTCCGGTGCCGATCACCGCGCCCCAGCCGCCGCGCCCGGACGCCCGATGCAGCCCACCCCAAGCCAGAACGAGGGCGGGCCCGATCAGGAGTGCGATGATCGCCCCGTAGGGCTCGGGAGAACCGTATGCCACGACCAGCGCTGCGGTCGCGAGTGAGACGACGATCGCCAGGTCGTGCCGGATCAGGTTGCTCCACAACACGAGTGCTACCACGGCAGCCACGGCCAGCGACCCGATGGCGTAGGGCTTGAACGCTTCCCAGCCGTCCATCCCGAGGAGGTCGGCGACCCGTCCACCGACCCAGAACCACCCCGCCGGGTAGTACGGCGGCAGGTCCGCGTACGTCATGTCGCGCAACGCGGGGGAGTCGGTGAGCCGTGTCAGGTACTCGGTGCGGAATTCCTGATCGACGGAGACGCCGTGGAGGTACAGCCGGGTTGCGGCGAGCGGGAGGCCGAGCGTCACCGTCACGAACCCGGACAGGCTCGCCCACGACAGCAGCCTCGCGAACCGCACTGCCCGGTGGCGCCGCACGAGCAGCACCGACACGGCGATACCGGCGACGGCCAGCACCTGACCGACGGTGGTGACAGCCTGCGTCACATTGGACGAACTGAAGGCCGGCCACTGCACTCGCGCGAACGCGACGAGTCCGACCGCCGCGACCACTGCGGCGACGACCGCCGCCGAAAACATCTCGGCGGCGGTCGACAGTGCCCGACGGGCGGGGGCTACGCGTGCTTCCGTCACGAGGGCGAAGCTTAGATGGGCAGCTTCTTGAAGATGGGGCGCGGGATGTGCCGCAGGATCATCATCACGTACCGGAAGGCGCCCGGCGCCCAGACCAGCTCCTTGCCCTTCTCCGCCGACGCGACGGCCAGCTTGGCCACGTCTTCTTTGTTCACGGTGAGCGGGGCTTCCTTCACATCCGCGGACATCCGGGTGCGGACCTGACCGGGACGGATCACGAGGACGCGGGGCCCGAACTCGCGCAGTGCCTCACCGAGGCCCAGGTAGAAGCCGTCGAGTCCGGCCTTGGTGGAGCCGTACACGAAGTTCGACCGGCGTACACGCTCGCCTGCGGCGGACGACATGGCGATGATCTGGCCGTAGCCCTGCGCCTTCATCTTCTCGCCGACCAGCACGCCCACCGACACCGCTGCCGTGTAGTTGACCTCGGCGATCTGGACGGCCTTGCGCTGGTTCTGCCACAGTTCCTCGGCGTCACCGAGCAGGCCGAACGCGACGATGGCGACGTCGACGTCCCCCTTCGCCCAGGCTTCGTCGATGACCTTCGGGTGGCTCTCGGTGTCGACGGCGTCGAAGTCGATGACGTCGACGGCGTTCGCCCCGGCAGCCGTCAGCTGCGCCACTGCGGCGTCCCGGCCGGGGTCGCCGGGCAGAGCGGCGAGGATCACCCGCATCGGAGCCTTCTTCAGGTACTCCTCGCAGATGGCGAGGCCGATCTCGGAGGTGCCACCGAGGAGCAGGAGGGTTTGCGGGTTCCCGACGGCGTTGATCACAGTTCCAACCTTCTGGACATATCGGAGGCGAAGACATTGGTGGGGTCGTACTTGCGGCGGGTGGCGATCCACTCGTCGATCCGCGGGTACATGGAGTGGAAGGTCTCGGCGGTGGTCCGCGAATCCTTGGCGGTGTAGAGGCGTCCGCCGAACTTCAGCACGCGCTTGTCGAGTTCGGTGACGAACTCGTTCAGGCCCGGCTTGATCCGGAAGTCGACGCAGATGTTCCAACCGGGGATCGGGAAACTCAGCGGCGCCTGGTTGCCCTCACCGAACAGCTTGAACACGTTGAGGAACGAGTGATGTCCCGACTTCTGGATGTCGCGGATGATCGCCTTGAACTCGTCGACTGCCTCCGGCGGCACCACGAACTGGTACTGCAGGAAGCCGTTGGAACCGTACGCACGGTTCCACTCCCCGAACATGTCGAGCGGGTGATAGAACTGCGTCAAGTTCTGCACCTTGCCGCGGTATGTCCCGGACTTACGGAACCACAGCTCGCCGATCAGCGAGAAGTTGAACTTGTTGGCCAGCCCGTTCGGGAAGATATCCGGGAACGTCATCAACTGCGGTGCGTCGAACGCCAGCGGATTCTTCTGCAGCTTCTCCGGCAGCTGGTCGAGCTTGGCCAGGGAACCGCGGGAAATTGCGGCGCGGCCGAGCTTCGGCGGCGCCGCGATGGCGTCGAACCACGCGCTCGAGTACTCGTAGTTCGCCTCGCTGCCGTCGCTGTGCAGGGCGATCGTCTCGTCGAGGCTGCCCGTGACGTCGCCGTCGGCGATGAAGTACGCCGTCTCGGTCGGCGTCATCTTGATGGTCGCCCGGAGAATGATGCCCGTCAGGCCCATGCCGCCGATCGTCGCCCAGAACAGCGCGCCCTTGGGGTCGTTGCGGCCGCCCTTCGGCGTGAGCTTGCGCACCTGGCCGTCGGCGGTGAGCAGATCCAGCGAGACGACGTGGTTGCCGAAGCTGCCCGCGCTGTGGTGGTTCTTCCCGTGGATGTCGGAGCCGATGGCGCCGCCGATGGTGACCTGGCGGGTGCCGGGCAGCACCGGGACCCACAGGCCGAACGGCAGGGCGGCCTTCATCAGCTGGTCCAGATTGACGCCGGCATCGACGTCCACCAGATGGGTCTCGCGGTCGATGCGGTGAATGCGGTTCAGCGCATTCATGTCGATGACCAGGCCGCCGGCATTCTGCGCGGGGTCGCCGTACGAGCGGCCGAGGCCGCGGGCGATCACCCCGCGCTGCAGGTGAGAGGGCTTCGACTCGTTCTTCTCCGCGACCTGGGCGACCGCTCGAGCGATCACTTCGACATCGGGAGTGGACAGCACCTGCGCCGTGGTGGGCGCGGTGCGTCCCCAGCCGGTGAGGGTGCGGGTCTGTGTGGGGAGCGCCTGGGTGGGCGTCTCTTCTGCTGTCGTGGACATCGAGATAGAGGCTACCTGGCGGTAGGACCCACCGGCCCTGTGCGTACTTATCAACAGTGGGGGGTTAACAAGTACGCACAGGTGGTTACTCTCGTCGTCGTGTCAGAAACCCAGCCGAGTCACGAGCACGAACATCACGTTCCCCTCCCGGTCGAGATTCCCGTCACCGAGAACATCGCGGACGACGCACTGGACCTGAAGACGCAGATCGTGCGGTTCGTCCTGACCGGCGGGTTGTCGGCGATCGTCGACTTCGGCCTGTACTGGCTGCTCCTCGAACTGGTGGGACTGCCCGTCAACGTGGCCAAGTCGATCAGCTTCATCGCCGGCACGACCACGGCGTATCTGATCAACCGCCGGTGGACGTTCAAAGCGGAACCGAGCCGGGCCCGTTTCGTCGCGGTCGTGATCCTCTACGCGGTGACCTTCGCGGTGCAGGTGGGTCTCAACTGGGTCATGTACCAGGCATTCCCCGACGAATGGTGGCGCTTGCCGGTGGCATTCGTCATCGCGCAGGGGACGGCAACGGTCATCAACTTCGTCGTCCAGCGCGCGGTGATCTTCAAGATCGGCTGACCCTCCGGCCTCGAGACAGTTCTTGCGGTGCTTTCGTCGTGATCGAGCCTGCGGTGCTTTCGTCGTGATCGAGATTGCATAACGACCCGGCGACAGCTGCAGCGCGAGTGAGTTTCTCCTGCACAATCGGGCAATGCTCATCGTTCTCGATACATCGGCGGTCACGCGAGATTCGCGTTTCGAGACTTTCGTGCGCACGGCCGTGAACCGGGGTGTCCGGGTCGCGGTTCCCCGGCTCGTTCTCCTCGAGATCGCCGACCGGTACCAGCGGGAGTCGGCGGCGATGATCGAAGCGCTCACCGTCCAGGCCAGGATGTACGACCGGCTCGGACTGCGGGAGGACCTGTCGCTGTTCGTCGATGTGGCCCGGGCGAAGGCCGGTGGGTACGTGGTCGCCCTCGCCCGCGAATTGGAGAAGATCGGCGTCGAGGTGGTCGAGCCGGTGGGGTGCTCGCACGTGGAGATTGCCCAGCGCGCCGTCCAGCGCCGGCGCCCCTACCGGGAGAAGAAGAGGTACGACGGCTACGCGGCGACGGTGAACTGGCTGACGGTTCTCGATCTGGCCGATCGTCACCCGGACGGTGTCGTGTGGGTCAGTGCCAACACCCGATCCTTCGGGGGCGGTGAACCCCCGGTATGGCACGACGACATCGCAGCCGAACTACGGGAACGCCGACTGGACGGGCGTGTGTGGTGGGCCACCAGCCTGGCCGACGTGGATCTCCACACCGAGGACCTACCCGGCCCGGAGCCCGAACCGGTCATCCTCGACAGTTCGGTGCCGCGTTCTGCGCCGCCGGCGGAACAGGAGCGGCCGGGGGTACCCGACCCGCCGCCGGTCACCGTGCCGCGCCCACGCGCCGCACCTCAGCGCATTCCGCCGTCCGGGAAGGCAGACAGCGGTGGGCGCCGCGGCTTCGGGAAGATGATCGGGGGTCGCACCCGGCGGGTGAGCATCGTCGAGGAACTCGACGACGTCGATTTCGGCTGATCCGGCTCGCTACCCGCTGGTTACGACTCGATGCCGATGCGCCGATGTGGGACAAACGCGGCGCCGGATACTTCTACCGTGGAGAGACGCCCGTCAACGAAGACGGGCGTCGGCGACGAGGGAGCGGGCATGGAATCTGTGCCGAACGACCGCCACACACCTGCGGAACAGCGGATCGGGAAACCGACGGTGCAGTACCGGCCCGGTGCCCGACTCGCCGGGCCGAGTATTGAATCCCAGCTCCTCTACCAGGCCTGTCGCTGGTTTCTTCGCCCTGTCGTCCGAATGGCCCCGATCAACGAGTCTGCCATCCGCCGGGCGGCACTGCTCGATCTCGCCGCGGGAATGCGGCCCGCGTCCGGCATTCGCCGACAGAAGGTTCGACTGCCCGGTTTCGACGCCGAGGTCGTGCGCGCTCCCGGAGTCTCGCCGGACCTGAGCGAGGGCGTCGTTCTCTACCTTCACGGGGGTGGATTCCTCTGTTGTGGCCTGAACACGCATCGGCCGGTGGTGGCGACCATCGCAAAACTCACCGGACTGCCGGTGATGCACGTGGGCTACCGGCAGTTGCCCGACACGAACATCAGCGGATCGGTCGACGACTGCCTGACGGCGTACAAGTGGCTGCTCGAAAACGGTGCCCGGGCGGACGGGACGGTCTTTGCCGGTGATTCCGCAGGCGGGTTCCTGGTGTTCGCGACCGCGTTGAAAGCCCGTGAGGAGAACGTCGATCTGCCTGCCGGGCTCATCGGGTTGTCCCCGTTGCTCGATCTGGACTGCGCGGAGAAGTCGGTGCATGTCAACGCGGCGAAGGACGTGTTCGCACCGATCGAGGCGCTGGTCACCATCGGGAAGCTCGGAGCCGAGGTCGACGGCGTGCTCGACCCCGCGTTGTCGCCGGTGAACGGCAATCTGGTGGGAATGCCGCCGTCGTTGCTGATCGCCGCGGAAGGTGAAGTGCTGCGGTCGGATTCGGAGTTGATGGCGCACCGGCTCAGCGCCGCGGGGGTGGCGACCACGTTGCAGATCTGGGACGGGCAGGTGCATGCTTTTCCGGCGTTGTGGCCGGGGCTGCCGGAAAGTCGTGCGGTGCTGCGGAGGATCGCCAGATTCGTGGCTGTCCGTGTCCGGCGTGACGACGGGATGGTGCAGGGCGCCACGGCGTGACGGTCAACGCGGAGGACCCTCGTCGAGGACGATGGTGGCTGCCCGCGACTGCCCGCGGTCGTCGAGCCAGAGCACCGACACTGTGTCGCCGGGGTGTTTCGCGTTCATGCGTTCGCTCAGTTCGGTCGACGAGCGGACGGGTGCTCCATCGAAATCGGTGATGATGCTGCCGATCTCGAGTCCCGCGTCGTCTGCCGGGGTCCCGATGCCGACCCACAGCACTTCGGCGCCCCGCTCGTGGTTCGTGACATTGATGCCGAGAAGTGCTGTGTCACCGACGTGCACGGTGGATGACGTTCTACCGGCACGGACCTGATCGACGACGGCCATCGCGGTGGCGATGGGAACGGCATACGAACGTGGTTGCGCGGGTGGAGGGGTCGACGGATCGGAGTCCGCGTTGCCCGCGGTGTTGACGCCGATCACGGTGGCGGTGGCGTCGACGAGGGGGCCGCCGGAGTCGCCCGGGCGCACCGCGGCGTCCACTTCGATCAGACCGCTCAACCGGTTCCGGGAACCGTCTGTCGAGCTTCTAGCGGTGATCGACTGGCCTACATCGGTGACGAATCCTCTTGCCGCCACAGGATATCCGTTGCCCTCGGCGTTGCCCACGGCTGTGACGGGGTCACCGATCCGGGTGGCAGGGGACGTCGCCAGCGTTGCCGTGGGCAGCGAATCAGCACCCTGCAATTGCAGCACCGCGATGTCGCGCGAGCTGTCGTAGCCCAGGACGTCCACCACATATTCCGCACCGTCGGCGAGGGTGACTGCGCTGATGTCGAATGCACCGTCGATCACATGATGATTGGTGAGAACGACGCCGTCGGGTGTCAGCACGATGCCCGTACCTGCGGTGTCGACGAGTCCCGAATCCGCGACGAGCGTGACGATGACCGGTGCGACGCGTGCCTCGATCTCCTCGGGGGTGAGGACGATCGGCGGAGGTGGGGCGGGGGCGGCGGGCTGAGCCACGCTCACCGTGGGCACGCCCGCCTCCCGAACCGGCGGCGGGTTCAGGAGAACACCGCCGACCACCGCCACCGCCACGGCGACGACCGATGCGGTGCGGGAACTCGGCATGCCCGGCTACCTCCGTCGAGGGGTGCGGCTCACGACTGTTTCAGAGATCCCCAACCGTGCCAGGTGTCGATGTCGATCCACGCGCTCACCCGGGCCCGGTTCCGGACCGGATACGGGTTGCCGGTGTAGTGCCGGGCGATGCGGTCGATGTCGACGAGACTCTCGTCGTCGACCAGCTTGACCACCCGGCCCTGGACGCTGACGTGGGTGATCCAGTCCTGTGGGTCCATCGCAGTGAGGCTCACCCGCGGATCGTGGCGCAGATAGTCGAGCCGCTTGCGACCGGAATCCATGTTGACCAGCACTTTCCCGTCCTCGTAGAGGTACCAGGTGGCCACCGACACGGGCTGCCCGTCCGGTCGGACGGCGGTGATGGTGGCGTAATTGGGCCGCGCGAACATCTCGGCGGCTTCCTGCGGGAGGGGAGGCTTCGGCATGGTGACCTCTCGTCGGGTGGTGCGCTCACGTTCCAGTGCGAAAGATACCCCGACTGCCCCTCGCTCACCCGCGGACCGGGAACCGGGAACCGGGAACCGGGAACCGAAGTTCACCCCCACCAGCGCAGCGCCCCGCATGTCCCGTGCCTAGCGGGTGTCGCGGAACCGGGGAGTGCGGTCCTCCTTGCGGGCGGCGGTGGCTTCCTCGAAGTTGTCGGTGAGCAGCCGCACGAGGAGTTGCCCGAGACCTTCCTGGTGGATGTGGGACTCCAGCGATGCCGCGTCGAGTCCCGACCACAAGGTGCGCTTGGTCAGCTCCAGGCCCGGCCGGGAGAACGTCGCCATCCGCTCGGCCAGGTCGAAACACGCGCCCAGTAGGTCGTCGGCAGGCACACACCGCGACACCAAGCCGATCCGCTCGGCTTCCTCGGCGTGGACGTCCCGGCCCGACAGCATGATCTCGAAGGCACGGGACGAGCCGATCGCGCGAGGAAGTAGGTAGCTGAGTCCCAATTCGCTGGCGGTGAGCCCGTTGTTGATCCCGGCGGCCCGGAAATAGGCGGTATCCGAGGCGATCCGGACGTCGGACGCGAGCGCGAGGCACAGCCCACCGCCGATGGCGGCACCGTTGACTGCGCTGATCACCGGCTGATGCATGCGGCGAAGCGCAAGTACGACGTTGTCCAGCATCTCCATCGCGCGCAGGGCGACGGTCGGCCGGGTCAGGCCGTCGATGTGCGGCGGGCTGCCCGCGGACGTCTGGTCGGCGCCGGAAGAGAACCCCTTCCCGGCGCCGGTGACCACGACCGCTCGTATCGCGTTGTCGTGGCTGATCCGTTCCAGTGTTTCCCGAAACGGCACCATGACGTCGAACGCCATCGCATTCATGCGTTCCGGGCGATTGAGCGTCACCAGGGCGACGCCCGGCCGTGGATGGTCGACGAGAACGAAGTTCACAGCGTCTCCTAGGCGGGCGATACCGGTGTCCGATCGCACTTCATACTAGAACACGTTTCAGTTATCGGGGCTCCGCTGCCACTTTTCCCGATACGCGTTCATGGTGACGGTGAGTGGTCGCCCTCCGATGTCGCTGACAGCGCCGCCACCGAGCGCATCACCGGCCGCCACACTTCCTCGAGAACGGCGGGGTCGATGATCAAGCTCAGGTGCCCACCGTTCACGAGACGCCGCGTGATGTGCTCCGGTGGGGTGGAGATGTAGCGTTCCAGCGCCCACATCTGCTCGGGCGGTGTGAACTCGTCATCGGAGCCCGCGATCAAGAAGACGGGACACGAAATCGACTCGAGCGTAACGATTCCCTCTTTCACGCGGAGCTCGTTCGAGATCAGCCGATTCGTCAGGAACAGCTCCTCGATCATCCAGTCTCGGAATCGGTCCGGTAACTGCTGCGACCATGCGAACCACCGTCTGCGCTCGATATAGCGTTCCACGGACTCCGGTTCATCAATGTGCGCAAGCAGCGTCATAGCGTGTTCGAACTCCGCAGTAGGTCTCCCGAGGGGGACGCCGGCCGCTTCACCGAGTCGATACTGCAATCCGGCGATTGCCACGGCGCACGTTCGCAACCATGCGGCGCTCGGATCGCGCAACCAGCTGCCCATCACCTCGACGACGTGCGGTCGTCCGGCGTGGAAATCGATCGGAGCACCTGCGATGACGAGTGAGTGGGCCGCGGCGGGATGAAGAGCCGCGAAAATCGTGGCAAGCCATCCGCCCTGGCTGAAGCCGACCACGTTGATCCTGCCGCCCAGGAACTCGGTTGTCTCGGTAAGTAAGTCGAGGTAGTCGTCGATCGACGCGTTGGTGTTGTCGGGAGTGCGGCCGTGCCAGTCGAGGCAGTAGAGGTTGTCGATTCCGGCCTCGCGGAGCGTGTGCATCAGACTCCGTCCGTCCGCATAGTCCACGATCGAGGAGGCGCGACCCGAGTGTGGTGGGATCACCAAGGTCGGGATCTGGTCGGTGGGTCCGTCGGCGGAGTAATTCCGGCAATCGGCCAGTCGACCCCGACGAGCAACGTCACTGTGATGCGCCCACTTCGGGCATTCGCGCGAGCTCACCGCCATCCAGAACGAAAGAACGTCGTCAGCTATGTCGAACGGATTCGCCCTTCGGCGACAGAGTCCTGTCAAGTACCCCGACCATCCCTCGACTGCCGCCGCCCCCACTTCGAGCGGGAAAAGGGCGAGGTCTCTCCAGTACCTATTCCCTGCTGTCGTCATGCAGCTGGCTCCTGTCGGGTGCATGTGCGCGCTCTCACTGGCAGACGACGATGGCCGGGATGTGTCTATCCCGGCCATCGCTGCTTTCACGTTATTTCAGCACGGAGCGTGCAGCGTCGGTGAACGCCGTGCTGATCCCGTTGACGAGGGACACCTGTGCCTTCGTGAGGCTACTGATCCACTCGACGTTGCTGCTGGTGCCGATCTTCTCCTGGAACTCGAGGACACTGCCGAGGGCCTTCTCGTAGGTGTCGAGCGAGAGGTTTCCGCTCTGCTTCGCGGCGTCGACCACTTTCTCGTTGAGGGATGAGATCCGCTCGGTCGATTCGTCGAGTGCCTTGCTGAGGCCGGCAGCCGCTGCGGTGGTGGCGTCGGTGACTGTCTTGGCTGTGGTCACGTTCTTACTCCTTGGGTGGGGGTAACGTCAGTAAGCACATTAGCAGGTTAGCAATCTGATTGCTAACGCATCTGTCACCTGATTACTGGGAGACGTATGTCCCGGGGGCATCGGCCAAAACGGGATGCTTGGCACTGCCCATTGCCGGCGGTGCCACCATGTCGCCGGCGCGAGAAGCTGACCACTGTGTCCAGTCCTCCCACCACGAGCCGGAATGCTTCTCGGACAAAATCTGCCAGTCCGCCGGATTCGCGGGCATGGTCCGGCGTTCGCCTGAATCGGGTGCGCCGACGGCATGGAAGAAGCATCGGTTGTTCGGTGGATTGACCGCACCGGCGATGTGGCCCCCGTTGGTCAGGACGAAACGCACGTCTCCGCCGAGTAGATGCACACTCTTATACGACGAGGTCCACGGCACGATGTGGTCGTTGACGGCGCCGACGATGTAGGCATCGCACGTGACCTTCGTCAGATCCAGCTGCTGACCGTCCAATACGTATTCCCCAGAGGATAATTCGTTTCGGCCGTAGAGGGATCGCAGGTACTGGGCGTGCATCGTGGCGGGCATCCTGGTCTTGTCCTCGTTCCACGCGAGGATGTCGAATGCGGCCGGCTTTTCGCCCTTCATCCAGCGCGAGACCCAGTAGCTGAAGATCAACTCTTTGGCCTTGATCAGGTCGAAGGTGCCACTCATCTCTTCGCCGGACAGAAAGCCCTGCCGCCGCATACGCATCTCGACCCGGTCGAGGGTGTCTGGATCGACCAGAAGCCTCAGCTCGCCGACCTCGCTGTAATCGAGCAGCGTGTTCAGCATCGTCAGTGAGTTGATCCGGTCGTCCCCGGTTGCAGCGAGACGGGCTGCTCCCATCGCGGCCATAGCGCCACCGAGGCAGATGGAGAGGATGTCGATCTTTCCCGAACCGGTGACCTCTTCGACGACGTCCATGGCGGCAGCGAACCCGCGAAGGTAGTAGTCGTCCATCGTGATGTCCATCATGGACCGGTCGGGATTGCAGTAGGAAATCGCAAAGACCGTGCGCCCGTGAGCGACCGCCCACTCGATGAGGCTGCGTTTCGGCGCGAGATCGAGTATGTAGTACTTGTTGATCCACGGTGGGGAGACAAGGATCGGGACCGCATGCACGGAGGGGGTCTGCGGTTGGTACTGGATCACTTCGATCAAGTCGTTGCGAAAAACGACTTTGCCCGGCGTGGCTGCAAGGTTGTCACCGAGAGTGAAGGCGGCCCGATCGACTTTCACCGGCTGCCCCTTCCTCTTCATGATGTCCTCGGCAGCGAAAAGGGCCCCGCGAACGAGGCTCGCCCCACCGGTGTCGAACGCGCGTGTCAGTACGCCCGGATTGGTGAGCGGGAAATTGGTGGGCGACAGGGCGTCGAGCATCAAGTTCACGACTTGACGTGCCTTGGCGTCCTGTAATTCGTCTCCCGCACCCGCCTCTGTGAGGTCTTCCGCAAGTTCACGAGTCGCGAGATAGCTTTGGTGCAGAGAGAAGAACGCGGGATTTTCGCGCCACGCCGCGTCGGCGAACCTCTTGTCGCTCGGGTCGACCGGTACGGGAGGTTGGGGGTCGACGTCGTTGAACACTCGGACAGCAGCCGCCGGAATGTGGGCGAGGTGGGTGGCGTAGTTCGTCGATGCGGCGACGACGGCCTGAGGATTCTTTGCTGCGCGCCCGGCGACGGACGCCACCGCAGGGCCCCAGCCGATGGGGTCGATCCGCGAGGCGATCTTCTTGTGCAGGTTGTCGATCACACGTTGCTCCCCAAAAAACGAATCGTCATATCCGCCACGCACGCCGGACGTTCGGAGCCGTCGACGGACATGGTCAGTGCGGACGTCACCTGATAGCCGCCTCTACAGGCTTTGACGGTGGTGACCTCAGCGGTCAAACGCAGGTGAGAACCGACAGGAACGGGCGCCGTGAACCGTGCATTGCCAATACCGCAATTGATCACCTGCTCGCTGTCGACGACATCGATCAGTTGCCAGAATAAACTGGGTGCCAACGACAATGTGAGGAATCCGTGCGCAATCGTCGTCCCGAGCGGACCTTCTTTCGCGCGCTCGGGATCGGTGTGGATCCATTGGTGATCATTCGTCGCATCGGCGAACAAGTTGATCTGTTGCTGAGTGATCTGTACGGCACTCGACGTGCCGAGGTCGGTACCGACGAGGGTGGGGAGGTCTTCGAGTGCGACGGCGCGCGCGGTGGTGTGTTCTGTCTGCACGGTATTCCTGTGAGGTGATCTTGCTGCGGATCCCGCAGAGGCGAAGAGTGGGACGGCGCCGGTGGCGCCTGCTCACACGTTTACACAGGAATGTTTGAACTGCATATTACCGAGGGGTATACTGCACAGTCACTTGCGTCGGCGTACTACCACGGCTGCACGAGCCGGTCCATACGGCCTCTCTATCTGCGGGGACTCGTCGTCACACCTATGTTTACCAGTGCATGTGACATGCAACACAACTGCGGGTGGTCGGTGATGTGCGTGACGCAGTCAGTCTTGTGGTCCGGTGCTCGGACGCTTCCGTTTCGCGATGGTGAGCTGCCGGAAGGCCTCGTACATTTCCTCGATCGCCTTCCGTTGCGCATTGGTGAGGTCCGGGTCCTCCCGGAGCGCCGTTATCACTGCGGAAGCGGTGTCCTTCTGCGCTCGCGACGCCTCCGACACCAGCATGTCAGCGGACAGATGAAGCTGATCGGCGATGGCCTGCAGAACGCGGTCGCTCGGCTCCCGGAGATTCCGCTCGATTTGTGAAAGGTACGGATTCGAGATTCCCACCATCGCAGCCAACTGACGCATCGGGAGTTCGGCCATCTCTCGCTGGCGCCTGATCAACTCACCGAGCGTCAGTCCGCGCGGAGCTTCTCGATCCATGAGTGCATTCTAGAGCGTGCGAGAGATGAGTTCCTTCATGACCTCGTTGGATCCGGCGTAGATGCGCTGGATCCGGGCGTCCGCGTACATCTGGGCGATGGGGTATTCGAGGATGTAGCCGTATCCCCCGAAAAGCTGTACGCAGCGGTCGATCACGGAGCACTGCTGGTCGGTGAGCCAGTATTTGGCCATTGCGGCCGTGGCGACGTCGAGCTCACCGCGGAGATGCTTGACGATGCAGTCGTCGAGGAAGGTGCGCGACACCCGGGCGATGGTGGCGCATTCGGCCAGTTCGAAGCGGGTGTTCTGCAGGTCGAACAGGGTCTTGCCGAACATCGTCCGGGACTTGGCGTACTCCACGGTGAGGGCGACAGCTCGTTCGATCGCAGCGACTGCGGCAACACCGCAGATCAATCGTTCCTGGGGAAGCTGCTGCATCAGTTGGACGAAGCCGGCACCCTCCGCCGGACCGAGGAGATTCTCGGCGGGCACTCGGACGCCGTCGAAGAACAGTTCGGTGGTGTCCTGACCTTTCTGTCCCACCTTGTCGAAGATTCGTCCCCGCGTAAAACCCGGAGTGTTGTTGTCGACTTCGGCGACGATCAGCGACACTCCTTTCGCGCCGAGTGTGGTGTCGGTCTTGGCGGCGACGATCACCAGATCACAGTTGTAGCCGTTCGAGATGAAGGTTTTGGTACCGGTGAGGAGGTAGTCGTCGCCGTCCCGCACCGCTTTGGTCGTAATGCTCTGGAGGTCCGATCCGGTTCCGGGTTCGGTCATGGCGATCGCACCCACCCATTCGCCACTCGTGAGGCGGGGCAACCACCGTGACTTCTGGTCTTCGGTCCCGTAGGCGTTCAGGTAGTGCGGGACTATTCCCGAATGCACGCCCAGCTGAAGCGAATGGTCACCGGCCATGACCTGTTCATGGAACAGAACAGCGTCGTGCGCGAAAGTGCCGCCGCCACCCCCGTATTCGGCGGGAATCGACATGCCTGACAGGCCCAGGTCACCAAGAGTGCGGTAGACCTCCCGGTCGGGAAAGCCTTGTTGTGCGAAGCGGGATTGGTGTGGAGTCACCTCCTTCGCGAAGAAGTTGCGTGCGAGTTCGGCTACGGCGCCGAGGTCGTCGTCGATCCAGGCGGAGTTCGTCAGTGTGGAAGCAGGAGAGATGGTCATCGTCTTCTTTCGACATCGGTGGAGAGTTGTGCCCTCAGCCTGCGACTGCGGGCTCGGCGTCGGCCCGGTGCAGCGCGGCTGTCTGGACGCCCTCAGGCACGGGCTGGGCATAGAGTTTTTCGATCTCGGGCGCGTATTTTGCGGCGATGGGCGTGCGTCGCAGCTTCATGGTAAGGGTCAATTCGTCACTGCCGGGCTCCCAGAACGAGGGCAGGACAATGAACTTCTTGATCTGCTCTACCCGTGAGAGGCGGCTGTTTCCTGCCGCGACCGCGTCGGCAACCACGGCAATGACGGCGGGGTGTGCTGCCAGAGTCGCGGCATCCGCCTCCACGTGAAGCTGTGCCGCGTATCCGGCTGCGCCGTCGGGATCCAACGTGATCAGTGCGGTATTGTACGGCCGCGCGTCACCGATGGTGGACACGTTTCCGATGAGCGAGGATTGGGCCTTGATTGCATTCTCGATCCCGGCCGGTGACATGTTCTTGCCCGAAGAGTTGATGATCAACTCCTTCTTCCGGTCGATGATCGTGAGATACCCGTCGTCGTCGACGGTCACCACATCTCCCGTGGACAGCCAGCCGTCCGCGTCGACTGCCTCCGCTGTTTTCCCCGGCTCACCCCGGTAGCCCTTCATGACCAGCGGGCCTCGGACGAGGAGTTCGCCGTCGTCGGCGATCCGCATCTCCATGCCGGGGATGATTCTGCCGACCGTCCCCAGTCTGGTGGGGTCCGCCGCGGCGGCGCTCGCGATGCACGTCAGTTCCGACATGCCCCAGATTTCCGAGATGTTCAGACCGAGCGAGCCGAAGAATGCCAGGGTGTCAGCGGGGATGGGGGCCGCGCCCGATACGGCCCACCGGAGGGCGTCGAATCCGAGTTTCGCCCGCAGAGGCGCCAGCACTCGCGATTCTGCAGAAACGAATTCGGCCTCGAGTTCCTCGGGTACGGGTTGGCCGGCCCGCAGCATCGCAAACCGGCGGGCACCCACCTCGAGGCCCCATTGCAATCCCTGGCGCCGGGTTTCGTCCGGCTCGCCGGCTACCGCCCGCTCCACTGCGACCTGGAGCTTTTCCCAGACGCGTGGGACTGCACCCCAGATGGTCGGCCGGCAATCGGGGAGGGCGGCGGCGATCTGTGAGATGTCCTCGACAACGGTGATTTCGGTGCCGAAGACCATCTGGAAGTAGAGACAGGTCATCCGGTCGGCGATGTGCGCGGATGGCATGAACGAGGTGATCCGGTCGCCGAATTCGATCGGCAGGATCTCGCGCACTGCGCTGGCCTCGAACAGTAATGCGGCGTGGGTCGATTCGACGCCCTTGGGATTTCCGGTCGTCCCCGAGGTGTAGATGAGCGTGGCAACGTCGTCCGGTTGCACGGCTCGCCAGGCGGAGTCGAAGTCGAAGTCTGCGGGATGAAGAGTTTTCATCTCGTCCAGCGAGAGGGTTCCGGCGGGTGCGCTCCCCGAGTCGACATCGACGACGACGATCCGCGAGGGCTGCACGCCGGATTCTCTGATCCGTTCGACGTACTGCGCTTCGCACACGACCACCTTCGCTCCCGCATTGCGGAGGACATGGGCGATGGCGTCCGGCGGTGAGGTGTTGTAGATCGAGAACGAGGTGGCACCGACGTGTTGGGCACCCACGTCCACCGGGTAGAAGTCGAGGCGGTTTCCCATCATGAGTGCCACGGTGTCCCCGCGCCCGACGCCGAGCCCGGCGAACCCGGCCGCGACGTCCCGTACTTGCTGGGCATAGTCCCGCCAGGTGAGTACTTCGTTGCCGCCCACGGTCCGGAGTGCGACCGAGTCGGGGTCGATTGCTGCGACGCGTTGGAAGGCCTCGCACAGGGTGATCGGAGCTCGAGTCGGGGTCATGGCATCTTCCTGCTGGCGGTGGGTGATCCGGGAATGGTGGAGGTGGCGGGTCGGGCGTCGAGTTCACGGATGAGTTCGTGGCAGTCGCGGTCGGCGACGAGGTAACCGTCGGCGAGGACATTCACGAGTCCGCGTCCGAGCGCCCACGGTTGCCAGGCCGTAGGTGCCAGGGTGCGTCCGGCACGTCGGGCGATGGCGTCGGCGATGACGGTCGCGGCGTCCTCGGCGCTGATGCGGCGGCGCAACGGCCGCGGCAGGCGGGCGTCGAGTTTTCGGCCGAGCTCGTCGTCGTCCAGGGTTGCGCGTGCCAGTTGGGTGTCGACCATGCCGAAGTAGGCGACACCGGCGGAGGCGCCGTAACCTGCGAGTTCGAGGCGCAGAGCCCGGCCGAGTTGCTCGACGGCAGCCTTGCTGATCATGTACGACGCACCGCCGAGGCCGGGCGCGAACGCGGCCGCGGACGACACCACGACGATGTGACCACGTCGTTCGATCACTTCGTCGACGGCCGGACGAATGGTGTTGAACACTCCGGTGAGGTTGATGTCGATGACCCGGTCGAAAGCGGCGGGGTCGATTCGGCGGAGTGTGCCCGGTGGCGGTGTCACACCGGCGTTCGCGACGACGACGTCGAGCCGCCCGGTCTGTTCGATCACGTCCTGCACGGCTGCGTTCATGCCTGCCCGGTCGCGGACGTCGGCCATGAGAGTCAGGACCCGTTCCTGTCCCAGTGCGCAGTCGGCGGCGGTGAGGGCCGCTGGATTGTTATCGATCACTGCGACGGTTGCGCCGCGGGCGTGCAGCGCGCGCGCCGAGGCCAGTCCGATGCCGTCGCCCCCGCCGGTGATCAGGACGACCTTGCCGGCGACGTCGTACTCAGCCCCTTTTCCGGGTAACGGCAGGCCCAGGTCGCGCAACGTGCGAGCGTATGCCCTTCGTTTCTCGAAGATCGCCATCGTCAGTTCCTTCCGTGAAGCACGGTGATGAGAACGCGGACGAGAGAGTCCACCAGGCGTGTCCGCCGAAATGTCGTGAGCGGCAGTACGGACGGGAATCGCTGTCTGGTCATCGCCCGTGGGAAAGTGAATTCCCTCAGGCCGTCCGCGCCGTGGACCCGACCGAATCCGGAATCATCGACACCGCCCAGGGGCAGACTGGGAACGGCCGCGTAGAGAACGTAGGAATTGACGGAGACGGCGCCGGTGCGAATTCGCCGTGCGATGTCTTCGCCGTGCTTCCGGGAGAAAACGCTGACACCCAAGCCGTATCGGCTTGCGTTGGCCCGTTCCACAGCCTCGTCCATGTTTCGAACCCTCGACACGATCAAGGTGGGGCCGAAGGTTTCCTCGGTGACCGCGATGCTGTTTTCCGGCACGTCCACGAGAACGGTGGGTTGCACGAACCGCCCCTCGACGGCGTCGGGTCCGCCGAGAACCGCCCGCCCGCCCTTGTCGAGCGCATCGTCGATGTGGCGGCGGATCACGTCGACCTGCGAGGGGATCGTAATCGGGCCGATGTGCGCATCCGTGTCGGAACCGGCACGAATGGGGGAGGCGAGGGTGACGACCCGATCGATGAACTCGTCGAATACCCTGTCGTGCACGTATACCCGCTCGACCCCGAGGCAGGTTTGCCCGGCATTGGACAGCCCGCCCCACACAGCGGCGTCAGCGGCGGAATCGAGGTCTGCGTCGGCGTTGACGATCAGGGCGTCCTTGCCGCCGCATTCCATCAGGACGGGGGTGAGGGATTCGGCGCACGCGGCCATCACTTTCTTGCCGGTCGCAGTGGATCCGGTGAATCCGATCTTGTTCACCCCGGACCGGCACAGCGCGGCGCCGGTCGAGCCGTCTCCGGTAACGACCTGCAGCACTGGATGTTCCGGTACCGCTTCGGTGAAAGCCTCGATCAGCCACACGCCTACGCCCGGGGTGTACTCGCTGGGCTTGTAGACCACCGTGTTTCCGGCTGCGAGGGCGAACGACAACGATCCCAGTGGAGTGAAGACGGGGTAGTTCCACGGCCCGATCACACCGACCACCCCGAGGGGAAGGTATTCGACGCTGGCCGATTGGTTGACGGTGAGCGCGCTGGTGCGTACCGAGCGACGCCCCAGTACCTTGCCGGAATTCTTCGCCGCCCACGCGAGGTGTTCCAGCGCCATCGCGATCTCGAGCATCGCGTCTGCGGGTGGCTTCCCCATCTCCCGGTGGACGAGGTCTGCGAGTTCTGTTGCCCGCCGGGCGATGATGCCACGCCAGGCATCGAGCCTGCGGGCCCGTTCAGCGAATCCCAGTGATGCCCACCAGTCGGCGGCGCCACGCGCACGGGCTACGGCGTCCTCGACGTCGCGGGTCGAGCCGAGGGGGTGAACGCCTACCACCTGTCCCGTGGCGGGACTGGTCACCTCGAATGTGGCAGGTGCGGGCGTGGTAGTGGTCATCGGGTCGCGCCCTTCGGGTGGTCGAGTGCCTTGTGGGCGAGGCCGCGCGCCCATCCGCGCGTCACTCGGCGCAGCAGTGGCAGGGACAGCGCGAGGAAGGGCGTGAGCCCGGGTGCGGCGTCCATCGCGAACGTCCAAGTGAGCCGGGTGCCGTCGGGGTGCGCGTCGAGGCTGATGTCTTCGGCGAACCGCCGGAATCCGGGCCTGGACGCGCTTTCGGCGGTGAACGTGATGCGTTTGCCCTCCTCCCAGCGGTAGAAGCGTTCTTTCAAGGCGGCGGCCCCGTGTCCGAGCGTCACGGTTCTGGTGGTGCCGATACCGAAGGGCCGATGCGAGGTCCAGTCGCTCGCCGTGATCAGCGGCGACCAGGACACCAGTGCGTCGTGGGCAGTGAGGACACTCCACACGTGCGCAGGGTCCGTCGACAGGTAGACGACGTGCACGATGCGGAATCTGGCGGTCTGCAGGAACTCGTCGTCGGCGGCGGCGAGTGGGTACCAGCGCGTCACAGGTCGATCACCAGAGGTCCACCGGCCGAGCGTGACAGGCAGATCAGCATCGAGTCCTGTCGCTCGGCGTCCGTCAGCGTGCGGTCGCGGTGCTCGACATCTCCGGCCAGAACCCGCACTCGACAGGTACCGCAGAAGCCCTGCTGACACGAGTAGGCGACACCCGGTACTTCCCGGCGGATCGCGGCCAGCGCGGTTTCGTCGGCGCCCACGGACACAGTCGTTCCCCGCTGGGCGAGGTGCACGTCGAACTTCTGCCCACCGACCACTGGCAGGGCCGAAAACCGTTCGGTGTGAAGGGAACCGGTGGGATTGAGTTGCCGCATCACGCGGCGTGCGGTGCTCGTCAGCGGCGGTGGTCCACACAGGTAGACGGCTGCGCCAGGGGCTGCGGTGGTGAGAATCTCGCTGATATCGGGTGGACCGGCCTCGTCGTCAGGCCGGACCTCCACACAACCGGCATACCGCGCGAGTTCGTCGAGAAAGGGCATGGTGTCGCGCGAGCGGCCCAGATAGACAAGCCGCCACGGGCGTCCGCGCGCGTGGCACTTCTTCACCATCGGCAGGATGGGCGTGATGCCGATTCCGCCCGCGACGAACAGGTACGAGTCCGCAGCGACCAGCGGAAAGGCGTTGCGCGGGCCGCGTACGGTGACGACATCCCCGGCCTCGAGCGAATCGTGGACCTCCGCCGAACCGCCCAGTCCGCCGTCGATGCGGCGGACGGCGATGCGGTACGACGACAGATCGTCGGGGTCACCGCACAAGGAGTACTGACGCTGCCGGCCAGACGGTAGGAAGAGGTCGAGGTGCGCGCCCGGAATCCAGGACGGCAACGCATGTCCTTCCGGCGACACCAAGGTCACGCCGATGACACCCTCCGCTTCGGCTCTCACCTGATCGATCACGAGACTCATGTCGAACCCTGTGTTGCGCACCGGCTTCGGACGCGACAGCCACGAGGCGGCGCGACTGGCCGCGAACACGGTCCGGTAGGCGACGGTTGCCCGAGCCGCCAACCGAAGTGCGCGGGTGGGCTCGAACTCGCGTGCGGGGGAGTCCGGCCCCGATACCCGTTCCGAGGTGGTCATCATGATGAGTGGTCTTTCTCGCTAGGAGCGGTTGGCGGCAGGGGACTGCGCGAGGTAGCGCATCGCGACGTCCATGTCGCCGATCTGCGACGGGTGGAAGCTGGGGCGCAGGTACGGCGGTATCTCCGTCACCAGGAAGGTGAGGTTGGGTACCAATCCGCGTCTGATCGCGCTGATCAGCTGTAACGGCCAGAAACGGCCCTTGTCCGTCGACGGGTCGGCGCGGAACAGATAGTTCATCGAGGTCAGGAAGAGCAGGATCAGGGTGAAACTGGCAATCAGGGCGGTGCGCACCCGCCGGGCGTAACTGCCGTCCACGTACATGAAGGCGTCGAAGGCGACATTGCGATGCTCGACCTCTTCTGCTCCGTGCCACCGGACCATGTCCAGCATCACCGGGTGCATCCCGGCCCTCTCGAGCGCGGGGTCGGTCAGCAACCACTCACCGACGACGGCGGTGTAGTGCTCCATCGCGGCGAACAGGCCCAGTCGCTCGCACAACCATGCCCGCTTCGCCCGGCCGGACAAACCGCGGTCACCCAGGATTCGATCGACGAGCCAGTCCATTTTGCGCGCCATCGGTCCGATGTCCATGCCGAGTTCCGCGAGATGCTCGCGCGCGCCCTTGTGCGAGGTGGCGTGGGTAGCCTCCTGGCCGATGAAACCCACCACTTCCTCGTGGAGTCGTTCGTCCTTGATCAGCGGCAGTGCCTCGGCAAGGGTCGCGGACATCGCCCGCTCACCTTCGGGAAGGACCAGGTGCATGAAGTTGATGACGTGCGTGGCCATCGGCTCGCCGGGAACGTAGTGCAGAGGCACTCCCTCCCAGGTGAACTCGACGTCCCGGGCGGTGATCGCGTGAGACTCGTCCGTGTAGCGGCGCGCGCCCGCGGGGTCGACCACCGGTTTCCGCCCGATTCGGGGAAAAGTCATCATCCTGCTGTCCTCACGGTCGTGTGTGCTGGGGTTCCTGCTCTTCGGGTGACGTACTGGGCGAGGTCGGCCCGCCGGGTGCGCGCCCGGAAGCTGTGGTTGAAGCCCGGATAGAAGGTGAAGTTGCGGCCCGCACCGCTCAGGTAGTAGCTGGTACAGCCGCCGACGTTCCACACCGACTTCTGCAAACGCCTGTCCACGTCGTCGACGAACGCCTGCTGCACCTCGGGGCGGATGTCGATGCTCGTCACGCCCTGCGAGTCCATCTGCCGGAGAGCGCTCAGGATGTACTCCACCTGGGCCTCGATCGTCACTACCTGCGAGGTGTATGTGACGGAATTGGGGCCGAGGAGCATGAAGAAGTTGGGGAAGCCGCTGATCGTCGTGCCGAGATATGCGCGGGCATTGCCGTTCCAGGCCTCGGCCAACGTGCGGCCGTCCCGCCCGCGGACCACGTCGAAGGCAGGATTGTCGGTCAGCCTGAAGCCGGTGCCCATCACGATCGTGTCGAGTTCGTGCAGCGTGCCGTCGGCGGTCACGATTCCGCCCGGTCGCACTTCCCGTATTCCCGCGGTGACCACGTCGACGTTCGGTTGTGCCAGTGCCGGGTAGTAGGCGTTGGAGAACGTCGGGCGTTTGCACCCGAAGGCATACGTAGGAGTGAGTGCGCGTCGCAGTTCCGGGTCTTGGACCTGACGATTCAAGTGCGCGCGACCGAGCGCAGCCAGACCTTTCAGCAGTGCGGGCCGGTACACGAACCCCGGAACCATCGCCTCCTGCACCAGATCGAGTCCAGTTCGTGCCAGTCGCTGGGAGAGCGGTATACGTTCGAAAAGTCTTCGCGGCCAACCGGTCATCGGCTGGTCGGGATGCGGGAGTATCCAGGTCGGAGTCCGCTGGAACACCGTCATCGACCGGGCGATCGGCTGAATACGGGGGACGATCTGCACTGCCGACGCGCCCGTTCCGACGACGGCAACTCTCTCGCCGGCCAGATCGTGCTCGTGATCCCAGGCTGCCGAGTGGAACACGGCGCCGTCGAAGCTGTCGAGTCCAGGCAGGTCCGGGACCGCCGGTTCACTGAAGGGTCCCATGGCCCCCACCAGAATGCGGGCCTCCCAGCGGCCTTGATTCGTCGTCACGTGCCAGACCTGTGCAGCATCGTCCCAGGTCGCCTCACGTACCTCGTGGTTCAGGCGCAGGTGCGGCACTATTCCGAAGTCCTCGGCGCAGGCACGCAGGTAGTCGTGGATCTCGGGCTGCAACGGGTAGAGCCTCGTCCAGTTCGGATTCGGCGCGAACGAGAACGAGTACAGGATCGACGGGATGTCGCACTGTGCGCCCGGGTAGGTGTTGACCTGCCAAGTTCCACCGATCTCGCTCGCTCGCTCGAGCACGACGAAATCGTCGATACCGGCTTGTTTCAGCTTCATCGCCGTTCCCAGGCCACCGAAGCCTGCGCCGATGACGAGTACGTGCACCTTCGCGCGAGCGTCGTCGTCGACCGGGCTGGAAATCGATTGTGCAGAGCTGACCATGTGGGGCGTCCTCCTCGTCGATGCCGCCGTGTGACTTGACAGTAGAAGTGACATCAACCAATGTCAACAGCAGCTGATGTCAACATTCTGTTCGAGCGATCCCGCCGGAAGGTCCCGGGTGCGCAGTAATGAGACGATGGAGGCATGACCGAGACCGAGACCGCTCGCGGCGCGCCCCGGAAATGGCGGGGCCGTGAGCCCGAGGATCGCCGGGCCGCACGTCACGAGCAGCTGATCGAGGCAGGTCTGGACATCATGGGCACGGAGGGTGCTGCCGCGACGACGATGCGCGCCACCTGCCGCCGCGCAGGTCTCACCGAGAGGTACTTCTACGAGAGCTTCAAGAACAGAGACGAACTGCTGGTCGCAGTCCTGGATCGGGTAGTCCTCGGTGCCCGGGACACCTTGATCGCCGCATTACACACGTCCCCGTCGGAACCCCGGGATCTCATCAGGCACGTCGTGCGGTCGTTCACCGATTACGTGGCCACCGATCGGCGTCGGGGACGGATCATGTTCGTCGAGTCCCAGAGCGTTCCGGAGCTCGCGCAGCGCGGCGAGCAACTGGTGAAGGAGTTCACCGCGCCGATCGCGGCGTCACTGGAAACGTTGTCCGGGGGCACCGAACACGACTCCACCACGATCGCCCTCAACTCGATCGCCATCTTCGGTGCTCTCGCCTTCCTGTATCAGCACTGGCTCACCGGAAGTTCGCGTATTTCCAAGCGGCGCATAGTCGAGCACGTCTCGCTGGTGATCGAGGCGCAGGTCGGCGTCGACAGCACACCGGCAGGACGCCCGTAATTCAGGACTCGAGGTAGGCAACTATCGCGTCCGCGCCGGAAACGTCAGGAAAGCGCCTGAACGGTATGGCATCCTCACGGGGTGCGGCGGTGCAGAGGTGAGAGTGGGGCAGCCGGTACGCCGGCTGCGACCACGTCAGGGGTAACCCCTGGCTCGGCATTGTTCACCGGAGGCACCGTCCGACGCACGACCGCACGCTCCGCGTGCTTCGGCGCGCCGCAGACGACAGGTATCGGTCGCCTCTCACCGTCGCACGCATGACAGGGCGTCGCGCCCTGTCCCCGGCTGTGGCGCGTCGCCTCGCAGCGGTGGCGACGTCGGGTTCCTGGACGCGAGCCGCGATCGCCCAGCGGTTCGAGGAGATCGGCACCCCGGACGCCGACCGGATCGCAACACGATTGTTCGACCTGCTGCCCACTCCTCCGGTGGAGGGGGTCGACAGCGTGTACCGGTTGCTGTCGGAACTGCCGCACATCGACGAGCCGGCTCCGCTGGTAGAGCAACCTGACCACGAGTGGAGGTTCGACGTTCCGAAGTGGACCCACACGGTCGCGGTGGCGCAGGCGGTCGGTCTCACCCCGGCGGAATTGGACTGGTTCGCCGATCCGGGTGAGTGGCTGCGGCACAAGGCGCCTACCCTGCAGCACTACCGCTATCGAATCCGGTCGGACCACCGATTGCTGGAAGCACCCAAGGAACGGCTCCGCGAGGTGCAGCGCCGAATCCTGCGGGGCCTGCTCGATCGAGTACCTCCGCATGTCGCCGCGCACGGCTTCGTGCCCGGGCGCAGCGTTCACACCTTCGCGGCCCCGCATGCGGGTCGAGATGTGGTGGTGCGGATCGATCTGCGCGCGTTCTTTCCGTCGATTTCCCAGGCTCGGGTGCGGGCGGTTTTCGACTCGCTCGGATATCCGCCACGGGTGTCGCGTGTGCTGACGGGACTCTGCACAACCTCCACTCCACCGGACGTTCTCGCGAGGCTGCCGTTCGACACGGCGAGCCGATTACGGGGGTCACACCTGCCGCAGGGGGCGCCGACGTCGCCGGCCCTCGCGAATCTCGTCGCGTACCGGCTCGACCGACGGCTGACCGGACTGGCGCGGTCCTCGCGAGCCGAATACACGCGGTACGCCGACGATCTCGCGTTCTCCGGCGCCGACCTCGCGGCGGACCGACTGATCTCCGCCGTCGGCCGGATCGCGGCGGACGAAGGATTCTCGGTACATCCGCGCAAGACGCGGATCATGCGAGCGCACCGACGGCAGCACCTGGCGGGACTCGTGATCAACTCACACGCGCAGGCCGCCCGCACGGAGTACGACCAACTGCGTGCGCTGCTGTTCAACTCCCTGCGCACCGGCCCGGATCTGCAGAACCGGGCCGGACGCCCGCACTTTCGTGAGTACGTCTACGGGCGCATCGCCTGGATCGGGGAATCGAACCCCAACCGCAAGCGTGCGCTGCTCGCCCTCGCCGACCGGATCGAGTGGACGGGGTGATCCGACCCTTGCGGCGACAACGCGGCGGTTGTTCGATGGAGGGAGGCGCACCATGTGTTCGGGCGTGCCGGCGAGGAGAACGCTGATGCTGTACGTCGCGCTGTTCGGATTCATCCTCTGGGTCCTCTGTTTCGCCGATGCGATCACCACCGACGAAAACGAGGTCCGGAATCTGTCGAAAGACGGCTGGCTGGTGGTGGTGTTGCTCTTGCCGATCGTCGGCTCGGTCCTCTGGCTGGTGGCGGGGCGGCCCGAGAAGTACCTCGGTGAGCGCCTGCCCGAAGACCCGGAGGAGGCGGAGTTCGTCCGCCGATGCCGTGAACGTGCCGAGGAGCAACGCCGAGAGAGCCGGCGGCGTCCGCAGGAGTAACCTCGCCGCCCACCGGAACTCCGGCTACAGCGGCCGGGGCAACCCGGGTGCGACGGTGCGGGCGAGGATCCCCAAAGTGGCGCGCAGAGCAGTCTCGGAAATCACCGGGAAGATTCCGGCGTCCCGCCAGACGGGGTCGATGGACGACCAGTCGTAGAACGAGGTGACCATCGTGCCCTCCTCGATCGGCTCGAGACGGTAGCCGTATACGTGGCCGATCTGCGGGCGAATCCGGCCGAGGACCTTCCACGAAATCTCGCGGTCGGGAACGAAGGTCTCGATCGTCACGGTCACGTCGTACAGACCGAGATCCACGTCGTTCAGCGCATCACGGTCCATGTGGACGACGAAGCTGTCACCTGCCGCGGTCACGGGTTCGCCCTCGGCGGACATCAACATGCCGGAACTGTCGATGGCCACGTGCCCGTTCGGGTCGCACAGCACGCTGAAGATGTCCGCCGGCTTCGCCGCGATCGCCCGCTGAACTTCCAGTCGTTCGCGTACCGGGGCGGTCTCGTTCGTGTCGCTGGTCATCCAGGCATCTTCTCACCCCTGGTCGGTGCCGCGCTGCGCACGGTTGCCGTTCTGGCCCCTATCTCGGGAGGGTAAACCAGTGCCGATCCGGCTGCGGACCCGCCCTCAGGAGCTCACATAGACCGGCAGGACGCCGGCCTCGGCTGCCTGCGTCAGCGTCGGCGCGGCCGAGTCCTTGCCGGACAGCTGGAAGTTCAGCGGCGAGCCGTCACGTCCTAGGGCGGGCCAGTCGATGGCGAGTTCGGGGTCGAAGGGATGAACGTCGTGGTCGAGTTCGGGGGTGTACTCGAGGGAGCACAAGTACATCACCGTGGATGCGTCCTCGAGCGACAGAATTGCGTGGCCCAGACCCGCGGGGAGATACACGGCGCGACGGTCCACATCGTCGATCACCACGGAATCCCACTGCCCGAAGGTGGGGGAGCCCACGCGCACGTCGACGATGACGTCGAGGAACGCACCTGTGACGCAGGTGACGTATTTCGCCTGACCCGGTGGTGTGTCGGTGAAGTGGATGCCGCGCAGCACGCCGGCGGCGGACACCGAGCAGTTGGCCTGCGCGAGGTCGAGTCGGTGCCCGACAGCCGCCTCGAACTCGGAGCCCTTGAACCACTCCAGGAACACGCCGCGGTCGTCACCGAACTGTCGTGGCGTGATCTCCCACGCCCCGGGGATCGTCAGCTCCCGATATTCCACGTCACCAGTCCTTGCCGCGTTCGAGGATTTCGAGGAGGTAGTCGCCGTAGCCCGACTTGCCGAGAGTAGCTGCGCGCTCGGCCAATTCGGTGTCGGTGATGAATCCGCGCCGCCAGGCGACCTCCTCGGGAACGCCGATTTTCAGTCCTTGCCGGTGCTCGAGCGTGCGGACGAAGTTCGATGCCTCGAGGAGGGAGTCGACGGTGCCGGTGTCGAGCCAGGCGGTTCCGCGGGGCAGAACCTCCACCTGTAGCCGCCCGGCCTGCAGGTACGCCTGGTTGACGTCGGTGATCTCGTACTCGCCGCGATCCGACGGGGTGAGGCCTCGCGCGATGGCGACGACGTCGTTGTCGTAGAAGTACAGCCCGGGAATCGAGTAGTTCGACTTCGGTGTGGCCGGTTTCTCCTCGATGGAAGTTGCACTGCCGCGCTCGTCGAACTCCACCACACCGTACGAACTGGGGTCGGAGACCCAATAGGCGAACACTGCCCCGCCGTCGATGTTCTCGAACCGGTTCAAACGGGAACCGAGACCGGGTCCATAGAAGATATTGTCCCCGAGAATCAGGGAGACCGGTTGGTCACCGATGTGATCGGCACCGAGGACGAAGGCTTGGGCGAGGCCGTTCGGCTCCTTCTGAACAAGGTATGAGAGGTTGACGCCGAACTGGGAGCCGTCGCCCAGAAGCCTGCGGAACTGCTCTTCGTCGTGAGGGGTGGTGATGATCAGGATGTCCCGGATGTTGGCCAGCATCAGGGTGGAGAGCGGGTAGTAGATCATCGGCTTGTCGTAGACAGGTACCAGCTGCTTACTCACCCCGAGAGTGATGGGATGCAGCCGCGACCCCGTGCCACCGGCCAGAATGATTCCGCGCATGTGCGCAGTGTTCCAGTGTTCGCCGCGGATGAAAACTCGGCGCCGCCGCTACCCTTGGTGCCCATGAGGCTTCTCGTGACCGGCGGCGCGGGGTTCATCGGCGCCAATTTCGTACACCGGACGGTGGCCGAGCGGCCCGACGTGCAGGTGACCGTGCTCGACGCCCTGACGTACGCCGGCAACCGACGCTCACTCGACCCGGTCGCCGATCGGATCGAATTCGTCCACGGTGACATCGCCGACGGTGCGCTGGTGAACAGCCTGGTCGCGGCCTCGGATGCGGTGATCCATTTCGCGGCCGAATCACACAACGACAACTCGCTGGCCGACCCCACGCCGTTCCTGCACACCAACGTGATGGGGACGTTTACCCTGCTCGAGGCGGTGCGTGTCCACGACGTCCGCTATCACCACATATCCACGGACGAGGTGTACGGCGACCTCGAACTCGACGACCCACAGCGGTTCACCGAATCGACGGCCTACAACCCGTCGAGCCCGTACTCGGCCACCAAGGCGTCGAGCGACATGCTGGTGCGGGCCTGGACGCGGTCGTTCGGCGTGCGGGCCACGCTCTCGAACTGCTCGAACAATTACGGCCCGTACCAGCACGTCGAGAAGTTCATTCCGCGGCAGATCACCAACCTCATCGACGGGGTCCGGCCGCGTCTGTACGGCAGCGGCCGCAACGTGCGCGACTGGATTCACGTCGACGACCACAACTCGGCTGTGTGGACGATCCTCGAAAAGGGCAGCATCGGCCAGACGTACCTGATCGGTGCGGACGGTGAGGTAGACAACCGGACCGTCGTCGAAACGCTGCTCGAGCTGTTCGGCCGCGATATCGACGACCTCGACTTCGTCACCGACCGCCCCGGGCACGACCTCCGCTACGCAATCGACTCGACGCGGCTCCGCACCGAATTGGGGTGGACGCCTCAGTACGCGGATTTCCGCGGCGGACTCGAAGCCACCGTGCGCTGGTACCGCGACAACGAACCGTGGTGGCGGGCGCAGAAGGAATCTGCCGAAAAGGTCTATTCTGCAAAGGAATCCGTCATCGGCTGAGTGCGCGTGCCCCGGTGACCGAGCCTCGTATCCTGTTGCTCTTCGGCGAAACCGCAGGTAGTACCCGCGGTAGCAGTAAAGATCGCGTGCACATCGTGGTTGAGCGTCCATCAGGTGGGGTAGACCGGAAGGGCGCACCCCGATCGAGCGGTTCTGCAGGACGAGTCGAAGCCGACCACGAGGTGCCCGCGAATATTCGGACAAAGGGGTTCGACAATGAAGGCTAAAGGTCAGGTGGCGTTAGCTGTCGGCGCGGGATACATGCTCGGCCGCACCCACCGGATGAAGATGGCACTGATGCTCGCAGCCGCGGGCGCTACCGGACGCTTTCCGGGCGGACCGCGGGTGCTGCTCGAACGCGGCACCAAGATGCTCGCCAGCTCCCCGGAAGTCGCCAAAATCGGGGAATCGGTCCGAGGAGAACTGCTCAACGCCGCGAGGGCTGCGGCGGTCACCGCGGCCAGCCAGCGGATCGAATCGCTCAACAGCCGGCTCCAGTCCGGCGGTGAGGGCCTCACCGACACCGTGGGCGGCGTCGCGGACGTTGCCGGTGTGGGAGATGTCGTTCGCAAGAAGGGGCGGCGTTCGCGCAAGGACGACGTCGATGCAGCGACCGTCGATGCGGAGCCCGAGGACGAATACGCCGACGAGGAAGCTGAGATCGAGGACGAGCAGGACGAGGACGAGCCCGAGCCCGAGCCGGCCGTCCGCCGTCCGACAGCACGTCGCCGGGCGACAAGTGGAGCCGGCTCTCGAAACGGCGAGTCTCGTTCCGAGTCGGCCGCCGATGAGGGCGATGAGCCTGCGCCGCGCGTTCGTAAGACGAGGGCCCAGGCCCCCACCGATGCAGCGCCGGTGCGCCGCGGGCGGAGGTAAAGCGATGACTACGAATCTGACTGACAAGGTGAAGGACACGGCGTCGTCCGGCGGGAAGAAAGGCGCCTCTGCGTCGTCCCCACTGCAGGATGCGGTACAGAAGCTGGTCGGCACCGTCGCGGAACGGGCGCTGACGTCCGTGTCGAGCAAGGTTCTGTCCACCTCCGGGCGGCTCAATGAGTACGCCGAAGGCGGCGGTGGCGGGCTCCTCGCTGCGGTCACCGGCTCCGAGAAACTGGCCGAAGGCGAATCCCCGGTCAAGTCCGCTGCTGCGGGCGCCACACAGTTCGTCAAGGACAAGGCGTCCGACCTGAAGGAAGCGATCACGGGTGGTGGCGGTGGCGGCGGCAAAGGCAAGAAGCTCAAACTCACCAACATCATCGAAGAAATCGATGTGGGTGTTCCGGTGCAACTCGCCTACGACCAGTGGACTCAGTTCACCGACTTCCCGCAGTTCATGAAGAAGCTCGAACAAGTGGAGCAGGTATCGGACGAGAAGCTCGAGTGGAAGGCGAAAGTCTTCTGGTCGCGGCGGACGTGGGAATCGACGATCATCGAACAAGTCCCCGCTGAGCGCATCATCTGGCGCTCGAAGGGTGACAAGGGCTACATCGACGGTGCGGTGACTTTCCACGAGCTGACGCCGGACCTCACCCGCATCCTCGTTGTTCTCGAATACCACCCCAAGGGCCTGTTCGAGAAGACCGGGAACATCTGGCGTGCGCAGGGTCGGCGAGTGCGATTGGAACTCAAGCACTTCCGGCGTCACGTCATGACCCAGACGGTGCTGCACCCGGACGAAATCGAGGGCTGGCCCGGAGAGATCCGCGACAGCCAGGTGGTCGAGCCGGGGGAGTCCGAGGAAGAGGAACCGGACGACACCGGGCGAGACGAAGCGGAAGCCGACGAGTTCGACGAGGACGAGCTCGAAGCGGAGGAGCCGGACGCGGAGGAGCCGGAAGCGGAAGAGTCGGACGCGGACGACACCGAGCAGGACGAAGTCGAAGAAGAACCCGAACCGGAGCCCGAGGAAGAGGAGGCGCCGCCGCCCAAGCGGCGCGCCCGCAGGCGCTCGGCGGCCCCGGCCGGTAAGAAGCAAGGAGCGACCCGATGACCACGGCAGTGCAACCGGCCGGTGGTGGCGGCGGAGTGGGTGGTGGACCCAGTTCCAGCAGCCTCGCCGACGTCGTGGACACCATCCTGGACAAGGGTCTCGTGATCGACGCCTACGTCCGTGTGTCATTGGTCGGCATCGAGTTGCTGACCATCGACGCACGCGTCGTGGTCGCAAGCGTCGACACCTATCTGCGGTTCGCCGAGGCGGTCAATCGGCTCGAGATCGGGGACAACGAGCCGAAAGGACTACCGGACCTCGTCCAGGACGTCACGGAGGGAGGCGCCAAGTCGAAGACCCGCGGCGCCCTCGAGGCCGCCGGCGAGAAACTCGGTGATCTCCTCGGAGGTGAACAAGAACAACCGGAAAGAGTTACACGAAAATCGAGCCGGGGAGACCGGTGATGTCTACTTCTGACCAGACTACCGATGTGCCGGAACGGGAAGGCACGAAAGGTTTCTACGTGTACGGGATCGTCCCGGCGGACGTAGAGCCGGAAGCCGATGCCGTCGGTATGTGCGACTCCAAGGTCGACGTCGTGAAGCAGGGGGATATCGCGGCGCTCGTCAGCGAGGTGTCGGTGGATCGACCGCTTGGCAAACCGGAAGATCTGCGGGTGCACGCACATATCCTCGACGGCACGTCCCGAGTGGCGCCGGTACTTCCGTTGAGGTTCGGCGCGGTCCTGACGGACGCCGACGCAGTGAAGGAGGAACTGCTCGGCGAGCACGCGGACGAGTTCGCGGCGGCGCTGCAGGAACTCGAGGGCAAGGCGCAGTACGTCGTGAAGGGGCGTTACGTCGAGAAGGCGATCCTGCGTGAGGTGATCAGCGAGAACCAGCAGGCGAGCGACCTCCGCGACACCATCCGTGATCAGCCGGAGGATGCCACCCGTGACGCCCGGATGGCCCTCGGTGAAATCGTCAACAACTCCATCGCGGCCAAACGGGAGCAGGACACCCGCACGGTCGTGGATGCACTCACGCCGCTGGCCGACTCGGTCAACGTCCGGGAACCGACGCATGAGGAAGATGCCGCGCAAGTGGCGGTGCTCGTCGAAGTCGAGAGGCAGGGTGAATTGGAAGAGGCCGTCGGAGAACTCGCCAAACAGTGGGAAGGCCGGGTCGAGATGCGAGTACTCGGCCCTCTCGCCCCCTACGACTTCGTGGTGACGCAGACACCGGAGGGCTGAGCGATGGGCCTGCTGTCGTTCGTGTTCACTTTGCCACTGGCGCCGGTGCGGGGCGTGATCTCGCTGGCCGAGGTGATTCAACGTCAGGTCGAACAGGAGATGCACAACCCGGCGACGGCCCGACGCGAACTCGAAGAGCTGGAGGAAGCCCGGGAACGTGGCGATATCACGGCCGAGGAAGAAGAACAGGCGCAGCAGGCGATCCTCGATCGAATGACCTCCGGGGCCGCGACCAGCCCGGAGAACCCGCAGGAGGAGTGACCGATCATGGCAGAGGATCAGCCACCACCGTTGCCGGCGCCCGAGATCGCCCAGGTCGCTCTGCGGGACATCACGAAGCTGACCGGGAAGCAGCCTCTCGGTGCCACCTCCGTCATGCCCAGCGACGACGGGTGGACCGTCGAGGTCGAGGTGGTCGAGGACCGGCGCATTCCGTCGTCCGCGGACATGCTCGCGCTGTACGAGGTGGTGTTGGACCTGGATGGACAACTGTTGTCCTACCGGCGGACTCGGCGCTACATGCGCGGCAGCACCGATAACGGGGGCGCAGCCTCATGACCGTCGCGGGGGGCGGTTCGGGGCCCATGTCGCAGGGCGGCGGCCTCGGCGGCGGTCATCAATCGACGAACCTGGGCGACATCCTCGAGCGGGTCCTCGACAAGGGTTTGGTGATCGCCGGCGACATTCAGGTGAATCTCCTCGATATCGAACTGCTGACCATCAAGGTGCGGTTGGTCATCGCCTCACTGGAAACAGCGAAGGAGGTGGGCATCGACTGGTGGGAACACGATCCCTGGCTGACGGGCTCGAAGAGCAGCATCGAGATCGAGAACGCCCGGCTGCGCGAACGAATCGCCGAACTCGAGTCCGACCGCTCCGTGTCGCCCGCATTGGGAGGTGCCGAGTCGATCGAAGTGGAGGGGCAACGTCAGGACACCGACGATGACACGCAGTGAAGGGGTTTGGCTCTACGGCATCACTTTCGACGGCGTCGGCGATGCCCAACTGGAGGGCGTTACCGGCGTGGCCGGTGAACCGGTGCGGGCGGTCGCCTCGGAGGGCCTGGTCGCGGTGGTGGGCTCGGTCAGTCTCAGCGAGTTCGGGGAGGACTCCTTGCAACGGAATCTCGAGGACCTCGATTGGCTGGCGGCCACGGCCAGGGCACACGACCGAGTGGTGGGCGCAGTACTGCGTTGCGGTCCCACCGTTCCGCTGCGACTCGCCACCCTGTATCTCGACGACGACCGGGTTCGTGGCCTGCTCGCTGATCGGCGGGAGGAATTCACTGCCGCACTCGAGCGAGTTACCGGTCGCAGCGAGTGGGGCGTCAAGGCGTACGGGGACGCCGCCGCGCTGGCTCAGGCGGCGACCGATGAGCGCGTTGCGCAGGGCGGTCCCGGCAAGGGAACGGCGTATCTGCTGCGCCGGCGTGCGGAACTGGCCGCGCGGCAGAACGTCGAACGGCAGGCGGCCGAGCATGCCGCGAAAATTCACGCCGCGCTCGTCGAAAACGCGGTCGACGGACGGCGACAGCGGGTCACCGATCCGGCGCTGACCGGGAAGCGCGCGTGGATGATCTTCAACGGCACCTACCTCGTCGACGACGAGCGGGCGCAGGACTTCGGTGCCCTCGTCACCCAACTCGACGCCGAACATCCCGGTATCACCCTGGAACTCACCGGTCCGTGGCCTCCGTACTCCTTCGCGACCATCGAGCAGGTGAACCCATGAGCGAAATGGTTCCTGCCGACGACACGCGGCAGATCGCCCTCGTCGACCTCCTCGATCGAGTGCTCGGTGGTGGGGTGGTGATTACCGGCGAGATCACGCTGTCGCTCGCCGACGTCGACATGGTCCGCATCTCGCTGCGCACGCTGATCGCCTCGGTGAGTGCCCTGGTGCCGGAAGTGCAGGAAGCCGGCGATGAGTGACACCCCACCCGGAAGCGACACCCCGCCGGCTGCCGAGCTCGACGCGCTGACGGGCCAGGGGCGTCGGGTCTTGCCGCAGCGTATCGACGCCGACCCGGAGTCGGTCGAACGCGGCCTCGTCACCCTCGTGCTCACTCTCGTGGAACTGCTCCGTCAGCTGATGGAACGCCAGGCACTGCGCCGGGTGGACAACGGTGACCTGAGCGACGAGCAGATCGAGCGGATCGGCACGACACTGATGCTCCTCGAGGAGCGGATGGCCGAACTGCGCGAGCACTTCGGCTTGACGCCCGAAGACCTGAATATCGATCTCGGACCACTGGGACCTTTGCTGTCCCACGAGTGACGGGTACGCCCGTCCGGCTACCGCCCGGCTCTCGCTGCGACGGCGAGGCGGGTGTCCTCCGCGATCAGATCGGCATTGAGGGCCGCCGCAGCATTGAGTCCCGCTGCAGCGGACGCGATTACCTGTCCTTTGAGGTCCGCCACGTTTCCCGCGACCCACACGCCCGGAATGGCCGTGGCGCCCATGGCATCCGAGGCGATATAGGTGCCCACCACGTGTCCGCCCATCTGCTGCTCCACGGGCACCAGCCCGAGTGTGGTCAGCACGTCGGCGCGCGCGGTGAAGACAGGCGCGACCACCACTGCGGCGCAGGCGAATTCTTCACCGGAGTGCAACCGGACACCGGTGAGGCGATCTTCGGCCACCGTCAGGCCCGACAGCTTTCCGTCGACCACGGAGATGTCCCGGGCGGCGAGCTGCTCGTACTCCTCACCGGTTGGCTCGATCGCGTCGTTGAGGAACAGCGTCACCTTGTCGGTCCATTGCCGCCACATCAGTGCCTGGTGAATCGAGAAGGGGCTGCTCGCCAGGATGCCGATCGGCTGGTCCCGGACTTCCCACCCGTGGCAGTACGGGCAGTGGAGCACATCGCGGCCCCATCGTTCGGACACGCCGGGAATGTCGGGCAGCTCGTCCACCAATCCCGTGGTCACCAGCAGTCGCCGGGCCGAGGCCGAACGTCCGTCGGCAAGGGTGACCCGGAAGCCGTCGTCCTCGGCCGTCTTGGCGGAGATGACGGTGCCGGTCACCACCTCGCCTCCGTAGGAAGCGACCTCGCCGCGTCCGATGCCGAGCAATTCGGCCGGGGGAGTGCTCTCGCGGCCCAGGTAATTGTGGATGTGCCCCGCCGGGGCGTTGCGCGGGGCGCCGGCATCGATCACCAGCACCGACCGCCGTGCCCGGGACAGGGCCAGCGCACCACTCAGTCCTGCTGCGCCACCACCGACGATGACTACGTCGTAGTTGTCCTTCACTGCGTCCTCCTTCGTTCGGGCTTCGGAATCGAACTCTCCAGCACTTCGTGCAGCATTGACAAACTCTTTTGCCGGGATGGCAAGATGAGGGTATGAGCGACGACATTCCCGACCTCGGCGGTGTCCTCGACGCCGTGGGTCCACGCCTGAAGGCACTCCGTCAGCAGCGCGGCGCAACGCTGGCGCAGCTGTCGGACGCCACCGGCATATCGGTGAGCACCCTGTCCCGCCTCGAGTCCGGTCAGCGCAAACCCACGCTCGAGCTGATGCTGCTCCTCGCCCGAGCGCACCAGCTTCCGCTCGACGAACTCGTCGACGCGCCCGCCACCGGTGACCCGAGGGTCCACCTTCGGCCGATCGAGCGTTTCGGCACGAAGATCATTCCCCTCACCCGCAGACCGGGAGGAATCCAGGCGTTCAAGCATGTCATCCCGGCGCGGGAGCCGTCGCCGAGCGAACCGCAGTTGCAAGTCCACGAGGGGTACGAATGGCTCTACGTCCTCTCCGGGCGGCTTCGCCTTCTGCTCGGAGAGCACGATGTGATCCTCACCGCGGGTGAGGTGGCCGAGTTCGACACGCATGTACCGCACTGGTTCGGCAACCCGGGCCCCGAGCCGGTCGAAATACTGAGCCTTTTCGGGCCGCAGGGGGAGCGGGCCCACGTCCGGGCCCGGCCCGCCGGGGATGCAGCGCCCTGACCGGCACGACCGGGCGCACCACCCAGCCGGAAAGGCGGGCTGAGCCGCGGCGAAGGTCTCGATCGCGATACCCTGCCCGGGTGGATACAGCGAACGCCTCCGTTTCCGACGTCGAGCTGACCGAGCACCGGGCGGTGTCCGATCGACTCGTCGCGCAGCGAGGACCGTTCACGGGCACCTCACCGATCGTCAACGACGACCTGTACGCAGTGGTCAAGCGGGGCGGCTCCACCCGCACCCGATTCGCACTGCATCTGCACGCCGGCGCCACCGTCCATACCAACACCTTCTTCGGCCGGTTCCCGGCCAGCTACTGGCAGCGATGGACCACTGCGGCCGAGGTCACGGCCACAGCGCGGATCGACGCCGCAGACCACTGCCGGGCGCAGCTCCTGGCCTCCGACATCGGCGGGCACCGACGCATCATCGCCGCCGAGGTGATCACCGGCTCCGGCACGGTCACCCTCACCGCGAAACTCGACAAGTTCGCCGACGGCGGCGCCTTGTGGTTGCAGTTCGATGCGCTCGAGGGCGGCGTCACCGTTGCCGACATCGAGTGGACGGTGGCCTCTCCCGAGACCGTACGGCCGGTGGCCATCGCGATCTGTACCTTCAACCGGGCCGACGACTGCGCCAACACCGTCGCCGCACTCGCGTCCGACGAGCGGGTACTCTCTTCACTCGACGCGGTGTACGTCGTCGACCAGGGCACCGATCCGGTGGAGACCCGCGAACTGTTCCAACAGGTCGCCCCGAAGTTCGGCGATCGGCTGCACTACCTCCGCCAGGCCAACCTCGGCGGCGCGGGCGGCTTCAGTCGTGGCCTCTACGAGGCATCCGCCGCGGGCCCGCATGCCGATGTCCTACTGATGGACGACGACGTTCTGTGTGAGCCGGAGAGCGTGTTGCGGCTGAGCGCCTTCGCGAACATGACCACCGACCCGGCGCTGATCGGCGCCCAGATGCTGTTCCTGTACAACCCCAACTACCTGTTGGCGTCCGGGGAACGCGCCGATCTGGCGACGCTGCGGCGCGGGCTACCGACCGACAAATACGGAGTCCGCAACAGCAACGTTCTGAAGAAACTGCCCGAGCGACGCATCGATGCCGAGTACAACGGCTGGTGGTCGTGCCTCATCCCGGCCGAAGTGGTCCGGCAGATCGGGATGCCGCTGCCCGTCTTCTTCCAATGGGACGACGTCGAATACAGCTTGCGGGCCGGCCGGGCGGGCATCCCGACGATCACCCTGCCGTCGACCGGGGTCTGGCACGCCGATTTCTATTGGAAGGATGTCGACGGCTTCGCGCATTACTTCAGTACCCGCAACGGGCTGATCACCGCTGCCCTCGACCCCGGTTTCGCGCCGACATCCCTGGCCAAGCAGCTCAGCCGGGAAATCAGTCATTCGATCGTGAGCTTGCAATACGGCCTCGCGCACACGCAGCTGCGGGCGATCGAGGGCTTCCTCGAAGGCCCGAATGCCCTCGCAGATGGCGGGCAGGCAGCTCTCGCCATGATCAACAAGGAGCGCACCCGGTTCCCGGAGACCGTCACCAGGCCGGTGTCCGAGCTGCCGGCGGGCGTCCGGTTCCGTCGAGCCGATCCGCCTCCGAAGGCGGGCTGGGACGATCTGGTGCTCGCGAAACGAGCCGCCGCCCACCTTCGCGGACGCCTCGAGCGCGGGCCCGTCGCGATCTCCTACGAGGACGCACGGTGGTGGCATGTCGGACGGTTCGACCACGTGTATGTCACGGACGCGTCGCAAGCCGGTGTGCGCGAACGCAAATACGACAGGGAGCTCGCTGCCGAGATGGGTGGCCGCCTCGCCGGAGTGATGAAACGATTCCGTGCGGAGGCGCCGACCGTCGCGGAGGCGTTCCGTGCCGAGATGCCCACCCTCACCAGCCGTGAAAACTGGACCCGGCTCTACGAGCAGATGAACCAAGCGTCATCGTGATATCGGTTCGGTGATCCGCACGACCACCTGCTCGTGGTTGGCCGTGTAACCGAGGTACTCGAAACCGATTTCCGTGCGGTCGACGAATTCCCTCCACGCCCGGTATTCGTGTTCCTGCCAACCCGGATAGTTGAAGAATTCGTCGAAGACGATCACCGTTCCGGCGACAAGCCGGAGGCCGATCCGGTCCAGCACCGTCTTGGTCGACGAATACAGGTCGGCGTCGAGGTGCACGAAAGCCACCGGATCCGGATGTGTGTCGAGGAAATCGGCGAGCGTGTCCTCGAAGAGTCCCGGGACCAGCTGGGCGCCGCGCACCTGGGGCATCTTCTCCTGGGCGAACTCGCCCGCCGGGAAACCGGTACGCCAGGTCTGCGGCAGTCCCGAGAACACGTCGAAGCCGAAAACCTCGTGCTGGGCATCCTTGAGCTGTTCGACGATGATCCGCAGGGTGGTACCCGACGCGACACCGAACTCGAGCGCCATTCCGGGAATCTGCACCTGGGACAGTCCGTACCGCAGCGTGTCGTGGGGATTCCAGAACACGGGAGCTTTCGGCATGTGCTCGAGCACGAACGCCGCCGATTGGTTGGTGGCTCCGACATCGAGGGCCTGCGTGATGTCGCGACGAGCCTGCTGTTCGAGTTCGCCGAGTCTTTGCTGAACGTCGGATACCTCCATCCGGGCATCCGACAGTTCCGACAGGACGCGCGAGAGTTCCTTATTGGTGGCGGACAGCTCGGCCAGCGTCTGATCGTGCTGGTTCTCGTGCAACTCGCGAGAACGCCGATCCGATTCGGCCACCACCTCATACACGGCGCGCTGAAGCTTGAGTCTGGCCTTTCGCCGAAATCCCTCGAACATGTATCCATGCTGCCAGGTCGCATCCCGGCTCAGGGCCGAACCGGGATGCGAGTTGGGCAGGTGTCAGTGACCGCGCGTTCGATACATCCGGCGATGCCCGCGGGCGATGATCTTCCACTCCCGTTCCCGCTCGGCGCGTAGCCTGGCATCGGCCCGTGACGCGATCCAGCCGTTCTCGCGAATCAACTTGCGGTAACTCGCAAGTCGTCGTTCGGGGAGATCGCCGCGCTCGACCGCGGCCAGCACCGCACAACCCGGCTCCGTCTCGTGTGAACAATCCCGGAACCGGCACTGCGCGGCCCAGTCGTCGATCTCGGGGAACGCCTTGTCGATGCCGTCCGCCGCGTCCCACATGCCGACACCGCGCAGGCCCGGCGTATCGATCAGGGAGCCACCCTGCGGAAGCGGCACCAGTTCTCGGTGCGAGGTCGTGTGCCTACCCTTGTGATCGCCCTCGCGAACACGGCCCGTGGCGAGCAGATCCGCGCCGAGCAACGCGTTGGCGAGCGTCGACTTGCCCGCACCGGACGGTCCGATCAGAGCGATGGTGCCGTCGATCAATGCAGTCAGAGCAGCGACGCCGTCGCCGGTCTCGGCGCTCACCGCCAGCACCACCGAACCGGGCGAGACTGCAGTTGCGGCGGTGACTGCGGTGGAAACATCCTCGGCAGCATCGGCTTTGGTGAGAGCGACCACCGGCGTCGCGCCGCTCTCCCAGGCCAGTGCCAGCAGTCGTTCGATGCGGCCGAGATCGAGGTCGGTGTCGAGAGCGCAGGCGATCACCACCGTGTCGACGTTCGCGGCGAGCACGTGGCCGTCGGATCTGCCGGAGGCGGCGGACCGGACTATGGCGCTGCGCCGCGGGAGCAGGTCGGCGACAACGATCGCGTCACCGCTCGCACGGACAGTGACCCAGTCGCCGGTGCAGAGCGCATGCTCGCCGTTCTCGGCACGAACGATGTCCGAAGACGTTGCGACGTCGCAACGTCCGCGGTCGACGCGGATCACGCGCCCGGGCTCGGAACCCTCGGTCGTGTAGTCGTCGAAGGGAAGGGTGTCGTTCCAGCCGTAAGCCAGGAGTTGTCCAGGGTTGAACATGATGAGTGGAATCCTCGGGTCGGTGAAGTGCCGACCGGACCACGATCAGGGTTCGGTCAGGCGAAGGAAGGGGGAGTGTGGACGCACGCGGCGTCGACCGACGAGACAATCATCGGACACTCACTCCTTCGCGACACTTTCCGGACCGTTCGGGAATCAGGATCCCACCCGACAGAACGTCGGGCAACCGATTTTACGGCCGCTCGAAGCGCTCCCGGCGTCCCAGCTTCCGTAGTCGCATCCATTCACGCAATCCCTGCACGTCACGCCGTGTGACGAGGAAATACCACCCGAACCGCACCCATTCCTGGGGAAGCAGCTTCCGCATCCCCGGCTGCGACAGCAGGTATCCCCGATTGCGGTAGGTGAAGTAACGCTTGACCTCGTTGTCCGGGTACTGCGTATGCATCCGGCCGCCGAGGATCGGTTTGAACTCCTCAGCGCCGTTCGGGTGCACGTAGGCCGTCTGCAGACACGTTCCGAAGGGCAGCCCGGACCGCACCAGCCGGCGATGCACCTCCACCTCGTCGCCGCGCACGAACAGGCGCAGATCCGGAACCCCGACCGCGTCGATCGTGGACGCACGGAACAATGCGCCGTTGAACAGGGAGGCGATGCCCGGCAGCAGATCGGCGGAGTCGTCACCGTCCTTGTGCAGTTCCGAACGAAGCCGCCGCCATTCCACCCCGCGTCTCAGCGGAAACGCCAGGCGGTCGGGGTCGTCGATGTCGCAGACGACAGGCGACACCTCGGCCAGCCCGTGCCGGTTCGCGCAGTCGAGCAGGGTCTCGAGCACCTCGTCGCCTTCGGGACGGCCGTCGTCATCGGCCAGCCACACCCAGTCGGCGCCCAGCGACAACGCATAGAGGATGCCGAGTGCGAAGCCTCCCGCACCACCGAGGTTGTGCCGCGACCCCAGGTAGCTGGTCGGAATACCCGCAGACTCGACGAGGGTCCGCACTTCGTCCTCGGCGGCATTGTCGACGACCACCAGATGATCGAGCGGCCGAGTCTGCGACGCCAGCACCTTCAGCGACTGCGCGAGCAGTTCCCGGCGCTTGTGCGTGACGACGACGCCGATGATCCGCTCGGCGGGAGCGCTCACGCGGACTCCGCCTCCGTGCCTGTGCCCGTACCGGTGCTCGTGCTCGTGCCCGCACTTGTCCCTGTACGAACGGGACGTTCGTTCGGTCCAGCGCTACCAGCGTCCCGTTCGTACGAACGCGAGTGAGCAGTCAAGCCGGCCTTCTCCCGTTCGAGCTCGTAGATCACGTGCCGGACGTGGTCGGCTGCATCATCCCCCTCGTACGCCCGGACGACGTCCTCGATGCCACCCTGCTGGCGAATCCGGCCGTGATCGATCCACATCGCGGTGTCGCAGAGCTGGGCGAGGAACTCGTTGGAATGGCTGGCGAACACCAGAATCCCGGACCGCTCGACGAGCGCCTGCAACCGGACCCGGGCCTTCTTCATGAACTCCGCGTCGACGGCGCCGATGCCCTCGTCGAGGAGAAGGATTTCGGGGTCGATGCTGGTCACCACGCCCATCGCAACGCGCACGCGCATACCGGTGGAGTAGGTGCGCAGCGGCATCGACAGATACTCGCCCAGCTCCGTGAACTCGGCGATCTCATCCATCTTCGCGAGCATCTGCTTACGGGTCTGACCGAGAAACAGCCCGCGGATGATGATGTTCTCGTAGCCGGAGATCTCGGGGTCCATGCCGACACCGAGGTCGAAGACCGGCGCCACACGGCCGCGGATGCTCGCGCTGCCCCTCGTGGGCTCGTAAATGCCCGACAGCAGTCGCAGAAGCGTCGACTTTCCGGCGCCGTTGTGACCGACCAGCCCGATCCGGTCACCCTCCTTCAGCGACAAGGTGATGTCGCGCAGGGCCTCGACCACCACCACGTCGGAACTGTTCCGGCCGATGGAACCGCCGGCCTTGCCGAGGAAGGCCTTCTTCAGCGACCGCGACTTGGCGTCGAAAATGGGGAAGTCGACACAGGCATCCCGTGTCTCGATACTCACGTGCTCCGTCATCGCCCCTCGCTTCGCTCAACCGTTGTCATTGCCGCTCGCTTCGCTCAACCGTTGTCATTGCCGCTCGCTTCGCTCAACCGTTGTCATTGCTCGAAACCCCTAAACCCAGTAGGGCACGCGGGCCCGGTACTTGCGAAGCGCGAGGATGGCGGCGGCCCACCCGACAACGGTGATGGCCAGCACGATGTACCAGTGGTACGCCTGCTGGTCCTGTCCGATCATCGGCGCCCGGACGATGTCGAGATAGTGGAACAACGGGTTCAGCTCGGCGAGCTTGACCCGCTCGGCGGCTTGACCACCCTGCGCCTCGAGGCTCTGGGTGGTCCACATGATCGGGGTCAGCACGAACAGCAGCAGCGTCAGGCTGGAGAGGATCGGCGCGATGTCCCGGTAACGGGTGGAGAAGATGCCGAACATGATCGACACCCACGCCGCGTTGAGAACGATCAGCCCCAGGGCCGGGATCGCGGCCAGCGAAGTCCACGTCAAGTCGCGCCACACGCCGAATGCCACGAGCATGATCACGTAGATCAACAGGTTGTGGGCGAACAGCAGCAACTGTCGCCACACCAGCCGATACACGTGCACGCTCAGTGCCGACGGCAACTGCTTGATCAGGCCCTCATTGGCGATGAAGACCTCGGAGCCCTCGAGGATGCTGGCACTGATCAGGTTCCAGACGATCAGTCCCACCGTCACGTACGGAAGGAACTCCGGCAGTGGGATGTCCAGGAGCGCGGCGTACAGAATTCCGATGGCCGCAGCCTGCACGCCGGTGGCGATCGTGATCCAGAACGGGCCGATCACCGACCGGCGGTACCGCTGCTTGATGTCCTGCCAGCCGAGGCTCAGCCACAGCTCTCGCTGAGCGAAGCCGTCCCGGAGGTCCTTGAACGCACGACGGAAGGTCTGCGAGTCGGACACCGGGTGCGGAACGCCTGTGGCCTCGGATTCGATAGCGGATGCTGACACGGGCACCGAGCCTACCGGGAGTCGACTTCCACGCTGCGCCGCCCGTTGCTACAGGTACTGGCCGGTACCGCTCGATTGGTGTCCCTCGCCGTGGTTCTGCGGCGGGTGCGGGTTGCCGATGCTGATGCCCGGCGGGAGGGCGCCCTGGCGCATCATTTCCAGCTGCGAGCGTGCCGCCATCTGCTGGGCGAAGAGCGCGGTCTGGATTCCGTGGAACAAGCCTTCCAGCCAGCCGACCAGCTGCGCCTGCGCAATGCGGAGCTCCGCGTCCGACGGGACGGTGTCGTCGGTGAAGGGCAACGTGAGGCGCTCGAGCTCGTCCCGCAACTCGGGGGCGAGCCCCTGCTCGAGCTCGCTGATCGACGACTTGTGGATGTCTTTGAGCCGGGTGCGGCTGGCGTCGTCGAGAGGTGCCGCCCGCACCTCCTCGAGGAGCTGCTTGATCATCGTCCCGATCCGCATCACCTTGGCGGGCTGCTCGACCATGTCGGCCACCGACTCCGGTTTCGCATTGTTTTCGGCGCCGGCTTCGGCGTCGGCGGATCGCTTCGCGGCCTCTTCGACGGGTACGGCCACAGGCTGACCGTCGGGGCCGATCACGAGGACGTGTTCATTCTCCGAGTTCGTCATGACTCCATCTTGTCTGTTCGCGCTCGGGCATGCGCGCGTGCCTCCGATTTCTCCACATTCGGGGTTTGTTGCACACCACAACAAGAGGCGGCTGGCTTCGACCGTATTGACTCAGGGTCCTAGAGTGTCGGGCATGGCTTACGACGTTGCCCGCGTACGGGGACTGATCCCGTCACTCGGCGACGGTTGGATCCATCTCGATCCTCAGGCCGGCATGCAGATCCCCGACGCGGTGTCGCGCACCGTTTCGACGGCGTTCCGGGCGTCCGCCTCCTCGTCGACCGGCCGTCACGTGTCCAGCCGGCGGAGCGCTGCAGTGCTCGACGCCGCCCGCGCCGCCGTCGCCGACCTGGTCGGTGGTGATCCTGCCGGGGTGGTCCTCGGACCCGACCGTGCCGTCCTGCTCGCCTGGCTGGCCGAGTCGTTGAGCACACGACTCGGACTCGGAACCGGGCTGGTTCTCTCCCGTCTCGACGAAGAAGCGAACGTAGCGCCCTGGCTCCGCGTGGCCGGCCGCTACGGCGCCCAGGTCCGCTGGGCCGAGGTCGAGATCGAGACCTGCGAACTCCCCAGCTGGCAGTTCCAGGACCTCATCACCACCACAACCCGGCTCGTCGCACTCACCGCGGCATCCCCGATCGTCGGCTCCGCGCCCGACGTCCGAGTTGCCGCAGATCGCGTCCACGAGGTGGGCGGTCTGATGGTCGTCGATGCCATCGGCGCCGCGCCCTACGCCCACGTCGACATCAACGAACTCGGAGCCGACGTCGTCGCTGTCGGAGCCACCTCCTGGGGTGGGCCGCAGGTCGGCGCCCTCGTCTTCCGCGACCCCACCCTCCTCGACCGCATCCCCGCCGTCTCGCTCAACCCCTATGCGCGGGGCGTCGAACGACTCGAGGTCGGGGGACACCAGTTCGCCCTGCTCGCCGGGCTCACCACCTCGATCGACTTTCTCGCCGGACTCGACGAATCCGCCACGGGATCACGCCGGGAAAAGCTCGAGACGTCCATCAGCTCGTTGCAGAACTATCAGGACACCCTCTTCGACCACCTCATGTCGTCGCTCAAGAGGCTCCCGCAGATCATGGTCATCGGCCGGTCACCGAGCCGGGTACCCACCCTCAGCTTCACCGTCGCCGGAGTCTCCGCCGACAAGGTGGCGTCCCATCTGGCCGACAAACGCATCGCCACAGTCAGCGGCGTCCACGGTGGATCCCGACTCCTCGACGCCCTCGGCGTCAACGACGAAGGCGGCGCGGTCACCATCGGCCTCGCCCCGTACACCACGCGGTACGAGATCGATCAGCTCGTCGGCGAACTCGCTTCACTGGGCTGACGTACGCACCGCCCCGCCGCTGACCCGATGGGGTACTCGGTCAGCGGGAGGCGGCGCGAGGGTGTCAGCGCCGCGGAATGGTGAGGATCACTTTGCCGACGGTCTCCGGGGAGTCGAGCAGCTCGTGGCCGCGCGGCGCCTCGGTGATCGGCAGTTCGGCCGACACCACGGGTTGTATCGCGCCCTCGGTGATCAGGGGCCACAGGCGGTTTCGGACGTCGGCGACGATTTCCGCCTTGCTCTCGCGGCCGTTCTCGGGACGGCCGCGTAGTCCGGTGGCAGTGATGTTGCCGCGCTTCGCGAACAGTCGGGTGAGATCGAGCTCGCCTTTGCGTCCGCCCTGGAAGCCGATGATGACGAGCCGTCCGTCCGACGCCAGCGCGTCGATATTGCGGCCGAGGTACGAGCCGCCCATGTTGTCGAGAATCACATCGGCGCCGTGTCCGTCCGTCGCCTTCTTCACTTCTTCGGCGAAGTCGGCTTCGCGGTAGTTGACGAGGATGTCGGCACCCAGCTCGCGGCAGCGTTCCAGTTTTGCCTCGGATCCCGCCGTGACTGCCACCCGCGCGCCCAACGCGACACCCACCTGGATGGCATGGGTGCCGATGCCGCCGCCACCGCCGTGCACCAGCAGGACGTCACCGCGCGACAACCCTGCCCGCATCACCACGTTCGACCACACCGTGCAGGCAACCTCGGGCAGGGAAGCGGCGACGAGGAGATCGACGCCCTTCGGTACCGGTAGTAGCTGGGTCGCGGGCACGGCCACCCGTTCGGCGTAACCACCACCGGCGAGCAGGGCGCACACGTGATCGCCGACGGACCACTCCGAGACGCCGTCGCCGACCTCGGCGACGATTCCGGAACATTCGAGGCCGAGAATGTCGCTGGCACCGGGCGGCGGCGGGTAGAACCCCTGGCGTTGGGTCAGATCTGCGCGGTTGACGGCGGTAGCCGCCACATCGATGAGAACGTGGCCGGGTAGCAGTTCGGGATCGGGCTGCTCCGCCCATCGCATGACTTCCGGACCACCCGGCTGATCGATCGTGATCGCATACATGAAGGACGACGTTAGCGAATCGAGGCGACGCACGGTCCCTGCGAGTGATCCCGCTTGTCACATCGAGGGATTGGGGCCCCGACGCTACTGGAAAGTAACGTCAGGCTACTAGAATATGAACCTGTGACAGCAGAAACCTCCGACGCCGAAGTCGAGACCAATTGGTTGACCCCGGCCGAGATGCGCGCATGGCGCGGCTATATGGACGGCAACCAGCGGCTCATGGACGTCCTCAACAGGGATCTGCAGGAAAAGCACGATCTGTCGCTCGCCGATTACCGAATTCTCGTGCTGCTGTCCGAATCGCCCGACGGATCGCTACGGATGTCCGATCTCGCCGACGGGGTGCTGTCCTCGCGCAGTCGCCTCACGCATCAGATCCGGCGCATGGAGGCGCAAGGCATGGTCACCCGGGACACCTGCCTGGAGGACGGCCGGGGTGTTCTCGCCGTCATCACGGATGAGGGTCGCGCGCGACTGGCCGAGGCGGCACCCACCCACGTAGCCGGGGTCCGGCGCAACCTCGTCGATCAGCTCACCAAATCGCAGCTCAAAGTTCTCGCCGAGGTGTTCGAGCGGGTAGACAAAGCCATCGGCGACCGCTGACCGGTTGCAGCCGCCGACACCGTTACCGATATGATCGCGCACGGAAGCGTGGCAGAGCGGCCGAATGCACTCGCCTTGAAAGCGAGCGTGGCGTTAAACCCACCGGGGGTTCAAATCCCTCCGCTTCCGCCAACTGTTCGTTGTTCAAACCCGGTCCACCCGCAAGGGTGGGCCGGGTTTGTTTGTGCCGGTCGAAGCTGAGCAGCGTTGGTAGCTCGCTGGCCTTCGCGTCCCGGATCAGTGCCCCGACGGCACAGTCGATTGATTTCGGAACCTGTCCGTTCGACTTCGAGAAATCGTTCTCCCAGCATGTGCCGTACCCGGCCCTTGCGCGTGTCGATGAACATTGGTTTGGTCCCCAATGACGGAATAGTCCTCGGACAGATCGAGCGTCTGGGGCCCGTCTCGTGGTCACGACTACTTTTGCGGTGGCAGCGAGGGTGTCTCACTCCCACGGGATGCGGTGGTGTGGATCGTTGCGTCGGACGACTTCAATCGATTGAAAGAGCCAGTGCGGGAGGACCCGCGCGCAATTTACTTTCGTCGTTCCTGGCCGAAGCGCTGACCGAGAACCCTGTTATTGGCGGCTCGCCAGTCGATCATGCCGCACGTCCGTGCTGATTCATTCAACCGAATGACGAAAGCGCGTATTAAATCATTCAGTGGACTGAACAGGCAAGTATTTTCGTCATTCAACAGACCTATACGTAAAGTGGCGGTGAAGGTCGAAGGCGTGGTCATAGGTTGCATTAGTACGCACGACGTGTCTCCCTCGCCGTCGACGCCCGGACCGGCGGATGGACCAAATGGAACACCAATCCCGGGCAATTTATGGACTCAACGTGGACGGACCATCGGGCTCCGTATGAACGGATGCCTCCGAGGGTGCCGAACCGGTTCGACGTCGGTCTGAGTAACCAGGCGTTGTCGCGGCCAACGGATACCACGTCACTCATCCCTCGGGTTAGATCGATCGAAAACGTACGCTAATACACACCGCCGGGCAAGTTCGCCGACGTCGTGGCCAGGCGATACCACCGACGTTGCACCGGTGCGAGAAAGCTGTACCAACCCGTGTAGTCCTGTCCAAATTAGTACGGTGCGTGACTGCGACTCGGCTGGGCTGCATGTCGACACGATCGATACCGACTCCGCCATGGCAGTAAACAATGGCCTGCTCGCATCGCTTAGCGCCTCACCTGAGCCTTCCATCAAATCATGACGAAACATCAGTTCGTACATCGACGGCTTTTGATCGGCGAACTCGATGTACACGGCTGCGGCCTGAATAAGCCGTTCAACAGACGCAGTGGACCGGTCACCCAGCGCCTCGACCACCGCCCGCGTGAGCTCCGTGTAGCCCTCCCGCGCCACAGCCGCTAGGAGTCGCGCACGTGTCGGGAACGTGTGGCGAGGTGCGCTATGTGAAACCCCGGCTTCTCGTGCAATCCCTCGTAGGGTCAGCGCGTCTAGACCCTCCCGGCCCAGCAAGTTCAACCCAGCCTGCACCAAGCGGTCGCGAACGGCCATGTTCTCAATAGTCACTTGGATAGTGTCCCGCACTATGGTAGACACCGTCTACAAACTTGTCGGTATCTAAGGGGGCATGGTGTGGTACTCGTTGTTCAAGTACGTCTTGATTGGGCCGTACCTGCGCTATAAAGGCCGTCCGCGGATCGAAGGACTGGAGCGGATTCCGGCTCGCGGGCAGGTTATTCTGGCCGGCAACCACCTCAGTATCGTTGACTCCTTCTACCTCTGCTTGCTGATAAACCGGCCCATTACGTTTGTCGCAAAGAGCGACTACTTTGAAGGCCGCGGACTACGGGGACGAGCACTGGCATGGTTCTTCCGGGCGGTTAAGCAGATTCCGATTAGCCGACACGACCCTGACGCAGCTAAGAAGTCACTCGAAGCTTCACGCCGCGTACTTGACAACGGGGGAATATGGGCCATCTACCCTGAGGGGTCTAGATCGCCAGACGGTAGGCTCTATAAGGGCAAGACCGGAGTCATGCGGATCGCGTTAACGGCTGATGCCGTTGTCTTCCCTGTAGTGACCTCCGGAACGCGTGAAATGAACCCCATCGGGAAACGCGGACTGAGGCGCGGCAGAGTTGAGATCCGGATTTGTGAACCTTTGGATCTGAGCAAGTACGTCACAGCCACCAACTCGGGTGCCGTACTGCGCGCAGCGACCGATTACCTCATGTGCTCGCTGCAGGAAAACTCTGGCCAGGAATACGTCGATTGTTACAACGATGCTTACAAGAGTCGATCAAACCGAACCGATAACGCCCGGACTGCCTAGTGCGGACCGAATGAGTTGCGGCCAGGGTGTTGCGAGCCCATGCCCCTGAGAAGGTTTACAACTTCCGGACAGATCGACGTGCGGCTTATATGTCGGAGTCACGCGGGCGGTATATAGCGTCGATTTGTCGTAGAAAGGCCGAGCGGACAGGGCTTTTGGTCTGGTGTCCAGTCGGCAATCTTCTGAATGAAATTTGGACCTGACACCAGTGGTAAGCCTGGTTGAGGTCGTGGCTTATATTCTTGATCCATGCTTTCATGGGCATGGGGGTTTATGGCATGAAGGAAAGAGAAAAGAGAACAAAGATTGCATTTAGTCGTTCGACCGGCAATGCTCATATTAAGCTGAATACCGAGATGAATCAGGTCTTCGGTCCGTAGCGCGCGCGATTATCGACATTGCTCGTCAAGATTTTCGCTGGGCGGGTCTTCTCGACGGACTGAAGAGGTGCCACCTGACCGCACTGATGCACGCGGACGAGGAAATTACTGCTTATGCACTGCACGGCGAACCGTTCATCATCCTGTATGCAGGCCCGTGCTTACCGAGTGTCAGACGTGGTCGACGAGCTGCCACCTGCCTTACCCGACGTCGACTATTGGCTGGTGGACAATAAGCGTATGGCTGGTTGGCGCCTGCTACGCAGCGTTGACGCTAATCGGTAGCTCGAGGTTGGCATGCGGGCGGCATCTGTCGTTGAATCCGAGATGAAGGCAGATAGCGAGCGGTAGGGCGGCACCCACTCATACCTACAGCCCAGACCACTTATCGAGCCCGCCGCGTCTCTCTCGAAAGGTTTGAATGCCACCCCTTTATCTCCGCCGAAGAAGCGGCCCAGCCCCGGCACCACACGTGCCGGGGCGGGGCCGCTTCTCATTCCTCTACCCGCGGGGGCGTGCAGCTTTCCGGGCTTTGGGTGCCTTCGGCGGCAGTTCCGCTACCTCCGCGAGCGCGCGTTCGAGCCACTGCCTGGCCTGATCCGGGGTGTCGCGCCAGTGGTCCGGCAGGGCGAGGTATTCGCGCATCGGCTTTTCTCCGGGTCCGAACGGGCCGACGCCGTCCGCAGACGACAGCTCGTCGTTCGCCTGCTCGCTGAGGAGCCGGACCCCGACGCTCGGTCCGAGTAGTCCCGCGAACATGTTGCCGTTGACGAAGGCGCCGAGGTTGCCGAACATCGGCTTCACTTGGACACCGGGTCGGTCGGGAATCAGTGACCGGAAGAATTCCTTGTCCGCTTCGGTCGGCTTCGGCATCTCCATGGACGGTCCTTTCCGCAGCGCCCGGATCTACTGGTCCGGGCGCTCTTCGGGGGTCATGATGCTGAAGACGGCGCCCTGGGGGTCGGCGACTCCGGCCATCCGTCCGACCGTCGGAATGTCCATGGCCTCTTCGACGATCGCGCCGCCGAGTTCGACCACTTTTGCGGCGCTGGCGTCGACGTCCTCCACTGCGAAATACACGCGCCAATGGTTCGGCGTATTCGGATGGAGCGGTGCACCGGCGCCGCCGACCTGTTCGTCACCGACCTGGAACAGGGTGTAGGTGTAGTCGGGTCCCATGGACATCTGTGTGGTGGTGGTCCCGAGGATGCTGTTGTAGAAGCGGACCGCCGTGTCGACGTCGGTGGTGTTCAGTTCGTTCCAGAGGCAGGCCCCCGGGTCTCCGACGAGGCCGGCGCCGATGTGCTTGTTCGCCTGCCACAATCCGACTGCAGCCCCGGTGGGGTCGGTGACGAACGACATGCGGCCCGCTTCCCCCACGTCGAACGCCGGCATCAGAACCTGGCCGCCTGCGCCGGGGACCTTCGCGAGCGTCGCGTCGACGTCGTCGACGGCGATGTAGGTGTTCCAATTCGCCGGCGCCCCGGCCGCGGCCGCGTCGGGCTGTAGTGGCGCGATGGCGGCGACGTTCTCGCCGCGCACGGTGGCCATCGAGTAGACGGGGCCTTCGGGCATCGGCCGGTCGTCGTATTCCCAGCCGAGCAGTTCAGCATAGAACTTCTTGGCCGCGTCCTGATCGCTGGTTTGGAGATCCACCCAGTTCGGGGTTCCTTGCGGGTATTTCGTTTTGATCGGCATGGCGGTTCCTTTCGGTGAGGAGATCAGGCCGTCGGGAGTGGGCGACCGGTGAAGGCGATCAAACGCTCGAAGGGGTCGGCGGTGTGTTCGGCAGGTACCGGGTCGGCGAATCCGACGGCACCCCGGGCTTCCGGCCGGATGATGGTGTGTGCCAGTCCGAGTACGTACTCGGAGAGTGCAGGATCGACGGTGACATTCCGGTCGACGGCTGCTGCGAAATCCCAGGCGTGCACCAAGAATTCGATGGACAATATTCCTACGGCGATAGGTGCCGGGACTGTGTTTCCCCCGATGATCACGGTCCCGTCCAGTCCGCGGCGCCGCCACGCTTCCAATGCCTGTTGGGCTTCGTCGGCGATCCTGGTTTCTACGGGCATTCCCGGTTCGTCGTCGATCTTCGGACCGGCGGCGGAGCCGATGGTCGTGATCGATCCGGCGAGGTGGTCGGCGAGCTGCGCGACGGTGAACTCGGTACACACCGTCTGGGCGGACATGTCGTCGGCAGTGAGATCGCGTAGCGCCCGCTGCACGACCGCCAGAGTTGCCTCTGCGCTCGACAATTCGTCGAGAGGCTGCGGGAGCGCCGCCCATTCGTCGGGTCCGGCGTCGCCCACGACGGCGGCTGCGGCGAGGCGATCGAGATAGTGGGTCCAGCCCTCGGCGTGGCGGGCTGCCTGTTCGTCGCTCAGTCCTTCGTGAACCAGTCGCACCTCGGTTCCGCCTGCGGTAGGAGTGAGGGTCACGGTGACGGTCGAGGTGCCGGGCGGAAGGTCTTCGCTCTCTTCCCAACCCCACGTGAAGACAATTCGCCGGCCGGGGTCGACTTCCTGGAATGTTCCTGCGGCCGAGTGTCCGGGCACGACGGTCCAGCGGTATCCGCCGCCCGTTCGGAGATCGACCCGCGCCGCGACCGTCTGCCACCTGCGTAACCGTTCGGGCTCGGTGACGAGTGCGAAGGTGGCGTCCGGGTCGAGCGGAACGACAACGGTTTTGTCGAATGGCATCAGCGGTCTCCTTTGGAAGCTGCTTCCTCGGTGGCGTCCGCGACGAGCCGGTCGAGTTCGTCGATCCAGAACGAATCGAACAGCGTGCGGAGTTGGGCAAGGCCCTGTGGATCGAGCCGGTAGTACCTGAAACGTCCGTCTTTACGTGCGGTGACCAGCCCCGCGTCCATGAGCACCCGAAGATGCTGAGAAATGGCCGACCGGCTCGCGGAAAAGTGCGCCGCAAGCGTGTTGACGGTCTGTTCCCCAGATGTCAGCAGATGCATCAAGCGTCTCCGGGTTGGCTCGGCTGCAACTTCCAACTGGTCGAGCACGTCCAATACGTTAGTCGCGGCTAACGCGTTGTGCAATGGGTCACACGGTGCTGATGTCGCCACGAGTCGACCCGATCACCGGTCGGTCGCGGGCTCGTGCACCTCGATCCCGAACTCGCCGAACAGTGCGCTGGTGGCGCCGTCGGTGGCTCCCGTGATCAGTGAGTTCGTGAGCATGCCGACGTCTAATCCGTTTCGACCACCGGTCACGATCTGCAGTGCCTGGATTCCGCTGTCGACCGCGACGCTCTGTGCTGCAGCGACTGCGGCTTGTTCGAGAACCGCAATGATCAGATCCCGAATGATCATGCGGATGGTGACCTGCGTTGCGGCTTCCGCCGCCATTGCACCTGCAGCGCTCACGCCGAGCGTCGGTACCGCTGCGGCGGCCATCGCCACGAGCTCCGCCAGCAATATGGCCAGTGCCGCAATGATCGACAGTTTCGCGTATTCGACGTTGGTCGCCGTCGACTCGCACATCGCGGACAGGTTCTCGCACAGGGCCGCGAGATCGTGGAGGGCGCCGGCGTCTCCACCGTACTTCTGCCAGTGCTGCGACATGGCAGTGGCGACGTCGCCCTCGACGGCGGACAACGCGTCGCGCAGTGCGGCGTCACCGTCCGCCGCGAGGTTCTTCAGCCCCGTGGAGGCTGTGCACCAGGCGTCGGCGAGTCGGCGCAGTGACGTCTCGTCGGCCGCGGGCCAACGGGAACCGGACGCCAGCCAGGCCACCGGCTTCACGACTTCGGGGAGTTCGATGCCCATCAGAAGGCCTCGCCCAGTCGCCGGGAGAACCGCGTATCCGTTGCTTCGAAGGATTCGGCCGTCGCTCGCATCCCGTCACCGATCGCGGAGAAAAGCGCGACGAGAGACAAGGCGGCGTGGACCGCTGACTCCGCCCCGGGAACGTAGTGCCGGGCGAATGCCGTCCCACCCTCGTCGGAGCCCCACGCAGTTCCTTCGGCGTCGAGCGTGCTCGTCAACTCGGTCAGCAGGGCGTCGGCTGTGTCCGCGAGCGCATCGAAACGTGGCGCCACGGTCCGGAGATGGTGAGGGTCGACCCACAGTGCTCGACTCATCGGTCCGCTCCGCGCAGGATCGTGGCGTTCCATCCGGGTTCGTCGGCGGAAGGCGGCGGGTCACCCGGGCGCGGAGCATCCGGCATCAGTTCGGAGAGGGTAGGCAGGTCGGCGCGGGCGTCGAATACGGGTGCCAGGACCTGGGCAGTTCGCTCGCGTACGTCCGCCACGGCCAGACGTGCCGCTTCTGCCATCGAGGACGCCAGCGCCTCGGGGCTGGTGCGCTTGAACGCGTCCGGCGACAGTTCGACCGCCGTCACGTTTCCGCCGGCATCGACGCAGACCCGGACCACTCCGTTGCCCGAGGTACCCGAGCCCCTCGTGCGCTCGACCTCGGACTTGGCCCGGGCCAGGCTGTCGGCCTGCCGTCGCACAGCGTCGAGCATCGAATCGATCTGGTGGCGCAATTCTTCGTTGCGGGCACGCAGTTCGTGGCGTGCGGCCTGGTCGACCATCGAGTTCCTCCCCCATGCGGTCAGCTCGGCGTCAGTGCCTGCTCACGAGGTTGGACGCAGCGATCCCGCAATCGGTTCCCCTCACTCTCATATCGGTCTGGCCACAAGCGCACGCACCCGAATCACACAGCAATCACAAAACCTTTAAGCTCTGCTTGACCGGCCGCACTTTGTACTGTGCAATCGGGATTCACACGGTCCGGGAAGAGGGATTTCTTTATGCGTCGCCTAGCATTCGCTGCTGTCGGAGTGGCAGTGTCACTGACCCTGTCTGGGCCGGCGTTCACTGCTACGGCCGATCCGACGCCTTCTCCGGCGGCCCCCCGGGCGAGCAGTGCTGCGAGTGTCGACAAAATTGTGAAGATCACCCCTACCCGCAGTGCGATCTTCGTGAACTCGCCCGCCATGAACCGGGTGATTCAGGTGCAGGTGCTGCATCCGGCCGGTGGCGCTGCGCGCCCGTCGCTGTATCTGCTCGACGGGGTGAGCGCGGGCGCCGAGTCCGACTTCCGGGAAAGTACCTGGACGCAGAAGACGGACGTGGTCCAGTTCTTCGCCGACAAGAAGGTGAACGTGGTCCTGCCGGTGGGCGGCACCGCGAGCTACTACACCGACTGGCATCTGCCGGACCCCACCCTCGGCGTCAACAAGTGGGAAACCTTCCTCGCCGACGAACTGCCGCCGATCATCGATGCCCAGTTCAGCGGAAACGGAACCAACGCAGTTGCCGGCGTGTCCATGGGTGCCATGGGTGCGGCCAACCTCATGACCCGCCACCCGCACCTCTACCGTGGTCTCGCCGCCTACAGCGGCTGCCTCGACAACACTCAGCCCAGTTCACGTGATTCGGTCCGCGGCACGGTCGCTTTCAAGGGCGGAAATCCGGCCAACATGTGGGGACCGGACTTCGACCCGGCCTGGGCGGCCCACGACCCGACGGTCAATGCCGAAGCCCTGCGCGGCAAGCAGATTTACATCTCGACGGGCAACGGCCTTCCCGGACCGTACGAGATGGCGACAGGGGGAGACCTGGCCTCGACCATCGCGGTCGGCGGGCCCCTCGAAGCGGCGGCGAACCTCTGCACCCAGACGTTCCAGCAGCGGCTGAACGCGCTCGCCATTCCCGCCACCTTCGTCTACCGCAACTCGGGCACGCATTCGTGGCCGTACTGGCAGGACGAGCTCCGCACGTCGTGGCCCGTGCTCAGGGGCGCGCTCGGCATCTGATCAGGGGCGGCCGACCACCGCGATCCGATCGGTTCTCGGAGGTGACACGGGCGAGTCCGCGCCGAGGTAGGTGATGAAGGCGTCGAGATCGCAACCCGCGTGGACAGCCTCCGTGTGGGTGCGGAAGGCATCGAACCCGTCCCCGCCGTCGGCGAGGAACCTGTTGACCGCGACACGGTAGACACCCTCCGGCGACACCGGTTCTCCGTTCACGCGGATATCCGAGATGCGGTTGCCGACAGTCGCCGACCGGTCCATCGTGTACGTCAGCGAACTCGACGGCGACAGGATTCGCTCGGTGACGCTGCCATCTCCACGGGGCTGGAACTGTTGCTCGAGCACGCTGCGGAGGGTGGCGCCCGGAAGGGTCAGAACCTCGAGCGAGTTACCGAAGGGCTGGACGGCATACACCTGACCATAGGTGACGGCGTCTCCGACCAGGTCTGCGCGGAGACCGCCGGGATTGGTGAGTGCAACCTGAGCGCCGAACGCTGTTCCGGCGGCCAGCTGGGCATCGGCCACAGCGTTGCCCATCGCAGACTCGCCGCTGTCCGTCGTCTCCCGGGTGAGGTCGTGCTGCATCGACGCCACCCACGTTCGGCTGACCTCGCCCGCCCGTTCTCCCGCTCGGTCGACAAGCAGCCCAGTGTCGGGGTCGGGAGGTATGTCGTGCGTGACCACCTGATTGAACGAGGACGTGCGATCCCGCAGGAGGTCGCGGGTGGTGCGGTCGATCGCCACATCGACCACCGAGACGATACGGCCGTGCGAGGCGCCCTGCATCAGCACCCGCGGGTTTCCGGCCGGGTCGGGAAAGGTGCAGTTGTACTGCTGGTGCCCGTCGGCCGTGAAGATGACGTCCACCTTCGGGGAGGCGCGCAAGGCCACGTCGTGGGTGCGGCGGGATTCCACGTCGCACTCGTCCGGCCGATTGTCCTGGTCGACTTCGGTCTCTCGGTGCATGAGGAGGGCGACGGCCCGCACCCCGAAGAAGTCGAGTAAGTCTGCCGTCCGGTTCACGGCCGCGAGCTCGTCGGTGAACCGGAGCCCGTCCGCACCGCCCGACGTCACCATGTGTGCGGTATCGGCGGGCATCGTCGCGATCACCCCTATCGGGATGCCCTCGACGTAGTTCACCGCGAAAGGCAACGTCGCGGGTGCGCCGTCCTCGAACTGCAGGTTCGCAGCCAACAGCGGGAAATCGGCGCCCTCGAACGTGTCGTCGAAACGGCAACCGTCCATGGGGTGACAGCCGCCGCGCTGGAGTCGCAGGAACTCGGCGTACCCCTCGTCGAGCTCGTGATTGCCGATGGCGGAGGCGTCGACGCCCATCCGGTTGAGCAGTTGCACCGTCGGCTCGTCGTGAAAAGCAGCTGACTCGAGAGCTGACGATCCCCAGTTGTCGCCCACCGAGTACAGCAACGAGTGCGGGGATTGACCACGCAGTTGATCGACGTATGCCGCGAGATACGCGGCGCCGCCCGCGGGCACCCGTGACCCGTCCGCCTGCTTCACCTCACGACGAACGCCGAGGGGAGGTGTGAGACTGCCGTGCAGGTCGTTGAAGGCGAGGAAGCGCAACGACACCGGCGGCTCCTGCGCCTGCACGTCGGGAAGGCCGACGGTCACGGAGGTGGCGAGTGTCAACGACACCGCGGCGGCCACGACAGCGCTCCGTACCGCGACGCGATGGCGCATTGTGGGTGGCTCCCTTCGGCAAACCGCACTGAGTCTGCCAAGGGGGAATCACGGGAGCTATACCTGCAGGTAACGTTTACATCTCAGGACTTACGCGCGAACACCGACCTTCGCGATCGAGCGGGTCTCTGCGCTCGTCGCGAAGGCAAGGAATGCGTCGTTTTCCTGGGGGTCGCCGATAGTGATCCGTACCCCGTCGTCGCCGTAAGGCCGAAGCAGAACACCCGCTTCTGCGCTGGCAGCGCCGAACGGTCGGGATTCGGTTCCCAGCGGAAGATAGACGAAGTTGGCCGCAGACTCCGGCACGTCGTATCCGGCGTCGAGGAGGGCGTCGCGGACGCGGTTCCGTTCGGCGACGACGCTCTCGGTGCGGGCGAGCAATTCGTCGGCGGCGGCCAACGATGCGATGGCGGCGGCCTGGGCGACGGTGTTGACGGCGAAAGCGATGTGAACCTTGCCGAGCGCGGTGACGATCGTCGGATCGGCCACGGCGTAACCCACGCGGAGACCCGCCAGCCCGTAGGCCTTCGAGAAAGTGCGCAGCACGACGACGTTCGGCCGTCCACGAAACAGCTCGATGCCGTCCGCGTCGGACCTGTTGTACTCGAAGTAGGCCTCGTCGAGTGCCACGACGACACGATCGGGGACGGCGTCGAGGAACCGTTCGAGTTCGGCCTTCGTGAGGGCGTTACCCGTCGGGTTGTTCGGGTTGCAGACGAAGATCAGCCGCGTGCGGTCGGTGACGGCGGCCGCCATGGCGTCGAGGTCGTGACCGAAGTCGGCGGTCAGCGGAACCGTCACGGGAACGGCGCCGGCTACCTGGGTCACCACGGGGTACGCCTCGAAGGAGCGCCACGCGAAGATCACCTCGTCACCATCCCGGCAGGTGACCTGGACGAGTTCCTGGCACAGGCTGACCGAACCATTGCCTGCGGCGATGTTGTCGGTGGGGACGCCGAGGTGGCCTGCCAGCGCCTCGATCAAGGCCACGTGACCGTTGTCCGGATACCTGTTGGCGTTGCCCGCTGCTGCCGCGATGGCGTCCCGGACACTCGGCAGCGGACCGAGAGTGGTCTCGTTGCTCGCCAGCTTGATCGCACCCGGAAAGTTCTTGCCGGGTACGTAGGCCGGAATCGTGTCGAGGTCTGCCCTTGTTCGCGGAGTCACCAGGCGATTATGCGCCTCCGATCCGGTGCGTCGACGGCCAGTCCGTGCCAAGGTGGGGACATGTCGGGAATCTTCAGGGACACCGCGGTCCTGCAGGCGGTCGGCGGCGCACCGGCCGATCCGCAGGCGCGGGTTCCACTCACCGTGGCAGAGCCGGACGGCCCCGCACGTGGCGCGATTGTGGTGCTGCACGAGTCGCGTGTGTTCAGCGAGCCGCTCCTCGACTTGATGCGCTCACTGGCCGAGGAAGGGTGGGTGGCGGCGGCCCCGCACCTCTTCCACGGTCGTCCCGCGCACAGTGCAACCGAGGTCTTCGGCGAGTCGCTGTTCGCCGACTTCGACGCCACCGTGCACTGGCTGACGAGCCGCGGAGTCCTCTCCGATTGTGTCGGGGTTCTCGGTTTCGACGACGCCGGTACTGCCGCGCTGCTCGTCGCCACCAACCGCCCGATCGGAGCCGCTGTGAGTGTCTCCGCCCGCGGCATCGTCGAGCCGTTGTCCGACGATGCCCCTGCCCTCATCGACGCGGCGCCGTTGCTGCAGGCTCCATGGCTCGGTTTGTACGGCGAGGACGATCCGTCCACCCCGCCGGAGCACGTCGAGCAGCTGCGGGATGCGACGGGAAAGGCATCGGTCGCGGCCCTCGTCGTCAGCTACGCCGGACTGGCGCACCGGGCGGACGAACCACTCGAGGTGCCTGACGGGCAGGACGACGCCCCCGGCGTCGAGAACATCGTCGACGCTCAACGCAGAATCTTCGACTGGTTCGACAGCAACCTGAGATAGCCCGTCCGCCGCTCTGACCAGCCGTTTTGTCTTGTCGTGGAAAGGTGTGTAATCTTTCGCTCCGGCGGTCCGAAGGGATCGGAACCACCCCAGGGAGGCGTGCCAGAGCGGCCGAATGGGACTCACTGCTAATGAGTTGTCCCTTTTACGAGGGACCGGAGGTTCAAATCCTCTCGCCTCCGCCACGCCGGTGCTAGTTGGCCGGTACAGCTATAACTGAAGACTTGCGCCCGTAGCTCAACGGATAGAGCACTTGACTACGGATCAAGAGGTTAGGGGTTCGAATCCCTTCGGGCGCACAACAGAAACCCCCTCACCACAGTGGTGAGGGGGTTTCTCGTGTCTGCGGTCGCACTCGAGGCGGCGTCAGGCGGTCGGCGGCACGAACTCCGGCTGGTCGAGCAGGCGAAGCCACGACCCGTCGGGCTGGCGACGCACTACTTGGGCGCGCGCCCCCGAACCATCTTTGGGTGGGGTGGCGGTGAGAGCGATGTCCTCGCTGATGAGGGTGGGTAGGGGAGTTTCCGGCTCGAAGTGCGGCGCATGGGCGAGGACGGATTCCCACAACTGCCGGATCGCCTCGCGGCCGACGGTCCGACTTCCGGGTGGATAGGCCATGACGGCGTTCTCCTCGTACAGTGCCGCGACTCCGGCTGCGTCGCCGGCGTTGCTCCGCTCGACGAACAGGCGGGTCAGGTCCTCGGGTTTCATGGCCTTCTCGTACACAGCAGTCCTCTCGTTCGGATCGTTCGTGTAATCCCAGCGTCGTTCCCGAGGGAGCGGAAGTCCAACAGATAGTTCAGCTCACTTCTAGAATCAGAGGTTATGGAACTGCGTCAGCTCAAGTACTTCGTAGCCGTGGCGGAAGAGGCCAATTTCACGCGGGCCGCGTTGCGTGTGCACATCAGTCAGTCGGGTATCAGCGCGCAGATCCGCCAACTCGAGCACGACCTCGGGACCACGCTCATCGACCGCTCGACTCGGACGGCCACGTTGACGGCGTCGGGAGAGGCCGCGCTCATCCATGCCAGGGAGGCACTGGCCGCCGCCGCTGCGGTGCGCGACGCCGTCGACGCCGTGAACCAGCTGGTTCGTGGACGCCTGGTGGTCGGCATGGTCACCGCCTGTACCGTCACCGGTCTGTTCGATGCGTTGGCGACGTTCCACGACGCGCATCCCGGCGTCGAGATCACCCTTCTCGAAGAGAGCTCCGATCAGCTTGTCGACCGAGTCCGTGGCGGCGACATCGACCTGGCACTCGTCGGCACGGCCACCGCACCGCCCGACGGGCTCGAGGCGTTCCCGATCATTTGCGAACGGTTGGTGGCGGCCGTGCCGCCGAATCATCCACTCGCGGGTCGAACCAGCGTGGCCCTGGCCGAACTCTGCGACCATGCGATCGTATGTATGCCCGCCGGAACAGGAATCCGGACCGTGTTCGACCAGGCGTGTGCCGCGTCGGATATCCGGCCTGGTATCGCATTGCAGGCCAGTGCCCCGGACACTGTCGCGGATCTCGCGCTCCGCGGACTCGGGGTCGCGATCCTCAGCGAATCGATGGCCGCCGCCTTCGATGGGCTGACGGCGCTCGTCCTCGACGACGTCGAGATCCCGGCGGTGCTGGCACTGGTGTGGAAAAGCGCTGCGAGTCCTGCAGTTCGCGAACTGGTCAGGCACACCCGACGTGCGTTCGCCGAGGCAGAAGCGCCGAAGATTCCCGCGCCGCGGTAGCGGCCGGGCTCACGAGCCTAGTAATTTCGCCTTCGCTGCGGCGAACTCTTCATCGGTGAGAACGCCGGCATCCTTCAAGCGCGCGAGTTCCTGAATACGCGACACGAGGTCGTCGCCGCTGATGAGCGCCTTAGCTTCGATGGACAATGCGGCGAGTCCGACGTTGTCGAGCTCTTCGTCCACCTCCACCTGCCGCAGCGTCCCGTCCTGCGACTTGGCGAGGAAGACGAGGTCGAGGATGGTGACGGTGCCCTGCTCGACGAGCTCTCGGAACGACTCGATCACCGCGGGGTCGGCGCGGTCACCGGGGAACGTGAGGAACAGGAACGCGACCGGTCCGACGTCAGCAGCTGTATTCGTTATGTCTTTCCCTGTGCCGGGGATGTTCTGATGTCGATGCTCGCGACAGGCGGCAGGGTGCGCATCATCCACGACGGGTGATGTCGGCAGGCCCGGCCTCTGCGAGGCTCGTCGAGAGCGTGTCGGATGAAATGCAGGAAGAGACGGGGTGGTGCATGCCTTCACTCGGTGCCTTGCTTTTCTGGATAATTGGTTGCGCGGTGGTGGCCCCGCTGTTCGCCGGGTTGGTTCCTCGCAAGCTGGTGCCCGAGGTGGTGTTGCTGCTCGGTGCCACCGGCGCCGTACATGCGCAGACCGCGGTGGCGTCCGAACCCGGTGTCCTCGTAGCGTTCGTGGCGCTGATCGCCGGCACCGGGCTGCCCGTGATCGTGGCCGTCACCGGGGTAGCCGTCGAATCGGGTGACATGACCGCGGCGAATGCGTCGGTGCTCGTCGCTGCGGGTGCCATCACGGTTCTCCTCTTCCCACTCGGTGCCTCTCTGATTGATAGATCTGCGCCCGGGACCGGGCCGCTCGGGCCCGCCGAGGCGACCGACTGTACAACGACGAGTGACGACAACCGAGGAGCTGACCGGTGACCAGAACCGCATCGACACAGGCGCCGGCCCGGGCAACGCTTATCCTGGCGACACTGATACTCGTTGCCGCCGTGGCTAACTTGAATCTTTCGGTGGCCAATGTCGCGTTGCCCGACATCGGTCGCGCCTTCGATGCGAGCCAAACCCAGCTGAACCTGGTCGCGGTGGCGTACTCCTTGGGTCTGGCGGCCTCGGTGCTCTATCTCGGTGCGCTCGGCGACCGATACGGGCGCAAGCAGATGCTGGTGCTCGGAATGGCGCTGTCGTTGCCGGCGTCGGCAATTGCCGGGTTCGCGGGCAGTGTCGAAATACTGTTCCTCGCACGTGTTCTCGGAGGGATCTCCGCGGGCCTCGCCTTCCCCACCACGCTGGCCATCATCACTGCCCTGTGGTCGGGTCCACCGCGCACCAAGGCCATCGCCCTGTGGTCGGCTCTCGGCGGGGCGATCTCGTCGCTCGGGCCGATCGTGTCGGGCGCGCTCCTCGAGCACTTTCACTGGGGCTCGGTGTTTTTCGTGACACTGCCCCTCGCCGGTCTCGCTCTCGTCTGCGCCGCCGTCTGGGTGCCCGCTCACGTCAACGAGACCACCGACCCGGTCGACAACCTCGGCGGTGTCATTTCGGTGGTCTTCATCGCTGCACTCATCCTCGCGATCAACTTTGCCCCGGTCGACGGTGCCGGGGCGACGGCCATCGGGCTGGGCGTGATCGCCTTGGCGGCCGGTGCGGCGTTCTTCCTGCAGCAGCGCCGCGCGGCGCACCCGTTGTTCGACCTCCACGTGGCGGCGAGGCCCACATTCTGGGTCGCCGCCGTGGGCGGGGTGATCGTGTTCGGTGCGCTGATGGGGGCCATGTTCATCGGGCAGCAGTTCCTGCAGAATGTGCTCGGGTACTCCACGCTGGCTGCGGGATCTGCGATCATTCCGGCGGCGGTCGCGATGGTGATCGTCGCTCCTCGTTCGGCGAAACTCGTCGAATCGCGTGGTGCGCGCTTCACCCTCCTGCTCGGATACCTGTTCGTGGTCCTCGGGTTACTCGTCGCGCTGCTGTTGTGGAACGAGAACGCCCATTACCTCGAGGTGGGGGTGGCGTACGCGTTCGTCGGAATCGGAGTCGGGTTCGCGGGCACACCGGCGTCGCGTTCGCTCACCGGATCGGTACCGGTGTCGCGCGCGGGGATGGCGTCCGGCACCTCCGACCTTCAGCGTGACCTCGGCGGTGCGATCATGCAGTCGATCCTCGGCGCGGTACTCACCGCCGGGTACGCCAAGTCGCTGTCGTCGGCGATCGCGGCATCGCCTGATGCGAGTCAGGTGACGCCCGAAACGCAAGCGGCGCTGACGAAGTCGTATTCCAGTGCAGAAGTGCTAGCCGAACGGTATCCCCAATACGCGGACCAGATCATCGCTGCCGCGCGCAACGCCTTTCTCGACGGGGACACCAAGGCGTACCTCGCCGCAATCCTGGTGGGGGGCGCGGGCGCTGTGGTGGTGTTCTTCTTCTATCCGCACCGGGAGGAGGAGAAGCGATTGATGGCGGAGTACGCGGAACAGCGCGGCACATAGGACGCATGTACCTTTCGGCGCGGTGGAAGCGTCGAAAGGTACATTCGCCCGGTGTCAGCGGGGTAAATTCCCGACAATCGGCACATCGACGAGGGGACCAGCACGATGACAGCTCGGGTCGTGACCAAGGCGAATCGTAAGCGAGGGCTGGTCGCGGCCGCAGCGGCTGTGCTGCTGGTCGTCACGGCAGCGTGTTCGGAGGACTCCTCCACCGGATCGGCCACGTCGGTGACGCAGACGACGCAGGCGGGCACGTCGGCGGCTGGGGATGGCACGCAGATCGATGCCGCTGTCGCGCAGCGTCTCGACGAGGCCATCGAGAATACGATGGCGAGGGCCTCGATTCCCGGGGTGATGGTGGGAGTGTGGGGCGCCGACGGTAACTACGTGAAAGCGTTCGGAGTTGCCGACAAGTCATCGGGCGCCCCGATGGAAACTGACTTCTACAGCAGGATCGGCAGTGTGACAAAGACTTTCACCGTCACCGGCGTGCTGCAGTTGGTCGACGAGGGAAGGGTCGGCCTCGACGACCCCATCGGGAAATACATCGACGGTGTTCCCCTGGGTGATCAAATCACGATCCGCCAGCTCGCGCGGATGCAGAGCGGATTGGCCAACTACTCGGCCAGCGAGGACTTCCAGAAGGCCCTGATAGCCGACCCGAAAGCGAACTTCACCCCCCAGCAGCTGCTCGGCTACGCATACGCACAGCCCGCGACCTTCCCGCCGGGGCAGGGATTCGAGTACTCCAATACCAACACGACATTGCTGGGACTGGTCGTCGAAAAGGTCAGCGGAATGTCGCTTGCCGACTATGTGACGCAGAAGATCATCGACCCGCTCGAGATGGCCGACACGAGCTTCCCGAACTCGAACGCCATCCCCGAACCGCATCCGCAGGGTTACACCGAGCAAACGGCGGACGGCAAGGAAGCAACGGCCACCGACTGGAACCCGTCCTGGGGGTGGGCCGCGGGTGCCATGATCTCCACCCTCGAGGACCTGCACATCTGGGCCCCGGCGTTGGCCACGGGAACGCTGCTGCAACCGGCAACCCAGGAGCAGCGACTGCAGACGGTGACCGCGCCGGGTCTGTCGACCGATGTCGGGTACGGCCTGGGCATCTTCGACATCGCCGGCTGGATCGGGCACAACGGCAGCATCCCCGGCTACCAGACGGTCAGCGTGTATCTGCCGGAAAAGGAAATGACGCTCGCGATCATGATCAACACCGACGTTCCCTACGAGGGCAGCGAGCCGAGTACAGCGCTGGCTACTGCCATTACGGAGATCATCTCTCCCGATCACGTCTACCGGTTGCGCGCCGACGTGCAGGATCCCAATGCCACGTCTACGCCCTCGACTACGCCGGGGACGACGCAGCCGTCGACGTCCTCCCCGGCTCCCACCAGCTGATCGCAACCACGACACCGCGATCTCCGGAACCCACGCCTGCCGGCGCGTACGGTGGTGCCGTGACGATTCTGGTGACCGGGGCTACCGGGAATATCGGCAGGATGCTCGTCGATCATCTTCTCGCGCGGGGTGCGACCGACGTCCGGGCACTCACCAACCATCCAGAGAAGGCGCACCTGCCCGCGGGAGTCGAGGTCGCGCACGGCTATCTCCGTAGGCTCGACACCCTTCCGGCCGCATTCGACGGCGTCGAGTCCGTGTATCTGGCGCCGACACCAGACACGGTCGAGGATGTGCTCGCCGTGGCGACGCGTGCCGGAGTCCGTCACGTCGTCGACCTGTCCGGTCCGCACGACGGACATTGGGGTGACGTGGCGCGGGCGGTCGAGGCGTCCGGCATACCGTGGACCCATCTGTGGCCCGGCGAATTCATGGAAAACGCAGGAATACTCGCGCCGCAGATCAAGGACGCCGGGGTGGTTCGCGAGCCGTTCCCGACGGCAGGCAATGCGCCCATCGCCATGGACGACATTGCCGAGGTGGCGGCGGTGACGCTGCTCGAGGACGGACACGTCGGCAAGTCGTACGAGCTGACGGGTCCGGAGACATTACTTCGTGCGGAGCTGGTTCGCCGGCTGGGGGAGGCCCTCGGCCGCAACATCGAATACCGGCAGGTCTCGTTCGAGGAGGGAGTCGAGGTCCTCACCCCCGCGATGGGCGAGTACGCGCGGTGGTATCTCGAAGGCATGGCGACCCTCGTCGACCATCCCCAGCAGTCCAATTCTGTATTCGAGGACATCGTCGGCCGACCGGCCACCCCCTTCACCCGGTGGGCGGCGGAGCACGTCCACGAGTTCGGCGGATAAATATCCGGGATCCCGATCGGTTGTCCCGTAACCGGATCAGCGCGAGGGGGTAAGAGTCACAACGGGTATGGGCGCGTCGTCTTCTTCTGATAGTCGCTGTCGCGGCCCGAATTATGTCTTTCATGGTGGCCCACATGCGGTCGTAGTCGGGATCGCCGGGCAGATGGTCGTCACCGTCGCGGCCGTAGGTCAATGCAGACGTTCGGGGTGCACCCGACTTGCGACCTACCGTGTGCAACAACAGAGTCGGCACACCAGCAGGCGATGGCCGAGCCATCCGCCGCTGCGCTCGTAGACGAACGGGTGCAGTCGGAGCGCATTGACGAACAGCTCGGCCATCGTTCCTCGTTCCGGGGCAAGGGAGCTACGTATCACGCCACAGTAGAGGGACGGCGGTCAGTGACTCCGGACCGCGTGCAGAACCGCATCCTTGATAGTGACCAGGTTTCCGTCCGGGTCGGTGATCTCTCGCGCCGGGGCCGCGCACGCGAGAATCTCCCAGTTCTCGGGGTCCAGCACGGCCGCCACCTGTTCGGCGGTGAACATGATGTCCGGCACATCGGGCCTGCCCACCGAGGCGTGCATATCGGTGGGGTGATGACCCACGATCAGCAGGTGTCCGCCTGGCCGCACGGCCGCGGCCAGGCGACGGTGCAGCTCGCCGCGGGCCGGCTCCGGCAGTTGCATGAATTGCGCGGATACCAGATCGAACTGTCCGGTTGGCGGCTCCCACGATCGAATGTCGACCTGCTGCCAAGTGGTGTGGTCCGCGATCGCAGCGCCGGCCTCTGCTGCCTGTGCGGCGGCGCGCTCGAGCGCCACCGTCGACACGTCGACTCCGGTGGCGTCCCAGCCGTTCGAGGCCAGCCAGATGACGTCCGCCCCCTCGCCGCAGCCGACGTCCAGAGCGCGGCCCGGGGTCAGCGTCGCTGTCTGTTCCACCAGGCGCTGGTTGGGGTTCCCGCTCCACACCGCGCCGGTCGAGCTGTACCGCTCGTCCCAGAACTCTTGGCTGTAGAAATCGCTGGGGTCGTGCTCATGTACGTGCGTCATGGCTCCACTGTGCGGGGCACCCGGCGCCAGATGAAAGTTCTGTTGCCGAACCGGCAATGTGCGGCGACTACGAGGCTTGGAACGTGAAGATTCGGCAACCGCTCATGTTCGCCGAAGAGGCGACCCCGTCGGCCCGCGCGTAGTCGCCCTTGGCCGACAGATTGTTGGCGAGTGCTGCCTGATCGTCACAGAAAGCCTGATCCGCCGGGTCGGTCACGGGATTGCTGATGTAGGTGTCGCCCGGTGCGGCCGCCGCGAACGGACCGACACCGAACAGAGGTACGGCAGCCGCTGCGAGCGCAATGGAGGCCGCCGCGAAGAACTGGCGGATCATGATGCTCCTCCGGGAGTAAGGCGTGGGATTTTTCCGATGACCCCATCCTGCACCGAACTTTCCCGGGCAGCCATACCCCCAAGGGTGCAAAATTCGCATCGAGCGGTTCAGGGCAGTTCGACGGTGCCCAAAGCCTCTTGCACGCGGTCGGCGGCCTCGATGGGGTCCTCGTGCTCCCAGATGCGCACCACCGTCCAGCCGGACTCGATGAGTCGAGCGTCGGTATCTCGGTCGCGGGTGACGTTCCCCGCGAGTTTGTCGGCCCACCACTGGGCGTTGTTCTTCGGGAAAGTGGCGTGCTTCGGGCAGCTGTGCCAGAAGCAGCCGTCCACGTACACCGCCACCTTGCGGCGTGGAAACACCAGATCGGCGCGTCGCCTGATGCCCTTCATCGGGGCCCGGTCCACGAAGTATCGGACCCCGCGGCGGTGCAGCTCCCGCCGCAACCCCAATTCGGGAGCGGTATCTCGCCGCCGCTGCGCCCGCATCCGGGCGCTGGTGGCGGGATCGGTGGAGGGCATCGCGAACGCTTGGTGTCCGTCAGGCCGCAGCCTGCGGAAACCCGCCCATACGGTCGAGATGACTTTCGACGTCGTCGATGAAGCCCGGAATGAAACGCAGGTTGCCCATCCGCGCCCGTTTGAGGAAACCTGCAGTCGCGCGGGCGGACAACAGCCGGGTGTCCTCGAGAAACCCGCTGAGATCCTCGTAGGGTTCTTGGACCGGCCACGTCGACATGTGCACCCGAAATGCCTGCCGGTTCATCCCCCACGCCGCAGCGGGCCACGCGTCGCCGGGATTCAGGGGAGTCTCGACGCTGCGCTCGTAGGCGTCCGGCGCCACCAGACGTCCACCCACCCACGACGCCATCCGCACGCTCACGGCGTTGCCGACGAGTTTCCACCTATGGCTATTGCGCAGGCCCGGGACGAGCGCGGCCGGAGCGGTCCAGTCGGGATCGAATCCCTGGAGCCGTTCGGCGTCGATCAGCCCTGGAGTGACGATTTCGCCCGACGGTAACCGCACGGCCGGTGGACTGGCGATCCCGACGGAAGAGCCACCTTTGAGCGTCGGGACCGCATTGACCGCCCAGCCGAGTCCACGGGTGCCCTCGGTCCAGTAGAAGCCGCAGGGATAGTCGGCCGGATCACCCACCGGGCGCTCCCCGGCATCCTCACCGAACAGCACCGGACGAGGGTCGTCGGTACGCGAAGCGAGCATCAAGACCCGCTGACGTCGCTGCGGAAGTCCGAAGGCTCGGGCATCGACCACCCGGTACGCCCACATGTACCCGAGGTCCTCGAGGGCGTCGGTGATATGCCTCATAGCGGCGCCCCGGCCGAGCTGCAACATGAACGGCACGTTCTCGATGAGCAGCCAGCGGGGACCCTTGCGGCGTTTGACCAGTCGGAACACCTCGTCCACCAGACTCGATCGCGAGCCGGTAATCCCGGCCGTCCGCCCCGCCTGGGACAGGTCCTGGCAGGGGAAACCGGCGGCGACCAACTCGATGTCCTGGGGGAGTGACCGCAGCTTCGTGACGTCGGAATGCACCGGCACGTCCTGGAATCGGGTACGCAGAACCGCCTGGGCGCCCGGATCGATCTCACAGAGCAGTTCGGTGTTCCAGCCGTGCTCTCGGAGACCCAACTCGAGCCCGCCGATACCGGCGAACAGGCCCACCATGCTCCCGGTTGACGTCACGGCACCCTTCCTCACGAACCAGTCACCCGAGAACGTTACTCGAGATCTGCACCGACTTTGACCAACGACCCGTGAGTACTTGTTAACAGCGGGGCGTTAACAAGCACTCACGGGTGGCTGAGCGACCTAGACTTCGGGTGGGTGGGTACGCAGGGAGGCGCGATGATTCCCGGGTTTCGCGAGAGGTCGCTGTTTTTGCGCGACGCCCAGGGCAGCGGTCTCGTCGAGGCGTTCGTCATCATCGGCATCCTCACGATCCTGCTCACCCGCGCCTACCTGCACCTGACGGGCTATCCCCAGGTCGGCGGGTCCTCTCTGCACATCGCGCATGTGCTCTGGGGCGGGCTCGGCATGATCGTGGCTCTGGTGACGGTGTTCTCGTTCCTCGGCCGGAAACCGCGCATCGTTGCCGTCGTCGTGGGCGGCATCGGGTTCGGCTTGTTCCTCGACGAGATCGGCAAGTTCGTCACCAAGACCAACGACTACTTCTACCGCCCGTCCGTCGCCATCATGTACGTGGTGATCGTGGTGTTGCTGCTGCTCAATCGGTGGCTGCACGACGTGCGCCCGCCCACCGTCACCGAGGACGTCGCCAACGCGGCCGCCATTGCCCTGGGCGGCCTCGACCGCGGGCTGGACCGGGTGCGGCGAGAGCAGGCCCTCGCTCAGCTCCGTCGCGCGGGCGAGGCGGGGGCGGATGCGTCGACCGTCGCGTGCGTTGCCGATCTGCTCGACCGCTGTCCCGATCGGCAAGGCCGGGTGGTGCCGTCGGTGCGCGAACTCGCGCGACGTGCGACACCCGAGTTCGCGAAGGGCCCTGGAATGCTGTGGACGGCTGCCGTCGGTCTGACCGTTTTCTCCACGCTCGGTCTGATCAGCGCGGTCATCACCCTCGACGACGACCTGCGCGGCGCAGGAGCGGACATCACCACCATCGGTCAGCTCGTCGGTTCGGCCATCGCATTCGTGCTGTGCTGGAGCGCGACGGTGCGGCTGCGCAATGGCAAGATGTGGCCGTTGCAGTTCCTGCGGTCCGCGGCGCTCGTCACCGTGCTGCTTACAGAGGTCTTCGATTTCGTGGCCCAGGAATTCGGCGCGCTGCTCAACGTGGCCGTCGGCCTGGGCGCCCTGATCGTGTTCTCCGCGCGCATCGCGGCGATGGATCGGGCCCGGGCAGCCGATCTCGGCAACTCTGCTGCAACGAAACTCGGCCCATTGCCACCCCGCGAGCCGTCGTCGATTACCGTAGACAGGTGAGCATCCAAGACTCCGGTGCCCCGTCCTGGCCTGCAGTACTGACGTGGCGGGCGGAAAACGCACCCCGTATGGAATCTGTGCGTGTCCAGCTCAGCGGTGACCGCATCAAGGCTGCCGGCCGCATCATCGGCGGCACATGTCCCGAGCACCCCGCGTTCAGCGCCTCCTACGACCTCGTCACCGACGAAAGCGGCGTCACCCGCCGGCTGTCGCTGCGCACCTCTGTCGCCGCAGGTGAGCGGCAGATGTCGATCAGCCGCGACGAGGAAGGTACGTGGATGGTGCAGCACGGTGCCCACCATCAGCGCTCCACATTCGACGGTGCCCTCGACGTGGACATGGTGCTCAGCCCCTTCTTCAACACTCTGCCGATCCGGCGGTACGGGATGCATCTCGGCTCCGAGGACATTCAGGTGCCCGTCGTCTACGTCAACCTCCTCGACCTCCGGGTCGAGGGCGCCATCCTCACCTACAGCAGCGGTCCGGACGGGATTCACGTCCTTTCTCCGGTGTCCAGCTCGTCGGTCACCGTCGACGCCGAAGGGTTCATCCTCAACTACCCGGGGCTGGCGGAACGGATTTAGGCGCTCCGCGCCCGTGAGCGGTTAACGAGTCTCTGCACTCGTCGAGCACTCACAGGCGGCGGAGCCGCCCACCGCGGCGGCCCGCGTCGCGCATCGCCTCGATCCAGCCGTCGTCGCCCGGCACGATGCCGGTGATGTCCCAGGTTTCCTGGTTGTCGTATCGGGTGCGGGCGGCATGTCCGGCGTCGACGAGCGTTGCCGTGGACGACTCCTCGGCCAGTTCGGTCCGAGCGCTCTGCAGCAGTTCAAGCGCCTCGTCGAGGGCGATGAGCAGCGCACTCCGGTTTCCCTCGCACATGGCCCGGACCAGACCGGGTGCGCTTCCGGCGACGCGAGTGCCGTCCCGGAACGACCCCGCCGCCAGCCCCAGCGCCAGCGGCCCACCCGCCTCACCGGTCACGGCCAGGGTTTCGGCGAGCAGGTGCGGGAGGTGCGAAATCCGGGCCACCGCCCGATCGTGTTCGGCGGATTCGGCGGGCACGACGACGGAACCGCAGTCCAAGGCGAGCTGCGCCACCTGCATCCAGATTCCGGGGTCGACGCCGTCGTCGGTGCCGACCACCCACACCGCCTCCCGGAACAGGTCGGCGCTGCCGACGCTCCACCCCGACGCCGACGTTCCGGCCATCGGGTGCCCGCCCACGTACCGGTCTGCGAGTCCTTGACGGGCCGCCGCGGCCGCGACTTCCGCTTTGACACTGACCACATCGGTGATCGGGCAGTTCGGGGCGTAGAGGGCGATCGCGGTCAGGGTGGCTGCCACGGCGGGGACCGGTACGGCGATCACGATGAGCGCCGATTCCGCCGACGCCCTCTGAAGCACCGCGACCAGATCGGTGTCCGCGTCGAATCCGTCCGCCCGCGCGGCCTCGACGGACTGCGCGGAGCGATTGTGGCCCCACGCGTCGCGGCCCGCCCGTACTGCGGCACGGAGGAGGGATCCGCCGATCAAACCGAGGCCCAGGACGCACACCGGAGGTGCGGAAGCGGTATCTGACACCTGCTCAGGTTGGCACATTCGTGTACGGACTTCATTTACCGGCACCCCGCGGGCTACCGTTGCGCTCATGGGTGCACAGCGCGCGGGAAACAACAGCGCCTCGTCGGATCGGGCTGAGGATCTGGAGGGCTTCGGTGTCGCGGTAGTACACGAGGACGGCCGATGGAAGGTCAAGGCCCTCAGCTCGGCCGCTCTGACCAGTTTGAGCGCCGCGGAGGAGGAATTACGGTCCCTCCGCAGCGCGGGCGCGTTCTTCGGTCTGCTGGACGTGGATGACGAATTCTTCATCATTCTGCGGCCGGCGCCGTCGGGCACGCGACTGCTGCTGTCCGACGCCACCGCGGCCATCGATTACGACATCGCAGCGGATGTCCTGGAGGCGCTGAACATCGAGGTGCCGGACATCGACCCGGACGACCTCGACGACGTCGAGCCGTGGGAGGAGGGTGATCTCTCGCTCCTCGCCGACCTGGGGCTCCCCGAACCGGTGCTGGCTGTGATCACCGCCGAAACAGACCTGTACCCGGACGAGCAGCTGGGCATGATCGCTCAGCGCCTCGGCTTCACCACGGAGCTGTCGGGGGTTCTCGACAAACTTCCGCGATAGTTCTCGTCCGGTGACACTTCAGGACGACGAGCGGATGATCCGCGTGGCGATCGAGGCTGCGCGCGCCGCCACCGACGCCGATGTACCAGTGGGTGCCGTGGTGTTCGACGCCGACGGGGTCGAGGTGTCGCGTGCGGTCAACTCACGCGAGGCGATGTCGGACCCGACAGCACATGCGGAGATCATGGCGCTCCGGGAGGCGGCCAGGGTCTACGGCGACGGGTGGCGCCTCGAGGGCACGACGCTGGCTGTGACCCTCGAGCCGTGCACGATGTGCGCAGGAGCGCTGGTGCTCGCGCGGGTGTCGCGTGTCGTCTTCGGCGCGTGGGAACCGAAAACGGGAGCAGTCGGCTCCCTCTGGGACGTCGTCCGCGACCGCCGACTCACCCATCGGCCGCAGGTCCGCGGGGGTGTTCTCGAAGACGAGTGTGCTGGGATCCTCGAGGATTTCTTCCGAGAACGGCGCTGACCGGTTTCAAACGTTTTCGTGGGGTACTCGACAGTGTGTAGCCGGGTCGGCACGATCCGTGCTTCTCTGGAGACAGGCACCGAACGAGGCGCCGCCGGGCCCGGCACCGGGTCCGAAACGGATTCACGGAGGTATCTCATGGGAATCGCAGACAAAGCATCGAACAAGGCCGAAGACCTCAAGGGTCAGGCGAAGGAAACCACAGGCAAGGCCACCAACGACAAGGACCTTCGCGACGAGGGCAAGGCCGATCAGGCATCGTCCGCGGTCAAGGACGCCGGCGAGAAGGTCAAGGACGCCGCGTCGAACCTCAAGGACAAGCTCACGTAAAGCGGCTCCACCTGGCGATTTCAGGCTCGGGCGTCACATCCGGTAAAGTCACCGGCGGTGGCGTGTCCGAGCGGCCTAAGGAGCACGCCTCGAAAGCGTGTGACGGGTAACCCCCGTCCGAGGGTTCAAATCCCTCCGCCACCGCCAAGGGTAAAACCCCTGATCCGGTCCTCGAGACCGGGTCAGGGGTTTTCTCGCGTTTACGGGCCTGTTGTTGCGGGTGCTTCGGCGGAAGCAATGTCGCTGCCTGCGGTGTTTCTCCGCGGCACGGTGAAGGTGGCGACGACGCACAGGACCGCGACCGCGAAGCAGGCGAGTGTGTACCAGAGGTTGCCCACCGGGTCGCCGTTGTCCGTGACGCCGTCGACCGCCCCGAAGTAGTCGGGCAACGCCGTGGCCCAGAGCAGCGCCATCACGCTCAGGTACACCACGCCGTAGCGCTGGACGAAGTGGTTGGTGTACGTGGGTCCATCCTTCTCCCCGCGCAGCCGCATCCACTGGCGGACGAGAATCCAGATCGCGACGACGGTGACGACGAGAAGTTCCGCTGCGTAGAGAACGGCGCGGGCGGTGGTGCTGCCCATTCCGAATACCGTCGCCGGGAGCGGCAGGATGAACGTGCCCAGCGACGCCAGGACACCGATGACGACTGTGCGCCACACCAGTTCGGGACCGGAGAAGCGCCGGCCCTCGTCGACGTGACGGCCGACGAAGAATTGCACGCAGAACGCCAGCGACATCGGCCACAGCACAGCGAACACGACGACACTCGGCAGTGGCACGGAATCGAACAGCGGTTGATTGATCGGATTCTCGGTCGACCACTCCCACCACCGCAGTTGCGGTCCGAGATGGTCGAAGATCTCGTAGAAGGCGTGGTGGACGAAGCCCACGCAGACCGCGCCGGCGAGCACTCCGTACCTGCGGAAGACACCGAGCATTCTGACGATCTCGAAGGCCATCGTGGCCATCAGCGGGTAGATCGAGATGATGTACAGCGGGAGTCGGCCCCAGAGGAACTCCACGGTGAACACGTTGTGCGCGAACATCGTGTCCACGTGGTCCTCGATGCCGAAGGCGGCGGGAAAGTACAGCGGCGGCTCGATGATGAACAGGTACGCGGTTGCGCCGAACCAGAGCACCAGGTTGGTGGGATCGCCCATCCGTCGCATGCGCACGATCGCGACCACGAGCGCGAGCACAGAGCCGAGAACGATGGTGAGCTCGAGGACAGGCAGTGTCCAGTTTTCCAACGCCAGTGGGTTGCGGACCTCGACGAGCCCTCCGGCTTCCTGGCACGAGAACCCGAGCGCCGACGCGAGTTGGTCGAATGTGGGTGAGCAATGATCGGCCATCAGCGCGCCTCCGAAGACGCAACTGTGTCGGCGGAATACCAGTGCGTGACATCGTAGCCGGCCTCGTAACGCTCGAACCACACGTCGGCGAGTGCGGGCAGCTTCTCGTGATCCGGGTTGTGCCGCGGCAGCTGGCTGCGGATGATGCCCACCAACGCGGTGAGTTGCTTGCCGAGCGGGAGATCGTCGAACGCGCGCATCATCGGGCCGTTGTCCTCGACGCGCAGCAGGGGCAACCGCTTGCGCAGGTTCTGCTGACGCCGGTACGAGGCGAACATCGACAGCGCATCGACCTTGCGATCCTCGAGCGGGACGTGCCGATTGAAGCCTTCGCAGGCGATCCGGATCACTTTCAGCACGTGCCGGAAGATCGACGGGGCCATCCGCATCCGGTACATGTCACTCCCGACAACGGAATCGAAGATGATGAGCGCAGAACTTCGGTGTTCTACTTCCTCGACGAAGTGCCAGATGAACAAGGACGCGACCCGGTCGTCTCCGGGCCGGAACAGAGTGGAATCGTTGTCGAGCATCAGCTTGAACACCGGAGTGAAGGTCGCTTCCAAATCGGCGGTGTACGCCAGTCGATAGTTGAGCGAGGTCTGGGCGGTGAGCCGGTCGAATTCTCCGATCACCTCGTCCAGGGTCTCCTGAAGTCCCGGGTATCGATCGATCAGTGCCTTGACGTGCTGGCGGTGAGCCGTCGAGTGCTGCCCTTCCTGCCGCATGAAGGCGTCCGCCTCCTCGGCAACTGCAGGATCGGTGATGAGCGGCTTGGTTTGGAGAATCATTTTCACGATCATCTTCTCGAAGCCGATCGCCAGGAACGAGACCGCGTTGGCCATGCTCGAGAAGGCCGGATTCTCCTCGTTCCACACGAACGGCACGTCGTAATCCGCGAACGCGAAGCGCATCTTTCGGACTTGTAGATCGGTCACTGTGCGATACCTCGTCTTTCGAAACGGGCTGGGTGGAAGCCTCAGTGGCAACGATCATACATACGGCGGCATATCTGTATGATTACTTTCGAGGCTCAGGTTCGAAATGTCGGCGGGGGGCTCTGTGGTAGCGTCGCCGTTCATCTGGATGGGCGCGCTCCCGCCGTGGTTCCGCGCGCCCGACGGACAAAACTCGATCCGAGGAAGCGGCAGTGGCACGAAGGCGCGGCTGGGGGGGTAGTCCACCCGGCGACGATGACGAAGCGTCTCGCCGAATCGTTGCCGCCGCAGTCGAATTGATCGGACAAACGGGTTCGGCGATCAGCATCGCCGATGTGGCGGAGTCGCTCGGCGTTATCCGCCAGACGGTCTACCGATACTTTCCCAGCGCCGACGCACTGATGAGGGCGGCCGCCATCGCGTCCGTCGACGGATTTCTCGATCGACTGACCCGGCAGGTGAAGGGCATCGAGGATCCGGTCGACGCGATGATCGAGGCAGTGGTGTACACATTGGCCGAGGTGCGTCGGACCCCCCACCTCGGCATACTGCTGTCGAGCTCGTACTCGAACGTCGATCCCGAGGGCATCACCTCGCACGAGGCGCGCACCTTCGGGATGACGATGATCAAGCGCTTCGACGTCGACTGGGAGGGCTGCGGGTACGACGACCCCGCTCTCGCGGATCTCGTCGAGTACGTCCTTCGAACCATGCAGTCGTTCTTCGTTTCCCCGGGAAACCCGCCGAGGAGCGACGATGAGATGCGTCGATATCTCCGACGCTGGATGGGGCCTGCGATCGCCCCGCAGCAGCCCGCCGCACCGACTCGACGTGCTGCCGACAGCACTGCCCGCGGCGGCTCTCAGTTCCTGCAGTAGCAGAGCTGGCTACTTCTTAGTGCGCGTTGCCGAGTTCGGCGCCGCATGATCTCACCTTCCGCCGGTGAATTCTTTGTACGCCGACATATTTCCCGAGATCCTGGATCGATGTGCCGCTGCCTGTTTCGGGTCGAGGGCGTGGGGTAACTGCAACAACACGTCCGCTTCGTACGGACCGACGCGTACACACGTTCACGCAGGAGGCAGGGCCAACACATGACTATTCCCGGTGGTAACCCCACACAAGACCAAGCGGGTGCGTGGGCCGATCCCACAACGCACACGCCCACAACGCGCACACAGGACGAGTCGACGACGGACGTCGCGAAGCAGCAGGCGACAGAGGTCGCGAGTGATGCGGCCGGGGCAGGCAAGCACGTCGCCGGTGTCGCAGGTGAACAAGCACAGAATGTCGCCGGCGAGGCGACGCAGCAGGCTAAAGACCTTCTGCAGCAAACACGGAGCGAATTGACTGATCAGGCAGCTACGCAACAGAAGCGAGTGGCGTCGGGCCTTCGGGCCCTCGGTGACGAGTTCGGATCGATGGCGAGAAACTCCGAGCAGCCCGGAATGGCGACCGATCTCACGAAGCAGGTCGCCGAAAAAACACACGCCATCGCCTCGTGGCTGGACGACCGCGAACCCGGGCACGTTCTCGATGAAGTGACGCGATTCGCGCGGCGCAAACCAGGCACCTTCCTCGCTCTGGCCGCCGGCGCCGGGTTGCTCGCCGGTCGACTCGGCCGCTCGTTGATGGCGGCGAACGACGACAGCGGTGCCGCCGCGCCGAACCGTGCCCGCGCAGGTCAGGGTGAACAGTGGCCGCCGGAGGTTCCGGATGCGGGAGCACTCCCTCCGGAGCCGGAGCGGCTGTACGACGCGCCGCCGCAGTACCCGCCCTCCCAATATCCACCTTCGCCACAGCCCGGCTACACCCAGCCTGGGTACTCGCAGCAGCCCGGATACACGGAACCGGGGTACGCCCAACCCGGATACACCGGGCAACCCGGATACACCGGGCAGCCCGGCTACACCCAGCAGCCGGGGTACTCGCAGCAACCCGGGTACACGCAGGAATCCGGCTACCCCGAGACCGGGTACCCGCCGGCCGGCCCGGACGTGACGCGATGAGCGCACCCTACGGACCTCACACCGAAGGAAACGGCACAGAGCCGCCTTCCATCGGCGAGTTGCTGTCGAACGTCAGCGAAGATCTCACCGTCCTGATGCGTCAAGAAGTGGCGCTCGCGAAAGCCGAAGCGACGCAGACCGCCAATCGCGTCGGTAAGGGCGCGGGCATGCTGGCCGGCGCCGCGGTAGCCGCGCACTTTGCGGTGCTCTTCCTGTCCGTTGCCGCATGGTGGAGCCTCGGCAATGCGATCGGACGCGGCTGGTCCGCGCTGGTCGTCATGCTCGTGTGGGCGATCATCGCCGCCGTTCTGGCCGTACTCGGCCGGGCGGCACTGAAGAAGGCGCGTGGCCTCCCGCAGACCACCGACACCGCCAAGAAAATTCCCGACGCGCTCACCCCTCACCCCCAGGAGTCGCCATGACCACCAGCCAGGACCCCGACCGTATCCGCGCCGACATCGAACGCACCCGCCGTAATCTCAGCGCCGACGTGGACACCCTCGCTCGGGAAGCGAACCCCACCACCATTGCGAAGAGAAAGGTGGGCAGGATGACCAGCGCGGTCGGCGGCGTGCGCGACCGCGTGATGGGGTCCGCGCAGGACGCCGGCTCCAGCCTCGCCGACGCGCAGAGTTCCGCCGCCGACGCCGCGCAGTCAGCTCCGCGCGCGGTGCGCCGGCACACGCAGGGCAACCCGTTGGCGGCCGGACTGATCGCCTTCGGTGCCGGGTTGCTGGTGGCGTCGATGCTTCCCGCGAGTGAGCGCGAACAGGAGGCCGCTCTCGCGGTGAAGGAGAAGGCCGAGCCCCTCACGCAGGAACTGACCGATGTCGCGAAGGACGCGGCCCAGAACCTGAAGGAGCCCGCCCAGAACGCCACCCAGGCGGTCAAAGAGACGGTGACCGAGGCCGCGGACACCGTGAAGGCGGAGGGAACGTCCGCCGCTCAGGACGTGCAGGGCCGTGCGGCCGATGCGAAGGACACGGTCCGAGAACAGCAACGCTGACCCGGAATACCGACGCCCCGTTCGGATTCCCACCCGAGCGGGGCACACGTATGTCTCGGTGGGTTCGACGATGCACCAGCGACGACCCCACCGCGCGAACCGAGTGACAGCCATTGAAGCTGCAACTACCCTGTCTGCATGAAGAAGCTGTGGTGGGCCATCGGCGGAGTCGTTGCCGTTCTCGTGCTCGCGGTCCTGGTCGGCCCGTGGGCATACGGTCAGTTCATCGCCGAGGACGATGCCCCGGCGGCGTCGGTGTCGACCGAGGGCGCCGAGGCGGCTTCCGGGTCGGTCGACGGGCAGTGGACGGTCGTACCCGGCGAGGCGCCGAACCAGACCGCCGCGGGATACACCGTCCACGAAATCCTCAACGGCGCGAGCGTGACAGTGGTCGGTTCCACAGGTGAAGTCGCCGGTTCGGCCACCGTCGAGGGCGAGAAGCTGACCGCCGGCGAGGTGAGCGTGCAGGTCGCCGGCATCACCACCGATCAGCCGCGTCGAGACGCTCAGTTCCGCGGCAACGTGATGGACACCGACACCCATCCGACAGCCACATTCACCGTCGACGAGCCGGTCGACCTGTCCGGTCTTCCCGACGACGGTTCGGTGGGGACGGTGACCGCCCAGGGCACCCTGACGCTCGAGGGGCAGTCGCGTCCGGTCACGGTGGACATCGAGGTTCTGCGTTCCGGCGACGACCTGATCGCCTCGGGCAGCATCCCGGTCACCTGGACCGACTTCGGAGTGCAGCCACCGTCACTGGGCTTCGTGACCGTGGACGGCCGCGGCACCGTGGACTTCCTGATCAGCCTGGCGCGCTCCTGACGGCGCCCATCCGGGCGGTCCGAACACGTAGCCGAGTTTGTCTCGCCACGACCGCGCGTCGCGCCAGTCCCGCCCGATCGCGGCGTACTCATGGGTCTGCAGCTTCCAGATGTTGTACGTCCCGACCGGTTTGGTGAGCCCATAAGTGGGGCGGTGGGTTTCGGCCCGGAAGGTCCCGAACATTCTGTCCCACACGATGAGGATTCCGGCGTAATTGCGGTCGAGATACTCGGAATCGCAGCCGTGGTGAACCCGGTGATGAGAGGGAGTGTTGAACACGAATTCGATCGGCCGGGGAAGCTTGTCGACTCGCTCGGTATGCACGAAGAACTGGTAGACGAGGTTCACGGAGAAGCCGATGAAGACCATCCACGGTGGAATACCGATGAGCGGCAGTGGAATCCACATCACGATCTCGCCGCTGTTGTTCCACTTCTGCCGCAACGCGGTGGCGAAGTTGAAGTACTCACTGGAGTGATGCGCCTGATGGGTGGCCCAGATCAGCCGGATGCGATGGGCCATCCGATGGTAGGCGTAGAAGAGGAGGTCCACTCCGACCAGCAGGATCACCCAGGTGTACCAGGCGTCCGCCGGTAAATGCCACGGTGCGAGATACACCCAGATCGCGGAGTAACCGACGAGTGCCAGCAGCTTCCATGCCGCCGTCGTCGCGATGGAGACCGCGCCCATCGACACGCTTGCACGGGCGTCGCGGCGCTCGTATCCACCGGGTGCCGGACGGGACCTGCCGTCGGGCCCGATCGCCGCGTCCTCGAGGTGGCGGGCCGCCAGCCACTCGATGGCGAGGAACACCACGAACGCGGGAACGGCGAGCGTCACAGGTTCGTGAAGTGGCTCGAACAGGGCCGAAGTCCACGCCGACATCACGGTGTCCCACATGCGTCCTCCGCACAATACGATCGTCCAGTTCACGGTACGTGATGGCGATCACTCACGGACCCTCGGCGCACGTTTGCTCCTTTTCATACTCAGGTGATAGGAATTTGGTGTGCACATCACCGCCAAGGTGGACTACGCCGTGCGGACGCTCATCGAATTGGCCGCTGCCGGGCCGTCACCGTCCAAAGCCGAGTTCCTCGCGCATGCGCAGACCATTCCGCACAAATTCCTCGAAGCCGTGCTCGCCGACCTCCGTCGTGGGGGACTGGTGAACAGCAGGCGCGGCCCCGACGGCGGATACTGGCTTGCCCGTCCGGCGTCGGACATCTCCATCGCCGACGTGATTCGTACCGTCGAGGGGCCGCTGGCCTCGGTGCGCGGCGAGAGGCCCGAGGACGTGGAATACGGCGGGCCGGCGGCCAAGCTGCAAGACGTGTGGATCGCCGTGCGAGTGAACCTGCGTGCGGTACTCGAGAACGTGAGTGTGGCCGACATCGCGGAGCAGCGGCTCCCAGACTTCCTCACCGCACTCACCGCGGATCCCGGTGCGTGGGAGCGCCGCCCCCGTGCGGCTGCACCGGCGGCCGAGGACGCACAGCGCGGCTGATCGTGCGGGCCGCCGCTCAGGGCTTGCGCGCGAGGTATCCGAACATCGTCACGGACATGTGAAAGTCGCCGGTGTGGGCGCCCGACTCCAGCTGCTCGAGAATGGCTCTCCGTTCGGCGGGGGAGATCGCGCCTTCGGCCACCGCCGCATCCATCATCATTGTGACCAGCGGACCCGTGGCGTCGCCGGGTTCCTGCATCAGTGCCTGCGAACCTGTGTCCTCGACGACGAGTCCGGCCCGCGTCAACTGACCCGGCAGAAGCCGGCCCGAATACGGATTGGCGGTGTTCGTCAGCATCACGCCGGTGATGCGCGCGAGAACGTCGGGATCGCCCGGGTGCAGTATCGCCGTTCCCCAGTCGCTGTCGAGGATCACGGCTCTTCCGCCCGGTTTCACGACGCGCGCCACTTCCGCTGCCGCTCGTTCCGGCTCGGTCAAATGCTGGAAGACCCGCTCGCAGCGCACGGCGTCCAGACTGCCCGTCGCGAAGGGTAGGGAGTAGGCGGTGCCGACGACGAACTGCGCCGTCGACCGCGCGGCCTCCGTCCGTTCGCGCGCGAGGAGCACCATTCCGGGATTCGGGTCCAGCCCGATCGCTCGCCCCGCCGCGCCGACGGCACGAGCCATTGTCCGGGTCTCCGATCCGGTTCCCGAGCCGATGTCGAGCGTGTGTTCGCCCGGTTCGAGGTGGAGGGCGTCGTGGGACCAGGCGCGCAGACGTCGGATTCCCGGCCGCTCGGCCTGGATGTCGAGGACGGAGGCGAGTTGTTCGAGGGCGTCTCGGTCTATCTCGTCGGACCGAAACGACAGCGGCACGGCCGAATCTGCCATGAATCCACGGTAGTTCAGCGGTGACGGCGAGCACAGCCGAACGGTCGAGTGGTCAACGTCATAGAAATTGCACTCCTCTGCAAAATTGCAGAGTTCTGCAAGTTCTGTACGGTGGATGGAGTGATTTCGGAAATGGGACTGCGGGACCGTAAGAAAGCCGCCACTCGCGCGGCTCTCAGCGGTGCCGCCGCGCGCCTGGCCCGGGCGCTGGGCATCGAATGCGTCACCGCCGACGCCATCGCGTCCGAGGCGGGTGTGTCGACTCGGACGTTCCACAACTACTTCTCCAGCAAGGAAGAGGCGGTTCTGGCGCATTTCGAGGAGTCCGTTCACGACTGGGTGAACCTGCTCCGCGCTCGTCCGGAAGACGAGCCGATCTGGGATTCCCTCGAACACGTGGTGGTCCAGATCGTCACCGATCCCGCGAAACCCCTCGAAGAGACCGTCGTGATGATGGAGCTCGTCGAGACCAGTCCCGCGCTGCTCGCGAAGAAGCTCGAGGTGCACCTTCGGGTGACCCGCCTGGTCGGTGAGGTGATCGCCGAACGAACGGGCACGAATATCGACACCGACCTCTACCCCAACCTGCTGCACATGGCAGTCGGCTCGGCATGCAAGGTGTCGCTCGATCTGTGGATGAGCGGCAAATCGGGTGCGAGCGGACCCGAAGAACTGGTCCGCGACGCCATGCGTCAACTCCGTCAGGGAATCCCGCAGCCGTAACCGGTTGCGCCCGACCCCTCGTTCCACCGACTCAGAAGGAGCCTCCAGTGGCCACCTATCTCTATCGGATCGGCAGATTCGCCTACCGGCGAAAAGGTGCGGTCATCAGCGTCTGGTTGGTGATCCTCGTCCTCATGGGTGTCGGGGCGGCGACCCTGTCGGGTCCCACCAAGGACTCGTTTTCCATTCCCGGCACCCCAGCGCAGCAGGCGCAGGACTTGATGGCCGAGCGCTTCCCCGAAGCGGCCGGCAACAACCCCATGGAAGCGGTGAGCGCCAGGTTCGTCTTCGCCGCACCCGAGGGGCAGACCCTGGAGAGTGAACAGAGCCGGCAGGCGATGGACGCCGTGCTCGCCAAGGTGCGGGGAATCGAACAGGTCCAGGATGCGGCCAAGGTCGATCCCGCGGTTGCTTCGGGAGCCGACGCCGCGCTGGCACTGGTCAACCCGGTCGAGGCGAACACGCAGCTCCTCGACATGGCGAAGTCCTCCGCCGCGGACAAGGGGATCAGCGAAGAGACGGCCGTCGCGAACGCACAGGCGTTGTCACCGCTGAACGCGGACAAGACCGTCGGCTACGTCGAGGTGCCCTTCAAGGGCGACATGGGCGACGTGGACAAGGCTCTGCGCGAACAGATCTCGTCGGCAGCCGACGCCGGCCGCAACGCCGGCCTGACCGTCGAGATCAGTGGATCGGCCGCCAACGATGCCGAACCGCCGGGCGGCGCCACCGAGCTCGTCGGAATCGGTGTGGCGGCCGTGGTTCTGGCCTTGACCTTCGGCTCGCTCGTCGCAGCCGGCCTCCCCTTGATCACCGCGATCATCGGAATCATGATCGGCAGCCTGGGAATCACCGTGGCCACCGGGTTCACCGACCTGAGTTCGATGACGCCCACCCTGGCCATCATGATCGGCCTCGCAGTCGCCATCGACTACTCACTGTTCATCGTGTCGCGTTTCCGACACGAACTCTCCCTCACGTCGGACCGCTCGGAAGCGGCGGGACGTGCCGTCGGCACCGCCGGTTCCGCCGTGGTGTTCGCCGGTCTCACGGTCATCATCGCGCTGATCGCGCTGCGCGTCGTCGGAATCCCGTTCCTCACGGACATGGGTGCGGCCGCCGCGTTCACGGTGCTCATCGCCGTCATGATCGCGCTCACACTGCTGCCGGCCATCCTCGGGTTGTTCGGGCGCAAGGCATTTGCCGGAAAGATCCCTTTTCTGCAGGGTCGTGACCTCGAAGACGACGAGGGCAAGCCGAGCTTCGCGCTGCGCTACATCAGCGCAGTGGTGCGCAGACCCGCCATTCCGTTGATCGCCGGTGTCGTGCTGCTGGGCGCACTCGCCATTCCCGCGACGGGACTCAGCCTCGCTCTTCCGAGTGAGGGCACAGGCGACCCCGCCACCAGCTCGCGGCAGGCCTACGACCTGGTGGGCGAAGGATTCGGTCCCGGCAAGAACGGTCCACTGCTCGTCGTCGTCGACGCCAAGGACCTCACCTCCGGCACACCGGCTGCCGCGTTCGACGAAGTGGTGAACACCATCTCGGCGCAGGACGACGTGTCGAACGCTCAGATCGTGGGCGTGAACCGGGCGGGTGACACCGCGCAAATCCTGGTGACGCCGTCCAGTGCCCCCAGCGATCCGGCGACGATGGATCTGGTGAACAACATCCGCGGTGCGGAGGCGGAGTTGCACGACTCGATCGGCGTCAACTACGGCGTCACCGGGCAGACCGCGCTCGAAGGTGACGTGTCCGAGACGCTGCAGGATGCGCTGATTCCGTACCTCGCCGTGGTCGTGGGTCTCGCCTTCCTCCTCCTGCTGCTGGTGTTCCGCTCGATACTGGTGCCGCTGACGGCAACGCTCGGCTTCCTGCTCAGCGTCGCCGCAACCTTCGGTGCCACGGTCGCCGTGTTCCAGGAAGGCTGGGGAGGCCTCATCGCCAACCCGCAGCCGATCGTGAGCTTCATGCCGATCTTCCTGATCGGAGTGGTGTTCGGGCTCGCGATGGACTACCAGGTGTTCCTGGTGACGCGGATGCGTGAGGAGTACGTCCACGGTGCGACCGCGAAGCAGGCAGTCACCGTCGGCTTCAACCACGGCGCCCGCGTCGTCAGCGCAGCGGCCGTCATCATGATGTCGGTGTTCGCCGCCTTCATCGCCGAACCCAACTCGTTCATCAAGTCGATCGGCTTTGCTCTGGCGGTGGCCGTGTTCTTCGACGCCTTCGTGGTCAGGATGGTGATCATCCCGTCGGTCATGGCGCTGCTCGGCGACAAGGCCTGGTGGCTGCCCAAGTGGCTCGACAAGATCCTGCCCAACGTCGACATCGAGGGCGAGAAGCTACGCCAGGCGCTCCCCGAGTCGGACGACGCGCTAGTAGGCGCTCCGCGCCCGTGAGTGGTTGAGGAGTCTCTGGACTCCTCAACCACTCACGGGCCGCAGGCCCGGTAACCTTCGAAGATCATGATGACGCGTCAGGACCGCAGCCCATGCTGAACCGCTTGCTCTCCACCTACCTTCGCCCGTACAAGCGGGAATTGATGCTGGTGGTCCTGTTCCAACTGGTCGCGACGGCGGCCGCGCTCTACCTCCCCAGCCTCAATGCCGACCTCATCGACAACGGGGTCACGAAGGGCGACACCGGTTACATCCTGTGGACGGGTGGCGTGATGTTGCTCGTCACCCTCGTCCAGATTGTGTGTTCCATCGGTTCCGTGTACTTCGGCGCGCGCGCGGCCATGGGCTTTGGGCGTGACGTGCGCCGGGCGGTGATGCATCAGGTCGGTAGCTTCTCGTCCCGCGAATTCGGCCGGTTCGGTGCACCGTCGCTGATCACCCGTAACACCAACGACGTGCAGCAGGTGCAGATGCTCGTCGTGATGAGCTGCACCATTCTGGTGATGGCGCCGATCATGTGCATCGGCGGCATCGCGATGTCGATACGCGAGGATGTCGGGCTCGCCTGGATCCTCGCCGTCACCGTGCCGGTCCTCGGATTGTCCATGGGGTTCGTGATCTCGCGGATGGTGCCCGCCTTCCGCGAGATGCAGACCCGGATCGACGGTGTCAACCGCGTCCTGCGCGAGCAGATCACCGGCATCCGCGTGGTCCGGGCGTTCGTCCGTGAACGCTCCGAGATCGAGCGTTTCGAGACGGCCAACGAACAACTCACCCAGACCGCCCTGCGCGTCGGCCGCCTCACCGCGATCATGTTTCCCCTGGTCATGGTGATCGCCAATATCACCAGCGTGGCCGTCATCTGGTTCGGCGGGCACGAAATCGACAGCGGCAGTATGCAGATCGGTTCGCTGACGGCGATGCTCAGTTACATCATGCAGATCCTGATGTCGGTGATGATGGCCTCGTTCATCGCGATGATGGCACCGCGGGCGACGGTATGTGCAGAACGCATCGGTGAGGTTCTGGCCACCGAGTCGACCGTGGTCCCGCCGGCCGAACCTGTCACCCGGATCGAGCATCCGGGGGTGGTGGAACTGCGTGACGCGCAATTCAAGTTCCCCGGCGCCGACGAACCGGTGCTCCGCGACATCAGCTTCCGGGCAGAACCGGGCAAAACCACCGCCATCATCGGTGGCACCGGATCCGGTAAGACCACGCTGCTCTCGCTGATCCCCCGCCTCATAGACGCCACGGCCGGCACCGTCACCGTCTCCGATGTCGACGTACGGCGCCTCGACCTCGACGTTCTGCGGTCGGGGATCGGTTTGGTTCCGCAACGGCCGTATCTGTTCTCGGGCACCGTCGCCACCAATCTGCGGTACGGCAAGCCCGACGCGAGCGAAGAGGAGTTGTGGCACGCGCTGGAGATCGCGCAGGCCGCCGATTTCGTCCGGGCGATGCCGGAGGGCCTGGACACCCCCATCGCGCAGGGGGGCACGACCGTGTCGGGTGGGCAGCGACAGCGCCTGGCCATCGCACGGGCTCTGGTGCGCCGCCCGTCGATCTACCTCTTCGACGATTCGTTCTCTGCTCTCGACCTCACCACCGACGCGCGACTGCGCGCCGCGCTCGAACCGGAAACGGCGGACGCCTGCGTGATCCTTGTGGCGCAACGGGTGTCGACCATCGTGGAGGCCGACCAGATCGTGGTGCTCGAGGACGGCGCCATCGTCGGAATCGGTACCCACGACCACCTGCTCGACACCTGCCCCTGTTACGTCGAAATCGTCGAATCCCAACGATCGATTCAGGAAGCCCTATGAGCGATCGCACGAGCACCGCCACCGCCGAGAAGCCGGCGGGCCCCCGTATCCCGGGGCCGGTCGCGCCCGGAGCGCCCGGCTCCAAGCCGCACGCTCTGTGGCCGTCCACCAAGAGGTTGCTGGGGCGGATGCGGCCACATCGCATCGCCGTGAGCACCGTCATTCTGGTCGCCGGGGTGGCGGTGGTGCTCACCTCCATCGCGCCGCGCCTTCTCGGTCAGGGCACCAACATCATTTTCGACGGCATCGTCGGCAAGCAGTTGCCGGCGGGAATGTCGAAGGACCAGGCCGTCGCCGCTCTGCGGGCCGACGGACAGGGCACGTTCGCGGACATGGTGTCCGGCATGGCCGTGATACCCGGAGTCGGTATCGACTTCGGGGCACTCGGTCGTGTTCTCGCGATCGTCCTCGCGTTGTACGTCGGGTCGTCGGTATTCATGTGGCTGTCCGGGTACCTCCTCAACATCGTCGTGCAGGGAGTGGTGAAGAACCTGCGCGCCGAGGTGGAACGGAAGATCCACCGGCTTCCGCTGCGCTACTTCGATTCCCATTCCCGCGGTGACCTACTCAGTCGCGTCACCAACGACATCGACAACGTGTCGCAGTCGTTGCAGCAGACGATGAGCCAGCTGATCGTGTCGGCCATGACCGTGATCGGCATCCTGGTGATGATGATCGTGATCTCGCCGTTGCTCGCACTCATCGCCGTACTCACCGTCCCGCTGTCGGTGCTGGTGACAGCGCAGATCGCGAAACGCTCCAAGACGCATTTCGTTGCGCAGTGGAAATCGACCGGGGCGCTCAACGCCGAGGTGGAAGAGGCCTTCACCGGCCATGAACTGGTCACCGTGTTCGGCCGCAGCCGTGAGGTGGAGGCCCGGTTCGAGGAACAGAACGAAAACCTGTACCAAGCGAGTTACCGGGCGCAGTTCATCTCGGGCCTCATCATGCCCGCGATCATGTTCCTCGGAAACCTCAACTTCGTGGCCATCGCCGTCCTCGGCGGCATGCGGGTGGCGTCCGGCACGATGAGTCTCGGTGACGTGCAGGCGTTCATCCAGTACTCCCGCCAGTTCACGCAACCGCTCACCCAGATCGGCGCCATGGTCAACCTCATGCAGTCGGGTGTGGCCTCCGCGGAGCGGGTGTTCGCGATCCTCGACGAGGACGAGGAAGAGCCGGATCTGCTCGACGCCCGGACCCCCGAGCTGGCGAAGGGACACGTCGAGTTCTCGAACGTCTCCTTCAGTTACTCGCCGGAGAAGCCGCTGATCGAAAACCTGTCACTGGTGGCCGAGCCGGGACAGATGGTCGCGATCGTGGGGCCGACCGGCGCGGGAAAGACCACGCTGGTCAACCTCATCCTGCGGTTCTACGACCTCGACGGCGGCAGGATCCTCCTCGACGGTGTCGACATCGCCGAGATGTCTCGGGACGACCTGCGGTCCCGGATCGGCATGGTGTTGCAGGACGCCTGGTTGTTCGGGGGCACCATCCGCGACAACATCGCCTACGGCCGGCCCGACGCCACGGAGGAGGAGATTCTCGCGGCGGCACGGATCACCTACGTCGACCGGTTCGTCCACTCGCTGCCCGACGGCTACGACACCGTCATCGACGAGGAAGGCAGCAACATCAGCGCCGGTGAGAAGCAGCTGATCACGATTGCGCGCGCCTTCATCTCGCAGCCGTCGATCCTGATCCTCGACGAGGCGACGAGTTCGGTGGACACCCGTACCGAACTGCTGGTGCAGCACGCCACGGCGGTCCTGCGCAGCGACCGCACCAGCTTCGTGATCGCACACCGGCTGTCGACGATTCGCGACGCCGATCTGATCGTCGTGATGGAGGACGGGCGGATCGTCGAGCAAGGCAGCCATGAAGATCTGCTGATCGCCCGCGGTGCGTACTACCGGCTGTACAACAGCCAGTTCGTGGGTGCCGACGTCTGACCGGTCTCCCTATTTGACGAGGGTGAACTGCATGACGTCGATGTGCCCGGACCGGAAATGGGCGGCGCAACCGAGAAGATACTTCATGAACCGTTCATACATTTCCGATGAGGACAGCTCGATCGCCTCGGCGCGGCGTGCCGTCAGAGCGTCGGCCCAGTGCTCGAGCGTCCGCACGTAGTGCTGCTGCAATGATTGAATCCGCTCGATCCGGAAGTTCGCCTTGTCGACGGCTTCTTCGATCCACTGCGGTTGGGGCAGTTGGCCACCCGGGAAGATTTGCCGCTTGATGAAGATGTGGAAGAGGGCGTTCTCGCGAGTCACCGGGATGCCCATCTCCTTCAGGGCCGACAGGGGGTGGCCGATGATCGTGTGCAGGAGCATCCGGCCGTCGTCCGGCAGCATGTCGTAGCAGTTGGCGAAGAAGGTGTCGTACCGTTCGCGCCGGAAGTGTTCGAAGGCGCCGATGCTGACGATCCGGTCCACCTTGTCGTGGTATTCCTCCCATCCCCGGAGATGGACTCGGCCCGTCCGGGGACCGGGATGGTCCGCCAGCAGCCTGCTCACGTGGTCGTACTGATTACGGCTGAGCGTGAGGCCTTCGACGTTGACGTCGTACTTCTCCATCGCCCGCAACATCGCCGCGCCCCAGCCGCACCCGATGTCGAGAAGGGTCATTCCGGGGTGCAGATCGCACTTGCCCAGTGACAGATCGATCTTCGCGCGCTGAGCCTCCTCCAGGGTCATGTCCTCGCGTTCGAAGTACGCGCAGCTGTACGTCATGGTCGGGTCGAGGAACAGTGCGAAAAAGTCGTCCGAAAGGTCGTAGTGCGACTGCACCTGCCGATAGAAGGGTTTCAACGCTGTGTGCGACATACCTGACCCCTTGTCTCCTCGGGCCGGCCGCCTCCCGGGCGATCCGGAGGACTCCTCGCGCCGACTCTGCCGGGGGGATACCCAAACTTTCCCGGCTGACTCACCCGCGCATACCGGAGGTGAGGAAGTGCGCACGGCCGGCCGTGATTGGATACACCAGTGAATGCTGTAGTCCCCACCCCGCCCGATCCGTTCTTCACCGTAGGCACGCGACTCGAGGGCCGGCTGGGCCGGACCGGGACCATTCACACGCCGCACGGGGACTTCGCGACACCCTCGTTCGTGGCCGTCGGCACCAAGGCCACGGTGAAGGCGGTGCTGCCCGAGAGCATGAAGGACCTCGGCGCGCAGTCCGTGCTCGCCAATGCCTATCACCTGTACCTGCAGCCCGGGCCGGACATCGTCGACGAGGCCGGGGGCTTGGGCAAGTTCATGAACTGGGACGGCCCCACCTTCACCGACAGCGGTGGCTTCCAGGTGATGTCGCTGGGGGTGGGTTTCAAGAAAGTCCTCGCCATGGAGGCCGTCGGCGTGCGATCCGACGACGTGATCGCGAAGGGCAAGGAACGTCTGGCCACAGTCGACGACGACGGCGTCACCTTCAAATCGCACCTGGACGGGTCGCGGCATCGGTTCACGCCCGAGGTGTCGATGCAGATCCAGCATCAGCTCGGCGCCGACATCATGTTCGCGTTCGACGAGCTCACCACCCTGCTGAACACCCGCGGCTATCAGGAGAGGTCCGTGGAGCGGACCCAGGCGTGGGCGGTGCGGTGCATCGCCGAACACGAGAAGCTCACGGCCGAGCGGGCGCACCGTCCCTATCAGGCCCTCTTCGGTGTGGTTCAGGGCGCTCAGTATGAGGATCTACGCAGGCAGGCCTGCCGCGGACTCGAGTCGATTCGCGGGGAGAGCGGACGCGGATTCGACGGGTACGGCATCGGCGGCGCTTTGGAGAAGCAGAACCTCGGCACCATCGTCCGCTGGTGCAACGAGGAGCTGCCCGAGCACAAGCCCCGGCACATGCTCGGCATCAGCGAGCCGGACGATTTCTTCGTGGCCATCGAGAACGGCGCCGACACCTTCGACTGCGTCAACCCGTCACGCGTGGCGCGCAACGCGGCGATCTATCACCCGGACGGCCGCTTCAATATCAACACCAGCAAGAACCGTCGGGACTTCACGCCGATCGACGAGAACTGCGACTGCTACACCTGCGCCAACTACACGCGGGCGTACCTCCATCACCTGTTCAAGGCCAAGGAGATGCTGGCGTCGACCCTCTGCACCATCCACAACGAACGGTTCACCGTGCGGCTGGTCGACCAGATCCGGGGAAGCATCGAGGGCGGCTACTTCGACGAGTTCAAGGTCGACACCCTGGGCCGCTTCTACGCCGCGAGAACGTAGGTCGGTTCGCGCTTCTTCACGTAGGCGATGACCCGATAAGTGATGGGCATGACCAGCACCTCCACCAGCGTCTTCCACAGGAAACCGACGATCACGTAGTTGACGAAATCGGTCCACGTCGAGATACCGATGGCGCCGGCGGCGATGGAGCAGAAGATCAGCGTGTCGGCGAATTCCCCGATGACGGTGGAGCCGATCAGCCGCGCCCACAGATGCTTTTCCTTGGTGCGCTCCTTGATGAGGACCAGCGTCGCCGAGTTCAGCATCTGGCCCACCAGATAACCGGCCAGTCCGGCGAGCAACAGTCGGGGATAGACACCGACGACGGCGCTGAGGGCGTCCTGGTTTTCGTAGAAATCGGCGGAGGGGAGTGCGATGAGGAGCCAGAAGCAGAACGCGGCGAGAATCAGGGCGCCGAATCCCAGATAGATGGCCCGACGCGTCGACTTGAACCCGTACACCTCGCTGAGGACGTCGCCGACGATGTAGGCGAGCGGGAAGAGGAAGAAGCCGCCGTCGGTGATGACGGGCAGGATCTGCAGCGGCCCGAGGGTCAGCGAAGAATCACTGAAGAATGCGACCCCCTTGGTCGCGCAGATATTCGAGATCAGCAGCGTCGCGGTGAACAATGCGACGAACGTGGGGTAGTACCCGCGACTGACGTGCGCGAACGTGGCATGGTCGGCTTGCTCTACGTGCTGATCTGAGGCTGTCACGCCGCAATCCAAGCACTTGCGGGTGGAGTGGCGCGAATCAGGAACGGGTGAACGTACCTTTTGTCCGATCTGAAGCGACGAAAGGTACGTTCACCCGTAGGTGCAGCGCCAGTGGCAGCGGTCAGCCCTGAACGACGCGCGTACCGCCGGCGAGCTCGTCGTGCTTGCCCTGTTTCGTGGGGCTGCTGTTGATCGTCACACCGATGACGATCGCCGCGACCGTGCCGAGGAGCCCGAACACGAGCCCGATCAGCGGCAGCCCGCCGAGCGCCGAAAGGACGTAGAAGCTGTTCCGGATCAGCGACTGCTGCTGTGTGGGCAGTACACCGTTCGGTCCTACCACCCGAAGGCCGAACAGCTGCTTACCCGGGGTCTGCCCGCGCGTGGTCTCCAGCAGCACGAAGTACCCGACCACTGCAGCCGCGGTGAGAAGGGCACCGACGACGCTACCGAGAACCGAACCGAGTGCCAGCGAGATGATCGTCGTGACGATGGCGGTGGGAATCCCCACGATCAGGCCGTCGATTACGCGCGCACCCAGGCGTGGAAGCAGCTCGCCCGGGCGGGACGTGTCGAACCCGAAATCGGGCTGGGCGAACGGTGCAGTACCGAAAGCCTGCCCCGAATCGAACTGTTGCCCACTGGATTGCTGCCCGTACCGGTGTTCCCCCTGCGGCTGGGCGCCGAACGGTTGGTGCCCTTGGTTCGGATCGAATCCGCCAGTAGTCATATTTCCCCCTCGAATCTCGAGTCTGTGTGTCTCGGATGACGCCGAGCACATTACGCGTGGGGAGAGTGGGGTTCATGTGACGGATAGCGAAACGGGTGAGCGTGCTTGCCGTCCGTGTGGACGGGAAGCACGCTCACCCGCGGTGAGTTCAGGCCGTCAGGCTGAAACGTAACGACCGGTGAGCACGCGGTATGCGTACGTCGAGGCGATGATCGTGAGGGGAATCGTGACGAACAGACCGAGCCCACACGGAATCGCGCCGAGAATATTGATACCGACCAAAGCGAGAGCCAGCAGGAGAAGCGGTCCCACGTTCTGGGAAATGATTCCGAAGCTGGACTTGATACCGGTGACGGCGTCCTGATTCTGGTCGATCACGAACTGCAGCGTCCACCATGTCAGGAAGACGACGATCAGACCCGGAATGACGAGCAGGATGAAACCGATGGTGGACAGCACACCGACGATCAAGCTCGCGATGATGATCGCACCGACATTCGTGAACTGGAAGAACGATCCGAAGGCAGGCTTGTTGCCGTCCACCTCGTGGAGCGCTCCCCGCACAAGGGCGGCATTGATCAGATAACCGACCACCGTGGTGACGAGCGTTCCGATGATTCGCCACACCGTGAAGGTGTCGGAGAAGTCGGAGGACGTGCTGAAACCGCCGAAGATCAGGTTCAAGACGACCTGGATGACCGCCGCGACCAGCATGATCCCGATCCAGATGAGCGCGTTGTCCTTGAACTTGTTCCAGCCGTAGCTGATCGCGTTGCCCACCGACAGCTGTCCCGGTGTCTGGCCGGGGGCGCCGTAACCCGTTACGGGCGGAGGCGGCGGATATCCACCCGGCGGCGGACCCTGCGGCGGCGGTGGGTAATTACCCTGCGGCGGGTAATTACCGCCCTGTTGGGGTGGATAATTCCCGCCCTGCTGCGGAGGCGGGTAATTCCCGGGAGGCGGCGGGTAGTTTCCGCCGGGGGGCGGCGGATATCCGCCGGGAGGTGGTCCCTGCGGCGGCGGTGGGTAATTCCCGGGGGGCGGCGGATATCCGCCGGGAGGTGGTGGGGGATTGCCCTGCGGGGGGTATCCGCCCTGATCACCGCCCTCTGGTTTGTCGTTCGGGTCGTATCCACCAGTCGTCATGTGTTCCCCTCAGCAAGAATTGAGTGCTTGCGTATGACAGTGCGAATAGACACTACGTGGACGAACCTTTACTTGCCCACCTTTGGACCGCTTCTTCTCGAGGCGATTTCATGCCTTACGCTGGTAAACGTGACTAATTCTGGGGGATCGGACAACTCGAATCCGGACGGCGGCCAATACCCGCCCGGCTACGGCGAGGTACCGGGTTTGCCGCGGGACGGATACGGGGTCGACGCCTCCGGCAACCCCACGTATTCGGCGCCCACCGAGAAGTATCCCGACTATCAGCAGCCGGGCGCCTACGGAACGTCGCCGGCGCCGGAGAGCCAGGGGCAGTACGGAAGCCGCAATCCCCCTGTCACGCCGAACCAGTACGGTGGCACCGATCAGTACGGCGGTTCGCCTCAGCCGTACGGGACGCCCAACCCGTACGCGGCACCGAACCAGTACGGCGGCCAGGCCCAGTACGGCGGGCAGAATCAGTATGCCGCCCCGAACCAGTACGGTGCCCCGACTCCGGGGTACGGGCCCCCGAATGCGTATGGCGCGCCGTACGCGCAGCATCCTGGAACCAACGGGCTGGCGATCGCCGCACTGGTCGTCTCGATCGTCGGCGGCTGCGTCTACGGTGTCGGCGCCATCGTCGGCATCATTCTCGGGGTCGTTGCACTCGGTCAGATCAAGCGGTCGGGGGAACAGGGCCGGGGACTCGCGATCGCCGGCATCGCCCTCGGCGCGGCGTACATCCTCGGGTGGATTCTGTTCTTCCTCGTCATGGTGATTGCGGCGGCGTCGTCGGGAGTGTGATCACCCACGGCTCGCGTGGCAACCGAGCCGGTTCGAAGCGGTCGAGCAGTCCGGCCAGGTCGACTTCCTCGTCCGGCGCGGTGAGTCGCAACGAGGTGGCCAGCATGGCGAGTACCTGACGAGGTGTGCGCCCCAGAGCCTTTTGGTCGCCGAGCGTGACGGCACCGGCGCGCTTGGCCAGCCTCCGGCCTTCCTGGTCGAGGGCCAGGGGGACGTGGGCGTACTGGGGCGCCGTCAGTCCGAGCAGCCCGGCCAGATAGGCCTGACGGGGCGCCGACGACAGCAGATCGTCGCCGCGCACCACCTGGTCGACTCCCTGGGCTGCGTCGTCGACCACCACCGCGAGGTTGTACGCGGGTGTGCCGTCACCGCGCCGCAGCACGAGGTCGTCGACCATCCCGGAATAGCTGCCGTGCAGCAGATCGTCGATCGTGAACGACCCGATCTCGGCGCGCAGGCGCAGGGCGGGGGGACGGCCACCGGCCCGCCGGGCGTCGTGTTCCTCCGGTGTCAGGTTTCGGCAGATGCCGGGATACGCACCGTGCGGTGCGTGGGGTGCGGACGGGGCCTTCAGTATTTCCCTTCTCGTGCAGAAGCACTCGTAGGTGAGGCCGGCCGACTCGAGGCGGGTGACCGCGTCCCGGTAGTGCTCGAGCCGGTCCGACTGCACCATGATGTCCTCGTCCCAATCGAGGCCGAGTTCGCGGAGATCCGCCAGTTGCTGCTCGCGGGCGCCCGGGCGGACGCGGTCGAGGTCTTCGACACGCATCAGGAAACGACGGCCGGTCGACCGCGCGAACAGCCACGCCAACAGGGCAGTGCGGAGGTTCCCTAGGTGCAGGTCTCCCGACGGGCTGGGCGCGAATCGGCCCGCACCGACGGTGGCGTTGTTCGGCTCCGCCTGGGAGGGCGGCGTTATCGGGTGCGGCGACTGGGACATCGGCGAGGCGGTGGGGTCAGCTGGCCAGTTCGATCGACGACGTCGTCGGCACGACCTCGGCGCCTTGCAGAACCATGGCAATCTGGATGTCGAGGGCGTGCTCGAGGTACTCCGGCGGATACAGGCCGGGGCTGCCGAGCGCATGGAGCGCGAGGCCGTCGACGGCGGCGAGCAGCAACGCCGCGCGTGTTTCGGCCTCGTGGACGCCCATGCCGATCAATACCGCGGACAGCTTGGTACGGATGGTGAACAGGGTCGTGCGGCGAATCTCGGCGAGCGAGGCCGACGTGGCCGCCCGGACGGCGAACCCGGCCATGACGTGGGCCTCGCGGGACCTGGCCTCGTCGAGCGGAAGTAGTTGCGACAAGGCCGAGAACAGGCCGCGGGCGGGGTCGCCGCCCTGATCCACGTCCGCCAAACGGGTGAGCAATTTGTCGACGAGAGTCCGCAGGGCGAAGGCAAACATCTCGTCCTTGGTGGAGAAGTGATGTTGCACGGCGCCGATGGACACGCCCGCCCGCTTGGCCACCTCCCGAACGCTGGCACCCTCGAGGCCTGCCTGGGCCGCGACATCGAACAGGGCTGCCGCCAGGTGCTCTGGACTGGTCGAGGAGTATCGGCGTTCGCGCATGGATAGAACATTACTTGCGTATTGAATCAATACACGTGTCAGGTGCCCCTGTGTCGCAAAGTGTCGCGTGTGACCAGAGTGAGTGCGGCGGTCAGCTGCATGCCGAGCTGGTGTGCGAGCAGTGCGGCGAGACCGTTTCCGGCACCGAACTGGAACTGCCGCCGGGGCCCGGACTACGAACAGACCCCTTGCTGCCGGTTAGCTTGCGCGCAATGGGGTAGGAGAGGGACGCCGATGATCGATGTGCGCCTCGAGTCAGACGTGCACGTCAGGTGGCTGGAATGACGGCGCGGGGCATGTCGGCCCGCAACTCCACATCGGTGACGAAATCACCGTCACCGGGCTCGTAGCGTCGCTGCGGGTCGAAATCTTCCACGCGGAAACTGTTCAACGCGGGGGAGTGCGTGGTCACCGCGAGGGTGCCGCCGTCGAGGTCGAATTGAAGCAGCCGCTGGAAGCCGGTCTCCCGGCGGTTGTCGACTCGGAAGTTCTGGTAGTCGGCGAGCAATTCCACCACGGTGCGGTCGGTGTCCCCGACCTTTCTGTCGGTGACCGTCGTCTGCCCGTCGACATGTCCGGCGAGGACGAGGAACACCGTGTCGAACGGCACGACGAGCCGGTTCCAGATCTGCTGTCCGGCGCTTCCGCCGATGTCACCGAAGCCGCTCATCCGTAGGGAGCCGTCCTCGTCGAGGTAGTAGTGGCTGCCGATCATCACATTGCGATCCGGGTGCGCGGCGAGAACGTCCTCCGCCCACTGCAGTATCCGCTCGGGCGGGTTGTAGCCGATGTACAGCATCAAGAACTTCGCACCTGCGAGGTCGAGCAGGTCGTAATGGGCCGAATTGTCGGTGTCCGTCACCGACCCGCCCCAATACGGCCTGTCCCGGTATCGCCACGGGCCGAAGAACTCGTTGTAGAGGGCGTGGTTCTTCTCATGCTCGCCCGGGATCAGGCGGCCGCCGACATTCCACAGATTGTCGTGATTGCCGGGCAGGACGCCGTGCGGGATGCCGGCGTCTTCCAGAGTCGACATCGCCTTGTCCGCCACTTCGAATTCGGGGCGGGCGCGAGTGTCAGGTGAACCCGGCCGAATCCAGCTCTGGACCAGGTCGCCGGTGTGCATCGAGTACGCGATCTTCCGGTCCGCGGCATTGTCAGCCGTCCAGCGGGTCATGCTGTCGAATACCGCGGGATTGTCTCGGGACACATACTGGGTGTCGGTGATGTGCTGAATTGCGAAGTCGTAGGACGCCGGATCTGCGAATTGCTGGTCGGCCTCGGAGTTGGCATCGCGGAAGGAACGGTCTCGGCGTGGACTGTCGATCACGAGGATCTGGGCCGAACCGGCACCCTCGATGCGGGTGCTCAGCCTCACCGGACCGCCCGGAACGTCGGGTCGCGCGGTGGCCACCGGCTCACCCCAGCTGTCCGCCTGCTCATCCCAGACGTGCAGTGCCACGTCGTCGAGATTGACCGAACGGCCCTCCCAGACCACCTCGTTGGCAAGAGTGCCCGGTGCGAACGTGACCTCGTATCGCATGTACGGGTACTCGTCGAAGCGGTGGGTGGTGGCCGATGTGCGGTCCGATTCGTCACCGGGCACACGACCGGACGGCGTGAGATCGTCGGTGATGCCGGCGAACATGACCGCGGAGTGCAGTGGAGTCGAACTGAGCAGCCCGCGCGACGCCAGGCCCTTGGCGCCGCGGGGCTCCGGTTCTGCGCCGGCAAACCCGTCGCCGCTGAGCACGCCGGCAACCAGCGACACGGCCATCAACGTGGCTAACCTGCCCGGCACACTCATGACCTGAGGTTACAAGTGTGGCCGGGACGGCGCCGATCGTCAGGCCTTGCGACCGAGGAAGCCCAGAAGTCGGGTCTGCTCGTCCGCGTCCGCGGGCACTTCGACAGCCGGCCCGCACACGCCTGCCATGCGAATGTTGTCGCCCAGTTGCTCGGCGACGGTGCGTACCCACGCGAGGTCATCGGCGGGGATCGTCTCGTCGAGCCCGGTGGCCCGCGCGAGGTCCCATCCGTGGACCACCAGGTCGAAGCAGTAGAAGCTGCCGACCGTGTCGGCGAGGGTTGTGCGGCCGAAGTGTCCTTCGTATTCGCGGCTTCCGCGCTCGGGGTCGTCGAGGATTTCCTGCATGCCGTCGCGGGTGGCCGCCCACGCGGCGGCCGGATCCTCGTCGACGGAAGGTCCGGCGGGCAGCTCGAGGTCGACCACGGTGACGATGTACCGCTGGGTGTCGATTACGTGGCGCAGGAGGTCTCGGGCGGTCCAGCCCTCGCACGGCGACACATTGTTCCAGCGGTCGGCGGGCACGGATTCGACGCGAGCGGTGAACTTCTCGGCCAGATCTCGGTAATGGGCGGCGGGGGTGTCCGTTGTCGAAGTCATGCTGCCGATTCTTCCCCTCCGAATCGGTCGAGGGCTTGAACATTCCCGACATCGACGACGGAGGCGCTGCCGTGCCAGCCGGGTGCCTCGCTCGCGAGCAGGTCGGACGGGGTCATTGAGGAGATCCGGCGGCACTCGCGGGACAGATGTGCCTGATCGCTGTAACCCGAGGTGGCGGCGAGTTCGGCCAGGCTCCCTCGCTTTCCGGACTGGGCCAGCGCCATGAACCGCTGAAGCCGCAGGATTCCGCGCAGGGTCGCCGGGCCGTATCCGAAGGCGTCATTGCACCGCCGCTGTAGTTGCCGTTCGGTGACAGACGTGGCGTCGGCGAGCGCGCCCACGTTCCAGGAGTGACGAGCCAGCGCCCGGCGCACGTGGCCGATCAGGGGATCCGCTTCGCGTCGATTGCCACGCAAGGACCGCACGGCGTTCTCGAACAACGTGATTCGCTCGTCGCTTCCCGCCGCGTTGTCCAGCCGGTCGGTGAGTGTTCGTTCCCAGCTCGAGCCGAGGACGTCGCCCAGCCCGACGCGGATGTTGCGTACTTCGGACGCCGGGATTCGAAACAGTGGCGAAGCGGCGCCCGGCCGGAAACGCACGCCCACCGATTCGGTGCCCGGCGGCAGGGTGAACGACCAGGCCGATGTTTCTGGACCGCAGAGCCGGATGCCGATCCCGCGAATCCACAGAATGTCCATGCAACCGTCCGGCACCAGCAGGTGCTCGCCCTCGGTGCGCGCCGACCAACCGCACACCAGGGTGTCGGTGAGATCGGACGACGGTGAGGTCGGCGTGTACCAGCCCATGACAGGGAGCGTAGTCACGCGCACCGACATCTGCCGCTGTCGCGGCATCACGCGAAACTGCCCGCACCGGCGGACAACTCGAGGTGAACTGTAGGCACGGGTCCGTCGAGGTTCCCCGGAGGCCCGCCATACCGCCGTCACAGAGAACGAGGACTCCATGAGACGAACATGGGCGCTGGCCGCAATCGCCGCCGTCAGCCTGGCTTTCTCGAGTTGCGCGTACGACAGCACCGACTCCGGCGATACGGGCGGAAACGCACCCGTGTCACCGACTCCGACGTCGCCACCTGCGTCCCCCGGTGAACCCGTGCTCCAGATGGGCCCGACGACCATCGGTGAAGTGGTCGTCGATTCCGGCGGGATGACGGTCTATGTGTACGACAACGACGAGGTCGGGTCCGGTGCGAGTTCCTGCCGTGGCCCCTGCCTCGAATCGTGGCCGCCGGTCACCAGCGTCACCGAGAATCCCGTCGTCCAGGGTTTGCAGGAAGTCGTCGTCGACACCATCCCGGCGGCGGACGGTACCCACCAGTTGACCGTCAACGGGCGGCCGGTGTACCGCTACAAGGACGACAACGAGCCCGGAGACGCGTTCGGACAAGCCGTGGGCAGTGTCTGGTGGACCCTCGATTCCTCGGGTAACCCCGTCACGACGACTGCCGGCGGCGAGTAGCGCGGTCCACCGTCCGGTGGACGAGGACGGTCAGCGCAGTGGCCGGCACCGCCGCGAACCACAGGGCGTCCAATCCGACCCAGCGGTGGGCGAGGGTGCCCGTCACCGCGCCCACCACCAGCCCGATCCACAGCGCGAAGTGACGTAGCCACGCCGAGCGGGAGCCGCCGAACATGGCGGCCGCGAGTCGGTGCCCCATCTTCACGAGGGCACCGGTCATGTACGTGAGTCCGACGGTCACCTCGCCGTCGCGCTGGAAGAAGGAGTTCTCGGCCCCCATCGCGAGCAGCATGGCGCCGACAGCCACCGTGCTCGCATCGAGGCTCGCGGCGAGAGACCCTGCGAGGAGCAGGCCCGACACCGCCGCGAGCACGGTGCTCTTCACCGGCAGGTTCCGCCGGTCGGCGAGGTGGACGATCGTTGCACCCAGCACGGTCCCCAGGACGAACACGCCGATGACGGCTGCGGCCGTCATCGCATGCGCCCAGGTTCCTTCGGCGAATCCGACGCTGAAGCGGGTGAGATTGCCGCTCATGAACGCGACGAAGAACCCACCGAGGGTGATGAATCCGAGAGCGTCGACGTATCCGGCCAGGACGGACAGAACGACGGCGAGGGTGAGCATCCGCCTGCTGTCGTCGATCGGCACAGCACTATCCAACACCGTGCAGAAACACCGTGGCGGAGAAACACCGTGACCTGAAAAACACAGTGGCCCCCGATCCGAGATCGGGGGCCACTGTGGTGGAAGGTCAGGCGAGTGGAACGCTCGGCTCAGGAGGTGCCGAGGGCGGGCGCGATCGTGCCGGCCCAGGACTCGTGCAGCCGGTCCTGCCAGTAGTTCCAGGTATGGAGGCCTTCATCGGTGATGCGCGTCTGCACCTTGGCGCCGGCGCGCTGCGCGGCGGGGACGAAGGTCCTGCTGCTCAGGCCGGCGGCGGTCTCGAGGGGAACGGTCTGCGAGAACTTCACCGGGTCGAAGTGATCGCTGTCCGGGTCGACGGTGGGATCGCTCGCCGCGCCTGCACCGGAGGAGATGTAGACGGACTTGCCGCGGAGGGCGCCGACGTTGAGCAGCGGGTCGTTGCGAATCCACGCCGGTGACGGCCAGAAGCCCCACATGTTCGATGCGTTGCCGCCCATCTGGGCGACGGAAACCTGAATGCCCTGGGCGAAGCCGGGGGAGCTGGCCGTCGGGTATCCACTGTAGGAGGCGACCGCTTTGTAGAAGTCAGGACGATGGATGGCGAGGTTCAGCGCGGAGGTGCCGCTCATCGACAGACCGGCCACGGCGTTGTTCACCCCGTCGCTGCCGAACTGCGACGCCATCACCGGGGGCAGCTCGTTGGTGAGGAAGGTCTCCCACTTGACGCGGCCGAGCTTGGGATCGTCGCGCTGCCAATCCGAGTAGAAGGTGCCGCCGCCGCCGAACGGAATGACCACGTTGACGTGCTTGCCGGCGAAGAAGCTCTCCACGTCGGTCTCGATCAGCCAGCCGTTGTTGTCGTCCGGTGCCCGCAGCCCGTCGAGCAGGTACAGGGTAGGGGCAGGACCACCGCCCGCGGCCTTCAGCACCTTCACGGGAATGTGCTTGTCCATAGAGGGTGAATACACCGAGATCAGGGCCGAGTCGGCATGGGCGATGCCGGCTCCGGTCAGAGCGGATACGAGGCCCGACGCCAACACTGCGACGAGGCCCACGATCAACGCGCGGGTGCGACGAATCGCCATGGAATTGTCCCTTTATCTCGTACCGACACACACTGCGCCACGAACGATAACAGGAAGATAACTACTCTGCGTATTCAAGAAGGCCTGGATGTGAAGCGAAAAGAACCCCTGTGAACCGCTTTTCAGCAGTTCACAGGGGTTCCTGTGGCGGAGGATAGGGGATTTGAACCCCTGAGGGCGTTAACCCAACCCGCGTTCCAGGCGAGCGCCATAGGCCACTAGGCGAATCCTCCGTGGAGGAGCATACCCAACGACCCCGCCTCGGTGTTAAACGGCCAGGTGAAAGCGCGGTTCTACGCCCAATGCAGCAGGGTCAGCGAGTGTTCGGCCAGCGGCACCGACCGGTTGCACGAGGTGTCCGGGTCCGCGACAGCGTCCAGGCCGAAAGTCGTGTCGATCAGTAGGGTGCCAGAGTCGGTGGTGAACTCGAGGATGCACTGGTACTTGCTCTCGGCGAGGGCGCGACCTTCGTTTCCGAGCACCTCGATGATGCGCAGGGGCTTGTCGGGGGCGGCGGAATCTGTGGTGGTGACGGTCACGGTGTTCAGCGTCTCGGGCCGGCCCCACGTGCAGCTGCGACGCTCGTCGGCCTCGACCGGCGTGCCGTTGCCGACGTCGGCCGTCAGCAACGGGTCCAGCGTTGCCTCGTCGGCCAACGTGCACGGGTCCACCGCATCCCAGCGCACTGCGTCGTCCGAGGTCGGCTCGTCGTCGCCCCCTCCGCACGCCGACAGCGCCGCCACGACGCTGCCGAGTGCCACCGCCCGCGCGGCCCTTCTCCGATACATCCCTCAAATCCCATCGGTCTTTCGGCCCGAGGTGGCCGAATGCGGTGGCGACCGTAGCACCGGGCCCCGGTTCCGGGGTGGATCCCTGCGGCGGTTCGGGGCCGTCTACACTCTGTGGTGGATCCCGCGCGGCGCGCATCCTGTGAACTCCCCCAGGGCCGGAAGGCAGCAAGGGTCAACGGGCTCTGCCGGGTGCGCGGGGTCCCCTATCTTTCGCATACCCGACTCATCACGTCGGTGAAAGGCCGCTCCTGATGCCCAACCAGACCCAGATCGGGTTGATGAGCCATGAGGAACTACTTTCCGAGCACGAGCGTCAAACTGCGAATTATGCGCAGTTGAAGACCGAGAAGCTCACGCTCGATCTCACCCGTGGCAAACCCTCTCCCGAACAGCTGGACCTGTCGGCGGAGCTTCTGACGCTGCCGGGTGACGGCGACTTCCGGGACGGCAACGGCACCGACTGCCGCAACTACGGCGGCCTCACCGGGCTGCCCGAACTGCGGGCCATCTTCGGCGAGTTGCTCGGCATTCCCGTCGAAAATCTCCTCGCCGGAAACAACGCGAGCCTCGAGATCATGCACGACGCCGTGGTGTTCTCGCTGCTGCACGGAAATCCCGATTCCCCGCGCCCGTGGTCGCAGGAGCCCAAGGTCCGGTTCCTCTGCCCTGCGCCCGGATACGATCGCCACTTTGCGATCACCGAGTCCTACGGCATCGAGATGATTCCGGTGCCGATGCGACCGGACGGCCCCGATGCGGACCTCGTCGCCAAGCTTGTGGCAGGAGACCCGCAGATCAAGGGCTTGTGGGCGGTCCCCAACTATTCCAACCCGACGGGTGTCGTGTACTCGGAGGAAGTGGCGCGGACGTTGGCCACGATGCCCACCGCGGCCCCGGATTTCCGGTTGTTCTGGGACAACGCCTATGCGGTGCATCCGTTGTTCGGGGAGACGGCGCCGTCGCTGGACATCCTGGGCATGGCCGCCGAGGCCGGCCACCCGAACCGTCCGCTGGTGTTCGCGTCGACGTCGAAGATCACGTTCGCGGGCGCCGGTGTCAGCTTCTTCGGTGCCTCTACCGAGAACCTGGCGTGGTATCAGAAGTACTTCGGCAAGAAGAGTATCGGTCCCGACAAGCTCAACCAGCTTCGTCACCTGCGATTCTTCGGCAACGCGGACGGTGTCCGGGCGCACATGGAGAAGCACCGTGAGCTCCTGGCACCGAAGTTCGCGTTGGTGCTGAAGATCCTCGAGGACCGTCTCGGGGCGTCGAAGGTGGCGTCGTGGACGGAGCCGAAGGGTGGTTACTTCGTGAGCCTCGACGTCGTGGAGGGCACGGCCAAGCGGGTGATCGCCTTGGCGAAGGAAGCGGGTATCGCGCTCACCGCTGCCGGATCCGCGTTTCCGTACGGCATCGACCCCGAGGACAAGAACATTCGGCTCGCGCCGAGCTTCCCGTCCACCGAGGAGTTGGGCAAGGCGATGAACGGCGTCGCGACCTGCGTTCTCCTCGCGGCCACCGAGGCGCGCCTGGACGGATCGCACTCCTAGTCGTCGCAGTGCTAGGAGTGCGCTCGGCTACATCCGGGCGTTGCGCGCCATCACGAAGCTGTACACACCGTAGGCGGCGATGCCCAGTCCGGCGAGGACCAGAAGCACCTGACCGTACGGCGCCGATCCGAGTGTTTTAACTGCGCCGTCGAGCCCCGTGGCCTTGGAAGGGTCGGACTTCAGCACGGCCACGATCACGAGGACGCCCGCACCGGCGATCACCAGCCCCTTCGCGACGTATCCGATGACGCCGAGCGGCTCCACGAGCTTCGAGGGCTGACCTTTCAGATCGTCGCAGAAATTCTTCGACGCTCCCTTGTAGATGTGATACCCGCCGATCGCGATGGCCACGAGAGCCACCACGATGAGAAGGGCCTTGCCTGCCCCGGACTCCATGAGCCGAGCGCTCAGTCCCGCATTCTGCTGACCGCTCGACTTCCCGGCGCCGCGGGCGAACTGGACCGCAGAGAAGGCGAAAGCGAAGTAGACCAAGGCCAGGCCGAACGCCTTCGCGCGGTCCATCAGCGACGGACCTTCCGGATCACCCTGCGATCCCTCGGTGACATGCGGTCCGAGCACGGTCTCGGCCAGCCGCCACAGAGCCATTGCGACGAACGCCACCGCGGCTACCCACAGGACGAAACGGCCACCCGGTTTGGAAGCGAGCGTGCCCAGTGCCCCGGACTGGTCGGCGTCGCCACCGCTTCCGAACGCAAGCTGAATGATGATGTATGCAACCAGGAGATGGACGAATCCGCTCATCACGTGGCCGGCGCGGGCAACCCGTTCGAAGGTGGTGCTGTCTGTCGCACGATCCACGGCTCCACTGAATCCGCTGGCTCGGTTGGCTTCGTTCGGGGCCATCGGGTGTCCTTCGGGTCGCGCGAATGGACCGCAGTCCCTGGAACCTAGAGGTACCCGGCTACGGCCGCGCCGACACGCGGTGTGGTCAGCGGCGCGGAGGCTGCGTCCCGGATTGGGGAGCGCCGGGATCGATGGTGAGGTCGTCGGTGTCGGCGAAAACCAGGCGTCCGTCGTCGAGGGCGATGGCCCATCGATGCGCGGGAGCCCACTCGTGCCCACGTTCGGCGTCGGTCAACGCGGCGTAGTCCTCGATGACATGACCGGTCTGTGCCTCCTCGGACAGCCGGCGTACCAGCACCCGCACACCCACAGCGACGTTTGCGGGCGCCGGTTTCTTCTCGCTCGTGTTGTCGGGCATTGCTCTCACCCTCTCGCTCGGCGGATACCTCGGATCATATGCACATTTCCGCATGACCGACGAACGATAAGGGCTGCTTTCGTATACACATCCCCGCCACCGTGACCACGACCCTTCGTAGAAGGCAGGGCCGGACGGGCGCTGTGACGGGACCGGTATCGAACCTTACGCGCGAGTAATGCAGTGCTGTGGACAACTCTGTGGACAACTCATGTATCGAACCTGTTGACTCCCGGCCGGATGGGCGTGGTGGCAGGATCGACCTCATGGCACGCACGTTGAATCTCGTCGGTGATCCGGAGGCGGACGCTCTTCTGGCGAGTGACCCCCTTGCCCTGCTGATCGGAATGCTGCTCGATCAGCAGGTTCCGATGGAGACGGCGTTCGCGGGCCCGAAGAAGCTCGCGGATCGTCTGGGCGGGCTCGAGGTGCATCGCATCGCGGAGATGGATCCGGAAGAATTCGCCGCCGTCTGTGCACAGACTCCCGCGGTGCATCGGTTCCCCGGTTCCATGGCCACGCGCATCCAGTCGCTGTGCGCGTTTCTCGTCGAGAACTACGACGGCAGCGTCGAAGCGCTGTGGACCGACGGCGATCCCGACGGCAAAGAGGTTCTGAAACGGTTGAAGGCGCTGCCCGGCTACGGCGACCAGAAGGCGCGGATCTTCCTGGCACTGCTCGGCAAGCAGATCGGGGTGGAGCCTCAGGGCTGGCGGGAAGCCGCCGGCGACTACGGTACGGACGGTTCCCGCCGGTCGATCGCAGACGTCGTCGACGAGAAGAGCCTGCACGAGGTCCGCGAGTTCAAGAAGGCCGCCAAGGCCGAGGCGAAGAAGGAAGCCGCAGCGAAGAAGAAGTAGCCGCCGCTACTCGGAGTCCTTCCGTTCCTCGTCGAGGTGGTGGCGGCGTTCGCTCTCGTGCATCCACGGGAACACGCTGTTGCCCTGACCGCCGCCTACAGGTCCGTGGCCGAGGCCGCCGCCTCCAGGCCCGTGGCCGAGGACGCCGTGCTCGTACGCCGATTCGGCGTGCAGGGCCAGGTCGATTCCCGAGGATTCGTCCTCCGCGCTCACCCGGAACCCGAAGGCGCGGTCGATGAGCTTGCCCAGCACGTAGGTGACACCGAAGGCGTAGAGGGCGACGACGACCACGGCTACTACCTGCTTGCCGAGTTGCGCGAACCCGCCGCCGTACAAGAGGCCCTCCGCGCCGCCCGTCATCACTTCGGTGGCGAGCAGGCCAATCAGGATCGTGCCGACGATACCGCCGACCAAGTGGACGCCCACCACGTCGAGCGAGTCGTCGTAGCCGAGGCGGAACTTCCATCCGACGGCGAATGAACAGACCACACCGGCGACCGCCCCGATGACGGACGCGCCGAGCATGCTCACCGTTCCGCACGAGGGCGTGATCGCGACCAGGCCGGCGACGACACCGGACGCGGCGCCGAATGTGGTGGGGTGTCCGTCTCGCTTCTGTTCCACGAGGAGCCAGCCGAGCAGGCCGGTGCAGCCGGCGACGAGGGTGTTGAGGAAGATTGCGGCCGCGGTGCCGTCGGCGGCGAGGGCGGAGCCTGCGTTGAAGCCGAACCAGCCGAACCACAGCAGCCCGACACCCAGCAGCACCAGGGGCAGGTTGTGCGGGCGCATCGACTCCAAACGGAAGCCGAGGCGCGGGCCCAGAACAAGGGCCAACGCGAGGCCGGACGCACCGGAGACGATCTCGACGACCAGCCCGCCGGCGTAGTCGAGGGCGCCGAACTGCGCGATCCAGCCCTCCGGGTTCCACACCCAGTGGGCGACGGGCGCGTACACGAGAAGGGCCCAGATCGGGACGAAAACCATCCATGCCGAGAACTTGGCGCGGTCGGCGATCGCTCCGCTGATCAGCGCGGCGGTGATGATGGCGAACGTCAGCTGGAACGTCGCGAACAGGATCTCGGGAACCTGCCCGTGAACCGTGGTGGGGTCGATGCCCACCATCCCCAGATGCTCGAAGCCGCCGATCAGGCCGCCGCCGATGTCGTCACCGAAGATCAGGGAGTACCCCGCCACCAGCCATGCCACGGTGACCAGGGCGATCGACACGAAACTCATCATGATCATGTTCAGGACACCGGTGGATCTCACCATCCCGCCGTAGAACAGGGCGAGACCCGGGGTCATCAACAGGACCAGCGCGGTACTGATCAGCAGCCAGGCGGTTGCTCCGGCGTCGATTGCAGGCACGACATTCTCCTCACACGCTCGGACGGAACCGTGCGCGGAAAGTCACGATGACCGTGACCCGTTTCAGGTGTGCTGCCGACGCGTTGCGAACGTGTTACGCAATTCACTCATTCGACGAGTGCCGGGTGTGAAGTGACGGGTGTGACGACGACCGATCGTGCGTGGCTGTGGACCCGACCACCCGCACCTGGCCTGTCGGGGTCCGCCGGTAGTCTTTCCGCGTGGCCCTGTACCGGAAGTACCGACCCGCATCCTTCGCCGAGGTGGTGGGGCAGGAGCACGTCACCGAACCACTGAGCACCGCACTCGATGCCGGACGGATCAACCACGCCTATCTGTTCTCCGGTCCTCGTGGCTGCGGCAAGACGTCCTCTGCCCGCATCCTCGCGCGCTCGCTCAACTGCGTCGAAGGCCCGACGTCCACCCCATGTGGTCAGTGCCCCTCCTGCGTGGCTCTGGGACCGGGCGGTTCCGGCAACCTCGACGTCACCGAACTCGACGCCGCCAGCCACGGTGGTGTCGACGACACGCGTGAGCTGCGCGACCGCGCGTTCTACGCACCCGCGGAGTCGCGATACCGAGTGTTCATCGTGGACGAGGCCCACATGGTCACGACGGCCGGATTCAATGCCCTCCTCAAGATCGTCGAGGAACCGCCGGAGCACCTCATCTTCATCTTCGCCACCACCGAGCCGGACAAGGTGCTGCCGACCATTCGTTCGCGTACCCACCACTACCCGTTCCGGCTGCTGGCGCCGTCGACCATGCGTGGACTGCTCGAGAAGATCTGCCTGCAGGAGAACGTTCCGGTGGCGGATCCCGTATATCCGCTGGTCATCCGTGCGGGCGGCGGTTCGCCGCGAGACTCGCTGAGCATCCTCGACCAGTTGCTGGCCGGTGCGGGCGATGACGGGGTGACCTACCCGCGTGCGCTTGCGCTCCTCGGTGTCACCGACGTGGCACTCATCGACGACGCAGTCGACGCACTGGCCACCGGTGACGGCGCTGCGCTGTTCGGAACCGTGGATCGTGTCATCGACGCAGGCCACGATCCGCGGCGTTTCGCCGTCGATCTGCTCGAGCGTCTGCGTGATCTGATCCTCATGCAGGCGGTGCCGGACGCCGCCGAGCGCGGCCTGGTCGACGCACCCGGCGACGTGCTCGAGCACATGCGCGCACAGGTGAAGCGGATCGGACCGGCAACGCTCACCCGATACGCGGAGGTGATCCACGCCGGACTCGGCGAGATGCGCGGCGCCACTGCCCCGCGTCTGTTGCTCGAAGTGATGTGCGCCCGCATGCTTCTGCCGTCGGCGTCCGACGCGGAGTCCGCGGTATTGCAGCGACTCGAGCGAGTCGAACGGGGACTGCCCCCGGCCGGTACGGCGCCGGCGACTGCGGCGGCCGGACGTCCGGCCCCGGCGCCCGCGGCGCAGAACATTTCCACGGCAGATCCTGCGGCGCAGGCCAATTCGTCCCCGCAGCCCGAACTCAAGTTCCAGCGGCCCTCGATGAGGGCGGCCGAGACAGTGCCTGCGCCACCCGAACCCGAACCGGCGCCACACCCCGTTCCGAAGCCCGAGCCGACACCCGAGCCTGCCCCCGTTCCGGAGCCGACGCCGGAGCCTGCCCCTGTTCCGGAGCCGACGCCGGAGCCTGCCCCTGTTCCGGAGCCCGAGCCCGCTCCTGTTCCGGAGCCGACGCCGGAGCCCGCCCCGGTTCCGGCGCCCGAGCCCGCTCCCGTTCCGGAGCCGGAGCCGGAGCCCGCCCCGGTTCCGGCGCCCGAGCCCGCTCCCGTTCCGGAGCCGGAGCCGGAACCGGTAACCGAACCTGATGCGACCCCGGCTCCCGAGGTCGCGGCGCAACCGGACGCGCCCGGCGGTCCGGACGCCGCTGCGTTGCGAGAGGCATGGAACAGCCTGCGCGAGAAGGTGAGCCAGCGAAACAAGATTCTTCCGGCGATGCTGTCGGCGGCGACGGTGCACGACGTGCAGGGCAATCGCTTGATCCTCGCGCATCCCGTTCCCAATCTGGGCGCACGCATCGCCTCACCCCACAACGCCCAGGTCATCGCGGAGGTGCTCGCCGAGATGTTCGGCGGCGACTGGGAAGTGGAGTATCAGGCGGGCGCTCCGGCGCCCCCGCCGCCGCCGGTCACGAAGGTCGCCTCGGCACCTACCCGGCCGGCCGGCACACCGCGATTCTCGCGGCCCAGCCAGGACAAGACCGCGCAGCGTGCAACTCCACCATCGTCGGAGCCGCGAGCTGCAGGCGCAGAAACCGCACGGCCGCAGCCTCGTTCGTCGTCCGAACCGGACGACGACATCCCGCCGCCGGAGGCACCCGACTATCCCGACGATCCTGCACCCCCGGTCGACTACGAATCCGCGACCCCTCCTGTCACCACCCCGGAAGACGAAGAGGAGATGTTCGCCGAGGCGGCGGAACCCGCTGATCCGTCCACACGTCGTGACCCGGAGGTCGTGGCGTTCGAATTGCTCAAGGACATGCTCGGGGCGAAGAAACTCGAGGGCTGATCGTCCCGCCGGTTCGGGACACAGGCCCCTGGTGCCCGGGACGCCGGGTAGCCGATTCTCGTTCCATGAGCACAGTGAATGTTCCTGAAGGCGTGCAGAACGAGGTCCCGGCGGCGGCACGACGTGGCCGGTGGTGGGCGTATGTCGGGATTCTGGCCGGGGCGGCCGGCATTCTCGGCATCCAGGCGAGCATGTCGATCGACGCGGTCTATGCGGAGTCGTCGGCAGGTGACGCGGTAGCGATCATGAACCACCTCGCCGGACAGCGAACCAGCATCCTCGTGATGCACGTGTCCATCATGGCCACGGCGCTGCTCCTGCTCGTCTTCGCAGCCGGGTTGGCACAACGGCTGCGGGCGGCGCTACCGACGGACAGCATCCTTCCGTCGGTTGCGGCGTTCGGTCTGGTCCTGACGTCGGCGGCGTGCCTGCTGGGGACCGGTCTGACGACGGAGCTGGTGTTCGGCCTCGGTGAGACGGATCAGCTGGTGCCGGAGTTCGCGGTGATCGGAGCCCACTGGATGGGGACGATCCCGTGGTTGTGGGCGGGGGCGGGCGTCAGCGCGCTGGCGGTGGCTGCCGCGTTGCTACGCGGACACGCCGGGCCCCGGTGGATCGGCTGGGTCAGCCTGGTCCTCGGTCTGGTGACGGCCCTCATCGGCGTGTCACCCCTGCAGTACATGGCCGGGTTCACCGGACCGCTGTGGGTGTTGGTCAGTGCGGTGGGATTCGCATTCGCACCCTCCCTGCGTGAGTGATACTCGTTCGCAACAATGAGCGAGACGAGGGCATGTCGAATGATCGAGGGGTCGGCGGGTACCGGCGGTGCGCCGGTACCCGCCGCAGTCATGGCGGTGTCGTCGTGGGTGCTGGTGGTTCTGTCCGTTGTGGCGTTCGTCGGCGCAGACCCGGGTATCGATTCCAACCAGCTGTTCTTCTTGGTAGATGTCGTCGGTGCCGCGGTGTACGGGACCGTGGGCGGGGTCGTTCTCGCTCGGCGTGTGCACCCGGTACCGATCCTCCTCGGCCTCACCGCGATCGGAGTGGGTGTCGCCGCGCTGAGCTACAGCTACTCGCAGCTCGCGCTGGTCCGTCCCGGGCTTCCGGGAGTCGGTGTGCTGGAACCGCTGCAGAACACGGCGTGGATTCCGGGCACACTCAGCCTCTTCCTCATCGTCCCGTGGCTGATCCGCGACCATCCGCTGGGGCCGATCGCGAAGGCAGGAGTCGCGGCGGGTATCGGCGCGACCGCGTGGTACTTCTGGTCGCGGACCTTCACCGACATTCCACCGATCTGGGTGCTTCTGCCCGTCCTCGTCGTCGGGGCGCTTGCGTCGGCGGATTGTGGTTGGCGGTGGCGGCACGGTCCGCAGGCCGAGCGGGTGGGTCTGGGATGGATGTGTCTGGGCACCGGTCTGATGACGGCCGCGTACATTCCTCTCGCGCTGCCGGCGTCGCTTCCCGGGCTGTGGGTGCTCAATCCACTGGTGCACCTCGCCGTGCAGGCGTTCTACCCGGTCGCGATCCTGGTGTGCGTTCTGCGGCAGCGCATGTGGGGGCTGAACCTGGCGGTCAGCCGTGCGACTGTGGCCGGGACGCTCACCGTCCTGCTGCTGGTGTTGTACGTCGTGGTGGCGACGCTCGTGTCGGCGCTGCTCCCCGCGGGTGAATCGGTGGGTGCGCAGGTGGTGGCGGCGGGAGTCGTCGCTGTCGCTGTGCAGCCCGCGCGGTTGTGGCTCCAGCGGCGAGTGCACCACCTGGTGTACGGCGAGGGCGCAGATCCGGCCCGAGCGGTCCGCGCACTGGGGCGGCGATTCGGCAGTGCCGAGTCACCAGAGGAACTACTCGCGGAACTCGCCGCCGGTGTGGGCGTCACGTTGCGCCTCGAATCGGTATCCATTCGCCGTGGCAGCGGTGTTGCCGCAGTGTGGGGTCACGCGACGGGACCCGCAGAGTCGGTGGAGTTGGTACATCGTGGAGCGGTCTTCGGCACGATGATCGTCACTGCACCTCCCGGGGAGACGCTCGGTTCGCGGACGCGCAGATCGCTCACCGAGCTGTCTGCAGTGGTCACGGCGGGCCTCGTGGTGATGCAGTCGGCCGACGATCTGCGGGAGGCGCGGCGGCAGCTGGCGTCGGTTCGCCTCGAGGAGCGCCAGATGATCCGCCGCGAACTGCACGACGGCCTGGGGCCGTCGCTGGCAGGCATCCGACTCGGCCTGCAAGGGGCACGGAACCTGCTCACCAGCGATCCCGATTCGGCAGCGGCGCTCATCGATTCGCTGCAGGCGGAACTCGACCACCAGGTCGAGGGTGTCCGGCAGCTGTCCCGCAGCATGTTTCCGCCGGTGCTCGACGAACTCGGCCTTCTCCCCGCCCTGCAAGAATTGGCGGAAACACACTCCCGCAGTGGTTTCACGCTGCAGATACGAGCAGACCCGCCAGCCGGCCTCGGTACGCAGATCAGCGCCGCTGCGTACGGGATCATCGTCGAGGCCGTGACCAACGCACGACGGCACAGCGGCGCCGACGGTTGTCGTGTCGACGCCACACTCGGTCAGGATCCGGGAGCAGGCGATTTCCTCGAAGTGATGATCCGGGACGACGGCTGTGGGTACGATCCCACGGGAGGTGCCGGGGTGGGGACCCGGTCGATGCGTGAGCGCGCCCGCGAACTCGGCGGCACCCTCGATATCGAATCGGGGAGTCCGACAGGCACAGTGGTCACCGCCCGGCTACCGTTGTCATCACTATGAGCGCGAGTATTGCCAGTCCTTCACCCTCGCCCATCCGGGTGGTCGTCGTCGACGATCATCCGGTGTTCCGGCTCGGAATGGTGGCGCTGCTCTCGACACTCGACGGCATGGAGGTGGCTGCTCAGGCCAGCTCCGTCGCCGAAGCGCTCGACGTCGTCGACGCCGAAGTCGATGTGGTGCTCATGGACCTCGAACTCGGTGACGGGTCGGGCGTGGACGCCACCCGCCAATTGGTCCAGACATATCCGGCGCTGCGGGTGCTCGTGGTCACGATGCACGAGGACGACGAGTCGCTCGTCGCTTCGGTGCGTGCCGGGGCGAGGGGTTATCTCGTCAAGGGCGCCGATCCCGCCGAAGTGGAACGTGCTGTGCGAGCCGTCGCGAACGGCGAAATGATCCTGGGCGCCGCGGTCGCCGCCCGGGCGATGACCTTCATGGCGGCCTCACACCGGGTGCGCTCGACGGTGTTTCCCGAGTTGACCGACCGGGAACGTGAGATTTTGGACCTCGTGGCTCGCGGACACGACAACGCGAGCATCTCCCGGCGACTGGTACTGAGTCCGAAGACCGTGCGCAACCATGTGTCCAACGTGCTGGCCAAGCTCGGTGTGCCCGACCGTTCCGCCGCCATCGTGCGCGCGCGGGACGCCGGGCTCGGACTCGATCCGTGAGTGTGGCAGCTAGACGGCCGCGGTGGACGTCGTCGGCACGAATCTGAACCCGGGGCCGGAGTCGTCCGTGTTCGTGGGGCTCGGGCCCGGCCCGGGGCGGGTGGCGCGGACGTCGGGAATCCGGCGGGGAGACGAGGCGAGTGGCGGGGTGTCGCGCCACACCGGATCCGCTTCCTGCAGTTCGAGTGCCGTCGAGATCAGCGCCTCCTCGGCCCACGGGAGACCACCGAGTTGCACGCCGAACGGGATACCGGTGGCGGTGGACCGGCCGGCGGGAACGCAGATCACGGGTGCCCCGGTGTAATTGGCCCAGAAATAGTTTTCCCTGGCGCCGGCGAACACGCTCGTATCAGCCAGTGAGTCGCGGCGGATTCCGTCCGTCAGGGCCCCGGGTCGCAGAACCACGTCCAAGGCGTGCTCGGCGAACATGCGGTTGTACTCGTGCTGGTAACGCCGTCGTTCGCGTTCGAGCGAAAAGTAGTCTGCCACCGGCACGCCGAGACTCGCGACAGCCGCAGTCGCGGCAACAGCCGATTCCGGCCTGTACGACGGGAGGCGATCGACGAACTGCTGGTGATACAAACCGAATTCGGCCAGGTCGCCGGTGAGAAGTCCGGTGGGAACCGTCGGCATTCGGACGTCGACGATCACCCCGCCGAGACGGCGGATCAGGTCGAGAAATGCCGAGAACAACACCCCCACAGATTCGGGCAGGTCCTCGGTTGCCGTGCTCGGCAGGCCGAAGCGTATGCCGGACAACGGCTGTGGGCCGCCCACGGCGGAGAGCGGGTACCCGTTTGCGGGTACGTCGGGTCCTACCGACGTGCTGGGGTCGTCGACGTCGACGCCCGCCATGTAGCTGAGCAGCAGGGACGCGTCGGCGACACTGCGCCCCATCGGTCCGGTGTGATCACGCGTCCACGTCAGCGGGATCACGCCGCTGGTGCTGCATCGGCCGAACGTCGGCTTGATGGCGGTGATCCCGCACGCGCTCGCGGGGATGCGCAGTGATCCGCCGGTGTCCGTCCCGACAGCGCACGGAGTGAACCGGGCGGCGAGTGCGGCGGCACTGCCGCCCGACGAACCGCCCGGCGAGTACTCGGTGCCCCAGGGATTGCCGACCTGGGGTGTGGCGGTCCCGATAGCGAACTCGTGCGTGTGCAGGTGTCCCATGAGGACCATGCCCGCATCGCGGAGCCGCCGCCACACGCCCGAATCGCCCGCGGCGATGTTGCCGGCAAGGGCGCCGCTCGACGCCGTCAGGGGCAACCCGGCCACGGCGAAGACATCTTTCAGGGCGATCGGCAATCCGCAGACAAGTGGTGCCGATCCGGTAGCCAGTCGCTGCGCTGCCAGGTCAGCCGCGGCGTATGCCTGCTCCGAGTAGATCCGGATCCACGCCTCGACCGAGCCGTCGTGTTCCGCGCTGCGAGCGAGGCACGCGTCGAGCAGATCCCGTGGGTGCAGGGCACGCGACTGCAAAAGAGTCGCAGCCTCGATCGCACTCAACAGAGCGGGGTCGGTCTCCGTGACGGACGTCGGCGGCGGAAGACGCCGACGGGCCGAGGCGGTTCGGCCACCGAATCCGGCTGCGGTCACGGCACCCACTGCCGCCGCCCCGAGGAGACGTCGCCGGGACAGCGGGTTCGGCACGAGGGGTCTCTTCTCTTGTCGCGGGAGTGCGGGCGCGCGTCATTAGAGCACGAAAATGCTGCCTCGGCGCGATGAGAGAAGGGGAGCCGTGATCGCCTGGGTCACGATCCAGGATCGCTTCGGTCCTTCCACCGGTTTTGCAACAGGTTCTAAGGTAAAGGTGAGGGGGTATGCCCCGCGCAGAGCGCCGTGTGCACTGTCGGCGTCGACGCAGATAAGGAAGGAACACCCGAAGTGACCACAGAGGCATTCATTTATGAAGCCATCCGCACCCCGCGTGGCCGCGGAAAGAAGACCGGTTCGCTCCATTCGGTCAAGCCGATCTCGCTGGTCACCGGCCTGATCGACGAGCTCCGCGTCCGCTTCCCCGACCTCGACGAGGACCGCATCTCGGATCTGATCCTCGGTGTCGTCACCCCGGTGGGCGACCAGGGCATGGACATTGCACGCATCGCCGTCAACGACGCCGGGCTGCCCGACACCGTAGGTGGTGTCCAGCTCAACCGGTTCTGCGCGTCGGGCCTCGAGGCCGTCAACACCGCCGCCCAGAAGGTGCGGTCGGGCTGGGACGAACTGGTGATTGCCGGTGGCGTCGAATCGATGTCCCGCGTGCCGATGGGCTCCGACGGCGGACCGTGGGCACTCGACCCGGCCACCAACTACGACAACTACTTCGTGCCGCAGGGTGTGGGCGCCGACCTGATCGCCACCATCGAAGGCTTCTCCCGCGAAGACGTCGACGCGTACGCCGTCCGCTCGCAGGATCTCGCCGCGAAGGCGTGGGCGGGCGGGTACTTCACCAAGTCCGTCGTCCCGGTGAAGGACATCAACGGCATCACCGTCCTCGACCACGACGAGCACATGCGTCCCGGCACCACCGTGGAGAATCTCGCAGGCCTCAACCCGTCGTTCGCCGGTGTCGGTGAAATGGGCGGCTTCGACGCGGTGTCGCTGCAGAAGTACCACTGGGTCGAGAAGATCAACCACGTCCACCACGGTGGTAACAGCTCCGGCATCGTCGACGGCGCCGCACTGGTGCTCGTCGGGACGGAGCAGGCCGGCAAGGACATGGGCCTGCGGCCGCGTGCCCGCGTCGTCGCCACCGCCACCTCCGGCGCCGACTCCACGATCATGCTCACCGGTCCGACCCCGGCGTCGAAGAAGGTCCTCGCCGCAGCCGGACTGACCGTCGACGACATCGACCTGTTCGAGATCAACGAGGCGTTCGCATCGGTGGTGCTCAAGTTCCAGAAGGACCTGAAGATTCCCGACGAGAAGCTCAACGTCAACGGTGGTGCCATCGCGATGGGTCACCCGCTGGGCGCTACGGGGGCCATGATCACCGGCACCATGCTCGACGAACTCGAGCGGCGGAACGCCCGGTACGCCCTCATCACCTTGTGCATCGGCGGCGGTATGGGTGTCGCCACCATCATCGAGCGCGTCTGACGCCCGGATCAACAGGAGACTTGAAGCAGTGAGCGAGCAGAACATCATCAACTGGGAGCAGGACGCCGACGGCATCGTCGTGCTCACCATCGACGATCCCAACCAGGGCGCGAACACCATGAACGACGCCTACATCTCCTCGATGAAGGCGACCGTCGACCGCCTCGTCGACGAGAAGGATTCCATCACGGGCGTCGTCATCACGTCCGGCAAGAAGACCTTCTTCGCCGGCGGCGACCTGAAGAACATGATCAAGGTCGGGCCCGAGAACGCCCAGGAAGTCTACGACCACAGCGTCGCGCTCAAGTCGGATCTGCGTCGCCTCGAAACCCTCGGGAAGCCCGTCGTCGCCGCAATCAACGGTGCCGCACTCGGCGGCGGACTCGAAATCGCCCTCGCCACCCACCACCGCATCGCCGCGGACGTGAAGGGTGTCAAGATCGGCCTCCCCGAGGTGACCCTCGGCCTGCTGCCCGGTGGTGGCGGAGTCGTGCGCACGGTCCGGATGCTCGGTCTGCAGAACGCGCTCATGCAGGTACTGCTGCAGGGTCAGCAGCGTGGACCGGTCCAGGCCAAGGAGGTCGGACTGATCGACGAGGTCGTGTCCTCCGTCGAGGAACTGGTACCCGCTGCGAAGGCGTGGATCAAGGCCAACCCAGAGGGCGGCGTGCAGCCGTGGGACAAGAAGGGCTACCGGATTCCGGGCGGAACCCCGTCCACCCCCGCGTTCGCCGCCAACCTGCCTGCCTTCCCCGCGAACCTGCGCAAGCAGCTCAAGGGCGCCCCCATGCCCGCGCCGCGCGCGATCATGGCGGCCGCTGTCGAGGGCTCGCAGGTCGACGTCGACAACGCGCTGCTCATCGAGGCGCGGTACTTCACGTCGCTGGTCACCGGCCAGGTCGCGAAGAACATGATCCAGGCCTTCTTCTTCGACCTGCAGGCCATCAACTCCGGGGCCTCCCGCCCCGAAGGCATCGAGAAGACCCCGATCACCAAGGTCGGTGTGCTCGGCGCCGGAATGATGGGCGCTGGCATCGCCTACGTGTCCGCGAAGGCCGGCTTCGACGTCGTCCTCAAGGACGTCACCATCGAGGCCGCGAACAAGGGCAAGGCGTACTCCGAGGGCATCGAGGCCAAGGCGCTGGCGCGTGGCAAAACCACCGAGGAGAAGTCGAAGGCGTTGCTCGACCGGATCAAGCCGACCGCCGACCCGGCCGACTTCGCCGGTGTCGACTTCGTCGTCGAGGCCGTGTTCGAGAGCCAGGAACTCAAGCACAAGGTGTTCCAGGAGATCGAAGACATCGTCGACCCGAAGGCGCTGCTCGGTTCCAACACTTCGACCCTGCCGATCACCGGCCTGGCCACGGGTGTGAAGCGGCAGGAAGACTTCATCGGCATCCACTTCTTCTCACCCGTCGACAAGATGCCGCTCGTGGAGATCATCCGCGGCGAGAAGACGTCCGACGAGGCCCTCGCCCGAGTCTTCGACTATGTGCAGGCCATCCGCAAGACACCGATCGTCGTCAACGACTCGCGGGGCTTCTTCACCTCACGCGTCATCGGCACGTTCATCAACGAGGCCATCGCCATGCTCGCCGAGGGCATCGAACCGGCCACGATCGAGCAGGCAGGTCTGCAGGCCGGCTACCCCGCCGCGCCGCTCCAGCTGTCGGACGAGCTGAACCTCACGCTGATGCAGAAGATCCGTAAGGAAACCGCGGAAGCTGCAAAGGCCGAAGGCAAGGAACTGCCCGCCGATCCGGCAGGCGACGTCATCAACACGATGGTCGACAAATTCGACCGCAAGGGCAAGCTCGGCGGCGCCGGCTTCTACGACTACACCGACGGCAAGCGCACAGGCCTGTGGCCCGGCCTGCGGGAGAACTTCGGTTCCAAGGAACTCGACGTCCCGTTCCAGGACCTCATCGAACGCATGCTGTTCATCGAGGCCATCGAAACCCAGAAGTGCTTCGACGAGGGTGTTCTCATGACCACCGCCGACGCCAACATCGGCTCCATCATGGGTATCGGCTTCCCCGCCTGGACCGGCGGTGTGTCGCAGTACATCCAGGGCTACACAGGCGGCCAGGCCGGCTTCGTCAAGCGCGCTGAAGAACTTGCCGCCAAGTACGGTGAGCGGTTCACCCCGCCGGCGTCGCTGAAGTAGGCGGCTCCGCCGCCCGTGAGTGGTTAAGGAGTCTCTGGACTCGTTAACCACTCACGGGGCTGAGTTATCCCCAACCTGTGGGTTATCCACAGGGAGATTTATTTCCACAGGTGCGACACCGAGACCCGTCGGAAGTCTCGGTGATCGTGCCCCGTATGACCGCTACGAAATTCGCCGCCCTGAAAGGCGTCGCCGAGAAGCAGTTCGGCCTGATCACCCACACGCAGCTCCACGCCCTCGGGTTTCCCCGCAGCAGAGTCCGGCACCGCGTCGAATCCGGTCGATGGCAAGCAGTACTCCACGGTGTCTACTCGGTGAGCAACGGACCGATCACTCGTGAGATGTCGCTGGAAGCCGCGCTGCTCTTCGGAGGCAAAGGCGCAGTCCTCAGCCACCACACCGCCGCCGAGGAATGGCACATGATTCGTGTCGAGCCCGCGCGCCCCGTGCACATCACCGTTCCCTATAAGAGATCGGCTATTTCCCAGCCGCCGACCGTTGTCGGCGCGGGCCTCGCGTCGGTCAGTTTGTGCCACCGCGAAGGAACCGTCGTCCATTCGGGAGTCGTCGTGCACCGGTCGAGGGCGCACGATTACATCGCCATCGACACTGACCAACCCCGGACGGCAAGGGCGGACACGGCTCTGGATGTTGCGATCGCCGAACCCACGGCCCGGGACGCCTACACCCGGCTCATCGCTCTCGTGACCAATGGCCGGATCCCGCTGCGCGACATCCGACGACGCATGGAGGAGCGACGGCCACGCCGATACCGCAAGGCACTCGCGGACGCGGTGCGACTCCTGGCCGACGGCGTCCAGTCGATCCTCGAGTACCGCTACGCCACCGACGTCGAGGATGCGCACGGTTTGCCGCGCGCCCGACGGCAGTCGCCGGTGGTCGTGGACGGACGCACCCTGTTCGAGGACTGCGACTACTCCGATCACGGTGTGCCGCTCATCGTCCGACTCGACGGTCGCCGTGCGCACGCCATGGCGGAGGTCGCCTTCCGGGATCGTCGACGCGACAATGCAGCAGAACTACAGGGAAGGCCGCGGCTTGTCTACGGGTTCGACGAGGTGACGAAGAGTGCGTGCGTTGTGGCCCGCGAAGTGGAGACCGTCCTGGTGCGGGAGGGGTGGGTGAGGTCCGGTGAGAGGCCCTGCCGGGCTTGTGAGTGGTTAAGGAGTGCAGAGACTCCTTAACCACTCACGGGCGGCGGAGCCGCCTAGGACCACCACGGGCGGAGCGGGACATGCGCTTCACCCTTCGGCCCGAGCTTGACGGCGAGGACCTGGTGCAGCTGCACGACGTTGCGTTCGAACCCGAGACGCGACCCGGCCATGTAGAGGCCCCACACGCGTGCGGTTCCTTCACCCACGTCGGCGACGCAGGCGTCCCAGTTGTCGACGAGGTTCTGGCACCACCCGGCGAGGGTGAGTGCGTAGTGTTCGCGCAGGTTCTCCTCGTGCCGGACTTCGAGGCCCACGTTCTGGATCTCGGAGATGATGCGTCCGGAGCCCGTGAGTTCGCCGTCGGGAAAGACGTACCGGTCGATGAAGCCACCGGCGCGCGCCTGACTGCGATTGTCGGGGCGGGTGATGCAGTGGTTCAGCAGTCGCCCGCCTTCCCGCAGTTTGTCTTTCAGCAGGGTGAAGTAGGCGGGGTAGTTGCCGACGCCGATGTGCTCGGTGAGACCGATCGACGAGATGGCGTCGAAGCCGGTTTCGGGCACGTCGCGGTAGTCGGAGAACCGGACTTCGGCGAGGTCGGACAGGCCCTCTTCGGCGATGGCCTTCTGCGCCCACTCGGCTTGCTCGCGCGACAGGGTGGCGCCGATGACCTTGACGCCGCGCCGGGCCGCGTATCGAACCATCGAACCCCAGCCGCACCCGATGTCGAGCAGCCGGTCACCCGGCTGGAGGCCGAGCTTCTCGAACACCAGCCGGTACTTGTTTTCCTGCGCTTCTTCCAGGGTCTGCTCGGTGTTCTCGTAGCACGCGCATGTGTACGTCATGGAGGGACCGAGGACGTACTCGTAAAAGGTGTTCGAGACGTCGTAGTGGTGGTGGATCACTTCGGCGTCGCGCGCCTTGGAGTGCCGCAGGCCTTCGGCGACGCGACGCCACCGCGGGAGATGCTCCTGCGGGGGAGGGGCGATGGGCCGTAGGAGGTCCCACCCGAGCGAACGGGTGATGGCCGCGAGCGTCAGCGCCGACGGACGACGGAAATGCAGTTCGTCACCCATTACCCGGAGAATTTCGTACGGGTCGCCGGGGTGGACGCCGCGTGCTTCGAGGTCGCCGGACACGTAGGCCCGGGCCATCCCGAGATCGCCGGGGGCGGTTGCCAGGTAGGTGGTTCCGCGGGTGGACTTGAGGTGCAGGCCGTAGGGCGCATCCTCGGGTCCGGCGGCACTGCCGTCGTATGCGGTGAACCGCAACGGGAGCATGCCGTCGGAGAGAGTCTCGAGAATCTCCGCGATGGTCAGCTTCCGGTCTTGTGTGCGGGGAGCTTTCAGAGTTGTCATCGACGTTGCACCGCCTTGGAGAAGAGGTCCAGTAACCGGGAATCGGGATCGTAGTGCTTTTTCAGTTCGGTGTATCGATCGCCGCCGTAGTAGAGGCGCTCGAAATCCGCTCGTGAGTAATAGGAATCAGAGTAGAGGGACTTGTGTCCGTCGAAGTCGCTGACCTTGTCCTCGATGAGCCGGTTGGCCGCCCCCTCGGGCTCTCCGGGCCGGATGGGCACCGACGACCAGAAGCCGATGTTCACATAGGTGCGTTTCGGTTCGAGAGGATAGAGAGGCCACGGTCGCTGCGACGACGCTCCGGCGGGCGCAGGTTCACGCAAGCGCAACGGGCACAACCACAACGGTTCGATGGGGATCTCGTCGAGAAACCATCGAACGAAGTCGGCGGTGCGCTCGATGGGTACTTCCACGTCCTGCACGACCCGCTCACGTGGGGGATTGCCCTTCCGCTTCTCGAGACGGTCACCGATGTCGTACTTGTGGTCGAGCGCGATGAGCTTCCAGTAGAAGCTGCTACGGAGAAGCTTTTTCGGCCACAACCTGCGGATCGTCGGGTTCTGCGCGCCGAACGCACGCGAGCACCAGAACCAGTCGGTGTCCCACCGCCACAAGTAATCTCGGGTGGTCAATTTGTCCGTTTTGGGGTGGTTCACCGAAGCGTGCTGAATGGACCGGTAGAAGATGTTGCGACCGGTGTAGTCGCTGACCGCACCGCCCTCGTCGGTCTGGTTGCCCAGCGTCAGATAGCTTTCGGAGGCGGTGAACACCACGCCGTCCACGTAGTCGACGGGAATTCCGTCGTAGGTCCGGTCGCCGACGATCCGGTCCATCGTCGACTGCAGCTCGTCGAGTGAGTCGAAACGCAGGTGTCGCAGTGCCACATACCGTTTGACGGGCTCGAGCTGGATCCGCAGGCGGGTCGAATATCCCAGTGTGCCGTACGAATTGGGGAAACCCCAGAACAGATCGGAGTGCCGGCCCTCCGGCGTGGCGGTGATGATGTCGCCGCTGCCGGTCAGAACATCGATCTCGAGCACGGACTCGTGGGGCAGACCGTTGCGGAACGACGTCGACTCGATCCCGAGGCCGGTTACCGCGCCCCCCAGTGTGATTGTCTTGAGCTGCGGAACCACCAGCGGTGCCAGCCCGTACGGCAGGGTGGCGTCCACGAGGTCCTCGTACGTGCACATCCCGGCGACATCTGCTGTCTGCGCCTGCGGATCGACGGAGATGACCCCGCCGAGGCCGGAGACGTCGAGTCCTGGGGCGGTGGTGTGTGCGCGAGCCCGAAACAGATTGGACGTCTTCTTGGCGAGTCGTACGTCGGCGTCCGAAGGGATCGCGCGATACGACGCGAGTAACCGTTCGACACCGGCGCGGTGAGCATCGATCCCGGTCAGGGGCGATGTGCGATGCGCACGGGAGGGGCGTCCACCCTCCCGCATGCTTTTCAGTAGTTCAACCGAAGAGGCAGCCACACCCTGACGCTATCCCTCTCCGCGGATTGAAGCCACGCATATCGCCGCGGCGGGCCGAAGATTCACACAAATGTCTCACCAACGCGCGGGTCGTGACAGCGATCCGGTGACCTAGCTCACAATCGATTGCTGCGCCGTCACCGATGTCCGCATTTGAGAGGCAGGATGGTGAGGGAAGATGCCGTACGAACCGTACTAGAGGAGTCAGAACAGTGGGCCAGGTCAGCGCGAGCAGTTCGATTACCGTCGCAGCCACGCCGGAGAAGGTGCTCGCGGCCTTGTCGGACTACGAGACGGTGCGTCCACGCATCCTGTCGGAGCAGTACCGGGACTACCGCGTTCTCGAAGGCGGGCAGGGCACCGGCACCGTGGCGCAGTGGACGTTGAAGGCCACCGAGAAGCGGTCGCGTGACATCAAGGCGACCGTCACCGTGGCCGGCGACACGATCACGGAGACGGATGCCAATTCTTCGCTCGTCACCACCTGGGTGGTCGCACCGAGCGGGTCCGGCTCGACCGTCACGACCACCACGCAATGGAAGGGCGCGGGCGGAATCGGCGGCTTCTTCGAGAAGACCTTCGCCCCGCTGGGCCTGAAGAAGATCCAGGCAACGGTGCTCGCCAACCTGGAGCGTGAACTCGCCTGACCGTCCCTTCCTGCCCGGCGCCTGCCGGGCAGGGGGATGAGGTCGCTCACGACTGCCCGTGAGGTGGTGCGTGCTGCCTGGTTCGTCGGCGTGGGGCCACCCCGACGGCGACCGTCTACGCTGGCAGGGTAACCGCAGAAAGGACCACGTCAGTGCAACCAGGTGGACAGCCCGACATGTCGCAGCTTCTGGCGCAGGCACAGCAGATGCAGCAGCAGCTGATGGCCGCGCAACAGGAGATGGCCGAAGCCGAGGTCACCGGGCAGGCCGGTGGTGGACTCGTCACTGCGACTGTCAAAGGCACAGGTGAAGTAGTCGGTCTGAAGATCGACCCCAAGGTCGTCGACCCCGACGACGTCGAAACGTTGCAGGACCTGGTGATCGGCGCCATCGAGGACGCGTCGAACAAGGCGCAGCAGATCGCGGCGGAGAAGCTCGGTCCGCTGGCGGGCGGATTGGGTGGAGGCCTGCCCGGTCTTCCCGGCTTCTAGAGGTCCGGCGTGTACGAGGGCCCGGTCCAGGACCTGATCGACGAACTCGGCAAGCTGCCCGGTGTCGGGCCGAAGAGTGCCCAACGCATCGCGTTTCACCTGCTCAGCGTCGAACCTTCCGAGATTCAGCGGCTCGAGAACGCCTTGGAGCGGGTCCGTGACGGCGTTCAGTTCTGCGTGGTGTGCGGCACCGTATCCGACAAGGAGTACTGCCGGATTTGCGCCGACCCTCGCCGGGACCGCACGGTGATCTGTGTGGTGGAGGAACCGAAGGACGTGCAGGCGGTGGAGCGGACCCGTGAGTTCAAGGGTCGCTATCACGTGCTCGGGGGTGCCCTCGACCCGCTGTCGGGTATCGGCCCCGACCAGCTTCGCATTCGAGAGTTGCTGGGGCGCATCGCGAATCAGGAGGACGGGGTCGACGTCTCCGAGGTCATCATCGCCACCGATCCCAACACCGAGGGCGAGGCCACCGCCACGTATCTGGTGCGCATGCTTCGGGACTTTCCGGGGCTGACGGTCAGCCGGCTCGCATCGGGGCTGCCGATGGGCGGCGACCTGGAGTTCGCCGACGAACTGACCCTGGGCCGAGCGTTGTCCGGAAGACGCACACTGTGACGTCCGAGCCGACCGCGATGCCCGAACGCACCGCGACCGCACCTGCGAAACGCACAGCCGAGCAGTCGAGGTCGCTCATCGTCGATGCGGCGGGGCGGGCATTCGCCACCAGACCCTATCGGGAGATCACTCTCAAGGACATTGCCGACGATGCGGGGGTCAGCGCCCCGCTCATCATCAAATACTTCGGGTCCAAAGAGCAGTTGTTCGACACCCTCGTCGATTTCCGGGGGGCCGCCGACATGATATTCAATGGCCCACTGGACGGGCTGGGCGAGCGGATGGTGTCGATGTTTGCGCGCCCGATGGAATCGTACAAACCGCTGTCGTTGAACATTCTGTTCATGAGCGGGGCCAGCGAGGAGCGGGGCCGCAAGCTGCGCGCCAACTACTCCTCGCAGATGATCGATGCGCTGGCGACACGCTTGACCGGTCCGGATGCGCGGCTGCGCGCGGAACTGGTGATGTCGATGCTGACCGGTCTCGCGGTTATGCGCCGCAAAATGATGCAGGAGTATGCCTCCGGTTCGCCGGAGGAGGTGGTGGCGCACTACGCCCCCCTGGTGCAGCAGCTGCTCGACCCCTGATAGTTCGGCTTGCGTGGTAAATGACTGTTCACCTAAAGTGGTGAACAGCCATTTACCAACTGTGCGGGGGTGACGCGTGACGGTTTCGTTGCCACGGCCGTTGTCTTCGATGCCGCGGGCGTCGTCGGCACGAGCGGCGGCTGAGCCGCAGTCCCTCCCAGTTGGATCCCGATTCGTTCTGCCCATTCTCGCCTTCGCCGGAGTGTTCCAAGCTGTACTGCAGACGGTCATGGTGCCGCTGCTCCCGAGCATGCCGGCGTTCACCGGCGCCGGGACGACGTCGGTGTCCTGGCTGATCACGGCGACTCTGCTCGTCGGCGCGGTGGTCACTCCCATTTTCGGGCGCCTCGCGGACATGTATGGGAAAAAGCGAATGCTGATGGTGGCGTTCGTCATCATGACGCTGGGCGCAGTGCTGTGCGCGGTGACCTCCGACATCGGACTGCTGATATTCGCGCGCGGACTGCAGGGTGTCGGCGGCGCGGTTATCCCGATCGGTATTTCGATCCTCCGCGACGAACTGCCGCCGGAGAAGGTGCACCGCGCAATCGCGATGATGAGTTCCACCCTCGGCATCGGCACGGCCTTGGGCCTGCCGTTCGCGGCTGCCATCGCCGAGTACTCCCATTGGCACGTTCTCTTCTGGGTGATCGCTGCGATCGGGTTGGCGGTCACCACGTCGGCGGCGTTGTTCATCCGCGAATCGGCGGTGCGCTCCGGCGGACGCTTCGACGGGGTTGGCGCGGTCGGGCTGACGGCCGCACTGGTCAGCTTGCTGGTATCGATCACACAGGGCAGTTCGTGGGGCTGGTCGAGTCCGGCGGTGCTGGGCATGTTCGCGTCTTCGGTGTTTCTGTTCGCCTTGTGGGGCTACCAGCAGTTGCGTAACCGGAATCCGCTGATAGACCTGCGAGTCTCTGCGCGTCGGTCGGTTCTCCTGCCGCACGGAACCGCACTTCTCGTCGGGTTCGCCTTCTATGGCAACGCGCTCATCACGACACAGCTGCTACAGGCGCCGCGGAGTGGAGCCGGATACGGGCTGACGATCCTGCAGGCTGCGGTGTGCCAGCTGCCCACCAGTCTGTCGATGATCGTTTTCGCCCAGGTCGGGGCGAGTGTGACCGCGCGGTTCGGGTCGAAGGTGACGATCCTCGCCGGAGCCGTGTGTCTCGTTGCCGGTTACTCGCTACATGCTGTGCCGGGTAAGGAGTTGTGGTTGGTGATCACGGCGTTGGGTGTCGCGGCCATCGGCACGGCACTGGTCTACAGCACGCTGCCGATGCTGATCGTGCGCGCCGCGCCCGCGACGCAGATGGCCGCGGCCAATGGTGTGAACGTCCTGCTGCGGACGATGGGCACCACCATGTGCAGCGCAGTGGTCGCGTCGGTTCTCGCGGCCGGCGTGGTGGGCGGGTCCGCCACTTCGGGGTCATTCTCGCTGGCGTACGGCGTGTGTGCGGTGTTGGCCGTCTTGGTGTTCGCCGTCTCGCTCGCGTTGCCAGGTCATGACAGGTCGCAAAGAAAATGCGATGCAACCTCTTGTGACGTAGATCACTCGGGGGTATCGTAAGTGGTGCGGATCGAGGAAATGTACCTGTGAGCAGAGAAAACTCGTGAAGCAGAGATCCGGCCGAGAATGCAGAAGCATTCCCGGCCGAACCCCTGTCTGGGGTCTTTACATCGATTCTGCGATGTTCTTGATGGCTGCCAGCCGTCGGTCCCACTCGGCACCGATTCGCTCCAGCGCCCGGGCTGTCTTGCCGAGTTCGGCGCCGAGCGCCCGATAGCGGACCTCCCGACCCACCTTCACCGATTCGACCAACCCACAGGCCTGCAGGGCGGTGAGATGCTTGGCGATCGCCTGCCTCGACACCGGCAGTCGGGTGGCGAGGGACGACGCGGAATGATCTGCCCGTCCGAGCTCGGTCAGGATCTCCCAGCGGGTTTCGTCGGACAGGGCCGCGAACACCGAAGCGAGTTCGGTATAGGTGCCCACGGTCATGCCTTCACGCCATGCAGGTAGGCGACCAGTTCGTCGAGTTCGGCGTGCCAGCCCTGGATGTTGCCTTCGCGCTGCTGGTTCCGTGCGTCCGCGTCGCGGTCGAGGGTCTCGAATCCAGTCTCGGTCACCGTCAGCTCGGTTCCCGACTCGTGCTCGGTGAGGGTGAACCGGACCAGTGTCGAATTGCCTTCCACGGGATCGGTGTCTCTGTCGGCCGCCCAGCGGAAACCGAAGCAGTTCGGCTCGTCGACCTCGGTCACGATCGCACGGGACGTTCCGTGCCCGTCCCAGGTGAACTCTGCTCTGCCGCCCACGGCGAGGTTGATCTCGGCCTGCTGTCCGAACCACTGGGCGACCTTGTCGGCGTCGGTTATGGCAGCCCAGACTGTCGATCGCGGGGCGCTGATCACAACGCTTCGGGTGATGCTCGTCGAATCCATGTCGATTACCTTCCTTCGCGCGGCTTCTGCAACTCAATGGTTGCACGCACATTCGACTTCTGCAACCCTGAGGTTGCATCAAGTGGCATCACTGACGGTTATCCACAGCTTGTGGAGAGGCTGTGTGTGATTTCTGCCGCCCGAGCGTGCCCGAGAGATCCGGGATCGTCGCAGTGCAGAACGACGAATGGACGGCATTGTCGGCACAGGAAACCGCCCTCGGACCCGTCCCGGGTCAGAGGGTTCGATCGGCATAGCGTGGGACTACTCCCGCTGGATTACACGCGCAGGCGTTCCCGGCGCAGCTGCTCGACTTCGGGGAGGTCGAGGGTGGGGAGTTCGTCGACTCCGAGGGCTCGCTTCAAGATGAGGTCGGCGAGTTCGGGATTGCGGGCCAGCGCCGGTCCGTGCATGTACGTGCCGATCACGGAACCCTGGACGACGCCCTCTTGTCCATCTCCGACCCCGTTACCGACGCCGTGGGACACGCGGGCGAGGCCGCGCGCGCCGGGGCCGAGAGTCGTTCCGCCGCGGTGATTTTCGAAACCCGTGAGCGGCAGAGTCAGGCCGTCGAGGTGGGGCTTGGTGATCACCTCGCCGATGGACCGGGTGGCCTGCGGAGAGGTGGTGACGTCGAGCATCGACACACCGTCGACGCGTTCACCGCTCGATGTCTCGTACCAGTTGCCCAGTACCTGGATGGCGGCGCAGATCGCGAGCACGGGGGCACCGCGTTCGGCGGCCTTCTGGAGTCCGGGATATTTGGTGAGGTGGCGGGTCGCGAGCCGCTGGGCCGAGTCCTCGGCGCCGCCGAGGGTGTAGGCGTCGAGCGATTCGGGGACCGGGTCGTTCAGCGTGATTTCGACGATCTCGGCGTCGTATCCGCGCATGCGCAGTCGCTGCCGCAGGATGAGCGCATTGCCGCCGTCGCCGTAGGTGCCCATGACGTCGGGGAGTACCAGTCCGATGCGCACCGTGGAGTCAGACATTGCGCGCCTCCTTCGCGATGGCGTTGTTCAGGTCGCGGAATGCGGTGTAGTTGGCGAGCACCTCGACACGTCCCGGCGGGCAGGAAGCGATGGCGCGCAGAGGATTCGGTTCGAGGGTGTGGTCGACGCCCGCGTAGGTGAGGCGCACGGCGAGGTCGGTACCGCGTTCGCCGGCGGCCACCACCTTGACGCCTTCGAAGTGCTCGAAACGCACGTCCCACAACCACGAGAGGTCTTCACCGTCGGGTACCTGACCGTTGACGGCGATCACCAGTCCGTCGACGGTGGGGTCGATCATCGACAGCGCCTCTTGCCAGCCGGCCGGGTTCTTGGCGAGCAGCATGTGGACCGAATGGGGCCCGACTTCGACGGTGCTGTAGCGGCCGGCCACTTCTTGCACGGTGGCTGCGGCGGCGACCGCGTCCTCCGCTTTCGCGCCCATCGCGACTGCGGCGGCCACTGCCTGGGCAGCGTTGCCTCGATTCGCGCGGCCGGGTAATGCCAGCGTCATGGGAATCTTCAGGCCCTCCGGCCCGTAGAGGTTCTCCTCGTCCAGCCACCAGTCGGGGGTGGGGCGCGCGAAGTCGGAACCGGTACTGCGCCAGTGCGGTCCTTCCCAGACGATCGGTTCACCGGTGCGCGGACAGCTGGCGGCGTCGCTGGCCCAGCCGCCGCCCGCTGCCACCCAGACGACGTTCTTCGCGTCGTAGGCCACCGACGTGACGAGAACGTCGTCGCAGTTGGCGATGACGGTGGCCTCGGGATGCGCGGCGACGCAGGCGCGGAGTTTCCGCTCGATCATGTTGATCTCGCCGACGCGGTCGAGCTGGTCGCGGCTCAGATTGAGGAACACCAGGACCTCGGGATCGACCGCGTCACTGACATGGGGGACGTGCAGTTCGTCGACCTCGAGTGCGGCGAGGGGTGCGTGCACCCGGTTGCTCAGGGCCGCGACGATCCCGGCGTCCATGTTGGCGCCGTCGGCCTGGCTGGCCACCTCGCCGAGGGTCGAGAGCGCGGCGGCCGTCATCCGGGTTGTGGTCGACTTGCCGTTGGTGCCGGTGATCACCGCGGTGCGGCGGCTACGGCCGAGCTGTTCCATCAGCGTGGGGTCGATCTTCAGGGCGATCAATCCGCCGATCATCGAGCCCTTGCCGCGTCCCGCCTTCTGCGACGCCCAGGAGGCGGCCGCTGCTGCCCGGAGGGCGACCTTGCCGCGTGTCGTGATCCCAGTTCCAGTACTCACTCCGCGAGTTTTGCACAGGGTCCGGTCAGACGCCGACTCGCGCCGGTGGACGGACGTGCGGAGATGGGTCCTGGCGTGCCTTGCCGCTCACCTGGGTGGCTGCCGCACCGGCGATGACCACCGCTCCACCGATCAGCGACACGACGCTCGGTTCCTCGTGCAGCACCAGCCACGCTGCCCCGATGCCGACAACGGGAACGAGGAGGGACAACGGCGCGACGGTGCCCGCCGGATAGCGGCTGAGCAGAGCCGTCCAGAGGCCGGAGCCGGCGATGGTGCCGAGGATCACGATGTAGGCGAGTCCGGCGAGCGCCAGCGGTCCGTTGCCGTGAAGCGAAGACGTCAGCGCGTCCCAGCCGGACGAGGGTCCTTCGACCGCGAACGAGAGTGCGAGCATGGGCAGCGGGGGAATGACGCACATCCACAGCATCAGCCGCATCGGCTGGTCGGAGGCCGCCTTCCGGTTTCCGAGGTTGCCCAGCGCCCACGACAGGCCGGCGAGCAACGTCAGAACCACGGGGAGGAGGGCGGCGTGCTGGGACCGGTCCCAGCCGATGAGCGCCATCCCCGACATCGCGACGAGGAGCCCGCCCACCTGCACCGGCCGCAGTCGCTCGCGGAGCAGGATTGCACCCAGTACGACGGTGAACGGCGCCGACGACTGCAGGACCAGTGACGCCAGCCCGGTGGGCATCCCGACGTGCATGGCCCAGAACAGGAACGTGAATTGCCCGACTCCGAAGCCGGTGCCGTAGAGCAGCAGCCATTTGGTGGGGACCTGCGGCCGCGGAACGAACAAGATCACCGGGATCGCGATGAGGAGAAAGCGTACTGCCGCGAAGAAGAACGGCGGGAAGTGATCGAGACCGGCGCGAATGGCAAGAAAGTTGAGACCCCACAACACGACGACGGTAAGTCCGAGGAGCCGATCGCGGGTGGTCATGTGCTCTATCGTGAGCCTGCCGAACCATCAGAACAAGCACTTTATAGTGCATTGTCCATGTAGTTTTACTTTATGGATGCCACCCGCTTGCGAGTTCTGCGTGAGCTGGCGGACCGAGGGACGGTGGCCGCCACTGCCGCGGCATTGTCGATGACCCCGTCCGCCGTATCGCAGCAATTGAAGATCCTGGGGCGGGAAGCAGGCGTGACCCTGCTCGAACCCGACGGCCGGCGCCTGCGGCTCACCGACGCCGGACAGGCCCTCGTGGTGCGGGCCGACGACGTCCTGGCCGCCCTGGACCGGGCAGCAGCGGAGATGGACGCCTACCGAGGGTCGCCGCGAGGCCGCGTCCGGGTGGCGCTGTTTCCGTCCGGCGCCGCGTTGCTGCTGCCCCGGCTGCTCGACGTCCTCGCCGGAAGCGGCGTGGACGTGCAGCCGCGCGACGAGGATTTGCCGTCGTCGGCAGTGCCGACGCTGCTCGCCGACTACGACGTGGTTCTCACACACCGGGACGAGCGTGCCGTCGACACGTCGTCGCCGCGGGTGACTGCCGAGCCGCTCATGCGTGAGCCGATCGATCTGATCCTGCCGCCCGGTCATCGTTTCGCGGGGCAGAACTCGGTGCGACCGGAACAGTTGGCCGACGAGAGCTGGATCAGCGTGCGCGGCGGATTCCCCGTCGACGACGTCCTGATGTCGGTGGCCGCGGCAACTGGAGTACAGCCGCGGGTGGTGATGCGTATCAACGACTTCCGGGTCATCGAGGAACTGGTGGCCGGCGGGCACGGCGTCGCGCTGCTGGCCCGCCATGCCGTGACCCACCCGTCGGTGGTTCGGTTGCCCCTCGCCGGTGTCCGGGCGGCCCGCATCTACGAACTGGCTCGTCGCCCGGCGGCCAATGCCATTCCTGCCGTCGCAACGGTGCTTCAGGCGTTCCGGGACGTCGCGGCGGAGGTCACAGACTGACACGACAAAGGGACCCGCTCGAAAGCGGGTCCCCCTCGGGAAGTGGGCCAGTGGTCAGCCCAACGCCTTCGCCTTCAACGTCTCGTACTCCTGTTGATTGATGGTTCCGGCATCGAGCAAAGCTTTCGCGTCCGCGATCTGCTCCGCCGACGACTTGCCCGCGACCTCGCGAATGTAGCTGTCCTGCGCCTGTTTGACCTGTTGAGCCGCGGCCATCGACCGCTGCGCCATACCGTCGCTCTTGACGATCAGGTACACCAGCGCGGTCAGGAACGGGACGATGAACAGGAAGATGATCCAGATGGCCTTGGCCCAGCCCGACGATTTATGGTCGCGGAACAGGTCGGTGATGATGGAGAACAGCAGGATCAGGTAAGCCACGAAGGCGAACGTGGTGATGATTACCCACAGGAAGTCCCAGAACGAGTCCATTGCAGCGCTCCATTTCACACAGTCGAAGGAAGTCTGCGCCGACTATCGCAGCTTCCGGCACCGCCCGCGTCATCCGAAACAGGTGAAATGGGTATGGCTCAGTACACGAAACGGCCGCGACACCCGTAGGTGCCGCGGCCGTGTCGCGTCGTTCTAGCTCGCTGATTCCACCGCTCGTCGCATACCGCGCTCGACGGCACCGATGATGTAGGGGCGGAGTTCGACGGCGGGGATGACCGCGTCGACGGAGCCGACCTGCTGCGCGCGCTGGATGTTGTGCACGGCCTCGAACTCGGCGGCGACTTCACCGAGTTTCTCGTTGCGGACCGCAGCCTGCTGGGCGGCCAGCTCGACGCGCAGGTGAGCCTGCTGGGCGTCGGTCTGGGCGCCGGCCAGGTTGGCCTCGAGTTCCCGGATCGTCGGGTCGGCGGCCACCCGCGAGTTGACCTCGCGGGTGAACACCACGGCCGCGGCGGGCGCGCCACCGAGCACCGACGCGAAGGAACCCTCGACGGCGAGGACTTCCATGTTGTCGTTGAGCGCCCCGGAGAACACGACGAACGCGCCGCCGTGGTAGCGGGAGATGACGCAGAACACGATCGGGCCGTCGAAATTGACGATGGCGCGGCCGATTTCGGCGCCGTACTCGAGCTGGATGTGCCGCAGCGAGTCGGGGGACCCGTCGAACCCGGACAGGTTGGCCAGCACGACGAGGGGACGGCTTCCGCTGGCGGCGTTGATTGCCCGCGCCGTCTTCTTCGACGACTGCGGGAACAATGTTCCGGCGGTCCACTGGTCGGGGCCGTTGGCCGGCGACCATCCCTTACGGGCGATGGCCCGCGACTCGATGCCGATGACACTCACCGGGTAACCGCCCAGGTGCGCGTCCATGACGACGGACGTGTCCGCGTCCGCCATGTCGGCCCACCGCTCCAGCACCTGGTGGTCCTGGTCGACGAGCGCCCGCATCACGGTGCGAATGTCGAACGGCTTCTTGCGTTCCGGGTTCGTCTCTGCCGAGAAGATGTCACCGACCGTGGTGAAGTCGCTCGACGGGTGGACGTGCGGGAAGGTGCGCACGTCGCGGCCGATGGGGTCGGCCGTGTGTGCCCGACGCGGGAATCGTTCCCCGGCAACCACATACGCATGGTCATAGTGGGCGAACAGGATCTGGCAGGCCGCGGGCAGGTTGGGAGCCCAGTACTGCGCCTCGCCGTTGGGTCCCATGACGCGGTCGTAGCCACCGATACCGAAGTTGTCCTCGGCCGAGACACCACCCGAGTAGTCGAGCGAGTTCTTACCGGTGAGCACCATGGCGCTGTCGGGCGTCATCACGAGGATGCCCTTGGTGTGCATCAGCATCGTGGCTTCGGCGTTCCAGTAGGGCTGCGCGCCGACGTTGATGCCGGCCACGATCACGTTGACCTCGCCACCGTTCTGCGTGAACGTGATGATGCGACGCAAGCCGCGGGACACCCAGTCCATGTTCTCGGTGCCGCTGTCCATGGAGATCGTCGCCCCGGACGACAACGCGAACCACTCGACCGGCACACCCAGCTCCTCGGCCAGGTCGACGCCCGCCACGAGACGCGCGCACTCGGCTTCGGCGACGGTGCCCAGCGCCTTGGTCGGATCGCCGAAGAGCGCGACCCGGGTCATGCCCTCGGGGTGCCGTTCGGTGCGGGCGGTGACCAGACCGACGATGAGGCCGGCGCGGTTCTGTCCGTGCGGACGGTCCACCGGAACCAGTCGGCCCGACTCGTCCAGGTCGTGCTCGACGAAGGTTCCGTCGCGACCTGTGAGCAGGGGAATCAACTCGTACGGGTAGACGGTGCCGCGGGCGCGGGAATTGCGGACCTTCTGGGTGTACGCGTCGAGCGGCTGCAGCGGCTCGGTCGGCGGGTCGGTGACCTTGACGACGACGCCGCTGCCGGTGCGGTAGGAGAATCGCAGTGCCTTCTCCTGCGACTCCGTTCCGGCCGGGCCCTGGAGCCGGGCGATCACGGTGATCTCCTCGAGTCCGGCGCCCGCGGTGAGCGGGGCCGCGACGCGCGCGAATTCCTGCAGATCTTCCACCGGAGCGTCGATCTTCGGCCACACGTACAGCACGACGCGGTTGGCGTCGAGCTTGCGCTTGCTGCCACGGGCCGCCTGAGCTCGCCGGATGCCGTCCAGGCAGGACTGGAGCACGCGCTCGGCAGCGGGAACGCCGATCACCTGGCCGTCCTCGTTGCGGACGGGGGTGATGTCGCGGATTTCGGCGAGTGCGATGAGGCGCTCGTCGGTGGGGTTCTCGGGCGACACCAGGTGGAACAGGAACGTGTCCGCCGCCGCGGGCAGGCGGGTGCCTTCGAAGTTCTTCAGGCGCCACAGATCGAAGCGCTGACCGGTGAGCGGGTGCATGTCCCGGATCAGTGCCTCTTCCGCGAGCACACCCGCGTCCGGCCGGTAGGTGAACTTGCGGACGTCGATGCCGACGCCACCGAAGACGGACACCGTGACTCGGCGGCAGGAGGCGATCAGGGGCAGCGTCGCCAGCGTCTTGCGCAGGTCCTCGGACATCGTGTCGGGATCGGCCGGCGGCTCGGACCACGACAGGTACAGGTCGAGGACGAGATTGTCGGGGGTCTCCGAGGCGACGTCACCGATTTCGGTGAGCGCACCGGGCAGTTCGGCGTAGTCGGCGACGGCCGACACGAGGTGCAGACGCTCCCCGAGCAGGTCGAAGTTGCCGGTGACGAAGTGCCGTCCGCCACGATCGAACGCTGCGACGTCTTCTAGCGTGCGGATGTCGTAGTAGCGGCGGGTGACCACCTCGAGCAGCGGGCCCACGGTGGCGCTCTTGCGGGCGATGCGCTGTCCGAGCAGCTCGGTCAGCGACTGCGGGGTGGCGACCAGCGCTTCGAGACGTTCCTGGTAGTCGTCGGCGCCGGGATGCTCGGCGAGGTACTCGAGGCTGCCGCGGACACCGTCGTACACCTGTTCGCGGGCCTTGCGGATCTGCGGCTCGTCGAAGAAGCGGAAGCGGACGTTGCGGGCGACGTTGCCGATCACCGGGTAGCGGACCTGGGTGGCGACGATCAACCGGTCCAGCACCTCACCGAGTCCGCTCGGGGCGCGGCCGGGTGCGTTGCCGTCGTTGAGCCAGCGGTCGAGCAGTGCGGCGATGACGGGAACCTGATTGTCCATCCGCTGCTGCGCGAGGAAGAGGCGGTAGACCGCTTCTTCGAGCTCGGCGGTGCGCTCGAGATCGGTGACGTCGTAGTGGCGCAGAGCGCGCGACAACCGGGTCTGGAAGGACTCCGGAAGCCCCTCGAGCTCGACGTCCAGGGTGTGGAGATAGGTGTGGAAATGCTCGCGCGGGCTGTGCACCCGCTCGTCGCCGTCTTCTTCGGCCACTGTCGGACGGTTACGGCCGATCTCGCAGATGTCGGCGAACGTGGTGAGCAGCGCCAGCTCGGCCTGCACGAGGTCGGGATCGCCGGCGATCTGCGCCCGCAGCTTCTCGTACTGGGCGAGCAGCACGCCGGCCCGCTTCGCGCTGACGTCGTACCCGGTGAGCAGCGCGCCGAGCGCATCGATCTGCGCAAGGGCATCGAGGCGCGGGTCACCGTGGGGTGCGGGGGCGCCGAGATCGAATTCGACGCGGGGCGACTGCTGCGCCGTGGACTCGTCGGAGCTTTCCTCCACCCGCAGCAGCGCCGTTCCGGCGTCAACCTGCGAGTTGACCATGGCCAGCACTTCCCGGACCCGGCCGGCGACGGGCGCACGGACCGCGGTTTCCATCTTCATGCTCTCGAGGACGACCAAGGTGGCGCCGACCTCGACCTCGTCACCGACGGACACCGGCACCGCGACCACGACGGCCGGGGCGGGGGCGCGTACGACGCCGGCCTCGTCCTGGCTGATCTGGTGACTGATGCCGTCGACCTCGACGAGGTACTGGGCGCGTCCCGCGACGGAGACGACGTGGTGGCGGCGGTCGCCGATCACCAGGCGGCTCTCGAACTCGCTGAGCCGGTCCACCTCGACCTCGGTCTCGGGGGCGTCCCCGTCGACGCGATAACGGTGGGCGCCGACCTGGGTGACCGTGAGTCCGTACGCCTGACCCTGGTAGCTGAGCTCGACCTTGCGGCCGATGGCGTGGCCGGCGCGGGGTCGCCCACCGCGGGCAGACGAGAGGAATGCCTGACGCTCGAGCTTCTCCTCGGCGTCGTAGACGTCGATAGCGGCGGCGATCAACGCGACATCAGCGGTGCGGGACGGCACGTTGGACGTGCCCGCGTCGGTGCGGTCCAGCCAGCCGGTGTCGGCGGACGCCGTGATGACCTCTTCGCGGTCGAGCAGGTCGAGCAGGAAGGACTTGGTGGTGGTGCCGCCGCGCAGCACGACCGTGGTCTCTCGCAGCGCCGTGCGCAGCCGGGCCAGTGCCTCTGAGCGGTCGCGTCCCCAGGCGATGACCTTGGCGACCATGGAGTCGTAGTCGGGCGGGATGACGTCGCCCTGCGCGATGCCGGTGTCGACGCGCAGGCCGCTGCCGAGCGGGAACTTGAGCAGTTGCACCGCGCCGGGGGCGGGTGCGAATCCGTTGGCGGCGTCTTCGGCGTTGAGCCGGGCTTCGACGGCGTGGCCGAACTCGGGCGGGCAGTCACCCACGAGGGGTTCGCCGCTGGCCACGAGGATCTGCAACTTCACCAGATCGATTCCCGTGGTGGCCTCGGTGATGGGGTGCTCCACCTGCAACCGGGTATTCACCTCGAGGAAGGTGAAGGTCTTCTGCTCCGGCTGGTAGAGGTACTCCACAGTGCCCGCGCCGCGGTATCCGGCTGCACGCACGAGTTCGCTCGACACGGTGCGGAGGTGATTCGACTGCTCTGCGGTGAGGAGCGGCGAGCTGGACTCCTCGATGACCTTCTGGTTCTTGCGCTGGATGGAGCAGTCACGCACACCCGGAGCCCAGACGTTGCCGAAGTTGTCGGCAATGACCTGTACCTCGACGTGGCGCGCATCGGTGACCAGCCGTTCGATGAAGACGACGGGGTCGCCGAACGACCGCTGGGCCTCACCCTGCGTGCGCTCGAGCGCGAGTTCGAGTTCGTCCTCGGACCACACCTTGCGGATGCCGCGGCCACCGCCACCACTGCGGGCCTTGATGATGAGCGGGTAACCGATCGCCTGCGCGTGGCGACGTGCGTCGGCGCGGGTGGCGACGGGTCCACCACTCCACGGTGCGACCGGGACCTCCACCTTCTCCGCGAGGAGCTTGGCCTCCACCTTGTCACCGAGCAGACGCATCGCTTCAGCGGGCGGACCGATGAAGGTGATACCCAGCTGTTCGCACACCTCGACGAAAGCGGGATCCTCGGCCACGAAGCCCCAGCCCACCCACACGGCGTCGGCCTTGCTCTCGCGCAGGGCGCGGGCCAGCTCGGCGTGGTCGAGGTAGGCCGTTCCGCTCTTGACTGTGCGCAAGCACACACCTTCATCGGCCTGGCGCACGAACATCGCGCGGCGCTCCGCCTCGGTGTGCAGTGCAACTGTCGTGATGCCGTAGTTGTGCTCGGCATTCAGTTCACGCACGGCTCGAATCAGGCGGACCGCAGCCTCGCCGCGATTGACAATCGCTATTCGCTTGAACATCAGTTAGCGCTCCGTTTCCGTAAAACTCATTGATCCGCAGAGTGTTTCGATGGCCAAGGCCATATCCGCCGTGGACTGGGTGCCGCCTTCGCGGACACACGCACCCCTGCACAACCCACTTGTCCCCTCCAGAGGTGCCCCGAATGCGATCATCGGGTCCTGCCACTCTGCAGGACCCGATGCCCGGGAACTGGAGCATAACGTCGATTTTTTGTACCCGCGCGTAACTTCAGCGCGGGTCACGTTCGGTTTGTCAAGTGTTCAAGAAGTTACCTGTAACGCATTGTCACGTCGTGAGTTTCGGGGCGAACGACGAAAACGTCACGCGGCAGCGCACTTTCACGTCAAGTTACCGAGCGGTTCGGTCCGCCGGCGCAGAGGCCCGGAAAACGCGAACGCCGCGAGCGCGCTCGGGGCGCACTCGCGGCGATACGGACGAATCGGTCAGTGAGCGCGATTGACCGCCGAGACGACGGCGCGCAACGACGCCGTGGTGATCGACGTGGCGATACCGACACCCCACACCACCGTGCTCCGGCCGTCGGGCGCGGTAACGGCGCACTCGACGTACGCAGCGGCCTGGGCGTCGTCACCTGCCGACATCGCGTGCTCGGAGTAGTCGAGCACCCGGACATCGAAGTCGATGGTGGCGAGCGCGTCGACGAACGCGGCGAGCGGGCCGTTGCCCGAACCCGAGATCTCCTGTTCCTTGCCGTTCACCTTGACCGTTGCGGTGATGGAGTCGGTGCCGCCGTCCTCTTCGGACGCGGTGACCTTCTGCTTCATCCGCTCCAGTGGGATGATCGGAGCGAGGTACTCCTCGTGGAAGACGTCCCACATTTCCTTCGGGGACACCTCGCCGCCCTCGCCGTCGGTGATCCGCTGGACCGCCTGGGAGAACTCGATCTGCAGCCGGCGCGGCAGCACCAGCCCGTGGTCGGCCTTCATGATGTACGCGACGCCACCCTTGCCCGACTGCGAGTTGACGCGGATGACTGCCTCGTAGGTGCGGCCCACATCCTTGGGATCGATCGGCAGGTAGGGAACCGCCCACTGGATGTCGTCGACGTCGGCGTCCTGGGAGTCGGCGTCGATCTTCATGGCGTCGAGGCCCTTGTTGATGGCGTCCTGGTGGCTGCCGGAGAAGGCGGTGTACACGAGGTCGCCGCCGTACGGGTGGCGCTCGTGGACGGGCAGCTGGTTGCAGTACTCCACCGTGCGGCGGATCTCGTCGATGTTCGAGAAATCGATCTGCGGGTCGACGCCGCGAGTGAACAGGTTCAGGCCGAGCGTGACCAGGCAGACGTTGCCGGTGCGCTCACCGTTGCCGAACAGGCATCCCTCGATGCGGTCGGCGCCCGCCTGATAGCCCAGCTCCGCGGCCGCGACACCCGTGCCGCGGTCGTTGTGGGGGTGGAGCGAGAGGATGACGGAGTCGCGGCGGGCCAGGTTGCGGTGCATCCACTCGATCGAGTCGGCGTACACGTTGGGCGTGGCCATCTCGACGGTGGCCGGCAGGTTCAGGATGACCGGGTTCTCGGGGGTGGGCTGCAAGACCTCGGTGACGGCGTCGCACACCTCCTTGGCGTACTCGAGTTCCGTACCGGTGTACGACTCGGGCGAGTACTCCCAGCGCCACTGCGTGTCGGGGTACTTCTTCGCCTCTTCCAGGGCCAGAGCGGCCGCATCGGTGGCGATCTTCTTGATGACGTCGCGCTCGGCCTTGAATACCACTCGGCGCTGCAGGATGGAGGTGGAGTTGTAGAAGTGCACGATCACCTTCTCGGCGCCCTCGCACGCCTCGAACGTGCGCTTGATCAGCTCGGGGCGCGACTGCGTGAGCACCTGGATGGTGACGTCAGCCGGGATGGCGCCGTCTTCGATGATCTCGCGGACGAAGTCGAAGTCCGTCTGGCTGGCCGATGGGAATCCGACCTCGATCTCCTTGTACCCCATCCGCACGAGCAGTTCGAACATGCGCCGCTTGCGGGCGGGGCTCATGGGATCGATCAGGGCCTGGTTGCCGTCGCGGAGATCGACCGCACACCATTGCGGGGCGCGGTCGATGGTCTTGTCGGGCCAGGTGCGGTCCGGCAGCGACACCGGTTCCACTTCTTCGGCGAACGAGCGATACCGGAACGTCGGCATCGACGAGTTCTTCTGGGTGTTCCACGCCGGCTGGTCGGCGGGAGCAGGCTTGGAAGGCGGCGTGATGGTGCGCGTTCCGGTGGTGAAAGCGTCAGCGGGGGACATGGGATTGATCTCCAGATTCGTTGCGGACTTTGTGAGTCCAACGGCTGTGTCGACCGGCGCACGAGAACCCCGCGACGGGAAGCCAGTCTGGATCAGACCCCGTCGCGGCAACCAAGGAGAAGTGCGCGATGCATAACGAGCACTCTACTCCTGAGCCTATTCTCCGTGTGTAGGGGTTCGGCACGTTTCCGGATGTGTCGCCGTTCGACACGTCGAGCGAGGGAGGTGCAGTGCGTCACATCTCGCGGGTCACTCCGGTGGTTCTCGTCATCGTTTTCGCAGCGTGTGCCCTGTCCTGCGGGGTGAACGTGGACGGCTCGCCGCGTGTCGTCGGGGTGGGTGCACCGGTCTACGGCCGGCCTGTCAGCGACTTCGTCCGCGCAGAGCTCGCGGTGGCTGCGGCGGCCAGAGCCGTCGAACCGTGCGGATTGCTCGACGCGGCCGGGGTGGCGTCGTTGGGCGTCATCACCGCATACGGTCCGGCAGGCGACCTGTCGACGTGCCATGCCGAGGTGATCCCGCCCGGCGGTACACCGGTCGATCCGTCCTGGATCGAAGTCGTGGTGGGGGAGCGTGAACCGTCCGAGGGAGTCGGCCGCGGCCCCGCCGCCAGTGGCATCGAGGTGCGCCCGGCGCTGTCGCCGCTGCCCGGTACGTGCACGCTCTACTTCTCGCTGCCGCCGGTTCCGGGAGTCGCCGCGCCGGCGCGCTGGGGTCACGTCTCCTATCTCGACGGAGCTGCCGGTGTGGTGAGGCCGGCTGCCGGTGACGACTGCGCGGAGGCGAGCGCCGTCCTCGCGGCGGTGACGGCCAGGCTGCATGCGGCTCCGCGGGGTACCACGAATATTCCACTGGCGCAGCAAGACCCGTGCCGGGTGGTCGAAAACGTGACCGAACCCGAGATCGCGACGTTCGCCCCGGGCAGTCGGCCGTACGAGTGCCGCCTGACCCTCGGACGCGGTGACGAGGCGTCCGTGCGGTTCGCCCTGTCCACCCCACCGCCGCGGACCGGGGGACCGGAGGTGGTCGAGATCGACGGAGAGTCGTTCGCCTTCTTCGAGGACGCGCTCGAATGCCATTACTACTTCTATCCCGGGGACGTTGTCGACACCAACGTTCCACACAGCCCGATGAGCGAAATTGTCCGACGCGGCAACAGACTGACCGCCTCGGTGGCGGCAACGGCGCGTGACTGCGAAGACGCGCAAATGCTGGTGCTCGCCGCGGCCGAAATGTTCGACTACTGACATGAACACTCAGGTCGAGGTGGCCCAGGCGTACCTGGATGCGTTGGTCGGTCACGATGGGAACGCGGTGCCCCTCGATCCCCGGGCAGTCCGCTACGAGGCGGGAATCAAGACGGCGTTCTCCGGAAACCATCTGCGCCGCAGTCTGTCCCGAGGTCCGCAGTTCCGTCTGATCCGCGCCGTTCGTGAGGTGGCGTGGTCGGTGGCCGGGGACGAGGTCACAGCCGATTATCTCCTGGACGCCGGACTGTTCGGCCGAACCCTCGTGACCGTGCGGGTGATCGAGACCTTCCGCATACCGCAGAACGATCTCCGAATCCGCCGCATCGACGCGAGGATCCGGCGTCCCTGAAGACGTGGTGAACACCGCAGCCCGGCGTTCACCTGCCTGGATCGCCGCGACGGGCCGGACCTAGCCCAGCGTCTCGTGCGCCGCGGGAATGGATCCCAGGCGACCGGCCTGGAAGTCCTCGAACGCCTGCATTACCTCGGCCTTCGTGTTCATCACGAACGGTCCGGCCATGGCCACCGGCTCGCGGATCGGCTTGCCGCCGAGGATGAAAACCTCCAGCGAGGAGGTGCGCGAGTCCTGGGTGTCTGCCGCGGCGATGGTGAGGATGTCGCCGCGTCCGAAGACGGCGGTCTGCCCCATCCGGAACGGCCTGCGCTCCGAACCGACCAGACCATCACCGGCGAGGACGTACGCAAGGGCGTTGAATTCCGGATTCCACGGCAGCGTCAGGCTCGCTCCGGGGGCAACGGTCGCGTGGACCAGGCTGATCGGGGTGTATGTCGAGCCGGGGCCGGAGTGTCCGTCCACCTCGCCCGCGATGACCCGCACCAGGGCGCCGCCGTCGGCGGAGGACAGCAGGGCCACCTTCTGCCCGGTGATGTCCTGATAGCGGGGTGCGGCCATCTTGTTGTCGCGGGGCAGGTTCACCCACAATTGGACGCCGTGGAATAGCCCACCACTCATGACCAGGTGCTCGGGCGGGGTCTCGATGTGGAGGATGCCACCACCGGCCGTCATCCATTGCGTGTCGCCGCCGCCGATGGTGCCGCCGCCCCCGTTGGAGTCCTGGTGCTCCATGATTCCGTCGATCATGTAGGTCACAGTCTCGAACCCACGATGCGGGTGCCACGGGGTTCCCTTGGGCTCGCCGGGCGCGTAGTTCACCTCACCCATCTGGTCCATGTGGATGAAGGGGTCCAGCGCAGCCAGATCGATGCCGGCGAAGGCGCGGCGAACGGGGAAGCCCTCGCCCTCGTACCCGACCGGAGCCGTGGTCAGGGAGCGGACCGGCCGGTCGACGGCGCTTGGAGCAGGGGCGTCGATACGCGGCAGGGCAAGGATGTTGTCGACAGTCACGGCAGGCATCGGGTGTCTCCTCGTACTCGTGTAATTGATTCTTCAACTACCTTACGAGGTGTAACACCGGCGGTGTGCAGGTATTCCCACAGTGGCGGCTCCGCCGCCCGTGAGTGGTTGACGAGTGCAGAGACTCGTTAACCACTCACGGGGCGCGAAGCGCCCTCAGTTGAGGACGCCCTCGTGGTCGGGGCAGTACCGCGTGATGGCGCCGATGATGTAGTAGTAGACGCCGTCGGCGGTGAGCATGGGCGTCCACTCCTCGCGCACCCGGTCGAGGGGTTTGCCGGCGTCGAGGGCGGTGCAGATTTCGCCGGCCTGGTGCACCGCGGTCTCGTCGTTGGTGACGTTCTGGTTCATCGACCTCAGGTAGGTCAGGTAATCGGCGGCGGTGGCGGGGTCGTCGGCGACTGCGAAGATGCGCTTCCCCGGTGCGGAGGCGGCGGTGGTCCTGGCAGCGGCGGAGGTCGTGCTCGACTCCGGTGCCGCGGAATCGGCGCTGTCCCCACCGCAGGCGGCCAGGAATGTCGCGGAACAGAGGGTGAGGGCGGTTAGAGCAAGAGTGCGGCGCATGTGGTGACGGAGTCCTTTCGAGGCTGGTGCGGCGACGATCGTATCGCCCGTGCGGCGAGAGCACGCGGTGTGTGTTCGCGGCGTTCGCCTTTTCGCCCGGGTGCCCGGCAGGTAGTGTTGCCCTCTCCAGTTGGAGTGGTTCGAGGAGGTGAGACCCGTGTTCGTCAGTTCAGTCCGGGTGCTCTCACCCCGCGACCGCGCGGTGGTGCCGACCTAAGGTGGCCGAGAGAGCGCCCATCGGCAATCCGAAAGGCACTCTCATGTCAGTTTCCATCGAAGATGCTCTCGTTCATGAATTGCGCTCTGCCGGCTGTGTTTTCGCCGAAGATGAAGCACGGTTGATCCTCGCGGCCGCGAGTGATCGGACGAACCTCGTGTCGATGGTCCAGCGGCGCGTTTCCGGTGTGCCACTGGAACACGTGCTCGGCTGGGCAGAGTTCTGCGGGCTGCGAATAGCGGTCGACGCCGAGGTTTTCGTGCCTCGCCGGCGTACCGAATTCCTCGTCGACCGGGCGGCGGCTTCGATTCGTGAAAGCGCTGTCGTGGTCGACCTGTGCTGTGGGTCGGGAGCGGTCGGGGCTGCGCTCGCCGCCCTCATCGACTCCCCCGAGTTGTATGCGGTCGATATCGACCCTGCCGCGGTCCGCTGCGCTCGTCGTAACATGCCCGCGGAGCGCGTGTTCGAGGGCGACCTTTACGACCCGTTGCCTGCTTCGTTGCGCGGACAGGTCCAAGTTCTGGTGGCCAACGCCCCGTATGTGCCGACTGAGGAGATTCGGTTGATGCCCCCCGAGGCGCGACTGCACGAGCCGCGCGTGTCACTCGACGGTGGTGCCGACGGCCTGCACATTCAGCGGCGAGTGGCGTCCGGGGCGCAGCACTGGCTCGCCCCCGGCGGTCACCTTCTGATCGAAACAAGTGAGAGCCAGGCAACGCGGACCGTCCAGGCCTTCACCGACGCGGGGTTGAGCGCGCGAGTCGAGTCCTCCGCCGAGCTCGGTGCCACCGTTGTCGTCGGAACGCGGTCGTGAGCGCTCCAGCACAATGCTGGACCGACCTCGCGGGGCGCAGCTGCGTTCTGCTCTCCCGAGGCCGGAGTTTTCGTTAGGGTCTCGAGATGGGTCGTGGCACAGGAGTCGGCATCGGAATCCGGGCAACGCTGGCGGCAGCACTCTGCGCCGGCATGGTGGCGGCGTGTTCGTCGGACGAGGCGCCACCGAGCGACCCCGCAGCCACCTGTGCCGATGTTCCCAACGGCACGACGGCCGCAGCGCCGCCAGCCGGGCAAGCCCCGCCGCCGGCAGGCACGCCGCCGACCACTCAGAACCTCGCGACCAATCCGGAGATCGCGACGGTCTACCGCTCCGGGATGGTGCCCGTCGACACCGCGTCGTATGCGGTGTCGACCGCCAACCCGATTTCGACACAGGCGGCGTGCGACGTTCTGCGCGAAGGGGGCACCGCGGCCGACGCGTTGGTCGTCGCGCAAACGGTGCTCGGCATCGTCGAACCGCAGTCGTCGGGAATCGGTGGTGGTGCGTTCCTCCTCTACTACGACGCGGAGAAGAACAGTGTCGAGGCGTACGACGGACGCGAGGTCGCACCGATGGCGGCGACGGAGAATTATCTCCGCTGGATCAGCGACACGGACCGCACCGAACCGAAGCCCGACGCGCGTGCGAGTGGGCGGTCGATCGGAGTGCCCGGCGTCGTCCGGATGCTCGAGCTGGCACATCGTGAACATGGCAGGAATGAGTGGCGGGAACTGTTCGATCCCGCAGTCTTCCTGGCGGATCAGGGTTTCGAGATCAGCCCCCGCATGGCCGGACAGATCGCCGCGTCGGCTCCCGACCTGGCAATCGACGACGCGTCGAAGGCGTACTTCCTGAACCCGGACGGCAGCCCCAAAGCGGCGGGCACCAAGCTGACGAATCCTGCGATGGCCAAAACGCTCGGGGCCATCGCTTCGGGCGGTGCCGATGCCTTCTACACCGGTGCGATCGCCCAGAGCATCGTCGACTCCACGGCGACGACCTCGGGAGGACGGACCCCGGGGCAGATCACGCTCGACGACCTCGCGAACTACCAGGCGAAGAAGCGCACGGCCCTGTGTACGCCGTATCGTGACCACGAGGTCTGCGGTATGCCGAACCCGTCGTCCGGAGGGACGGCGGTGGCGGCGACCCTCGGCATTCTGGAGAACTTCGATCTGTCCGCCGTAGGGCCGACGAACCTCGACGCCAATGGTGGAAAACCGACCGCGGAGGCCGTGCATCTCATCGCCGAGGCGGAGCGGTTGGCGTATGCGGACCGGGACAAGTACGTGGCCGACTCGGATTTCGTTCCGCTGCCCGGTAATTCGGTGGACACCCTGCTGAACGACGACTACCTGAAGCAACGTGCCGACCTCATCGATCCCGGCAAGAGCATGGGCACCGCGAAGCCGGGTGACTTCGGTCCGGTGCCGCTCGGGGTGCAGCCGCAGGACAAGGAGCACGGAACCAGTCATATTTCGATCGCGGACAAGTACGGCAACGTCGCGTCGATGACCACCACGGTGGAGTCGGCGTTCGGGTCTTTCCACATGACCGAAGGTTTCGTACTCAACAATCAGCTCACCGATTTCTCGGCGCAACCCGTCGGACCGGACGGTGTGCCGCTGGCCAACCGGGTCGAGCCGGGGAAGCGGCCCCGCAGTTCGATGGCCCCGACACTGGTCTTCGGTCTCGGTGACGACGGCGCGCGAGGTGACCTCGAATTCGTGACGGGCTCACCCGGTGGCTCGGTCATCATCCAGTTCGTCGTGAAAACATTGGTGGGCATGCTCGATTGGGGCATGAACCCGCAGCAGGCCGTCTCGGGAGTCGACTTCGGCGCCGCCAACACCCCGGTGACCGGGGTGGGCGGTGAACATCCGAACATCAACGCTGCCCGGGACGGCGCCGATGACCCGATGATCGCCCAGTTGCGGGCGATGGGCCACCAGGTCTCGGTGGCTCCGCAGTCGAGCGGGCTCAGTGCACTGCAACGCGTCGACTCCGGGTGGGTCGGCGGCGCCGATCCCCGACGCGAGGGTGCAGTGATGGGTGACGGTACCGGCTAGCGCACATCACGCCTGTGCGACGAGTGGCGCGACCTCGGTGCCGAGGAGTTCGATGGCGCGCATCACCTTGTCGTGCGGCAACGGCCCGACGCTGGGGTGGAGCATGAACCGCTCGATGCCGAGGGTCTCCCGCAGCAGGCGCGGGCGCCGCGAACCACGCACCGCCTCCCGACGCCCCGGACGTAGTTTTCTCCGAGCGCCAAGTCCTCGAGTGGATTACTTTGCAGCGATCCGCTGCTCAGATGTTGCACGCTATACTTCGGTGGCGGCCACAGCGATTGAGCCCGAGTAGACTCACTGCGGTGCAGTGTGATTCCTTCGCCTGAGCCGACGCCATAAGGCGGCCTTGACGATTTCGGCCAACGGGCCGACCGGGTCAGCCTCGCCGAGGACTTGAATGGCAACGTGGTCGGCGCCGGCGGTGAGGTGCGCGAATATGCGCCTGGGACTTTGCGCGAGAAATTCTTCGGCAGCGGCCCCCGCCTTCCCGAATGGCATCCGGCTGCGCAGTACCGTTCGACGAGGAAGGTTGCGGTCCAGTGATAGTAGAGCTGTACCAACCACTACGAGATCAGAGGCGATCCTCGGGACCGTGTCGGACAGGTCTTCGAGAGCAGCGTTCCTTGCATCGACCCGTCGGTCGTCGGACTGCGTGGGCAGACGGTCAGCGCCAAGCAACATTTCTCGAGGTTCGACACTCTTCCAGCGCCGCTGGTGTGGGGTGGCAGTGACCGGATGATTCCCCTGCTCGACCACTTCCTCGGACAGGCCGTGGTCCGACCCTGACCCTCACGAATCGGTCGGATCGGTCGGAGGGTGGCGGATCTCGCTACCGCTCGCACGAACTCGCCGAGGCACGCAGCGCAGCTCGACCGTCGCAGACGACGGGCGGAGGTGAGCGTTGACGGGCCGCCCTATGAGGTTGATTTCCGCAGCTACGCCAAAACCGTTTCCGCTACCGATCACCTTTCGGCGTTGTTGCGGTCGACGGCGACTGCTCACGAATCGTCGAGCGGATGTGTGTCATCCGCCGCAGATGCGCCCAGCCCCTGGACGGCTGTGGTTGGTTTTCGTCCTCGCCCGTGGTCGCGTTGTGCGGTTTCCCCTCGTCTCGTACGTCCGTCGGAGGCTTGTGCGCCTTGGCCGTTCCCTTCCTACGTGCGGTTGTGTCTGGTCGTGCTTTCGGTGCGGATTCGTCCCGGGACTCTTCCGCCGAGTCGTTGGGTGTCGTGATCCGTGGTTTGCGCCGTCTGCGTGGCTTCGGCTGTTGTTCTTCTTGGACCGAGTGAGACGAAGTTGTTCCCGTGCTCGAGCGTCCCCGGGTCGCCCGCCGCGCAGGCGTGACGGGTTCGGCGCTCGTCGGGGCGTCGAATTGTGCGTCCTCGTCTTCTCCGTGGTCCGGTTTCTCGTCGACGGTGGAGTTCTCGGCGTCCCGCGGGTTGGCGTGCCCGCGACGGCCGATTCTCTTCACCCCGGTGACCAGGTGCCCGCCGCCGGCCACGACGTGCGAGCCGCGCGACCGGAGGCGGTCACGGAACGAATCGGCGTGCTCGCTGGTGGCCTCGGCCGTGGCGGCCGTCGTGTCGAGTAGGTCGCCGCGAACCGAGTCGCCGAGTCCGGCGATCGCCGGAGACGAGGCGAGGAACTCGGATCCCTGTGCGAGCAGATCCTCAGGCGCCATCGGGGATTGTCCGCCCGCTCCAGCGATCTTCATTGCCATCTTCAACTGGTGTGTGCGCCCCAGTAGGTAGCCGGCGCCGACCGCTGCGGCAACCTCAACTTTTGTTTTGGTTTTCATGATTTTCATGATCGTTCCCACTTGCTGTGTGTTGTCGCCACGCACTGCGTCGGGCGTCGAGAGCATGTGGAACTATGGCGCGTCGGTGCGCGCGAGGCGTATACCGTGACTACCCCGTGTCTCCGGTCCCCAATCGCACAACTCCATCGGAAGCCCGCTGTGCGGAGGTGACACCGCCGCCGGAGACTCGGTGGCACGCTATCGGTATGTGCGGTCGCTATGCATCGACCGTAGATCATGGAGCAAATGAAGATGGCCAGAGCTCCAGGACGGACGTAGCCGACCGAGGGCGTCGCGGGCGTCGTTGCCCTGGCCGTGGAACACCCGGTCTCCGCAGTGGCCGCCCCTGACACCGGCCGCGACATCCACGGGCAACGACGATCGGACCCGCGAGCCGCAGCGCGGACAGCGGCAGGAGCGCAGGGTCGAGAACGTGCTCACCGATCAGATCCCGATCATCTGGAGTGTCCCACTCAACCGAGGCTGCCGCCGTAGGTCCTTCGTTCACCACTGTGTGTTATTCAAGGTCCATGACAGCGTCACCGATCGATCCGCCTGTGGGGGCCACCCTCTCAGCCATCCGAGCCGTTGCACCCAAGCTGGCGCCGAGTGAGCGTCGGGTGGCGGATGTCTGCGTGGAGCGCCCGCAGGATGTTGCCTGGTGGTCGGCGGCCGACGTCGCGGAACACGCAGGGACGTCGACTGCCACCGTCATCCGTGCGTGCCAGAACCTGGGTTTCAAGGGGTTCCAGCACTTGCGGATGTTGCTGCTGAGGGATCTGGGGTCGGCCGATCCCGAGTCGGGGGGAACACCCGCCGCCGAAGAGAACGGCACCGGATTGGTGCGGGCGGTGTTCGCCGAAGTGGCGACGGATCTCGCCGGCGCCCTGGCACCGCTCGACGAAGACTCGTTCGAGCGGGCGGTGACGGCGCTCGCAAAGGCGGAGCGGGTGCTCGTGGTCGGCAACGGCGCCTCGGGACCGTCGGCGGCGGCCGTCGCTGTGCGGTTCATCCTCAACGGCCGCCACGCCGAAGCGCCGACCGACGCCGTGATCCAACAATTGACCGCCGGACACCTGACCTCCCGGGACGTGTGCCTCGCGGTGAGCGACAGCGGGTTGAACTCGGTCACCCTGCGGCCGGTCGAGGCCGCCCGGACGGCCGGGGCCACGGTCATCGGCGTCACCAGCTACGCCCGTTCGACTCTCGTGGAGAAATCTGACATCGGGCTGGTCATCGGCGGCGGGAGCGGACCATGGGGCGGACTGGGCGCATCGGCGACGGTGGTGCAGCTCGCGTTCCTCATCAGTCTGCAGATCGCTGTCTGCCGGGCGCGGGGCGGCTCGGCCGAGGCCGCAGCCGAGACGTTCAAACAGATTGTGCCGCTGATCCATCCATGATGACATTCTGCTCCAGCCGTTGCGCGAAGCATCACCGATGATTGGACGGCCATTCGCCCACCATTAACCTGACCCTGGCTAACTACCGATGTAACGAAATTCCCGATCTCACCGAGGTTGGGTAACGTCATTTCATCGGGAGAGGCCAATGGGCAGGATTCGGATCGAGAATCTGAGTCGGAAGTTCGCAGATTTCACCGCGGTCGACAACATCGACCTCGACATCCGGGACGGCGATTTCCTGGTCCTTCTCGGGCCCAGCGGGTGCGGAAAGACCACGCTGCTGAGGATGCTCGCGGGCCTGCTCGAGCCGACCAGCGGACGGATCCTGCTCGACGATGACGACATCACCACGGCGCCCGCCCGGCGCCGGGACGTCGCGATGGTCTTCCAGAGCTACGCTCTGTACCCGCACCTCAGCGTCGCGAAGAACCTCGCGTTTCCATTGCGCGTGAAGAAGATGCGCAAGTCGGAGGCCGCCGAGCGCATCGAGGCCGTCGCGCAGCAACTCGACATCGCGCATCTGCTCGGCCGCAAGCCGAAGGAACTGTCCGGTGGCCAGCGGCAACGTGTCGCGGTCGGGCGCGCGATCGTGCGCAATCCGAAAGCGTTCCTGATGGACGAGCCGCTGTCCAACCTCGACGCGAAGCTCAGGACCGCGACGAGGCGCGAGCTCACCGAACTCCATCGCCGGCTCGGGGCCACGTTCGTGTACGTCACCCACGATCAGGTCGAGGCGATGACGATGGCGACGCGGATCGCCCTGCTGAACAACGGCGCCCTCGAACAGGTCGGAACACCGGAGGACGTCTACGACCGGCCGGCGTCCGTGTTCGTCGCCGGTTTTCTCGGCAGTCCTGCGATGAATCTGCTCGACGCACGCGTCCACACCGTGGACGGCACTGTTGTCGCGTCCGGCGAGGGCGTGACCGCACGACTGTGGCGTGGACAGGCCGACGGCCGCGACGTCGTCCTGGGTATCCGGCCGGAGCATCTCCGCGTCGTCGAGCCTGCGGATCATCCAGGGGTGCGGCTGTCGGTCGGCGTCACATCCGTCGAGAATCTCGGCAGCGAGCAGGTTGCGTACTGCGAGGTCGGCGGCGCCACGGTCTGCGTGCGAGCACCGCGACCGATTGCACTGCGCGCCGATCGATCCGCCGTCCTCACCGCGGATCTCACCCACGTGCACCTCTTCGACCGCGCGACCGGACGCCGCCTCGAATGGGTCGACGTCCCCGAACTCACCGACTTCGACTCCGCGGCCCCCACGGCTGTGGACCAATCTTCCGAAGTACTTTCCGCAACAGGAGCAACGTGATGCGTAGACCGACATTCTCTGCCGTCGTAGTGGCGGCTGTGGCCGCCGCTCTGACCGGCTGTGCCACCGGCGGGGCCGCGCCGGACGCCTCGGGCACCGGCGCACCGGTTCCGGAACTGGGCCCCGACCAGCAGGTCGACATCGTCTTCGAGTCGTACAACCTTCAACAGGCCGGGCTCTGGTCGGACACGATCAACGGCCTCGTCGCCGACTTCGAGGCGCAGCACCCGAACATCGACGTGAAGGCCCAGCCGCCGCAGGGCAGTGGCACGGCCGGTGCGGGAACCGCGAGTAGCGTACAGACGCAGTTGCTTGCCGGATCTCCGCCCGATGTGGCCCAATTGACGTTCGACACTCTTGATTTCGCCGTCAACGAACTCGGCGCCCAGTCTCTCGACGGACTGTTCGGCACCGAGGCCGTGGACGCGACGTTCGGCGGGGAACACCCGTTCCATCCGCGGGCCGCGACCCTTGGCGACTGGGACGGCGAAACGTACGGCATCCCGTACGTGTTCTCCACACCGACCCTCTTCTACAACGCGACCGCGCTCACGAAGGCCGGGCTGCCCGCCGACGCCGACCTGTCGACGTGGCCGAAGGTGGCGGCTGCCGCCAAGGCCGTGACCGCGGCGACCGGAAAGCCGGCGCTGTCCGTGTCGTGTTCGGTCAAGGGCGGCAATTGGTGCATGCAGGCGCTGTTCCGCTCGGCAGGCGGCGATGTGCTGTCGCAGGACCGCAAGACCGTCGAATTCGGTGAGCCCGGCGCGGTCTCGGCGGTGACCGCGTTGCGGCAGATGTACGACGACGGCGTCCTCGCCAACCTCGACTCGACCACCCAGTACGAGAGTTTCGCGAAGGGGGACGTGGCGATTCAGCTACAGACATCGGCTCTGCAGGGGATGTTCATGAAGTCGGCGGCGACCGGCGGCTGGGACCTGCGCGCCGCACCGATGCCCGCCTTCGAGGGTCACGCCGCCGTGCCGACCAACTCGGGATCCGCTCTGTTCACGTTCTCCCAGGATCCGGCGAAGCAGCGCGCGTCGTGGGAGTTCATCAAATTCATGACGAGCGACCATGCGTACACCCAGATCTCCAGCAAGATCGGCTATCTTCCGCTGCGCCCATCCCTCATCCAGGAGCCGGCATCGCTGAAGGGATGGGCCGACAACAACCCCCTTCTGGCACCCAATCTCGGCCAGCTCGACAAGCTCGAGGCCTGGAAATCCTACCCCGGCAATAGCTATGTGCAGGCCGACGACATCCTCGGGCAGGCGGTGGAGGACGCGGTCTACTACGGCAAGGACCCGGCCGCCACCATGCAGGCGGCGCAGCAGCGCGTGCAGGAACTCATCCAGTAACCACTTCCGAAGAGGACGAAACACCGACACCATGACCAGCACTCTGCCTGCGTCGACGAATCATCGACGCCTGAACCTGACCGGCACCTACAACTTCCGCGACCTCGGCGGATTCCCGACTGATACGGGGACCACCAAGTGGAACAAGCTGTTCCGGTCGGACGCGCTACACCAGCTCGACCAGCCGGCCCGCAACCTGCTCCGGAAACGGAGACTTGCGCTGGTCATCGACCTCCGCGAACAGCAGGAGCTCGACGATAGCCCGAGCGCACTCGACGGCGTCGGCCACCGGGTGGAACACCTGCCGGTGTACGAGGGCGAGATCGACCTCGACGGCACGAACTTCGACCTCGCGGTCGTCTACCACATCATGGTCGAGAACTACGGACATCGTTTGACCCGAGCCGTCCGCGCCATCGCCGCCTCGGGCGACGACCCGACCGTCGTGCACTGCACCGCAGGGAAGGATCGCACCGGGCTGGTCGTCGCTCTCACCCTCGCGGCGGTGGGTGTCGATCAACGCGACATCGTCGCCGACTACGCGATGTCCGAGACCCTGCTGGCCGGCGACTGGGCGATCGGCATGGCCGAGAAGATGCGCGCCCGCGGCCTTCCCGACGACGTGGACGTCGATCACCTGGTCGGCGCCAGCCCGGCCGCGCTGATGCGCACGACCCTCGACTCCATCGCAGCCGCGCACGGCGGCGTCCGCGACTACCTCCTCGGCCACGGCATGACCGAGCGTGAACTTGACGACCTGCGCGGCGCACTCGTCGCCTGACACCGACTTCCACAGGAGAAACCTCATGTCCCAGTACGGGGAACCCGATCATTACATCCTGCATGTGAGCGACACCCACTTCGTCACCGACGGCGCCCTGCTCCACGATTGCGTCGACAGCGACGCCAACCTCTCCCGGCTGTTCGAGCGGCTCGAGAAGGCCGGCCGACGGCCCGAGGCCATCGTGTTCACCGGTGACCTCGCCGACAGGGGCGAGCCCGAGGCGTACGTGCGGCTGCGCCGGATCGTCGAGCCCGCCGCGGAGCGCCTCGGCGCGAGGGTGATCTGGGTGATGGGCAACCACGACGCGCGGCCCGCCTTCCGAAGCGGCCTGCTCGACGCCGAACCGACCCAGGACTCGGTCGACGCGGTCGTCGATGTCAACGGATTGCGGATCATCGTGCTGGACAGCACGGTTCCGGGTTTTCACCACGGTCTGATCAGTGACGAGCAGCTCACCTGGCTGACGGACGTCCTGGCCGAGCCGGCGCCGCACGGCACCCTGCTCGCCCTGCACCATCCGCCGGTACCGGGCCTGCTCGACGCCATCGAGTCGGTAGAGCTGAAGGAACAGCACCGGCTCGAGACGGTGCTCGCGGGCACCGACGTCCGCGGAATCCTCGCCGGACACCTGCACTACTCCACCACGTGCACGTTCGCGGGCATTCCGGTGTCGGTGGCATCGGCGACCTGCTACACGCAGGATCTACTCGTCGACGAGGGCAGCATCCGGGGTCAGGACGGTGCGCAGGGTTTCAACATGGTGCACGTCTACCGCGACCGCGTGCTGCACACGGTGGTCCCCCTCGACGGGACCCCCGCCGTGTATGAAATGACTGCGGAGGAGATTCGGCAGTCGATCGAGCAGCTCACGGCGCCTGGCGTCTGATGTTCGTCGAAGTTCCCGCCGAAGCCTCCGCCGGCTACGCCGAGACACCGTCGGTACCGTCTCGGGCCGGTCGGGTACGGCGCGGTCTCGCGCCGTACCTGTATCTCCTGCCCGCCGTGGTTCTGCTGGTCGTGTGGATCTACAAGCCGCTCGGGGAGACCATCGGACTGTCGTTCTACAAATGGAACATGGTGCCCACCAGCCCAAAGGTTCCGGTGGGCATGGACAACTACGTTCGCGTACTGTCGCTGCCCGAACTCCATCAGGCACTGCGGAACACAATTGTGTACGTCCTCGCGTTCATGGTGTTCTCGTTGCTGCTACCGATGGTCGTCGCGCTGCTGTCGAACCGGGTCGCCGGACGATGGAAGACGCTCTACCAGGCCCTGATCTTCGTCCCATTCCTCATCACCCCGGTGGCAGGCAGCGCGATCTGGCGATGGCTGTTCAATCCCGAGGGCGGCACGATTCCCCGGATGGCCGCGACCCTGGGGTTCGACTTGGGCAACGTCTTTCGTGAACCCGGACTCGCGATGCTCGGTGTCGTGCTGATCGTCGGGTGGCAGATGCTCGGCTTCGGTGTGCTCGTCATCTCCGCCGGACTGGCCGGAATCAATCCCGACTACGCGTCGGCCGCGGCCCTCGACGGCGCGTCGCCAGCGACCATCACCCGCAAGATCACCCTGCCGCTGCTGTCCCCGACGCTCGTGTTCCTCGGCCTCATGACGATCCTGCTGGGCGCGCAGTGGGCGTACCCGATCATCGACATCGTCACGCAAGGCGGCCCGAGCGGTTCCTCCACCAACATCTACTACCTGCTGTACCAGTTCGGATTCCAGAATTTCGACGCAGGATTGTCGGCTGCTGCGGGAACCCTGTTCTTCCTCGGCTTCGGGCTGATCGCCGTCGTGTTCGTTCGTGTGTCGGACCGGCTGAGCTTCTACGACAACTAGGACCCCCCATGGCATTTGCACTCGTCGATGCGCCGGCCCGATCGACCGCCGCCGCCCCGGCCCGCGATCCCGGCGACGCCCCGGTCGCCACCGGTTCCCGCAGACAGGTGGCGGCCGGCCACGTGGTTCTCGCTGCCGTCACTGTGTTCAGTATCTTCCCGGTGTACTGGATGTTCGCCACCGCGTTCCGTCGTCCCGAGGACTCCCTGTCCGTCAGCCCCGTGCCCTCTCCGTTCAGTCTGGACAGCTTCCGCTACGTGTGGGAGACCATTCCGATGGCATCGATGCTCGTCAACACGTTCGCCATGGCGTTGGCGATGTCCGTCAGCCAGCTTCTGGTCGCGATCCTGGCCGCCTACGCGTTCGCGCGGTGGACCTTCTTCGGAAAGCAGGTGCTGTTTCTGCTGTTCGTGGGATCGTGGCTGGTGCCGTTCCAGGTCACCATGATTCCGAACTACCTTCTCATCTCACAGATGGGTCTACTCAATACCGTTGCCGGGATCGTGATCCCGAATCTGTGCTCGGCGTTCGGTGTTCTGCTGATGCGCCAGCACATGGAAGCGTTTCCGCGAGAGTTGCTCGATGCCTCCCAGATCGATGGCCAGAACTCGTGGGCCACCCTGTGGAAGGTAGTGCTGCCCAACATGCGGCCGGCGCTCGCGGCACTGGGCATCATGTTGTTCATTTCGGCGTGGAACGAGTACCTGTGGCCGTCACTGGTCATGCGGCAGTCTAACGCGGTTATCCAGATCGGAATTCGCGGTTTCCTCGGCGCGGAAGGCAACAACTGGGGTGCGGTGATGGCGGCGTCCGGCCTCGCCTGCCTACCCATTTTCCTGATCTACCTGTTCCTCCAGCGCTACGTGCGTGACGCATTCGTTCGCTCGGGTCTCAAATAGTGCTTGGCCAACATAATTCGAAGGAGCTACATGAAGATCGTCCAGATCAGTGACACGCACCTGTCCGCCCGCGGCGGGCGCACCCAGCAGAACTTCGAGCGCATCGTCGACTACGTGAACAATCAGGTCCGCCCCGACCTGATCGTGCACTCCGGCGACATCGTGATCATTCACCCCGATGATGCCCACGACCGCGCCCACGCCCACGAACTTATGCAGCGGTTTACCGCTCCGGTGCTTGTCGTGCCCGGCAACCACGACATCGGTGAGCCGGGCTCCTCGCCGTGGAAAGGAATCGGCGTGACCGATGACCGGATCGCCGCCTTCGAGGAGGTGTGGGGTCCCGATCACTGGCGCCACGACATCGACGACTGGACAGTGCTCGGACTGAACAGCGAGCTCTTCGGTTCAGGTCTCGACCGGGAGACCAGGCAGTGGGCCTGGATCGAAGACGTGGCCGCGGACGTCCCCGACTCGCAGCGGGTGATCGTATTCCTGCACAAGCCGATTTGGAGTGCCCTGGACGAGCCGGTCGGGCACGCCGTCGACATCGGGGAATCCCGTACCCGGTTGCTCGCGACTCTGGGAAAGATGTCACTCGCTGCTGTCGGCAGTGGGCACCTGCACTGCTACCGGCAGACCGTCCGCAACGGGGTACTCGAGGTCTGGGCACCGTCCACCGGATTCGTGGCCGGCGAGGGCGAATCCCTCCCCGGGCCGCTCCATCAACTCGGCATCGTCGAATACGACTGCACCGGCGGTGTGGTGCGCGCCGGCTACCGGTCCGTGCCAGGCCTCGAAGACGTCACGGCTACCGACGTGCCCGAGGTGACACAGGCCATCGACGCATTGGGCCACAGCCCGGTTCGCTGAGGTCGAGGGGGCGGCGGTCGCGATCGGCCCCGACTCGCGAGCCGCGCGGTACGCGGACCTCCTTCTCGCCCGGAGTGAGGAGTTCCGGGATGGGCGACGGTACCGGCTAGCGCACATCACGCCTGGCCGACGAGTGGCGCGACCTTGGTGCCGAGGAGTTCGATGGCGCGCATCACCTTGTCGTGCGGCAACGGCCCGACGCTGGGGTGCAGCATGAACCGCTCGATGCCGAGGGTCTCCCGCATGTCGACGATCTTCTCCGCCACCTGCTCGGGGTTCCCGAGGACCAGTGAGCCGCCGGGGCCCCGCATGGCGTCGAAGGACTGCCGATCCATCGGCGCCCACCCGCGTTCGCGACCGAGTCCGGTCATGGCCGCGGCATAGGACGGATAGAAGTCGTCGGCGGCTTGCTCGGCCGTGTCGGCGACATAACCGTGGGCGTGGACGGCGATCGGCTGCGGTTCGTGACCGCCCTCCGAGACCGCACGCCTGTGGAGGTCGGCGAGCGGGGCAAAGCGTGCCGGCCGGCCTCCGATGATCGCGAGCGCCATCGGGAGACCGAGCAGCCCGGCACGGACCACGGACTCCGGGTTGCCGCCGACTCCGACCCACACGGGCAGGGGACGCTCGGGCCTCGGGTACACCGGCTGATCGGTCAAGGCCGGACGGAATCGTCCTGACCACGACACCGATTCGGAGTCGCGGAGTGCGAGGAGCAGCCCGAGCTTCTCGACGAACAGGTCGTCGTAGTCGGCGAGGTCGTACCCGAACAAGGGGAACGATTCGGTGAAGGATCCTCGACCGGCCATCACCTCGGCGCGACCGTCGGAGATGAGGTCGAGGGTGGCGAACTCCTCGAACACCCGCACCGGGTCATCGGAGCTGAGCACGGTGACCGCGCTGGTCAACGCGATGTGGGAAGTCTTCGCTGCTGCGGCGGCGAGCACGACGGCGGGCGCGGACGCGGCGAAGTCGGCTCGGTGATGCTCCCCGACGCCGTAGACGTCGAGACCGACCTGCTCGGCGAGAACGACCTCCTCGAGCAGGTTCTTCAGGCGCTGCCGTGGTGAGACGGTTTCGGTCTCACCGGGGCCGACCTCGGCGAATGTCGTCAACCCGAGTTCCATGGCTGCACTCCTTCTAGATAGTTGAACTATCAATCAGTGTGGTAACGGTGGGAGCCTGCCGGATATTCCGACCTTGGTTCGGATCGGTGCGCTCGGGGAATACCGACACCATGGCGACTTATCGAGTAATCGACCCCAAAGGTGACGTGGTAGAGACCCGAGAGATCGACGCAGCCGACGACGCGCACGCGTGGTTCGTCGATGTCCGGGCCGACAACAGCGAACTCGGGTGGCGGATGGAAGTCGAGCACGACGGCGAATGGTCGTTCTTCGATGACACCGAGGGCGTATCGAAGCAGTAGAGACCCCACCGTGCTCGCCAGCAGCCCAAGGAAATTGGGCGTCGAGGAAGAATTTCACCTCATCGACTTGAAGACTCGGCGCCTGACGACCCGTGCGCCGGAACTGCTGGCGCGACTGCCCGACGAGGCCTACGTCGACGAGCTTCAGCGGTGTGTGGTGGAGGTCAACAGTGGTGTGTTCACCGACCTTGCCGATCTGAGGTCCGACCTGGCCTGGCACCGCTCCTTGCTCGTCGACGCGGCCGAGGGGCTCGGTGTCGGGGTGGCGGCCGCCGGAGCGATGCCACTCGCCCTTCCGACGGAGATGCAGGTGACAGGGTCGCTGCGCTACCAGCGCATGCTGGCCGACTATCAGATGCTCGCCCGCGAACAACTGATTTGCGGCACCCAGGTGCATGTCGATGTGCCCGACCGGGACGAGGCCGTCCAGGTGGCCAACCGCATCGCTCCGTACCTGCCGGTTTTCCTGGCGCTCAGTGTGAGTTCCCCGTTCCGGGCCGACGGTTCGGACACCGGTTACGCGAGCGCGCGGACCCTGCTGTGGTTGCGGTGGCCGAGTACCGGTCCGGCGGCGCCCGTCTCCTCGGCCGCGGAGTACGACACCCTTATCGACGACCTGGTGTCGAGCGGCGTGATCAGCGACCCCGGCATGGCGTACTTCGACATCCGCCCCTCGGCCAAGCTTCCGACGCTGGAACTGCGGGTGTGTGACAGCTGCCCGCGACTCGACACAGTCATCCTTGTCGCGGCCCTCTTCCGCGCCCTCGTCGAACGGGAGGTCCAAGGGTTGCGGGCCGGCGACAGGGGTCTGAAGATCGTCCCGACAATGACCCGGGCGGCGCTCTGGCGGGCTGCGCGTTCCGGCCTGGAAGCGGACTTGGTAGACGTCACGGTTCCGCGCTCGCGTCCCGCCGCGGACATCGTTGAGGACTTCGTGCGCTCCTTGAGGCCCCAGCTCGAGGAGACAGGTGACTGGGACACCGTCCGCGAACTGTCTGCCGCCGCCCTCGCGACGGGAAGCTCGGCTGCCCGTCAGCGTCAAGCATTCCAACGACGGAATCGGTTGACCGACGTCGTCGACCAGCTTCTCGCCGAGACTGCCGACCGGGTGTCACCGCTTCCCGAGGGCGAAACCCTGGTGCCGAGCGTGCACGCGGAACGCTCGCACTCGAGCGTGGCGACCCGCCCGCGGAGGCACTGGGCCGCGCGATTCGCCCGGCGGGGCAGCGAATCCGAGCTGACCTGGACCGGGTCAGGAGAACTCGACGAACAGCAGCTGCTCGCGTGGCGTAGAGATCTCCACGCCCATCCCGAGCTGTCGTTCGAGGAGCGACGAACAACTCGGGTCGTGCGCGATCACCTTGCGAGTCTCGGTGTGGAGCCCGTCCTCATGCCCGGTGGAACCGGACTGTGGTGCGATATCGGACCCGAGACGGAACACTGCATCGCCCTGCGCGCCGATCTGGACGCGTTGCCGATTACCGAGGCGACCGGTCTCGAATTCCAATCCACTGTGCCCGGGGTTTCGCACGCCTGCGGCCACGACGCGCACACCGCAATGCTGATGGGCGCCGCCGCCGTCCTCGTCAAGTACCCACCGACGTGCCGAGTGCGATTGATCTTCCAGCCCGGGGAAGAAACCACGCCAGGCGGTTCGGTCGACACGATCGCCGCCGGCGCACTGGAGGGGGTCTCCAAGATCTACGCCCTGCACTGCGACCCGAACCTCGAAGTCGGGAAGCTCGCCACCCGGAGCGGTCCCATCACCTCGTCGAACGCATCGGTGACCGTGCGCCTCTGGTCGCAGGGCGGACACACCGCGCGCCCACACCTGACGGGCGATCTGATCCACGCCGGTGCGGTACTCATCACCGGGCTGGCCTCTGTGCTCGACCGCCGCATCGACGCCCGTACGGCGACGGTCCTCACCTGGGGGAAGGTGTCCGCCGGTCAGGTCGGCAATTCCGTGCCGGAGTCGGGGGAACTCGTCGGGACCCTCCGCAGTGCGTCCCACGAAACCTGGGCCAACCTCGAGCCCCTGGTCACCGACACGATCGGGGAACTACTCGCCCCCTACCACGTGCGCTACGAGCTCTCCTACCTGCAGGGCGTGCCACCCGTGGTCAACGACCCCGACTGCACGGCGGACCTACGGGAAGCGATCGAGTCCGTGGTCGGGTTCGATCACCTCGCGGAAGCCGAGCAGTCGAGCGGCGGGGAGGACTTCGCGTGGTACCTCGAGCAGGTTCCCGGTGCGATGGCCCGCCTCGGCGTCTGGGACGGCGTCGGCGAACGTCAGGAACTGCACCAGCCCGGTTTCCGGCTCGACGAACGCGCGATGATGCACGGTGTGCGCACGCTGGTCGCGCTGACACGGCTCGGCGATCAGACCGAGTGAGACTTACATCTGCGGCGGGTACGGCGGCATCGGGTCGGGTGGCTGGGGTCCGGGTGGCTGGGGTCCCGGTGGTTGCGGTCCGGGTCCGGGTTCGGGTGGCCGCTCGGGTTCGGGCGGACGTTCCGGTCCGGGCTCCGGCGGGAACGGATGAGGCGGCGTCGGAGTGGGCGGTATCGGCGGCTGCGGTTCCGGCTCGGGAGGTTCAGGCCCCGGTGGCACCGGTCCCGGATCGCGGTTCAGGGGCTCGTCACGGTGGCTCGTCATCGCCTCGATCACTTTCCTGTCGGTTGATTGAGGAGTACCCCGATCGGGCATACCACAAGCGGCATGACATTGACCGGTGGTTGGGGAACAAAATCGGGAGCCGGTGCGTTGTCTAGCAACCATGCCCCGCAAGCGCGGGAATGTCCGGCAGGGGAGACCCGAGCCGAAGGGAGGAAGTCATGGCAACCGACTACGACGCACCACGGGTTACCGTCGACGACGAACTCGCGGAGGACTCGCTCGAAGAACTGAAGACGAGAAGGAACGAGTCGCAATCTTCCGTCGTCGACGTGGAAGAGGCCGACACCGCGGAGTCCTTCGAACTGCCCGGCGCAGACTTGTCCGGTGAGGAACTCACGGTACGGGTCGTTCCGAAACGGGCCGACGAGTTCACCTGTAGTAGCTGCTTCCTGGTGCACCATCGTTCCCGACTCGCCTCGGACGAGGGTGGCCAGCTGATCTGCCGCGACTGCGCGTGAGACAGGTGAGTGCCGAAGTGCCGTACTTCGGCACTCACGTTCGTTGTTCGCGCGGGCACAGCGCCTACGGCTGATCGAACTGTCGCCGCTTGTGGTCACCGAACGGTTCGTCCCGTTCCCGAACGGCCTCGCGGAATCCTGCGGTGGCCGAACGCAACTGAAACGCGTATCCCTCACGCGTGTGCCGGGACACGCCGTCGAACACGGTGCTGATCATGCCCGAGTTGGCCACCCCCTGGGCGAGGAGAGCGCTGTTCAAGGCGAGCTTGACCATCATCAGCTGATTGATCGGCATCTGAGCGATCCGGCCGATGAGGTCCTCGGTGCGCTGGTCCAATTCCTCGGCGGGCGCAGACTCCACCGCCAGCCCCCACTCGGCTGCCTGCTTTCCGCTCAGGCAATCACCGGTCAGCAGTAGTCGCTTGGCCCGTTGATCGCCGAGACGGTGCGCCCACATCCCGGCGGCAGGCACCCCCCACACCCTGGTCGGGGGGTAGCCGATCTTCGTGTCGTCGGCCGCGATGATCTGGTCGCAGTACAGGGCGATGTCGGTGCCGCCCGCCACGCAGAAGCCGTGCAATTTCGCGACGGTCGGTTTGTTCGAATGCAGCAGACTCGCGAACCCACGATTGAAACGGCTCATCATCGCGTAATCCGCCATCGGATCCCAGTGGCCGAACGGATTGTGATTGCGCGCCTGCACCATCGGATCGAGCACCGTGCCGGTGGTCCTGTCCGGTCCGTCTCCCGGATTGCCGCCGCTCTCAGCGAACACTCCGAGGTCGTATCCGCCGCAGAACCCCTTCCCGCGTCCCGACAGCAGAATGACGTGGACGCGGGGATCGAGGTCCGCTCGTTCGACGGTGGCGGCGAGCTCGAGCGGGGTGTCCGCGGTGATGGCATTGCCGTGCTCCGGCCGGTTGAAGGTGATCCGCGCAATCCGCCCGGTCACCTCGTAGGTGAGTGTGCGGTACTCGGTGTGGTCCTCGGCCTGTTCCCGGTCCGCGAACAGCGAATCGGCTCCCTCGTCCCAGCCTTCCCGCCACGCGCCGGGACGCATGCCGGCGTGGTTCTCGTAGTCGGTCACGACCCGACCTTGGGGGTGGCGCGGTCGATGATCGCCGCGGTGTCGATGCCCGTCGGGAGTGTCCCGAACACGGTGCCCCAGTCTCCCGACAACCTGCTGACGCAGAAGGCGTCGGCCACCGCCGGATGTCCGTGGCGGACGAGGAGTGAACCCTGCAGGGCGAGTGCCATGTCGCCGACGACCCGGCGGGCGCGGTGCTCGAGGCTGTCCAGGTCGCCGAAACTCGACTTCAGCTCGGCGACCGCGGTATCGAGCCGGGAATCGACTCCGGCAGTGGAGTCGAGTTCGTCGAAGAACACCTGTAGCGACTCCGGTTGTTTCGCCATCGCCCGTAGGGTGTCGAGGGCGGCGACGTTGCCGGAGCCCTCCCACACCGACAACAAGGGCGCCTCCCGATAGAGCCGCGGCATCCGCGACTCCTCGACGTAACCGTTGCCGCCGAGGCATTCCAGGGCCTCCGCCGCATGGATCGGCCCGCGTTTGCAGACGAAGTATTTGCTCACCGACAGGGAAATCCGGCGCAGCATCGTCGCCTGTTCGTCACCGGCCGTCGCGTGGTCGGTGAGTGCGGCCAGCCACAGTGCGACCGTGGTGGACGCCTCCGACTCCACCGCCAGGTCGGCGAGCACATTTCGCATCAGGGGCTGATCGACCAGATGGGCGCCGAACGCGCTGCGGTGCACGGCGTGGTGCGCTGCCTGCGCGGTGCCGACCCGCATGCCGGTGGCAGTCCCGATCGTGCAGTCGAGGCGGGTCATGTTGACCATCTCGATGATGGTCCGAACACCACGGCCTTCCTCACCGACGAGCCACGCCACGGCCTCGTCGTACTCCACCTCACTACTCGCGTTCGAGTGGTTGCCGAGCTTGTCCTTGAGGCGCTGCAGGTGCATTCGGTTCCGGCCACCGTCCGGGAGGACGCGGGGAAGCAGGAAACACGACAGGCCGCCCGGGGCCTGAGCGAGGACCAGGAACAGGTCCGACATCGGCGCGGAGGTGAACCACTTGTGCCCGGTCAGCAGGTAGCTGCCGTCGGACTGTGGCACCGCGCGGGTGGTGCCCGCGCGGACGTCGGAGCCGCCCTGCTTCTCCGTCATCGACATTCCGGCGATCAGCCCGGCCTTGGTGAGGGGCGGACGCAGCGCCGGGTCGTAGACGCGGGAGGTGAGCAGGGGTTCGTATCGTGCGGCGAGTTCGGGGTTGTGACGCAACGCGGGAACGACGGCGTAGGTCATGGAGATCGGGCAGCCGTGCCCGGCGTCGACCTGTCCCCATACCGCCATCTTCGCCGCTCTGATCAGGTGAGCATGCGGATTCGGATCCGCCCACGGACTGCCGTGTAACCCCATCTCGACAGCGGTGGTCATCAGCCGGTGATACGAGGGGTCGTACTCCACCTCGTCGATGCGGTGACCGTAACGATCGTGCGTGCGCAGCACGGGTGGGTGCGCTTCGGCGAGGTCGCCCCACCGCTGCGCTTCCTCGCTGCCCGCCAACCGCCCGACGTCGTGGAGTTCCTCGAGCGCGTCGTGTGCGCCCTCCCGTTGCAGCGCTTCGAGTATCGGCGGGTAGTAGGCCGCATCGAAGTCGGTGAGGGGTGGCACCTGATTGAAAACCTCGTGCGTGGCGGTCATGTCGGGCTCCCGAGAGATCGAAGGGTGAAGGTGAGCAGGGCGGGGATGATGGCGGAGTCGCCGGCTCCGCGGGCCAGCGGCAGGATCAGGGCCTCGCCGATGGCCCCGACGATGCAGGCTGCGGTCACCGACGCATCCTGATCCGGGATTTCGCCGGCCTCGACGGCGGCGGCGATGGCGACCGCCAGCGCATCGCGGAACGATTCGCGGAACAGCAGTCGCTCCGTGTCCACCTGGGGGTCGACGGGTTCGACGAGCAGTGCGTAGGCGAGTGTCGGTGCGCGCAGGGCGCGTTCGGCGAAGGTGTGCACAGAGGCCGACACGGCTGCGACATAGCGCCCTTCGGTGGATTGCGCGGAGTTGCCGGCCTGGACTGCAGCGCTCACCTCGCGGCTGCACACGATTCGGAAGACCTCGGCGAACAATTCGCCCTTGTTCGCGAAGTGGCGGTAGACGGTGCCGGTGCCCACTCCTGCCTCGGCTGCGACGGCCGAGATGGAGCACCCTGCGTAGCCGTGCCGGGCGATCAACCCGAGTGCGGAGTCGATCAGGGTGGTACGGAGGGCGTCCAGTCTTTCCTGGACGGCAGGAGTGCGCCGATAGGCCATATCGAAGAAGTGAACACCCGTTCCGTTCTTCCGTCAAGGGTGCTAACGTCGGCCGGACCAGCGAGGAAAGGCGCACCCGATGGCTTCCGACGTGGTACTCGTCCGACGGGACGGCCCGGTCACGACGATCAGTCTCAACCGGCCCGAAGTGCGCAACGCGGTAGACAGGCCCACCGCCGAGGCACTCGCCGACGCCTTCCGCGACTTCGACCGCGACGAAGACGCCTCCGTCGCAGTTCTGCACGGTGAGGGCGGGACGTTCTGCGCAGGGGCAGACCTGAAGGCGATCAGCGCAGGCCGGGGTAACCGGGTCGCCCCGGACGGTGACGCCCCGATGGGGGTGTCCCGCATGAGGCTGTCCAAGCCCGTCGTCGCCGCGGTCGAGGGTCATGCCGTGGCCGGTGGACTCGAATTGGCACTGTGGGCCGACATGCGGGTCGCCGACGAGAATGCGATCTTCGGGGTCTACTGCCGTCGTTGGGGTGTCCCACTGATCGACGGGGGAACGGTTCGCCTCCCGCGGCTCATCGGTGGGAGTCGCGCGATGGATCTGATTCTCACCGGCCGTTCCGTCGACGCCGACGAAGCCCTCCTGATCGGGCTGGTCAACCGGAAGGTCCCGGCCGGTGACGCGCTTTCGGCGGCGCAGCAGCTCGCCGCCGACATCGCCGCCTTCCCGCAGGTCTGCATGCGGCAAGACCGGCTGTCGGTCCTCGAACAGCACGGCCTTTCCGAGGAGATCGCGCTCCTGGCGGAACTACGCCACGGCGCAACCTCGTTGGCGAACGGAACAGTCGAGGGTGCGTCGCGGTTCGCCGCCGGCGCGGGGCGGCACGGATCGTTCGACACGCCCGAGGCGGATCGCTCCTGACCGAGCCCGGTGACGATGACAGGTGCGTAGCATCGATTAACCGGGCTCGAAGGTGGGGTGCACGTGAACGACTGGGTAAAGGAGCAGTTCTTCCGGGCCGCACCGACCGAGGCCGAGGAAACGTCGCGGCGCAGGATCCGACTGCGGCAGGTGGTGTGGTTCTCGTACCTGTCGGCGCTGGTGCTGGTCGTCTGGTTCGTCGGCCTACCCACCGATCGTCTCTATCAGGCCGCCTGGATCATCGCCGGGCTGATCGCTTTCACCATCGACCGCAGCTGGCGTGAACACCTGAAGGTACTGACCGATTGGCTCCCGCTCATTGCCGCGCTGGTGGTGTACGACCTCAGCCGGGGGGTTGCCGACGAACTCGGAATGCCCATCCGCGTCACAGAACTGGTCACCGCGGAGAGCTGGCTGTTCGGCGGCACGATCCCGACGGTCTGGTTGCAGGACCATCTGCTCGGGCCGCACGGTGTGCCACCGTGGTGGACTCTGCTGACCGGCATCGTCTACACCAGTCATTTCCTGGTGCCGTGGCTGGTGGCGGCGGTCTTCTACGCATACTCCCGGCCGATCTGGGCGAAATACATGAGGCGGGTGCTGGTGCTCTCGTACCTCGGATTGACCACCTACATCCTGCTGCCGGCCGCGCCGCCGTGGTTTGCGGCCGAGGTGGGCGCGATCGATGAACCCGTAGGCCGGGTCGCCGGTTTCGGATTCGGCATCGTTCCGCTGGACGTGAGCACGCGGTGGCTGGAGGCACAAGGCAATCCGGTGGCGGCAATGCCCTCGCTGCACGCCGGTTTCGCTTTCCTGGTCGCGATCGCATTGTGGCCGCTCGCCTCCAGGTGGTGGCTGCGTATACCACTCGTGCTGTACCCACTGGCGATGGCGTTCGCGCTCGTCTACGGCGGCGAACACTATGTGGTGGACGTGCTCGCCGGCTGGGCCTGCGTCGGACTCGCCATCGTCCTGTGCAGGATGTGGGAAGGGCGGGCCGGGCTGCGCGGGGCAGGGGAACGCACGGACGTCTCCGTCGCTGCGTGACCACTGTCGATAACCGGCACGCGTACCGTCGGAAGAGATGCAACAGTACGTCCCTCGCCCCCCGTCCACCGTCGGCGACTGGAGTGATGCCCGACGGAAAATGCAGTTGCGCCGATCCCGCCCGGGACACTCGTGGCGCCGCTTCGGCCGCACTCGCCGGATCCTGATGTGGCTCGGACTGTCGATGGTGCCCGTGCTCATCGTCGGTGGGCAATATTGGGTCCAGGACGTGCATCCTGAGAGGGAGCGGCTGGCCCAGACCGTGCCCGCCGTCCACGACGTCTACGAGGCGAAGAATCCGGCCGATCAGAAAACAGCCGTGGTCGACATGGTCGGGCTGGGCAACGTCGACGCCACGGATACGGCACGGTCGCTCGAGGCCTACACCGAGCTCGGGCAGGTGTGGGCAGTGGAATATGACAACAGCGGTATCGACACCAAGGTGATCAGCGACCTGATCGTCGACCATGCCGCCGCCACGGGAACCGACAACATCATCCTGTCGGGGCACAGCATGGGTGGGGTGGTCGCGCTGGAGGTGGCTCAGCACATCTACGAGGACACCGACACCGTGCTGTCAGGGGTCGTTCTGGACTGCACACCGGTCGACCTGCACGCGGTGCGGGGAGATGCGCGCGACGCCGGGGAGGACATGCTGCGGTGGATCGGCTGGTTGCCGGGCGCGCGGGAGAGCAGGAGCCTTCGTGTGCTGGTCGAAACAGCCGCCCGCAAGGACCGCTTCCTCGACAGCAACTCCTGGTATCCGCGTGTCGACCTGTCCGCGTTCGGCAGCGTCGTCGAGGAGGTCCTGCACGACAAGGTGTTCTCGGATGATGCCGCCAGCAACGGCTTGATCGAGTCCCAGTTCACGGTGATCGTCGCCTCCGGTGCCATCGACAATCTGAAGTCGCTTGCCGTGGAGCGGGATGGGAAGCCCCTGCCGGCAGTCGTTTTCGTTCGCCCGCGGGACGGTCGTTTCGATCCTGTGGTCGACGTCGACTACACCCAACGCATACTCGTGGAGCAGTCCGGCGGCGTGGACGGCACGCTGCTCGTCGCGAAGCTCGACGGGATCGGGCACGCCAATCCCATCCAGCAACCTGCCGCCTACAACGCGGCCATCGAGAACCGGATCGCACCGTTCCTCAGGCCGCTCCTCTCGTCCCCACCTGTGAGTACTTATTAACCGCGGAATGTTAATAAGTACTCACAGGTGCGGAAGCGGCTTCCCAGTGCACATTGCGCGGCGACGGGTCCGAGATCGGCGGCGTGATCGACGTCGCGCAAGGTCGGTAGCAGGCGCACCGACGCGCCCGCGGCGATCAGCGCCTCATAGGTCTTCCGTCCGGTTTCGGAACTCGACGTCGGCACCGGGAGGATCACTTCCGCGACCCCGGGGTCGGGTACGCCCAGAGCCCACCAGCCGCCGTCCTCGGCGGGCCCGAGCACGCACGTCGGTGTCTCGTCGGCAAGTAGTGCGGCCGCGTCGGTGAGCAGATGCGCGGTGACCTGCGGCGTGTCCATCCCGATCTGCAGAACCGGTGAGTTGGTCAGCGTGAAGGTGTCGGCGTGGGCATTGACCAGGCGTTCCGCGAAACTGCCGCCGCGCTGTTCGAGGACGGTGACGCCTTTCAGTGCTGCCTTGATTTCTCTGCTCCGCGTCGCCCGTGCGAGATCACCGGTCAGGGCCACGACACGATGGGTCACTTCGGTCGAGGTGACCGCGTCGAGAGTGTCCAGTAGTGACGCCGCCGCCAGGTCTGCGGCCGCGGAGTTTCCGATCTCCCGGGCGAGGCGAGTCTTCGCGAACCCCGGTACCGGGGCCTTCGCGACCACGAGAACGGCCACGCCGATGCTCACCGCATCACCCTCCAGAAGTCGTGGACGGCGCGCAGCGTGCCCTTGACCGACCCCGACACCTTCGACGAACCCGCGGTGCGCGGTCGGTAGGTGATGTCACATTCGGTGATCCGCCAGTGCGCGCGGCCGGCGAGGATGAGGAGCTGCAGTGGGTAGCCCGAACGCCGGTCGCCGACACCGAGGTCGAGAAGTGCTTGCCGCCGAACGACTCTCATCGCACCGAGGTCGCGGACGGGGATGCCGTAGCGGCGTCGTAGGCGGGCGGCGACGACGGCGTTGCCGATCCGGCTGTGCAAGGGCCAGGTGCCACGTTCGACCGCGCGGCGGCGCCCGAGGGCGAGATCCGCACCGGATTCCACGGCCGCGACGAGTGTGGGGAGTTCGCGTGGGTCCATCGAACCGTCGCCGTCGAGCACACACACCACCGGTGTCCGTGCGGCCTCCACGCCCGCGTGGACGGCGCTGCCGTACCCGGGCCTGGTTTCGGCCACGACGGACGCACCGTGCGCCCGGGCGACGTCCGCGGTTCCGTCGGTGGAAGTGTTGTCCACCACCAGCACTCGGTAACCCGGTGGGATCGCGGCGAGTACGCCCGGCAACGATCCCGCCTCGTTCATGCAGGGAATCACGACGGTGACGTCCGCGGGAGAGATGGTGTCGCCCTCAGACATGGGGAGAACCGACCGACCGGGCGTTGCGCAGCGGTGCGTGGGCGAAGGCGGTGAGTCCGTCGTGTGGCCGGATCCGGGCCCGGAACCCCAGCACCTGCTCGGCTCTTCGCGGATCGGCAACGATGTGCCGGACGTCCCCGGGGCGATACTTCCCGGTGACGACAGGCTCGGGCCCGCCGCAGGAACGAGCCAGTGTCGTGGCCACCTCACCGATCGTGATCGGCTGACCCGAACACACGTTGAACGCCGCAAATTCCGGTAACTCCGCGTCGAGTGCCGCGATGTTCGCCGCCGCGACATCCCGGACGTGGACGAAGTCTCGTGTCTGCCGTCCGTCCTCGAACACCCGAGGTGGGTCGCCGGCGTCGAGAGACGACCGGAACATCGCCGCGACACCGGAATACGGCGTGTTGCGAGGCATCCCGTCGCCGTACACGTTGTGGTAGCGCAGCGCGGTGACGGATCCGCCCGTGGCCAGCGACCAGGCAAGTGCGTAATTCTCCTGGGCCACCTTGCCGGCGGCATAGAGGCTACGCGGACGCAGCGGCGCATCCTCGTCCACGAGGGCCCACTCGAGCGGCTCCCCGGTGTCGGGATCGACGTGGTCGAACACTCCCGAGTCGAGATCGGTCCTACGGCGTGGTGCCGGTTCGACATCATCGCCGCGCCGGTTGCGATAGCGCCCGACGCCGTACACCACCATCGACGACGCGAGGACCATTCGGGTGCACTTGGTCTCGTACATCGCGGCCAGGAGTACTGCCGTTCCGAAGTCGTTGTGACTGGCGTATGCAGAGGCGTCGCGCGCGTCCACTCCTGCCCCCACGACCGCGGCCTGGTGGCACACCACGTCGATGCCGTTCAGCAGTCGGATCATGGCTGCCTGGTCGCGGACATCGATGTGCCGAACACCGTCCGGAATGTCCGCGTCGGCGCCGTGCGCGGACGGCAACAGTGCGTCCACCGCCACCACCTCGTGTCCCGCATCCTGCAGAGCCGTGGAGACGTGACTGCCGATGAATCCTGCTGCGCCCGTGAGCAGTACCCGTCGAGAAGTCATGGCAGTTCGATCGGCAAGGTCGCGCCCTCGTGCACGCGACAGGCGTCGCACGGACCTTCCGGCGCAGCGGCGATCGCCTTGTGAACCAGTGATGTCAACGAACCGAGGTTGCGTTCGAATTCCGCGAACACATCCACGGCGCGCACACCGTCCCCGGCGTCGATCCCGGCATCGAGGTCGGTAACCAGAGCGATGGTGGCGTAACACATCTCGAGCTCCCGGGCCAGAACGGCCTCAGGGTGTCCGGTCATGTTCACCAGTGACCAGCCCTGCCGTGCGAACCACTGGCTTTCCGCCCGGGTCGAGAAGCGTGGGCCCTCGACCACCACCAGCGCCCCACCGTCGACCGTGCCGGTCCGCAGGGCCGCCTTGCGCAGGTCGGCGCAGTACGGATCGGCGAACTGCACGTGGATGGCGCCGCCATCGAAGTACGTCTGGGTGCGGCCACTGGTGCGGTCGACCAGCTGGTCGGGGATCACCAGCGTTCCGGGGCCCCAGTCGGTGACGAGGCTCCCGGCGGCGCACGGTGCGAACACCCGCTGCACACCCAGCGTGCGCAGCGCCCACAGATTGGCGCGATACGGGATCGTGTGGGGAGCGAACTCGTGTCGCCGACCGTGCCGCGGCAGGAAGGCAACCCGCCTGCCGTCCACTTCGCCCACCGTGATGGGGGCGCTCGGGCTGCCATAGGGGGTGACGAGCTCGACCTCCGCTGCTCCTTCGTCGAAAAAGGAATAGAAGCCACTCCCGCCGATGACGGCAACCTCCGCACGGGGGCGTTCGGTGGAACTCATTGCGGTCATAGTGACATCCTCCGTCGTTATGCTGGGCGCGAGTGCGACTTTCGCCGAAGGAGATGACGTCATCGGACCCGAGCAGCGAGCAGCGGAACGGCGCTTCGCGTACCGGGATCTGACGGCTGCCGGGATCGCGCTGATCCTCGTCGCCGCGGCGTTCGTCGTCCCGCGCCTGGGCAACGAGACGATGACAGCGATTGTTCACCGGTCGGCGGAGAGCGTGCGGGACTTCGCGGACGCCGCTCCGCTGTTCGGGTTCCGCGACGTGCACGTCGGCTGGGGGACCCCGGTCGCGATCGTGCTCGCGGTGGCGGTCGCGATGTGGGGTCCGGGCCTGGCCTCGCGGCTGTCGTGGCGGCACCTCACGCTGGGAGCGTGGCTCGTCTCCGCCTCATGGGCGATGTCGCTGGCGATGGTGGACGGCTGGCAGCGCGGGTTCGTTCGCAGATTGACGTCCGAGGACGAATATCTGCACGAGGTTCCCCGGATCACCGACATCCCGGCGACGCTGGACGGCTTCACCGAACGGATTCTGGACAACCGACTCGACTCGTGGACCACCCACGTGTCGGGGCATCCGCCGGGTGCGCTCCTGACGTTCGTCTGGCTCGACCGGATCGGCCTCGGCGGCGGCACCTGGGCCTCGGCGTTGTGTGTCGTGGTCGGGGCGAGCGCGGCCGCTGCCGTGATCGTCACCATCCGGGCGCTGGGCGACGAGTCGATGGCTCGGCGCGCTGCCCCGTTCCTCGTGCTCGCGCCCACCGCGATCTGGGTGGCGGTGTCCGCGGACGCCTTGTTCGCGGGAGTGGTGGCGTGGGGGATCGCCTTGCTCGCCCTGTCCGCCCGGCGCGCGGTCCGGTTCCCGGCCACAGCCGGGGTCGGTGGCGGTGTGCTGCTCGGATTCGGGATCTATCTCAGTTACGGGCTGGTTCTGATGGCGCTGCCCGCGTTGGCCGTCCTGGTGATCGCCCGCACGGCGCGGCCGCTTGCCGGCGCCTTGGTCGGTGCCCTTGCGGTGGCGGCAGTGTTCACTGCGTACGGCTTCTGGTGGTTCGACGGCTATGTGTTGGTGCAGGAACGCTACTACGAGGGCATCGCGTCGGATCGGCCATTCCGGTACTGGGCATGGGCGAACTTCGCCTCCCTCGTGTGCGCCGTCGGAGTGGCGGTACCGGCCGCCCTCCCTCGGGTGTTCACATGGCCGCGGCTGAAGGAGCTGTCCCCGGTCAACGTGCTGGTGGTCGCCGCCCTGTTTGCCGTGGTGATCGCGGACCTCAGCGCGCTGAGCAAAGCCGAAACCGAACGCATCTGGCTGCCGTTCGCGGTGTGGCTCCTCGCCGCCCCCGCGCTGTTGCCGCGGCGAAGTCACCGGTTCTGGCTTGCGCTACAGGCACTCGGCGCACTGGTCGTCAATCACCTGTTCTTCACGAACTGGTGACAGCCCGTGCGTACATATCCACCGCGGAGTGTTAACAAGTGCTCACGGGTGGGCGTGACGAATCTGGTCCCGGGGCTCGTCGTAGCGGATCATCTCGAAACCGATCAGCGCGAGGAGGACCGCGGTGAGAATCCCCAGCGTCGCGAGGGCGGGAACGTGCCAGACGAGCGGGATCAGTGCGAGCAGGATGACCGCCGCGACCACCCGGGGCACCGTCACCGACCCGGTGGCGTACGCCTTGAACCACACCAGCGCGAACAGGTAGAGCGCGGCGCCACCGAACAGTGCGATCAGCGGCCAGCCGTACAGAGGGTCTGTCAGCCGGTGATCGTTACCGTCGCCGACATACGACAGGATCTTCTTCAGCCCCAGCGACAGCATCACGACACCGATCACCATCGGAAGATGCAGGAAGCTGTAGCAATTGCGGGCGATCCGGATCTGACGGGCACCCGTCGCCCGTTCGAATGCGTGCTCCACGGCCAGGGACGTCACGTCGAAATACGACCACCACAGCAGCCCCGACACCGCGAGGCCGAGCAGCGACGCCACGATGATGGCCCAGGAGATCGGGAGGTCCGCGACGCCGATGCCGATGGACACGATCGATTCACCCAGAGCGACGATGATGATGAGTCCGTGCCGTTCCGCGAAATGGGCGACCGATCGTAGCCGCCACCCGGTTCCCCCGATGAGGGTGCCGATGTAGTCCCCGGCGAGGGCCAGGAACCACATCACTGTCTGCGCGGTCCCGGTGAGCTGCGAGGCGATCAGGAGGCATGTGGTGCCGATCAGCATGCTCGGCGTGAATCGGAGCACCTGTCCGCGGAGCTGGGAATCGTCGCGGCTGATCACCCAGAACATCAGCAGATGTAGGGACCGCACCACGAAGTAGCCGAGGGCGAAGACGACGGGGCCGTCCAGCCCACCGGCCAGATCGTCGAATGCTTCGGGGATGGTCAGCGCGGTGATGAAGACGCCACCCATCGCACCGAACATCACCACCCGCACGACCCCTTCGTCGGCACGCACGAGGTTGCAGATCCACGCGTATCCCACCCAGCTCCACCACAGAACGGCGATCACCAGCGAGCCGCGCAGCAGATTGACCCCGGTGGGGTCGTCCGCCATGAAATCGGTGACGCGGGTGATCGCGAACACGAACACGAGGTCGAAGAACAGCTCGAGCGTCGAAACCGACTCGCGCTCCTGGACGAGGCGCGGACGCAGACGATGGGCGAAGGTCACGGATGAATGGTGCCACCTCCCAGGAGACCGCGGAAGTCGGGCCAGATCGGCTTTGTTCGCAGAAAGGCGGAAGTATGTATTGATGTCGGTCGTAAGTTCCTCTACTGTCAGCGTGACACCGCTCACTCGTATGGAGGACAGGAACCATGGCTCTGACGATCGGCATCGACGTGGGTGGCACGAAAATCGCGGCCGGAGTCGTGGACGGCGACGGAGTCATCCACCGGATGGAGCGTCGGCACACCCCGTCCCACGATGCGCGGGAAGTCGAAAACGCCATCGCCGAGCTCGTGCGTGAACTGGCGGCCACGTATCCCGTGCAGGCGGTCGGTATCGGCGCGGCCGGTTTCGTGGCCGCCGACCTCAGCACCGTGCTCTTCGCCCCGAATCTCGCCTGGCGCAACGAGCCTCTGGGTGAAGTCGTCCAGGCCTCCTGCGGATTGCCGACCATCGTCGAGAACGACGCCAACGCCGCCGCCTGGGGCGAGGCGCGATTCGGGGCCGGACGCACCGGTCGCACCGTTGTCGTGCTCACGGTCGGAACCGGAATCGGCGGCGGCATCATCGTGGCTGGCGTTCTGCACCGCGGACGCTTCGGTGTGGCTGCGGAGTTCGGTCACCTCAATGTCGAACCGCACGGCCGCCGCTGCGGTTGCGGGAACAACGGATGCTGGGAGCGCTACGCCAGTGGACGCGCGCTCGTGCGGGAGGCGCAGGACCTCGCGGTGGTCTCACCCGAATTCGCCGCGGAACTCCTGGCCCGCGCAGGTGGACGCGCCGAGGCTATCACCGGACACCACGTGACCGCCGCAGCACAGCACGGCGACGCAGCGGCGCTCGAGTGTTTTCGGGTGATCGGCTCCTGGCTGGGACACGGCATGGCGGACATCGCCGCGTTCTTCGATCCCGACCTCTTCATCATCGGCGGAGGGGTGTGTGAAGCGGGCGAACTGCTTCGGGCCCCTGCCGCCGCCGCGTTCGAGAACCGCCTCACCGGACGCGCACACCGGCCTGTCGCCGAAGTCCGGCTGGCCGAACTCGGCGCGAACGTCGGCATCGTCGGCGCCGCCGACCTGGCTCGCGAGCACCTGCTCGGGCTCGCTCATGACGGCTCACAAGTATCTGGAGGAGTGCAATGTCCAATCGGCTGAGTCTTCCCGTTCCGGTCGCCGAAGTGTGGGACTGGCAACGAGACGCCGCCTGCCGCGGCTACGAATCGTCACACTTCTTCCATCCCGACCGCGAACGCGGCCGGGCACGCGAACTGCGTGACTTCCGCGCCAAACAGACCTGCCGCGGCTGTCCCGTGCTGGTCGAGTGCCGCGAGCATGCACTCAGGGTCGGCGAACCGTATGGAATCTGGGGTGGGCTCGCCGCGCACGAACGCGAAGAACTCCTCGCCAACCACCAGGGCCGGGTGGACGACGCCGTCGCAGAATCGTTCGGCCTCGATCTGGCGCGCCACGCCTGACGCTCTTCGGCCTCAGTTGCCGGCCGGAAGCATGAGCACCCGGCCGTTGTCGGTATCCGCGACATAGACGTCACCACGGTTCGACACGGCGATGCCCTCGGGTTCGCTGAGTCCGGTGAACGGCAGAATTTCCTGTTCGTCCGAGCCGGCCCGAAGTCGCAGCACGCGGTGGTGGTTCTGGTCGATGGCGTACACCGTCCCGTTGTCGTCGACGGCCACCCCGCCCACACTCTGCAGGTCGGTGAGGGGCAGAAAGCTCTGCGCGCGGGTGGCCGCGTTCCACGCCAGAACCTTGTTCGGGGTGCCCACATAGAGGTCGCCCTGCTTGTCGACGGCCACGGTGAACGGGCCGATCACCGTCAGCGGTACGTCGACGGGGCTCGCCGTGACGTCGTGCAGCGACACCACCCGGTTGTTCAGCGTGTCGGCGACATACACGGTGCCGTCCGGCCCCACCGCGACGCCGAACGGCTGGTTCAGACCGGTGAACGGCAGCGGCAATGCGGTGTCGTCGTGCAGCAGTGTCACCGTGTTGGTCACCAGATCGGAGACGTACACGTCACCGGAAGCACTGACGGCGACGCCCTGCGGCACCGCGAGTCCGGTGAACGGGAGGACGGTTTGCTGTCTGGAGCCGGCGTGCACCCGCACAACCTGCTGGGCCGAGCTGTCCGCGATGTACAGGTCCCCGGCGTCGCTGACCGCGAGTCCCGCAGGACTCGCCAGGCCGGTGATCGGAAGGACTACCTGCGGGCTCGTCGGCTGTTCGTCCGGCCATGCGAAGAAGGCGACACCGGCCAGGATCACGGCGCCGGCCAGGACCGCGGTCACCGCCACCGGCTTGCGCCACCACGGCCGGCGCCTGGGCGCCGGGACGGTCCCGGTGAGCGTCCCGCCGCTCACATGGGTGGTTGCCGCGGGATCGACGGGCCGGGACGGGCCGGGGGCGAGGGCGGGTGCGCTGCGTGATGCGGCGTCGATCGCGTCGCTGAACTCACGGCAACTCGAATACCGGTCGTCACGGTCCTTGGCCATCGCCCGCGCGACGACATCGTCGAATCCGGCGGGCAGATCCGGCCGCACCCTGCTCGGCTTCGGGATCGGACCGTTCAGATGACCGTGCATCACCGCGGAGGCCGTGGTGCCCGGATACGGTGGTTCGTTGGTCAGAAGGTGGAAGAACGTGCATCCCAGCGCGTAGATGTCGACCCGGTGATCGAGTGTCGCACCCTCGATCTGCTCGGGTGCGGCGTAATGCAACGTCGCGACGAGCATCCCCGTCCGGGTCAGCTGATGTGTTTCGTCCAGCGCCTTCGCGGTGCCGAAATCGGCCAGCAGGGCCCGTTCGGGATCACCCTCGGCAAGCAGGATGTTGGCGGGCTTCACATCGCGATGCAAAATTCCGGCCCTGTGTGCATGGTCGAGTGCGTTCCCGGTCTCGGACACGATGCGCATCGCCCGCGCGACTTCCAGTCCGCCGGACGCGAGGGCTTTCCGCGCATCGACGCCGGGAACGTACTGCATCGCGATCCACAACCGGCCACGCTCCCGGCCGCGGTCATGGATCGTCACGATGTTGGGGTGCTCGAGTTTCGCGGCGTGGTCGGCCTCCGACTCGAAGCGTGAGCGGACGTACTCGTCGCTCGCCCACACCGAGTCCAGCAATTTGAGGGCGACCTTGCGTGGCAGGTTCGGATGCTGAGCGAGGTACACGGTGCCCATGCCGCCTCGTCCCAGAACCCGTTCGATCACGTAGCCGGCAAACACCGTGCCCGGTTCGAACTCGCCACTCACATCGGCTTCACCGCCTCCCGGGTCCCTCCAACCATTGAACCCCGACCCCTGGTCAGTCCGGTAGCCGCCGCATCTCGATGACGGTCAATCCCAGCGCGTCGAAACGGGCCAGCATCCCCCGTAGGTCCGTCGGGCTGTCGACCCGCCCGTACAGCGTGGTGTCACCGGTTGTCACACCCGAAACGTCCAATTCAGGGAATGCCGCGATGACCCGCTCGGACAAGGTGCCGCTGATCAGGAAGGCGTACCTGACATTGTCGGGCCAGGTCGATTGCTCCACGGCGGCTCCTTCATTCGCGGATGGGCAGTCCTTCGACAGGCGGTCAGCCAGTGAATACAGGGTGACTCGAAAGACAGCGGCGCGCCTCACCCGCAAGTGGTGAATCGCGCTCAGAGCAAGCCGGCCTGTTGCGCCGCCGCGATGGCGTCGCGTCGGGAGGTGACCCCGAATTTGCGGTAGATCCCGCGCAGGTGCGTCTTCACGGTGTTCACAGACACGCACAGGTCGGTGGCGATCTGCTCCGCCGTGCGCCACGACGGAAGCTCCACGAGCAGTTCCAATTCGCGGGGAGTCAGCATGTCGGACGCTGCGGTTCCGGACCGTGGAAACGACGCGCGTAGCCGCTCCGCGAAAGTCTCGAGCACACCGAACCGCCCGGTGCTCCGGATCAGTAGATCTCGGATCTGCGGTCCGCAGTCGTGGAACGGACGCAGCACCGAATCGGGCTCGGCCAGGCGGAGCGCCTCGGTGAGGGCACTGTGCGCCCGCGAATCATGCTTACGGGCAAGCGCAATCGCCGTGTCGACCAGCCACGCCGCAATCAGATTGGTGCCCGCCGCGCACACCACTGTGCCGTCCAGCACGGGTTGCAGGGTTTTGCGGGCCTGATCGAGACGGTGGGAGTGGACGTGAACGATGGCGTCGAGGACTGCCGTGTCACCGGTCGATCCGATCAGGGTCCGCGCGTCCGCCGCGAGTTCGTGTGCCCACCCGACCTCGCCGGCGGTGAGGTACGCGTACTGGATCGCCGGCAGCAACACCGCCCGGATACCCGGCGGCACGGGGATCGACGACGACACAGGGCTGTGCGCATGGAGTGTGGTCACCGCACTGTGCCGATGGTCCGACCCGTCCAGTCCGAACAGCACCGCGGCGCCGTCCGCGAACGTTGCGGTCCCGGCGTTCTCACGGTGCAGAACTGCGGCCGATTCGGCGGCGATTCGCGCGGCGTCGTCGTCGAGACGGATGTAACGGCACCATGAATCGACCAATCGCACCAGGTGGAACGTCGGAGATTCCGTGGCGGACTGCTCCGCTCCGATTCTGAGCGACTCGCTCACGAGGGCGGCGGCACGAACTACCTCACCCCTCGACATGGCGAGGGCCGCGAGAGAGCCGAGGCAATACATGACGGTGAGCGACGCATCGGCGAGGCGGGCATGAGCCAGCGCCTTCCCGAGCACGTGCTCCGACTCCTCGGTTCGGCCGAGGAAGAGTAGCGCCCTGCCTTCCTGAAGAAGTACGAAGGCGTCCAGTTCTGATTCGCCGGTCGATTCCGGTCCCACCGACCGCAGCCGGGTCAGCGCGTCGTCGATATCGCCGGTCTGAACGGCGGTCTGCACGCGGAGCGACTCCCGAAGCAGTATGTGCCGTCGCGGATCCGTTTCGTCGATCGCCTCCTCTGGCCGTGTGCGGTCGAGAACGTCGAGCGTAGACCGCGCCACGGGAACGTTGCCCGCGGCCAGCGCCGCCGCCGCGCGGATCAACCGCGCCGACGGATGCTCTTGGGTGGTGCGCGGCGCCCGCGTGAGGAGACGATCGACCGCCTCACCGTGACCCCCGACGATCAACGACAGCGACGTCCGGGAGAGCAGCGCGACAATCGCATCGTGGTCGCCCGAGTTGACCGCATGTTCGAGCGCCACCAGCGCATCCCCGAACTCCGCGTGCCAGTGCGCGGCGGCGAGTTCGAGATGCTCCACCTCGACGTGTCCGACGCGGCTGATTTCCGCTCGCAGATAGCTACGCAGCAGCGGGTGGTACCGATACTCCGTCGGGGAGCCGTCGACTCGGTTGATCAAGAAATTGTGGTGTTCGAGCCAATCCACCTTGTCGTGCGCGTCGGTGCAGCCCGTGAGGATCTCCGCGAAGTGGGTTGTGAACGATGCGGGCACGGAGGTGCGGAGGAGAAAGTCGCGCATCTCGTCGGTCTGGCCGGCGAGAACTTCCTCGATGAGATAGTCGGCGACCGCTCGTCGGTTACCGGAGAACTCGGCGATCAACCGACTGGGATCTGTATGGCCTTCCAAAGACATTCCTGCCAAACGAATTCCGGCTGCCCAACCCTCGGTGCGCTCCATCAGGGCGTCGAGATCGCCGGGATCGAGCCGCACATCGTGCTCGGTGAGCATCGCGGCAGCCTCCTCGGCGGTGAAGGCGAGATCGCGTGCCGTGACGGTGAAGAGCTTGCCGTCCAGCCGAAGTCGCTGCAACGCGAGTGGCGGCTCGAATCGTCCGCAGATGATCGTCCGGAGCATCGGCGGTTGCCAGCGCATGAACGACTCGAGGTCGGCCAGTATTTCGGTGTGGAGGAGCAGATGAGCGTCGTCGATCACCATCCAGAGGTTCTCCCCGAGTTCACCCAGATCCGCGGACATTTGCGCACCGAGGTCGGGGGAATCGGGGTCGAGGCGGTCACACAACGCACGCAGCCGAGGATTTCCGGTTTCGTTCAGTGCCCGGAGAATGGCGCGGTGGATGACGCCGATGTCGTTGTAGCGTTCTTCGATCGTGATCCACGCGATGATCGGTGAATCCGCGCCTGCCAGAACTTCGGATGCCCAGTCGGCGGCCAGTCGGGTCTTGCCCGACCCGGCGGGCGCACACACGAGGACGACGGGATAGGGGTGATCTTCACTGGTCAGGGCATCTGTAAGGAGGTTGTGCAATCTGGTGCGGGTGACCGTTCGGCCCACCGCACCCGAAGGTATTCGGATGCTCGAATGAAACTCGCCGAAATGTACTGCCGTCACGCCGACCCCCAATTCTCGCTGCACCGAGAAACGATCTTCGACCAACGCCAATCTCCGACGCCGTGGGCCGGTGCCGTGATTTTAGCGAGAAACCGCTGTTGGTGTGGGTGAACGGCAGGGCGCTCCGCGCCCCGTGCGCCTTCTTGGTTGTCCCGGCCACCAGAGAGGCGCACGAGCCCGAAGGGCCTATTTCTTCTCGTGGCGCGGTGGGTCCGGGGATGCAGCCGGTTCTGGGGGCGGGGGAGCGTCGCTGAGAATTGTGTTCACCCACCTCGTGGACGGGTCGATATCGATCAGCAGCGCCTTCGCCATCAGTGTCAGCGGAATCGCGAGAATCGCGCCGAGGGGACCGAGTATCCACGTCCAGAAAACCAGCGACAGGAAGGTGAAGGTTACGGACAGGCCGACCGCGTCGCCGACGAACTTCGGTTGGATCACCGACTGGATGATGACATTGATGACGCTGTACACGACGATGACCGTCAGCATCAGTCCCGGCCCGCCCGCGAGCAACGCGAGCAGAGCCGGTGGAACGAGCCCGAGGACGAAGCCGACGTTCGGGACGTAGTTGGTGATGAACGACAGCAGTCCCCACAGGATCGGCAGCGGAATTCCCAACGCCCACAGAGCCGCGGTGTCGATGACCGCGACGATCAGTCCGAACACAGTGGACACGATCAGGTACTTGCGCGTACCGGCCGAGAAGGCGGTGAGGGCGGTGGCGATGTCGGGGCGCATCTGCGTGACGATGGACATCCGCGAACCGTAGGAGCTGCCGTCGACGGCCATGAACAGCAGGAGTGCGAGGACGAACAGCAGGTTCGAGAAGACACCCAGCATTGCCTGCAGAATTCCCTCGACCAGTCCGAAGACCTTGCCGTAATCCACCTGGGAGAGCAGCGTCTGGGCGTCGGTGGAGTTCACTCCGTTGCTGTTCAGGAAACTCTGGGCGTCATCGATCAGGCCGGTGAAGTCGTCCGCGTATTCCGGTAGGAGCGTGGCGAGTTGCGCGACAGACAAGGCCAACGACAGCACGAGGACGAGAAGAATGCTGTTGACCACCACGATCGCCGCGATTGTCGCGAGCCAACCCGGGACACCCTTCCTGTAGAGCCATTCGGGCAGCGGGTGCACTGCGACAGTCAGCATGAGAGCGAGGAAGATGGGGCCGACAATCGACGCAGCCACCTGGATCCCCGCCACGGTGACGACGAGCGCGGCCAGCCCGAGAATGACGATCAGACCACGAGGCATCGACCATTGGGTCTCTGCCGGTTTACCGGACCGGTCCTGAGGTTCCGTCATCGCGTGTCCCCTTCGCAAAGGTCGGCCGGATCGACTCTCGCATTCGATGCGCCGACGCACATCATCCGTTGCAGATGAGGATCACCCGGCGCGGATGATGTCCACGGCCGAACGAGGCCGGACCATTCAACTGTTCGCAAACACACTTTCGAGAAGGGCATGGACATGACGACCAATCCCGAGTCCAGAACGAACAGCCCGGTAAAGCAGGGTTTTGCAGCGGGAACGTCCCTGGCAGCGGCGATTCTGCTGCTGACAGTCGGCGTGATTTCGTTCTTCCAGGGAATTGCCGCAGTCGCTTCCGACGACCTGCTGGTCATCGGCGTCGAGTACACCTATCAGTTCGACACCACCACGTGGGGGTGGATTCACATCGTTCTGGGTCTCGTCCTGATCGCCAGTGCCGTAGGTCTGATGACGGGCGCTACCTGGGCGCGAATCGTGGCCGTCTGTATTGCTGCACTGTCCATCCTCGCGAACTTCCTGTGGCTTCCTTACTACCCGCTGTGGTCGATTCTCATCATCGCCCTCGACGTGGTCGTGATCTGGGCAGTCACCACCTGGGACACCAGCAAGTACGACACCGCCACGTACTGAGACGAGGACGTGCGCGAAAGGCGCTTCGCGCCCGTGAGTGGTTAACGAGTGCAGGGACTCGTTAACCACTCACGGGTGGCGGAGCCGCCGGTAGTGTTCGGCCCGATTCGAGGGGGGTCGAATGAAGAGAATTGCCGCGGTGCTCCTGTGCGCCGTCATCACGTCCGGGTGTGCGCACAACGTGTCGGGGACTGCGGGGGCGTCTCCGCTGGACGAGTTGAATCCAGGGCAGCAACGTCACATCGACGTCGAGGACGCCCTGCGCGCCGCCGATCCGTGCGCGCTTCTGGACGAGGGCGTGGTGCGACAGTTCGGGACGGTTCAGCAATTCGGATCCGCTGTGCAGTTGCCGGTGTGTTCGGCGCTGATTGCCCGGCCCGGCGGCGCGACGACCTACGTGGACGTGTCTGTGCTGCCATCGATGCTGTCGGACGCAGCGCTGACCCGGCCGGACACGGTAGACGGGGTCACTGTCTACCGCGGCGCGGGCGCGGACCTCGCGCGCGGGACGTGTGAACGCGTCTTTCGGCTGAACCTCGGAACGCTGGAGGAACGCGCGAACCCCCAGCTCGCGACCGTCCGCGTCGGAACTGTCGCCGGGGAGGACGCCTGCCCGCTGGCCGACGCGGTGCTGGACTCCGCGATCGACAGCATGCGGTCGGGACTGCCCGCGCGTGACGCCGCGGCCCGCAATCAGGTGGCACTCGCGGTCCACGACCCGTGCGAAGTCCTCGACGTGTTGGGCAACGCCGGCGGACGCGTCGTCGATCCGGACGCACCGCCGACGCCGTTCGACTGCGTCCTGTTTCCGGACCCGAAGCGGGTGCCCGGAAGTGAGGTGACTGTGTCGTTCACCGTGTCGCCGGTCAAGGAAAACCGACCAACCGTTCCCGCCGGACCGGAGACGATCGGCGACCGGTGCCGTTGGACGAGCCCGATGGGTGAGCCGATCGACATCACGCGGCCCGGAGCCGAGGTCGACCAGTTCACCCGCAGGCTCGGTTCCGCGGGTGCAGTCGTCACTGTTCACGGGGCGAACTGCACCGAAGTCTCGAGGGTCGCGGAGGCCGCGACCACGGTGTTCGGATAGGCGGCCCGACGGACTCACCCGGGATCACATTGGACTGCGCCGGTAAGCTCGACAGCTGGACCAGTACAGATTCTTCGACCTGGAGGTAGAAACGCGTGGCTCTCGTCGTCCAGAAGTACGGCGGATCCTCGGTGGCAACCGCCGAGCGAATCCGACGAGTGGCTGAACGGATCGTCGAGACCAAGAAGGCCGGCAACGATGTCGTCGTCGTGGTTTCAGCGATGGGGGACACCACCGATGAGCTGCTCGATCTGGCTCAGCAGGTGTGCCCAGCCCCACCCGCCCGCGAAATGGACATGCTGCTGACCTCCGGTGAGCGCATCTCCAACTCTCTCGTCGCGATGGCGATCCATTCGCTCGGTGCCGAAGCCCGTTCGTTCACGGGCTCGCAGGCAGGTGTCATCACCACCGGTGCGCACGGCAACGCCAAAATTATCGACGTCACACCCGGTCGCGTTCGCGACGCGCTCGACGAGGGTTCGATCGTCCTCGTCGCCGGATTCCAGGGCGTCAGCCAGGACAGCAAGGATGTGACGACGCTCGGACGCGGCGGTTCCGACACCACCGCCGTGGCTCTCGCGGCTGCCTTGAAGGCGGACGTCTGCGAGATTTACACCGACGTCGACGGCATCTTCAGCGCGGACCCGCGCATCGTTCCCGACGCGCAGCGTCTCGAGACGGTGTCGTTCGAGGAGATGCTCGAACTCGCGGCGTGCGGCGCAAAGGTGCTGATGCTGCGCTGCGTCGAGTACGCCCGCCGTTACAACGTGCCTGTGCACGTCCGCTCGTCATACACGACCAAGCCGGGCACCATCGTGTCCGGATCGATGGAGGACATCCCCGTGGAAGAAGCAATTCTCACCGGAGTCGCGCACGACCGCAGCGAGTCCAAGGTCACTGTCGTCGGCCTCCCCGACACCCCGGGTTACGCCGCGCAGATCTTCCGCGCGGTCGCCGACGCGGAGATCAACATCGACATGGTGCTGCAGAACATTTCCAAGGTCGAGACCGGGAAGACGGACATCACGTTCACCCTGCCGACGGCCGACGGGCCGCGCGCCGTCGAGAAGCTGTCCAAGCTGCAGGGCGAGATCGGTTTCACCCAGATCGTCTTCGACGATCACATCGGCAAGGTGTCCCTGGTCGGAGCCGGCATGAAGAGCCACCCCGGCGTCACCGCCACCTTCTGTGAGGCGCTCGCCGAGGCCGGGATCAACATCGACCTCATCTCCACGTCCGAAATTCGCATCTCGGTGCTCGTCAAGGACACCGATCTGGACAAGGCTGTGAAGGCGATCCACGACGCATTCGAACTCGGCGGCGACGAAGAAGCTGTCGTGCACGCAGGAACGGGACGGTAAATCATGACCACCATCGCTGTCGTCGGTGCCACCGGGCAGGTCGGCATCGTCATGCGCACTCTTCTCGAGGAACGGAACTTTCCCGCCGACACGGTGCGGTTCTTCGCGTCGGCGCGGTCGGCGGGCAAGAAGCTGCCGTTCCGCGGCGAGGAAATCGTCGTCGAAGATGCGTCCGCCACCTCCGACGAGGACCTGAAGGGCATCGACATCGCCCTCTTCTCGGCCGGTGCGACGCTCTCGCGCGAGCAGGCCCCACGCTTCGCCGCTGCCGGCGCCGTCGTGGTCGACAACTCGTCCGCGTTCCGCAAGGACCCCGACGTTCCCCTGGTCGTCAGCGAGGTCAACCCGGAGGAGGCGAAGAACCCGCCGAAGGGCATCATCGCCAACCCCAACTGCACCACGATGGCCGCGATGCCGGTCCTGAAGGTGCTGCACGACGAGGCCGGTCTGCAGCGCCTCATCGTGTCCAGCTACCAGGCGGTGTCGGGCAGCGGTATCGCCGGCGTCGAGGAACTGGTGAGCCAGGCGCGCGCCGTCATCGACAATGCGGAGAAGCTGGTCCACGACGGCAGCGCCGTCGACTTCCCCGCCCCGAACAAGTACGTCGCGCCCATCGCGTTCAACGTGCTCCCGCTCGCCGGCTCCCTCGTCGACGACGGCAGCGGTGAGACCGACGAGGATCAGAAGCTCCGCAACGAGAGCCGCAAAATCCTCGGCCTGCCCGACCTCCTGGTGTCGGGTACGTGTGTCCGCGTCCCCGTCGTCACCGGTCATTCGCTGTCGATCAACGCCGAGTTCGAGCGTCCGCTGTCGGTGGAACGCGCGAAGGAGATTCTGTCGAAGGCTCCCGGGGTGCAGCTCGTCGACGTGCCCACCCCGCTGCAGGCCGCGGGAAGCGATCCGTCGCTGGTCGGTCGCATCCGACAGGATCCGGGTGTCCCCGAGGGCCGCGGTCTGGCGCTGTTCGTATCGGGCGACAACCTGCGTAAGGGTGCGGCGCTCAACACCATTCAGATCGCCGAACTGCTGGTGTGATCTCCCCACGTGAGTGGCAGAGCACGCTCTGCCACTCACGTGCGGTTCACCCGGCACGTGCGAGGCGCACACGAGTTCGCGGGCCCTAGGGTTCGGACATGGGCTCAGTTCTCGGAGAAATGCTGCCGCTTGCAGTCGGTGTCGCCATTTCACCGATCCCGATCATCGCGGTCATTCTGATGTTGTTGTCGAAGCGCGCCGGCGGTGCGAGCGCGGGCTTCGGCATGGGGTGGATCGCGGGAATCCTTGTGGCTACCGGCATTGTCCTGCTCTTCGCCGCCGGTATCGATACCACCGACTCCGATGGTCCGTCGGCGACAACGTCATGGGTCAAGATCGTCCTCGGCGTGCTCCTGCTCGTGCTCGCCGGACGGCAGTGGAGAAGTCGCAATGCCGACGCGGAACAACCGAAGTGGATGCGGGCAATCGATGACCTGAACATCGTCAAATCGATCGGACTCGGATTCGTCCTGGCGGCAATCAATCCGAAGAACCTTCTGCTGTGTGTCTCCGCGGGCGTGGTGATCGGCTCGTCCGGTGTGAGTGGCGGTGAGCAGGCGATCGCGCTGGCGGTGTTCACCGTGCTGGCCGGGTCGACGGTGATCGTTCCCGTGGTCGCCTACGCAGTCGCCGCCGACAAGATGCGCGGCACCCTCGACAATCTGAAGGTCTGGCTGCAGGCCAACAACGCCGCGGTGATGAGCGTGCTGCTACTGGTGATGGGAGCCGTCGTTCTCGGGAAGGGACTCGGCGGAGCGTTCTGACGCGACCGCGTCCGGCCCGCGGAGGTACCGACCGATGTAGGCCTCGTCCAGCGCGAGCGCCTTGGTGATCACCGCTGCTCCCACGATGACGACGGACATCACGAAGAGCCAGCTGATCGCGGTGAACACCAGGCCGAGTGACCCGAACTGATGCTGTGCCGAGGCGGTGATCCGGGGGAGAAGGATACGTCCGCCGACGTGGAGAGTGGTCAGTGCTGCGGCGGTCAGCGCCCCGGTGGCCCAGAGCACGCGGCCCTCGAGGGTGCCCATCGTCAGCAGGTACGGGCTGAGAGTCCAGACGGCCATCCACACCGCGAACTCCCCGGCGACTGCGAGCGGTGGTCCGATGAACCGGACGCTCGTGAGCTCACTCGCCAGGCCGATCGCTGTACTCGACAACGCAACGGCGAACAGGACCACCAGCCACCGCCAGGCGTCCCGGAGATTGATCGACGGGACGTTCCAGATCTTCCCGTAGATCCGGGCGAGGGCCCGGGCAAACGACGTGCCGCTGATCGCGATCATCAGCAGGCCGACCACCCCGAAGGCCGCGAACGACGGGTCCGTGGTGTCCACGGTGCCGGAAGTGGAGGACAACTCCGCGGGGTCGAAACCGAACTGGGTCTTGATGGTGCGGGCGGTCAGGTGCCAACTGCTCAACGTCGAGGCCGCAATCATCACGGGGAGCACCGACGTGAAGATCCGCGCGGCAAGTGTCATCGACCGGTCGACGAGTTCGATCTCGATCAGCCCGTCTATGACGCGTCGAACCGTGCGGCCCGGAGGAGTGCCCTGCATCCAGCCGTTGGCCGATTCGGTCCGCGCCGCGAGAGCTTCCCGAGCCAGCATCACTGACAACTTGGTCGACCGCACCTTACTTACTCAACCGCAGTGAACGCGATCTGTCTTCATCCCCGTCAGGTGAGCCCGGCACCCGTTCACTCGCGGACGATGCATCGGAAACCGATGTGGCAGGTCGACGTCTCCTCGGTGTCGCCTTGCCGAGCCGACGGCCGGTAACGAAGGCAGTAATTCGGTGCGCAGAGGTGTGAACCACCCTTGATCACTCGCCGCGCATAGGGTTCGCCGGGGTTCTCGGTGCGCGCGGTGTCGACGCGCGGGTTGGCCGGGATGCAGCAGGAACTGGTCGGCGCGATATTTTTCCCGCTCGCGGAATGATCAGCGGTGAAATGGTCAGTGGTCCATTCCCACACGTTGCCGGCCATGTCGCTGAGCTCGTATCCGTTGGGCCGAAAGTGACCCACCGGCGACGTGCCGGCGAAGCCGTCCGCGAGTAGGTTCTCCCAGGGGAACTGGCCCTGCCAGACATTTCCGCCGGGCCTGCCACCCGGCTCGTGCTCGTCACCCCACACGAACGGTTGTCGGTCCAGTCCGCCGCGCGCCGCGAATTCCCACTCCGCTTCCGTCGGCAGATCTTTGCCTGCCCACTCCGCGTAGGCGCGGGCATCGAACCACGACACATGGGTGACGGGGTGGCGTTCACGTCCGCTGACGTTGCTGCCCGGACCCTCCGGATGACGCCAGTCCGCTCCCGGCGTGAACGACCACCAGCGGGTGTAGTCGTCGAGCGGCACCGGTCCCGGTGTCGGGGTGAACACGAGCGAGCCGGGGACCAGCAACGACGGGTCCGCGTCCGGGTACTGCGCGGGGTCGGGCGCGACCTCGGCGGTGGTGACGTGACCGGTGTCTTTCACGAACCGCCGGAACTCGGCGACGGTTACCGGGTGCGAGTCCATCCAGAACCCGTCGACCGTCACCTGGTGGACCGGGCGCTCCTCGGGATAGAAGTCCTCCGATCCCATCCAGAATGTGCCACCCGGAATCCATGCCATGTTCTTCGGTACCGCTCGAGTCATGAGGCCAGCGTGGCATGGTCGGCGCGCAGGTGCGACAGAATCCCCGGTGCTGAAACCGGGCTGAGGGGTACCCCACTCGAGGTACCGTCGGCTTTCCGAGTCGCAACAGGATATTCATCGTGCAGGGGGCGCCGGCGAATGGATGGACGAATTCCGCGCAGGTCGTTCGTTCGTGGACTGGCACTGACGGCCGGGCTGGGCGCCGTAGGGGTCGGCTCGGCAAGCGCCTTCCCCTTCGGCATCGACCCCCTACGGCCGTTCGTTTTCCGGTCACCGCCGCTCGAACCGTTTCGGGACCCACTTCCCCTGCTGCCGACGCTCGGTGGCACTTCCGTCGAGGTGCACGCGAGCAGCACGATGCACACGTTCCACTCCGACCTTCCCGCCTCCCCGGCGCTCGCGTACGGCGGTGTCGACTACCTGGGACCGACGATCGAGGCCCGGGTCGGCGAACGGACATCGCTCGTCTACCGCAACGACATCGCGAGTAATCCTCTCGCTGCCGATGTGGACACCAGATTGCACGGTGTGACCGAAGCGGACCGCACCGACGTGGCGACCGCGCTGCACCTGCACGGGGGGTCCAATCCGCCCGAGTTCGACGGGCACCCCGAGCACACGCTGCGGCGCGGGCAAGGGCTGGTGTACGAGTTTCCGAATCAGCAGGACGCGTGCACACTCTGGTATCACGACCACGCGATGGGGGTCACCCGGCTCAACATTTTCGCTGGACTGGCCGGTCTATACCTGCTTCGCGACGAGTTCGACACCGGTACCGTGGGCAATCCGCTCGGGCTGCCCGCCGGCGAGTTCGAGGTTCCGCTGATTCTGCAGGACAAGAATTTCACGGAGGACGGCAGGCAGAGCGTCCGCTCCAACCCGCTGAACCCGCAGGGCAGCTGGGAAGCGGCGACCCCCGGCGACACCGGCGTGGTGAACGGCAAGGTGTGGCCGGAGATGGCCGTGGCGCGCGGGCTGTACCGCCTGCGCATGGTGAACGCCGCCTCGTTCAGCGTGTGGAACCTCTTCTTCGACAATCGAATGCGGTTCTGGGTCATCGGCGCCGAAGGCGGATTGTTCGACGCCCCGGTCCCCGTCGACCATGTTCGCCTCGGACCGGGTGAGCGCGCCGACCTGCTCGTCGACTTCGGTGCTCTGGCGCCCGGCGCGACCGTCGAGCTGCGCAACGACGAAGCGATCCCCGACCAGGTGGCGCAGCGCGGAGTCCTGCCCATGCCGCGTTTCTGCCGTTTCCGCGTGGGAGCTGCCGCGGGGTTCACCGGCCCGGTGCCGCAGTCCCTGCGCGGCGGCCGGCGGCAGCCGCCTTTACTGGCACCGGTCGCGCAACCTCAGGTGGTACGCAATGTCTCGGTACTGCAGATCGGACAGGGCCTCGGGCAACCGTCACCGCTCATGTCCCTCAACAACCTGCGCTACACCACCGACGACATCGAAATGCCTCGGCAGGGCACGGTCGAACAGTGGAACATCGTCAATGCCACCCCGGAGCCGCACCCGATTCATCTGCATCTGGTGAGGTTCCGCGTACTCGGGCGGCAGGCGGTCGATACGGCCGCAATGATGTCGGCGTCGCCGCTCCCCGCGGTCGGGACACGGTGGACGCCGTCTCCGGATCCGTTCACCCGGGGACCGGTGCTGTCGCCGCAGCCGTGGGAGTCCGGTTTCAAGGACACCGTGATCGCCGACGCCAACTCCGTCACCCGAGTCGTCGTGCGGTTTCCGGCAGCCGAGGAACTGGGCTTCGATCCCGACGCGACCTTCGGCATGTCGGCCCATGCGACGGACCACTCGGGTGGACACACCGGGCAGGCGCCCCAACCTCTACGGGGTTACGTCTGGCACTGCCACATGCTCGATCACGAGGACCACGACATGATGCTGAAGTACCGCCTCGCCACGTGAGTACTTCTTAATCTCCCGTTGTTGACAAGCACTCACAGGCGTTTGCGCAATTTAAAAGCAGTCTGGACTGTTTTGATTTTTCGGCCTACAGTGCAGATGTGACCTCCGACATAGCAGTCGCCAAACCGACCCGTACGCAGGCCGAGCGCACCGCCGCGATGCGCACACGATTGCTCGAGGCCGCGGTCGACTCGCTGGTCGAGCTCGGCTACGCGGGCACCACCACCCAGGGCATCGCCCGCCGGGCGGGTGTGTCGCGGGGAGCCCAGCTCCACCATTTCCCCACCAAGGAGTCGCTGGTGGTGGCGGCAGTGGAGTACCTCGTCGACAAGCGGATGGCGGAGATTCTCGCCGCCGAGGTGGACACCGACCGCGGCATCGACGTGCTGGCCGACGCCTTCTCCGGCCCGTTGTTCTATGCGGCACTCGAGTTGTGGGTGGCCGCCCGCACCGACCCCGCCTTGTTCGAGGCGATGGTTCCGCTGGAGCGGAAGGTCACCGAGGCCCTGCGACACGGGTCTGCAGAGGTGTTCGGTGATCGGTACGACGCCGACACCATCGAGATCGGCATCGAATTGGTTCGCGGTCTCGCGGTGTCGGCATTGTTCCGGACGCCCGAGGCCGATCGCTCACTACGCGCGCGGCTGCTGCCGGCGTGGGAATCGAAGGTGAAGAAGTCGTGAGTCTTCCGCAACATGTACACACGCTGGTCGTAGGAGCCGGTTTCGCAGGAATGGGTCTCGCGGCGCGGATCCTGCGGTCCCGTCCGGAGGCCGACGTCCTGATCATCGAGCGCGGTTACGATGTCGGCGGAACCTGGCGCGACAACACCTACCCGGGGTGTGCGTGCGATGTCCCGACGTCGCTGTACTCGTTCTCCTTCGCGCCCAGCGCCGACTGGAGTCACACCTTCGCCCGGCAACCGGAGATCTACCGGTACCTGAAGAAGGTCGCGGCCGACACCGGCATCCTGTCCCGGGTCGTGACCGACTGCGCCCTGGAGCAGGCAGACTGGGACGACGCCAAGGCTGTGTGGCATGTGCGCACGAGCCGTGGTTCGTTGACCGCCGATGTGGTGGTGGCGGCCACCGGCGCCCTGTCGACCCCGAGCATCCCGGATATGCCGGGACTCGATACGTTCGGCGGCACCACCTTCCACTCCGCGACGTGGAATCACGATCACGACCTCACCGGTGAGCGGGTGGCCGTCATCGGCACGGGTGCCTCGGCGATGCAGTTCGTTCCGGAAATCGCGCCCCGCGCGAAGCATGTGACGGTCTTTCAACGTACGCCGGCGTGGGTCATCCCGCGGCTCGACCGAGTGCTCTCCGATCCCGAAAAGCGTCTGTATCGGCGGATACCTCTGGTGCAGAAGGCTGTCCGTGCTTCTGTCTACAGTTTCCGGGAAGCGCTCGGCGGAGTCCTGGCCCATGCCACCGGACTGCTGCCGTTGTTCGAAATGGTGGCCAGGGCACATCTGCGTCGGCAGGTGCGCGACCCGGAACTGCGACAGAAGCTGACCCCCGATTTCACGATCGGCTGCAAGCGCATGTTGTTGTCGAACGACTGGTTGCGGACGCTCGACCGGCCGGACGTCACACTCGTCGACGCAGGCCTGGCGGGTATCACCGAGGATGGTGTGGTCGACGCGGTCGGCAACGAACACAAGGTCGACACCATCATCTTCGCCACCGGCTTCACTCCCACGGAACCTCCTGTCGCGCATGCACTCCGGGGCACCGACGGGCACACGCTGGCCGAGCACTGGAAGGGCAGTCCGCACGCCTACAAGGGGACCACGGTTGCCGGATTCCCCAACCTCTTCCTGATGTACGGACCCAACACCAACCTCGGGCACAGCTCCATCGTCTACATGCTCGAATCGCAGTCTGCGTACATCACCGACGCGCTCGATGCCATGCGCGACAACGACATCACGGCGTTCGAGGTCACCGAGGAGGCGCAGCGACGGTACAACGCGCGGATTCAATCCGGCTTGCAGAGCACCGTCTGGAACAAGGGTGGTTGTTCGAGTTGGTATTACGATGCGGAGGGCCGTAATTCGGTGCAGTGGCCGACGTTCACCTTCAGATTCCGTTCGCAACTGCAGCGCTTCGACAGGGAGAACTACGTGGCGCGTCGGAGGTCGGAGAAGGAGGCCGTCGCGTGACGCACTACGACGTGGTGGTGGTCGGCTCGGGTTTCGGCGGCAGTGTGGCTGCGCTGCGGCTCACCGAGAAGGGCTACAAGGTCGGAGTGCTGGAGGCAGGACGGCGTTTCGCCGACGACGAAATGCCGGAGACCAGCTGGAGATTGCGTCGCTATCTGTGGGCCCCGTGGATGGGTTGCTATGGCATGCAACGTATCCACCTACTTCCCGATGTGCTCGTGATGGCGGGTGCCGGCGTCGGCGGTGGATCGCTCAATTACGCCAACACCCTGTATCAGCCGCCCCGGCGCTTCTTCGAAGACAAGCAGTGGGCGCACATCACCGACTGGCAGTCGGAGTTGGCGCCGTACTACGACCAGGCCAAGAGGATGCTGGGCGTGCGGACCAACCCGCTGTTCACCCCGGCCGACGCGATCATGCGCGAGGTGGCGGAAGAGATGGGGGTCGGTGAGACGTTCACATCCACGCCGGTCGGTGTCTTCTTCGGCGAGCCCGGAGTCGCGGTCGCGGACCCGTACTTCGGTGGCAAGGGCCCTGATCGGGCCGGCTGCACCGAGTGCGGTGGCTGCATGACCGGGTGCCGCGTGGGGGCCAAGAACACGCTGGTCAAGAACTACCTGTACCTGGCGGAACAGGCCGGTGCGCGGATCCATCCGCTCACCACGGTGAAGGAACTACGTCCACGCCAGGGCGGCGGATACGAGGTGCGTACTCGTCGAACGAACGGTATCCGTAAGCGGGAGAGCACCTTCACCGCCGACCAGGTGGTCGTGGCTGCCGGCACGTACGGAACGGCCCGGCTGCTCCTCGCGATGAAGGAGGCCGGGACCTTGGCGCGGTTGTCGCCGCGGCTCGGAACGGTCGTCCGGACCAATTCGGAGGCCGTACTCGCGGCCACCGCGAAGAACCGGAGCACCGACTTCACGCGTGGCATCGCCATCACGTCCTCATTCCACCCCGACGACCACACCCACATCGAACCTGTCCGATACGGCAAGGGCAGCAATGCGATCGGGCTGCTACAGACCGTCCTCAGTGATGGCGGCGGCCGGACACCTCGACTGCTGAAGACCGTCGGTGTCGCACTGCGCCGACCCGACGCCTTCCTGCGCAGTCTGTCGGTGCGGCACTGGTCCGAGCGGACGGTCATCGCGCTGGTGATGCAGACCGACGATAATTCCTTGGAACTCACCAAGGGGCGGGGCCGCCTCGGGCGCGCGGTCACCAGTCGGCCCGGTCCCGGCGCTCCGCCGCCGGAGTGGATACCTCAGGGGCACACGGCCATCCGCAAGGTCGCCGACAAGATCGACGGTGACCCCGGTGGCTCGCTGGGCGACGTGGTGAACATCCCGATGACCGCCCATTTCCTGGGTGGCTGCGCGATCGGCGACTCGCCCGACACCGGAGTCGTCGACCCGTACCTGCGGGCCTACGGACACGACGGACTCCACGTGGCGGACGGATCCGTGGTCAGCGCCAACCTGGGCGTCAATCCGTCGCTCACCATCACGGCGCAAGCGGAGCGGGCGTTCGCGTTGTGGCCGAACAAGGGAGAGCTGGACCCCAGACCTGATCCGGGTGAGCCATACGTACGTATCGACCCGACGCCGCCGCGCTTCCCGGTGGTACCGGCCGACGCGCCGGGAGCCCTGCGACTTCCGCTCACCGTGACGACTCGAAAGGAGGCCGTCGATGTGGAGCGTGCCTGAATCGGCCACCGACCGCACCGAATGGCCCGAGAGCGCGCCGCCGCCGTGGCCGGCCGGGGTGCGTGCAACGCTGTGGTGGCATCGCGCGACCGCCGTCGCCCGTGATCTCGGACCCGAGGGTGCGGTGCTGCCGGTGACCCTCGCCATGATGGTCGACTACCTCGACTCGCCCGTCGGGCCGTATCGCGAGATCCTGGCCAGCCCGGTGCTGCGGGCGCCCGGGCGTCGCAGCGGTCCCTTGCCGCGCATGGCCGTGCCGTTCATCGCGGTCGACTCGGAACCGTCCGTCCACGGCGGACGCGTGCACTGGAGCCTGCCCAAGGTCCCGGCAGCGTTCGACGGCGACGTCCACGGTGTGTTCGAGGCGTCATCCGCGTCGTCCTTCGAGGCGTCATCCGCGTCGTCCTTCGGGGCGTGGCGTGTGTCGACGACGGCGCACCCGCGCGGTCCGCGGCTGCCGATCGCGGGCGCCTTGGGGTTCGCTCAGCCCGCAGAGTCGGGCGGACGCCTGGTGACGGCGTCGGCCCGCCTGCGCGGGCACTTCCGGTACGCCCGGGTGAGCGTTCGGGCAGAGGGTCCCACTCTGGCCGACTGGCTGGTGGCCGGAACTCATCATGGTGTCGTGATCACGGACGGCCGTATGACCACCGGGCCGGCAAAGCTGCGCTGAGCGATCGCTTTTCTTGACTAATTCCAAAAAAGGGCCATACTGGAACACATGCGACACGACCACGATCCCCGAGCGCAATTGCGTGACGTGGGCCTCCGTGTCACTGCGCCCCGGGTGGCGGTGTTGAATGCGGTTGCCGCGCAGCCGCATTCCGACGTCGACGACATCGCTGCCGTGGTGCGCGACCAGCTGGGTTCGGTGTCCACGCAAGCCGTGTACGACGTGCTGAAAGCGTGTACGGCCGCCGGTCTCCTTCGCCGTATCGAACCCGCGGGGTCACCCGCACGGTTCGAGACGCGAACCGGAGACAATCACCACCACCTCGTGTGTCGATCGTGCGGCACCGTTGCAGACGTCGATTGCGCCGTCGGTGAGGCGCCGTGCCTGGAGCCGTCGCAGTCGCACGGTTTCCAGGTCGACGAGGCCGAAGTCGTCTTCTGGGGTCTGTGCGAACAGTGCCGGCCCGGGCCGACGGCAACCCAGTCCTGACCCGTCTTCATCTACCACCCTCACAATGAAGCACTCTGGAGGCTTTGCCATGCCTGAAACACAGCGCGCTACCACCACCAACGCCGGAATTCCTGTCGTCAGCGACAACGAATCGCTCACCGCGGGACCGCAGGGCCCCATCCTTCTGCACGACCACTACCTCGTCGAAAAGCTCGCCCAGTTCAACCGCGAGCGTGTCCCGGAGCGGGTGGTCCATGCCAAGGGCGGCGGTGCCTTCGGTGAGCTGGTCGTCACGCACGACGTGAGCCGGTACACGAAGGCCAAGCTCTTCCAGCCGGGAGCGAAGACCGAGTCGCTCGTGCGCTTCTCCACGGTGGCGGGCGAGCAGGGTAGTCCCGACACGTGGCGTGACCCCCGCGGATTCGCGGTGAAGTTCTACACCGAGGACGGCAACTACGACCTCGTCGGCAACAACACGCCGGTCTTCTTCATCAAGGACCCCATCAAGTTCCCCGACTTCATCCACTCACAGAAGCGTCTGCCGGGTTCCGGCCTGCGCGACCACAACATGCAGTGGGACTTCTGGACCCTGCGGCCCGAGTCGGCACACCAGGTCACCTGGCTGATGGGTGATCGCGGGATTCCGAAGACGTGGCGTCACATGGACGGCTTCGGCTCCCACACCTATCAGTGGGTCAACGCCGAGGGAGAGCGGTTCTGGGTGAAGTACCACTTCAAGACCGACCAGGGCATCGAGTTCCTCACCCAGGCGGAGGCCGACGAGCTGGCCGGCACGTCGCCCGACCACCACCGAGCCGACCTGTACGACTCGATCACCCGCGGCGAGTTTCCCAGCTGGACGCTGAAAGTGCAGGTCATGCCGGTCGCCGAGGCGGAGGGGTACCGATTCAACCCGTTCGATCTCACCAAGGTGTGGTCCCAGAAGGACTACCCGCTGATCGAGGTCGGCGAGTGGACCCTGAACCGCAACCCCGACAACTTCTTCGCGCAGATCGAGCAGGCCTCGTTCGAGCCGTCGAATGTGGTTCCGGGAATCGGCTTCTCGCCCGACAAGATGCTGCTCGGGCGTGTCTTCTCCTACGCTGACGCACACAGGTACCGGATCGGCGCGAACTACGCCCAATTGCCGGTCAACGCACCGAAGAACCTGGTCAACTCCTACTCGCAGGACGGGGCGATGCGGTACGCGACCAACTCGCCGGAAACGCCGGTGTACGCGCCCAACTCGTACGGCGGTCCCCAAGCGGACGCGTCCCTCGCCGGGGACGAGGGCCTGTGGGCCTTCGACGGAGAGTCGGTGCGCGCCGGCTATATCCAGCACTCCGAGGACGGCGACTTCACCCAGGCCGGCACGCTCGTACGTGAGGTTCTCGGTGACGACGAACGCGAGCGGTTGGTGAACAACATCGTCGGGCACGCGCTCGATGGCGTCAGCGAACCGGTTCTGCTGCGCGTCTTCGAGTACTGGAAGAACGTCGACGCCGACCTCGGCAAGCGCGTGGAAATCGGTGTCCGCGAAGGACAGAACAAGGCCTGAGGCGCACCACCGGCGTCGGTGTCGATGCGCCCGCAACGAAACACGACCACTGAGGAAATACATCATGAGTAATCCCATCACCAGCACGTTGGATCCCGCTCAGCAGAAGACTGCCGGCGACGCACTACAGGCCACCGTCGTGGATCTGATCGACCTCACCCTCATCGCCAAACAGGCGCACTGGAATGTGATCGGCCAGAACTTCCGATCGGTGCATCTCGCGCTCGACGAGCTCGTGAGCGCGGCCCGCGACTTCACCGACGAGGCGGCGGAACGCGCTACCGCGATCGGCGTCAGTCCCGACGGCCGCGCGGCCACGGTCGCACAGGATTCCGGGGCCAAGGGCATCGGCGAAGGGTGGACCAAGGATGCCGAGATCACCGCGTCGATCGTCGGTAACCTCGCCGCCCTGATCGACCGACTCCGCGACCGTATCGCGGCCACCGAAAACGCCGACCCGGTGACGCAGGACCTGCTGATCTCCATCACCGCGCGGCTCGAGCAGTTGCATTGGATGTGGCAGGCGCAGGGCGTCTGAGCACTTCGGGTCCGGACGTACTTCGTCGCCGCCGACGGTGCCGGAGTACGTACGGCGTGTGACTGGAGTGTCGGATGGTGTTGCTAGGTTGAGCGGTGTCAGGACACCGGCTCGGATGACCGTGTCCCGGGTCGGGTTCGAAAGGTGCGTTCTTCCATGGTGATGGGTCCCACCCACGCAATGTCCGGTGCTGCCGTCGGTTTGGCGACGGCAGATCTGCTCCCGCTGGAATGGGGTGGGCCTACCTCGACGGCCGAGACGTTCACGTTCGCGGCCGTATGCGCAGGCGCGGCGTTGCTACCCGACCTCGACACCAGCCAGTCGACCGTTTCGCGGTCCTTCGGCCCCGTGAGCAGTATCGCGGCCAAGGGAGTCGACGCGGTGTCGCTCGGCTTCTACACGGTGACCAAGGGCAAACGAGACGGTAAGCGCCGCGGCGGGCACCGCACGCTCACGCACACGGCATTGTTCGCCGCCGGGCTCGGAGCAGGCGTGTCGGCGCTCGTGGTGCAGTTCGGCAAGCCGGCCATCATCGCCACGCTGTTTCTCTGCCTGGGGCTGGCACTCCGCGGCCTGGCCGGTGAGTTCGCCAAAGAAAAAGGCTGGCTGGCCGTTTCGGCCGTGGCCGCGGTGTTGTCGGCGCTCACCTGGCAGTCGTATCCCACGGAGGCCGGTTCCACCGGGCTCGGAGTCGCGGTGGCCCTCGGCTGCGCCACCCACTGCCTCGGCGATGCCATCACCAAAGAAGGTGTGCCCTTCCTCGCCCCGTTCCTGCCGCTGGGCAGGGAGCGGTGGTGGGAGTTCCGGCTGCCGTCCTTCCTCTCCATCCGGGCGGGCGGGCCCTTCGAGAAACTCGTTCTCGGGCCCGCCCTCACCATCGCCGTCGGGCTGATGACGATCTGGGCAGTCGACGGTGCACCGGAGGCGATCTACGACGCGTTCATGCCCGTAACCCCGTAGGACGCGTCAGGCTGCGAGCATCTTCTCGAGGTCGTCGAGTACCAGCATGGCACCGGTGGGACCGAGCGCCAGGAACCAGGTTTCGTCGCTGACGTGCACGGCGTGGCCGTCCTTGACCGCCTGAAGCTGGTTCCACAGCGGTCCACCGACCACAGCGGACTCGTCGGTCGTCTCGGGCGCGCCATAGCTGGAGTAGAAGATTCGGTCGGCATCGGCCTGCGAGATGGTCTCCTGGCTGACCTCGACCGCGAGTTCGTCGACGTCCTGCACCTGCGGGCGGGGCAGCCCCACATCCTCGAGAATGACACCGATGAACGACAGGTTGCCGTACAGCCGGATCTTGCCGGACATGAAGCGCACCAACGAGATCGTGGGCTCGCCGGTGATCGCGTCCCGGACCTCCCCGGCCCGGGTCTGATATGCGTTGAGCACCTCTTCGGCCTGCGCTTCCTCACCGAGCGCGTCGGCGGCCAGGAGGAAGTTCTCCTTCCACGGGAAGCCGGGACGGATACTGAACACCGTCGGTGCGATCGAGGAGAGCTGCGGGTAGAGCTTGTCGGCCCGCAGCTTGCTGCCGAGGATCAGATCGGGCTGCAATGCGGTGATCGCTTCGATGTTCAGGTTGTTGATCGTTCCCACGTCGGGCACACCCGCCAGCTTGTCGGCAAGATACGACGGCTGACCCGCCGCGCTCTCCGGACTCGCCAATCCCACGGGGGTGATTCCCAGCGACAGGACGTCGTCGAGTTCGCCGCCGTCGAGGACGACGACCCGTTCCGGCTTCTTCTCAATGACCGTCTCGCCCAGTGCGTGCGTGACGGTGCGCGGGAATGCGCCGGGTTCGGCATCACTACCCAGTTTGGCGGTCTCCTCGTCGGCGGTGGCGAACAGCCGTCCGCCGGTGGCGACGTCGGTGTTGCCGGAGCTGGACCCGGTGTCGGTGGTGCCGCAGGCGGCGAGAAAGACGGTGGCCAGGGCGACGAGCCCGGCCTTCAGGGGAGGCCTCGTAGACATGAGGGCAGGCTAGCCTACCGACCTGGCGGCGGGCGTCCGGGAGTCGTTGGCACCGGGTCCGGGGATGAGAAAGACCCCCCCGCCTGAGCGGAAGGGGTCTCACATCAATCCCACACTGTCGGGGTGGCGGGATTTGAACCCACGACCTCTTCGTCCCGAACGAAGCGCGCTACCAAGCTGCGCCACACCCCGTGTCGAACCTCGGCTAGCTTACAGCACAGAGTCAGCCGCGATTAAATCCGCAGTTCAGCGGCGTATAACCGAGCTTTCCGAGGGCTGCGTCCGACCTTCGCCCGCGCCGCTGTCCGAGCCGCCACGCTTGGCGGGTACCAACGTCAGCAGCGTCGCCTCGGGACGGCAGCAGAAGCGGGCCGGAGCCCACGGCGACGTGCCGATACCAGCGGACACGTGCAAGCGGGTGTGGGCACCCCACTTCGACGGACCCTTGACCCGAGAACGGTCGATCTGGCAATTGGTGACCAGTGCCCCGTAGAACGGCAGGCACAGCTGACCCCCGTGGGTGTGGCCCGCCAGTACCAGGTCGTACCCGTCGTCGGCGAACCGGTCGAGCACCCGCGGTTCGGGGGAGTGGGTGAGGGCCAGGCGTAGATCCGCCAACGGATTCGGCGGCCCGGCGATGGTGTCGTAACGGTCGCGTTGCAAGTGGGGATCGTCCACCCCGGCCGACGCGATCCGGACCCCCGACACCTCGAGGTCGCGGCGCACATGTGTGACGTCGAACCAGCCCCGCTCGGTGAAGGCAGCGCGGAGATCGCCCCACGGCAAGGGGTCACCCAGGACGCGCTTGTGCTCCCTGCTGAAGTACTTCAGCGGGTTCTTCGGCTTGGGCGCGAAGTAGTCGTTGCTGCCGAACACGAACAGGCCCGGGCGCGCGAGCAGATTCCCCAGCGCCTGGACCACCGCGGGGACGGCCCGCTGATGGGACAGATTGTCGCCGGTGTTCACCACCAGATCGGGTTCGAGGTTGTCCAGCTCACGCAGCCAGTTCTGCTTCAGGCGCTGTCCGGGCATCATGTGCAGGTCGCTGATGTGCAGCACCCGCAGCGTGGACGACCCGGGCGCGAGCACCGGCATCGTGACCTCACGGAGCGCAAACGCGTTGCGTTCGATGAGGGAGGCGTAGCCGACACCGAGGGCGGCGGCGCCCGCTGTACCCAGCGCGGCACGGGTCAGGGTGGTGCGGAACTCGTTGGACACCCTTTCAGGATACGGGTGCGTGCGATCGAGGTGCAGGGTACAAAAGGATGCTCCGCATTCCCGTGCGTGGGACGCGGCATTCTCGTGCGTGCGAGCGCGTAGCGTTTCGGCCATGCCAGATTCACTGAAAGCAAGACTGCGCTCCGACATGACGGCCGCCATGAAGGCGAAGGATTCGCTGCGCACCGCCACTATTCGTATGCTCATGGCCGCCGTGCAGACCGAGGAGGTCTCCGGCAAGGAAGCCCGTGAACTCACCGACGACGAGGTGCTGAAGGTCCTCGCGAAGGAGTCGAAGAAGCGCGGAGAGTCCGCCGAGATCTACACCGAGAACGGCCGCGGGGAACTGGCGGCGCAGGAACGTGCCGAAGCCCAGATCATCGACGAATACCTGCCGACCCCGCTCAACGATGCGGAACTCGTGGACGTCGTCGACACGGCCATCGCTCAGGTGGCGGAGGAGATCGGTGAGCGCCCCGGTATGCGCCAGATGGGTCAGGTCATGAAGGCGGCCACCGCACTCGCCGGCGGCAAGGCCGATGGCTCGAGGTTGTCCCACGCCGTCAAGTCGCGCCTCTGAACCCACGTGCGTGGGAAGTGTGTGTTCGCACTTCCCACGCACGCATGGTCACCGCGGTATGGGCGGCAGCTGGATCGGCGGCAGACCGGGCAACTGGATGGGCGGTAGGGGGATGCCCTGGCCGGGTAGCTGCTGCGGTGCCGCCCGCACCGATCCGTCGCTGACGTAGATCGTGATGGTCGAACCGGGGATGGCCGATCCGGAGGGCGACGCGCCCGTCACCGTTCCCTTGGCCGCCTGAGCTTGCGTGGTCACTGCGTTGACGGTGAAGCCCGCTGCCTGCAGCCGCGAGGTGGCGGCCGACTGGCTGAGTCCGACGACATCCGGAACCTGGCCGTTCTGGGATCCCCGCACATATTTCTGGTCGACCGGCGGCAGGGTCGTCGGACCGAAGTTGTTGACGATCGGGTTCATCGCCGCGTACCACGTGCGGGCCGGTTCGTTACCACCGAAGAGGTTGCCGTCACCGCAGGGGCGTAGCGGGCTCGAGCAGATCTCGCCCGGTGTGGGGGAGTCACCGAACACGTACACGGCTGCCGCGAGGTTGTTGGTGAACCCGAGGAAGCCCGAGGACATGTGCGACTCGGTGGTGCCGGTCTTACCGGCCATGGGGAGCGTCCAGCCGACGCTGCCCGCCGCGGCCGCAGAGGTGCCACCGGGCTTGTCGTCCTTGCTCATCGCGTTGGTGAGGGTATCGGCCAGTCCAGGCTCGACAACTTGCTCACAGGCCTGCTGGGTCACCGAAACGGGCTTGCCTTCGCGGTCGAACACCGAGTCGATCGGGGTGGGCGGGCACCACTTGCCGTGCGAGGCGAGCGTCGCGGCGACATTCGACAGTTCGAGGGGGTTGATCCAGGTGGGCCCGAGGGTGAACGACCCCAGATTCTGATCCTTCTGGAAATCGGCCATGCTGCGCTCGTCGAAGCCGGAAGTGCCGGGCTGGGCGTAGGAGCGCAGTCCCAGACGCACCGCCATGTCGACAGTCGGGGCAACGCCGGTGGCCTGGATCAACTTCACGAACGCCGTGTTCGGCGACTGCGCCAGCGCATCGGTCACCGACAGTGCCGCCGGATACCGGCCCGCATTCTCGACGCAGTAGGTGGCCGCAGGGCATCCTCGCGCGCCACCGCTACCCATGCCGCGGGCCTCGAATCGACCGGGAACGTCCAGGACGGCACTGGTGCCGAGGCCCTTCTCCATGGCGGCGGCCGTCGTGAAGATCTTGAAGATCGATCCGGCGCCGTGACCGGCCAGTGAGTACGGCTGCGCCTGGACGGTCTCACTGGCGTTGGCGTCGAGCCCGTAGGTACGGCTACTGCCCATCGCCAGGATCCGATGCGAGTCCTGTCCGGGCTGGACGACGTTCATGACGTTCGCGATGCCGTCGAGATTCGGCCTGGCATTCGCGGTGAGCGCTGCCTTGGTCGACGCCTGCACGGCCGGGTCGAGCGTGGTCTTGATCAGGTAGCCGCCCTTGTCGATCTGCTCGCGACTGATTCCGGCGTTGGCCAGATACTGCAGGGCGTAGTCGCAGAAGAAGCCGCGATCACCCGCGGCGATGCACCCGCGCGGCAACCGGTTGGGCTCGGGCAGCACCCCGAGTGGGGTCTCCTTGAGGGCCCGGAACTCCGAGGCGCGGTCGGGGATGTTGGCAATCATCGTGTCGAGGACGACGTTGCGGCGCTCGAGCACGCCCTCCGGATTGGTGTACGGGTTGAGTGCCGAGCTCGATTGCACCATGCCCGCGAGCATCGCGGCTTGGCCGGCGTTCAGTTCGGACGCGTCGATGCCGAAGTATGTCTGCGCGGCGTCCTGAATTCCGAACGAGGCGTTGCCGAAGGGAACGAGGTTGAGATACCGGGTGAGGATCTCGTCCTTGGTGAGCTCCTTGTCGAGCGTGAGCGCCATTCGGATCTCGCGGATCTTCCGCGCCGGAGTGGTCTCGATCGCCGCGCGGCGTTCGGCGTCGGTCTTCGCGACGACGAGCAGCTGGTAGTTCTTCACATACTGCTGGTCGAGCGTGGACGCGCCCTGCTGCACCTCACCACTGGTCGTGTTGGTGAGGAAGGCGCGCATGGTGCCCTGCCAGTCGACGCCCTTGTGCTCGGGGAATCGGCGGTCCTCGACCGAGACGATCGCGAGTTTCATCTCGTTGGAGATCTTCTCGCTGGGGACTTCGAACCGTCGCTGCTCGTACAGCCAGGCTATGGGGTTGCCCGCGGAGTCGACCATCGTCGAGACGGCCGGCACGGTGCCCTCGACCAATTCGGCGGAGACGTTGTCGACGGTGTCAGCCGCTCTGTTGGACATGAAACCGAAGCCGCCGGCGAGCGGGAACATCACGCCGGCGAGCAGTACACCTGCCAGGGCAGAGGATCCGGCGAGCTTCCCCACTGTTTTTGCAATCGACACGATCTACAGACTACGTGGGCTCCGCGGGTGCCCTGGTTGGGCGCGGATTTCGACGAAGAAACTGCCCTGAGCACGGGGTATGGACGGGCGTACCAAAAAAGCGTCTTCCCCGTCTTGCGCGTTGCGGTTTCTTTACTTAAGTTGTTGGAACAGTGTGATGGAGGTAACACTCTATTGCGAATGTGGTGCAGCTCTTCCGTGATAAGTGCTGGGCTGCGCAGACTCGAAAAGGGGAAACGAATGCACATGACCACCCCAACCAGCCGTCTGGACGTCGAGCAAGCAGAAGCCCGAATCGCCTGGGTTACGCAGGCCCGTTGCCGGGAAGTCGATCCCGATCAACTTTTTGTACGTGGCGCAGCGCAGCGCAAGGCTGCGACGATTTGCCGGCATTGCCCGGTGTTGATGCAGTGTGGAGCCGATGCTCTCGACAATCGTGTCGAGTTCGGGGTGTGGGGCGGCATGACGGAACGTCAGCGTCGGGCGTTGCTCAAGCAGCATCCCGAGGTCGAGTCGTGGTCCGACTTCTTCGAAGCGCAGCGGCAGCACCAGTCCGCCGTCTGACCTCCCACTTCGCGTGGGCTGACGGAAGAATTTCGCGAGGTGGGTGAGCCGTTTATCCGGCGGAGCTGATCAGCTCCTGCGGGTGAGCTGATCACCCACCGCTCTCAGCGCCTCGAGATCCGACACCTCGAACGGCAATGAGGGAACGCCGACGATCGGCACTCGAGGGTGGGCGGCCGTGAACCGGCTCAGCAGTTGTACCTCTCGCTTCGCTATCACTGCTCGGTGGGCATGAATCCGCAGGACAGCGGCGGTGAGGGGATCCTGGTCCCCCAGTTGATCGGCGGCTGTGACCGCATGATCGGCGGGCAGGGAACTGAGGGTGGGATGCGTCCGATTCAAGACCAGGCCCGCGAGCGGCATGCCGTCGCCCGAGAGCCGGTCCACGAAGAACGCCGCCTCCCGCAGGGCATCCGGCTCCGCCGCTGCGATCACCAGAAAGCTGGTGCCGGGCTGTCGGAGCAACTCGTAAGTACGCGTTGCCCTTTCGCGGAAACCGCCGAACATCGAGTCGAGTGATTGCACGAAACTCGATGCGTCGGACAGCATCTGACTACCGACGATGGTGGACACGCCGCGTAGCGCCAGGCCCATCGCGCCGGTCACGAGCCGGGTGAGGCCGCGTCCGGGCGCGGTCAGCAACCGGATCATGCGACCGTCGAGGAAGGCGCCGAGACGCTGTGGCGCGTCGAGGAAGTCCAGCGCGTTGCGGGACGGCGGGGTGTCGACCACCACAAGGTCCCATTCCTTGCTGGACGCGAGCTGGCCCAGCTTCTCCATCGCCATGTACTCCTGCGTTCCCGAGAACGAGGTGGCGACGGTCTGATAGAAGGGATTGGCGAGAATCTGCTGCGCCTTTTCCGGCGTGGAATGCTCGATCACCATCTCGTCGAACGTGCGGCGCATGTTGAGCATCATCGCGTGGAGTTCGCCGGTGGCACCCGGCCCGAGCTGCACCGGCTGCGGCGAGTTGTCGAGTTCTTGGACCCCGAGAGCCTGGGCGAGCCTGCGGGCCGGATCGATGGTCAGCACGACCACCTTCCTTCCGCGTTCCGCCGCCCGCAGCGCCAGCGACGCAGCCGTCGTTGTCTTGCCGACACCACCGGCTCCGCAGCACACCACGATCCGGGTGGCCGGGCTCGCGAGAATGCCGGCCATGTCGAGGGCGGGAGCGGTTCGCCGCCGCTCGTGTTCCATCGTCTGGGTCATCGGACACCCTGTTCCGTCAGAAATTCCGCGAGTTCGTACAACCCGCCCAGGTCCACACCGTCGGCGAGGGAGGGAAGGTGCAGCCGCGCCCCGTCCACTTCGCTGAGCTGTCCGGCACTCTCCTGCTGGGCTTCGAGTACCGAGGCGTGCTCGATGGTCTCGGTCAGCAGACCGGCAAAGTCCTCGTCGTTCACCGTAACTCCGCTCTTCTCCAGCCCCGCACGAACGGCGTCCGCGTCGATGCGTCCCTTCGCGACCTCGGCCAAGGTCTCGTCCGGAAGGAACTGCGGGCTCGTTCGGTTCACGACGATGGTTCCCAAGCGGAGATCGGCCCGGGCGAGCTCTTCAGCCGCGTCCGCTGTCTCCTGCACAGGCAGTGCCTCGAGCAGCGCGACCAGATGCACCACGGTGTCGTCCGAATGAAGCAGCCGCACCACGCCTTCGCTCTGCGAGCGAACAGGGCCGCCCTTGGCGAGGTCCGCCATTGCCTTGGTGACGTCGAGGAAATTGCTGATGCGACCCGTCGGGGGAGCGTCGACGACCACGGAGTCGTAGACCCGCCGTCCGGACTTGTCGGTGCGCACGACGCATTCCTTGATCTTGCCCGTCAGCAGCACGTCGCGAAGTCCGGGCGCGATGGTGGTGGCAAATTCGATGGCACCGAATCTGCGCATCGCCCTGCCCGCGAAGCCGAGGTTGTAGAACATTTCGAGATACTCGAGGAAGGCTGTCTCGATGTCGATGGCCAGCGCCATCACCTCGCCGCCTCCTTCGGCCGCCGCGACCTTCGTCTCCTGCGGCGGCAGTGGAGGCACGTCGAAGAGCTGGGCGATGCCCTGCCTGCCCTCGACTTCGACCAACAGCACACGACGCCCGCCCTCCGCCAGTGCGAGGGCCAACGCGGCGGCGACCGTGGACTTTCCGGTGCCACCTTTTCCGGACACGAAGTGCAGCCGCGCGCGCGCCGCCTTCTCTGGCCATGTCGGGGTGAACTGCTCTGGGGATGCAACCACGCGTCGAGCCTATAAGTCTGGGAGCCGGGATGTGCGGGGGATAGGCTCACCGGCATGAGTGAATTGACTTCCTGGGAGTACGCCACCGTTCCGCTGCTCACACACGCCACCAAGCAGATCCTCGACCAGTGGGGAACCGACGGCTGGGAACTGGTCACAGTTCTCCCCGGACCCACCGGTGAGCAGCACGTTGCGTACCTGAAGCGTCCGAAGGGCTGAGAGCGTGACGGAAACACAGAACTGGTCGGCCCGCCTGACCGAGCTGGGCGTGACGCTGCCGCCCGTCGTGCCACCGGTCGCCGCCTACGTCCCGGCCCTGCGCACCGGCAACTACGTGTACACCTCGGGACAGCTGCCGATCGTCGACGGCAAGCTGACCACCAAGGGCAAGGTCGGCGCCGACGTGTCGGAAGACGACGCAAAGGTGGGTGCGCGCACCTGTGCACTCAATGCGCTGGCGGCAATCGACGCGCTGGTGGGCATCGACTCCGTGGTGCGCATCATCAAGGTCGTCGGCTTCGTCGCGTCCGCCGAGGGATTCTCCGGTCAGCCCGGTGTCGTGAACGGCGCATCCGAGTTCTTCGGTGAGATCTTCGGTGAGGCCGGCGCGCACGCCCGGTCCGCTGTCGGTGTCGCGGAACTGCCCCTCGGTGCACCCGTCGAGGTGGAAGTCATCGCCGAAGTGCGGACGGAAGCGTAGAGCGATGACGCTTGATCATCCCGCCTACGGGCAGGTCCGTGCGGTCACCCCGATCGTCTCGGTCCTGCTCGAGAACAATCCCGGCATGATGACGCTCGACGGCACCAACACCTGGATTCTGCGAGCACCGGGGCGGGACGAGTGCGTGGTGGTGGATCCGGGCGATCAGGACGAAGAGCACCTCGCCCGGGTAGCCGCCCTCGGTCCGGTCGCCGTGACGTTGATCACCCATCGTCACGTCGATCACACCGGCGGGGTGCAGCGTTTCTTCGAACTGACCGGAGCCCCGGTGCGTTCGGTCGACCCCGAGTTCCTCCGCGGAGGCGGGGAGCCGCTCGTCGACGGCGAGATCATCGACGTCGCCGGGCTCACCATCAGTGTTGTCGCGACACCGGGTCATACCCGTGACTCGGTGTCCTTCACGGTCGAAGGCGAAGGCACGGTCCTCACTGGGGACACGATCCTCGGGCGCGGCACCACCGTCCTCGACGACTCGGACGGCGACCTCGGCGACTATCTATCTTCGCTGCGTCGTCTACTCGAGCTCGGGCCCGGTCACCGCGTCATGCCCGGGCACGGACCCGAGTTGTCCGACTTGCACACCGTCGCCCGACAGTACCTCGATCATCGTGAGGAGCGTCTCGCTCAGGTTCAGGCAGCGATCGCGGACCTGGGCGAGGAAGCCACGGCCAGGGAGGTGGTCGAGCACGTGTACTCGGACGTCGATCCGCAGCTGTGGCCGGCGGCCGAGAAGTCGGTCAACGTGCAGCTCGCGTACTTGCGGGCACCCAACTGAGAAACGCTTCGGCCACCCCTGATTGCAGGAGTGGCCGAAGCGTTGTCGAGCGCGAAAGCTACCGGGCGCGACGCGCCAGACGCTCGGAGTCGGAGATCAGCACGCTCTTGCCTTCGAGACGCAGCCAGCCGCGGTGTGCGAAGTCTGCGAGCGCCTTGTTGACCGTCTCGCGGGAGGCGCCGACGAGCTGGGCGATCTCCTCCTGCGTGAGGTCGTGCGTGACGCGCAGCGAACCGGCTTCCTGCGTGCCGAACCGCTGAGCGAGCTGCAGCAGGGCCTTGGCGACACGGCCGGGAACATCCGTGAAGATCAGGTCGGCAAGGTTGTTGTTGGTGCGCCGCAGACGGCGCGCGAGCACCCGGAGGAGCTGTTCGGCGATCTCGGGACGATGGTCGATCCACGCCTTGAGTGCTTCGCGATCCATGCTCACGGCGCGAACCTCGGTCACCGTGGTCGCGGTGGACGTACGCGGGCCAGGGTCGAAGATGGACAGTTCGCCGAACATGTCCGACGGCCCCATGATCGTGAGCAGGTTCTCGCGGCCGTCCGGTGAGCGGCGGCCGATCTTCACCTTGCCCGAGACGATGATGTACAGGCGGTCACCGGGCTCACCTTCGTTGAAGATGACATGTCCGCGGGGGAAGTCGACAGGCTGCAGCTGCTTCGTCAGCGCCGCTACTGCTGAGGGCTCGACTCCTTGGAAGATGCCGGCTCTTGCCAGGACGTCGTCCACGTGCGCTCCTTGGGAATATTCGTTCGTCTGTAGTCATATTGTGCGCGATTTGCTGCACGGCGACGGCGCCCCGGTCATCGGCGGCGTGTCGCTGTGCAACAGGTACGGCTCTGAAGTCTACGTTGAGACGGCTCGGTCTGAGTGACCGATACCACGCAAGTCGGAAAAGTTGACCGTACGTACGTGCTCCGAAACACATTCTCCGGTGGTCAGCTGGCGCGACGTGAGCCGACTTCCGTCACCGCAGCGTCGTCGCTGTCGAACCGCGAGTGCCCTCTGCGCCGCCGGTGGAAGCGGGCAAGGGCATGCGGGAATCCCTCGTGTGCCAGGGTGGCCACTTCGTCGTGACTTGCCTGGTCGAGAAACTCTTCCACCTCTTGCTGCCGAACGGTGAGCCGGCGGAGCCGGAACTCCACACGTTCCATGGCCAGCGCAAACAGCATCAGCAGCACTGGGAAGAGGACCACAGCGAGACCTTGCATACCGGGTAGTAAACACTGCGAATGTCTCAGATGCGACACAGCGGCGATTCGGATTGCGGCCGTGTCCGTAGAGTTGGACCCGTGCATGTGACCCCCAGTGACGGCTCCAGTCTGCGTGGACGCGCCCGTTCCCGGGCCGCGAATCAGGAGGAATCCCGGCTCGGCCTCGTGCGACGCGCCCGGAGGATGAACCGCCGCCTCGCGGAGGCTTTCCCGCACGTCTATTGCGAGCTCGACTTCACCACTCCACTGGAACTCGCGGTCGCGACCATCCTCTCCGCGCAGTGCACCGACGTCCGGGTCAACATGACGACGCCGGCGTTGTTCGCCCGCTATCCGGATGCGAAGGCGTATGCGGAAGCCGACCGCACGGAGCTCGAGGAGTACATCCGGTCCACCGGTTTCTACCGCAACAAGGCGACGTCGCTGATCGGCCTCGGGCAGGCTCTGCTCGAGCATCACGACGGAGAGGTTCCGAACACCCTGAAGGAACTGGTGAAGCTCCCCGGTATCGGCCGCAAGACCGCCAACGTGATTCTGGGCAACGCCTTCGATGTCCCGGGAATTACCGTCGACACGCATTTCGGTCGGCTGGTCCGGCGCTGGCAATGGACCGACGAGGAGGATCCCGTCAAGGTCGAGCACGCGGTCGGGGCAATCATCGAACGCAAGGAATGGACTTTGCTGTCCCACCGGGTGATTTTCCACGGCCGGCGCGTCTGCCATGCCCGCAAGCCGGCGTGTGGCGTGTGTGTTCTGGCCAAGGACTGTCCGTCGTATGGTCTGGGCCCGGTCGACCCCGACGTCGCTGCCGAGTTGGTGCGCGGACCGGAGACCGAGCATCTGCTTCGTCTGGCCGGCCGGTGAGGATCGATACGAGTGTCTAGTGCAGCGCGGTGGAGTGTGGCCGCCCTCGTCGTTGTCGCAGCTCTCGTCGTCGCGATCTGGCCGCGCGGGAACGATGCGCAGGCACCGTCGTACGAGGACCGTTTCGGTCCGGGCGGAAGCACGCCGATGTCCGTCGGCGCCGATCCTGGCGCCCTCTCCGCGCTGCGTTCGGATGCGGCGCTCGAGCCCTGTCCCGCACCCTCCTCGGCGCCCGCTGCCGACTCGGTATTTGCCGGCATCACGCTCGAATGCGTGGGCGACGGCAGCGGGGTCGATCTCGCATCCGCTCTCGCCGGCCGGCCTGCGCTATTGAACCTGTGGGCGTACTGGTGTGGTCCCTGCGCGGAGGAGCTGCCCTACATGCAGCAGTTTTCCGATCGGGCCGGTGACGCCGTTACCGTCCTTACCGTGCACACCGATCCCCAGCAGGCCAGCGCATTGTCGCGGCTCGTCGACTACTCCGTCACCTTGCCCGGTGTGCAGGACGCTGACGGGCGGGTCGCCGCTGCGGTGGGGGCGCCCGCGGTCCTGCCTGTGTCCGTGCTGATCCGGGACGACGGCAGCGTGGCGAAAATCCTGCCGCAGCCGTTCCGCAGTGTCGAGGAGATCGCCGCCGCCGTCGAGCAGAACCTGGGGGTTGCGGCATGACCGCGTCCGTCGACGGCGCAGCCGTTCCGACCTGGTTGCGTGAGGTCGTGCGGCGCACACCGGCCGACCCGCATCGCATCAATCCGGTCCTGAATCGGCGTGCCCCCAGCGGGGCGGCCACGCGCGAGGCTGCGGTACTGGTGTTGTTCGGCGGTCCTGCCGAGGCAGACCCCCTGATGTCCGGGGGACTGCCCGCGGGCGCCGACGTCCTGCTCACCCAGCGCGCGGCCACCATGCGTCAGCACAGCGGGCAAGTCGCGTTTCCGGGCGGTGCCAGCGATCCCGGCGACGACGGTCCCATCGCGACCGCCCTGCGCGAGGCGCAGGAAGAGACGGGGCTGGATCCGGCCGGGGTGCAGCCGCTCGCCGTTCTGGAACAGATTTTCGTCCCGCCGTCCGGCTTCGAGGTCACCCCGGTTCTTGCGTACTGGGAGAAGCCGAGCGCAGTGGGAGTCGTCGATCCCGCGGAGGCGGCGCGGGTGGCACGGGTTCCGCTGCACACCCTGATAGACCCGCGGAACCGGTTCCAGGTGCGCCACCCCGCCGGTTACCAGGGTCCGGCATTTTCGGCCGACGGCATGCTGGTGTGGGGATTCACGGCGGGCATCCTGGCGGCGTTGTTCGCGATCTCGGGCTGGGAACAGGAGTGGGACCGTCGGGACATCCGGGACCTCGACACCGTCCTGGCCGAAATGGAGAACGACATCGACGACGACCATCTGCCTCACAAGCACGGACATCGGGTGGGTGAGCGATGACAGGGTCGCGCTGGATCGATCTGGCGATCGTGTTGATCGCGCTCATAGCGGCCAGCTCCGGTTGGAGGCAGGGTGCGGTGGCGTCGGTACTCGCCTTCGTCGGTGTGCTGCTCGGTGCGGTCGCAGGCATCCTCATCGCCCCGCACGTGCTGGTGCACGTCGACGAGGGACGCGGCCGGGTGCTCGTCGGAATTGCGTTGATCGTGGTGCTGGTGATCATCGGGGAAGTGGCGGGGATGGTCCTGGGCCGAGCCGCCCGCGGGAGCATGCACAGTCCGGTGGCGCGCTCCGTGGACAGTGTCATCGGTGCCTGTGTGCAGGCGGTCGCGGTATTCGTGGCGGCGTGGCTGTTGGCCATCCCGCTGACGTCCTCGTCTCAACCGCAACTCGCAGCCGCGGTGCGCGGCTCGAGCGTGCTCGAGACCGTCGACAACCTTGCACCGGCGTGGATGCGACAACTCCCCACCGAGTTCTCCGCGCTACTCGACACCTCCGGACTTCCGGACGTCATCGGTCCGTTCGGACGCACCCCGATCACCACGGTCGATCCGCCCGACGCCGGCGTTCTCGAGAGCCCGGTGGCATCCTCCCTGCAGTCCAGCGTGCTCCGTATCCGGGGTGTGGCGCCCAGTTGTCAGCGTGCGCTCGAAGGGTCCGGCTTCGTGGTCGCGCCGGAACGGGTGATGACCAACGCGCACGTCGTGGCGGGCACGGCGGGAATCGTCGTGGACACCGCAGACGGACCCATGGACGCCGAGGTGGTGCTGTTCGACCCGTCGACTGACGTGGCCGTTCTCGAGGTACCGGGCCTCGACGCTCCCGTGCTGAACTTCGCGCCGGAGCCGGGACGAACAGGTGACAGTGCGCTGGTTCTCGGATACCCGGGCGGCGGGTCCTACACGGCCAGTGCCGCGCGGATACGCGAGATCCTCGACCTCAGCGGTCCCGACATCTACCGGGCCGGAACGGTTCAGCGTGAGGTGTACACGGTGCGCGGTTCCATCCGGCAGGGCAACTCGGGTGGACCGCTCGTCGACGGTGAGGGCATGGTGCTCGGGGTGGTCTTCGGCGCCGCGGTCGACAACAGTGACACCGGCTTCGTTCTCACCGCCGCCGAGGTGTCGCGTCAGCTGGAGACGGCGTCCGGCGCGACCGCCGCAGTGGACACCGGAGGCTGCATCCTCTGAGCGAGCCCTACACGCGGCGCGTCGAGACCAGCCCCTGCAGGGCGGAGTTCACCCGCTCTGGCGCTTCCCAGTGCGCGTAGTGCCCGACACCGGGAATCGTGTCGAGCTGCTGTGTGGGGGCGAAGCGACGGCTGCGCCGCACGGTGTCGGCGAGCACGTAGGGGTCGAGGTCACCGTGGAGGTGGAGTACGGGTATCCGCAGCGTCTGATCCATCGAGGCCATGAACCGGCGGCCGTCCGGGCGGAACTGGCTACGGAACGCCCACCGCTGGTATTCCAGCGTGCAGTGCGCGGTGCCGGGAATCTGGATCGCCGACCGCATCCGGGACATCACGAGGTCGAATTCCGAAGACTTCGGCCACGCCGGCCCCGACCGTTCGACGATCACACGCTCGACTTCGGCCCCACCGTCACGCGTGAGCCGTCGTTCGGGCCGCCACGGCAACTGGTATGACACGAACGGGGGCAGAACGGCCTTGCGTTGGTGACGGTCGCGGAGAACCGCCTGCTTCAGGGCGATCGGGTGTGGGGAGCTGATCAGTGCGATCGACCGCACCAGACGCGCGTGGAGCACCGCGGTAGCCCAGCAGACCAAGCCGCCGTCGGCGTGCCCCACCAGCGTGGCCTCGCTGTAGCCCATCGCCCGGATCAGGCCCGCGATGTCACCGGCCAGGGTCCAGCCGTCATAGCCGCGGGGAGGTTTGTCGGAGTCGCCGTAACCGCGGAGGTCGACGGCCACGGCGCGGACACCCTGGTCGGACAAGGCGATCAGCTGATGTCGCCACGACCACCAGAAGTCCGCGAATCCGTGCAGCAGGACGACGAGCGGCGCATCCGGTGCGGATGCGCCGACCTCGACGGTGTGGAAACGGATTCCGTTGGCATGGATGTCACGGTGAATCCACGGGCCGTCGAAACGGACGGTTGACGGATCGGGTGGTGCCACCGGACGGAACTATCGTGCGTGTCGTCCGCTGGGAGACGCGAGGTGGGCCTCCGCATCGGAGTACGACGTCGGGAGCACGGTTCTGGCCTGCTTGAGGGAATCGATCGTCTTCTCCGGTGCACGTAGTTTGCGGACCCGCAGATAGCCGAGCAGACCCAGAATCGCCGTGACGACGACCATGATCAGGAAGACGATGAGGAAGGCCAGCCAGCGTGCGATCCAGACGTCGAGGAGTTCGGCGAGGAAGAAGAAGAAGAAGAACGAGCTGAACAGCAGCACGGTGAACGCGAGAATGAAGAACAGACTGCCCTGCAGGCCCTTCTTGACCTCGCCGGTCACCTCGGCCTTCGCGAGCTCCACCTCGGCGCGTACGAGCGTGGAGACCTGCGCGGTTGCGTGCTTGACCAGTGTGCCGAGGGTCACCTCGCCGGACGGTGAAATGTCCGCGTCGGTGAGCGGGATCGACGACACCGTGTTCGGCACCCCGTCTCCCGTGTAACGCGGGCTGTCTCCCTTGCCGTGAGTGATGCTCACTTGTCGACCCCTCCAGGTAGCTCTTGCACGTCCGAGTCTTCGTTCTGGCCATGTGTGCCCGACATCGTCGTCACAGTAACTGCCGACGATGTCACGAGCAGCCCGACCTTCACCATGTCGGCCGTGCTGCCGTCACCGATTCCCGCGTTTGCGAGATTCGCTACGAGAAGGCTAGCGGTCAGTGGGCTGCCCGGGTGTAGGCGGCTCCGCCGCCCGTGCGCCTTTCTGGTAGTGGGAGCTACCAAAAAGGTGCACGGGGCGCAAAGCGCCCTACTTGCCGCGGATGGCGTCGAAGACTTTCGGGTCGACCAGGGTGGAGGTATCGCCGAGGTCGCGGCCTTCGGCGATGTCCTTGAGCAGGCGACGCATGATTTTGCCGGAGCGGGTCTTGGGTAGTTCCGGGACGACGGTGATCTGCCGCGGCTTCGCGATGGGGCTGATTTCCCGCGCGACCTCGGCTTTGAGTTCGGCGATCAGGTCGTCGCCGGTGTTCTCGACGCCTTCGCGGAGGATGACGAACGCGACGATGCCCTGGCCGGTGGTCTCGTCGGCGGCTCCGACGACGGCGGCTTCGGCGACTCCGTGGTGTCCGACGAGGGCGGATTCGACCTCGGAGGTGGAGATGCGGTGGCCGGAGACGTTCATGACGTCGTCGACGCGGCCGAGGACCCACAGGGCGCCGTCTTCGTCGTATTTGGCGCCGTCACCGGCGAAGTACCAGCCCTGCTCGGGGTAGCGGGACCAGTAGGTGTCGCGGTAGCGGTCCATGTCGCCCCAGATACCGCGCAGCATCGCCGGCCACGGTTTGTCGAGCACCAGGTAGCCGGATCCGCCGTTGCCGAGCTCTTTGGCGTCGTCGTCGACGATCTTGGCGGAGATGCCGGGCAGCGGTGCCATGGCGGATCCGGGTTTGGTGGCGGTGATGCCGGGGAGCGGGGAGATCATGATCGCGCCGGTCTCGGTCTGCCACCAGGTGTCGACGATCGGTGCCGTGTTGCCGCCGATCACCTCACGGAACCACTTCCACGCCTCGGGGTTGATGGGTTCGCCGACGCTGCCGAGGAGCCGGATCGAGGACAGGTCGTGGGCGTCGGGGATCTCCCGGCCCCACTTCATGAAGGTACGCACCAGGGTGGGAGCGGTGTAGTAGATGCTGACACCGTACTTTTCGATGATCTGGAAGTGGCGGTGCTCGTCGGGGGAGTTGGGGGTGCCTTCGTAGACCACCTGGGTGACGCCGTTGGACAGCGGTCCGTAGACGATGTAGGTGTGCCCGGTGACCCAGCCGATGTCGGCGGTGCACCAATACACGTCCTGTCCGACTTTGTGGTCGAAGACGTTGTGGTGGGTGTACGAGGCCTGGGTGAGGTAGCCGCCGGAGGTGTGGATGATGCCCTTAGGCTTTCCGGTGGTGCCGGAGGTGTAGAGGATGAACAGGGGATGTTCGGAGTCGAACGGCTTCGGCTCGTGGGTGTCGGAGGCTTTTTCGACGGTGTCGTGCCACCACAGGTCCCGGCCCTCCGCCATGTCGACGTCGATGCCGGTGCGTTTGACGACGAGCACGTTCCTGACGGATTCGGCGCCCTCGACAGCGTCGTCGACCGAGGGTTTGAGGGGGGCCGCCTGGCCTCGGCGCCATTGGCCGTCGACGGTGACGACGAGTTTGGCTTCGGCGTCGTCGATGCGGGAGCGCAGGGCGCTGGCGGAGAAACCGGCGAAGACGACGGAGTGGGTCAGACCCAGGCGTGCACAGGCGAGCATGGTGACGATGGCCTCGGGGATCATCGGCATGTAGATGGCGACGCGGTCGCCGGGGACCAGTCCGAGGTCGCTGAAGGTGTTGGCCGCCTTGCTCACTTCGGTGAGGAGGTCGTGGTAGGTGAGGTCGCGGGTGTCGCCGGGTTCGCCCTCGAAGTGGATGGCGACGCGGTCGCCGTTGCCTTCGAGGACGTGGCGGTCGACGCAGTTGAATGCGACGTTGAGCCGGCCGCCGACGAACCACTTCGCGACGGGGGCGTCGGACCAGTCGAGGACTTCGGTGAATGGTGCGTGCCAGTGCAGTCGCTGCGCCTGCTTCGCCCAGAATGCGAGTCGGTCGGCATCTGCCTCGGCCTGGAGTTCGGGTCCGGCGTTCGCGGTCGCGGTGAACTCGGGGCTCGGCGGGTACACCTGCGGGACGGCATCCGGCTGTGCGGATTTCTCCGTCGATCCGTTCGCCTGTGCTGCACTGGTCATTGTGGCCCGGCCTTCTTTCCAGTCTCGAAAACGGCAGTTCTAGCACGTGTGAGGGTAGTCACAAGGGCTCGGGAGCGCACCGTTGCACGAGGTTGCATGCGCGTGTTCTGCGACGATCGGTCCTTTCGGCGCGCCGGACGGTATTCCTCGGCGGCCGAATGGCCGAACTGTCCCGGTCGAAGGTTCGCCGAGACGGCATTTCGACGAGATTCTGCGTCTCCGGCCCCGCGGAGCCGTAACGTGATATCGTCGTCCCATCATTCCACCGGGGCTGGAGGAACGTTGTGCGTAGGACACGCGTGGCAACTGCTGTTCTGGCGGTGGGCATTGCAGCGGGAATGCTGTCCGCCTGCTCGTCCGGTGAATCCTCGGGAGGAGGAAGCGGGATCGTCAATGCTTGGGCGGGTGAGCCGCAGAATCCTCTGATCCCCACCAATACGAGCGAGAACCAGGGCGGCCGTGTGATCGATGCCCTGTTCGCCGGCCTCGTCTCGTATGACGCCCACGGTGCAATTACCAACGAAGTGGCCGAGTCCATCGACACCACGGACGGTAAGACATTCACGGTGACGCTGAAGGACGGCTGGACCTTCACGGACGGGTCACCCGTCACGGCATCGTCGTTCGTCGACGCATGGAACTACGGCGCGCTGTCCACGAATGCGCAGCTCCAGGCATCCTTCTTCGACCCGATCCAGGGCTACGACGAGGTGGCGGCCGAGAACCCGACGGCCCAGACGATGTCCGGACTGAAGGTGGTGGACGACACCACCTTCACGATCGAGCTGAAGCAACCGGAGTCGGCGTTCCCCGATCGACTCGGATTCGCCGCGTACTTCCCCCTGCCCCAGGTGGCGTTCGAGGACATGGCAGCGTTCGGCGAGAATCCGGTCGGAAACGGGCCGTACAAGCTGGCCGGACCCGGTGCTTGGCAGCACAACGTGCGGATCGACACCGTCACCAACCCCGATTACGACGGGAATCGGAAGCCGAAGAACGACGGAGTCGACTTCATCATGTATAACAGCCTCGACACCGCCTACACCGATCTGCTGGCCGGCAACGTCGATGTTCTCGACCAGGTTCCGCCGAGCGCAGTCACCACCTTCGAGTCCGATCTGCCGGGTCGCACCGTGAACCAGCCGTCCGCGACCATCGAGACCTTCACCATTCCGGGGCGTCTGCCGCACTTCAGTGGTGAGGAAGGCACCCTCCGTCGTCAGGCCATCTCGATGGCGATCAACCGCGACCAGATCACGGAACAGATCTACAACAACACCCGTACTCCGGCTCTCGACTTCACCAGTCCGGCCATCGAGGGTTGGTCGGATTCGCTCGCCGGTAACGGCAATCTGAAGTTCGACCCCGAGGCTGCGAAAAGACTGTGGGCGCAGGCCGACGCCATTGCGCCGTGGACCGGCAGTTTCGAGATCGCGTACAACGGCGACGGCGGGCACAGGGAATGGGTGGATGCCACGGCCAACAGCATCCGCAACACGCTGGGCATCGACGCGAAGGGCAAGGAATACCCGACCTTCGCTCAAATCCGGACCGAGGCCACCAACCGCACGATCCCGTCCGCATTCCGTTCGGGATGGCAGGGCGACTACCCACAGCAGTACGGCTTCCTTGCGCAGAACTACCAGACAGGCGGCAGCTCGAACGACGGCGACTACTCCAATCCGGAGTTCGACCGGCTGCTGCGCGCATCGGCCGGCGAGATCGATCCGGGTAAGGCTCAAGATCTGCTCGACCAGGCGCAGGAAGTTCTTCTGAGGGATCTGCCCGCTGTTCCCACGTGGTACCGCAATGCCGCGAGCGGCTGGTCGGAGAACGTGTCGAACGTGACGATCGACTGGAAGGGTATCCCGATGTATTCGGACATCGAGAAGAACTGACACCGGAGTCGCCGACGGGGTGGGGCGAGCTTCCGCCGTCACCGGCCCTGCGGAGAGGAAGGGACCCGATGCTCTGGTACATCGGCCGCCGTGTGCTCCAGATGATTCCTGTGTTCCTCGGGTCGACCTTCCTGATCTACGCGATGGTGTTTCTCCTGCCCGGTGACCCGATCGCCGCGCTCGCCGGCGACAAGGCGCTGAGTCCCGCCGTCACAGCCCAGCTCCGCGCCCGGTATCACCTCGATCAACCGTTCCTGATGCAGTACTTCCTCTATCTCAAAGGCATCTTCACGCTCGACTTCGGCACATCCTTCTCGGGACGTCCGGTCAGTGAGGTTCTGGCGCAGTCGTTTCCAATCACCATCAAGCTGTCTCTGATGGCACTGGCCATCGAAGGGCTCTTCGGGATCGGCTTCGGGCTGTTTGCGGGACTGCACAAGGGCGGCCTCTTCGACAGCACCGTGTTGCTGGTCAGCCTCGTGATCATCGCGGTCCCGATCTTCGTCATCGGGTTCCTTGCCCAGTTCTTCATCGGGGTGAAGTGGGGATGGGTACCGCCGACGGTGGGGGGCAATACCAGCTTCGTCAATCTTCTGCTCCCGGCCTTCGTCCTCGGGTCGGTGTCTTTCGCGTACGTGCTGCGGCTCACCCGCACCTCGGTGGCCGAGAATCTGACGGCCGACTACGTGAGAACGGCCACCGCCAAGGGGCTTTCGCGGCGCAGAGTCGTGCAGGTGCATGTACTGCGGAACTCGCTCATCCCCGTCGTGACCTTCCTGGGTGCCGACCTCGCCACCTTGATGGGTGGGGCGATCGTCACCGAGGGCATCTTCAACATCAACGGAGTCGGCGGCACGATCTACCAGGCGGTCACCCGGGGCGAGGCGCCCACGGTCGTTTCGTTCGTCACCGTCTTGATCGTCATCTACCTGCTGGCCAACCTGATCGTCGATCTCCTGTACGCCGCACTCGATCCGAGGATCCGTTATGTCTGAGAAAGTGGTCAACGACGAGTCGCCCCGGACCGGAGACCGGAAGATTCGCCAATCACACTTCGTCGCTCCCGAGGAGGTCGCGCCGCCGGGGGAGACCGACACCGTGTCCCTCGATCAGCCGCCCGCGAGTGTGTGGTCGGATGCCTGGCGCGATCTGCGCCGACGTCCCCTGTTCGTGGTCGCGTCCGTCATCATTCTCGTCGTCATCGCCGTAGCCGCCTTCCCGAGCCTGTTCACCGGCACCGACCCACGGTTCTGCGACCTCGCGTTCAGCATGCGCGGCCCGTCCTCCGGCCACTGGTTCGGTTTCGACAAGCAGGGATGTGACATCTATTCCCGCACTATCTACGGGGCCCGCGCGTCGGTGCTGGTCGGCGTGGGGGTCACCTCGATCGTCTTACTCATCGGCGTCGTGTTCGGCTCCCTCGCCGGATATTACGGAGGCTGGGCGGATTCGTTGCTGTCGCGGGTAGCCGACATCTTCTTCGGTGTCCCGCTCATTCTCGCTGCGATCGTTCTCATGCAGTTGTTCGCGAATCGCAGTATCTGGACGCTGATCGTCGTACTCGCCCTCTTCGGCTGGCCCCAAATGGCGAGAATCGCTCGCGGGGCGGTCCTCTCGGCCAAGAACAACGACTATGTCATGGCGTCGAGGGCGCTCGGCGTCTCGAACTTCCGGACGCTGCTACGTCATATCCTGCCGAATTCCCTGGCGCCGATCATTGTGGTCGCGACCATCTCGTTGGGTGTCTACATCGTGGCCGAGGCCACGCTGTCGTTCCTGGGTATCGGCCTCCCGTCCTCCGAGATCTCGTGGGGTGGAGATATCAGCACTGCGCAGGTGACACTCCGTCAAGGGTCGGCGATTCTGTTCTACCCGGCTGCCGCGCTGGCGATTACGGTGCTCGGCTTCATCATGATGGGCGACGCTCTCCGGGACGCGCTCGACCCCAGGGCGCGGAAGCGGTGAGCGTGATGTCCCCGAACGAAACCACCGGACCGATGGCTACGGCCGACGAGGCGCCGCTGCTCGATATCCGAGACCTGGAGGTCACGTTCGCGTCCCGTTCGGGTTCGGTTCCGGCGGTGCGGGGGGTGAGCCTCACCGTATATCCAGGGCAGACGGTGGCGATCGTCGGTGAGTCGGGGTCGGGAAAGTCCACGATTGCTCACGCCGTCATCGATCTGCTGCCCGGTACGGGGAAGGTCACCGGCGGCCAGATTCTCTTCGCAGGACGTGACCTGGCGGGTGCCCCGGAGCGAGACTTCGTCGCCTTGCGTGGACAGAAGATCGGCCTCGTTCCGCAGGACCCGATGTCCAACCTCAATCCGGTGTGGAAAGTGGGCTTCCAGATCCGGGAGGCACTGTCGGCCAACGGGATCGCACAGGGGAAGGCCGCGAGGGTCCGCGCGGCCGAACTCCTCGAAGAGGCCGGGCTCGCCGATGCCGAAGACCGGTTGGGGCAGTATCCACACGAGTTCTCGGGTGGCATGCGACAGCGGGCGCTCATCGCCATCGGACTGTCGGCCCGCCCGCAGTTGCTCATCGCCGACGAACCGACGTCTGCCCTCGACGTCACCGTCCAGCGACAGATACTCGATCACCTGGACGGGCTTACCAGTGAGCTGGGGACGGCAGTACTCCTCATCACCCACGACCTAGGTCTCGCGGCCGAGCGGGCGGAACATCTCGTCGTGATGAGCAAGGGCCGCGTCGTGGAATCCGGGCCTGCCCTCGAGATCCTGCAGCGACCGCAACACCCCTATACGCAGAAACTCGTCACCGCAGCGCCCTCGCTGGCCTCCCAGCGACGCAGCTCTTCGCTCGCGCGGGCCGACATCCGGGATCAGGCACTCGAGGTGGTCGGTGAGGCGGAGCAGCACGTTGCGCTCGAGGGCGAGTTCGGTGAGGTCACCGATGATGTGGTGGTGGTGACCCGACTGAACAAAGTCTTCACCATCCGTCACGGCTTACGGAGATCCACCGAGTTCAAGGCCGTCGACGACGTCTCGTTCGCGGTCCGCCGGGGAACGACGACCGCCCTCGTCGGTGAGTCCGGGTCGGGCAAGTCGACCGTGGCGCACATGGTGCTCGGACTGTTGGCCCCGACGTCGGGGCACGTGGTCTTCGACGGTAAGGATGTCGCGACGCTCGACCGGAGGGAGACGCTGGCTTTCCGGCGCCGCGTACAACCCATCTTCCAGAATCCGTACGGCACCCTCGACCCGATGTACTCCATCTTCCGCACCATCGAAGAACCTCTGCGCACGCACAAGGTGGGTACCCGCAAGGAGCGGGAGGCCCGGGTACGGGACCTGCTGGACAAGGTCGCGTTGCCTGCGTCGGTGATGCGGAGATTTCCGAACGAGCTTTCCGGCGGGCAGCGCCAGCGTGTGGCGATCGCCCGCGCGTTGGCGCTGCAACCCGAGATGGTGGTGTGTGACGAGGCGGTGTCGGCGCTGGACGTGCTGGTGCAGGATCAGATCCTCACACTGCTCAACGACCTGCAGGCAGAACTGGGGTTGACGTACCTGTTCATCACTCACGACCTCGCGGTGGTGCGGCAGATCGCCGACGACGTCGTGGTCATGTCGGCGGGCGCCATCGTAGAGAAGGCCACTACCGACGAGGTGTTTCGCTCGCCCAAGGCGGCCTATACGCGGAAACTGCTCGCGGCCATCCCGGGTGGATCGATCCGGCTCGGCGCCTGAGGACGACTCGGCGCCGGGTAGCGTTCTCAGACGTGAGTGACCCGTTGCAGCCCCTCGTCGACCTTCCCGGTGTCCGCGACGCCGCCGACCGTGCGCGCGACGCGCTCGGGGAGGTGCATCGCCACAAGACCAACCGGCGTGGTTGGCCGACCACGGCGGCGGAGGCAGCCGTCCGGGCTGCTCGCGCGTCGGCCTCACTCGACGGTGGGCGCACGGAACTGCCGGCGCCGGGCGAGGTCGCGGATCCGATCCTGTCGGGTGCACTGCGTGTCGGCCAGGCGCTCGACGGGGATGCGCTTGGTCTACTGCAGTCGACGTGGCAGCGTGCTCCGCTGCAAGCGCTCGCGAGGCTTCACCTCCTCGCCGCCGCAGACCTCGTGGAGGATCCGGAGCTACTGGGCAGGCCCCGCCCGGCCGCCGGCGTGGCAGAACGGTTGGACGGTCTCGCGCAACTCGTCACCGGAGGAACCACGGCGCCGGCGCCGGTCCTTGCCGCGGTAGTGCACGGCGAACTGTTGGCGTTGAAGCCCTTCGGTGTCGGCGACGGAGTCGTCGCCCGAGCGGCATCACGGTTGGTCTGCGTGTCCAGCGGCCTCGACCCCCACAACCTCGGTGTGCCGGAAGTGAGCTGGTTTCGCCGCCAGCAGGCGTACCGCAACGGGATCGGCGCCTTCGCATCCGGTGCCGCGGAGGGGGTCGGCAGCTGGGTGATCCTGTGCTGTGGGGCGCTGGAGGCAGGTGCGCGGGAGGCGATGTCCATCGCCGAGGCGGCAGCGACCTGACCCGAGCGCCACACGAAACGGGCGGCGCTGCCGACTCTCGTCGACTTCGCCGCCCGTCAGCGCGGACTACCGGTTACCAAGCGTGCTCGGTGGGTTGTGTGGATGGCCTCGGCGAGAGTTCGACGATCGTCGGGTCGTCCCTGCAACCGGTGCAGGGTCCTTGCCGATGAAACTCGAGTCTCGCAGGCCCACAACGCTTCTGCCCTTATAGTGGCTTGTGCTCCGCGTGGGTACCTAGTGCCCGTGCCGGGAATCTCGGTCGGGAGATCGATCCTTCTCTTCCGGGTCGATCTTGGCCTTCCGTTCTTCCGTAACTCCTTTGTACCCCGTGACCCACCTCACAGCAAGTGTCAAATTCGGTTTGTGGCCGTGTCGGGTGTTGTCACCCGTCAGCGCTTGCGGCGCATTACTCCGTAGGTGAACGCGCCGGCCACGAGGGCGCCGATGCTGACTGCTGCGGTGGTGGCGACCGTCGTCGCCGACGGGGACTGGAGGCGTGCTCGGAGGGACACCGGATTGGAGAAAGTCAGTATGGGCCAACCGTTTCCGGCCGCTACTTTTCGTAGGGCGCGGTCGGGATTGACAGCGGTCGGGTGCCCCACCGCCGTCAACATGGGGAGGTCGGTGACGGAGTCGGAATAGGCGTAACAGGACGACAGGTCGTAGCCGTTCTTCTCGGCCAGTTCGACGATGGCTTCCACTTTTCCTTCGCCGTAGCAGTAGAACTCCACCTCGCCCGTGTAGAGCCCTTCCTTCACGGCCATGCGCGTGGCGATGCTGCGGGTAGCTCCCAACGCTTCGGCGATCGGTGTCACCACCTCCTCGCCCGACGCCGACACCACGACCACGTCGTGGCCCCGCAGCTTGTGATCCGCCATGAGGTCGGCGGCCTCGGCGAACACGAGGGGATCGACGATGTCGTGCAGTGTCTCGGCGACGACGGCCCGGACCTGTTCCACATTCCACCCCGTGCACATGCTCGTCAGGTAGGCACGCATGCGCTCCATCTGATCGTGGTCGGCCCCGGACAGAAGGAACAGGAACTGGGCGTAGCTGCTCTTGAGGACGGACCGCCGGTTGATGAGACCTTGGTCGAAGAACGGCCTGCTGAACGCGAGGGTGCTGGATTTGGCGATGATCGTCTTGTCGAGGTCGAAAAATGCGGCCACTCGACCCGTCTCGGTGTGTCGACCTGTCTTTGCACTTATCTGTGGCTTCACGGTCACAGCTGCCAGGATATGCGCTGTTCGGGAGGGAAGCTGTGTTCCGGACGCCACCGCGAGTGGCCTCGAAAGATTCGCGCGACACGGCACAATCGTTCGACAGTTGAACTTGCAAATACACATCCAGGGAGGTGTACTATCAAAGATGTCCGGATTTGATTCGGACATGTTCAGCCCGACCCCCCGGGGCTGAACACCGACGACCCTCGCCTCCTCCCCCCCTGGCGAGGGTCGTCCTCTGTGTGCGGCAGGTGCGGTTCTGCGCGGCAGACGCAAGTCGGATCCTCGGCCTCCTCGTACCCCCTCGAAATGGTACGGACGTACCTATTTCTATCCACAGGGTCGAAGTTGTCCACAGATCGCTCTGTGCCCCTTTCGCGGGTATGCCGGGCCGGGCACGCTCACTGCATGGACACAGACATCGGTGGCGAAGTGCTGGTTTTGATCGAAGACCCTGCACTGCTGCACAGCATTCGACGGGTCGCCGCCGCGGCGGACCGCAGGATCGACGAAGCCGAGGTCGCCGATGCGCACCACACCTGGGGGAGTGCTCCCCTCGTCGTACTCGACACCCGGGCCGCCATCGCGTGTCACCGCCTCCCTCGCCGACGTCGGGTGGTGTTGCTGTGTGCCGGAACGCCGGGGATCGACGAATGGCGGATCGCGACCGCGATCGGTGCGGAGCACGTCCTCGCGGTACCGGAGGACGAAGCCACTCTGGTCACGGTGCTCGGTGAGCAGCCTCAGAAGCCGGAGGCGGACGGCAGCGTCGTCGCTGTCGTCGGAGGCTGCGGTGGTGCCGGTACGTCCACCATGGCAACGGCGGTAGCCCTGTGTGCCGCCACCGGTGCACAAGCGGAAACGACACTGCTGGTGGACACCGACGCGTGGGGGTCGGGTCTGGACGTGCTCCTCGGTCTCGAGGACGTTCCCGGCCTGAGGTGGTCGGGCCTGTCGATCGAGGGTGGACGGATTTCGTCCGACGCACTCCGAGACGCGCTCCCCGCACGCGGCGAGTACTTACGGGTTCTGTCCTGCAGTCGCAGCGGCCACGGAAGCTCGGGGCCCACGCCGGCAGCGGCACGCGCAGTGATCGAGGCGAGTCGGTACGCCGGGAATCTCGTCGTATGCGACGCGTCGAGATTTCCCGGACCGGTCACCGAAACGGTCCTCGAACTGGCAGATCTGGTAGTCCTCGTCGTGCCGGCGACCGTCCGTGCCTGCATCGCTGCCGGCAAGGTCGCGCAGTGGATTGCCGAGCGAAACCCGAACCAGGGTGTCGTGGTGCGCGGCCCGGCGCCGGGAGGTCTGCGGGGCGCGGATGTGGCGGAGGTGCTCGAACTGCCCCTGATCGCGTCCATGCGCGCCGAGCGCTCCCTCACCGCAATGCTCGAACACGGCGGCTTGAAACCCGGCCGGCGCTCAGCGCTCATCGCTGCAGCATCGGCGATCCTCGACACGGCGGCCGAGAGGCCGCGTTCGCGGGAGTGGGCGGCGTGAGTTCCCTCGTCACGCCCGACCTCCTCGACCGGGTCCGTGAACGCCTCGCCCACACCTCGGGGGAGCCGACCCCGGCAACGGTCGCTGCCGCCATCCGGACCGAGTCCGGTGGTGTACTGGGTGACACGGATCTTCTCGGTGCGTTGCGCGTGCTGATGACCGAGCTGACGGGTGCCGGTCCCCTCGAGTCCCTGCTCACGCGTCCCGGCGTCGCGGATGTCCTCGTCACCGCTCCCGAGGAGGTGTGGGTCGATCAGGGTCGCGGTCTCGAACGCACCGACGTACGGTTCGCCGACGAGGCGGCGGTACGCAGACTCGCTCAACGCCTCGCCCTGTCAGCCGGTCGCCGGCTCGACGACGCGCAGCCCTGGGTCGACGGGCGCCTGCGCGGGGTGGGCAATGGCTCGTTCGGAGTGCGGCTCCACGCCGTGCTCGCCCCCGTGGCGCACGGTGGAACCTGCCTGTCGCTGCGTGTGCTGCGGCCGGCCACTCAGGGCCTCGACGCGCTGCTGTCGGGCGGTGCGCTCACCGACGAAGCCCACGCGCTGCTCGGAACAGTGGTGCGCGCGCGGCTCGCCTTTCTGGTCACCGGGGGCACGGGCGCCGGAAAGACCACGCTGCTCGCCGCGCTGCTCGGCGCCGTCGATCCGGCCGAACGCATCATCTGCGTCGAAGACGCCGCCGAGCTGGCGCCCAGACATCCGCACGTGGTCCGGCTGGTGGCGCGGGCGGCCAACGTCGAAGGAGTCGGCGAGGTGACCGTCCGGGATCTGGTGCGCCAGTCCCTGCGCATGCGTCCTGATCGAATAGTTGTGGGGGAGGTGCGCGGCGCGGAGGTCGTCGACCTTCTCACGGCTCTCAATACCGGCCACGACGGCGGTGCGGGAACCGTCCATGCCAACTCGCCCGAGGAAGTGCCCGCCCGGCTCGAAGCCCTCGCCGCGCTGGGCGGAATGGACCGCAGCGCCCTGCACAGTCAGCTGGCCGCTGCGGTCCAAGTGATCTTGCACGTGCATCGGTCCTCGAATGGAACTCGGAAGCTGATGCAGATCGGTGTGGTTACCAGTGACGACCGGGGATACGTCTCCATCGTCCCGGCTTGGACTTTCGGCACCGGGTCGGACGCGGGCGCCGCGGTCCTGCAGCAACTCTGCGCCCGCCGCATCGGAGAAGAATCTGCCGAACGTGTGGTGGCGACGTGATCGCAAGTCTCGTGGTGCTGGCCTGCGCTGTCCTCGCGATGCCCTCGGCGTTGTCCCGTACTCGGTTGCTCGCGGTTGTCGGGCGGCGGCCACCCCGGACGCGCGCCAGGGTGTCCGGCATGATTCCGGCTGCTCTCCTCGTCCTTCCCGTTTCCTACGAACTGGGCGGGGTCGCCGTCGTACTCGCGGCGATCATTGCTTGCGCCACAGTTCGTTTCAGATATGCACGGCGGCGAGCGGCTCGGGCGCGAGATGCCGACCTGCGTGTGATCCTGTCGAGTCTCGAGGTGGTGACTGCCGAACTTCGCGTCGGTGCGCATCCTGCGACGGCGTGTGAGACGGCCGCAGACGAGGGTTCCGGTGTCGTGTCGGTGGCCTTCCGGTCCGCATCGGCACGCGCGCGTCTCGGGGGTACTGCAGCAGATGGACTGCGTATCAACGACTCCCGAGTCGGAGTGGAGCTGGCGCGCATTGCCGACATCTGGGACGTCGCGGAGAAGCACGGTCTTGCGCTCGCCGAGTTACTCGAGGCGGCGCGCGCTGATCTGCTCGGTCGACGGCGATTTCGTGGGCGCACCGAGGCGGGGCTGGCGGGCGCGAGGGCAACGGCGAGCGTGCTGGCTGCTCTTCCGGTCCTGGGCATCGGCCTCGGCCACATGATGGGTGCTTCGCCACTCGAAGTGTTGCTCGGCGGCGGACTGGGCGGTGGTCTGGCCGTGCTGGGGACGGGCTTGGTGTGTGCGGGACTGCTGTGGACCGACCGCATCACCGCGCAGGTAACACAATGACCTGGATCATGCTGTCGCTCATGGCCGGTGCACTTCTCATCCTTCCGGGTCGCCGGCCTTCACGCGCGCGCCTGCAGGGCGAGCGTGGCCCGCTCGTGCAGAACGACGGCGACGATCGACACCGGCGCGAGGACCCGCTCGCCGTCGCAGCCACCTTCGACTTGCTTGCCGCGTGCCTACGCTCGGGGCTCCCTGTCGCGGTCGCCGCCGAGGCGGTGTCGCTCACGGCCCCAGCGCCGCTGTCGGAGTCGTTGCGCCGAGCGGCGGATCTACTGTCCCTGGGAGCGGACGCGGCCACCGCATGGGAGTCGGCGGCGTCGGATCCGGCCACCGAATCACTTGCCCGAATGGCTCGTCGCTCGGCCAGGTCAGGATCGTCGTTGGCAGGCTCGATGACCGAGTTGGCAACAGAAAGTCGCTCCCAGGTCGAGGATTCGGCGGCGGCTTCGGCCGAACGCGCCGGTGTGCTGATCAGCGGTCCCCTGGGTCTGTGTTTCCTGCCTGCCTTCATCTGCCTCGGGATCATTCCCGTCGTCGTCGGTCTCGCCTCCCGGGTTCTCGATGGTGGACTGCTCTGACTTCACACTCCCGGTGCAGATCCACTGCGCCGGTACAACAAGGGGGAAACATGATGGTGAACACGATGCGCGCTCTGACGGCTCGCCTGACACTGCTTGCGGTCGAGGAGGAGGGGATGTCGACCGCCGAGTACGCAATCGGCACGATCGCCGCGGCGGCGTTCGGTGCGGTGCTCTATTCGGTGGTCACCGGTGACAGCATTGTGACCGCGCTGACGAATATCATCGACAAAGCGCTGAGTACCACGGTCTGATGACACAGTCGAGGGGGCTGCGGCGCTCGGATGCGGGGGCGGTCACGGTGGAGGCGGCCATTGCGATCGCGTCCATCGTGGTGGTGGTCGTCCTGTGCATCGGAGCGATCACGGCGGCGACGCTCCATGTTCGCTGTGTCGACTCGGCCCGTGAAGCGGCTCGTCTCGCTGCTCGCGGGGATCGGGAGTCGGCGATGTCCGCAGCGGCGAGGGTGGCTCCTGAGGGCGCCGACGTGGTGTTGCGCGAGGAGGGGGATCTCGTCGTCGCCACCGTACGCGCCCGCAGTCCGCTCCTTCCGCTCGTGCATATCTCGGCGGAAGCGGTCGCGGTACGCGAGCCCACCGCCGCAGGGTGGGGTGGGCGATGAATGCTCGCGACGAGTGTGGTTCCGCCACAGTGCTGGCATGTTTCGGGCTCGCGGCGCTGGTGGTGATAACGGCGACTCTGCTGCACCTCGGTTCGGCGGTCTCGGTGCGGCACCGGGCTCAGTCCGCGGCGGATCTTGGGGCCCTGGCCGCCGGAGTGGGACTCGCCCGGGGCAGCGAGTCCGCGTGCGCTGTGGCGCGGGCGGTGGCGGAGCGGATGCACGCCGAGGTGGTCGACTGCACAGTCGACGACTGGGATGTGGTGGTGACGGTCACGGCCCCGATGTTGCTGTCCTCGCTGGGCATTCGAGATGCCCGGGCAGTGGCTCGGGCCGGACCTGCGGAATGAGACGGCCGCTCATCCGAGCGCGTCGAGCACCGCCGCGAGGACTCGGATAGCACCGTCCTTGTCGAGGGGGTCGTTTCCGTTTCCACATTTCGGTGAGTACACACAGGAAGGGCAACCGGAGGTGCACTCGCACGAAGTGATCGCGTCCCGGGTCGCGCCCAGCCACCGCGCGAGCTCGGCGTGGCCCCGGTCGGCGAATCCGGCACCGCCGGCGTGTCCGTCGTAGACGAACACGGTGGGCAAGCCGGTGTCGGCATGCAACGCCGTCGAGACGCCGCCGACGTCCTCGCGATCGCACACCGCGACCAGGGGTAGGAGTCCGATGGCTGCGTGCTCAGCGGCGTGGAGGGATCCGGGCACACGTTCGGCCGCGACACCGGCTCGGGAGAGCAGCTCCGGGGTCATCGTGTACATCACGGCACGGGTGCAGAGGGTCTGCTCCGGCATGTCCAACTCCACCGAGTCGAGTACTTCACCGGACGGCAGTCTGCGCAGGTACCCGATCACCTGGTGCGTTACCTCTACCTCGGCGAGTGCCACTTCGACGTCACCGAAAAGTTTCTGCTCCAGCACAGCCGTCACGGTGATCTCGGTGGTTTCCCGGGCCGAGGTCGTCCAATCGGGGTCCTCGGCGTGAACCAGGGCAAGACCTTGATCGAGATCGAGTTCGTCGATGACATACGACTCCCCCTGATGGATGTGTACGGCGCCGGGATGGACGGTCGCCGGGGCGCGACCGGTGTCGACGGTTCCCAGCAGACGTCCGGTTTCCGACACCACTATTGCTACTTGTGTACCGATTCCACCCCGGATATCCAGTGCGCCATGCGGATTTGTTCCCGCAGTCACGAACCAGCCGTGGGCGCGCCTGCGAATCAAGCCCTGTTCGGACAGCTTTGCGAGGACGTCGAGACCGCCGAATTTTTCCGCTTCGGCATCGGAAAGCGGCAACTCCATTGCTGCGCACAGCAATTGTGGACCGAGGACGTACGGATTGGACGGGTCGGTGACGGTGGCCTCCACCGGCTTGTCCAAGAGTGCGGACGGGTGGTGCACGAGGTAGGTGTCCAGCGGATCGTCGCGGGCTACCAGGACGACGAGCGATCCTTCACCGCGCCGGCCGGAGCGGCCTCCCTGCTGCCAGAACGAGGCGACCGTCCCGGGAAATCCCGCCACCACCACGGCGTCGAGTCCGGCGATGTCGACTCCGAGTTCGAGCGCGTTTGTCGTTGCCGCACCGAGCAGCGTGCCGTCGGCGAGGGCAGCCTCGAGCGCGCGTCTGTCTTCGGCCAGGTAGCCGGCGCGGTACGACGCGACCCGTGTGGCAAGGTCGGGATCGACCTCCGCGAGTAGGCGTTTGGTGGCCATGGCAGTCAGCTCGGCGCCGCGCCGCGAACGGACGAAGGTGAGAGTACGTGCCCCCTCGGTCATCAGGGTGGCCATGATGCGTGCGGCCTCCGAACCTGCAGGCCTGCGGACCGGACTCCCGTTCTCTCCCGTCACCTCCCGCATGAGGGGTGGCTCCCAGAGGGCGATGGTCCGCGGGCCGTGAGGCGACCCGTCGTCCACTATCTCGGCGCACGGGGCCCCGATGAGGCGGGACGCGGCGGCGCCGGGTTCCGCTGTGGTGGCGGAGGCGAGGACGAAGACAGGGTCGGCCCCGTATCGCGCCGCGATGCGTCGGAGTCGGCGCAGGACGAGAGCCACATTGGAGCCGAAGACACCACGGTAGGAGTGGCATTCGTCGATTACGACAAACGCCAGATTGCGGAAGAAGTGCGACCACCGTTGATGGGTCCGGAGAAGGGAGATGTGCAGCATATCGGGGTTGGTGAAGAGCCACCGTGAGTTCTCGCGCGCCCACTGACGCACCTCCGACGGGGTGTCACCGTCGAACATGCAAGGGCAAGCGCCCCGAAGGTCGTCCGTAGCGTCGATGATCGAGGTCACCGCCCGCAACTGGTCTGCGCCCAGGGCTTTGGTCGGTGACAGGTAGAGGGCGGTCGCCCGCGGATCCATTGCCAGAGTGGTGAGTACCGGTAGCTGGTAGGCGAGCGACTTTCCCGATGCCGTTCCGGTCGACACCACCACGTTCGTGCCCTGGTGGGCAAAATCGGCGGCAGCCGCTTGATGGCTCCACGGGCGGGCGATCCCGTTCTGCTGGAGGGCCGAGACGACCGAGGGGTGCGCCCACGTGGGCCAATCCGTCAGTGCCGACGTCCGAGCAGGCATTTCGGCGGCAAATGTCAATGGCGTTTCGTTCGGCGGGACGCCGTCGAGCACCCTGTCGAGCAACTCGCGACCGTATGTTTCGCCAGTATTTCCACTGTCGTCACGGGGCGAAAACGGTGTGCTCACTGATCTCTCCGGGCTGTCGATGGAGCGGGGCGAGGAGCTTCTACACCGCCACGACCTGCATATATGATGATAGCGAGTCGACTCTTCAGGATGTTTCCGGGGGTACGGCACGTGCCGACCGGATGCGTCGATTCGCGGCTGTTCGCTACAAGATCAACATTTTGTGTGAATTGTTCCGTTTTCGACTGTTGCGTTCGCGGAGTTCATGGTTGACTACATCTTGGTCGCAGCTTCTGTGTTCGTGGGCTTGAAAGAGTGAGCGTTCGCAGGATCGATGTTGCGAACGCGGTGCTCTGCTTTTCCTGAGGGGGAAATCAAGAAGTACAGCGGTCGGAACCGGCCCGGCGGACTGTACGTGCTGTCCGCCGAATCCGGTGGTTAGAAAGAGAAGGAAAAGCATGGCACAGGGCACTGTGAAGTGGTTCAACGCGGAAAAGGGCTTCGGCTTCATCGCACCCGAGGACGGCTCCGCTGACGTCTTCGTTCACTACTCCGAGATCCAGGGCAGCGGTTTCCGCACTCTCGAGGAGAACCAGCGCGTGGAGTTCGAGGTCGGCCAGGGCACCAAGGGCCCCCAGGCAACCGGCGTTCGCGCAGTCTGATTCTGCCGTCCATTCCGTGGACACGAAAATCAGATAGGCGGGATCTCGCGATTCCGTCCGAATCGTCCCCCATCGCCCGAGGCGGTGGGGGACGATTCGTTTTTCCATGCTGGCGGCCACAGTGACGTGGCAGAAGGGGGTACGTCGATGAGTCAGCTCTCCTTCTTCTCTGCAGAGGCACTTCCACCGGCGGTTGCGGATCTGGGTGGGCTTCTCGCAGCGTCGGGCCAGGTGGTCTCCGGCGGCGGCCGCGCGCGGATTTCCATAGTGGTGGATGCGCTGTGGCGGGCGGAAGGAATCGCCGAGATGATCGCGGAGGCGGGGCTGGAAGCCGAGATCACCCGGAGCGACGAGGGCAGCCCGCTCGTGCGCACCGCTTCGGTAGTCGACGTGCGGCCTCTCGCGGAGCAGTGGACGAGGGGCGCGGTGAAGGCGGTGCCGCCGGGCTGGGTGCCGTCCGGGAGGCAGCTGCGGTTCTGGGCTCTGGCTGCGGGCCACGGCGAAGCGGACGGGGAACGCTTCGTTCTCGGACTCGATCCTCACGCCCCGGACACCCACGCGCCACTGGCTCAGGCCTTGATGAGGGCGGGTATGGCGCCGACGTTGATCGGCACGCGCGGGTCGGGTCCCGGCCTCCGAATATCGGGTCGGCGTAGGCTCGGCAGACTGGTCGAGAGTATCGGCGAAGCACCCGCAAATATGGACGATCGTACCGGTTGGCCCCACGTGTAGGACCGCGTAGGCAGTACTGATCTGCGAGGACGGGTCGCGGGTATGTCACTCTAGTAATAGGTGAACCCGGTATAAACGGTTTGTCTGCACAACTATCGGGTGGCAGCGATCGACTTCAGGAAGGCTCGGGCAACAGGTGGCAAAAGGTGACAACGGCAGTGCACAGGATGCGGCGGGAGCGTCCGGCCAGCCTCGCCGCCTCGTGATCGTCGAGTCGCCGACCAAGGCCCGCAAGATAGCTCCGTACCTCGGAAAGAACTATGTCGTCGAGGCGTCGGTGGGGCACATTCGTGACCTTCCTCGCGGGGCCGCCGACGTTCCGGCCAAGTACAAAGGTGAGCCGTGGGCCCGACTCGGTGTCGACGTCGATCATGATTTCGAGCCGCTGTACGTGGTCAGTCCAGAGAAGAAGTCCAAGGTCACGGAACTGAAGGGCCTCCTCAAGGACGCCGACGAACTATTCCTCGCCACCGACCCCGACCGTGAGGGCGAGGCCATCGCCTGGCACCTGCTCGAAACTCTCAAGCCGAAGATTCCGGTTCGGCGGATGGTCTTCCACGAGATCACCGAGCCGGCCATCCGAGCGGCTGCCGACGACACCCGCGAACTCGACACCGACCTGGTGGATGCCCAGGAAACTCGGCGCATCCTCGACCGTCTCTACGGTTACGAGGTCAGTCCGGTCCTGTGGAAGAAGGTCATGCCGAAGTTGTCGGCGGGCCGAGTGCAGTCCGTCGCCACCCGTGTCATCGTTCAGCGTGAACGCGAGCGGATGGCATTCCGGTCCGCGTCCTACTGGGACATCTCGGCCACCCTCGACGCAGGCGCCGACGCGAGCCCGCGCAGCTTCGGGGCACGTCTGGTGAGTGTCGACGGTTCACGGGTCGCGTCGGGTCGCGATTTCGGCTCGGACGGCCAGCTGAAGACCGGCACGGTCACGGTGCTCGACGAGGCCCGCGCACAGAGGCTCGCCGAATCCCTCGCCGGTGTCGACCTCACCGTGTCGTCCGCGGAGAGCAAGCCGTACACGCGCAAGCCCTACCCACCATTCATGACGTCGACGCTCCAGCAGGAAGCGGGACGCAAGCTCCGATTCACGTCGGAGCGGACGATGCGCATCGCCCAGCGGTTGTACGAAAACGGCTACATCACCTACATGCGTACCGACTCGACGACGTTGTCTACATCGGCCATCGCCGCAGCGCGCGCGCAGGCCACCGAGTTGTACGGCGCAGAGTACGTTCACGCGTCGCCGCGCCAGTACACCCGCAAGGTGAAGAACGCCCAGGAAGCGCACGAGGCGATCCGTCCTGCGGGTGACGTCTTCCAGACTCCGGGGCAGCTGCACTCACGGCTCGACACCGACGAGTTCCGGCTCTACGAATTGATCTGGCAGCGCACCGTGGCGTCCCAGATGGCCGATGCCCGCGGCACCACGCTCACCCTGCGGATCTCGGGTACGGCAGGTACGGGCGAAGAGTGCACGTTCTCCGCGTCGGGCCGCACCATCACGTTCGCCGGCTTCCTGAAGGCATACGTCGAAAGTGTCGACGAAGAAGCCGGCGGCCAGTCCGACGACGCCGAGTCGCGCCTGCCGGTGCTCGTCGAGGGCCAGGCGGTTACCGCGACCAAACTCGATCCGGACGGTCACACCACCAATCCACCGGCCCGGTACACCGAGGCGAGCCTGATCAAGACCCTCGAAGAGCTGGGCATCGGTCGCCCGTCCACCTATTCGTCGATCATCAAGACCATCCTCGACCGTGGATACGTCTACAAGCGCGGTAGTGCGTTGGTGCCGTCCTGGGTCGCGTTCGCCGTCATCGGTCTCCTCGAGATGCACTTCGGTCGGCTGGTCGACTTCGACTTCACCGCCGGGATGGAGGACGACCTCGACGCAATCGCCGGTGGCCGGGAACAGCGCGGCAACTGGCTGAGCAGTTTCTACTTCGGCGGTGATCACGGCGCCGAGGGTTCCGTCGCCCGCGAGGGTGGCCTGAAGAAGATGGTCGGTGTCAATCTCGAAGAGATCGACGCCCGCGAGGTCAACTCCATCCGACTCTTCGACGACGCCGAAGGCCGCGAAGTTCACGTCCGTGTCGGACGCTTCGGTCCTTATCTCGAGCGGATGGTTCGCAACCCGGACGACCCCGAGGGTGACCTCATCTCGCAGCGGGCGAACCTGCCCGACGACCTTCCGCCGGACGAGCTGACACCCGAGTACGCCGAGAAGCTGTTCTCGACCCCCCAGGAGGGTCGCAAGCTCGGTGTCGATCCACTGACCGGGCACGAGATCGTAGCGAAGGAGGGCCGGTTCGGCCCTTACGTCACGGAGATTCTTCCCGAGCCGGAACCCGAGCCCGAACCGGCCGTGGTGCCGGTCATCGAGCCGGAGCCTGCCGAGGGCACCACCAAGACCAAGACGGCTGCGAAGAAAGCCCCTGCCAAGAAGGCGGCGAAGAAGACAGCGGGCCCCAAGCCGAGAACCGGTTCGCTTCTCAAGTCCATGGATTTGGCCACGGTCACCCTCGACGACGCCCTGAAGTTGCTGTCGTTGCCGCGTGTGGTGGGTATCGATCCCGAATCGAAGGAAGAGATCACCGTTCAGAACGGCCGATACGGTCCCTACCTCAAGAAGGGCACCGATTCGCGGTCACTCGCCACCGAAGACCAGATGTTTACGGTCACGCTGGAAGAGGCCTTGAAGATCTACGCGGAGCCCAAGCGCCGCGGACGGCAGGCATCGGCGACGCCGCCCCTGCGGGAGCTGGGCGTCGACTCGGTCAGTGAGAAGCCGATGGTGATCAAGGACGGCCGGTTCGGACCGTATGTAACGGACGGCGAAACCAACGCCAGCCTTCGCAAGGGCGATGAAGTGGAAAGCATCACCGACGCTCGGGCGTCGGAACTGCTGGCGGAGCGTCGGGCGCGCGGACCTGTCAAGAAGAAGGCTCCCGCCAAGAAGGCACCGGCCAAGAAGGCTGCGGCGAAGAAGACTGCTGCCAAGAAGGCACCGGCGAAGAAGGCTGCTGCGAAGAAGGCTGCGGACAAGAAGGCGTGAGCCGGTACGGCGGGGCGTCGGGGGTGTCGCAGGTGCGGGATAGTCTGACGTCGTGACCGTATTCGACCGGTTGGTGGGCCAGGCAGACGTCGAGGCCGAACTGACGGCCGCTGCTACGGCGGCCCGTCTCGGACTCGGCTCAATGGGGTCGTCGATGACGCATTCGTGGCTTTTCACGGGCCCCCCAGGCTCGGGCAGGTCGGTGGCCGCACAGTGCTTCGCTGCGGCCTTGCAATGCACCAGTGACGGCGTCCCTGGCTGCGGTGCGTGCCACTCCTGCACCACTGCAATGGCAGGCACCCACGGTGATGTGCGGCGGGTGGTTCCAGAAGGACTGAGCATCAGCGTGAGGGAGATGCGGGCCATCGTGCAGACGGCCTCCCGCAGGCCCAGTACCGGTCGCTGGCAGATCGTCGTTGTGGAGGACGCAGACCGTCTCACCGAGGGCGCGGCCAACGCTCTCCTCAAGGTTGTCGAGGAGCCGCCGGATCGCACCGTGTTCTTGCTGTGCGCTCCTTCCGTCGATCCCCAAGACATCTCGGTGACCCTGCGGTCGCGCTGCCGGCACGTCGCCCTCGTCACTCCGTCGGCGGACGCGATCGCTCAGGTTCTGCGCGAGAGGGATGGTGTGGAGCCCGAAGAGGCGCGCCTTGCCGCGTCGATCAGTGGCGGTCATGTCGGGAGGGCACGGCGACTGGCGACCGACTTGAATTCCCGCATTCGTCGCAAGGAAGCCCTGGACCTTGCGGTCGCGGCATTGCGACCCGCGACTGCGTTCGCGGCTGCCGAGGAGTTGGTGCGCTCAGCCGATGCCGAAGCAAAAGAGATGAGTGCGGCTCGAGACGAGCAGGAGACGGAAGAGTTGCGCACTGCCCTCGGTGCAGGAGGCACCGGCAAGGGCGCTGCCGGGGCCATCCGAGGATCGGCCGGTGTACTCAAGGATCTGGAGAAGCGGCAGAAGTCGAGGGCTACCCGCACGGGTCGTGATGCGCTGGATCGCGCTCTCATCGATCTCGCGGGTCTCTACCGCGACGCCCTCGCCGCCACGTGGGGATCGGCAGCCGCAGCAAACCATCCCGACATGGCCGACCGAGCTGCGGAACTCGCGTCGAGAACCTCGCCGGAAGGCCTGCTGAAGTGCATCGAAGCGGTACTCGAATGCCGTGAGGCGATCGCTGTCAACGTCAAACCACAGTGGGCTGTCGACGCCATGGTGGCCAGCCTCGGCGACGCGTTCAGGGAGCCGTTTTCGCATACTCGGGGTTGAGGCGCTAGACTCGCCACCGCCGAAAGGCACCGCTGCCTTAGCTCAGTCGGTAGAGCATTTCACTCGTAATGAAAAGGTCGAGAGTTCGATTCTCTCAGGCAGCTCAGCGGTTCTCTGGCCCTTCCCGATTCCTCGGGGAGGGCCAGAGTCGTATTCGGATCCGACACGTCGAGGACGGGGATCTGTGTCGTTCGCAGTCCAGACCCGCCACGGCGGGGAAAGATCCGGAAGACTGGAAGCGTGGACATGGAGAATCGGGCCCGTACCTCACAGGTGGCGGGTCTACGTGCGCTCGGTGCGCCGGCGACGGTTGCTGCAGGGGCGGCCGCCGCCGTCGCTCTCCTGCACTTTCGCGATCCACATCAGTCGGGTGCGTACGGCTTCTGCCCCGTGTACGCATTGACGGGCTGGTGGTGTCCGGCCTGCGGGGGCCTTCGGGCTGTCCACGACCTCACCGATCTGGACATCGGGGCCGCGTTGTCGAGCAACGCCTTGATCGTTCCGTTGCTCGCTGTCTCGGTGTACCTGTGGGTGCGGTGGGCGCAGCGTCGCTGGGCGGGAGCGCGAGCTCGATCGATCGTCATCCGTCCATATGTGATGGTGGGTGTGCTGATCACTCTCGCGGCGTTTACGGTCACGAGGAATACATCTTGGGGAAGCTGGCTGGCGCCGGCTTGACGACGGTCGCCGCCGGCATGAAACAGAGAGTCGGTTCACAGATGGCAATGCAGGTTTTCTCGTTGATTGCGATCCTCGGAGCATTGATCGTGCTCATTCCGACAGCGCTCCGAGTCTTCGGTAAGAGCGACAACGTGAAGGCACCCGACGACGCCGAAGAGTGACCGGGCGCTGCTCTCGACAACCCTCCGTCCCACGGTCATGATTCGTGTATGAGTGATTCGCTGAAGGACCGGGTCCGGGAGAAGTTGCTCCGCCAGCTCGCCGAAGACGGGGGCCACCCGGTCCAGGAGGCGGAAGGTGACGATCCCCGGCTGGTGTCGATCGATGCGGATCTTGCCGCGCTGGAGCAGGCAGCCGACGGCGATCTGGTCATCGAGGAACTCGCCGCAAAGTACTGGGTTCCGTAAGAAGGCGCTCCAGCAGCCTGACCAGGCAATTTGGCGTAGCGGGTGTTCGTCGCGTAACTTATTCGAAGTCAGAGCGACACGGACACCGACTCCGCCTGCAAGGGCCGGGGACACGAGGTTGGACGAAGGCGCCTGAACTTCCCGAAGATGCTGATTTCGATTGGTGTGTTCGAGATGTCCTGG